>NZ_JAHLJA010000280.1:0-4103 GCF_020496245.1 Pseudonocardia sp. ICBG601 | reverse complement strand
GAACAGTTCGATCTTGTCGCGGGCCGGGTCCATGATCTCCGCGAAGTCGATCTCCCCGCCGACCGGGAAGTTCTCCTCGGTCGGCCACAACAGGGCGAGGGCGTTGTAGGAGGGGGACCCGGTCGGGGCGCGCATCCGCACTTCCCAGCGGCCGTATTTCTGGGAGTGCGCGGTCCAGGCCAGGCCGGCGGTCGTGCCGTCCCCGGTCCCGTCGATCGTCAGAATGCCGTCAGCGACGGTCGCCGCGGCCGGGGAGCGGGTGCCGTTCCCGGCATGCCCGGGGCCGTCGTAGGCGTTCCACCCGGGCCCCAGCTGTGTGCCGGTGAAGTCGTCGACAACGTCCGGGGCACCCCAGCCGAACACCTCACCTGCGGTGTCGCCCTGGCCGGGCACGCCCGGCAGCGCAGAAGAACCGCCCTGCGCGTCCTGTCCGGTCTGTCCGGTCTGTGCTGGATGATCGGTGGATCCGCTTTCATGATCATCCGGGTGGTTCCCGGCCTGGTAGCAGGTGGCGGGGATGAAGCCGGGCTGGTCGGCGCCGACGCTGGTCAACGCCGACCGCCACGCCCGCGCCCGCTCGGAACGATCGCCGTCGAGTTCGGCCAGGACGTGCACCGCGGTGATACGCCAGCCGCATTCGACTCGTGCGTCCGCCGGGACAGGCGCGGCCGGAGCGAACGCGACCGCCAGCGACGTCACCGCTCCCACCACGGCGGTGACCAGCCCGGAACCGATCACCGCATACCGGCCTGACGGTCGGCGTGGTCGGTGCGGAAACCGTGCGAGGCCAGACCGTGGGTGCGGCTCTGGAAACCGTCGGCGACCACAGCGGCGAGTTCGAGGACCGCATCCCGCGTCGCGGGGGCCAGGGCGTCGAGATCGATGATGTCCCCGGTCGCCAGGTGCGGGTCGGCGGGCAGTTCGACCACCGCCCGCACCCTGGAGGCGAAGTAGTCGCGGATGACGGTGTCATCGACATAGCGGGACTGTCGATCACACGACAGGACGACGACGGCGTCACGGACCAGGTCCCGATACCGAAACCGGCCCGACGAGTCCTGGTGGGTGGCCAGCCACTGCAACGTCCGCGCCGCCCGCGACGCCCCGTCCTTCGTCGGCGCACCCACCACGACCAGGGAGTCGGCGTGGCGCAGCGTGCCCTGCATCGCCGAATGCACCAGGCCGGTGCCGCAGTCTGTGAGCAGCAGCTCGTGATAGATCGAGAGCAGCCGCAGGACACGCTCGTAGTCGCGCTCGGAGAACATCTCCGACAGCTCCGGGGCCTGCTCCGAGGTGAGCACGCGTAAGCGGCCGGCGAGGTGGGTGTAACCCGACAGCTGCGTAGAAGTACGGACCTGGTCCAGGTCGCGTAGCAGGTCACGCACCGTCCGCCGCCCCGCCTGGGCCTCTCCGACCAGGCGGTCACCCAAGGTCCCCGCGTCGGGATTGGCGTCGATCGCGATGACTCGGTCCCCGCGGTACTCGGCCATCGCCAGCCCGAGCACACCGGTACACGTCGTCTTCCCGACACCACCTTTGATGCTGCCGACCGCGACGGAGAACGGCCCGGACAGCGGTGTCGTGACCCGCCGCACCTGGTCCTTCAACCGCAGCTCGGCCTCGGACAGGCCCGGATTCCACCGACCAGCCGTGAGCGCGTAGACCGCAGCCCGCCAACCATGCGTCGGCGCCGCGAGCTTCGGACGCACCACATCAGCGAACGCACCACCATCGGAAAACCCGGGTGCTCCAGGTGCGGAGCCATCGCCGGACTCGGCGGTGTCGGTGCTCCAGAACGCCGCCGGCGGTGCCGCTGGTTCCGGCGGCTCGACAGCAGATCGAACAGTCTGCGGGTCCGCGGCGGGAGCCACCGGCGGTTCCGGGGACCCGCCCGTGCCCTCGGGAGCCGACACCGGCGGCTCGGCCGCGGGCGGCGTACCGGGAACCGCCCACGCCGCAGCATCCCCGGTCAGCCACGCCGGCGTCCCACCCGACTCCGCCGCCTCCGACGACGACACATGATTACCCGACATCAACGACCACCGCCTGTTTCGTTACCGGTGGGCCCGGTGAGCAGACCGGGATCGACGACCAGACGGCCGTCCTCCGCGGCGCGGGTGACCGGCACAGTCATCCGCACCCACCGCGGCTCGACCGCGGTCCACACCGCGGCCGACTCCGGCGGGGCGCACGAGCGGCCGATCGTCCCCGCCGGCTCCACCAGACCGCTGTGCTCAGCGGCGGACACAGCCGAGTCATCGGCCTCGGGCGCTGTTCCAGCACGGACGTACGGCGTGGCGCGGACGACGACCTCGACGAACACCACCGTGTCCGACCGCCGATACAACCGCCCCGGCAACGGGGAATCCGCACGCTGACGGCCCGCACCGGACCAGCCCCACGTACACGCCTGCACATCGGCCAGGACCTCGCGCAGGACCTCAGCGCGGCGCCACGGCACGTCCTCGTCGAACGACTGGAAATCGCAGGCGAAGCGGGCAGCGAACGCCGACGCCTCCACATCCGACACCGGCTCCACCGAACGCACCGCACGGGCGAACGACGGCTCCGCCGGGACACGGTCGAGAGGCCGCCGCCGCGGCGCCGCCGCTGGGAACGCTTCGTCGAACCTGACCTGCGGCGACGCTAACTCAACATGATCACCAGGATCGGGCGCAGCAGAGCAGTAGTGCCCGCCGGGCCCTCCACGCTGCGCTGCTGGACGGTCCGGTCGTGGGCGCCGCGAGGTAATGACGTGCACGGATGCGGTCCCAAGATCATCCCGAGGTTCTGCACTGTCGGACGCCGTGTCCCGGGAACCGAGTCCTGGCGCTACCAGCCACGGAGAGACGCACTCGGCGGGACCAGGACTGCTGCGTCGTGACATCAGACCGGCCGATCGCAGCCGGAGACAGACGGGAAGCCGAGTGCCGCACCGTCCATGCTTACACCGATCATCGCGCCTCCCTCGCATCTGAGCGCCCAAACTATAGACTGGGCGCTGCGGGTCCGCAATACTGCTAGATATATGGCAATGTACCTGGGGAAATCGCAAAGGCGACGGGCCGGCGTGGCCGCCTCGGTGGCGACGGGGACCGCATGCCCTGCTAGGGTCAGCAAACTATAGTTCGGATAGGTGGAGGCGGATGACGCGAAGAACGATCGCCGGGCGAAGTGGCCTACCCCTGCCGCAGTGCGCCTACGTGGAGTACGCGTGACGACACGATCAGTTGATGGAACCTTACTCGAAAGACTCAGCTTTCTGTCATCAACCGTGCTGAAGCTGGATCACGAGTCGCGCGGCCTGCGGAGCGACTCGGCGTGGCCGAGACCTGATGCGCGCCGGGTGCTGAGACAGGTGGCTTCGGACGGGAGGGTCGCGCTGTCCGCGGAGGAAGTCGTCCAGGTCGCTGTGGGGATCGGAATCCCCACGGGGTCCCTGACGGCCGATCCAGGGTCCTGGCTCCCGGTCGAAAGCTGCTTCCGGCGACTCGTAGCGCTACGAGAGCAGGACGAAAAATGGCGAGTCCCCATCTTGGGGGCTGACGAAGAAAAGTTCCCCGCATCTTCTTCGGGACCGGAGACCTACGACATGGATATAACATTTTGGGGCACTCCTCGGTGTTGTAGAGGTCTATGGGCCCGCCGAGGGCAGGATCAGATCGCACCTCGCCGACGCAGAGGTCTCCGGAGAAACCCCGCCGCCGTGACAGAGCCGTCAGTTGATGTGGAAGTTCTTGAGCGCTGCGCGAGCGTAATTTCCGATCTTAACGAATCCATCGGCCACTTTGACGGGTCGATCCGCGACTACCTGGAACGATTAGAAACCCACAGGGGGCGGCCCATAAAGATGCGAACCTTTTTATTTAGGGAACTCGGAGGAGGTGAGTGTGGAATATACATCCCGAGGCGAACCTATGACGAGATAGGATTCCCATTGGACGCTCCGCATGCTACGCATATCATCCTGCATGAAGTCGGACACATGGTGCTCGACCATGCCGCGGCGCGGAGGCCGGAAGATTCCCCTCTATTTCGAAGCATGGCCAGCATTACTCCTGAGGCGCTGACAGTTTATCTCGGGAGGAGCGTCTACGAGGACT
>NZ_JAHLJA010000279.1:0-25436 GCF_020496245.1 Pseudonocardia sp. ICBG601 | reverse complement strand
GCCCGAGCCGAAATCGGAGACAGAAGGTGCAGTGAGTGACACTGTAGCTCTTCGCATGAGAACGACTTTCGGCGGTGAGGAGTGCAGCCGAAGAGCTGTCGACTGGAGTAGCTTTACTGCATTGCAAGCTTGACGAAGGAGACCTGTTGGGCACATCAGAAGGCCAGGAATCCCAGCTGAACCACAATCCTAGCGATTCATTTGCTGACCGCTTGAACTATCTGTTCGACCATCTTTATCCCGCTGGGCGAGGACCTTATTCAAATTCTGAAGTCGCAGCCGGAGTGCGACAAGCCGGATATAAAGCGACCAGTCAGTACGTGCGGGTACTCCGCCGCGGGCAACGCAAAAACCCCACCCTGGACTTCATAGGCGGTTTAGCTGAATTCTTTAGAATTCCAGCTGGGTACTTCTTCGACGGACCCGAAGCGGAAGACATTAAAAAGCAGATAGAAATCCTCGTAGCGGCACGAAGCGCGGACGTGAAGGAGATTTTCTTTCGGAGCACACAGATCGGGGAGCAGGATCGGGAGGTTGTCCTGCGCATCTTGCGAAGCTTCTCGGGAAACACAGATTGCGACTCGCAGGAAGGGGGTGGGTAGCGGCACTCAGGTGCTCCGCATCGAGCATTACAACCCATATATCCAACGCAGAAAGAGTTTAGCGGCGAGATGTCTCCTGCCGAAGTTGCCAACACTACGGTGTACTATCTGTTTCCCGTGGTCTGTTTCTGTGTCGCTACTATACGATGGCGACTTCACCGACGGAAGGTGGGTAGAACTACACCGCCAGAAGTACGGGCAATGTTGTTGTACATGGCGAGCTTGGGGCTCGCAGTGGCCGTCATGGCCCCACCCAGCAGGGACATTATAGATATTGTTTACCCCAACATTTCCCAGCTTCTGGGAAATGTTCTGGTTCTTGCGGCAGGGTTGAGCGTTACCGCTGTAGTGGCGTTTAGTCAGTTGGACTTGCTTTCAGCGCGGCGGCTCATTCTGCGCCGTGCCGCGGTCCTGTCGGTTGCTTCCGCTGGAATGGCAGCATGTTTCGCGGCAACGCATATCAGTGAGGCCGTTTTCCTGGTCCCCCGGCTACATCCATCGGTGATCGCTTATTACACGATATACAGTGTTGGGTTCGGGTGGGCGATAATCGGTCTTACTGTTCTTTTGTCCAAGCAGCTCCGCTTGGAGCCGGAAGCATGGCGTCGCGTCAGTCTGCATCTTCATCGCACCGTATGCGCTGTAGTACTGCTCTATCTGGCCGGGCGTTTGTGGAGCGTCGGCGCCTACTCTGTTGGGCTCCTCCCGAGGTGGGGGACAATCCATAAGGACTCGCTGGAACTCGTCATCAGCACGGTACTTCCGCTAGTCGCACTAGTCCTCGGCACTCTCGGTTGGCTCTCGCGGTTTTGGGCGCCCCAATTCGTCAAACTTATCGTCCGCAAACAAATTGACTATCGGCATCAGCGCCTCTACCGCCGACTCAGGCCACTCTGGGAGCTCATCGCCCAAGGTAACCTGAAGGACCTATACTTCGCCGAGCGTCACCAATCGTCTGTCAGCCCCACAACACGTTTGTGCGGGCGAGTCTTTGAAATCTGCGACATTGAACTCCGCGCTTCCCGTCATGTGACCGAAGCTGAGAAGGACGTCGCGGTGACCCGTGAAATCGTCGCCGGGCGCGGCCACCTAGGCGTGTCCGCTCTCAGCGACGCCTACGTGTTCGCGAGGGGAGTGGCCGCCGAGCAAGAACCAGGCAAGGAGAAGGAGAAGGAGAAGGAGAAGGAGACTCCCGAGGTTGATGCCATTCCGGAGATGGACATCGAAGCTCAGGCGCGACGGCTGTTGCGAGCCTATCATGCTCTTCGTGCGGCACCTGATTTATATCGAATGCTCACTTCACCTCCGACGGACTCGGACTTGAGCCCCACAGAAAATCAGACAACCAGCTAGGGTAGCGTTTTGCGCACTATGGCATCTCCTGATCGAGTATCCGGCCACACTCAAACGGTCATCGACCGGGCAGCCCGCGTGCTAACCGAGATTTTAGCCCCATCCGTGGTAGTCGCACTGCTGCCGCTGGCGCTCGCTTGGGTTGTTACGCGGGCGCTGCTCCCGACGCTAGGATGGGGACTGCTCATCGCGCTCACGAGTAGCATTCTGCCGATGGCGGTAATCGTCTGGGGGGCCCGCACCGGCCGATGGGACGGCCACCATGTCCGTAACCGACGAGGGCGGCTGATCCCCCTGCTCGCCACTATCGGATTCAGTGCCATCGGCCTGGGGCTACTTATCGTTCTCCGTGCGCCATGGCCGCTCATCGCCCTCGATCTCACATTGCTCGCCACACTGTTCGTCACCAGCGCGATCACTCTTGCATGGAAAGTATCGATCCACGCTGCTGTCTGCATGAGTGCGGTGGCGATCATGGCCTCATCAGGCGGTCCGGAATGGTGGGCGGCGGCGCTGTTAGTGGGTGCGGTTGCCTGGTCGCGCGTGCATCTTCATGACCACGCCACAGCGCAGGTAATCGTCGGTGCACTGATAGGGCTACTTGCCGGTGGAATGTTTACACTGTTAACTCTATAGAAACTCCAAGAAGAGATAGTGGCGTGCGATGTGCGGTCACCTTGGATAGGAAGAGATGAAATATGTCATCTGATCACAGGCAGGGCAACCGTGATTAACGCCGGAGCAGAAAGCGCCGCGCGGGCCCCGGACCTTCCGGATATCCCGTTGTTCGGTGGTGTCACGGTCGGGCAGGTGTTCGTGGCGGTCGCGGCGGTCGTGGTGCCCGCCACCGTGGTCGGGCATGTGCTGGTGTTGTGGGCGTGGGCCCGCGGCTGGGAACCGCACCGGCTGCGCAACCTCGCCCTGGTCATCGTGGCCGCTGCGGCGCTGGCCGGGCCGATCGTCGGCATGCTGCCCTGGTGGGGCCTGGAGCTGACGGCCTCGGCGGTGCGTCAGGCATGGGACGGCCACTACCTGCCCGCCGGGATCGACTCCGCCGCCGCGACCGCCCCTCTGGTGGCGATCACGTCCTGGGTGTGGTGGCACCTTTACACCAAGCGGATGCGGTCCGGTGTCGCCCAGGCCGCCGGGGAACGCCACGTCCGCCGCCAGCTACACATCCGCGCCGGTGCGGCGGCCCGCCGCGCCCGCCGCGAGCGCACCCCGCTGGCCAGCCACGGCCGTGACGGCACACCGTCGGTCGTCCTCGGCCCACGTTATGACACCGTCCGCGCCCAGCCGGACCTACTCACCGACACCCTGCGTCGACGCGCCGCGCCGTGGTTACAGGTCCCGATGCCCGCGATCGCCCTCCACACTGTCTGCCTGGCCGAGACCGGCGCCGGGAAGACCACGATGCTGGTGCGCTGCTCAGCCTGCTGGGCCGAAATCACCTGGACCGCCTACAACCAGCAACAGCACGGCGCTGCGGGATCACGGCCGTTGGTGATCTTCCTCGCGGCGAAAGGCGGCCCCGACGCCGACACCGACGCCCACGACTGGGCCGACGCGATGGAAGACCTCGGCCTGCACCCGGACCGGATCGGCGTGTTCCCGTTCGAGACGCGGCTGAACATGTGGCGCATGCCCGCCACCCAGCTGCGCGCCGCCCTGCACAAGCTCGCGAAAACCGATCACCGCTTCTACGACGTCCTGCAACGCGGCCTACTCCACCTGATCATCGACGCACCCACCGAGAAACCGCCCGCGTCGTCGGCGGAGTTCCTGCAACGCCTCGCCCCGGCCTGGCTCACGGCGGCGTGGGCGGGACATCCGGTCGAGGAACGCGCCATCGCCGCCCTGACCAAGACCACCGGCGCCGGAGCGGGCGCCTCATCGCTCGACAGCGACCTGTTGCTGTTCGCCGATTTGTTCCGCAGCATCGGCGGCGACTTCGACGCCGGACAACCCTTGTCGGACTTCGACGCCCTCTACGTCTCCGTCCCCGGCGCCACCGACCAGGTCGTCGCCGCCACCAAGACCGCCGTCCTCATCGAACTGCTCACCTACGAACTCGGTGTCGCTCACGACGGGCAACGCCGGCAGGTGTTGTTCGTCATCGACGAGTTCTCCGCGGTCTCCGGTGACACCGCCGGCGACGTCATCAACCTCGTCGAACGGCTGCGTTCCCTGGGCGGCTCGGTCATCGTGTCCGCCCAATCCTATGAAGGCCTCGCCGACACCGAAGACCAACGCCGCCGCCTGCTGGGCGCGATGGGCGGCGGCGCCCTACTCGGCCGCACCAGCAACGCCGAACAACTCGCCGAACGGTTCGGGACGCGGCTGGTCGACGAAGTCGGCTACCAACTCGACGGTGGCCGCACAACCGGTGTCGGCACCGTGCGCCGCCAGCACACCTACCTGCTCGACCCGAACCGGCTCCGACAACTCCCCCGCCACCACCTCGCCTACGCCACACCCGACCAGGTCGTCTACGGCGTCGTCGCCCCCCTCGCCGCCTCGCCCGCGATCGTCGGCTCGCCACGGCGCACCGCACCCACCAACGGCCCGGCACTGTCCCGGCGCCGACTCACCGCCGCCCAGGCCGCCGCGATCAACCGGCGGCTCCGCCGACCCGGCACCACGACCGGTAACGGCGCCCGGGCCACCGGCGGCGGAGATGGCCAGGCCCCGGACTGGACCGGGGACGACTGGACACACGACACCAGCAACGAGGACCCACGATGAGCCCGAGCCCGAGTGTCCATCCTGAACAGGCGCGGGCCGCCGCCGCGGCGCTGCTCGGTGTCCCCGCCGGCGCCTCACCTGAGCTGCTACGGACCGCGTGGCGGGCCGCCGCCCGCCATCACCACCCAGACCGGGGCGGCGACCCGGAACGGTTCATCGCCCTGACCAGCGCCTACGAACTACTCACCACACCACCAGCGCCACCGCGAGCAACTCCACACACGACGACACCGGCGGGGCCGGCGGGGCCGCGCGCGTCGGCGCCGGCCATCGGTGGGCTTCTGTTCCTACGGGCTTTCGGGCTGCTCGCTGCCGTCGGTGTCCTCACCGCTGGTGTCGCCCTGGTCGCCGCGCCGGTCGTGGCCGCGATGGTCGCGTTGCTGGGCGCGGTAGCGGCTGCCCACCATGTCTACCTGGCCGCCGCCCACGCTGAATCCCGCTCGCCGGTAAGCGGTCCCTGACTGTGGGGCGGGCGCCGTCCAGACCGCGCTTTGCTCCGACCGCGAAACAGGAACTCCGGCGCCCGCCACCAGCGACGATAGCCTCAACCGGTCGTCGTGTGTGTCCGACGAGGTCACCGGATGCCCGACGACGGACCGGCGCCGGTCGTGATCCGCTCCCCGCCCGGGGAACCCGCGGGCGCCGTAGCCGTAGCGGGGTGGAGCCGGGCGCGGCCCTGCCCGGTCGGGCTTCACCAGCCGGGACGGGCTGTCTTGCACACTCACCACGCCACGACCGAGGTCGAGCGCGGTCTGCGACCGCCACGCCCCGAACGCTTGATGAAGGTCGGCGGGGACGTCGATGCTGAGCCGGACGGTCGTGGGACGCCCGAAACCGGCACCGATCTGACGTACCTGGCCTGGTAGCTGCTGCTGGTTCATCCGGTCTGTTCGTGGTCGGGGCAGGTCGGGTCGGTGCATTCTCGCCAGCCGAGGAACTCCCCCGGGGCCAACCACGCCGGGGCCGCGGTGGCGGCATAGAGGCCTTCGACCTGGGCGATGCTCATGTCCAGGTCATAGCAGACCGTCGGATCGGCGGCGAGCCGCCCGAACGCGGTCTTCGCGATCCGGGCGGCGAAACCGATCGCGGTCTGCGGGGACCGAGCGATCACGACCGTCGCCAGGCCGACACCGAGACCGGTGACGAGGTCGGCTTTCGTCCCGACCAGCTTCCCGTTGTGCTCGCGTTGCTGGCGGCGCATCGCGGTCCGTAACGGCGCCGCGATCGCTGTCGCGACCTGCGGCGACACCTCAAGGAGTTGCATCACGCAATGAAAACTCTTCGCCACCAGCGCACCCCCCATAGGTCCAGGTCCAGGATAGTCCGATTCATGCCGCGCTAGTCGATCTTGCGGGTGCTGGTCTGGAGGCCGTCGGCGCCGACGACCCTGCTGGCGAGACGTTCGACCTCGGCGGCGGTGAACCGGTCAGGCAACGCGACCGGGAGAAGCCGGAAACCGTCACGGATCGTGTTCAGCGCGGTCGCCAGCCCGGCGACATGGTTACGGGCGACGACGTCGATCTCCACGCTGAGCAGGTCACGGTCATGGCCGTGACGAGCCGGATTCAGAATGACCGCAGCAACCGCACGGGACAGCACACCACGCCACAACAGCCCGATGAAGTGCTCACCCAGGACCTCCGCCGCCCCGGGAAGGTCCTTCCCCGGCAGATCGAAATCCTGACGACAGACGACCAACACCCTGCTCACGCCCACCGGCCTCATCGTCCTTACCGCGCCGACCGCCGCGGCCCCGGCTCCCAACACGGAACCTCGGTGATGTCCCGGATCGCCCACTTCAGCTGCGGCGCCAACGCCTCCGGGGACCGCGCCCGCGCCCGCCGCGCCCGGTCCCGCTCCACAAACTCCCCCGCAACATCCTGAACCTGCCCCAACACATTCGGCGCGCACCAATACATCACACCGACACACTCCAACTCCCGAGCACGGTCCACCACCGCCGACAACAAACCCGCCACCATATCCGCCTCCCCATTCTTCGGCGGCGACTCAAGATAGCGTGACCGCGTTTTCCGCGACAACTCCACCTCCACCAAAGCGCGGCGCCCATCCGGGAAAACCTCAACCCCATCCGGCATATGCGGCACCGGCACACCCCGCGGACGCCACCCCGTTAAATGCTGCAACGTCCGCTCCGACACCCACCGCCCCACATCCAAACCCACCCGATGAAACCGCACCGCCGCCACCGCACGAACATGCCCCGACACCGTCTGCCGCGGCCGCCACCCCGGCACATCCCACCCCAACAACTCCCGCACCAACGTCCGCGACGGCCACACCCACATCGCCCCCGCATCCACCTTCCCCGTACACACCCACCCCGCACGCTTCCAACGCCCCACCACCGCATGCGCCGCCTGCGCCGACACCCCCAACACACTCGACAACAAATCCAGAGGCAACCCATACTGATGCGCAGCAATCTCCAACAAACCCGTATCCCGCGCCGTCAACACCACCGAACCCGCATCCCGACGCCGCGCACGCACCCGCTCACCGACTTCACCCAACACCACAACCGCCCTTTCCTGCTACCCATCCGAAATATTCCGCCAACAACATCGCACACCACCGAGGCGTCAGCGAGGTGAACAACCCCACCCGCCGCAAAAGATCACCACCCAACCCGACCACCCCGATAAACCGAGGATTTGACTACGCCGATGCGCAGCGAGACGAACAACCCACCTACGAACAGATACACCCAACCCAACCCAACCACCACCATCCCCACAGTCTGTTGACTTTGACCTTGACCTTGCTTTTTTAAAGGCATTGAACTTCGTACTAGAACACTGGGGTCACTCCGTGACCCGGTCGGGCTGGGGGGCCGGGGCCCGACACCACCCCCGGCCGTCAGCGAAGCAGGCTGGGGGTGGTGTCGGCCCCGGCCCCCCAGCCCGACACCACCCCCAGCCTGCTTCGCTGACGGCCGGGGGTGGTGTCGGGCCCCGGCCCCCCAGCCCGACCGGGTCACGGAGTGACCCCAGTGTTCTAGTACGAAGTTCAATGCCTTTAAAAAAGCAAGGTCAAGGTCAAAGTCAACAGACTGTGGGGATGGTGGTGGTTGGGTTGGGTTGGGTGTATCTGTTCGTAGGTGGGTTGTTCGTCTCGCTGCGCATCGGCGTAGTCAAATCCTCGGTTTATCGGGGTGGTCGGGTTGGGTGGTGATCTTTTGCGGCGGGTGGGGTTGTTCACCTCGCTGACGCCTCGGTGGTGTGCGATGTTGTTGGCGGAATATTTCGGATGGGTAGCAGGAAAGGGCGGTTGTGGTGTTGGGTGAAGTCGGTGAGCGGGTGCGTGCGCGGCGTCGGGATGCGGGTTCGGTGGTGTTGACGGCGCGGGATACGGGTTTGTTGGAGATTGCTGCGCATCAGTATGGGTTGCCTCTGGATTTGTTGTCGAGTGTGTTGGGGGTGTCGGCGCAGGCGGCGCATGCGGTGGTGGGGCGTTGGAAGCGTGCGGGGTGGGTGTGTACGGGGAAGGTGGATGCGGGGGCGATGTGGGTGTGGCCGTCGCGGACGTTGGTGCGGGAGTTGTTGGGGTGGGATGTGCCGGGGTGGCGGCCGCGGCAGACGGTGTCGGGGCATGTTCGTGCGGTGGCGGCGGTGCGGTTTCATCGGGTGGGTTTGGATGTGGGGCGGTGGGTGTCGGAGCGGACGTTGCAGCATTTAACGGGGTGGCGTCCGCGGGGTGTGCCGGTGCCGCATATGCCGGATGGGGTTGAGGTTTTCCCGGATGGGCGCCGCGCTTTGGTGGAGGTGGAGTTGTCGCGGAAAACGCGGTCACGCTATCTTGAGTCGCCGCCGAAGAATGGGGAGGCGGATATGGTGGCGGGTTTGTTGTCGGCGGTGGTGGACCGTGCTCGGGAGTTGGAGTGTGTCGGTGTGATGTATTGGTGCGCGCCGAATGTGTTGGGGCAGGTTCAGGATGTTGCGGGGGAGTTTGTGGAGCGGGACCGGGCGCGGCGGGCGCGGGCGCGGTCCCCGGAGGCGTTGGCGCCGCAGCTGAAGTGGGCGATCCGGGACATCACCGAGGTTCCGTGTTGGGAGCCGGGGCCGCGGCGGTCGGCGCGGTAAGGACGATGAGGCCGGTGGGCGTGAGCAGGGTGTTGGTCGTCTGTCGTCAGGATTTCGATCTGCCGGGGAAGGACCTTCCCGGGGCGGCGGAGGTCCTGGGTGAGCACTTCATCGGGCTGTTGTGGCGTGGTGTGCTGTCCCGTGCGGTTGCTGCGGTCATTCTGAATCCGGCTCGTCACGGCCATGACCGTGACCTGCTCAGCGTGGAGATCGACGTCGTCGCCCGTAACCATGTCGCCGGGCTGGCGACCGCGCTGAACACGATCCGTGACGGTTTCCGGCTTCTCCCGGTCGCGTTGCCTGACCGGTTCACCGCCGCCGAGGTCGAACGTCTCGCCAGCAGGGTCGTCGGCGCCGACGGCCTCCAGACCAGCACCCGCAAGATCGACTAGCGCGGCATGAATCGGACTATCCTGGACCTGGACCTATGGGGGGTGCGCTGGTGGCGAAGAGTTTTCATTGCGTGATGCAACTCCTTGAGGTGTCGCCGCAGGTCGCGACAGCGATCGCGGCGCCGTTACGGACCGCGATGCGCCGCCAGCAACGCGAGCACAACGGGAAGCTGGTCGGGACGAAAGCCGACCTCGTCACCGGTCTCGGTGTCGGCCTGGCGACGGTCGTGATCGCTCGGTCCCCGCAGACCGCGATCGGTTTCGCCGCCCGGATCGCGAAGACCGCGTTCGGGCGGCTCGCCGCCGATCCGACGGTCTGCTATGACCTGGACATGAGCATCGCCCAGGTCGAAGGCCTCTATGCCGCCACCGCGGCCCCGGCGTGGTTGGCCCCGGGGGAGTTCCTCGGCTGGCGAGAATGCACCGACCCGACCTGCCCCGACCACGAACAGACCGGATGAACCAGCAGCAGCTACCAGGCCAGGTACGTCAGATCGGTGCCGGTTTCGGGCGTCCCACGACCGTCCGGCTCAGCATCGACGTCCCCGCCGACCTTCATCAAGCGTTCGGGGCGTGGCGGTCGCAGACCGCGCTCGACCTCGGTCGTGGCGTGGTGAGTGTGCAAGACAGCCCGTCCCGGCTGGTGAAGCCCGACCGGGCAGGGCCGCGCCCGGCTCCACCCCGCTACGGCTACGGCGCCCGCGGGTTCCCCGGGCGGGGAGCGGATCACGACCGGCGCCGGTCCGTCGTCGGGCATCCGGTGACCTCGTCGGACACACACGACGACCGGTTGAGGCTATCGTCGCTGGTGGCGGGCGCCGGAGTTCCTGTTTCGCGGTCGGAGCAAAGCGCGGTCTGGACGGCGCCCGCCCCACAGTCAGGGACCGCTTACCGGCGAGCGGGATTCAGCGTGGGCGGCGGCCAGGTAGACATGGTGGGCAGCCGCTACCGCGCCCAGCAACGCGACCATCGCGGCCACGACCGGCGCGGCGACCAGGGCGACACCAGCGGTGAGGACACCGACGGCAGCGAGCAGCCCGAAAGCCCGTAGGAACAGAAGCCCACCGATGGCCGGCGCCGACGCGCGCGGCCCCGCCGGCCCCGCCGGTGTCGTCGTGTGTGGAGTTGCTCGCGGTGGCGCTGGTGGTGTGGTGAGTAGTTCGTAGGCGCTGGTCAGGGCGATGAACCGTTCCGGGTCGCCGCCCCGGTCTGGGTGGTGATGGCGGGCGGCGGCCCGCCACGCGGTCCGTAGCAGCTCAGGTGAGGCGCCGGCGGGGACACCGAGCAGCGCCGCGGCGGCGGCCCGCGCCTGTTCAGGATGGACACTCGGGCTCGGGCTCATCGTGGGTCCTCGTTGCTGGTGTCGTGTGTCCAGTCGTCCCCGGTCCAGTCCGGGGCCTGGCCATCTCCGCCGCCGGTGGCCCGGGCGCCGTTACCGGTCGTGGTGCCGGGTCGGCGGAGCCGCCGGTTGATCGCGGCGGCCTGGGCGGCGGTGAGTCGGCGCCGGGACAGTGCCGGGCCGTTGGTGGGTGCGGTGCGCCGTGGCGAGCCGACGATCGCGGGCGAGGCGGCGAGGGGGGCGACGACGCCGTAGACGACCTGGTCGGGTGTGGCGTAGGCGAGGTGGTGGCGGGGGAGTTGTCGGAGCCGGTTCGGGTCGAGCAGGTAGGTGTGCTGGCGGCGCACGGTGCCGACACCGGTTGTGCGGCCACCGTCGAGTTGGTAGCCGACTTCGTCGACCAGCCGCGTCCCGAACCGTTCGGCGAGTTGTTCGGCGTTGCTGGTGCGGCCGAGTAGGGCGCCGCCGCCCATCGCGCCCAGCAGGCGGCGGCGTTGGTCTTCGGTGTCGGCGAGGCCTTCATAGGATTGGGCGGACACGATGACCGAGCCGCCCAGGGAACGCAGCCGTTCGACGAGGTTGATGACGTCGCCGGCGGTGTCACCGGAGACCGCGGAGAACTCGTCGATGACGAACAACACCTGCCGGCGTTGCCCGTCGTGAGCGACACCGAGTTCGTAGGTGAGCAGTTCGATGAGGACGGCGGTCTTGGTGGCGGCGACGACCTGGTCGGTGGCGCCGGGGACGGAGACGTAGAGGGCGTCGAAGTCCGACAAGGGTTGTCCGGCGTCGAAGTCGCCGCCGATGCTGCGGAACAAATCGGCGAACAGCAACAGGTCGCTGTCGAGCGATGAGGCGCCCGCTCCGGCGCCGGTGGTCTTGGTCAGGGCGGCGATGGCGCGTTCCTCGACCGGATGTCCCGCCCACGCCGCCGTGAGCCAGGCCGGGGCGAGGCGTTGCAGGAACTCCGCCGACGACGCGGGCGGTTTCTCGGTGGGTGCGTCGATGATCAGGTGGAGTAGGCCGCGTTGCAGGACGTCGTAGAAGCGGTGATCGGTTTTCGCGAGCTTGTGCAGGGCGGCGCGCAGCTGGGTGGCGGGCATGCGCCACATGTTCAGCCGCGTCTCGAACGGGAACACGCCGATCCGGTCCGGGTGCAGGCCGAGGTCTTCCATCGCGTCGGCCCAGTCGTGGGCGTCGGTGTCGGCGTCGGGGCCGCCTTTCGCCGCGAGGAAGATCACCAACGGCCGTGATCCCGCAGCGCCGTGCTGTTGCTGGTTGTAGGCGGTCCAGGTGATTTCGGCCCAGCAGGCTGAGCAGCGCACCAGCATCGTGGTCTTCCCGGCGCCGGTCTCGGCCAGGCAGACAGTGTGGAGGGCGATCGCGGGCATCGGGACCTGTAACCACGGCGCGGCGCGTCGACGCAGGGTGTCGGTGAGTAGGTCCGGCTGGGCGCGGACGGTGTCATAACGTGGGCCGAGGACGACCGACGGTGTGCCGTCACGGCCGTGGCTGGCCAGCGGGGTGCGCTCGCGGCGGGCGCGGCGGGCCGCCGCACCGGCGCGGATGTGTAGCTGGCGGCGGACGTGGCGTTCCCCGGCGGCCTGGGCGACACCGGACCGCATCCGCTTGGTGTAAAGGTGCCACCACACCCAGGACGTGATCGCCACCAGAGGGGCGGTCGCGGCGGCGGAGTCGATCCCGGCGGGCAGGTAGTGGCCGTCCCATGCCTGACGCACCGCCGAGGCCGTCAGCTCCAGGCCCCACCAGGGCAGCATGCCGACGATCGGCCCGGCCAGCGCCGCAGCGGCCACGATGACCAGGGCGAGGTTGCGCAGCCGGTGCGGTTCCCAGCCGCGGGCCCACGCCCACAACACCAGCACATGCCCGACCACGGTGGCGGGCACCACGACCGCCGCGACCGCCACGAACACCTGCCCGACCGTGACACCACCGAACAACGGGATATCCGGAAGGTCCGGGGCCCGCGCGGCGCTTTCTGCTCCGGCGTTAATCACGGTTGCCCTGCCTGTGATCAGATGACATATTTCATCTCTTCCTATCCAAGGTGACCGCACATCGCACGCCACTATCTCTTCTTGGAGTTTCTATAGAGTTAACAGTGTAAACATTCCACCGGCAAGTAGCCCTATCAGTGCACCGACGATTACCTGCGCTGTGGCGTGGTCATGAAGATGCACGCGCGACCAGGCAACCGCACCCACTAACAGCGCCGCCGCCCACCATTCCGGACCGCCTGATGAGGCCATGATCGCCACCGCACTCATGCAGACAGCAGCGTGGATCGATACTTTCCATGCAAGAGTGATCGCGCTGGTGACGAACAGTGTGGCGAGCAATGTGAGATCGAGGGCGATGAGCGGCCATGGCGCACGGAGAACGATAAGTAGCCCCAGGCCGATGGCACTGAATCCGATAGTGGCGAGCAGGGGGATCAGCCGCCCTCGTCGGTTACGGACATGGTGGCCGTCCCATCGGCCGGTGCGGGCCCCCCAGACGATTACCGCCATCGGCAGAATGCTACTCGTGAGCGCGATGAGCAGTCCCCATCCTAGCGTCGGGAGCAGCGCCCGCGTAACAACCCAAGCGAGCGCCAGCGGCAGCAGTGCGACTACCACGGATGGGGCTAAAATCTCGGTTAGCACGCGGGCTGCCCGGTCGATGACCGTTTGAGTGTGGCCGGATACTCGATCAGGAGATGCCATAGTGCGCAAAACGCTACCCTAGCTGGTTGTCTGATTTTCTGTGGGGCTCAAGTCCGAGTCCGTCGGAGGTGAAGTGAGCATTCGATATAAATCAGGTGCCGCACGAAGAGCATGATAGGCTCGCAACAGCCGTCGCGCCTGAGCTTCGATGTCCATCTCCGGAATGGCATCAACCTCGGGAGTCTCCTTCTCCTTCTCCTTCTCCTTCTCCTTGCCTGGTTCTTGCTCGGCGGCCACTCCCCTCGCGAACACGTAGGCGTCGCTGAGAGCGGACACGCCTAGGTGGCCGCGCCCGGCGACGATTTCACGGGTCACCGCGACGTCCTTCTCAGCTTCGGTCACATGACGGGAAGCGCGGAGTTCAATGTCGCAGATTTCAAAGACTCGCCCGCACAAACGTGTTGTGGGGCTGACAGACGATTGGTGACGCTCGGCGAAGTATAGGTCCTTCAGGTTACCTTGGGCGATGAGCTCCCAGAGTGGCCTGAGTCGGCGGTAGAGGCGCTGATGCCGATAGTCAATTTGTTTGCGGACGATAAGTTTGACGAATTGGGGCGCCCAAAACCGCGAGAGCCAACCGAGAGTGCCGAGGACTAGTGCGACTAGCGGAAGTACCGTGCTGATGACGAGTTCCAGCGAGTCCTTATGGATTGTCCCCCACCTCGGGAGGAGCCCAACAGAGTAGGCGCCGACGCTCCACAAACGCCCGGCCAGATAGAGCAGTACTACAGCGCATACGGTGCGATGAAGATGCAGACTGACGCGACGCCATGCTTCCGGCTCCAAGCGGAGCTGCTTGGACAAAAGAACAGTAAGACCGATTATCGCCCACCCGAACCCAACACTGTATATCGTGTAATAAGCGATCACCGATGGATGTAGCCGGGGGACCAGGAAAACGGCCTCACTGATATGCGTTGCCGCGAAACATGCTGCCATTCCAGCGGAAGCAACCGACAGGACCGCGGCACGGCGCAGAATGAGCCGCCGCGCTGAAAGCAAGTCCAACTGACTAAACGCCACTACAGCGGTAACGCTCAACCCTGCCGCAAGAACCAGAACATTTCCCAGAAGCTGGGAAATGTTGGGGTAAACAATATCTATAATGTCCCTGCTGGGTGGGGCCATGACGGCCACTGCGAGCCCCAAGCTCGCCATGTACAACAACATTGCCCGTACTTCTGGCGGTGTAGTTCTACCCACCTTCCGTCGGTGAAGTCGCCATCGTATAGTAGCGACACAGAAACAGACCACGGGAAACAGATAGTACACCGTAGTGTTGGCAACTTCGGCAGGAGACATCTCGCCGCTAAACTCTTTCTGCGTTGGATATATGGGTTGTAATGCTCGATGCGGAGCACCTGAGTGCCGCTACCCACCCCCTTCCTGCGAGTCGCAATCTGTGTTTCCCGAGAAGCTTCGCAAGATGCGCAGGACAACCTCCCGATCCTGCTCCCCGATCTGTGTGCTCCGAAAGAAAATCTCCTTCACGTCCGCGCTTCGTGCCGCTACGAGGATTTCTATCTGCTTTTTAATGTCTTCCGCTTCGGGTCCGTCGAAGAAGTACCCAGCTGGAATTCTAAAGAATTCAGCTAAACCGCCTATGAAGTCCAGGGTGGGGTTTTTGCGTTGCCCGCGGCGGAGTACCCGCACGTACTGACTGGTCGCTTTATATCCGGCTTGTCGCACTCCGGCTGCGACTTCAGAATTTGAATAAGGTCCTCGCCCAGCGGGATAAAGATGGTCGAACAGATAGTTCAAGCGGTCAGCAAATGAATCGCTAGGATTGTGGTTCAGCTGGGATTCCTGGCCTTCTGATGTGCCCAACAGGTCTCCTTCGTCAAGCTTGCAATGCAGTAAAGCTACTCCAGTCGACAGCTCTTCGGCTGCACTCCTCACCCGCCGAAAGTCGTTCTCATGCGAAGAGCTACAGTGTCACTCACTGCACCTTCTGTCTCCGATTTCGGCTCGGGCGAGGCGGCTGCAGCGGACAAGCAGGTAGCGAACGCCTCCGCTTCACGTTCCGCGCAGTCCTCGTAGACGCTCCTCCCGAGATAAACTGTCAGCGCCTCAGGAGTAATGCTGGCCATGCTTCGAAATAGAGGGGAATCTTCCGGCCTCCGCGCCGCGGCATGGTCGAGCACCATGTGTCCGACTTCATGCAGGATGATATGCGTAGCATGCGGAGCGTCCAATGGGAATCCTATCTCGTCATAGGTTCGCCTCGGGATGTATATTCCACACTCACCTCCTCCGAGTTCCCTAAATAAAAAGGTTCGCATCTTTATGGGCCGCCCCCTGTGGGTTTCTAATCGTTCCAGGTAGTCGCGGATCGACCCGTCAAAGTGGCCGATGGATTCGTTAAGATCGGAAATTACGCTCGCGCAGCGCTCAAGAACTTCCACATCAACTGACGGCTCTGTCACGGCGGCGGGGTTTCTCCGGAGACCTCTGCGTCGGCGAGGTGCGATCTGATCCTGCCCTCGGCGGGCCCATAGACCTCTACAACACCGAGGAGTGCCCCAAAATGTTATATCCATGTCGTAGGTCTCCGGTCCCGAAGAAGATGCGGGGAACTTTTCTTCGTCAGCCCCCAAGATGGGGACTCGCCATTTTTCGTCCTGCTCTCGTAGCGCTACGAGTCGCCGGAAGCAGCTTTCGACCGGGAGCCAGGACCCTGGATCGGCCGTCAGGGACCCCGTGGGGATTCCGATCCCCACAGCGACCTGGACGACTTCCTCCGCGGACAGCGCGACCCTCCCGTCCGAAGCCACCTGTCTCAGCACCCGGCGCGCATCAGGTCTCGGCCACGCCGAGTCGCTCCGCAGGCCGCGCGACTCGTGATCCAGCTTCAGCACGGTTGATGACAGAAAGCTGAGTCTTTCGAGTAAGGTTCCATCAACTGATCGTGTCGTCACGCGTACTCCACGTAGGCGCACTGCGGCAGGGGTAGGCCACTTCGCCCGGCGATCGTTCTTCGCGTCATCCGCCTCCACCTATCCGAACTATAGTTTGCTGACCCTAGCAGGGCATGCGGTCCCCGTCGCCACCGAGGCGGCCACGCCGGCCCGTCGCCTTTGCGATTTCCCCAGGTACATTGCCATATATCTAGCAGTATTGCGGACCCGCAGCGCCCAGTCTATAGTTTGGGCGCTCAGATGCGAGGGAGGCGCGATGATCGGTGTAAGCATGGACGGTGCGGCACTCGGCTTCCCGTCTGTCTCCGGCTGCGATCGGCCGGTCTGATGTCACGACGCAGCAGTCCTGGTCCCGCCGAGTGCGTCTCTCCGTGGCTGGTAGCGCCAGGACTCGGTTCCCGGGACACGGCGTCCGACAGTGCAGAACCTCGGGATGATCTTGGGACCGCATCCGTGCACGTCATTACCTCGCGGCGCCCACGACCGGACCGTCCAGCAGCGCAGCGTGGAGGGCCCGGCGGGCACTACTGCTCTGCTGCGCCCGATCCTGGTGATCATGTTGAGTTAGCGTCGCCGCAGGTCAGGTTCGACGAAGCGTTCCCAGCGGCGGCGCCGCGGCGGCGGCCTCTCGACCGTGTCCCGGCGGAGCCGTCGTTCGCCCGTGCGGTGCGTTCGGTGGAGCCGGTGTCGGATGTGGAGGCGTCGGCGTTCGCTGCCCGCTTCGCCTGCGATTTCCAGTCGTTCGACGAGGACGTGCCGTGGCGCCGCGCTGAGGTCCTGCGCGAGGTCCTGGCCGATGTGCAGGCGTGTACGTGGGGCTGGTCCGGTGCGGGCCGTCAGCGTGCGGATTCCCCGTTGCCGGGGCGGTTGTATCGGCGGTCGGACACGGTGGTGTTCGTCGAGGTCGTCGTCCGCGCCACGCCGTACGTCCGTGCTGGAACAGCGCCCGAGGCCGATGACTCGGCTGTGTCCGCCGCTGAGCACAGCGGTCTGGTGGAGCCGGCGGGGACGATCGGCCGCTCGTGCGCCCCGCCGGAGTCGGCCGCGGTGTGGACCGCGGTCGAGCCGCGGTGGGTGCGGATGACTGTGCCGGTCACCCGCGCCGCGGAGGACGGCCGTCTGGTCGTCGATCCCGGTCTGCTCACCGGGCCCACCGGTAACGAAACAGGCGGTGGTCGTTGATGTCGGGTAATCATGTGTCGTCGTCGGAGGCGGCGGAGTCGGGTGGGACGCCGGCGTGGCTGACCGGGGATGCTGCGGCGTGGGCGGTTCCCGGTACGCCGCCCGCGGCCGAGCCGCCGGTGTCGGCTCCCGAGGGCACGGGCGGGTCCCCGGAACCGCCGGTGGCTCCCGCCGCGGACCCGCAGACTGTTCGATCTGCTGTCGAGCCGCCGGAACCAGCGGCACCGCCGGCGGCGTTCTGGAGCACCGACACCGCCGAGTCCGGCGATGGCTCCGCACCTGGAGCACCCGGGTTTTCCGATGGTGGTGCGTTCGCTGATGTGGTGCGTCCGAAGCTCGCGGCGCCGACGCATGGTTGGCGGGCTGCGGTCTACGCGCTCACGGCTGGTCGGTGGAATCCGGGCCTGTCCGAGGCCGAGCTGCGGTTGAAGGACCAGGTGCGGCGGGTCACGACACCGCTGTCCGGGCCGTTCTCCGTCGCGGTCGGCAGCATCAAAGGTGGTGTCGGGAAGACGACGTGTACCGGTGTGCTCGGGCTGGCGATGGCCGAGTACCGCGGGGACCGAGTCATCGCGATCGACGCCAATCCCGACGCGGGGACCTTGGGTGACCGCCTGGTCGGAGAGGCCCAGGCGGGGCGGCGGACGGTGCGTGACCTGCTACGCGACCTGGACCAGGTCCGTACTTCTACGCAGCTGTCGGGTTACACCCACCTCGCCGGCCGCTTACGCGTGCTCACCTCGGAGCAGGCCCCGGAGCTGTCGGAGATGTTCTCCGAGCGCGACTACGAGCGTGTCCTGCGGCTGCTCTCGATCTATCACGAGCTGCTGCTCACAGACTGCGGCACCGGCCTGGTGCATTCGGCGATGCAGGGCACGCTGCGCCACGCCGACTCCCTGGTCGTGGTGGGTGCGCCGACGAAGGACGGGGCGTCGCGGGCGGCGCGGACGTTGCAGTGGCTGGCCACCCACCAGGACTCGTCGGGCCGGTTTCGGTATCGGGACCTGGTCCGTGACGCCGTCGTCGTCCTGTCGTGTGATCGACAGTCCCGCTATGTCGATGACACCGTCATCCGCGACTACTTCGCCTCCAGGGTGCGGGCGGTGGTCGAACTGCCCGCCGACCCGCACCTGGCGACCGGGGACATCATCGATCTCGACGCCCTGGCCCCCGCGACGCGGGATGCGGTCCTCGAACTCGCCGCTGTGGTCGCCGACGGTTTCCAGAGCCGCACCCACGGTCTGGCCTCGCACGGTTTCCGCACCGACCACGCCGACCGTCAGGCCGGTATGCGGTGATCGGTTCCGGGCTGGTCACCGCCGTGGTGGGAGCGGTGACGTCGCTGGCGGTCGCGTTCGCTCCGGCCGCGCCTGTCCCGGCGGACGCACGAGTCGAATGCGGCTGGCGTATCACCGCGGTGCACGTCCTGGCCGAACTCGACGGCGATCGTTCCGAGCGGGCGCGGGCGTGGCGGTCGGCGTTGACCAGCGTCGGCGCCGACCAGCCCGGCTTCATCCCCGCCACCTGCTACCAGGCCGGGAACCACCCGGATGATCATGAAAGCGGATCCACCGATCATCCAGCACAGACCGGACAGACCGGACAGGACGCGCAGGGCGGTTCTTCTGCGCTGCCGGGCGTGCCCGGCCAGGGCGACACCGCAGGTGAGGTGTTCGGCTGGGGTGCCCCGGACGTTGTCGACGACTTCACCGGCACACAGCTGGGGCCCGGGTGGAACGCCTACGACGGCCCCGGGCATGCCGGGAACGGCACCCGCTCCCCGGCCGCGGCGACCGTCGCTGACGGCATTCTGACGATCGACGGGACCGGGGACGGCACGACCGCCGGCCTGGCCTGGACCGCGCACTCCCAGAAATACGGCCGCTGGGAAGTGCGGATGCGCGCCCCGACCGGGTCCCCCTCCTACAACGCCCTCGCCCTGTTGTGGCCGACCGAGGAGAACTTCCCGGTCGGCGGGGAGATCGACTTCGCGGAGATCATGGACCCGGCCCGCGACAAGATCGAACTGTTCCTGCACTACGGCGCGGACAACTCCCAGGTCCACGGCGAACTGACCATCGACGCCACGCAGTGGCACAACTACGCGGTCGAGTGGACACCCGACGGTGTGACCGCGTTCGTCGACGGCCGCGAATGGTGGAAGACCACCGACACTTCGATCTTGCCGCCCGGCCCGATGCACCTCTGTTTGCAGCTTGACTGGTTCCCGCGCGGCGACGGCGAACCGGGGCGGATGCAGGTCGACTGGGTCAAGCAGTGGGGCCTCGCCGCTGGCGAGGGATCGTCCACGACCTCCGGTGGCAGCGCCGGCTCGACCGATGCGGATTCGTCGACCTCGATCACCGACGAGATCAACAACAACACCGGCAGGTCCTAGCCGCACCTCATCTACCGCACCAGCCCGTGCTCCCCGGCCCCCTGCTGACCTGCTGACCTGCTGACCTGGAGGATTTGCCTGCATGTCCCCGCTACCGCGTCCGCCCTGGCGACGGTCGTCTCGTGCGGCGCGGCCGTCGTGGGCCGATCACGTCCCGCGCCGCCGCCTGTCCACGCAGCTGTCCGACCGGCTGTCCGACCGTCTTCCCGCTCAGGTGTCGACCGTGGTGGTGCGCCGCTCCGCGGTCGCGGTCCTGACCGCGACCGCGCTACTCGGCGGCGGCGCCTACACCGCCACCGCCCTCACCACCGCACCGGACGAGCCGGTGACAGTGCTCGGACTGACCGCGACCGGGGCTTGCGATAATCGCAAGGCCGCACGTCAGCACGCCGCCGCGACCGCGACACGAGCGCAGGCCCGGACGCTGCTCACCGACCTCACCCTGTCCGACGACCCGGCCGACCACGCCCTCGCCGAACAGATCACCGACCTCGGATTCCGCCCCGCCACACAGTCGGTCGAGTGGCGTCAGCACGCCGTGGACGTCTCTGACCAGCTTCACCACCTGGACAGCGCTGATCCGCAGGTCCGCGAGGTGGGTGTGCGGCTGGCCGCGGCCGGGCTCGGCCCCACCCCGGCCGATCTGGTGGCCCCGCCGCCTGCGGCGGACCTCGTCGACGACACCGCCGCCGGGACCGCTGCGGTGCTTGGTGCTGTCGACCAGGCCCGCTCCGCCGTCACAGCACCGGCAGCACCGGCAGCACCGATGGAGCGGCCGCGGGCTGCGGCGCCGCCGGTACCCGCGGCCTGCACCGACCAGCACCACTCGGCCACGCCTCCGGCTTCGCTGGGAGCACCGCCCGCGGGAGAAAAGACCGTCCCGACCAGCACTGCACCGGCCGGTGAACCGGCGGCACCGGCCGCTACTGCTGCGCTGCCTGCCCCAGCCGCACCCACCACGACACCACCGACGCCCACCGGCCCCAACAGCAGCAGCGACCGGGCCACCGACAGCCGGGACACGACCGATCCCGCCCCGAGCAGCGCGACGACCACGCCCCGAACCTCAACACCCGCGACCTCAACACCCGCGAACTCGACACCGGCCACCGCCCCGCGTTCGACATCGTCGAACACCGTCGTCACCGACGTGCAGACCGGCCCTGGACAGGCCTCGTCGGCGGAGGACGCTGCGGCGGCGCGGGAGGCGATCGGGATGGTCAGCGACCTGCTGTCGGCGATCGCCACCTCCGGTGACGCCGATGCCACCCAGCTCGGGGCGACCGTCCTCGACGGCATCGACCGTGATCGCCTCGCCGCGCTGGGCGCCGACCCGGCCGATCTGGACGCCCTCGACCACCTCCGCGCCACCGCCGACAGCGACCAGCCCACGGCGGGCACGGCCCCGACACCGAAGCCGCCGTCGGAGTCAGAGTCAGAGGCCGGTGAGGTCCGGCCCGGCGCAGCGATCACCCGCACCCAGACCAGCAGAAACGGCAGCACCGCCGAGGCCACGTCCAGTTCCGCCGCTACCGAGAGCGGCGCTGGTCAGGACACCAGCGCGGGTCAGGACACGAGCGCAACGCCCGAGACCCAGACCAGCAGGTCGGGAGCTGTGTCGGCGAGTTCGGGAGCGGTGTCGGCGGGCATCGAGAAGCTGACCGCTCAGGCCCGCGCTGCGGCCGAGGTCGACCCGGTCGCCCAGGACCTCCTCGACGCCCTCGACCGCACCAGCACCAGCACCGGTGCCGGCACCGGTGTGAAGGGCAGCCGCACGACCAGCACCGACAGCGGCACCGGTGCCGCCGGGAACGACACCACCGGAGACGCCGCTGCTGGTGAGCGGGCCGAGGACGGCGTGGCCGCTACCGATGACCACGCCGCTCGTGGCGGCGCTGCTGGTGAGCAGCCGCGTAGGGCCGGGGTGGGGGCCGAGCCGCCGCCGGTGACAGACGGAGGAGTCGCAACCTCGGCGGCGGGCTCGACCTGGGACAAGCTAGCCCACTGCGAGTCCGGCGGGAACTGGAGCACCAACACGGGCAACGGCTACGCCGGCGGCCTGCAATTTTCCCCGTCGACCTGGCGGGCCTTCGGCGGCGAAGGCCACGCGCACGAGGCGTCGCGGGCCGAGCAGATCGAGGTCGCCAAGCGAGTGCAGGCCGTGCAGGGCTGGGCGGCGTGGCCGGCCTGTTCGAAGCGACTCGGGCTCCGATGACCGCCGCCACCAACGCAACCGACGGCACCGACGACCGCGCCGTGGAAGGTCCCGGCCTGTCCGCGGCCGCGGCCGGTTCGGCGGCGCGGCCGCGGTCGGTCCCGCAGCTGTGTCACCTGCTCGGTACCGCCGCCCGCCGCGGCGCCGTCGGGGCGGGCCTGGATGCAACGGATGTGGAGATGATCGTGGATTTGACCGCCGTCGCCGCGGCCCGCAGCGCCCGCGCTGGTAGTCCTACCGACACGCTCGCCGTAGCTGAGCAGATGGGCGCCACGGTCGCCGCCGTGGCGGCCCGGGGACGGCAGGTGTGGCCCGATCACGTCGGGGCGGCGGACTGGGCACCGTTCGGGGCGGTCATCCCCGTGCTGGCCGGGTCCCCCGCCGCGGGGGCGTCGACGGTCGCCGCGGCGATCACCGACATCATCCACCAGGACAAACGCTGCTGTCTGCTCATTGATGCCGATGACCCGGCCCGGTCCGGTCTCGCTCAGGCCGCCGGTGCGGACGGGCCGTGGACACGCCCGGTCACCGACCAGGTCCAGGTCCGCTACAGCTGGCGCGGGGGCCGCCCCGGCGCCGGTGCGCTGCTGGCCCGCCTCGACACCACCATGCCCGGTGTGACGCCGGGGATGGTGCCCGCGCCGCCGGACTGGCTCCCCGACCCGCCGCCGCGACCGCTGCACGTCACCGTCGCCGATCTGGGCAACGGCGGCTGGCGGGCCGCAGCGGCGGTGACCTCCGGTGCCGGCGGGTGGCTACGCGGCGGGGAGCTGATGCCGCGCCCGGTGCTGGTCGTGCGCGCTACGCGGCCGTCGCTGCGCGCCGCCGAGCAGGTCCTGGCCCGTCACGACACCTGGGTCCAGGCCGGGGTCGCGGCACCGGTGTGCGCGCTGGTCGTCAACGGCGCCAAACGCTGGCCGGTCGGGATCGACGGCGCCACCGGGCCACGACTGTCGACGCTGCTCGACGGCGCGGTGTTCATCCCACCGAACGCCGCGGTCGAAGCCGACGGCGTCACCCCCGACCCGCTACCGGACAAAGTCACCGACGCACTCCGACCGCTGCTCGCCTCCTGGGGCGTGATCGACCTGCTGGCCGGGTCGGCCGCCGCCCGCGACACCCCAGGACCAGGCCGAGGACCAGGCCCGTGACCAGCACACCGCCGTTGACAGCTGGTTCCCGTGTTCGCTGCTCTGAGGAGCGCTCCCCGTGTTGAGAACTATTTCCGATAATGCTGTGTGGTTCAGTGCCGGGCGGTTCGGTGCCGTGCTGATGGCGCGCCCGGGTCAGCAGCCGCCGCCGCCTGCGCCGCCGCCGGGCGGTCAGGCCGGGCAGGAGCAGGGTTTGCCGCAGTTGCCGACGGTGGTGCCGAAGCCGTTGCCCGGCCGGTTCGGGGACACCACCGAATACCTCGGCGGTGTGATCATGTCCCTGGCGGGCTGGTCGGTGCCGGTCCTGTTCTTCCTGGGTGTGCTCACCATCGGCGCCGGACGGCTGTGGGGTAACCGGCTCGCGGCGATGGTCGGCGCCGGGATGCTCGGCACCTCGGTCCTGGCCGGTGTGCTCTGGGCATCCGGCCAGAACCTGATCAAGATGATCGCGACCGGCGAACTCGAATGACCACACCACCAGCATTCGAGCCGTCTTCTTCTCCGCCGCTGGTGCGGGAGCCGAACCGGCGGCGCGGCTACGCGATCGCCGCCGGCGCCGGCGTCCTCGCAACACTGCTGCTCGCCGGCCTGGTCTACACGATCATGGGCTGGGTCGGCGGCCGGGACGAACCCGCGCCGGCGGCAGCACCGGCGGTGGAGGGTCCGGTAGCGCCGGAGTGGGCCTCAGAACAGGAATTGAGCAGCGCTCCGATGCTGCTGTTTCCGAATGCGGTGAGTTTCCCGCATGCATTGACCGCCGAGACGGCGGGGCCGCCGATCACGCTGCCGCCGCCGGGACGCGTGGTCGGGGTGCGGGTGCCGGACAGCTTCCCCGCGACCCCGGAGGGCGCGGTCGCGCAACTGGCAGCGATGACGCAGGCCGGGATGCTCGGCGGCGACCCGGCCGACTACGCCCGCGCGCACGACTCGATGACCGAGGCCACCGACGGGCCACGGGGGGACGGCTCGTTCCTCGCGCACCAGCTGACGAGCTTCCGCAAGAGCGCCGGACTACCGGCCCGCGGGCCGAAGCCCGGGATGTCGATCACCTGGACTCCGGCAGAGGCGCTGGTCAAGGGAACGGTCGGGGACCGGTTCGTCGTGGTCTGTGTGCTGGGGGAGTTCACGTTCGACTTCAAGGGCCAGGTCGTGCGGCGGGATGGGCGACTGCCAGGCCATGCGCCGAGTCCAGGCCGCCGACGGCACCGAGCAGTGGCGCATCGCGCGGGCACCACACGCAGCTCAGGCTCCCTCGCCGTGGCCGGGGACCGCTGAGGCCGTCGCCGCTGGATACCGGGCGATCGCTCGATGACCTGGCTGATGCAACCGGGCCCGGACCCTGCGCCGCCTCCGGCACCTGAGCCAGGTTTCTGGGACATCGTCACAAACCCGGGGGACACCTTCGGCCGGGCAGCCACGGAGTACGTCAAGGCCGGTGTCGTCGGT
Organism: Pseudonocardia sp. ICBG601; assembly: GCF_020496245.1. NCBI lineage: Bacteria > Bacillati > Actinomycetota > Actinomycetes > Pseudonocardiales > Pseudonocardiaceae > Pseudonocardia > Pseudonocardia sp. ICBG601. The sequence goes on along the minus strand of NZ_JAHLJA010000279.1, from coordinate 866 downwards.
GTCCTGGAGTCGGTGTGGACGGCTGGGTTGGCGATGCTGCGCGACACCCTCGCGCTCATCGATCATCTGACGCGGTTCGATCTGGTTGCGTTGTTCGCTCCGGATCGTGGGTTGGGGCAGGTGTGGCCGGCGTTGTGGTGGCTGGCGATCCTGGTCGCTACCTGCGTGTTCTTCTCCCAGATCGTGGCGGTCGTGGTCCGCGGCGGGTGGGGGGCGTCTCGGTTGTTGCTGGGCCCGGTCCATTTCGGGATCGCGCTGGCCTTCATCTTGTCGTTGTCGGCGGGTCTGGTCGCCGCGGCGGACGGGATCGCCCGCGGGCTGCTGGAGCTGGCGCTCGGGTCACCGGATTTCGCCCGGGTGCTGGACCCGCCCCCGGCCGACCCGAATGCCCCGGCGGAGGAGCCGGTGACCGGTGTCGGGGCGATCTTCATCGACAACCCGGACCTGGGTGAAGGCCTGACCGAGATGACCCGGGCGATCATCATGGCCATCGCTGGGGCGCTCGGTGCGGCGGCGGCGGCGGTCGGATTCGCGTTCGAGATGGTCGTGCGCCAGGCGATCATCGTCATGTTGATCGCGGTGTCCCCGATCGCGGCGGCGGGGTTGTTGTCGGGGGCGACGTCGGCGTGGTGGTGGCGGACCGCGCGGTGGCTGGCCGCGGCGATCCTCCTCGAGCCGGCGTTGGCGTTGCTGCTGGTCATCGGGGTCGGGGATGCTGGGCAGCGCCTCCGGTGTGTCCGGGGTGTTGGCGGGGGCGGTGACGTTGCTGGCGGCGGTGTTCTGCCCGTGGGCGGCCTACAACTGCTGGCGTTGTGCGATCCGGCGACCGGGGCGGGGTGGATGTGCGGGCGGTCATGGCGCGGCGC
>NZ_JAHLJA010000278.1:0-1435 GCF_020496245.1 Pseudonocardia sp. ICBG601 | reverse complement strand
TTCGCCCGCGGTCACCGCGAGCACCCGCAGGTCACCGGTCCCGATCTGGTCGGCGAACTCGCCCACCCCGGACACCGCGAAGGCCACCTCGCCGCGCAGCACCGCCGCGAGCAGCGGACCGCCGCCCTCGTAGGACGCGTAGTGGACCCGGGCCGGCGCGATGCCGGCGCCCTCGGCCAGCAGCATCGTCGCGAGGTGGTCCGGCCCGCCGACGGTCGAGCCGCCGCCGACGGTGAGCCCGCCGGGAGCGGCGTGCCAGGCGTCGAGCAGGGCGCGGACGTCCCGGTAGGGCGAGTCCGCGGGCACGACGACGATCTCCGACTCCTCGGTCAGCCGTGCGATCGGCGTGGTGTCGGCGAGCGAGAGCGGGGTGTCGCGCGAGGCGGTCGCCCCGACCACCCGAGCCCCATGCTCATCAGCAGCCTGCCGTTGCCGGCCTCGCCCTCGATCCGGCCGAGCCCGGCGATCCCGCCGGCACCGGACAGGTTGAACACCTCGACCGGACCGGTGATCCCGTTGTCGGACAACACCTTCGCCGCACTGCGGGCGGTGACGTCGTAGCCGCCGCCCGGCGGGTTGGGCACGAGGATGCGCAGGTCGGACAGCGGCCGGGGCCCGCCGGTCAGCACGATCGGGACGACGACCGCGGCGAGGGCCAGCACGAGCACCGCGACCAGCGCGGTGACCTGGCCCCGGCGGGCGCGGCGGGCGGGCGGCGGCCCTCCGAGGCGCCCGCCCGCCGCGCCCGCCGGGGCCAGGTCACCGCGCTGGTCGCGGTGCTCGTGCTGGCCCTCGCCGCGGTCGTCGTCCCGATCGTGCTGACCGGCGGGCCCCGGCCGCTGTCCGACCTGCGCATCCTCGTGCCCAACCCGCCGGGCGGCGGCTACGACGTCACCGCCCGCAGTGCGGCGAAGGTGTTGTCCGACAACGGGATCACCGGTCCGGTCGAGGTGTTCAACCTGTCCGGTGCCGGCGGGATCGCCGGGCTCGGCCGGATCGAGGGCGAGGCCGGCAACGGCAGGCTGCTGATGAGCATGGGGCTCGGGGTGGTCGGGGCGACCGCCTCGCGCGACACCCCGCTCTCGCTCGCCGACACCACGCCGATCGCACGGCTGACCGAGGAGTCGGAGATCGTCGTCGTGCCCGCGGACTCGCCCTACCGGGACGTCCGCGCCCTGCTCGACGCCTGGCACGCCGCTCCCGGCGGGCTCACCGTCGGCGGCGGCTCGACCGTCGGCGGGCCGGACCACCTCGCGACGATGCTGCTGGCCGAGGGCGCCGGCATCGCGCCGGCCCGGGTCCACTACGCGTCCTACGAGGGCGGCGGTCCGCTGCTCGCGGCGGTGCTGCGCGGCGAGGTGGCCTTCGCGGTGTCCGGGGTGGGCGAGTTCGCCGACCAGATCGGGACCGGTGACCTGCGGGTGCTCGCGGTGAC
>NZ_JAHLJA010000277.1:0-1427 GCF_020496245.1 Pseudonocardia sp. ICBG601 | reverse complement strand
GCAGGTCACCGGTCCCGATCTGGTCGGCGAACTCGCCCACCCCGGACACCGCGAAGGCCACCTCGCCGCGCAGCACCGCCGCGAGCAGCGGACCGCCGCCCTCGTAGGACGCGTAGTGGACCCGGCCGGCGCGATGCCGGCGCCCTCGGCCAGCAGCATCGTCGCGAGGTGGTCCGGCCCGCCGACGGTCGAGCCGCCGCCGACGGTGAGCCCGCGGGAGCGGCGTGCCAGGCGTCGAGCAGGGCGCGGACGTCCCGGTAGGGCGAGTCCGCGGGCACGACGACGATCTCCGACTCCTCGGTCAGCCGTGCGATCGGCGTGGTGTCGGCGAGCGAGAGCGGGGTGTCGCGCGAGGCGGTCGCCCCGACCACCCCGAGCCCCATGCTCATCAGCAGCCTGCCGTTGCCGGCCTCGCCCTCGATCCGGCCGAGCCCGGCGATCCCGCCGGCACCGGACAGGTTGAACACCTCGACCGGACCGGTGATCCCGTTGTCGGACAACACCTTCGCCGCACTGCGGGCGGTGACGTCGTAGCCGCCGCCCGGCGGGTTGGGCACGAGGATGCGCAGGTCGGACAGCGGCCGGGGCCCGCCGGTCAGCACGATCGGGACGACGACCGCGGCGAGGGCCAGCACGAGCACCGCGACCAGCGCGGTGACCTGGCCCGGCGGGCGCGGCGGGCGGGCGGCGGCCCTCCGAGGCGCCCGCCCGCCGCGCCCGCCGGGGCCAGGTCACCGCGCTGGTCGCGGTGCTCGTGCTGGCCCTCGCCGCGGTCGTCGTCCCGATCGTGCTGACCGGCGGGCCCCGGCCGCTGTCCGACCTGCGCATCCTCGTGCCCAACCCGCCGGGCGGCGGCTACGACGTCACCGCCCGCAGTGCGGCGAAGGTGTTGTCCGACAACGGGATCACCGGTCCGGTCGAGGTGTTCAACCTGTCCGGTGCCGGCGGGATCGCCGGGCTCGGCCGGATCGAGGGCGAGGCCGGCAACGGCAGGCTGCTGATGAGCATGGGGCTCGGGGTGGTCGGGGCGACCGCCTCGCGCGACACCCCGCTCTCGCTCGCCGACACCACGCCGATCGCACGGCTGACCGAGGAGTCGGAGATCGTCGTCGTGCCCGCGGACTCGCCCTACCGGGACGTCCGCGCCCTGCTCGACGCCTGGCACGCCGCTCCCGGCGGGCTCCGCCACCGTCGGCGGCGGCTCGACCGTCGGCGGGCCGGACCACCTCGCGACGATGCTGCTGGCCGAGGGCGCCGGCATCGCGCCGGCCCGGGTCCACTACGCGTCCTACGAGGGCGGCGGTCCGCTGCTCGCGGCGGTGCTGCGCGGCGAGGTGGCCTTCGCGGTGTCCGGGGTGGGCGAGTTCGCCGACCAGATCGGGACCGGTGACCTGCGGGTGCTCGCGGTGACCGCGGGCGAACGCGTG
>NZ_JAHLJA010000276.1:0-6570 GCF_020496245.1 Pseudonocardia sp. ICBG601 | reverse complement strand
AGCAGTCGCGCAGGCCCGCGGCCAGGGCTGACGCGCCGCGTGGTGCCCGCACCGTGCGGGTGCGGCACCGCGCGTCCGGCACCCGCCTCCCGCGTCCCCGGGCGCAGCAGCACCCCATGCGGCGGAGCAGCGGGGTGCGTGGGGCGTCAGAGGCGCGGACCTCGCGCCGGTAGCGGGTCTCGCGACCCCGGCCAGGGTCCGGGCCATCACCGCGAACACGAAGCGCTGCGAGGGGTAGGCCGCCAGCCACCCCAGCCGCCCGGCCATCCCGCGCGGGGGCGAACCGCAGGGTCTGGGTGTAGCGGCTGGTCAGCCGGTCGGTCGGGGCGACGGCGAGCTCCAGCCGGGCGTCGCCGGGCAGCCGGTCGGCGGCCCGCAGCACCAGCCGGTGCGCCGGCTCGACCGCCTCGACGATCCAGCGGTCCAGGGGCTCCCCCGGGACGAGCCGGGCCGGGCCGTCGCCCTGCCGCCGCGGGACCACGCCGGGCCCGCCGGCCAGGATGTCGAGGTGGCCGGTCAGCGTCGCGACGCCCGGGACGGTGTACCAGCCGTGCGGGCCGCCGAGCGTCTCGATCACCGACCAGACGGCGTGGGCGGGGGCGGCCACGTCGCGGGTGTCGGTCGTCGACCACTCCAGCGGACCGGTGCCGGGCGGGTCGGACGGCCCCGGTCCGGCCGCGCCGACGCCGTCGAGGGCACGGCGGACCGCGGTGCGGTACGGGGTCCGTCCGCCGGGCGGGGTGCCGATGAGCACGTCGAGGGCCGCGAGGTCGTCGGGGTCGGCCACCAGCTCGTGGCGCATCGACTCGACCAGCGGCTCGGCCAGGCCCCGGCCGACCGGGGTGAGCGCGGCGACGGCGCGGGCGGTGAGCCGCGGCGCGGACAGCGGGACGGGCACCGGGAACGGCCGCAGCAGCCCGGCCTCGGCGGCGAACTCGCTCATCAGGGAGCGGTAGGTGTGCACGTCGGGGCCGCCGACGTCGAACGCCCGGTCCACCTCGGCGGGCAGGTCGAGGCAGCCGACGATGTCGTACAGCACGTCGTCGACGGCGATCGGCTGGATCCGGTTCCACGCCCGGTCGGGCAGCGGCAGGAGCAGGGGACCGCCCATCGCCGTCTCGGTGAGGTGGCGGATCATCTCGAAGCTGGCCGAGCCGGTCCCGACGACGATCCCGGCGCGCAGCACCGCGGTCGGCACCGGGCCGGCGAGCAGGATGTCGCCGACCTCGCGGCGCGAGGACAGGTGCTGCGACACCCGCCGGGTGCCGGCCGCGGGCTGCAGTCCGCCCAGGTAGACGATGCGACGCACGCCGGCCGCGGCGGCCCCGTCGGCCAGGGCGTGCGCGGCGGCGCGGTCCCGTGCGGCGTAGCCGGGGCCGTCCATCGCGTGCACCAGGTGGACGACGGCGTCGACGCCCTCGCAGGCCCGGCGCACGTCGGCCGCGTCCTGGGCGTCGCCGCGGGCGACGTCGACCAGGTCGCCCCACGGGTGCGCGGCGAGCTTGGCCGGGGTGCGGGCGAGCACCCGCACGTCGTGGCCGGCGTCGAGCAGGCGTGGGACGAGCCGGGACCCGACGTAGCCGGTGGCACCGAGGACGAGCACGAGCATGGGGTGATCCTCGCGGTCCCCGGCGCGGGGCGCGCGCCGGGGTGACGACCGGCTCAGCCGATCCCGGCCAGGCGCAGCCCGGCCGTCGTCGCCGCGGCGAGGACGACGACCAGCACGAACGGCATCCGCAGCAGCAGCGCACCCGCGGCCACGGCCACCCCGGCCGGGCGGGCCCAGCCGGCGAACCCGGCCCCCTCGAACCAGGTGCCGGTGGCGACGAGCAGCCCGACCGCGCCCAGCTCGACGAGGCGGACGGTGCGCGGTGACAGGGCGACCCGGTCGTGCAGGACGAGCGGCAGCAGCCGCATGAGGTAGGTCCCGCCGGCGAGGACGAGCAGGGCGGCGACGGTCACGACTGCTCCTCCGTCCGTCCGGCGGCGGTGACGCCGAGCAGGCCGGCCAGCACGGGCAGCCCCGCCGGCAGGAACGGTGCGCAGGCCAGCGAGACCGCTGCCGCGGCGGCACCGACCCGGCGGGCGTCGACCCGGCGCAGCATCGGGACGAGCATCGCCAGCATCGCGGCGGGGAAGGCCGCGTCCAGGCCGAACGCGCCCGGGTCCGGCACGCTCGCGCCGAGCACGAGACCGGCCGCGGTGCCGAGCTGCCAGCACAGGTACTTCACAACGCCGAGGATCCGGAACGCACGCCACCCCCGCCCGGGGACGTCGGTGCGGGCCAGCACGAACGCCGCCGACTCGTCGGTGACGACGTGGGCCGCGGGCAGCCGCGCCCAGCCCCCACCCAGGTGGCGGGCCAGCGCCAGGCCGAACGGCAGGTGCCGCAGGTTGAGCACCAGCCCCGCGGCGACGGCGGCCCACATGCCTCCGCCGGCGGCGAGCACCCCGGTGACGAGGAGCTGGGCGCCGCCCGCGAACACCAGCAGCGACATCGCCATCGTCATGGCCGGGGACAGCCCGGCGGCCGGCGCGAGCGCGCCGAAGGACACCCCGACGACGGCGACGGCCACCGAGATGGTGAGCGCATCGCGGACGTCCCCGCGGGTCGTTCGCTGTATCGAACGCATGCCCGATACAGTGAACAACACCGCCTGTGTTCGTCAAGTCGAACGAGGAGAACGATGAACCGAACGCCTGAGCCGCCGCTCGCGACGATCGCGGCGGCCATCCGCCGGGAGCGCGAACGCCTCGGGATCTCCTCGGCCGAGCTGGCCCGGCGCGCGGGGATCGCGAAGTCGACGCTGTCGCAGCTGGAGGCGGGCACCGGCAACCCGAGCGTCGAGACGCTGTGGGCGATCGCCGTGGTCGCGGGAGTGCCGTTCAGCGCCCTGGTGGAGCCGCCGTCGTCGCCGCTGCGGGTGGTGCGCTTCGCCGACCGTCCCGCGATCCGGTCGGAGGAGGCCGCGTACACCGGCGCACTGCTGTCGCCCTGTCCGCCGGGCGCTCGCCGCGACCTGCACCTCATCACCTGCGAACCCGGGCCGGCGCGGACGGCCGACGCCCACTCCCCCGGCACCGTCGAGCACATGGTGGTGTCCACGGGCCGGTGGAGCGCCGGGCCGGACGACGAGCAGGTCGAGCTCGACCCGGGTGACCACGTCACCTTCCCCGCCGACCGGCCGCACAGTTACCGGGCGCTCACCCCGGGGGCCACCGCGGTGCTGGTGATGGAGTACCGCTGATCAGGTGCCGCTCGCGCCGCGGGTCGCCGAGCCGGGCTCGGGGTCCGGACCGCCCTCGGTGATGCGGTGCAGCAGTCCGTCGAGGAGCCCCTCGTCGTTGCCGCCCGAGCTGCCCGAGCCGCCCTCGCCCTTCTCCGACCCGGGCAGCGCGTACTGACGGACCCAGTCGACCTGCATCTCCGAGGGCTTCACGTCGCCGCCGCCCTTGGGGAACCAGTCGAGCTGGATGGTCAGGTGCATCGGCCCGGGAGGCAGGATGGAGGTGTCGTCGGTGTGCCACCACTGCTTGCCGTCGACGAAGGCGGTCACGCCCTTCGGCGTCCACTCGACCGCCCAGTTGTGCCACTGGGTCGCGTCGATGTCGACCGAGCCCTGGACCTGGGAGTTGTCCTCGCCGTAGTGCAGGAACAGGTTGGTCTTCTGCCGGTGTGGTCGGTCATCTCCATGAAGTCGATCTCGCCGCCGACCGGGAAGTTCTCCGCGGTCGGCCAGAGCAGCAGCAACGCGTTGTACGACGGGTCCGACGCGGCGCCCGCACCCGGCCCTCCCAGCGGCCGTACTTCTGGCTGCTGTCGGACCAGGCCATGCCGCCGGTGGTGCCGTCGGCGTCGCCGTCGATGGTGAGCACGCCGTCCTTCACCGAGATCGCCGACGGGGAACGGGTCCCCTTTCCGGCGTGGCCGGGGCCGTCGTAGGGGCTCCAGCCCGTGAGGGTGTCGCCGTTGAAGTCGTCGACCTTGGTGGGCTCGCCCCAGCCGTGCTCGACGGCGGCGCTGGTCGCCGCACCCGGATAGGACGGGACCGCCGGGGCCGCAGGGCCTGCCGGGGCCGCGCCTGCGGCGCAGTCCGCGGGGGCCGGGGTCGCGCCGGGGGCCGAGGTGTCGGTCGGGGTGGTCGTGGCGCCGCCGGGCGCCGCGCCCGGGTTCGCGGTCGCCGAGGTCGTGTCCGAGGGTGAGCCCCGCTCTCCGCCCTGGTCGCCGCCGGATCCGGCCTGGTCACTCTTATCGCCCTGGTCGCCGGCCGAACCGCCCTGGCCGTCGCCCGAGGTCGTGTCGTGGCCCGAGGCCGGGTCGGAGCCCTTGTCGTCTGCGGCGCTCTTGTCGTCTCCGGCGCCCTTCTGGTCCCCGGCGCCCTTCTGGTCTCCGGCGCCCTTGTCGCTGCCGGAGCCCTTGCCGCTGCCGGAGCCGCCGCCGGACCCCTGGTCGGCTCCCTGGTCGCCGCCGGAGCCGGAGTCGCCACCGGAGCCCGTGGCGCCGTCCGATCCGTGGTCCCCGCCGGAACCCTGGTCGCCGCCGGAGCCGGTGTCGCCGCCCGGGGACGTCGTACCGCCCGGGGATGTGTCGTCGCCGGACCCCCTGTCGCCGGAGCCGGAGTCGCCCGTGCCCGACGTCGTGTTGCCGGAGTCCCCACCGGAACCCGACCCCTGGTCTCCGCCGGAGCCCGAACCCGAGCCGGAGCCGGAGCCGGAGCCGGAGCCGGAGCCACGGTCACCACCCGAGCCGGACCCCGCATCGCTCCCCGAGCCACCCGACCCCGACGATCCCCCGTCGTCACCGGAGCCGCTCCCGGACGCACCGTCTCCCCCGGGCTCGCCCGTCCCGGGGGCAGCGGAGGCGTCGGGCTTCCCCGACCCGGCATCTCCGTCACCGCCGGTGACCGGACCACCCGAACCGGCTCCCCCGCCCGGGGTGGCGCCCGTCGTGGGGCAGTCCGCGGTCGTCGTCGCACCCGCTCGACCGTCTCCGGTGTCCGCGAACGCCGCGGCCGGAAAACTGATCAACATCGCGGCGGCGATCGCCACGACCCTCACAGAGCGTCCCATCAGGCTCCTCCGTAACAGTGGTCTCCTGATCCACATCGCACGCTAGATGCCACAGCGTCACCACGAGCCCCTCTGTCACCACATCGAGTAGGCAACCCCTCCACCGAGCGACGCGGAACGTGTCCGGAACGGACGACCACGCGGCCGGGGGACCGATCGGGTCACCGGACCGTGGTCCCCGGAACGACGAGAGCCCCGTCCGGCGGCGTGCCGGACGGGGCTCTCGGGGCGGAGCGGGGGTGCTTACCAGCCGCGAGCGGCGTAACGCTGCTCGTCGGGGATGTCGGCGATGTTGATGCCCACCATCGCCTCACCGAGACCGCGGGAGACCTTCGCGATCATCTCGGGGTCGTCGTGGAAGGTCGTGGCCTTCACGATCGCCGACGCGCGCTGCGCCGGGTCCCCGGACTTGAAGATGCCGGAACCGACGAACACACCCTCGGCGCCGAGCTGCATCATCATCGCGGCGTCGGCCGGGGTCGCGATGCCACCGGCGGTGAACAGCACGACCGGCAGCTTCCCGGTGCGGGCCACCTCGGCGACCAGCTCGACCGGGGCGCGCAGCTCCTTGGCCGCGATGTAGAGCTCGGCGGCGTCGAGCGAGGCGAGCCGGCCGATCTCGGCGCGGATCGAGCGCATGTGCCGGGTGGCCTCGACGACGTTGCCGGTGCCGGCCTCGCCCTTCGAGCGGATCATCGCCGCGCCCCTCGGAGATGCGGCGCAGGGCCTCACCGAGGTTGGTGGCGCCGCAGACGAAGGGGGCGGTGAATCTCCACTTGTCGATGTGGTGCGCCTCGTCGGCCGGGGTCAGCACCTCGGACTCGTCGATGTAGTCCACACCCAGTGACTGCAGGACCTGGGCCTCGACGAAGTGGCCGATGCGGGCCTTCGCCATGACCGGGATGGACACGGCCTCGACGATGCCGGTGATCATGTCCGGGTCCGACATGCGGGCCACGCCGCCGTTGGCACGGATGTCGGCCGGGACGCGCTCGAGGGCCATGACGGCGACGGCCCCGGCGTCCTCGGCGATCTTGGCCTGATCCGGGGTGACGACGTCCATGATCACGCCGCCCTTCAGCATCTCGGCCATCCCGCGCTTCACCCGCGCGGTGCCGTGCTGCGGACCGGCGGTGTCGGGGGTGTTCTCAGCTGCGGACACGGTGATCGGAGCTCCTCACATGACGGTCGGACTGCGTCGCGATTCTACGTGAGGTCGCGCAGGTGAACGCGGCGGTTCCGGATCGGCGATCTCGAAGTACACCGGCTCCGGTGCGGTCCCGTACAACCGCAGCATCCGGACCAGCCGCCGGGACCGCAACGCACGGGTGTCGCGGACGGCGTCGTTGGCACCCGGCGGGCCAGCACGACCAGCGCCTCCGCCTCGGCGAGGTCGCCGCAGGGCGCGGGCTCCCCCGGCCCCCGCCGGACGGCGGCGAGCTGCCTGGTCAGGGCGTTCTCCGCGGCCTCGCGGGCGGCGCGGCTCCCGGCCGGGTCGCG
>NZ_JAHLJA010000275.1:0-12694 GCF_020496245.1 Pseudonocardia sp. ICBG601 | reverse complement strand
CGGTGGCATCAACCTCGGCGGCGGCGCGGTCAGCAATCACGTCGACCTGGCCTACAAGGGCCACCGAGTGCATCGTCTCGACCGAGAACCAGAAGCAGTACTTCCTCACCAACGGCAACCCGGCCGCCCGGATCTCGGTGTTCACCGACCGGACGTGGTGAAGAAGTTCCCGATGGCCCCGGCGATCGCCCAGTCGCTGCAGCAGGCCAAGCCGCGACCGCAGACCCCGTACTACAGCGAGGTCTCCGAGTCGATCCAGCGCACCTACCACCCGACCGGGGCATCGACCCGCCGACCGTCGGTCCCGCGACCGCCGCGCTGATCAAGGCGGTCCTGGCCAAGGAGGAGCTCCTGTGACGACGACGGAGTCGACCACGGCGCGCCCCGCGCGCGGCGGGGGCGGCGCCCGCCCCGCGCGGTGGCAGCGACCGGGCCCGCGCCGAGCAGAAGCTCGGCTGGTACCTGGCCGGGCCCGGCGTTCGCCGTGATGTTGCTGGTGACGGCCTACCCGATCGTCCAGGCCGTCTACTACTCGCTGTTCGACTACCGGCTGACCGACCCGGAGAACATCTCGTTCGTCGGCCTGAAGAACTACGCGGTCATCCTCACCGACTCGATCTGGTGGACCTCGTTCGGCGTCACGGTGTTCATCACCGTGGTCACCGTCGCGGTCGAGCTGGTGCTCGGCTTCCTGCTGGCGCTGGTGATGATGAACGCGCTGAAGGCGATCCGGCCGGTCCTGCGCGCGGCGATCCTGATCCCGTACGCGGTCATCACGGTCGTGTCGGCGTTCTCCTGGCAGTACGCGTTCTCCCTGGACTCGGGCTTCGTCAACTCCTGGTTCGACTGGCTGCCCGGGGTCTCGGCGGACACCGACTGGTTCGGCTCGACCGGCTCGTCGCTGTTCGTGATCTGCCTGGCCGAGATCTGGAAGACCACCCCGTTCATCTCGCTGCTGCTGCTCGCGGGTCTGGCCCAGGGCCCGACGTGCTGCAGGAGGCCGCCCGCGTCGACGGCGCGACCTGGTGGCAGCGGATGTGGAAGGTGACGCTGCCGAACATGAAGGCGGCGATCATGGTCGCCCTGCTGTTCCGGACCCTGGACGCGTTCCGCGTGTTCGACTCGGTGTTCGTCATGACGGCGGGGGCGAAAAACACCGAGACGGTGTCGTTCCTGGCCTACCGCCAGACCATCGCCCGGGTCGAGATCGGGCTCGGCTCCGCGGTGTCGGTCCTGCTGTTCCTGTCCGTCGTGATCATCTGCGTCGGCTTCATCAAGGGGTTCAAGGTCGACCTGTCCCAGGCCGAGGGGAGAAGTGATGTCCACCCGCGAGCGAATCCTCTGGATCGTGGCCGGCATCGCGATCGTCGTCTACGCCCTGTTCCCGGTGGGCTGGATCGTGTCGCTGTCGCTGAAGTCGAGCGACGACATCGCCAACAAGCAGTTCCTGCCGACGTCGGTGTCGTGGAGCAACTACGAACAGATCCTCGTCGGCGACGCGGCGAGCTGTTCCTGCCCGCGCTGCGCAACTCCTTCGGCATCTGCATCATCGCGACGTTCCTGGCGTGCGTGCTGTCGATGTTCGCCGCCTACGCGATCGCCCGGCTCGACTTCCGGGGCAAGAAGCTGATCCTGTCCACCGCGCTGGCGGTGGCGATCTTCCCGGTCATCTCGATCGTGACGCCGCTGTTCAACCTGTGGCGCCAGATCGGGCTCTACGACACCTGGCCCGGCCTGATCATCCCCTACCTGTCGCTGACCCTGCCGCTGTCGATCTGGACCATGTCGGCGTTCTTCCGCGAGATCCCGTGGGAGATGGAGCAGGCCGCCCAGGTCGACGGCGCCACCACCTGGCAGGCGTTCCGCAAGGTGATCGTCCCGCTGGCGACGCCCGGGGTGTTCACCACCGCGATCCTGGCGTTCTTCATCGCCTGGAACGACTTCGCCTACGGCATCTCGCTGACCTCGACCGGCGCGTCCCGCCCGGTCCCGGCCGCGCTGGGCCTGTTCTCCGGAGCGTCGCAGTTCGAGTCGCCCAACGGCCCGATCGCCGCCGCCGCGGTGATCGTGACCATCCCCGTCGTCGTGCTCGTCCTGATCTTCCAGCGGCGCATCGTCGCCGGTCTGACCAACGGCGCCGTCAAGGGCTGAGACGCCCTGCCGCTCCGCAACACGGAAAGGAACCGACCGGCCATGGCGTCGATCGAGATGAAGAACATCGTCAAGAAGTACGGGGACGGCTTCCGGCCGTGAACGACGTGAGCATGGACATCGCCGACGGCGAGTTCATGATCCTCGTCGGCCCGTCCGGCTGCGGGAAGTCGACGCTGCTGCGGATGATCGTCGGCCTGGAGGACATCACCTCCGGCGACATGATCATCGCCGGCAACCGGGTCAACGACAAGGCCCCGCGGGACCGCAACCTGTCGATGGTGTTCCAGAACTACGCGCTCTACCCGCACCTGTCGGTCTTCGAGAACATCGCGTTCCCGCTGCGCCTGGCCAAGGCACCCGAGGACGAGGTCAGGCAGAAGGTCGACGCCGCGGCGAAGGTCCTGGAGCTGCAGGAGCACCTCCAGCGCAAGCCAGCGAACCTGTCCGGCGGTCAGCGCCAGCGGGTCGCGATGGGCCGCGCCATCGTCCGCGACGCCGACGCGTTCCTGTTCGACGAGCCGCTGTCCAACCTGGACGCGAAGCTGCGCGGGCAGATGCGCACCGAGATCGCCCGGCTGCAGCGCCGCCTCGGCATCACCACGGTCTACGTCACCCACGACCAGACCGAGGCGATGACCCTCGGCGACGGGTCTGCGTGCTGCGCAAGGGTGTCATCCAGCAGGTCGCCTCGCCGCGCGAGCTCTACGAACAGCCGGTCAACCTGTTCGTCGCCGGGTTCATCGGGTCGCCGCCGATGAACTTCCTGCCCGCGACGGTCTCCGGGAGCACACTGGAGACGCCGTTCGGTCCGATCGAGCTCGACGCCGCGCGCGCCGAGAAGATCACCGGTCGCGACCTGGTGCTGGTGGGGATCCGCCCGGAGTACTTCGAGGACGCCTCCCTGGTCGACGAGGCGAAGAAGCACGTCGGCTCCACCTTCACCGCGAAGGTCGACGTGACCGAGTGGCTGGGCGACTCGCAGTACGCCTACATCCCCTACGAGGCCCCGGCCGAGGTGGAGACCAAGCTCAAGGAGCTGTCCCGCGAGCTCGATGCCGACCAGCTGCGCACCCAGGCGATCGTGTCGATCGACTCGACAGCCGGATCCGGGAGGGCCGCGACGCCGAGTTCTGGCTGGACGCGCGGAAGATCCACGTGTTCGACCCGGAGTCGGGCGAGAACCTCACCCGCGACCCCGAGGCCGGCGCCGAGCTGACCCGGCTCGCGGCCGAGGACCGCGCCGAGCAGGTCGGCGCAGGCCCGCGGCCAGGGCTGACGCGCCGCGTGGTGCCGCACCCGTGCGGGTGCGGCACCGCGCGTCCCGGCACCCGCCTCCCGCGTCCCGGGCGCAGCAGCACCCCATGCGGCGGAGCAGCGGGCGGGGGGCGTGGGCGTCAGAGGGCGCGGACCTCGCGCCGGTAGCGGGTCTCGGCGACCCCGGCCAGGGTCCGGGCCATCACCGCGAACACGAAGCGCTGCGAGGGGTAGGCCGCCAGCCACCCCAGCCGCCCGGCCATCCCGCGCGGGGCGAACCGCAGGGTCTGGGTGTAGCGGCTGGTCAGCCGGTCGGTCGGGGCGACGGCGAGCTCCAGCCGGGCGTCGCCGGGCAGCCGGTCGGCGGCCCGCAGCACCAGCCGGTGCGCCGGCTCGACCGCCTCGACGATCCAGCGGTCCAGGGGCTCCCCCGGGACGAGCCGGGCCGGGCCGTCGCCCTGCCGCCGCGGGACCACGCCGGGCCCGCCGGCCAGGATGTCGAGGTGGCCGGTCAGCGTCGCGACGCCCGGGACGGTGTACCAGCCGTGCGGGCCGCCGAGCGTCTCGATCACCGACCAGACGGCGTGGGCGGGGGCGGCCACGTCGCGGGGTGTCGGTCGTCGACCACTCCAGCGGACCGGTGCCGGGCGGGTCGGACGGCCCCGGTCCGGCCGCGCCGACGCCGTCGAGGGCACGGCGGACCGCGGTGCGGTACGGGGTCCGTCCGCCGGGCGGGGTGCCGATGAGCACGTCGAGGGCCGCGAGGTCGTCGGGGTCGGCCACCAGCTCGTGGCGCATCGACTCGACCAGCGGCTCGGCCAGGCCCCGGCCGACCGGGGTGAGCGCGGCGACGGCGCGGGCGGTGAGCCGCGGCGCGGACAGCGGGACGGGCACCGGGAACGGCCGCAGCAGCCCCGGCCTCGGCGGCGAACTCGCTCATCAGGGAGCGCGGTAGGTGTGCACGTCGGGGCCGCCGACGTCGAACGCCCGGTCCACCTCGGCGGGCAGGTCGAGGCAGCCGACGATGTCGTACAGCACGTCGTCGACGGCGATCGGCTGGATCCGGTTCCACGCCCGGTCGGGCAGCGGCAGGAGCAGGGGACCGCCCATCGCCGTCTCGGTGAGGTGGCGGATCATCTCGAAGCTGGCCGAGCCGGTCCCGACGACGATCCCGGCGCGCAGCACCGCGGTCGGCACCGGGCCGGCGAGCAGGATGTCGCCGACCTCGCGGCGCGAGGACAGGTGCTGCGACACCCGCCGGGTGCCGGCCGCGGGCTGCAGTCCGCCCAGGTAGACGATGCGACGCACGCCGGCCGCGGCGGCCCGTCGTCGGCCAGGGCGTGCGCGGCGGCGCGGTCCCGTGCGGCGTAGCCGGGGCCGTCCATCGCGTGCACCAGGTGGACGACGGCGTCGACGCCCTCGCAGGCCCGGCGCACGTCGGCCGCGTCCTGGGCGTCGCCGCGGGCGACGTCGACCAGGTCGCCCCACGGGTGCGCGGCGAGCTTGGCCGGGGTGCGGGCGAGCACCCGCACGTCGTGGCCGGCGTCGAGCAGGCGTGGGACGAGCCGGGACCCGACGTAGCCGGTGGCACCGAGGACGAGCACGAGCATGGGGTGATCCTCGCGGTCCCCGGCGCGGGGCGCGCGCCGGGGTGACGACCGGCTCAGCCGATCCCGGCCAGGCGCAGCCCGGCCGTCGTCGCCGCGGCGAGGACGACGACCAGCACGAACGGCATCCGCAGCAGCAGCGCACCCGCGGCCACGGCCACCCCGGCCGGGCGGGCCCAGCCGGCGAACCCGGCCCCCTCGAACCAGGTGCCGGTGGCGACGAGCAGCCCGACCGCGCCCAGCTCGACGAGGCGAGGCGGACGGTGCGCGGTGACAGGGCGACCCGGTCGTGCAGGACGAGCGGCAGCAGCCGCATGAGGTAGGTCCCGCCGGCGAGGACGAGCAGGGCGGCGACGGTCACGACTGCTCCTCCGTCCGTCCGGCGGCGGTGACGCCGAGCAGGCCGGCCAGCACGGGCAGCCCCGCCGGCAGGAACGGTGCGCAGGCCAGCGAGACCGCTGCCGCGGCGGCACCGACCCGGCGGGCGTCGACCCGGCGCAGCATCGGGACGAGCATCGCCCAGCATCGCGGCGGGGAAGGCCGCGTCCAGGCCGAACGCGCCCGGGTCCGGCACGCTCGCGCCGAGCACGAGACCGGCCGCGGTGCCGAGCTGCCAGCACAGGTACTTCACAACGCCGAGGATCCGGAACGCACGCCACCCCCGCCCGGGGACGTCGGTGCGGGCCAGCACGAACGCCGCCGACTCGTCGGTGACGACGTGGGCCGCGGGCAGCCGCGCCCAGCCCCCACCCAGGTGGCGGGCCAGCGCCAGGCCGAACGGCAGGTGCCGCAGGTTGAGCACCAGCCCCGCGGCGACGGCGGCCCACATGCCTCCGCCGGCGGCGAGCACCCCGGTGACGAGGAGCTGGGCGCCGCCCGCGAACACCAGCAGCGACATCGCCATCGTCATGGCGGGGACAGCCCGGCGGCCGGCGCGAGCGCGCCGAAGGACACCCCGACGACGGCGACGGCCACCGAGATGGTGAGCGCATCGCGGACGTCCCCGCGGGTCGTTCGCTGTATCGAACGCATGCCCGATACAGTGAACAACACCGCCTGTGTTCGTCAAGTCGAACGAGGAGAACGATGAACCGAACGCCTGAGCCGCCGCTCGCGACGATCGCGGCGGCCATCCGCCGGGAGCGCGAACGCCTCGGGATCTCCTCGGCCGAGCTGGCCCGGCGCGCGGGGATCGCGAAGTCGACGCTGTCGCAGCTGGAGGCGGGCACCGGCAACCCGAGCGTCGAGACGCTGTGGGCGATCGCCGTGGTCGCGGGAGTGCCGTTCAGCGCCCTGGTGGAGCCGCCGTCGTCGCCGCTGCGGGTGGTGCGCTTCGCCGACCGTCCCGCGATCCGGTCGGAGGAGGCCGCGTACACCGGCGCACTGCTGTCGCCCTGTCCGCCGGGCGCTCGCCGCGACCTGCACCTCATCACCTGCGAACCCGGGCCGGCGCGGACGGCCGACGCCCACTCCCCCGGCACCGTCGAGCACATGGTGGTGTCCACGGGCCGGTGGAGCGCCGGGCCGGACGACGAGCAGGTCGAGCTCGACCCGGGTGACCACGTCACCTTCCCCGCCGACCGGCCGCACAGTTACCGGGCGCTCACCCCGGGGGCCACCGCGGTGCTGGTGATGGAGTACCGCTGATCAGGTGCCGCTCGCGCCGCGGGTCGCCGAGCCGGGCTCGGGGTCCGGACCGCCCTCGGTGATGCGGGTGCAGCAGTCCGTCGAGGAGCCCCTCGTCGTTGCCGCCCGAGCTGCCCGAGCCGCCCTCGCCCTTCTCCGACCCGGGCAGCGCGTACTGACGGACCCAGTCGACCTGCATCTCCGAGGGCTTCACGTCGCCGCCGCCCTTGGGGAACCAGTCGAGCTGGATGGTCAGGTGCATCGGCCCGGGAGGCAGGATGGAGGTGTCGTCGGTGTGCCACCACTGCTTGCCGTCGACGAAGGCGGTCACGCCCTTCGGCGTCCACTCGACCGCCCAGTTGTGCCACTGGGTCGCGTCGATGTCGACCGAGCCCTGGACCTGGGAGTTGTCCTCGCCGTAGTGCAGGAACAGGTTGGTCTTCTGCCGGGTGTGGTCGGTCATCTCCATGAAGTCGATCTCGCCGCCGACCGGGAAGTTCTCCGCGGTCGGCCAGAGCAGCAGCAACGCGTTGTACGACGGGTCCGACGCGGGCGCCCGCACCCGGCCCTCCCAGCGGCCGTACTTCTGGCTGCTGTCGGACCAGGCCATGCCGCCGGTGGTGCCGTCGGCGTCGCCGTCGATGGTGAGCACGCCGTCCTTCACCGAGATCGCCGACGGGGAACGGGTCCCCTTTCCGGCGTGGCCGGGGCCGTCGTAGGGGCTCCAGCCCGTGAGGGTGTCGCCGTTGAAGTCGTCGACCTTGGTGGGCTCGCCCCAGCCGTGCTCGACGGCGGCGCTGGTCGCCGCACCCGGATAGGACGGACCGCCGGGGCCGCAGGGCCTGCCGGGGCCGCGCCTGCGGCGCAGTCCGCGGGGGCCGGGGTCGCGCCGGGGGCCGAGGTGTCGGTCGGGGTGGTCGTGGCGCCGCCGGGCGCCGCGCCCGGGTTCGCGGTCGCCGAGGTCGTGTCCGAGGGTGAGCCCCGCTCTCCGCCCTGGTCGCCGCCGGATCCGGCCTGGTCACTCTTATCGCCCTGGTCGCCGGCCGAACCGCCCTGGCCGTCGCCCGAGGTCGTGTCGTGCCCCGAGGCCGGGTCGGAGCCCTTGTCGTCTGCGGCGCTCTTGTCGTCTCCGGCGCCCTTCTGGTCCCCGGCGCCCTTCTGGTCTCCGGCGCCCTTGTCGCTGCCGGAGCCCTTGCCGCTGCCGGAGCCGCCGCCGGACCCCTGGTCGGCTCCCTGGTCGCCGCCGGAGCCGGAGTCGCCACCGGAGCCCGTGGCGCCGCCGTCCGATCCGTGGTCCCCGCCGGAACCCTGGTCGCCGCCGGAGCCGGTGTCGCCGCCCGGGGACGTCGTACCGCCCGGGGATGTGTCGTCGCCGGACCCCTGTCGCCGGAGCCGGAGTCGCCCGTGCCCGACGTCGTGTTGCCGGAGTCCCCACCGGAACCCGACCCCTGGTCTCCGCCGGAGCCCGAACCCGAGCCGCCGGAGCCGGAGCCGGAGCCGGAGCCGGAGCCACGGTCACCACCCGAGCCGGACCCCGCATCGCTCCCGAGCCACCCGACCCCGACGATCCCCCGTCGTCACCGAGCCGCTCCCGGACGCACCGTCTCCCCCGGGCTCGCCCGTCCCGGGGGCAGCGGAGGCGTCGGGCTTCCCCGACCCGGCATCTCCGTCACCGCCGGTGACCGGACCACCCGAACCGGCTCCCCCGCCCGGGGTGGCGCCCGTCGTGGGGCAGTCCGCGGTCGTCGTCGCACCCGCTCGACCGTCTCCGGTGTCCGCGAACGCCGCGGCCGGAAAACTGATCAACATCGCGGCGGCGATCGCCACGACCCTCACAGAGCGTCCCATCAGGCTCCTCCGTAACAGTGGTCTCCTGATCCACATCGCACGCTAGATGCCACAGCGTCACCACGAGCCCCTCTGTCACCACATCGAGTAGGCAACCCCTCCACCGAGCGACCGCGGAACGTGTCCGGAACGGACGACCCACGCGGCCGGGGACCGATCGGGTCACCGGACCGTGGTCCCCGGAACGACGAGAGCCCCGTCCGGCGGCGTGCCGGACGGGGCTCTCGGGGCGGAGCGGGGGGTGCTTACCAGCCGCGAGCGGCGTAACGCTGCTCGTCGGGGATGTCGGCGATGTTGATGCCCACCATCGCCTCACCGAGACCGCGGGAGACCTTCGCGATCATCTCGGGTCGTCGTGGAAGGTCGTGGCCTTCACGATCGCCGACGCGCGCTGCGCCGGGTCCCCGGACTTGAAGATGCCGGAACCGACGAACACACCCTCGGCGCCGAGCTGCATCATCATCGCGGCGTCGGCCGGGGTCGCGATGCCACCGGCGGTGAACAGCACGACCGGCAGCTTCCCGGTGCGGGCCACCTCGGCGACCAGCTCGACCGGGCGCGCGCAGCTCCTTGGCCGCGATGTAGAGCTCGGCGGCGTCGAGCGAGGCGAGCCGGCCGATCTCGGCGCGGATCGAGCGCATGTGCCGGGTGGCCTCGACGACGTTGCCGGTGCCGGCCTCGCCCTTCGAGCGGATCATCGCCGCGCCCTCGGAGATGCGGCGCAGGGCCTCACCGAGGTTGGTGGCGCCGCAGACGAAGGGGGCGGTGAATCTCCACTTGTCGATGTGGTGCGCCTCGTCGGCCGGGGTCAGCACCTCGGACTCGTCGATGTAGTCCACACCCAGTGACTGCAGGACCTGGGCCTCGACGAAGTGGCCGATGCGGGCCTTCGCCATGACCGGGATGGACACGGCCTCGACGATGCCGGTGATCATGTCCGGGTCCGACATGCGGGCCACGCCGCCGTTGGCACGGATGTCGGCCGGGACGCGCTCGGGGCCATGACGGCGACGGCCCGGCGTCCTCGGCGATCTTGGCCTGATCCGGGGTGACGACGTCCATGATCACGCCGCCCTTCAGCATCTCGGCCATCCCGCGCTTCACCCGCGCGGTGCCGTGTGCGTGCGGACCGCGGTGTCGGGGGTGTTCTCAGCTGCGGACACGGGTGATCGGAGCTCCTCACATGACGGTCGGACTGCGTCGCGATTCTACGTGAGGTCGCGCAGGTGAACGCGGCGGTTCCGGATCGGCGATCTCGAAGTACACCGGCTCCGGTGCGGTCCCGTACAACCGCAGCATCCGGACCAGCCGCCGGGACCGCAACGCACGGGTGTCGCGGACGGCGTCGTTGTGCACCCGGCGGGCCAGCACGACCAGCGCCTCCGCCTCGGCGAGGTCGCCGCAGGGCGCGGGCTCCCCGGCCCCCGCCGGACGGCGGCGAGCTGCCTGGTCAGGGCGTTCTCCGCGGCCTCGCGGGCGGCGCGGCTCCCGGCCGGGTCGCGGCCGTCCGGCGCGGGGCGGGCAGCGCGCACGCGCGGCGACGGCGGCCCGGCGCAGCTCCGGTGGCGCGCGCGGGACCGAGCGCGTCGGCGACGGCGAGAGCGCGACCCGGGCCCTGGCGTCCAGGGCCGCGGCGAGCCCGGCGCGGGCGGCGTCGACCCGCACGTGCAGCCGGTGCAGGCGTCGGACCCGTGTCACGCACCACAGGGTGAGAGAGCCGCCACCAGCAGTGCCGCGAGGACCGCCGTCCCGGCGACGACGGCGGTGCTCACCGCGCGCCCCCGCGCACCAGCGGTCCGCGGTGCGGCGGCGATCGCGGCCCGGTACACGCGCAGCACGTCCCCGGCGACGACCGGCCAGTCGTAGCGCTGCACCCGTTCCCGACCGGCGGCGGCGAGCCGGGCCCGGGGCGGTGTCGTCGTCGAGGAGGCGGGTCAGCGCGGCGGCCAGGGCGGCGTCGTCGCCGGGCGGGAACAGGGCGCCGGCGCGGCCGTCGTCGAGGACGGCGCGGAAGGACTCGAGGTCCGCGGCCAGCACCGGGGCGCCCGCGGCCATCGCCTCGGTCAGTACCATCCCGAAGCTCTCCCCGCCGCGGTGCGGTGCGCAGAACACCGCGACCGAGCGCAGCGCGGCGGCCTTGGTCTCCTCGTCGACCGGCCCGAGCAGGTCGATCCGCTCGGCCAGCCCGGGCCCGCGGTGCGCAGCAGCCGGTCGCCGTCGCCGCGGCCGACGACGAGCAGCCGCACGTCCGGCCGGTCGGCGACGACCCGGCGCAGCGCGGCCAGCAGCCACGGCATGCCCTTGCGGGGCTCGTCGAAGCGGCCGACGTACCCGACCCGCACCGCGGGCGGCAGGTCCAGCGCCGGTCCGTGGGCGAAACGGGCGACGTCGACGCCGTTGGGGATCTCGGTGGCGTCCCCGCCCAGGCGCTCGACCTGCACCCGACGCGCGGTCGCCGACACCGCGATCCGCGCCGTCACCCGTTCCAGCAGGGGCCGCGCCATGGGTCCGAACGCCGCGAGCGCCCGGGACCGCTCGGTGGAGGTGTGGAAGGTCGCGACGACCGGCCCGCGGGTCGTCGAGCAGCGCCAGCGCCGACACCGACGGGGTCGTCGGCTCGTGCACGTGCAGCACGTCGAAGTCGTGCGTGGCGAGCCAGCGCCGGGTGCGGTGGCGGGTCATCGGGCCGAACGCGACGCGGGCGACGGAGCCGTTGTAGGGGACGCCGACGGCCCGTCCGGCGGGGGGTGACGAACTCCGGCGCCGTGCCGGTCGCCGGGGCCAGGACCTCGACCGTGTGCCCGAGCCCGCGCAGCGCGGCGGCGAGGTCCAGGACGTGGCGCTGCACTCCCCCGGCGACGTCGAGGGAGTACGGGCAGACGATCCCGATCCTCATCCCCGACCGACCGGTTGGAGCATGTGCCAGTCCCACGGACGGCGGGCGATCATGTCGCCGAAGGCGTCGGCGAGGCGCTGGACGGCGTCGGGACGGGCAGGACCGGCGCGCCGACCTCGACGCCCCAGGCGTCGTCGGTGAAGTAGGTAGGCCGGGTGCAGCGCGGCACCGGTGAGCCGGGCGAGCCGGCCGGGCCGGACGGCAGCCGGGCGGGCCCCCCGAGGAAGGTCACCTCGGTGCCGGTGCCGGACAGGTCGCGGTCGGCGACCAGGCAGACCACGCCGCCGCGGCGCAGCGCCCGGTCAGCGCCCCCGGTGCGCCGTGCGGGGGTCGTCGGCGGTCACGACCTCGAACCCGAGCCCGGACCGGTAGGCGAGGAACCGGCGGAACAACGGCTCCGGGCGCAGCCGCTGCACGACGGTGGTCAGCGCCGGTTCGAGCCCGAGCCGGTCGAGCTCGCGCAGCAGATAGAGCCCGGCCAGGTCCCAGTTGCCGGCGTGCGGGAGGGCGAACACGACCCCGCGCCCGGACCGGACGGCCGCGAGTGCGTCTGCGACGCCGTGGGCGTGCGGGCGCCATCGCGGCGTGCACCGCGGCGGGGTCGAGCCCGGGCAGCGCGAACGCCTCCCGCCAGTAGCGGGCGTAGCTGCGCATCCCGGCGGCGACCAGCGCGTCGAGCTCGGCGGGGGTCGCTCGGGGCGGGACCGGCGCAGGTTGTGCCGCAGCCGTCGCACCCCCGGCCGTCGCGGCGCACCGCGAGCGCGGGCGCCCGCGTCGAACACCCGCTCCACGACGCCCGCGGGCAGTCCGCCCCCCGACCGTCCAGCCCGCCGCGTACCCGGCGGCGCCGAGCGCGGCGGCCGTGCGGTCCCGCAGGTCAGGGCACGGGGAGCCTCGCGGGAGCTCCGCCGTACCGCCAGGATCCGCTGGCCGAGGGTCACCGCCGTCCCGAGCGCCAGCACGACGAGGGTGACGGTCAGCGCCCACGGCACCCCGACGCCGGACAGGAACGCCCCGACCAGGCCGAGGATGAGCCGTCGGCGCGTTCGACGAGACCGCCCTCGGCGGTGAGCCCGACGGACTCGGCGCGGGCCTTGACGTAGAACACGATCTGGCCGCCGACCAGCGCCACCAGCGCGGCGGCACCGGCGAGGGGCTCGGCCCCGCCGGTCAGCGCCCACCAGGCGAGCCGGCGAACAGGGCGCCGTCGACGATCCGGTCGCAGGTGGAGTCGAGCACCGCCCCGAACGGGGTGCCGTGCCCGCGGGCACCGGGCCATTGCGCCGTCGATCAGGTCGGTGAGCACGAA
>NZ_JAHLJA010000274.1:0-73857 GCF_020496245.1 Pseudonocardia sp. ICBG601 | reverse complement strand
GGAGGTTGCGGCGCGGGCCGCCCGGTATCCAGGGCGGCGGGTGGAACACCGGGAATCCGCTGGTGACCACCACCAACCAGTCCCCCGTGTGGATCATGCGGTGGTGGTGCGCGCACAGCAGCACCAGATTGTCCAGGTCGGTGGCTCCGCCCGAGGCCCAGTGCACGACGTGGTGGGCCACGCACCACTGCGGTGGGGCCTCGCAGCCGGGGAAGGCGCACCCGCCGTCGCGTTGGGCCAGGGCCCGGCGCTGCGCCCGGGTCGCGAGCCGGTGTTCGCGCCCGACCGCCAACGGCTCCCCCGTGCCCGCGAGCACGACCGGCACCACCTTCGCGTCGCAGGCCAGCCGCAGCGCGTCCTGCGCGAGGACCGGCGCGGCCAGTCCGCCCGCACCGAACCCGAGCAGCGCCGTCCCGGTGGCCGTGGTCAGGGTCTCCAGCGGCACGGTCACGGTGAGCGCGACCGGCTGCCCGTTCTCGATCCCGAATCCGTCGGTCGCGAGCATGCGGCGGGCCAGTTCGGCCAGCCCGTCGCCCATGCGCTCGGCCGTCGATCGCTCGTCGCGCCCCGCTCCGGCCGGCCCGTCGGCAGGGGCCGGAGCGGACAGCGGCGACAGGGCGGTACGCAGCAGCGCCGCGGACTCGATGTCCAGCCAGCCCCGCGCCTCGAACCCCGCACCCTGCGGGCGCAGCGTGAGCCGGTTGCGCGACGGCGTGGGCTCCTGGGGACGGGGCCCGTCCGGGTCGAGCATCGCGATCGCGCGCCGGCCCAGCTTCTCCACCGCGTCGGGGTCCAGGCCGCGGGCGTGGTGGACCAGGTCGGCCTCCAGCGCAGGCCGATGTTCGTCGAGGTGCGGCGGGAGCGCAGCCAGCACCCGGACGATCACGCGGACGTGCTCGGGCGTCACCGCGCCCTCGGCGAACGCAGCGGCCAGTTCGGGGAGCTCGGCGTCGACCTGCTCGCCGGTGATCAGGAACAGCGGCGAGAGCTTCCGGGCGGCGTCGACGCGGGCGCGGGCGGTCGACAGCGACACGTTCTGCACCGTACGCAGCAGGTCCGCGGTGTGGCGGAAGCCCCGTGCCTCGGCCAGGCCCCGGGTCGCGACCTCCGCGACCAGCGCCACCAGGGCGTGGGACTCGCGGTTGATCCGCTCCTGGACGGCCGCGACCGCGAGGAGAAGCTCCTCGTCGCCGGTCTGCCAGGTTCCGTCCACGCACTCCACTATACTCGAACTACTGTTCGACTCATGGCGTCTGAGCTGGGCGGCAGCCGGGTGGAGACGAGCGGTCACTCCACCGCAAGCCAGGTCAGCGTAAGTCCCACCCGTACGCAGGTGGGCAACACGAGCGGAGCCTGCCAGCCGGGAGCTTCAGCCGTACGGAGTCACGCCACGCTGGACCGGCCTCGACCAGCCCGTCTGCCAGGTTGGCAAAGCCTCACTGAGCCTTTCCCAACCTGTTTGTGCTGGTCAGGGGTGTGAGGTGCGTGGCTTGTCGTGAGATGGGTGGGGCTCCTGGTAGACGGATAGCTGTCGCGCCACCGCCTACCGAGGAGCCCCGCGTGTTGTCCTACCCATCCGGGATGTCGATGTCCACTCGCACGGTTCGTGTCCTGGCCGGGCTGCTGCGCGGACATCGTCGCCGGATCGGGACCCGGTGGCGGCTCCTGACCCCGGCCCGTCAGGCCCTGCTCGTGCTCGCGCACCTACGTAAGGGCGAGACCTACACCGACCTGGCCAGCGGATTCAGAGTCGGGAAGTCCACGGTGTCCCGGTATGTCGCCGAGGCGATCGGGCTGCTCGCTGCGCTCGCGCCGACCCTGGAGCAGGCCATCACGGTCGCGGCCGGGAAGGCGTTCGTGATCCTGGACGGGACGCTGCTGCGTATCGACCGGGTCGGCATGGGCTCGGGCTATGACCGGGCGTTCTATAGCGGGAAGCACAAGTGTCACGGGCTGAATGTGCAGGTCATCGCCGACCCCGCGGGTCGGCTGGTGTGGATCTCCCCGCCGCTACCGGGGGCACGGCACGACATGGGCGCTGCCCGGATCCACGGGATCATCGACGCGGTCAACACCACCGGGGTGCGGGCGGTCGCTGACACCGCCTACCAGGGCGGCGGTCCCGCGATCACCGTCCCGCACCGACGCCGACGCCGCGATCTCGACACCGGCCGGTACCGGCCCCTGTCAGCGAATCAGAAGGCCGTCAACGCCGCTCACGCCCGACGGCGGGCACCGGGTGAGCGGGTCAACGCCGAGCTGAAGAACTGGAAGATCCTCCGCAAGATCCGCTCCAGCCCCTCCCAGGCTGCTCAGCTCGTCGCAGCGATCCAGACCCTCATGATCACCACCGCCTGACCAGCACAAACAGGTTGGGAAAGGCTCACTGGAGAGAGTCGTCCAGGATCACGCATACTGAACGATTCAACGCCGCCCTTGCGCTAATGTCATGGCGAGGTGTCTGATTCTTGAAACGCTGACCTCCCAAGAGTGTTTGCTCTGCCACCACGAGGGTTCGATCGACATAGCAGGCTGATCGCAGACCTGACGTATTCCTCGACTAATATCTTGAACGTCATTCGGATTGACAAACACGGCATTATCTTGAAGTGTCTCACGGAACACAGGAATGTCGCTCACCACCGACTTCGTGCCGAAGAATGCCGCTTCGACCGGAGGCATCCCGAAGCCCTCATCGAACGACACGAAGACTAGCGCTCGAGTATTCTTGTACAACCACGTCAGCTCTGAGTCGCCGATATACCCAGTAAACAGAATCTCATTCCGATCTATCCCTTCGCGTGCGGATTCAGACAACTGTGATTGACGCCCATCACGCTCGCCGACCACTACCAGCGGAAAATCCTTGCATACAAGCCCGCTCGCTCGAGCTGCGTCGATCGCCCGTCCAAGGTTCTTTCTCTTATTGAGGCGTCCAACAGCAAGAATGAAGCTATCGGCGACCAGGCCAAGCCGCGTCGCGACAGATTTCGTTGGCGTAATCTCGGTCAGTTCACTACTGAGGCCGAGACCGACCGCATCTACAGGCCGGGAGACATGCCTTGCAATCCGCTTGGCCTCAGATTCAGACGAGGTAACGATCGAGTCGGCGAATCGAGCGGTCAGATTCATCCCGCGAGGCTTATTCAGGCTCCGTCAGGTAAGTGCGTAGAAGATGAGTCCGATGACTGCCGAGATCGTCGTTTTAAATGTGGCGTAGGGTCGGCGGTAGTCTGTGTGGAGAACTTTCCACGACTTGATATGGGCGATGACTCGCTCGATGGTGGCGCGTGTGCGGTTGAGGCTCTTGTTGAATGTTTTCTGCCAGTCGAGAAGTTCCCGGCCGGGTTGTTTTTTGAACGGGGTGAGCATGCCGCGCCCGATGTAGCCTTTATCGCCGATCGGTGGGTATGTGGCGAGGTGGTCGAGGGCGCCGGATTGGTCGAGGCAATGTAGGTCGTGTCGGGAGCCTGGGGTCGGGTCGGAGATCCACGACAGCTGCCCTTCCAGGGTGGCTGCGACCTGGACGACGACGCCGGTGGTGCGATGCTTGCCCGACCACAGACCTGGTACGGCGGTCCATGACCAGCAGGGCAGCAGGGTTCCGTCGATGATGTACTGCCGATCGGCACGAAGCTCCTCCGCAGTCGGAACGACACTCCGCAGCGCCTGCGCCAGCAACGGTGTCACCCCCGCGATCGCTCGACTGACCGTCGACTGCGACACCCCGTAGGTTTCCGCCAACTCCCACTGCACACGATTCCCGCGCAGATACGCCAACGTGATCACCACCGACCAGAACAATCCCAGAATCGGCGGCCAAGGCCGTCGCAGGCCAGTCGCGTTCCGCTGATCCTGCTCATGCACCAGAGCGGCAAGATCCTGAATCTCATCACGCCGAAAGCCAGTGGTATAGTACATACTGCGACAGCCCATTCATCTCGGATTGATTCGACAAACCAATCTTCGCGATGGACGGGCTGTCGCCCAACCCGACACGCCGGGCTAGATCGTTATTTCACGGGCCCTGAATAAGCCTCCGCGAAAGTATGTACGCTCGACGAGGGAGAACCACTCCGGGTGCTCGAGGAACATCAAGTCGTGTACGTACGTCAGCTTTACGGCGGAACTCTTCAAGATCGGAGTGAAATTCTGACCGATGTACACGCACGGTTGAAAGTCTCTCAAAGCCGCCCAACTACCCAACGCCACACCCACGCCGTGGGGGTGCAGCCGGGTCCGGTAACAGGCACCTGGAAAGTCACTACCCTTGGCCAGCTCTTTGCGGTTGTTCTCGTAGAACAGCCCGGCCAACTCGTCCTGGGGATACTCAGCGCTCCACATGGTCACAATATCGCGAAGAACATGCCTGTTCGACGGCGGGCCCTCGAACCACCAGTAGCAGTCGAACATGACTCTCAAGCTTCTCTCCTAGCGGATAGGTGCAGCATCTCGCTCCTTCGGACGACAGGATCTACCAGGCTCGACGCATCACGAATTCTGCTCCGCACTGACTGTGTTGATCAAGCAAAGTCTGAGGTGGCGCTCGAGCACACAATCGATCATACTATTGACGTCTGCGCCAGCAGCCATACTGACATACGCACCGGCCGGACGATGGGCTGTGATCGCAGCAGCAGTCCTGTTTTAATTGTTCCGCGGTCGGGCATAACCGGCCTCGGTCTCACAGAGGGCGTATCAGGCTCGCTACTCGTGCCGCTCTCCCACGGCGTCGTGCACGGCACCTTCTCACCACTCACCGCGACCGCGCTGATCCCGCGATCGCAGCCGAGGGATCAGGACACCGGCTACGCCGCGTCGCCGTTCGTCGCTCCCCGACGCTGCTGGCAACACAGCACCACGTGCGGCTCCACTCTCGCAGCCGGTTCGACCGGGCGGACGACCTGCGGCTGTCCGGACTGGAGTCCGACGACGCACCGAACGGCCGCACCCGCCGGGCGCTCGACGTCACCAGGCCCGCCTGCAGCGTCGAACGCGAGAACGGTTCGTCAGCGTCGACCGTCCGCTACCCGCGTTGGTAGCCCGGTGCCACATGCGCGTCCTCGATCCACCCATGATCGACCGCTGAGTGTGACCGCACCGCCGGCCGCGCCTACACGGTCCTCAACGCCGTCGCCGCGCTGCTGCATCCTTCTGCTCGCCCCGGTCATGCTGGCCGTCGCGATCGCGGTGAAGCTCGACGGCGGCCCGGTGCTCTTCCGCCAGTCCCGCGTCGGCAAGCACGGCACCGAGTTCGGGATGCTGGCCCGCACCGCCGGTGCGGTCGCCCGCGCCGGGGGCGCCTACTGACCCCGTTCCCCCACCTCCTCCACGACGGCGGAGATCATGAGGTGCATGACCGGGGTCGGGTCACCGCGGTCGACCGTCCACCGACCTGCGCCGGCCGGATATGTTTCCGAACCGGAAGCACCGGGCCGAGGCGGCGTCGCTGCGGCGCCCCAGGTCGCAGCAACGCACCATCGCGCTGCGTAACACTAGAGTGACGATACGTGTCCGTTCCCGCACGGTGTGAGCCGGCGAACAGACACACGGCGCTAACAGTGCGGTAGTGGTGTTCGGTTCCCCTGTACGACAGGCGCCGCCGCCCACCACGCTCCCCACGAAGGAACGGATACTCAGCCCATGGATCCCGAGACTCCCGTCGTCATCCTCTGCGGAGGCAAGGGCACCCGCATCCGGGAGGCCTCCGAGAGCCTGCCGAAGGCGATGGTCGAGATCGGCGGACGGCCGATCGTCTGGCACATCATGAAGACCTACCGGGAGCACGGCTTCCGCCGGTTCGTCCTGTGCCTGGGCTACAAGAGCTGGGCGATCAAGGAGTACTTCCTCGACTACCGGGCCCGCTCCGCGGACTTCACCCTGTCCATGTCGGACCGGCACCGCATCGACTTCCACAACAGCGTCGACGAGGACTGGGAGATCACCTTCGCCGAGACCGGGCTGGAGGCCGCGACCGGCTCGCGCGTCCGGAAGATCGCGCAGTACGTCGACACCGAGAACTTCTTCCTCACCTACGGCGACGGCGTCGGTACCGTCGACATCACCGCCCTGGCCAAGGAGCACGAGGAGTCCGGGAAGATCGGCACCGTCACCGGGGTGCACCCGACCTCCAAGTTCGGCGAGATGAACGTCGAGGGCGACCGGGTCGTGGAGTTCAACGAGAAGCCCACCCAGGTCACCGGCTTCGTCTCCGGCGGCTTCTTCGCCTTCCGGCGCGAGTTCCTCGACAGCTACCTCGGCGAGCCCGGCGACGACGGCGTGTGGCTCGAGCACGAGCCGCTGCAGCGACTGGCCCGCGACGGACAGCTCAACGTGCACCGCCACGAGGACTTCTGGTCGGCGATGGACACCTTCAAGGACTACGAGTACCTCAACGACCTGTGGGCGCGCGGCGAGGCGCCCTGGAAGATCTGGGCCTGATCGGCCTTCACCGCGGGTCGGGGAGCGACGGCTCCCCGACCCGGTGGCTCATCAGATCTCCCGGCTGACAGCCCAGCACCGCACAGATCGCCGACAGCGTCGAGAACCGGATCGCGCGGGCCCGGCCGTTCTTGAGCACCGACAGGTTCGCGTGCGTGACACCGACCCGGCGTGCGAGCTCGGTGAGCGTCATCCCCCGCTGTGCCAGCAGCGCGTCGAGGTGGATCTCGATCGCCGCCCCGTCCTCCGCCGGCACCGCTACACCGTCCCGTCGAGCTCGCGCCGCATCCCGACGCCCTCGACGATGATCGAGCGCAGCAACAGGACCCCGACGCCGACGGCCACCGTCGACCACTCGAGCGCCGCGCCGAACGCCGGGCCCAGCTCACTGCCGACGGTCGCACCTGCCAGCACCTGGCTGCGCAGGTACGCGGTGGTCGTCGCCTCGACCAGGGCCCACACCGGCTGGCCCGCCAGCGCCCAGCCCAGCAGGCCCACCCGGTGCGGCAGGCCGTCGCAGAACAGGCCCCGCTCCCGCGCCAGGTCCAGTGCCCGCAGCGCGAGGCCGATGACCACCGCCCCGTAGAGAGTGGGCAGGAGCTGCGGCAGCTCGGCGAGCACCGAGCCGAGGCGCGGCGAGTCGTGGTCGGTCACCAGGGGCGTTCCCTCGACCATCCGCGCGGAGTCCGCCAGCGGCGGGTGGTCGTACCCCAGCTCGAACACGTACGACGTCGGCTCCCCGGCCAGCGACTGTCCGATCTTCCCGACCGCCGCCGCGGCGAGGACCGCCAGCCCGACCGCCAGCAGCACGAAGTAGAGCCTCGCGACCAGCCTGACCCGAGTTGCACAGGTTTAGTGCCCCGGGGCGTTGATGGCGGGTAGCCGGTTGAGGATGGCGCGGGCCTGGTCGGTGATCTGCGGCGCTGCAGTGATCGGGTGACCGCCGACGTCGACGCGGATGGTGCGTAGCGGACGCAGGGTCCTGACCAGTGTCTTGATGGTCACTCCGGTGGCGTCCTGCAGGTGCCGCGAGACCGCGAGGGCGGCGAAGACGACGGTGAGGTGGGCTTCGATGGTGTCGCGTTCGCGGTGGAAGACCGGCCGGGCGCGTAGGTCGGATTTGGTCATGCGGAAGCTGGCCTCGACCTGCCACAGGTCGTGGTAGGCGGCCACGATCGCGAGTCCACCCATGGTGGCCTCTGGCAGGTTGGTGACGTAGCCCTTCAAACCCGCGAGCTGGCGGGCGCGTTCGACCAGGGCCCAGTCGACCTCGGTTCCGCTGTTGGCGATGCGCACGAAGCGGTCCTTCTTCAACGGCCGGGTGCCGGCGGCGACCTTCTCGGCGCGGTCGACCATGGCGTTGATCGCCCGGTCGTCGTGTTTGTGCCGGGCGAACCGGTACTGGTAGACGGTCCGGCGCGAGCGTTTCGCCTTACCCGTCCCTATGTCGCGGCGTGACTCGAGGATCTGGCCATCGTCGAAGGCGTTGCCGTGGCGTTCGAAGTGCATGGCCAGGTCGTAGGGCGCCTTGCTGATCCTCGACCCAACGATGAACGAGAACTCGTTGTCCTCCAACGCGTTTAGGTTGCTCGCGGACAACATCCCGGCGGCCGCGACGACGACCATGTCCCTGACCTGGTGCCGCTTACGGAACTCGTCGAGCACCGGGAGCAGGGTGGTGGTCTCGGCCTTGTTCCCTTCGAAGCAGCGGACCTCGAGTGGAAACCCGGACGGGTCCACGAGCAGCCCGACCTGGATCTGCGGGTCGACCCGGCGTTCCTTGCTCATCCCGACCTTGCGCAGCTTGTCCTCGTTCTCGACCTCGAAGTGCAGCGTGGTCACGTCGTAGAGCACCAGCGACACCGGACCCGACCGGCGCGAGGCCGCAGCACAGGCGGCGGCGAGGGCGGCTCGGTAGTCCTTGTCCACGCAGCGGCGCAACGCCGCGGTGAAGGTGTTGCGGTGCGGCGCGGCCACGCCGAGCTCGTCGAGGACCCCTACTGCGGCGGACTTGCTGGTGGGCTCGACGATTCGCGCGAGCACGAGTGCCCGGAACGCCTCGTCTGCGAGCTGGTCGAAGCCGAGGCGACGGTAGGCCTCGATCAGGACGTTCCACAGGACCTCGCTCGACGACTCGGTCACGATCGCCCCACCTGCACCCCCAGCGGCCGGGGTGTCCAGGTCCAGCGCCTGTTGGCTTGCATGGATGCGGTCTCGTGCTGAGGCGATCAGGACTGCGAGCTCGGCGTCATCGTGCGCGGAGCCGACGTGGGCGACGATCCGGCGGACGCCGTGGCGCTTCTCCACGACCTGCACCGCTGTCGCCCCGGAGGCCGTCTTCACCTTCCGAACGAACGGCACTACCCGAGACTACCGATTAGTGCCCCAGATCCCGATCAAGCAGCCAGCTGACCAGCACCGACGGCTCACGACCCCTGACTACCTGTGCAACTCGGGCCTGACGGCGCTGAGCACCCACGAATCCACTGTCATGACATCCCCCCAGATGCATCGTTCCTCGATACATCGAAGAACAGTACATCGAGGAACGATATAGGTCACGACGGCGTCGAGCTCAGCGCCTCCGTCGGGTTGCGGTCCGCGTACTGCGCCACCGCCCCGTTGCGGACCGCTCCCCACAGCTCCGCACGGCGCTGCTCGTCCAGGTAGACGACCGACTGCTCGCCCTCCCGGCCCAGTCCGGCCACCGGCGCCGTCACGAACGCGACGCCCGACCCGCGCAGGTTGCGGTTCTCCAGGGCCAGCCGGACCAGCCCGGTGTTCGACAGCGAGTCGTCCACGCTCACCGCGTCGCCGACACTGGTCGCGAACGAGTAGAGCGCGGTCGGGTCCGTGGTGGCCTTCTCCTGCACCTTTGCGAGCAGCGCCTTGATCGCGTTCTGCTGGCGGGCGGCGCGGTCGATGTCGCCGTTCGGGAGGCCGTGGCGCTGACGGACGTAGGCCAGGGCCTGGGCGCCGTCGAGGTGGTTCTCCCCCGCCCGGAAGTCCACCCCGGCGTTGCTGGTGGCCTGCGCGACGGTCACGTCGATGCCGCCGACCGAGTCGACGAGCGAGGTGAACCCGGCGAAGTCGACGACACCGAAGTGGTCCACCCGCACCCCGGTCAGCTTCTCCACGGTCTCGATGAGCAGCGGGGCACCGCCGAAGGCGTAGGCAGCGTTGATCTTGTTCATGCCGCGGCCGGGGACGTCGACCCAGGAGTCGCGCGGGATCGACACGACGCTGGCGTGCTCGCCGTCGGGGGCGAGGGTGCCGAGCATGATCACGTCGGACCGCTGGGAACCGGCGTCGACCCCCGGGGCGGCGTCGGTGCCGGTGGTGGGTGCCTCGGCCCGGGAGTCGGTGCCGACGAGCAGGAACGTGGTGCCGCCGGACGTGGCGGGACGGCTTCCCGCGTCGATCCCGCGGAACGCATCCGGGATGCGGGCGATGCCGCCGCCGATGCTGGAGGTCAGGTAGGCCACCACGCCGCCGACCGCGAGCAGCAGCACGAGCACCAGCGCCAGCAGCACGGCCAGCACCCGCCGCCCGCGCCGACGGGGACGCCCGCCACGCAGGCCGGGCACCACGTCGTCGTGCCGGGTCGGGGGGACGGCATTGCGCATCGGGGCTCCTGGGTCGGGCGTGGGTGGTCGTCCGGTCCGTCGCGTCCACGCGCACGGCGTTACGCGACACCGCACGGTCCCACTCCCGGTGGTGCGCCACGCCACCGGACCGTGCACGACAGACCTTCAGTGTGCACACAGCGCAGTCACAGGGACGTGCTGTGTCATCAGATGCAGGGAACCCACGGCGCTGGTGCTGACGGTCCCGACGGACGGGGCGATATCAGGGGCAGCACGGCCGCACGGCCCTCGTGCACCGAGGAGGAACCATGAACGTCACGCCCGAGACCCCCGCCACCACCGTCCCCGTCGGCACCGTCCCCGCCGCCGCGATCCCGGCTCCGCGGGCCGCTGCGGAGAACACCGCCCTGCCGCCCGTCGGGGCCGCCCCAGTCGCGGTCGACCTGTGCCGCTGCGGTCACGAGCGCGACGCCCACGACCACTACCGCGCCGGCACCGACTGCGGTGTCTGCGGCACCTCCTGCCACGCCTTCCACGCCAGCACCGGCTCCGCCGAGGGCCGCTCGTTCGGTCGCGCCGCCCGCCTCACCTCGGCCCTGCTGCGCCGCCGCTGATCCCT
The DNA here is from genome assembly GCF_020496245.1 of Pseudonocardia sp. ICBG601. NCBI lineage: Bacteria > Bacillati > Actinomycetota > Actinomycetes > Pseudonocardiales > Pseudonocardiaceae > Pseudonocardia > Pseudonocardia sp. ICBG601. Next base: position 63,210 of record NZ_JAHLJA010000274.1, on the reverse strand, counting down.
GCGCGTCCCCGGACGGTCCGCCGGGAGGCGGGGCACGAACGCCTCCCGGTGCCGGTCCGGCCAGGTCACGCCCGGACCGGCACCGCGTCGGGGAGCAGCCACCGGCCGCCGGCCGCCTCCACCTGCGGCAGTGCGCGGCGCATCTCCGGGAGCAGATCGTCGACGAACAGCAGCACCGACCGCGGCGCCGCCGCGACGAGCGCGTCCGGGGCGACGATCGGGATCGCCGTCCCCGGGGTGCGCCTGCCCTGCTTGGCGACCGAGCCGTCGGCGATCGCGGGCAGCAGGTCCGGGCCGATCCCGGCCCGCGACAGCAGCGCCACCGCCCGCGACGCCGCGCTGTAGCCCCACACCGGGCGACCGGCGGCGCGCTCGGCCTCCAGGAACTCCCGCACACCCGTCGTCGTCCGGTCCGTGGCCCGCTGCAGTGACGCGACCGTCGCCGCGTCGCGCACGCCGGCGGCGGCCTCGGCCGCGACCATCGCCCGCACCGACTCCTGCTGCTCGCCGCCCGCCCGCGCGACGAGCAGCACGGTGCCGCCGTAGAGCGGGAACCACCAGGCCCGGACCGCGGCGAGGCCGACGGCCTCCAGCATCCCGACCAGCGCCGGGGTCGAGTAGTAGGCGAAGTGGCCGTGGCGCAGGGCGTTCCACTGCGCGCCCTCGACGATCGTGCGCAGCGTGTGGAACCCGATCACCAGCGTCCCGCCCGGCCGCAGCCGGGCGGCCCGCTCACGTACGGCGGCGGCCTGGTCGGCGTCGTGCATGAGACCGAGGTTGTCGACGACGACGTCGGCCGGTTCGTCCGGTGCCACCGGTGTCGCGCCGGTCGCAGCGAGGTCGGCCACCCAGGAACCGCCGTGCGGGCTGCCGTACTCGACGAAGGAGACCCCCGGTCCGACGACGCCGGCCGCGGCGAGGGCGGCGACGGCGGCCCGGCCCTGCTCGACCAGTGCCGCGGGCTCCAGGCCGACGACCTCCTCCACCCCGCCCGGGTCCTCGGCGAGCTGGGCCAGCCCGCAGGCGTCGCACAGCCACATGCGCAACGGGAACGTCGCGTCCGGACCGGGGTCGGCGGCGGGCGGGAAGGTCGCGCAGTCCGGCTGGACACCGAGGTCGAGCACGACCTGCCCGTCGGTCCCCGCGCAGAACCGGCAGGCCGTCACCGGCGGCCCTCCTCGCGCGTGCTGGGGACCTCGACCGGAGCGCCGTCGAGGGTGCGCAGGTAGTCCGCCCAGGACGGCGCGACACGGTCCCGTTCGCTGGTGGCCGACGGCGGCATCGGCCAGTCGACGCCGAGGTCGGGGTCGGCCCAGTGCACCGAGACGGCCTGGATCGGGTCGTGCACGCGGTCGATGGCGTAGCAGACGTCGGCGACCTCGCCGACCACCTGGAACCCGACGAGCATCCGGCGCGGCACCCGGATCGAGACCAGGTCGCGGTCGTCGAGCCGGACGGCGACGTGACGGCCCAGCGTCGGCGACTCCAGTCGTCCGTCGACGACGACCAGGTGCGCCGCGCCGTGCGCCACCCGGATGATCTTGCCCTCGCCCCCGTGGTTGCGGCCGTGCAGCCCGCGGAGCACGCCGTGCCCGGAGCGGGACTGGCTGTCCTGGACGTAGTCGGCGCGGGTGATGCCCCACTGTCGCGCCACGGCGTCGTCGTAGGTGCGGGAGAAGAAGCCCCGGTCGTCGCGGAAGGGGCGCGGCCGGAAGAGCAGCACGCCCTCGATCGCGGTCGTCTCGACGTCCATCAGTGGTTCCTCCACCGCCGGCGGCCCGGTCGGCCGCACCGCGGGCGAGGTCGCGTCACCACTGATCAACGTTACGGGGTGTCGCGGCGACGACGGCCCGTGCGGCGCCGAACAGCACGAACTCGCGCGTTGCGCAACCGAACGATGACCGTCAGTGACGATCGCGACGGCCGAGCATCCGCACCACCGGGCCCAGGACGCGACCCGCGGCGTCCCGCAGCCGGGTGTCGGGCACCTCCACCACCGCGGTGTCCCGCCGCTGCGCGTCCAGCGCGGCCGACGCCACCTGTTCTGGGGTTGCCCACCGCCACGCCGGGACCCAGGACACGTCCTCGCCGTGCCGCTCGTGGAACGGGGGCCGGGTGAACCCCGGGCGCACCACGGTCACCCGCACCCCGTGTGGCGCCGCCTCGTGGCGCAGCGCGCCGGCGAGCGCCTCGACCGCCGCCTTCGTCGCCGAGTAGACGGGGGTGCCCGCCGTGGGGTGCACCGCCGCCGAACTGGACACCATGACGATCCCGCCCCGGCCGCGGCGCAGCATCGAGGGCAGCGCGGCCCGCGACAGCCGCGCCACGGCGGTGAGGTTCAGCGCGACCTGGGCGTCGATGTCGTGGTCGGTGTGCTCGGACAGCGTGCCCGGCCCGGCCGTCCCGGCGTTGTTCACCAGCAGCCCGACCGGGGCCTCGGCGATCGCCTGCTCGGTGGCGACCAGACCGGCGTCGGTCCCCAGGTCGGCGACGAGTGTCCGGGACCGCGGCACCCCGGCGGCGACGTCGCCGAGCCGCTCCGCGTCGCGCCCCACCAGCAGTACCGGGACCCCGCGGCGGCCCAGCTCCCGGGCGAACGCGGCGCCGATCCCGCTCGACGCGCCCGTCACGACCGCCTGTTCCGTCATCACGGTCCCTTCCGTCCCCCACGCCCCGGGTCCGGGATCTTGGCATGATCGGAGGTGTGTGTCACCGCCGCGTCCTCGTCACGCTCGTGCTGGTCGTGACGGTGCTCGCCGGCTGTGCCGCCGCGGCCGCTCCCCCGGCACCGTCGGGGACCGAGCCCACGAGCGCCCCCGCGGTGTGCGGGCTGTGGCTCGCCACCGGTGGCACCCCGACCGACGAGCAGGTCCGCTACGCGGCCGGGCGCTACGGCGTCGTCGTCCTCAACGCCTGGGACACCGACGTCGCGCGACGGCTGCGCGCCCAGGATCCGGGGATCGTCCTGCTCGTCTACAAGGACCTGTCCTCGACCCGCGGCTACGCCGAGGTCGGGCTGCACGGCGGGCTCCTGCCGACCGGCGTCGACGGCGCCACCGCCGACCCGGCCTGGTTCGCCACCGACACCGCGGGCCGGCGCATCGAGTGGGCGCCCTACCCGCAGCACTGGCAGATGGCGGTGTGGGACGAGGCCTACCAGCGGGCCTGGACCGAGCGCATCGTCGCCGAGACCGTCCGCGACGGCTGGGACGGGGTGTTCGCCGACAACGACATGTCCTCGCTGCGCTTCTACTCCGACGCCGTGGTCGCCGGGACCCCCGACCGCAACGGCACCGACACTCTGCTGCGCGACGGCCTCGACGCGCTGGTGACCCGCGCCGGGACCGCGCTCGGCGAGCGGGGCAAGGTGCTCGTGCCGAACCTGTCCGAGGCGCGGCTGTTCCCCGGCCGCTGGACCCGGCACGCGCGCTTCGGCGGGGCGATGGAGGAGAACTTCGCCCAGTACGGCGAGGACGGCGCCCTCACCACCTGGCAGGGCCACCAGTGGGCGGAGATGCTCGCCGCCCCGCCGCAGGACCTGACGCTGCTGGTCACCGCGACCGCCGGGCGGCCCGAGGCGCGGCCCGGCGCGGCCGAGCGGGCCGGGTTCGCCGGGGCCGCGCTGCTCGGCGGGCCGTCGCGCTCCTGCTGGACGCCGTCGACCACCCGGGACTACTCCCTGCCCGAGTGGTCCGGCTACCGGTCGCTCGGCCTGGGCGCGGCGACCGGACCCGCGGTCCGCGACGGACGCACCGGTGTGTGGACCCGCGGTTTCGCCGGCGGCTGGGTGGCGCTCAACCCCACCCCCGACGACGCCGAGGTGGCGGCCCCGGGCGGGCTGCGGACCGTCGACGGGGGCCGGATCGGGGACACGGTGAGCATCGGATCCGCTGACGCGACGATCCTGGTGCGACGCTGACCCGCCCACCCCGGTCAGCCGAGCAGCGAGCGGTAGAGCGCCAGGTGCGACCGGGCCGACGCCGCCGCCGAGTACCGCTCGGCGGCCCGGGCGGCGAGCAGCTTCCCGGTCAGGCCCGGGTCGGGGTCGGCGAACAGCGCGCGCAACGCCGTCGCCAGTGACTCCGGGTCGCCCGGGGCGGCGGTGAAGCGGGCGGCGCCGGGGGCGGCGAGCATCGTCGTGGTGTCGCCGGTGTCGGTGGCGAGCACCGGCTTGCCCGCGGCCATCGCCTCGATCACGACCAGCGGCTGCTGCTCCATCCGCGACGGCACGACGACGGCGTCCGCGGCACGCATCAGCTCCGGCACGTCGGTGCGGAACCCGAGGAGCCGGATCCGGCCGCCCGAGGCGGCCGCGCGGGCCTCGATCGCGGCGCGCTCGGGGCCGTCGCCGACGACGGTCAGCGTCGCGTCGGCGGGGAACACCCCTGGCCGCTCCATCGCGTCGATCAGGTCGGTGATCCCCTTGCGGGGCAGCAGGAGCCCGGCCGTGAGGAGGTGACGCACCGGCCCGGCGGGCGGATGGGGCGGGCCGAGGTCCAGGCCGTTGTCGATGTGCACGAGGCGGCGCGCGGGCACCCGCAGCCGCCCGGACAGGAACTGGCGCATCGGTTCGGCGCAGACCACGGTGCGGTCCAGCACCCGCCCGACGACGGCGTCCGCGGCGAGTGTCGCGCGGGTGTAGCGCGACGGGGCGGGCGCTGCGGCGGTGCCGCGGAACCACGCCTCGCCGACGTCCTCGGGGACCCCGTGGTAGGTCTGCAGCAGCCACGGGCGGCGGCGGCGCCACGCCGTCGTCGCGAGGACGAGGCCGGCGCGGCGGTCGTGGGCGTGCACCAGGTCCGGACCCCAGTCGTCGATCCGGGCGAGCAGCGCACGGGCCGCGGCGACGTCGGTCTTGTCCCCCACCCCGGACTCGGTGAACACCTCGGCCGGCACGCCGGAGCCCCGGGCGGGCAGCGGGCCGAACACCCGGACCGTGGCGGCACCGGTGCGGTGGAGCTCCCGGGCCAGCGTCAGGCACACCTCGACCGGGCCGCCCCGGTCCTGGGTGAGGACGAACGCGACCCGCGGCGGCCCCGCGGGGCTCACTGGGCGCCCCGGTACTCGCCGGGCATCGCCGACGCGGGCAGCGGGGTGTCCGAGCGCGCCCCCAGGAACCACACGCCGCTGGCGCCGTCGGACTGGAAGGGCTCCGGGATGACCCGGTCCAGCAGGCGCAGCCAGAACAGGGCCAGCCGCACCGCCCGCCCGGCGGCGCGGGAGCGGGTCAGGCCGGTCACGACGGCGCCGATCGTCCAGATCAGCTGCACGCCGGGCCCGCCGACCACCCCGGACCCGACGCGGTCGAAGTCACGGAACAGCCAGCGGTGGCCGGACTCGGTGAACCGGGTGAAGTCGTAGGGGCCCTCGTGGACCTGCTGCAGGAACGGCGTCTCGGCGTAGACGAGACCGCCAGGGACGAGCACGCGGTGGATCTCGGCGACGACCGTCGCCGGATCGAGCACGTGCTCCAGCACGGCCTGCACCACCACGCCGTGCACGACTCCGGCGGCGAACGGGATGCGGTGCCCGTCGGCGACGAACTGCACGTGCGGGCTCGCGTAGATGTCGAAGGCGAGGACCTCGACGCCCGCGTCGGAGTAGAGCCGGTCCGCGCCGTTGCCGATCTCCCCGCCCCCGACGACGAGCACCGTCGGGCGGGGGTGCCGGGCGCGGAGCCGGTCGAGGAACACGTCGAGGTTGCGACGGGTGCCGCTGTCGGGGTTGGTGATCCGGCGCAGGTTCCGGCGCAGCGCGGCGAGCGCGCCGTGCCCCCGGTCGATCTCGCTGGCGGCGCCGCCGGCGAGCAGCCGGTCCCGGTCGAGGACGCTGGTGGCGAAGTCGACGTACACCGGGGTGCCGCCGACGTGGAGCGGCTCGTCGGGCCACTCGACGAACGCGCTCAGCCGCTCTGCGGGTGCGAGCATGTCCCCACCTCCGGGTCGGTCGGGCGGGCCCCGTCGTCCGGGGCGTCGCGAAGTCCACCGCGCAGGTCGCGCAGCAGGTCGAGGTTGGTCAGCGCGGCGACGGCGGCCACCGTCACGACGACGACGGTGCCGGCCGCCAGCAACGCGGGCACCGAGGCCGGGTCGTCGGCCCCCGCGGCGCGGACGGCGAGGTCGGCGAGCTCGCCCGCGGCGAGCGCCGCGGCCAGCCCGCCCACGGTCCGCAGCACGGGCCACGGCCGGGGGAGGCCACCGGCCCGGTACAGCACGAGCAGCGCGGGCGGGACCACCAGCCACACCGCGACGAGCTGCGCCCAGGCCGTCGCGACGACGCCGTGGGGGACCAGCAGCGCCAGCCCGGCGACCAGCAGCGCCAGGTGCGCGAGCTGCAGCAGCAGGTAGGCACCCGGCCGGTCCACGGCCCGCACGACCTCCTGCAGCATGTACTGCAGGCCGAAACCGATGCCGTACCCGCAGAGCACGACGAGCACCGGGGCCGCCGGGGCCCAGCGGCCGTCGAGCACGACGATCCGTTCGGCGAGCAGGGCGAAGGCCACGTAGGGCACCCCGGCGAGCACGAGCAGCGCCCGGACGAACCGGGTGACCGCGGGCCGCAGGTCCCGGCGCTCACGGCGCAGCCGGGCGTACACCGGGAACGACACCGCACCCAGCACCAGCGACACCATCACGTACGGCGCCCAGGCGATCCGGAAGCCCAGCGAGTACACGCCGACCGCGTGCGGGCCGAGCGTGCGGGACACGGCGAGGTAGTCGACGTTCACCAGCAGCACCGCGACGACCGCGCCCGGGCCGACGACCCGGGTCCAGCGCAGCGCCTCGGCGGCGGCCGCAGTGTCCCAGCCGGGGCGGATCCGCACCCCGGCGGCGATCCCGAGCAGCGGCAGCGCGACCGCACCGGCGAGCAGACCGACCGGCAGCGACAGCGCGCCGAACCCGCCCGCCGCGAGCGAGACCGCGAGCACCGAGGAGACCAGCGCGGACCCGACGTCGGGGACCATCCGGCGGCGGAACTGCAGGCTCCGGTGCATGAGCCCCATCTGCACGCCGCCGGCCGCGGTGAACGGCAGCGACAGCGCCGCGATCCGCACGAGCGGTTCGGCGTGCGGCGCGCCCATCGCCGCCGCGATCGGGGCGGCGCCGAGCAGCCCGGCCAGCGCCAGCAGCACCCCGATGCCGACCGAGATCGTCATGAGGACGCCGGCCATCGTGCCGGGGTCGCGGTCGGTGCGGGCGACGATGTCGAAGACGCCCATCGACTGCACGACCTGCCCGACGCCGATCAGCGCCACGGCGACGGTGACCAGGCCGAGCTCGGACTCGGTGAGGAACGCGGCGAGCACGACCATCAGGACGATCTGGCTGCCCTTGGCCAGCAGGTTGACCAGGCCGAGCCACAGGGTCCCGCGGGTGGCGCTGCGGGCGAGACCGGAGGCGGAACCGGTGTCGGCCCCGGTCGGGGTCACGGTCATCTCAGGACACGACGGCGGCGAGCACCCGGGTGCCCGGGCGCAGCGAGCGGACCACCGCGTCCAGGTCGGCCCCGTCGGCGGCCCGGTCGACGACGAGCACGAGCGACTCGTCGGCCTGCCCGCCCGCACGGCCGCCGGGTTCCCGGGCCAGGTCGGCCTGCAGACCGAGCACCGCGTCGGCGACGCCGGGCGACCCGGCAGCGACCTGGACCGGGCCGCCCGCGGCGCGGGCCAGCACGAGCAGGCGCTCGCCGGCGTCGGGGTCGCGGGCGCTCAGCACCGGGACGATCCCGTGCCCGGCCGCGACCAGCGTCGAGAGCACCGAGCGGCGCACGTCCCCGCGGCGGGCACGCATCCGGCCGACCAGCACCACGGCGGTGCCCAGCCCGGCGAGCGTCCCGGCGATCAGGCCCAGCCCGACGCCGAGGGTGAGGTCCGGGCCCTTCTCCAGCAGGGTGGCCTGCCGGTCGAGGACCCGCAACGTCCCGGCCGGGGCGAGGAGGTCGGCGGCGGCGACGCGTCCGGCGAAGGCCTCGGCCAGGCGCGCGGCGAGCTCCGGGGACCCCGCCGAGACCGACACCCGGGCCACCCCGGAGCCGGCGAGCAGCTCCACCGACACGTCGTCGGCCAACTCGGTGGGGGCCGGGCCCCCGGGCACCGCGGCGGCGACGGCGTCGAGGGTCGACGGGGAGGTCACCAGGTCCGCGATCGAGGGCATCGCCAGGGTGACGACCTCGCCGTAGCTGGTGGACACCCCGGACTCGCTGATCAGCGCGGAACCGGTGGAGCCCGAGGGCAGGGCGAGCAACCCCACCCGACCCTCCCAGCGGCCGGGCAGCGCCGCGAACACCCCCGCGACGAGCGCAGCCACCAGCAGGCCCACGAGCACCGCGACCGCGGCGACGCGCAGTCCCGGGCGGCGGGGCCCGGCGGCCGTGGCCGTGCGGGTGGGCGGCGGCGGGGCGGGGTCCACGGGCGTCGTGCCCGGGGCGTACCGATCGCGCACCACACCGTTCGACCTGCTCACCGCGTTCCTCCCCCACCGAGCGGTCCTGTCGATCACCCGGTTACTCCTGACTCGCTCCCCGCCGTCGATCCGTTTCCCGGAGCCGTCTCCGGCGGGGATGACGTGGGCCACTCGCCAGCGGCCAGCTCGGCGACGATTCCGACGATCCGGGCCGTCATCCGGCTCCGGTCGAACAGCTCCTCGGCCCGGGCGCGGGCCGCCCGGCCCTCCCCGGCGGCCAGGCCGGGCGCGGCGAGCCGCAGGGCGATCGCGTCGGCGAGCGCGGGCACGTCGCCGGGCGGGACGGTCCGCCCGGCCGGTCCGACCGCCTCGGCCATCCCGGTCACCGCGAAGCCGACGACCGGTCGGGCGCTGGCCATCGCCTCCAGCGCCACCAGCGGCATGCCCTCCCACCGCGACGGCAGCACCACGACGTCCGCGGCCCGGTGGTACGGCGCGGGGTCGGTCGTCGGCGGGTGCAGCAGCACCGAGTCCCGCAGCACCGGGTCGGCCGCGCAGCGTGCCCGCAGCGCGTCGGCGTCCGGTCCGTCGCCGACGACCAGCAGCCGCGCACCGGGAACCCGGGCACGGACCGACGGCCAGGCGTCGAGCAGCAGGTCCTGGCCCTTCTGCTCGGTGACCCGGCCCAGGCACAGCGCCCAGGGCCCCGGTCCGAGGCCGAGCACGGAGCGGGCGTCGTCCGGCCCGCCCGGGGTGAACCGGTCGAGGTCGACCCCGTTCGGGACGACGACCGCGGCACCGCCGATCCCCGCCGCGCGGCCGGTGGCGAGCTCGTCGGCGGAGACGCACAGCAGCAGGGAGGTCCAGCGGGCGCCGACCCGTTCCCAGGTCCGGGCGGCGCGGGCGAGGGGCCCGGCGACGGCGTCGAAGGACCAGGCGTGCGGCTGGACGATCGTCGGGACCCGACCGCGGACGGCGAGCCGCCCGGCCAGCCCGGCCTTCGACGAGTGCAGGTGCACGACGTCCGGTGCGGTGCGGGCCACGATCCGGGCGAGCGCGCGGACCTCCGCGAGGACCGACCGGCCGGGCGAACGGGTCGCCTGCCAGGTCCGTACCGGCACACCGGCACCGCGGGCGGCGTCGGCGAGCGGACCGTCGGGGCAGGCGAGGCTGGCGTCCCAGCCGCGGTCGTGCTGGTCGGCACACAGCGTGCGCACGACGGCGGCCACCCCGCCGTCGACGGGCTGGCTGACGTGCAGGACGCGTAGGGGGCGGCTCATCGGGGCTCCGCGGGGTGCGGTCGGTGGCGGCGTGGCGGCATGGAGGTTCAGTGGACGGACGCGAACACGACGACGTTGTCGGTGTAGGAGCGGACGGCACGGTCGAACGACCCGCCGCAGGTGATCAGCCGGAGCTGGGCGTTCGCGGTGCCGCCGTAGACCTCGGCGGCGGGGAAGGCGTCCTTCGGGTAGGTCGCGACCCGGTCGACGGTGAAGGTGGTCCGCCTGCCGTCGGTGCGCGGGACGACGATCTGCGCGCCGACCGGGATGTCGCGCAGCCGCCAGAACACCGCGGGCCCGGCGACCGAGTCGACGTGCCCGACGATCACCGCGGGCCCGGCCTGGCCGGGCCGGGGACCGGCGGCCCACCAGCCGATCCGGCCGAAGTCGACCGGGGCGCCGAGCGTCCCGTCCGGGCCGACGACCAGCTGTTCCGGTGCGCCGGCGGTCAGTCCGATCGCGGGGACCACCAGCCCGGACGGCGGCGCCACCGGACGCGCGGCCCGGGCTCCGGTCGTCGCGACGGTGGCGGCGCGGGTCGCCTCCGGGGCGGACGGCCCGGTGACCGAGGCGGCGGTGACCACCGGCGGCGACGACGGCCCCGGCTCCGCCGCCGGGGTCAGCACCGGGACCAGCGGCAGCGCGAGCACCGCGGCGGCGACGGCGGCCCGGGCCGCGGGCCCGCCCGGGGTTCGGGCGACCCCGGCGCGCGCGGACACGCCCACCCCGGACGCCGCCGCCCGCAGCCGCCGGACCGGCCCGGGCGGGGTCCGCAGCGGCGGGGTCCAGGCGGGGGCGGTCGGCGCGCGCAGCGGCGCCCGCCAGGGCAGGCCGGTCGCGTCGAGCCACGTCGGGTCGGGGGTTCCGTCGGGACGGGTGCCCTCGGTGCGGGTGCCCTCTGTGCTGCTGCTCTCGGTCCGCGACCCGGCCACCGTTCAGCCCCTGCGGCGGGCGGCGCGGAGCACCGAGGTCCCGTAGACGAGGACGGGCGCCGCGAGCAGGCACAGCACCAGCGGCAGCACGCCAGGGCCGTCGTCGTCCGCCGTGCCGCCGGCACCGGCGGGGACGCCGCCGCGGGGCGGCGGGGCGCCGCCGTGAGCGGCGGCGGGCGCGGGGCCGACCGGCAGGCCGGGGGTGTCGGTGATCGGGTGCGCCGTGAGCGCCCCGCCGGGGCCACCGGTCACGACGACCGTGGTGACCGACCCGGCGCCGACCGGGAGCTGTGCGGCCTCGGTCGCGGCGCCGGAGGACAGGCGCACGTCCCAGGTGCGGGCCGCGACGGTCGCGTAGTCGGTGACGGCGCCGTAGGCGAGGTCGGTCGCCAGCCGGGGGCCGCCGACCGCGAGGGCCTGCAGCGGGGTGGGCGTCCGGACACCCTGGACGATCCGGACCCGGCCGGAGCCGGCGGCGGGCGCGGTCAGGTCGTCGGGGACGAGGTCACCGCGGACCTGGCCGGAGCCGGTGTCGAAGAAGAACAGCGACTGCGTGGTGCCGGGTGCGATCTGCAGCCCCGCCGACAGCGGTGCCGGCCCCGCCGGGTCACTCCCGACCGGGCGCATGGTCACCGTGTAACGCCCCGGGACGAGCCGCAGGTAGCCGGTGACGTCGCCGTACGCGGCGTCCCGGGCGACGACCTGCTCGGTCGAGCCCGCGCCCTCGGGGCCGGAGATCGTCGCGACGACGGCGCCGGTCCCCGGCGACAGGTGGCCGAGTCGCAGCTGCCCTGTCGGCTGCGCCGCGCCCGCGACCGGCGCGAACGCCAGTCCGACCGACATCGCGAGCAGGATCGTGCCCACGAGGACGGCGGCCCGTTCACGTCCGCTCCGCCCGTGCATCCCGCTCTCCCCCCGCCCCGTGTCCGGCTCGGTCGCCGAGCCCGTCGCATTACTGAATGCAACGATCTCGCCGGCGCGACTACCCACGATCAGGGCATAGTGGCCAAGTTCATCACTCTGCGTGCCCGACCGTGGACGAGCGGCTCACGCGGCGGCGGTCAACCACGGTTCCCAGGCCGACAGCGGCTCCACCGCGAGCACCAGGACCCCGGCCCCGTTGCGGGCCGGCGGTGCCGGAGTGGTGCGCAGCGTCCAGCCGATCTCCTCGATCAGCCGGTCGGCCTTGCGGGAGTTGCAGGCCTTGCAGGCGGCGACGCAGTTCTCCCAGCTGTGCGCCCCGCCGCGGCTGCGCGGGACGACGTGGTCGATCGTGTCGGCACGTTTGCCGCAGTAGGCGCAGCGGCGGGCGTCGCGACGCAGCACACCGGCCCGGGTCATGGGGACGACGCGGCGGTAGGGCACCCGGACGTAGCGCGACAGGCGCAGTACCGACGGGGCGGGGAGCGAGAGGGACTCGGAGCGGAACTCCGCCCCCTCGAGCGCCTCCTGGAGGCACTCGGCCTTGCCGGAGAGCAGCAGGCAGATCGCACGTTTCGACGTGACGACGGCCAGCGGTTCGAAGCTGGCGTTGAGGAGCAGGACCCGGGACCCCGCCGGGATGCGAGCCGTGGTCGACGGCTCGGTCCCCGGTGCCGGGACGGGATCGTCGGGGAGCGGGTCGACCGCTCTCAGGTCGCCAGGGACGATCATCTCGGCACCACTGGGGACGGGTTGTCGGTACGGCACGCGACCACCTCCGGAACGCACGAGGTCCGTGATGTAGTCGACCATACGGAAGCCCGGTTACGCGAGGGTGATAACGCGCCCTCGGGGAGGTGACCGCGCGGCGCGGGCGCCCCGGGACCGCCCACCCGCCCGCCGGTGCCGCACGACGGCCCTCCGGGTCCGCGCGACCGTTCGTCGGACCGGACCGGACCGGACCAGGTCAGGTCAGGTCAGGACGACCGCCAGCACCCGCTCCCGCTCCGGGACGGCCGTGAGGACGCCGGTGAGGTCCTCGGTGCGGGTGCGCCGCGGGTCCGCGAGCGCGACGACCGCGCCGGGCCGCGCCGGGCCGGCCACCGGACCGTCGCGCAGCGCGAGTGCCTCGGTGATCCGCCGGGCGTCGGTCTCCAGGCCGGGACCGGCCGGCACCACCCGGGTGCGGTCCGGCCCCGCCAGCAGCCGGATCCGGTCGACGAGCACCGGGTCCGCCGCATCCAGCACCGCGACCGGGCCGCGGCCCGACGCGGCGACGGCGCGCAGCAGTCCCGAGTTCGGGGTGGCACGTCGGCGGGGCAGCAGCGCCGCACCCGTCACGACGGCGACGACGATCCCCGCGAGCAGCGCGAGCGCCGCGGCCAGCGTCGTCGAGGTGGCGACCGGGGTGACCGCGGCCCGGGTGTCGACCGGCACCAGCCGCCCGGCCGGGTCGAGGACGTCGGCCGCCACGACCTGGTCGACGACGGCCTCGGCCAGCGCCTCCGCACGGCCCGGGTCGGGGTCGCGCACCGAGATCCGCGCCAGCCCCGACGCCGGGACCAGCTCGACCGACACGGCGCGGCGCAGCTGCTCGGGGTCGGGACCGCCGGGCACCGCCGCGGCCGCCCGGCCCAGCAGCGACGGCCCGGTCACGATCTCGGGCAACGCGGGCAGGGCCAGCGAGACGACCTCGCCGTAGCTGGTCGAGACCACGGGGCGGGCCGGGTCCAGCGAGACGGTCGCTCCGACGTCCGGGCGGGCCACCAGCGTGACGCTGGCCTGCTCGGTGATCGGTCCGAGCGCGACGGCCAGCAGCACCGCGGCCGTCGTCGCGAGCCCGGCCAGGGCGGCCACGCCGGCCAGCCAGAACCGGCCGGGCCCGCCGGCGCCCGCGGCACGGGCGTCGTGGAGCAGCGCGTCGTAGTCGGCGGCCAGCGCGACCGGGTCGTGCTCGGCAGCCACCCGGGCCCGCCCGGCCGCGGCCGGTGCCCCGCGGCGGCGCGGGTCGGCCAGCCCGTTCAGCGCGGCGGCGACCGCGGCCGGGTCGCCCGGCGGTACGAGCAGCCCCGCCGCGGGTGCGTCGGCGCGCGGGCCGAGCGCCTCGCGGACCCCGTCGACGTCGGTGGCGACCACCGGGAGCCCGGCGGCCATCGCCTCCAGGACGGCCATCGGCAGGCCCTCCCAGTCGCTGGTCAGCACGGCGACGTCGGCGGCGGCGAGCAGGGTGGGCATGTCGTCGCGGGCGCCGAGGAACCGCACCCGGTCACCCAGGTCCGCGACGCGTTCCTCGAGCCCAGCGCGCAGCGGGCCGTCCCCGGCGAGCAGCAGCACCGGCCCGCCCGGCACCGCGCGCCAGGCGTCGAGCAGCACGTCGTGGCGCTTCTGCGGGACCAGCCGGGCCGCGCACAGCGCGACGCCGACGTCGTCGGGCAGGCCGAGGGCACGCCGGGCGTCGGCCCGGGCGGGCAGCACCGGCGGGGTGACGGCGTTGCGCAGCACAGCGATCCGGGTGTCGTGCAGGCCCGCGGCACGCAGCCGGTCGGCGACCGCCGCGGACACCGCGACCACGACGTCGGCGGCGCCCGACAGCAGCCGGGCCGCGGCCGGGTAGTCGTCGGCGGCGACGCCGTGGAACACCGTCACCAGCGTCGGTCGGCGGCGCCGGGTGTGCGCGGCGAGCCGGCAGACCAGCCCGACCAGCACGTTGTGGGCGAGCACGACGTCCGGGCGGTGCCGCCGGAGGGCGGCGGCCACGGCGAGGGCCCCGCGCAGGATCCCCACCGGGGTGCGGCGTACCAGCGGCATCGTCTCGGTGCGGTACCCCTGCGCGGCCAGCTCGTCGGCCCGCACCCCACCCGAGGACAGGACCACGGTGTCCCAGCCGAGGCCGGTCCCGTGCCGGGCGAGGTCGGCGACGACGCGCTCCGCTCCCCCGGTCCCCATCTCGTTGACGACCTGCAGGACCTTCACCGGATCGCTCCCTCGCTGCGCAGGCCCACGGCGCAGGCCGCGGCGGTCAGAGCGTGTTTGGAAATGGTGGGTGTGTCGGGATGGTCGACACGGCTGGGGTGCTCCATCGTGGTCGGCATGCAGGAACGACCGCGCCGGTACCCCTCGGACACCAGTGATGCCCAGTGGGTGGTGATCGAGCCGTTGTTACCGCCGCTCGCGCGGCGGGGGCGGCCTGTTGCTCATGCTCGTCGGGACGTGCTGGACGCGATCTTGTATGTCGTGCGGACCGGGTGTGCCTGGCGGGCGTTGCCGGTGGACTTCCCGCCCTGGCAGACCGTCTACTGGTACTTCAACCAGTGGGAACAGCAGAAGGTCACCGAGAAGATCCTCCCGGTCGTGCGGGGGCAGTTACGTATCGCCGAGGGCCGTGATCCGGAGCCGAGTGCGGGGATCATCGATTCCCAGTCGGTCAAGGGCGCCGACACCGTCGGCCAGGACTCCCGCGGCTACGACGCCGGGAAGAAGACAGGCGGACGGAAACGGTTCATCGTGACCGACACCCTCGGTCTGCTGCTGACCACGATGGTGTGCTCGGCCTCGGTACAGGACCGCGACGGCGCCAAGCCGATCCTGCTCAACCTCTACCTGCGCACCAGGGTGCGGTTCGTCTACGCCGACGCCGGCTTCGCCGGGCGACTGCTCGACTGGGCCGCCACGATCCTGCAGACAACGATCGAGATCATCCGCAAGCCACCCGAGCAGCGCGGATTCACCGTCCTCCCACGAAGGTGGGTGGTCGAACGGACCCTGGCCTGGCTCACCGCACACCGACGCCTGGCCCGAGACTACGAACGCCACCCCACCACATCCGAAGCCATGATCCGCTGGGCCGCGATCAACACCATCACCCGCCGCATCGCCCGTGGATACCCCGCCACCCGCCAGCAGAAACACACGACACCCTCAACCCACTAGAATTTCCAAACACGCTCTCAGTGCCCACAGGGGCATGTAGTACTGCTCGGACAGGAACGTCGAGGCGACGCAGACCGCGATGAGCGCGGTCTGCACGGCCAGCGGCAGCAGCCGCCCGGGGCCGGGGCCGGCGGCCCGGACCGCCCGCTCGGCCGACCACAGCGCCGCCGCGATCATCCCGACGAAGCCGGCCAGACCGAGCACCCCGAGCTCGGCGGCGACCTCGACGTACATGTTGTGGGCGACCGGGGTCTGCTCCTCCAGCTCGGCGTTGTGGGACGCCGCGAGGTAGTGCGAGCGGAACCCGCCGGGTCCGACGCCGAGCAGCGGTTGCTCGGGCAGCAGTGTGGCCGCCACCTCCCAGCGCAGCGCCCGGCTGTCGATGTTGGAGGCGGCGACCTGGTCCTTCTGGGAGAGCGCGCGGCCGACGTCGTCACCGAAGCCGGCGACCAGCCCGACCCCCGCGACCACGACGGCGACGGCGGCCGCGGCGAGCACCCGGGGCGCGATCGCCCCGCGCACCGTCAGCCACACCATGGCGACGACGAGCGCGATCATGCCGCCGCGGGACACGGTCACCGCCGCCCCCAGCACGAGCAGCACCAGCAGCACCCCGACCAGCACCTGCGCGGCCCGGGGTGCGCGCTCAGGCCCGTCCCGGCGCGGACGGCGCAGCCACAGCGCGAGCAGCAGCGGCACCGCCGAGACCAGCACGTAGGCCAGGTCGTTGGGGTCCTCCAGCGGCCCGGTCGCCCGCGGCGAGCCCTCGATGAGGAAGCTCCACAGGGCCCCGCTCGCGGCGACGGTCGCGCCGGTGACCGAGGCCCACACCGGCACCCGCACCGGGACCTCGCGGGAGCAGACGTCGATCAGCACCGTCACGGTGACCAGGAACGACACCCAGCGCTGGGCGTAGCTCATGGTGAAGGTGTCGCCGGCGTGCACCGCGGTCGAGGCGAGCACGGCCACGGCCAGCACGGCGAGCGGCACGTGGACCGGGTGGAAGCGCGGCAGCCGGAACGGGCGCAGCCGGGCCACCAGCCACACGAGCACGAGCGTCGCCGCGGGGAGCTTGGTGACGACGTCGTTGATGTCGAGCAGGTAGCCCTCGCAGGAGGCCACGCCCACGGTCAGGAACACGAGCCCCTGCAGCAGCCGGGCCAGTGGCGTGCGGGTGGCGATCTCCTGCACCAGCGGGGTGCCGGGCCGCGGGCCGGTGTCCCGCAGGACTATCCCGGCCGGTGCGGTCTGCTGCACCATCCCGCCTCCGCCCGCCGCCCGCCGTGATCCGTACTGCGGTGCATTCGGCCGTTCACCAGGGATCGTTACCGCTCGTGGCGGAGATCGACGACACTGCGGCGTAACGCGGGTGCCACTCCGGGACGACGGTCATCCCAGCGACCCCGACAGAACGGACGAGAATGGGCCACCACCGTCAGGCACGTCCGCGGTTCAGCTTCCTGTCGACCGCCTACCGCACCGAGCACGCGGTGTCGGGGATGATCGGGTCGGTGCAGGCCCAGACCGATCCTGACTGGGAGCTCGTCGTCGTCGACAACGGGATGTCGGACGAGATGGCCCGGATCGTCGGTTCCCACGCCGAGCACGACCCGCGGATCGTGCTCGTCCGCCAGCCCAACCGGGGCGCCGCGGGCGGCATCAACCGCGCCTCGGCCGAGTCCTCGGGCCGGTACGTCACCCTGCTCAACTCCGACGACCGGGTGCTGCCCGAGTTCTGCGCCCGGCTCGGCGACGTGCTCGACTCCCGTCCGGACCTCGCCGCCGTCACCTGCGACGCCTGGTTCACCGACGCCGCCACCGGGGCGCGGCTGCCCGCCTCCTACCTGGAGAACGCCGGGGCGCCGACACCGGACCCGGAGCACGTGCTGACCCTGCCCGAGCTCATCGAGGGGCCGTGCCCGTACTACACCGGGGCGGTGCGCCGGGAGGTGTGGGACGCCCACGGCCACGTCGACGACGCCGGGGTGACCGTCGCGGACCTGCACCTGTTCCTGCGGATCGTCGCGGCGGGCCACCGGATGGTGACGCTGCCCGAGCGGCTCGCGAGCTACACCCAGGCGCCGCAGTCGCTGTCCCGCGGCGGGCCCGCGGTGCTGGCCGTGGAACAGGCCCGGGAACGGGCGGTCCGCGCGGCCGCCGCACGCTCGGACGACCCGGCCGTCGCCGCCGCCCTGGAGCGGGAGCTGCGCCGCAGCCGGCACCGCCGCGGTGTCGTCGGGGCCCGGGTCGCGCTGTTCGAGGGCGATCTCGCGACCGCCCGCGCCCGGGTCCGGGCGGCGTTGCGGGAGCGGACCGACCCGCGGACCCTCGCCGTCGCCGCCGCGGTGCTGCTCGCCCCGGGCGCGACCCGCTGGGCCTACCGCCGCTCCCGGGGCGGGGAGGTCCCGGCGCCGGTCGTCCCGGTGCGGGTCACCGACGCCGCGCGCTGAGCGCGCTCACCCGGTCCGGCGGGCCAGCACGACGAGCTTGTTGCCCCGGCCCATCCGCCGGAACAGCGCCTCCGCCGCGGGCCAGCCGCGCGCGAGCAGCCGGTCCACCGGGCCGGAGCCCTCGGCCCCGTGGTCGAAGGTGGCCTGCATCTTCGCCACCGGCGAGGTCATCCGGTGCACCTCGACGACGGTCACCCCGTGCGGCGCGAGGACCCGTTCCAGGCCCCGCTCGGTGAAGTAGATCTTGTGTTCCCAGTAGTACATGTTCTTGGCCAGGTCGACCCGCCCACCGGTGGCGCGGTGCAGCGCACGCACCAGCGGCCGCACCGGGAACGCGGCGTCCGGGGTCTCCAGCAGCACCCAGCCGCCGGGACGCAGCCGGGACAGCGCGTCGGTGAGGAACGGGCCAGGGTCGGCGACGTGCTCGATCACGTCCCAGAGGGTGACGACGTCGACCTCGGTGTCCTGCGCGGCGAGCTGCTCGGGGGTGAACACCGTCAGCCCGCGGGCGGCCGCGCCGGCCAGCGCGCGCTCGTCGACGTCGGACCCGACAGCGTCCAGCCCGCGGTCCCTCGCCCACGCCAGGAAGTTCCCGATCCCGCAGCCCACGTCGAGCACCCGCCCGCACCGGCCGGCCCGGTCCTCCAGCCGGTCGAACACGGCGGCGTAGCGCTGCTCGTAGCCCACCCGGACGGCGTCGCCCGCGTAGACGTCGAACTTGTAGTCCTCCCAGTACTCCCCCGCCGTCGAGCCGCCGGGGACCGGGTCGCGCAGGAACTCGGTGCCGCAGCCGGTGCAGCGCAGCAGCCGGTACCGCTCCTGGACGACGTGGCGGAGCAGCCGGCCCGGGGCGCCGCAGGCCGGGCAGGCGGCGGCACCGGCCGACCCGGTGCCGGACGTGCGCTCGGCATGGTCGGCGTAGTCGGTGTGACCGGCGTGGTCGGCGCGGTCGGTGGTCATGGACGGCACCTCGTCTCGCGGCGGATCGTGCACCGCTGCGCTCGTGCCGGACCTGCCCGCCGTTACCCCCCGAGGGCGCCGATCACGTCCGCGAGGAGGTCGTCGGTGTCCTCCACCCCGCAGGACAGCCGCACCAGGCCGTCCGGCACCGCGTCGCCCCACCGGGCCCGCCGGTCCGCGGCCGTGCGCAGTCCGCCGAAGCTCGTCGCCGAGTCGACCAGCGTCGCGGCGGCCAGGAAGTCCGAGACGGCGTGGGTGTCGGCCAGGGTGAACCGCAGGATGCCGTTCCAGCGCCGCATCTGGGTCCGAGCGAGCAGGTGCGACGGGTCGTCGGCCAGCCCGGGCCAGCGGACGTCCCGCACGCCGGGGGTCTCCCGCAGCGCGACGGCGAGCGCGCGGGCGTTCTTGGCCTGCCGACCCAGCCGCAGGTCCAGGGTGCCGAGCCCGCGCAGCGCCAGCCAGGTCTCCATCGGCCCGGCGATCGCGCCGCCGCGGGTGCGGAAGGCGCGGACCCGCTCGTGGTGCACCGGGTCGGCGGCGGAGACGTGCCCGAGCAGCAGGTCCCCGTGCCCGGACAGCGCCTTGGTGTCGCTGGCGACGACCAGGTCGGCCCCCAGCGCGAGCGGCTGCTGCCCGAGCGGGGTGCACGTGGTGTTGTCGACGGCGACGACCGCACCGGCCGCGTGCGCAGCGGCGGCGACCGCGGCGACGTCGCAGACCTCCAGGCCGGGGTTCGACGGCGTCTCCAGCATCACCAGCGCGGGCCGGTGCCGGGCGATCGCCGACGCCCAGTCGCCCGCGGTCGCGCAGTAGGCGACCGGCACCCCGAGCGGGGCGAGCTCCTCGTCGGCGAGCAGGCGTGCGACGTAGTAGCCGTCGCTGGGCAGCAGCACGCCGCGCCCGGCGCCGGTGAAGGCGCGCAGGACCGCCGCGACCGCGGCCATCCCGGACGGGAACACCGTGCACGGCCCGCCGTCGAGCTCGCCGACGGCGGCCTCGAACTCCCGCCACGTCGGGTTGTCCGCGCGAGCGTAGAAGTCCGCGCCCTGGTCGGCCTCCTCCGGGCGTCCGAGGTGGTACGTGCTGGTCAGCACCGGTCCGCGATGGATCGGGTCGCCCACGGCGTGGGCGTGCTGCTCCCCGCCGTGCACACAGCGGGTGCCGTCTCCGAGCATGGGGTTCACTCCGGTTTCGGGGCCCGGGAGATCAGTTCCTTGGCCATCTGGTGGGCGGTCATGCCCTCGTGGCAGACCCGGCGGACCGCGTCGGCGATGGGCAGCTCGACCCCGGCGCGCTCGCCGAGCTCGCAGATCGACAGGCAGGACTTCACGCCCTCGGCGACCTGGCCGTGGTTGGCCTTCTCCGCCTCGGCGAGGCTCGCGCCGCGCCCCAGCTGCTCGCCGAAGGTCCGGTTGCGCGACAGCGGGGAGCTGCACGTCGCCACCAGGTCGCCCATGCCGGCCAGGCCGGCGAAGGTCAGCGGCGAGGCGCCGAGCGCCATCCCGAGCCGCGACATCTCGGCCAGCCCGCGGGTGATCAGCGACGCCCGCGAGTTGTCACCCAGCCCCATCCCGGAGGCGACGCCGACGGCGAGCGCGATGACGTTCTTGCCCGCCCCGCCCAGCTCCGCCCCGACGACGTCGGTGTTGGTGTAGGCGCGGAAGTAGCCGGTCGCGCAGGCGGTCTGCAGTGCCACCGCGCGCTCGTGGTCGGAGCAGGCGATGACGGTGGCCGTCGGCTGCTCGTGCGCGATCTCCGCGGCCAGGTTCGGCCCGGACACGACGGCGAGCCGGTCCGCGCCGACACCGGTGACGTCGTCGATGACCTCGGTCATCCGCTTGAGCGTCCCCAGCTCGACACCCTTGGCCAGGCTGGTCAGGGTGACCCCGGCCGGGACCAGGTCACGCCACTGCTCCAGGTTGGCGCGCAGCGACTGCGACGGCACCGCGAGGATCACCGCGTCGACGCCGTCGAGGGCCTCGGCGGCATCGTGGGTGGCGCGCAGTGTGTCCGGCAGCGCGACGTCGGACAGGTAGTCCGGGTTGCGCCGGTCGGCGTTGATCGCCTCGGCGATCTCGCAGCGGCGGGCCCACAGCCGCACGTCCCGGCCGGCGTCGCCGAGGACCTTCGCGAACGCGGTGCCCCAGCTGCCCGCGCCGAGCACGGCGACGCGCTGGATCGAGTGCACCGGCTCGTTGACCGGGCGCTCCCCGAACGACGGGACCCCAGGGACGCTCATCGGCCTGCCTCGCTCTCCGGGCGTCGGCGGTAGAACTCCTCCGGCGCGTCCTCGTCGCGGACCTCGGCGAGCAGCTCCCGCACCCGCCCCATGATCAGGTCGGTGACCTCGCGCAGGACGTGGGCGTCCAGCGGGCGCCCGCGGTAGGCGCTCAGGTCCACCGGGTCCCCCGCGCGCAGCACGACGTCGGTGCGCGGCAGCGGGCGGAACTTCTTCTCGTAGCCGTTCAGGACCTCGCGGGTCCCCCAGTGCACCATCGGGATGACCGGCGCGTCCGAGGCCAGCGCCATCCGCGCGACGCCGGTGCGCGAGCGCATCGGCCACCCGTCGGGGTCCCGGGTGATGGTGCCCTCCGGGTAGATGATGACGATCTTGCCGTCGGCGAGCGCCTGCGTGCCAGCGGCGAGGCTCTGCTGGGCGTCGGCGGAGTCGCGGAACACCGGGATCTGGCCCGAGCCGCGCAGCACCGCGCCGAGCACCGGCACGTTCCACAGGCTGCTCTTGGCCAGGAACCGCGGCACCCGGCCCGCGCTGTGGACGTAGGTGCCGGTGTGGATCGGGTCCAGGTGGGAGATGTGGTTGCCGACCAGCAGCGCACCGCCGCGGGCCGGGAGGTGCTCGCGGCCCTGGTAGCGCGGCCGGCCGGTGAGCCAGCCGATCGAGTAGAAGAACGGGACGGCGAGACCGACCCAGAATCCGCCCTTCTCGCGTGCCACCGGCGGCCTCCTCCTGCCCGCCGCTGCGGCGGGTCGTGGGGTCGTCGCGGATCGGGATGATCCGGATCTGATCCGTGGAGTCTCCCCACAGAGGCCCCACGGTGTCACGCGGGGTGCCAGACTGGGGCTGTGACCCTGCGGGTGGACCTGGTGGTACCGGTGAAGCCGCTGCCCCGCGCGAAGACCCGGTTGCGTGGCGCCGCCGATGGCGGGGTCGGCGATCTCGGCGCGCACCAGCGGCTCGCGCTGGCCCTGGCCCGCGACACGGTGGCCGCCGCCGTCGCCGCGACGGCGGTCCGGCACGTGCTGGTGATCTCCTCGGACCCGGCGGTGGCGGTGGAGGTCGGCGCGCTCGGCGCCGAGGTCGTCACCGACCCCGGGCGCAGGCTCAACGGCGCGCTGCGCCACGGTGCCGCGCTGCTGCGCTCGCGCGACCCGCACGTCGCGCTGGGGGCGCTGCAGGCCGACCTGCCCGCCCTGCGCCCGGCCGAGCTCGACGCCGCCGTCGCCGCGGCCGCCGTGCTGTTCGCCGGCGGCGCGTCCCGCGCCTTCCAGCCCGACGCCCCCGGCGAGGGCACCACGCTGCTGCTGGTCGCCCCGGGGCAGGACCTCGACCCACACTTCGGCCGCGGGTCGGCCGCCCGGCACCGTGCCTCCGGGGCCCGTCCGCTGCCCGGTGACCGTCCCGGTCTGCGCCGCGACGTCGACACCGCCGCCGACCTCGACGACGCCGTCGCCCTCGGGGTGGGGGCGTGGACCCGGGCCGTGGTCGACGCCCGGCACGGACCCCCCGCCGTACCCCGCCCGCCCGGATGTCACCCGCCGGGGGAGGCCGTCGCCCGACGGTGTGGCACACCACGCACGTGACGGTGTGGCACACCACGTACGTGACGTCGTCGGCCGGGGCCGTGTCCCCGTGGACGGTTGCGGAGCGGTACGAAACAATCGTGACGTGAGCGACGACTCGGCGACCCCGGACGGACGGAACGGCACCTCCGCGCACCCGGGCGGCCGTCCCCGGACGGCCGCGCGCCGTGCCCCGCGGCCGGCGTCGCGGCGGTTGCACACCGCGAGCCGCAGCGTCGCCGACCAGGCACCGTCCGCGGAGATCCCGGCCCAGCAGCACGCGCCAGCGGGTCCCGCGGCACCGCCCGCCCCGCCGGCCGCCACGCCGTCGCCGAGCCAGGGGCGGCCCCGATCGCGCCGCCCGCGGGGGCGACCACCCCGGCGTCGACGATGGGCGAGCTGCTCCCCGAGGACCGCTACCTCAACCGCGAACTGTCCTGGCTCGACTTCAACGCCCGCGTGCTGGCCCTGGCCGAGGACTCCAGCCAGCCGCTGCTGGAGCGCGCGAAGTTCCTCGCGATCTTCGCCTCCAACCTCGACGAGTTCTACATGGTCCGGGTCGCGGGCCTGAAGCGCCGCGACGAGACCGGCCTGTCCGTGCGCAGCGCCGACGGCCTCACCCCGCGCCAGCAGCTGGCCCGGATCACCGAGCGGAGCCGCGCGCTGTCGCGGGCGCACGCCGAGGTGTTCATGGACGAGCTGCTCCCCGAGCTCGACGCGGCCGGCATCCACCTGCGCAGCTGGGAGGATCTGACCGACGCCGAGCGCCTGCGCCTGTCGGACTACTTCACCGAGACGGTGTTCCCGGTGCTCACCCCGCTCGCGGTCGACCCGGCGCACCCGTTCCCCTACATCTCCGGGCTGTCGCTGAACCTTGCGGTGACCGTCCGTGACCCGGAGGGCCGGACCGAACGCTTCGCCCGGGTGAAGGTGCCCAACAACGTGCCGCGGCTGGTGTCGGTCGACCCGCCGGACACCGACACCCGCGCCGGGAACCGGCAGTGCACGTTCCTGCCGATCGAGGACCTGATCTCCGCGCACCTCGGTGACCTGTTCACGGGCATGGAGGTCACCGAGGTCCATCCGTTCCGGGTCACCCGCAACGCCGACCTCGAGGTCGAGGAGGACCGCGACGAGGACCTCCTGCAGGCCCTGGAGCGCGAGCTCGCCCGGCGCCGGTTCGGGCCGCCGGTGCGCCTCGAGGTGCTCGACACGATGTCCGAGCACGTGCTGGAGCTGCTGCTGCGCGAGCTCGACGTCGATCCCAACGACGTCGTCACCGTCCCCGGGCTGCTCGACCTCACCAGCCTGTGGCAGGTGCACGGGGTCAACCGCCCCGACCTGAAGGACGAGCCGTTCCGCCCCGCGACGCACCCCGCGTTCGCCGAGCGGGAGACCCCCCGCAGCGTGTTCGCGACGCTGCGCGAGGGCGACGTGCTCGTGCACCACCCCTACGACTCGTTCTCCACCTCGGTGCAGCGCTTCATCGAGCAGGCCGCCGCGGACCCGAACGTGCTCGCGATCAAGCAGACCCTCTACCGCACCTCCGGCGACTCCCCGATCGTCAACGCGCTGATCGACGCCGCCGAGGCGGGCAAGCAGGTCGTCGCCCTGGTGAGATCAAGGCCCGGTTCGACGAGCAGGCCAACATCCGCTGGGCGCGCGAGCTGGAGAAGGCCGGCGTGCACGTCGTCTACGGCCTCGTCGGGCTCAAGACGCACTGCAAGACCTGCCTGGTCGTGCGCCAGGAGGGGTCGGAGATCCGTCGGTACTGCCACATCGGCACCGGCAACTACAACCCGAAGACCGCGCGGCTCTACGAGGACGTCGGCGTGCTCACCGCCGACCCGCCGATCGGCGCGGACCTCACCGACCTGTTCAACTCCCTCACCGGCTACTCGCGGCAGACCTCCTACCGGAGCCTGCTCGTGGCGCCGTACGGGATCCGCCGCGGCATCGTCCGCCGCATCGACGACGAGATCGAGGCGCACCTGTCCGGCGAGGCCGGCGCGCGGGTGCAGATCAAGGCGAACTCGCTCGTCGACGAGGCGACCATCGACGCCTGCTACCGGGCGTCGCAGGCGGGCGTGCCGGTCGACATCGTGGTGCGCGGCATCTGCGCGATCGTCCCCGGGCGGCCGGGGCTCAGCGAGAACATCACGTCCGGTCGATCCTCGGGCCGTTCCTGGAGCACTCCCGGGTGCTGCACTTCGGCTCGGCCGACGAGTACTGGATCGGCTCGGCGGACATGATGCACCGCAACCTGGACCACCGGGTCGAGGTGATGCTGCGGGTCGCCGACCCGAAGCTCGCCGACCAGCTCGGCGCGATGTTCGACTCCTGCCTGGACCCGGCGACGCGCTGCTGGACGCTCGGCCCGGACGGGACCTGGTCGCCGTCCCCCGCGCCGGGATCGGAGAACATCCGGGTCCGCGACCACCAGGTGGAGATGATGAACTCCCGGCGAGGGAAGAGCGAGGGACTGATGCTCTCGCGCAGTTCCGGACCGACGGGGCCGAGGTCGACCCGGCGGGATCGCCGACGTCGTCGCGGCCGGGACGGTGCCGTGGCGCCGCGCGGACGACGGCACCGTCGAGGTGGCCCTGGTCCACCGCCCCCGCTACGACGACTGGTCCTGGCCCAAGGGCCACCAGGACCGGGCGAGGCGCTGACGCTCGACCGCGCGCTGCGCGAGACCGTCGAAGAGGCGCACTGGAGTGCCGCCTCGGCGCGCGGCTCGGCCACACCGCGTACGACGTGCCCGGCAAGGGCCACAAGGTCGTGCACTACTGGGCCGCCGAGGTCGTCCGCGACCCCGGCTTCACCGCCACCGACGAGACCGACGAGCTGCGGTGGCTGCCCCGCGACGAGGCCCCACGCTGCTCAGCCGCCCCGGCCGACGCCGACCTGCTGGACCGGCTCGACCAGGTGGGGCCGCCGTCGTCGACGGTGGTGCTCGTGCGGCACGCCAAGGCGGGCAGCCGGACCGCCTGGGAGGGCGACGACGACCTGCGCCCCCTCTCCGGCACCGGGTTCACCCAGGCCGACCGGCTCGCGGACTTCCTCGCCCGCTTCGGCCCGGACCGGCTCGCGACCGCCCCGCCGCTGCGCTGCGGCCAGACGGTCGAGCCCTACGCACGGGCGTCCGGTGCGGGCGAGCCGGACGTGGAGCCGCTGCTGGGCGAGCACGGCTACTGGGTCTCGCCCGCCGACGGCCTGGCCCGTTTCCGCACTCTCGCGGCCCAGCCCGGCGTGACGCTGCTGTGCAGCCAGGGCGGGGTGATCCCGGACGTCGTCGGGCACCTGCTGGCCGATGCGGGGAGGTCCCCCGATCCCGACCTGCCCTCGCACAAGGCCAGCACCTGGGTCCTGGGCTTCGGCGACGACGGGGCCCTGCTGTCGGCCGACTACTACCGCCGCCCGCCGGCCTGACCCGCCTCGCCGTCCCGCTCCGCCCGCCTCCGGCATCCCCGGTGCCGCGCCACTCGTCGATCAGTACCTGAGTGCTGTTCGGGCCCGGATCGACAACCCTGATGCACTGATCGACGCCGGGACCGGGAGGGCCCTCCTGGCGTCGGGGTGTGCGATCGCGAACGGGCGCACCGGTTCCGGCCCGGCGGACGTGGGCCGAGGTGCAGGGTGCGCGGGTGGAGGAGCCGTTCCGGGGGTCGGACGCCGTCGCGCGCGGGATCGTCACGCCGGGCGGCTGCGCGGGCCACGGTTCGTGCGCCTGTTCCCCGACGTGTACGCGTCCGCCGCGGTCCCCGTGACGCCGGTGCTCCGGGCCCGGGCCGCGTCGATCTACGCCGGGCCGCTCGGGGCGGCGTCGGCCTACTCGGCGGCCGAGATCCTCGGCGCGTCCTGCGGACCGTGGGGTGCTCCGGCCGAGCTCGTCGCGCCACGGCGGATCCGGCCCGCCCGGACCTGCTCGCCCACCAGGGCGTCCCGCTCGAACCGGGCTCTGCGACGGCGTCCGGGTCACCTCGCCCCGCGCCACGGCGTGGGAGCTGTGCCGGCGACTCGAACTCGTCGACGCCGTCGTCGCCCTCGACGCGCTCGCCGCCCGGAGGCGGGACCGGCCGGTGTTCGTCCCGCTGCGGGGCACACCGGCACCCGAGCAGCGGAAGCCGTCCCGGATGCGGACGCCGTGTCCCGGCTTCGACCCCGCCGACCTGCTGGTCCTGCGGTCGCTGTACCCGCATGTGCGGGGCTCGGCCCGGCTGGACCGGGTCGTCGCGCTCGCCGACCCGCGTGCGGAATCCCCGCCCGAGACCCGGCTACGGCTGCTGCTCGTGCTCTCCGGGCTCCCCGGTCCCGCAGGTCCAGTTCCCGCTGTACGACGACCGGGGCCGCCCCTGGGTGCGGTTCGACCTGGCCTACCCCGACGCCCTGCTGGCGATCGAGTACGACGGCGCGGAGCACGACGACCCGCTCGACCGCGTCCGCGACGCCCGCACCGCGGCGCTGGGATGGCAGACCCTGCGGATCACCGCCGACGGCCTCACCCGCAACGCCCGTCGCACCGTCGGGACGGTCCGTGCCCTGCTCGCCCAACGGACCCGCCTCGCGTCCCGCTGACCCGCACCGGCGCCGCGGCCGCACCTCCCCGCTCGGTCGGGCAGCGCCGCGAGGCAGGGGGAGCCGCATGCGACCCCACCGGCCCGGAGCCGCCCGGTTGCCCGCACCCAGCTCGACCCGCCCACACCGCGCGCGCTCGCCGGGCCACCCCGAGCCCAGGGCGCACACCGCCGGAAGCCCGTCGATCAGTACATGAGCGCTGTCCGCACCCGCTCGAACAGCACTCATGTACTGATCGACACGCGCAGGCAGCGCTGGGCGGGCGGGGCGAGGAGCGCGGGGGCGCGGCTACTTCTCCGCGGTGGTCTTCCGTCGGCCGGCTTCTTCTCCGCAGCAGCCCCCTTCTTCGCGGAAGCGGCCGGCTTCTTCTCCGGGGCAGCTGCTGTCCTCGCCGGGGCAGCCGTCTTCTTCGCCGGAGCGGCCGTCTTCTTCCCGGGGGCGGCGCCGCCGGCCGAAGGGGCTCCGCCAGCCGGAACGGCTGCGGCGGCCGGGGCGGCTGCCGGGGCCCGCTCGGCGCGGCGGGGGGCGCTGGTCGCGTTCGCGGCGGCGGCCTCGCTGGCGGCCACCCGCTCCTTGAAGGCCGCACCCGGCCGGAACGACGGCACCACGGTCTCCCCGACGGGCACCGTCTCCCCGGTGCGCGGGTTGCGGGCGGTGCGAGGAGCACGTCGACGCGGCTCGAACACCCCGAACCCGGTCAGGGTGACGGTCTCACCGCGGCCGACCGCGTCCACGATCACCTCGACCATCGCGTCGACGGCCGCCGTGGCGGCACGACGGTCTCCGAGCCGGGCGGTCAGCGCGTCGACGAGCTGAGCCTTGTTCATGGTCACGAAAGGTAGGGCTGCGCCCTGCCGCGCACCAGATCCCGGCGCGAGTCCAGGTCGCATACCCTCCATTGGTACAGGTCCGAACGGGTGATCACCACGACTTCTGTCAGGTCATGGTGACCACCCGTGTTCGGTTCAGGCCAGAGTGCGTGGCATCCGGGCGGGCCGGGTTCCCTCGAACGCGGTGATGTCGGCCTCGTGCCGCAGCGTGAGTCCGATGTCGTCGAGGCCCTCGCGCAGCCGCCACCGGGCGTAGTCGTCGATCTCGAACGGCACGGTCAGGTCGCCGGCCTGCACGGTCTTCTCGCCGAGGTCGACGGTGACCTGCGTGCCGGGCTCGTTCTCCAGCTTCTTCCAGAGCAGCTCGACGTCGGGCTGGGCGACCTGGGCCGCCACCAGACCGGCCTTCGCCGAGTTGCCGCGGAAGATGTCGGCGAACCGCGAGGAGATGACGACCCGGAAGCCGTAGTCCATCAGCGCCCAGACGGCGTGCTCGCGCGAGGACCCGGTGCCGAAGTCCGGTCCGGCGACGAGGACCGACCCGCGGGCGTAGGGCTCGGTGTTGAGCACGAACGACGGGTCCTGGCGCCAGGCCGAGAACAGGCCGTCCTCGAAGCCGGTGCGGGTGACCCGCTTGAGGTAGACCGCCGGGATGATCTGGTCGGTGTCCACGTTGGACAGGCGCAGCGGCACGCCGATCCCGGTGTGGGTCTCGAACTTCTCCATCAGTCCAGGTCCTCCGGGCTGCTCAGGGTGCCGCGCACGGCGGTCGCGGCCGCGACGAGCGGCGACACCAGGTGGGTACGACCGCCCTTGCCCTGCCGCCCCTCGAAGTTGCGGTTCGAGGTCGACGCACAGCGCTCGCCGGGCGCGAGCTGGTCGGGGTTCATCCCCAGACACATCGAGCAGCCCGCCGAGCGCCACTCCGCGCCGGCGTCGAGGAAGACCTTGTCCAGCCCCTCCTCCTCGGCCTGGAAGCGGACCCGCATCGACCCCGGGACGACGAGCATCCGCACGCCCTTCGCGACCGTGCGCCCGTTCAGCACATCGGCCACCGAGCGGAGGTCCTCGATCCGGCCGTTGGTGCAGGACCCGACGAAGACCGCGCCGACCGGCACCTCGCGCAGCGGGGTCCCGCCGGTCAGGCCCATGTAGGACAGCGCCTTCTCCACCGCGGCGCGCTCGCCGTCGTCGGTGATGGCGGCCGGGTCCGGCACCGACTCGCCCAGCGGCAGGCCCTGCCCGGGGTTGGTGCCCCAGGTGACGAACGGGGTGAGCTCGTCGGCGTCGATGTGCACGACCCGGTCGAACTCCGCGCCGTCGTCGGTGCGCAGGGTGCGCCAGTCGGCCACCGCGGCGTCCCAGTCGTCGCCGGCGGGGGCGTGCTCGCGGCCCTTCAGGTAGGCGAAGGTCGTCTCGTCGGGGGCGATCATGCCCGCGCGGGCACCGGCCTCGATCGACATGTTGCAGATCGTCATCCGGGCCTCCATCGAGAGGTTCTCGATGACGTTGCCCCGGTACTCCAGCACGTGGCCCTGCCCACCGCCGGTGTCGATCTTCGCGATCACCGCGAGGATGACGTCCTTGGAGGTGACGCCCGGACGCAGCGTGCCGTCGGAGCTGGTCACCTCGATCGCCATCGTGCGGAACGGCTTGAGCGGCAGCGTCTGGGTGGCGAGCACGTGCTCGACCTCGGAGGTGCCGATGCCGAAGGCCATCGCGCCGAACGCGCCGTGGGTGGAGGTGTGGGAGTCACCGCAGACCACCGTGGTGCCCGGCTGGGTCAGACCCAGCTGCGGGCCGACCACGTGCACGATCCCCTGCTCGGGGTCGTTCATCGGGTGCAGCCGGACACCGAACTCCGCGCAGTTGCGCCGTAGGGTCTCCACCTGGACCCGCGACACCTCGTCCGCGATCGGGGCGAGCACGTCGAGGGTGGGGACGTTGTGGTCCTCGGTCGCGATGGTGAGGTCCGGGCGCCGGACCGGGCGGCCGGCGAGCCGGAGCCCGTCGAACGCCTGCGGACTCGTGACCTCGTGCACCAGGTGCAGGTCGATGTAGAGCAGGTCGGGCTCGTCACCCTCGCCCTTGCGGACGAGGTGCCGGTCCCAGACCTTCTCGGCCAGCGTGCGCGGCTTGTCTGCGGTGGTCACCCCCGCCTCCCTCTGTGATCTGATCGCGGTGGACTTCCCAGATCGCGGGAAGTTAGTATCGGAACGTGGGACAGTCTAGCGGGATCGGCGTGCTCGACAAGGCCGTGGGGGTTCTCCGGGCGACGGCGGAGGGGCCGTGCGGCCTGGCGGAGCTCTGCGAGCGCACCGGGCTGCCCCGGGCGACGGCACACCGGCTCGCCGTCGGCCTGGAGGCACACGGGATGCTGCTGCGCACCCCGGACGGGCGCTGGCACCCCGGCCCCACCCTCGGCCAGCTCGCCGGCGGGCGGCCGGACCCGCTGCTCGACGCCGCGGCCGCGGTCCTGCCCCGGCTGCGCGACATCACCGGCGAGAGCGTGCAGCTCTACCGACGCGACGGGATCCACCGGATCTGCATCGCGCACGCCGAGCCGCCGTCCGGGCTGCGCGACACCGTGCCCGTCGGCTCTCGGCTGCCGATGACCGCGGGCTCGGGGGCCAAGGTGCTCGCCGCCTGGTGCGACCCGGTCACCCAGCGCCTGATCCTCGCCGACGCCAGCTTCTCCGAACGCGTCCTCATCGATGTCCGCCGCCGCGGCTGGGCACAGAGCGTCGCCGAACGGGAGGCCGGTGTGGCGTCGGTGTCGGCCCCGGTGCGCGACGCGGCGGGCCAGGTCGTCGCCGCGGTCTCGGTGTCGGGACCGGTGGACCGGATCGGGCGCCGGCCGGGGGTCCGCTGGGCCGCCGACCTGCTGGCCGCCGCGGACGCCCTGCAGCACCGGCTCGTCTAGGGGGCGCCCCCTGCCGGGCCGCACCCCCTGCCACGTCCCGAGTCGGTCGAGGTCGCGGTTCCGGGCTCCACTACCGTGTGGTGGTCCGGCACCGGGCCGGACCCTTCGGACATGGTCGGCACACCGGGGAGACGATGGGTTACCTGCTGGGCATCGACGTCGGCACCACTCGGACGGCGGCCGCGGTCATCCACGCCGACACCGTCGAGATGGTCACGCTCGGTGACCACTCGGTCGACATCCCGTCCGTGGTCTACGTGGCACCGGACGGCGGGCTGCTGTTCGGCGATGCCGCCGAACGCCGTGCCCTGACCGAACCGGACCGCGTCGCACGCGAGTTCAAGCGGCGCATCGGCGACCCGACGCCGATCCCGCTGGGCGAGCAGTCCTTCGCCCCCGAGCAGCTGTCCGCGCTGCTGGCCGAGCACGTCGTCGACGTCGTCGCACGCACCGAGGGCGGCGCCCCCGACCGCATCGCGGTGACCCACCCGGCGGCCTGGGGCATGCACAAGTGCGACCTGTTCGCCGCTGCCCTGGCCGAGCGCGGCCTGACCGTCACCTTCCTCACCGAGCCACAGGCCGCCGCCCTGCACTACGCGACGAACGAGCGGGTCGAGCCCGGCGCGACGGTCGCCGTCTACGACCTCGGCGGTGGGACGTTCGACGCCGCCGTCGTCCGCAAGGAGGCCGCGGGCGGCGGGTTCACCCTGCTCGGCAGGCCCGAGGGTGTCGAGCAGCTGGGTGGCGCCGACTTCGACCAGGCCGTCGTCGACCACGTGCGCGACGCCGTCCCGGCCGCCTTCGAGGGACTCGACGAGACCGACCCGAACGCCCTGTCCGCGATGGCCCGGCTGCGCCGCGACTGCCGCGAGGCCAAGGAGGCCCTGTCGGCCGACACCGAGGTCTCGATCCCGGTGTGGCTCGGCGAGGTCCGCACGACGGTGCGCCTGCACCGCAGCGACTTCGAGGAGCGCATCCGGCCCCGCCTGGAGGAGTCGGTCGAGGCGTTGCAGCGCGCGATCGCCTCGGCCGGGCTGGCCGCCTCCGGGCCGTCGGTGGTGCTGCTCGTCGGCGGGTCCTCGCGCGTCCCGCTGGTCGCCGAGCTGGTCTCCACCGGCCTCGGACGTCCCGTACAGGTCGACGCGGACCCGAAGAACACCATCGCGAAGGGCGCCGTCGTCGCGCTCGGGCCGCCCGACCCCGTGCCCGGCACCGGCTCGGGCGGGTTCGGTGCGGTGCCCGGCACCGGCTCGGGCGGATTCGGCGCGGTGTCGACGGCCAGCGGTCTTGCGCTGGCCCCCGACCCCGGCCCGCTGCCCTGGGAGAACCCGGACCCGGTCACCGACCGGATGCCGACCGGCGGCACGACCCAGCTCGACGGCGACCGCACCGCCTACCTGGACAGCGCCCGCGCCGACCCGCCCACCGACCGCCTCCCCGTCGTCCCTCCGGTGGGCTACGACCAGACCGCCGTGCACGGCTACGGCGGGTACGGCGGCTACGACGACGGCGAGACCACCATCGCCCCCGGGCCAGCACCCGTCCGCCGCTCCCCCGCGCTGCTCATCGGCGCCGGCGGGGTCGTCGCGGCGCTGGCCGTGCTGGGCACGGTGTTCTTCTGGCCGCAGGACCGCACGATCAGCAACGCGACGCCCGAGCTGCCGGCGATCCCGACGACGACCCAGGCCCCGCCCCCGACGACCGTCGATCACGAGCCGGTGCGACAGCCGGAACGGACCCGGGAGCGGCCGACCGAGGCCGTCCCGACGACGACCGACGCGCCGATCCCCGAGCCGCCGCCGGTCGTCATCACCACGACGTCCGCTCCGCCTCCGTCGAGCTCGTCGTCCTCGTCGTCCTCTGCACCGCCCCCGCCGAGCAGCTCGACGCCGAACCCGCCGGAGGGGAACCCGGTCCCGCCGGGAACCTGATCCCACCGACAGATCGACAGTCTGGGCTGATGAATCCGGACTGTCGACCTATCGTGGGTTGCATGTCGCAACCACCTACGGGGACCGCCGCCTCCACTGCCCGCGCGGTCCGGATCGGCGTCGGCCGGCTGCGCCGCCGTATGCGTGAGCACTACGACCGCGACCAGCTGACGGCGTCGCAGATCGCGCTGCTCGGCCGCCTCGACCGCGGTGGCCCCAGCACCGCCGCCGCACTCGCCGCCGCCGAGGGCGTCCGCCCGCAGTCGGTCGCGATGTCGATCGCCGCCCTAGAGGAGCGGGGCATGGTCGAGCGCCGCCCGGATCCGTCCGACGGGCGCCGGCAGATCGTCTCGGCCACCGACCTCGGCCGGCGGTTCACCGCCGACGCCCGGTCCGCCGGCGAGGACTGGCTCGCCGGGGCGCTCGCCGACCGGCTCAGCGCCGACGAGCTGCGCACCGTCGACGAGGCCATGCGGCTGCTGGAACGGGTGACCGAGCGATGACGCCGCGCCGGGGCCGCCGTACCGGGCCGTCCACGTTCGACCGCCGGCTGCTCCTCCCCATGATCGGCGGGGCCGTGCTGAACCCGGTGAACTCGTCGCTGATCGCGGTCGCGCTGGTGCCGATCGGGCTCGCCCTCGGGGCCCCCGCGACCGAGACCGCCTGGCTGGTGTCCGGGCTCTACCTCGCGACCGCGGTCGGCCAGCCCGTCACCGGACGCCTGGTCGACCTGTACGGGCCGCGGCCGCTCTACCTGGCCGGCGCCGTGCTGGTCGGTGTCGGCGGGGCCCTCGGAGCGCTCGCCCCGGACATCTGGTGGCTGGTCGCGGCGCGGGTCGTCATCGGGCTCGGGACGTGTGCGGGCTACCCGGCGGCGATGGCACTGATCCGCGGCGAGGCCGACCGCACCGGCACCGACAGCCCGGAGGGCGTGCTGACGGTGCTCTCGATCGCGACGTCGACGATCGCCGTCGTCGGGCCGAGCCTGGGAGGTCTGCTCCTCGGGGTCTCGGGCTGGCGGGGCGGTGTTCGTGGTGAACATCCCGCTGGCCCTGCTGTGCCTGGTGCTCGGTGCGCTGCGGCTCCCCCGTACCCGGGTCGCCCACCGGGGCGTGCGGGCCGCGCTGCGCCGGGTCGACCCGCCGGGCATCGCGCTGTTCGCGGTCACCACCGTCGCGCTGCTGCTCGCCCTGCTGCACCCCGACGCCGGCGCGGTCGCCCCCGCACTGGTGGCCGTCGCCGCCGGGGCGGGCTGGTGGTGCGCGAACTGCGGACCCCCGAGCCGTTCCTGGACCTGCGGGTGCTCGGCGGGAACCTGCCGCTGCTGCTGACGTTCGTCCGGGCGCTGCTCACCGCGACCGTCTCCTACTGCGTGCTCTACGGCTTCACCCAGTGGCTGGAGCAGGGCCGCGGGCTCACCCCCGCGACGGCCGGGCTGGTCCTGCTGCCGATCTTCGTCACCGGGATCGGGTGACCGCGCTGACCGGAGGCGGCGCGCGATCCGGGGCAAGCTGCTCGTCGGCGGGGTGGCGCAGGTGCTGCTCGCCGCCCTGCTGTTCGCCCCTCGGGCCGGCCAGCCCTGTCTGGGTCATCGTCGTGGGTCGCGCTGCTCGCCGGGCTGCCGCAGGGCCTGAACAACCTCGCCGTGCAGAACGCGGTCTACCGGCAGGCCGACCCGGAGCGGGTCGCCTCCTCGGCCGGGCTGATGCGCACCTTCTTCTACCTGGGCGCCATCGCCGCCTCGGCCGCGGGCGGGATCGCCTTCGGCGGCAGCACGGCGGGCGACGGCCTCCCCGTCCTCGCCGCGGTGATGCTCGTCGCCTCGACGCTGTTCGTCCTGCTCACCCTCGCCGACCGTTCACTGGCCCGGCTCGCCGGGCCGGAAGGAGCACCCTCGTGACCGACCGACCGGCTTCCCGGGCTGCTCGACGCGCCCGACCCGGACACGACGAAGGCCCCGCTCCGGAGAGCGGGCCTTCGTGGAGTAGTCCCGACGGGATTTGAACCCGCGCTACCGCCTTGAGAGGGCGGCGTCCTAGGCCGCTAGACGACGGGACCAGGACAGTCGGCTCGGTCTCGATTGCGGACCCCTGCGCATGGAGTCCGTGGTAGTCCCGACGGGATTTGAACCCGCGCTACCGCCTTGAGAGGGCGGCGTCCTAGGCCGCTAGACGACGGAACCTTGGACGAGACCGTGCCGATTGTCAGAAATCGTCATTCCGAAGAAGTCGCGATTTCCGCTGGGTACCAGGACTCGAACCTAGACTAACTGAACCAGAATCAGTCGTGCTGCCAATTACACCATACCCCATCGAAAAGCGGGCCTCGTTCCGGAGCGAGGCCCGCTCTCCGTTGATGTCAGTACTCTAACCCATGCTCCGGGAGCGTCGGACACCGGCCCCCAGGCGGGCGAGCGACCGCTCGCGGCCCAGCAGCTCCATGCTCTCGTAGAGCGGGGGGGACACCGTGCGGCCGCTGATCGCGACGCGGACGGGGGCGAACGCCTTCCGCGGCTTTGAGCTCCAGACCGTCCACGAGCGAGGTCTTGAGCGACTCCTCGATCGCGGGGGCCGACCCACTCCGGCAGGTCCGCGAGCCCGGCGACCGCGGCCTCCAGCACCGGGGCCGCGTCGGAGCCCGAGGTTCTTCGCCGCGGCGTCGTCGTCGGGGGTGAAGGCCTCCTCGTCGCGGAAGAGGAAGGCCAGCATCCGGGCCGCGTCGGACAGGACCTGGCTCCGCTCCTGCACCAGCGGCGCGGCGGCGGCGAGCACCGAGCGGTCGGGGTCGGTGATCCCCTCGGCCGCGAGGTAGGGCACGACCCGCTCGGCGAAGTCGTCGGGGGTGAGCAGGCGCAGGTGCGCGGCGTTGATTGCCTCGGCCTTCTTCAGGTCGAAGCGGGCGGCGTTGCTCGACACCCGGGACACGTCGAAGGCGGCGACCATCTCGTCGAGGGAGAACACGTCGCGGTCCTCGGCGATCGACCAGCCGAGCAACGCGAGGTAGTTGAGCAGCCCCTCCGGTACGAACCCGCGGTCGCGGTAGTGGAACAGTTCGACTGCGGGTCCCGCTTGGACAGCTTGCGGCTGCCCTCACCGGTGACCAGCGGGAGGTGGGCATAGGTGAAGGGGCCGTGACCGATGCCGACCCGGGCCAGCGCCTCCAGCAGCGCGATCTGCCGCGGGGTGGACGCCAGCAGGTCCTCCCCGCGCAGGACGTGCGTGATCTCCATCAGCGCGTCGTCGACCGGGTTGGTCAGCGGGTACAGCGGCGTGCCGTCACCACGGGCCAACACGAAGTCGGGCACCTGCCCGGCCTTGAACGTGATCTCGCCGCGGACGAGGTCGGTGAAGGTGATGTCGTGGTCGGGCATGCGCAGCCGGTAGACCGGCGCCCGGCCCTCGGCACGGAAGGCGGCGCGCTGCTCGTCGGTGAGGTCGCGGTCGGCGTTGTCGTAGCCGAGCTTCGGGTCGCGGCCCGCGGCGCGGTGCCGGGCCTCGATCTCCTCGGCGCTGGAGAAGGACTCGTAGACCTCCCCGCCGTCGATCAGCCGGCGCAGGGCGTCGGCGTAGACCTCGCCGCGCTCGCTCTGCCGGTACGGCCCGTGCGGACCGCCCTTCTCGACGCCCTCGTCCCAGTCGAGGCCGAGCCACTCCAGCGCGTCGAGCAGGGACCGGTAGGACTCGTCGGAGTCACGGGAGGCGTCGGTGTCCTCGATCCGGAACACCAGCGCCCCACCGTGGTGACGAGCGTGGGCCCAGTTGAACAGGGCGGTGCGGATGAGACCGACGTGCGGGGTACCCGTGGGCGACGGGGAGAACCGCACCCGGACCTGGGCTGGAGTACTCATGGTCGGTCCAGCGTATCGACCCCGTCCGGAGGGGTGGTGCACGCGGGCGCCGGATGGGCCAGGGTGGGGGTTGCCGCGGCGCAGCGAGGCGCCGCACGACGACCCCTCAGGAGGGAACACCCGTGTTCCAGCTGACCGCCCTGTACAACCACCCCGAGGACGCCGCCGCGTTCGACAAGCACTACGACGAGGTGCACGCCCCGCTGGCGAAGAAGATCCCCGGCGTGGCCCGGGTCACCGTCTCCCGTCCGGTCCCGGGGGCCGGACGGCGCGCAGCCGCCGTACCACCTCGTGGCGGTCCTGGAGTTCCCGGACGCCTCGGCGTTCCAGGCCGGGATGGGCGGCCCCGAGGGCCAGGCCGCCGTCGCCGACCTCGACAACTTCGCCGGGGCCGGGGTGACCCTGCTGACCGGGCCGTCGAACCAGGTCTGAGCCGGTGGGTGGCCGCCGCGACCCGGCGGCCACCCGTTACCGCGTCAGTTGGTGGCGACCTCGCGGCTCGACACGAGCGCGGCGAGCCGGTCCCCGATCGACGACGTGTTGCCGGTCGCCGCGTGGTCCCGGTGGCCAGGTCGAACGCGACCGCGGCCTCGATGCGGCGGGCCGAGTCGCGGTCGCCCATGTGGTCGAGCAGCA
Source organism: Pseudonocardia sp. ICBG601 (assembly GCF_020496245.1). Lineage (NCBI taxonomy): Bacteria > Bacillati > Actinomycetota > Actinomycetes > Pseudonocardiales > Pseudonocardiaceae > Pseudonocardia > Pseudonocardia sp. ICBG601. The sequence continues at coordinate 25,789 of NZ_JAHLJA010000274.1, read as the reverse complement.
GCGCGACCGACAGCACGGCGGCCGTCGGGTCGGCGATGCCCTGGCCCGCGATGTCCGGGGCCGAGCCGTGCACCGGCTCGAACATCGCCGGGGGGTGCGGCTGGCGTCGATGTTGCCGCTCGCCGCGAGGCCGATGCCGCCGGTGACCGCCGCCGCCAGGTCGGTGAGGATGTCGCCGAACAGGTTGTCGGTGACGATCACGTCGTACCGGCCCGGGTCGGTGACCAGGTGGATCGTGGTCGAGTCGACGTGCTGGTAGGCCACCGACACCTCGGGGTACTCCAGCGACACCTCCTCGACGATCCGCGACCACAGTGCGCCGGCGAAGGTGAGGACGTTGGTCTTGTGGACCAGCGTCAGGTGCTTCTTCGGCCGCCGCTGGGCGCGGGCGAACGCGTCGCGCACCACCCGGGTCGATGCCGAACGCGGTGTTCTGGCTGACCTCGGTCGCGATCTCGTGCGGGGTGTCCTTGCGGAGCAGGCCGCCGGTACCGACGTACGGGCCCTCGGTCCCCTCGCGCACGACCACCAGGTCGATCTCCGGTTGCCGGCCAGCGGGCCGCGCACCCCCGGGTAGAGCCGCGCGGGGCGCAGGTTCACGTGGTGGTCCAGCTCGAAGCGCAGGCGCAGGAGCAGGCCGCGCTCGAGGATGCCGCTGGGCACCGACGGGTCGCCGACCGCGCCCAGCAGGATCGCGTCGTGCTGCTTGATCTCGGTCAGCACCGTCTCCGGGAGCAGCTCGCCCGTGGAGTGCCAGCGGGCGGCACCGAGGTCGTACTCGGTCGTCTCCACGTCGCGGGCGACCTCGCCCAGGACCTTGAGTGCCTCGTTGATCACTTCCGGGCCGATGCCGTCACCGGGGATGACCGCAAGGCGCATGACCTCGTCCTCTCGTCGTACTGCTGGCCGCACGCTACCGCCTGCCGACGCAGGGTCATCGTTCGGCCACCCACTGGGGTGGTCCCGTCCGGGTGAGGTGTGCGCCGCACGCGGTCGGAGTACCCGCGACACACGGCCGTTCCGGGGACACCGGCGCGTGTCGAGGGGTGCGACGACGGCCGCGTCGGTCACCTGTCCGGGTGATGGGGAAGAAGCGTGAGGACGGCGTCGTTGCCCCGGACGTGCCCACGCCCGACCGCCCGCTGCGTCGCCTCGGCTTCCTCACCATCGGCTCCTTCGACGGCGACGACCCACGCCCCGGACACGAGACGACCCTGGAGATGATCGCCCTGGGCGAGCGTCTGGGCTTCGACTCGGCCTTCGTCCGGCACCGTCACCTGCAGTTCGGCATCTCCTCGCCGGTCGCGGTGCTCGCCGCGGCGACCCAGCGGACCTCACGGATCGAGCTCGGGACGGCCGTGGTCCCGCTGGGCTGGGAGAACCCGCTGCGTCTCGCCGAGGACCTGGCGACCGTCGACGTGCTCTCCGGCGGCCGGCTCAACCCGGGCGTCTCGGTCGGGCCGCCGATGCAGTGGGAGCACGTGCGGGACGCGCTCTACCCGGACACTGCCGACGTCGAGGACTTCGGCCGCGAGCGGGTGTCGAGGCTGCTGCGCCTGGTCCGTGGGGAGCGGGCGAGCACCTTCTCCGGGACGGTCGGGATCGAGTCGTTCTCCGAGCGGGTGCAGCCGCACTCCCCCGGTCTGGCCGGACGCATGTGGTACGGCGCGGGCAGCGACTCCTCCGCCGTCTGGGCCGCGGAGCAGGGGCTCAACCTGCTCACGAGCAACGTGGTCCGCAGCGGCGGGGAGAGCGACTTCGCCGCGATCCAGTCCCGGCAGATCCGCGCCTACCGCGCGGCGAACCCGGCGGGACGGGTGTCGCAGGGGCTGGTCGTCGTCCCCACCGACTCCGCGACGCCTGCCCAGCGCGAGCGCTACGCCGCCTACGCCCGGGAACGCGACGCCAGGGTCGGCGTCCCGCAGGGCCCGGCCGGGCTGCTGTTCGCCCGCGACCTGGTCGGCACCTCCGCCGAGATCGCCGAGCGTCTGTGGGCCGACGCCGGGTTCCGGGAGGTCGACGAGGCGGTGTTCGCGCTGCCGTTCGGCTTCCCGCACGACGACTACGTCCAGATCGTCACCGACATCGCCGGCGCGCTCGGACCGGCACTGGGCTGGACCCCGCGCGGCTGACCCGCCCCGGCGGCCGGCCGCCCCGGGCTCAGTGCCCGGCGCGCGGCAGCGACCGGCGGGCCCGCACCCGGCCCGGCGCCTCGATCAGCCCGACGAGCGCGGCGAGGACCACGAGCATGCCGGGGCCGATCGTCATCGTCGCCGACGGCGGCCCGGTCACGATCGCCATCACCGACACGACGTAGGGCACGGTCAGCGACAGCCCGGTGACGAACCCGACGCCGAGCAGCACCAGGCACGCGACGCCGATCGCCGCACCGGCCAGCACCAGCGCCCGCAGCCAGCTCACTGGAGTACTCCCTCTCGACGTGGCGAGCGGACACGATCCCACGCCCGGCCCGGCCGGCACAGGTCCGTTCCCGCGATCCGGGACGTCAGTCGTCGAAGGAGATCAGCCGGATAGTCCGGGCGCCGACCGAGGCGCCGATCGGCTCCAGCACCGCCGGGTCGATCTGGCGGTCCACCCGCAGCAGCATGATGGCGTCGGTGCCGTCGGTGGTCTGCGAGATCTGGGCGGCCTCGATGTTGACCGCGGCCTCCCCCAGCAGCGACCCGACCCGGCCCATCACGCCGGGGCGGTCGGCGTACTCCAGCAGCACGACTTCGCCCTCGGCGCGCAGGTCGAAGTGCCGTCCGTTGATCTCGACGAGCTTCTCGACCTCGGCGCGGCCGGTCAGGGTGCCGGACACGGTGACCTTCTCGCCGTCGGGCATGGCACCGCGCAGCTGCACCACGCTGCGGTGGTTGGCGCTCTCCGGACTGGTGGTGATCTCCACGGCGACCCCGCGCTCCTCGGCGAGCTGCGGCACGTTCACGAAGGTCACCTGGTCCTCGACGACGGGGTGAACACCCCGCGCAGCGCGGCCAGCCCGAGGACCTGGACGTCCTCGCTGGCCAGCTCGCCCGCGACGTCGACGGTGACCGAGGTCGGGGTCCGCCCGGCGACGGCGTGCAGCGTGGTGCCCAGCTTCTGCACCAGCGGCAGCCAGGGCCGGACCTCCTCGCCGACGGCGCCGTGGATCTGCACGTTGACCGCGTCCGGCACGAACTCCCCGGCCAGCGCCAGCTGCACCGAGCGGGCCACGTCGGTCCCGGCCCGGTCCTGCGCCTCGGTGGTGGAGGCACCCAGGTGCGGGGTGACGACGACGTTCTCCAGCTCGAACAGCGGGCTGGACGTGGTCGGCTCGGTGACGTAGACGTCGATCCCGGCGCCACCGACGTGCCCGGAGCGGACCGCCTCGGCCAGGGCGTCCTCGTCGATCAGGCCACCGCGGGCGGCGTTGACGAGGAGCACCCCGGGCTTGGTGAGCGCGAGCTGGTCCTTGCCGATGAGCCCGAGCGTCTCCGGGGTCTTCGGCAGGTGCACCGTGATCATGTCCGCGGTGCGGAGCAGGTCGTCGAGGCTCAGCAGCTCGATGCCGAGCTGGGCGGCGCGCGACGGCGCGATGTAGGGGTCGTAGGCGACCAGCGTCATGCCGAACGCGGCGAGGCGCTGCGCGACGAGCTGCCCGATCTTGCCGAGACCGACGATGCCGACGGTCTTGCCACCCAGTTCGACCCCGCCGTAGGACGAGCGCCGCCACTCGCCGGACCGCAGCGCGGCGTCCGCCGCCGGGATGTGGCGCGCGGTCGCGAGCAGCAGCGCGATGGCGTGCTCGGCGGCGGAGACGATGTTGGAGGTCGGGGCGTTGACGACCATCACCCCGCGGGCGGTGGCGGCGGGGACGTCTACGTTGTCCAGGCCGACCCCGGCACGCGCGACGACCTTGAGCCGGCCGGCCGCGGCCAGCGCCTCGGCGTCGACCCGGGTGGCGGACCGGACCAGGAGCGCGTCGGCGTCGGCGAGTGCCGCCAGCAGGGCCGGACGGTCGGTGCCGTCGACGCGGCGGATCTCGACGCCGTCACCGAGCAGCTCGACGGCGGAGGGCGCGAGCGTCTCCGCGAGCAGGACGACGGGACGGTGGTCGGTGGCTGCGGTGCTCACGGTGTGCGAGTGCTCCCCGAGATCGGTGCGCGAACGTCGACCATCCTAGGACCGCGCGGGCCGTCGCGGACCGAGACGGACGGACGGGTCGTCGCGCGGCACACCCCGAACGCGCGAAACCCCCGCCCGGTGTCGCCGGTACGGGGGTTTCGCGTCGCCTGGTCCGGATGGGTGCGTCCGGACCCGGGCATCCGCGGGCCGTCTGGGGCCCGGGCGGATTCATCCTGCCGGACGCGTCCGGCAGAGGGTCATACGAGGGTCACTTGGCCTTCTCGCCGACCCAGCTCATCAGACCGCGGAGCTTCTCGCCGACCTGCTCGATCGGGTGCTCGGCGCCCTGCTGCTGCAGCTTGGTGTAGTTGCCGCGGCCGGCCTCGTCCTCGGCCACCCACTCGCGGGCGAAGGTGCCGTCCTGGATCTCGCCCAGGATCTTCTGCATCTCGGCCTTGACCGCGGGCATGATGACGCGCGGGCCGCGGGTGAGGTCGCCGTACTCGGCGGTGTCGGAGATGGAGAAGCGCTCGTTGGCGATGCCGCCCTCGTACATGAGGTCGACGATCAGCTTGAGCTCGTGCAGGCACTCGAAGTAGGCGATCTCCGGGGCGTAGCCGGCCTCGGTCAGCACCTCGAAACCGGTCTGGACCAGCGCGGCGGCACCGCCGCAGAGCACGGCCTGCTCACCGAACAGGTCGGTCTCGGTCTCCTCCTTGAAGGTGGTCTCGATGACGCCCGCGCGGGCACCGCCGATCCCGGCCGCGTAGGAGAGCGCGAGCGCCTTGGCGTTGCCCGAGGCGTCCTGCTCGACGGCGATCAGGGCGGGGACGCCCTTGCCGTCGACGAACTGGCGGCGGACCAGGTGGCCCGGACCCTTCGGGGCGACCATGGCGACGTCGACGTTCGCCGGGGGCTTGATCAGCTCGTAGCGGATGTTGAAGCCGTGCCCGAAGAACAGCGCGTCGCCGTCCTTCAGGTTCGGCTCGATGTCCTGGGCGTAGATGAAGCGCTGCTTGGTGTCGGGCGCCAGGACCATGATCACGTCCGCCCAGGCGGAGACCTCGGCCGGCGTGCCGACCTCGAGGCCCTCGTCGGCGGCCTTCTGCCGGGACTTGGAGCCCTCGGGCAGACCGATCTTCACCTCGACCCCGGAGTCACGCAGCGACAGCGAGTGCGCGTGCCCCTGGGAGCCGTAGCCGATCACGGCGACCTTGCGGCCCTGGATGATCGACAGGTCGGCGTCGGCGTCGTAGTAGATGTTGACACTCATGGCTCTGGGACGGTTCCTCTCAGGGGGTGTGTAGCCGTCGGCTACGCGGTCTGTCTAACGGACGGCCGCGGCGGTGATGGACCGGGGGCCGCGGCCGACGGCCACCATCCCGGACTTCACCATCTCGCGGATCCCGTAGGGCTCCAGCATGCGCAGGAGCGCGGTGAGCTTGTCGGCCGAACCGGTGGCCTCGACGGTCAGTGCCTCCGGCGAGACGTCGACCACCTTGGCGCGGAACAGCTGCACGGTCTCGACGACCTGGCTGCGCACCGTGGCGTCGGCCCGGACCTTGACCAGCAGCAGCTCGCGCTGCACCGAGGCGTCCGGCTCCAGCTCGACGATCTTGATGACGTGCACCAGCTTGTTGAGCTGCTTGGTGACCTGCTCCATCGGGAGCTCGTCCACCTCGACGACGATCGTCATCCGGGAGACGTCGGGGTGCTCGGTCGGGCCCACGGCGAGGGAGTTGATGTTGAACCCGCGGCGGGAGAACAGCCCGGAGACCCGGGCCAGCACGCCCGGCTTGTCCTCGACCAGGACCGAGAGGGTGTGGAGCTCGCTCACTTCTCGCCCTCCAGGGCCTGCTCGGTGACGTCCGCGACCGCGTCGACCGAGGCGGCCAGCTCGTCGTGCTCGAACTCCGGCCGGATGTCGCGCCGGACGTTGATCTCGTCGTTGCTCATCCCCGCGGCGACCATCGGCCACACCTGGGCGTCGGCGCCGACGACGAACTCCACGACGACCGGCCGGTCGTTGATCTCCATGGCCTGGTGGATGACCCGGTCGACGTCGGACTTGGACTCGACCCGCAGCCCCTCGCAGCCCATCGCCTGCGCGAGCATCGGGAAGTCCGGGATGCGCAGCTTGTGGGTGTTGAGGTCGGTGTTGGAGTACCGCTCGCCGTAGAACAGGTTCTGCCACTGGCGGACCATGCCGAGGTTGCCGTTGTTGATGACGGCGACCTTGATCGGGATGCCCTCGATCGCGCAGGTGGCGAGCTCCTGGTTGGTCATCTGGAAGCAGCCGTCGCCGTCGATGCACCAGACGACGGTGTCCGGCTCGCCGACCTTGGCACCCATCGCGGCCGGGACCGCGTAGCCCATGGTCCCGAGCCCACCCGAGTTCAGCCAGGTCCGCGGCTTCTCGTACTTGACGAACTGGGCGGCCCACATCTGGTGCTGGCCGACCCCCGCGGCGTAGATCGCGTCGGGCCCGGCGATCGCGCCGATCCGCTCGATCACGTACTGCGGGGACAGCGCACCGTCGCTCGGCTCGTCGTAGCCGAGCGGGTAGCGGTCGCGCAGCCCGCCGACCTGCTTCCACCAGGAGGACAGGTCCGGCTCGCCGTGCTCGGCGCGGTCGGCACGGACGGCCTCGACCAGGTCGGCCAGGACCTCCTTGCAGTCCCCGACGATCGGCACGTCGGCACGCCGGTTCTTGGAGATCTCGGCCGGGTCGATGTCGGCGTGGATGATCTTCGCCTCGGGGGCGAAGCTCTCCAGCTTGCCGGTGACCCGGTCGTCGAACCGGGAGCCGAGGGCGACCAGCAGGTCGGCGCGCTGCATCGCCGCGACCGCGGCGACGGTGCCGTGCATCCCGGGCATGCCCAGGTGCAGCGGGTGGCTGTCGGGGAACACACCGCGCGCCATCAGGGTGGTGACGACGGGCGCCCCGGTCAGCTCGGCCAGCTCCCGCAGCTCCTCGGCGGCCTCGGCCTTGAGGACGCCGCCGCCGACGTAGAGCACCGGCTTGGCCGACTCGCGGATGAGCCGGGCGGCCTCGCGGATCTGCTTGCCGTGCGGCCGGGTCGTCGGCCGGTAGCCGGGCAGCTGCAGCTCCGGGGGCCAGGAGAACGTGGTCTGCTCCTGCAGCACGTCCTTCGGGATGTCCACCAGGACCGGACCGGGCCGGCCGGTGGACGCCAGGTGGAAGGCCTCGGCGATCGCGCGCGGGATCTCCGTCGCGTCGGTCACCAGCATGTTGTGCTTGGTCACCGGCATGGTGATGCCGGTGATGTCGGCCTCCTGGAAGGCGTCGGTGCCGATCAGCGGCCGGGTCTGCTGACCCGTGATGGCCACCAGCGGCACCGAGTCCATGTGGGCGTCCGCGATCGGGGTGACCAGGTTCGTGGCCCCCGGTCCGGACGTCGCCATGCAGACCCCGACCTTGCCGGTGGCCTGCGCGTAACCGGTCGCAGCGTGTCCGGCGCCCTGCTCGTGGCGGACGAGGATGTGACGCACCTTCGTCGAGTCCAGGAGCGGGTCGTAGGCGGGCAGGATCGTCCCGCCGGGCAGCCCGAAGACGACCTCGCAGCCGATCTCCTCGAGCGAACGCACCAGGGACTGGGCGCCCGTCATGGGCTCGTCCACGATCCGCGGACCGGGGACGGCGGTGTCGGCGAGCGCAGAGGTGTGGCTACGGGACGTCGTGGTGCCGGCCGGAACGGCGGACCGGCCGGGCGGCGGGCCCGGCTTCGGGCCGGACGAGCCGGACTTGGCGGGGACGGTGGTCATCTGGGTCTGCCTCGCTGGAGATCGTGTCGATCAGATGCCGGACATGGGCTGGACATGAAGAAACCCCCGCCGCCCGGTAGCTCCGGGCGCTGCGAGGGTGAGCGCGTCGTCGTTCGAGATGGTCGAACTCAGGCGACGACGCGCCCAAGAAGTACGAGAATTCGAACGGCGAACATGCGTCGACGCTAGCACGCGTCCCACGGACGGAGTCAAACGACCCCACCCGTCCGGGCCGCCGTCACCCCGCCCCCGTTTGCCACACTGGGGTTGTGAGCAGCACCGACGACCACGCCGTCCCCGCCGACACCACCTCCGCCGCAGCACCGCGGGCCACGGCGGCGTCCCAGCAGGTGGACAGCGAGCTGGCGTGGACCCCACGGGTCCGCGACGAGGGCCGCAAGCTTCGCGTGGGCTCGCGCGCGCTGGTGTTCAAGCCGAGCCGGCTGACCATCTTCGCCATCCTGGTCGCGGTCGTCGGGTCGACGCCACTGGTGTTCAGCCTGCCGTGGTTCTGGGTCGTGCTCGTGCTGCCGGTGGCGGCGATCGCCTGGATCCTGCGGGTCCGCACCACCGTGGACCCGGAGACACTGACCGTGCGCAGCGCGTTCTCCTCCCGCACCGTGGACTGGGACGACGTGCGCGGTCTGCGGATCGGCTCGCGCTCGCGGGTCAGCGCGGTGCTGGGCGAGGACGACGACCTCGTCCTGCCCGCGGTGCACGCACGCGACCTGCCCGCGCTCTCGGTCGCCAGCGGCGGCCGCTTCGCCGACCCGGCCGCGGTGACCGAGCCGGAGGAGGACCCGGCCGAGGGTCACTGACGACACCGACGCCCGTCGCGGGGCGTACGGTTGCGGGCGATCGGCCCGCCGGCCGACGGGACGCGACCCGCCCCGCCGCCGTCGCGCCGCACCCCGGGCGGCTCGCGCCCACGCTCCGCGACGCGCCCACCGGGGTCCCCTCACGAACCACCACGGAAGACCCGGCTGGAGAAGACCGATGCCCGCCCTGCGTTCCCGCGTCACCACCCACGGTCGCAACGCCGCCGGAGCGCGTTCGCTCTGGCGCGCGACCGGCATGGGTGACGACGACTTCGGCAAGCCGATCGTCGCGATCGCCAACTCCTACACCCAGTTCGTGCCCGGCCACGTGCACCTCAAGGACATGGGTGACCTCGTCGCGGGCGCGATCAAGGAGGCGGGCGGGGTCGCCAAGGAGTTCAACACGATCGCCGTCGACGACGGCATCGCGATGGGCCACGGCGGGATGCTCTACTCGCTGCCCAGCCGCGAGATCATCGCCGACGCGGTGGAGTACATGGTCAACGGCCACGCGGCCGACGCCCTGGTCTGCATCTCCAACTGCGACAAGATCACGCCGGGCATGCTGAACGCCGCGATGCGGCTGAACATCCCGACCGTGTTCGTCTCCGGCGGGCCGATGGAGGCCGGCAAGGCGGTCGTCGTCGGCGGCGTCGCGCAGGCCCCCACCGACCTGATCACCGCGATCTCGGCGTCCGCGTCGTCGGAGGTGGACGACGCCGGCCTGGCCGAGGTCGAGCGCTCGGCCTGCCCGACCTGCGGGTCCTGCTCCGGGATGTTCACCGCGAACTCGATGAACTGCCTCACCGAGGCCCTCGGGCTCTCGCTGCCGGGCAACGGCTCCACCCTCGCCACCCACGCCGCGCGCCGCGAGCTGTTCCTGAACGCGGGCCGCACCGTGATGGACCTGGCGACCCGCTGGTACCGCGACGACGACGCCTCCGCGCTGCCCCGCAACATCGCCACCCGCGAGGCGTTCGAGAACGCGATGGCCCTCGACGTCGCGATGGGCGGCTCCACCAACACGGTGCTGCACATCCTGGCCGCCGCCCAGGAGGGCGAGATCGACTTCGACCTGGCCGCGATCGACGCGATCTCCCGGCGGGTGCCGTGCCTGTCCAAGGTCGCGCCGAACTCGGACTACCACATGGAGGACGTCCACCGGGCCGGTGGCATCCCCGCCCTGCTGGGCGAGCTGTGGCGGGCCGGGCTGCTCAACACCGGGGTGCACGCGGTGCACTCCCCCTCGCTGGAGCAGTGGCTCACCGAGTGGGACATCCGGTCGTCGGCGCCGTCGGAGACCGCGATCGAGCTCTACCACGCCGCGCCGGGCGGGGTCCGGACCACGCAGGCGTTCTCCACCGAGAACCGCTGGTCGAGCCTCGACACCGACGCCGCGGGCGGCTGCATCCGCGACATCGAGCACGCCTACTCCGCCGACGGCGGCCTGGCCGTGCTGCGCGGCAACCTCTCGGTCGACGGCGCCGTGATCAAGACCGCGGGCATCCCCGAGGACATCTGGGAGTTCGAGGGCCCGGCCGTGGTGCTGGAGAGCCAGGAGGAGGCCGTCTCGGCGATCCTCAAGAAGGAGATCAAGCCCGGCGACGTGCTGGTCATCCGCTACGAGGGCCCCGCAGGCGGGCCGGGCATGCAGGAGATGCTGCACCCGACCGCGTTCCTCAAGGGCGCCGGGCTGGGCAGGGTCTGCGCCCTGATCACCGACGGCCGGTTCTCCGGCGGCTCGTCGGGCATCTCGGTCGGCCACGTCTCCCCCGAGGCGGCCGCCGGCGGCACGATCGGCCTGGTCGAGAACGGCGACCGGATCCGGCTCGACGTCCGCGCCCGGTCCCTGGAGCTGCTCGTCGATCCCGAGGTGCTCGCCGACCGGCGCGCCAAGATGGAGTCCTCCGAGCGGCCGTGGCAGCCCGTCGACCGGCAGCGCGTCGTGTCGAAGGCGCTGCGCGCCTACGCCCACATGGCGACCAGCGCCGACACCGGGGCGGTCCGCCGCATCCCCTGATCCGCACGTCACGACGGCCCCGGTCCGCGCCCTGCGGACCGGGGCCGTTCGCGTCTAGGTTGATTGTCATGGCTACCGGAACCGGCCTCGGAATCCGTCGACTCGGCGATCTCACCGTCTCCGCCCAGGGCCTGGGCTGCATGGGCATGAGCCAGGCCTACGGCGACACCTCCGACCGCGCCGAGTCGATCGCGACGATCCACCGCGCCCTCGACCTGGGCGTCACCCTGCTCGACACCGCGAACGTCTACGGCGACGGCGCCAACGAGGAGCTCGTCGGCGCCGCGATCGCCGACCGGCGCGACCGCGTGGTCCTGGCCACGAAGTTCGGCATCACCCGCGACGCGGACGGCAACCAGGGCGCCCGGGGCGACGCCGCCTACGTGCGGCAGTGCGTCGAGGAGTCGCTGCGGCGCCTGCGCGTCGACCACATCGACCTGTACTACCAGCACCGGGTCGACCCGGACACGCCGATCGAGGAGACCGTCGGCGCGCTCGTCGGGCTGATCGAGGAGGGGAAGATCCGCCACTACGGCCTGTCCGAGTGCGGCGCGGACACCCTGCGCCGCGCGCACGCGGTGCACCCGCCGGCCGCGGTGCAGTCGGAGTGGTCGCTGTGGACCCGTGACATCGAGCGCTCCGTCGCGCCCACCTGCGCGGAGCTCGGTGTCGGCATCGTGCCGTTCTCCCCGCTGGGCCGCGGCTTCCTGACCGGCGCGATCACCTCGACCGGCCAGTTCGGCGAGGGCGACATGCGCCGCGGCCTGCCCCGCTTCTCCGAGGAGAACCTGGCCGCGAACCTCGCGATCGTCGACGCGCTGAAGGCCGTCGCTCAGCGCCGTGGGGTCACCGCCGGGCAGCTCGCGCTGGCCTGGGTGCAGAGCCGCGGGGAGCACGTCGTCCCGATCCCGGGCACCAAGCGCCGGACCTACCTGGAGCAGAACATCGAGGCGGCGACGCTGGAGCTGACCGAGCAGGAGCTCGCCGAGATCGAGGCCGCCGCACCGGCGTCCGCGGTCGCGGGCGAGCGCTACCCGGAGCACCTGCAGCGCAACGTCGGGCGTTGACCCTGCGATGACTCTGCGATGTTTGCCCGTTTCCGAGGAAGGACACCCGTCGTACATGACCTCCTACGTCACGACCAACCCCGCCACCGGGAAGACCGAGAACGAGTTCCCCGAGCTCACCGACGCCGAGGTCGGTGACACCCTGCGCCGGGTCACCGAGGCGTTCCCGTCCTGGCGTTCGACCCCGGTCGCGGACCGGGCGCAGATCCTGGTCCGGGTCGCCGAGGCCTACGAGGCCCGCCGTGACGAGCTCGCCACCCTGATCGCGACCGAGATGGGCAAGCCGGTCCGGGAGGCCGCGGGCGAGGTGGCGCTGGCGGCGTCGATCTACCGCTGGTACGCCGAGCACGGCCCGGAGCTGCTGGAGCAGGAGACGCTCGACCCGCAGGGCGCCGCGGAGTCGGTGGTGCAGACCGCGCCGGTCGGGCCGCTGATCGGCGTCATGCCGTGGAACTTCCCCTACTACCAGGTGGCGCGCTTCGTCGCGCCGAACCTGATGGTGGGCAACACGATCGTCCTCAAGCACGCCCCGATCTGCGCGGCCTCCGCCGCGGTGATGGCCGAGATCTTCCACGACGCCGGCGTCCCGGCCGACGTCTACGTCAACGTGTACGCGACCAACGACCAGATCGCGGAGATGATCGCCGACCCGCGGGTGCGCGGGATCTCGCTGACCGGCAGCGAGCGGGCCGGTGCCGCGGTCGCCGAGACCGCGGGCCGGAACCTGAAGAAGGCCGTGCTGGAGCTGGGCGGCTCGGACGCCCTCATCGTGCTCGACGACGCCGACATCGCCCGCACCGCGAAGGTCGCCGCCCGGGCCCGCCTGATGAACGCCGGCCAGGCCTGCAACTCCCCGAAGCGGATGATCGTGCCGAACGACAAGGTCGAGGAGTTCGTGTCGGTGCTGGTCTCGACGTTCGAGTCGACCGAACCGGGCGACCCGACCGACCCCGGCACCCGGCTCGGCCCGCTGTCCTCGGTCACCGCCCGCGACGGCGTCGCCGAGCAGGTGCGTCGCGCCGTGGAGCAGGGCGCCACCCTGCACACCGGCGGCGACGTCGTCGACGGCGACGGCGCCTTCCTCCGCCCCGCGGTCCTGACCGGCGTCACGAAGGACATGGACGCCTACTCCGAGGAGATCTTCGGCCCGGTCGCGGTGGTGTACGGCGTCGACTCCGTCGACGAGGCCGTCACCCTGGCCAACGACGTGGACTTCGGGCTCAGCGGATCGGTGTGGAGCACCGACGTCGACCGCGCCCGGGAGGTCGCCGACCGGCTCGAGGTGGGCATGGCCTACGTCAACGAGCACGGCACCACGCTGCCCGGACTCCCCTTCGGCGGGGTGAAGCGCTCCGGCTTCGGCCGCGAGCTGGGCCGCTGGGGCATGGGCGAGTTCGTCAACACCCGGCTGCGCCGCACGGCCAAGGCCCGCGACTGAGCGCTCGCCGAGAGGCACCTCAGGGCTGTCCGCGGGCGCGTCGGGCAGCCGTGGGGTGCCTCTCGGCGACCGTGTCCCGGCGCAGGGACCACGCGATCGCGACGAGCACGGCGAGTCCCCAGAGCGGCAGATGGGCGGCGACCAGCTGGTCCGGCACACCGCCGCTCCCGTTCCGGACCAGCCAGTGGGGCCCGATCGCGAACAACGGCACACCGGCGAGGAGCACCCCGCACAGCGCTCGGGAGCGGCTCCGCCGCGCGTGCTCGACCAGGACCGGCCCGAGGGCCAGGACCCAGACCCAGTGATGCGACCACGAGATCGGTGAGACCAGCGTCCCGGCGACGGCCAGTACCGCAGCTCCCACCAGCGGGGACCCCTCCCGTACGCATCGCCGGGCCAGGACCAGCGCGGCCGCGCCCACCGCGGCGGCCGCCATGCACCACAGGCCGATTGTCACCGGGCCGGTCGCACCGGACCGGACCAGGATCCCGCGCAGGCTCTGGTTGTCGACGTAGCCGAGATCGAGCGGGATCCCCACCCCGCTGAGCCGGCCCGGCCAGAAGGCGACCGAGTCCGCCGGAGCGAGCACCGCACCGAGCACGATCGACGTCGCGAAGGTGGCCAGCGCGACGACGGCCCCCCGGCGGTCGCCACGCAGGACCAGCCAGACCACGAAGACCAGCGGCGTCAGCTTGACCGCCGCCGCCAGCCCGATCGGCACCCCGCGCCACCGGTCCCAGAACGCGCCCCGGGCGAGCAGCCCGGCAGCGACCAGCCCGACCAGCACGATGTTGACCTGGCCGAGGAACAGCACCAACCGGACCGGGTCGGTCAGCAGCACCACCGGAGTCGCCGCTGCGAGCCAGCGCGCCCGGACCGGTCGGCCCACCGCGCGCTGCATCGCCGCACCCACGACCGGCACCAGCGCGGCCGACACCACGGTCAGCAGCGTGGCCGCGAGCGGCATCGGCACCGACGCGAGTGGGACGAACAGCACCGCCGCGATCGGCGGGTACACGAACGGCAGGGACTCGCCGTAGCCGGTCGGGAACACCTCGGTGTAGAGCGGCCGCCCCGTGCGCCACGCCTGGGCCGCCTGGCGGTACACGTCGAGGTCGATCCGGTACTGGGCCGTCCACCCGGTCGACAGGAGCCCGATTCCCTCGACCCCGTGCAGGAACAGGAAGACCACGCCCACCGATGCGGCGAACGACGCGAGCGGCAGCACCGGTCCGTGGCGCGAGAGCAGCATGACGGCACGGTCCGGTGGTGGAGGGGGGCGAGGCGTCACCCCGGGGCGGGAACCCCGTCCGGCTCTCCAGGGGGATCAGCGCCCCGGTTCGACCAGTCCGCTCTCGTAGGCGACCACGACGGCCTGGGCCCGGTCGCGCAGGTGCAGCTTGGCGAACAGCCTCCCGACGTGCGACTTGACCGTCTCCTCCGCGACGACCAGGTCGGCGGCGATCTCGCGGTTCGACAGGCCGCGGGCGATCAGCCGCAGCACGTCCCGTTCACGGGAGGTGAGTGCGGCCAGGCGTGCGGTCTCCGCGCGTGACGGCGGGCGGTGGGCCGCGAACCGCTCGATCATCCGTCGGGTCACCGACGGCGCCAGCAGTGCGTCGCCGGCGGCGACCGTGCGCACCGCGGTGGCGAGCACGTCCGGCGGGGCGTCCTTCAGCAGGAACCCGCTCGCCCCGGCACGGAGCGCCTCGTAGACGTAGTCGTCGACGTCGAAGGTCGTCAACACGACGACACGGGGGCGATGGTCACGCGCGTCCGCCAGCAGCTCCCGGGTGGCCGCGATGCCGTCGAGGACCGGCATCCGGACGTCCATCAGGACCACGTCGGGACGACGGTCCCGGACGACGGCGACCGCCTCCCGTCCGTCGGCCGCCGCGCCGAGGACGGTGATGTCCGGTTCCGCGTCCAGCAACGCCGCGAAGCCGGCACGCACCATGGCCTGGTCGTCCACCACCACGACACTGATCACGTCGTTCACCACGGCAGACGCGCCCGGACGACGAACCCGCCGTCGTCGGTCGGACCGCTCTCCAGCGTCCCGCCGAGCAGACGGGCACGCTCGGCCATGGCACGCAGCCCGGTCCCCGCCCCGGGTGCCGGCACGGGCGGTGCGGGCGGGCGGTCGTTGGTGACCTCGACGCACACCGGTCCGCCGGGCGTCGCGGTGACCCGGACACCGATCGCGGCGCCCGTCGCGTGCCGGACGGCGTTGGCCAACGCCTCCTGCACGATCCGGTGTACCGAGACGGCAACGACGTCGGGGACGTGGTCGCCACCGTCCACCTCGAGGGCGACCGGGCAGCCGACTCCTCGGGTGGCCTCGACCAGGGCCGGCAGGTCGGACAGGCCGGGCTGGGGCGCGTTCCCGGCCCGGTGCGGATCGTCGTCCGGGTCGTCGTCGCGCAGCACTCCGACCAGGCGACGCATGTCGGCGAGAGCGGACCGGGACAGGGCGGCGAGCTCGTCGAACTCGACGGCGGCCGCATCGGGGACGCCCGGGATGCGTCGGGTCGCGCTGGCCGAGCGCACCGCCAGGACCGACAGGTGGTGGGCGACGACGTCGTGCAGCTCCCGCCCGATACGGTCCCGCTCCGTCCGGAGTTCCCGCCTCCGGAGTTCCTGCTGCTCGTCCGCGAGTGCCGACCACCGGTCCCGGCTCCGGATCCCCACCGCGGCGGCCAGCAGCATCGAGACGATCCAGAGTACGGCGAGCTGCCACCAGGGGCCCGCCCATTGCCCCGAGCCCAGCGAGACGACCGTCCGGAGTGCCGCGGCGAGCGCCATCAGGCCCCCCAGGACGGCCGTGCTCCGCGGCCGCAGCGCCGACGCCGCGACGAGCAGGATCGCTGCCTGGGAGAGGTGGGTGTCCACCATCCAGGGAGGCGGTGCACCGCCGGGTCCCGGCCACGGAAGCTGCAGGAGCACCGTGACCGCGAGCGCCCACCCCGGGCGGTCTCCGGCCACCACCAGGGCGAGCGCGAAACAGACCGCCCGCACGAGCAGCAGAATGTCGTCGAGCTGCAGGAAGGAGACGACGGCCAGGGCCGCCACGCCCAGTGCCGCCGGCAGGAACGGCCATCGCGGCCAGACCCGGCGGCCGCTGTCCGGCCACACCGGCATCCGCGCCGACCGCACGTCCGCCCACAGGCCGCCCACGTCACCCACCCACGATCGCGCCGAACTCGTCCAGCGCCGCGGTCACCACGGCGATCATCGAGGTGGCCCGGTCCGCCGGCTGGTGATCGGCGGCGAACGACAGGTACTGCACGTGGGCCTGGGCTCGCGCCCACGCGGTCTCGGCAGCGACCATCGCGGGCGGGTCCGGTGCACCCAGAGCGGCGTGGAGCGCGTCCCGGTAGACCGCGGGGACCGGCGCCGCCGGTGCGTCGGCGGGCCCGTCGGCGGGCGGCGCGGTGAGCACCACCACGTCGAGCGACCCGGCCGCGACGCGGGCGTTGCCCCAGTCCAGCAACGTCGCCCCGGACGGGCCGACGAGGACGTTCCCCCGGTGTGCGTCGCCGTGGCACAGGGTGCGGGGCAGGACGCGCAGCGCGGTGCGGGCGCGCTCGTCGTCCGCCCACCTCGCGACGAGGCCCGCCCCGTCGTGCCCGGCGGCGCGCAGGCGCTCGGCGGCGTGCCCGCACCGGGCCGCCCACCAGGAGTCGTCGACGACGGGGACGCCGCGTGGGCGGTTGCGCCGCCAGTGCGCGTGCACCAGCGCGAGGGTGCGCCACACCTCGTCGGGGACGGGGGCGTCGTCGGGCAGCGGGGTCCCGTCGACGTGCTCCAGCAGCACCCAGCCGTCGCCGGAGGCGAGCAGCCGCGGGAGCCGCACGGGGCCGTTGACCACCGCGACGGCGCGCAGCGCGGCGGCCTCGACCGCACCGGTCCGCTTGAGGACGACCGCGGTGCCGTCGTCGAGGTCGATCCGTTCGGCACCGCCGGAGCCGTATCCGCCGCTCAGCGGGGTCCGGTCGCGGACCGCGACCGTACGCCGGCGGCGCCGGGCGAGCGGGCCCAGCCAGGCTTGGTCGGGGACGGTCACCGCCGCAGCACGAACAGGACCAGCAGCGCCACCGCGACGCCCACGACCAGCGACAGCACCGCCCACGGCAGCGGGCGGCGCTGGTAGGTGCGTCCGGCGTCGAGCGCGATCCGCCCGGCCCCGGCGAACACCAGCGCCGCGGCCCCGGCGCCGAGCAGCAGGTCCAGCTCCAGGGAGTTCGCGCCGTCCGAGGCGAACAGCGGCACGCTGGTCACCGGCACGAGGGCGACCGTCACCGCGACGATCTTCGTGGCCAGCAGGCCCGCCGCGGCGAACGGGGTCAGCAGTCCCAGTACGAGCAGCACACCGAACACCAGCTGGCCGACCGCGAGCACCCAGGCCAGCGGCCCGGCGAACGCGACGAACCCGGCATCGGCGAGTGCGGCGGCGCTCGCGTCGAGACCGATGCCGCCCGCGACGCCGAAGAGCTTCCGCGCACCGGCCGCGGCGAACGAGGCGCCGACGACCAGGCGCAGCACGAGCAGCCCGATGTCGGAGGAGACGTGCGCGGGCACCGGCAGCCGCTCCGGCCGGGTCGGCTCCGGCGGTGCGTCGCCGGAGATGTTGCCCCAGTCGTAGTGCTGCGTGGGCCCGCTCATGGCGCCGGACCCTACCGGGACACCGGTCGTCTCCCCCGGCGCCGCGCGCGCCGTGAGCGGCGCCGGGGCCGCTCAGCGCACCGACCGGACGAACATCACCGTCACGACGGCCGCCGCCACCAGCCCGGCCGCGACCGTGTACAGCAGCGGGTAGCTGTCGCCGGAAGCAGCCAGCACCGAGACCGCGACCACCGGTGCGAGGGACTGCGAGACCGTCCCGGCGACGTTGTACAGCCCCAGGCCGAAACCGCCGTGGGCGTCGCCCTCCGGGAGCACCTCGGTCGCCAGCGCGAGGTCCACCGCCAGGAAGACGCCGTAGGCGACGAACCCGACCGAGGCGCCCAGCACGAACGTCGTGACGTCCTGCGCCAGCGCGATCAGCAGCATCGACACCGCGAACAGCGCCGCCGAGCAGCCCACCAGCACCCGGCGCCTGCCGAGCCGGTCGGACAGCCAGCCGGCCAGCGGGGCCACCACGAGCTTCAGCACGGCGCTGAGCGTGCTGTTCAGCGCCACCACCGAGGTCGCGACCGCGACGGTCACGCCCAGGTGGTCGGTCAGGGTGTAGAGCTGGAAGTTGAAGAAGATGTAGTAGCCGGTGAGCAGCAGGAACCGGCCTGCCCAGACGAACCCGAAGTCGCGGTAGCGCGCCAGCTGGGCGAGGCGCTCGCGCCACGGGACGCCCCCGGCCGGGGCGCGCGTCCCGGGTCCGGCCGACCGGTCGGGCAGCACGACGAGCAGCGCCGCGGTCGTCAGCACCGCGAACGCGGCCGGGCCGAGGAACAGCGCGACCGGCTGGTTCCCCAGCCAGACCGCGCCCCAGGTCCCGGCGCTCAACCCGGCCTGCAAGGCGACCCCGATCCAGCCGGAGACCCGGCCGCGCCGATCCGGCGGGACCTGGTCGGCGAGCACCGCGAACAGCGCCGAGAACGCCAGGTTGAGGAACAGCGACGCGATCGACCAGCCGAGCACCATCCCCCAGCGCTCCGGCACCAGCGCGATCACCAGCAGGCCCACGACCCCACCCAGCAGGCCCAGCACCAGCCACGGCCGGCGACGGCCCCAGCGGGAGACGGTGCGGTCGCTGAGCCAGCCGCCCAGCGGCTGGGCGACCGAGGCGAACACCGTGCCGATCGCCAGGGTGGTGGCGAGGACGGCGGTCTTCTCCTCGCCGTAGAGCTGCTGGGCGCGCAGGGCGAGCGTCACCGCCACCGGGGTGGCCGTCGTCGCCATCAGCCCGGCGAACGCGAGGAGGTAGAACGGCATGAACAGCCGCGACGTCCGAGGTGCCGGCGCGGCGGTCTCCTGCCGGGTGCCCGGGCTGGTGGTCACGGCGCGGTTCCGTCCGGAGCGGGGTCGAAGCCGGCGGCCGCGGCGAGGACGGCGTCGTTCGCCGGGGGAAGGCCGGTGCTGACCCGCACCCCGAGCCCGTCCTGGTCGCGGACCGCGATCCCGGCGGCGGCGAGGTGTTCCACGAACGCTCGGCTGCGCCCGCCGAGGCGGACCCACACGAAGTTGCCGCCGCTGGGCGGCACGTCGAAGCCGAGCGCCAGCAGTCCGTCGCGGACCCGGTCGCGTTCGGCGGCCACCGCACGGCACTGCTCGCGCATCCGGTCCTCGGCGTCCATAGCGGCCAGCGCGGCCGCCTGGCCGAGGGTCGGCACCCGGTAGAACGGCGTGCTGGGCCGGATCGGTGCGGTGACCCGCTCGGCGGCGACGAGGTAGCCCACCCGCAGGCCCAGCAGCCCGTGCGACTTGGAGAAGGTGCGGACCACCACGACCCGGTCGTCGTGCGCGGCCAGGCCGAGCACGTCGGCGACCGCGTCCGGGTCGGCGAACTCGCGGTAGGCCTCGTCGACGAGCAGCAGGACGTGCGGGGGCAGGTCGTCGAGCAGCTGCTGCACCGCCGCGGTGCCGAGTACCTCACCGGTGGGGTTGTCCGGGTTGCAGAGCACCACGACACGGGTGTCGTCGGTGACCGCCTTCGCCACCCCGGCGAGGTCGCTGCCGTCGGGGCCGTCCGGCACGGCGACGGCCGTCGCGCCGGTGTTGCGGATCAGCAGCGGGTACATCGCGAACGACGGCGCGGTGTGCACGACCGTCGTCCCCGGGGTGCAGTGCGCGGCGAGGAACTGCTGGAGCAGCGCGCCCGATCCCGCGCCCGCGACGACCCGGGCCGCGGGCACCCCGAGCCGCCGGGCGATCTCGGCGGTGAGGCCGTCGGACAACGCGTCGAGGGTGTGGCCGATCGTGTCCAGCGACCCGGTCAGCGCCTCGCGCACCCCGGGCAGGACGGGCCAGTGGTTCTCGTTGAAGGACAGCTGGTGGACGACGGGGGTCACGCTCGTCGCTCCTGTTCCTGGTCGGGGGTGGGGCCCAGCAGCACAGGGAAGGTCCGCGGGGCGTGGACGTGCACGCTGCGCCGGAAGGTCAGCTCGTCCTCCGCCGCGGTGGCCCGCAGCTGCGGGAACCGGCCGAACAGCGCGGTGAGCGCCACGTCGGCCTCCAGCCGCACCAGCGCCGCGCCGAGGCAGCGGTGGATGCCGTGGCCGAAGGCGACGTGCCCGGCGGTGTCCCGGTCGGGGTCGAGCCGCGTCGGGTCGTCGAACCGGCTCGGGTCACGGTTCGCGGCCCCGGTGGACAGGGTCACCGACGCGCAGCGCGGGATCGCCGTCCCACCGATCTCCATGTCCTCGGTCGCGAAACGCAGCGAGGCGTTCAACGCCGGCGACGCCCACCGCAGCAGCTCCTCGACCAGCGCGGGGGCCGTCTCCGGCGAGGCGAGCCGCCGCCGGGCGTCCGGCTCGGTCAGCAGCACCCGGACACTGTTCGTCACGAACACCGCCGTCGTCTCGTGCCCGGCCATGAGCAGCAGCATCGCCATCGCGACGATCTCGATGTCGGAGAGCTGCTCGCCGTCCTCGGAGGCGGCGATCAGGCCGGAGAGCAGGGCCTCGTCGGGGTCGCGGCGTCGCGCGGCGACCAGGCCGCCGAGATAGTCGGCCATCTGGTTCGACGCCCGGACCAGCTCCGGCTCGGGGCACTCGTCGATCAGCACCGTCGACCAGTGGGCGAAGTCCTCGCGGTCCAGCTCGGGGACCCCGATCAGCTCGCAGATGACCTCCATCGGCAGCGGGATCGCGTACCGGCCGACCAGGTCGACCGGCTCGTCGGCGGGGAGCGCGTCGAGCAGGTCGTGGGCCAGCTTCTCGACCCGCGGCCGCAGCGCCGCGATCCGCCGGGCGGTGAACGCCTGGGTCACCAGCCGGCGCAGCCGGGTGTGCTCCGGCGGGTCGAGCGAGGTCAGCATGTGCGACATCGGGGCGGGCAGCCCCGGCGGTGCCGCGGCGCGCTCGGCGGGCGGCAGCGACGCCCGCCAGTCCTTGGCGAGGCGCTCGTCGGCCAGCCCGGCCCGGACGTCGGCGTAGCGGGTGACCAGCCAGGTCGGGCCGGTCTCGAAGGTGACCTCGCGGACCGGGCAGTCCCGGCGGGCCCCGGCCAGTGCGGTGTGCGGGTCACGCCAGTAGGTCTCGAGGAACTCCTCGGACCCGGCGCTCGTGGTGGTCGTCTCGCTCATGGCGGTCTCCCCTGCTGCGGTGCCGGTCGGTTCGTGCCGGTCGTGCCGGTCAGTCGTTGACGGCCGTCGCGCTCATCCCGGCGGCCTGGTGGTGCGGCCAGCGCGCCGGCTCGCCCTTCGGGTGGTCGCCGAGCACGGTGACGCGGCGGCCGACCCGGCGGCCGGTGTAGTCGTTGACGGCGTAGTGCTGGGTGGCCCGGTTGTCCCAGATCGCGACCCCACCCTCGCTCCAGCGGTAGCGGCAGACCCGCTGCGGGCTCTCGGAGACGTCGAAGAGGTGGGTCAGCACCGCGGTGCTCTCCCCCGGGGTCAGCTGCGGGATGCGCCGGGTGAACATCCGGTTGACGTACAGCGAGCGCCGCCCGGTGTCCGGGTGCACCCGGACGACCGGATGCTCGGCCTCGCTGCGGTAGGAGCCGTTCGGGTGCTCGAAGACGTGCAGCGCGGTGAGCCCGTCGAGCAGCTCCCGCAGCGGGGCGGACAGCGCCTCGTAGGCGAGGTACTGGTTGCTCCACATGGTGTCGCCGCCGACCTCGGGGCCCTGCACGATCTGCAGCACCGACGCGATCGGCGGGGTCTGGGAGAACGTGACGTCGGTGTGCCAGACGTCGGACTTCGCCCCCTGGTCGGAGTCGAGGACGACGATCTCGTCGTGCCCGTCCAGCTTCGGCAGGAACGGGTGGACCTCCAGTGGGCCCAGCCGCCTGCCGAACGCCTCGTGGTCGGCCGGGTCGAGACCGGCGTTGTCGGGCAGGAAGAGCACGAGGTGGTCGAGCAGGAGCCGGTACAGGTGCGCGAACACCTCGTCGTCCACGTCGGCGAGCGCGAGCCCACGCACCTCGGCCCCCAGCGCTCCGGAGACCGGACGGACGTCGAGCGAAACCATGTGAAAACCTTTCCGTACGCATTGTTCGACCGCCGTACCGCGCCGGCGGAATCGGTCGGGGAAATGCTGTGTCGAATTGTCACGGACCCTTGTCGGAATCCGCTCCGAACTGCCATCGTCAGTGGCGGACCGACTTCCCCTCCCGTTCGTCGAAAGGAACTCCGTGACCAGTCCGACCACGCAGGACGGCACCGCCGCTCTCGCCGCACTCGTCGACCTGGCGACCCCGTTCGCGGTGCGTACCGCGGTCGCCCTGCGGCTGCCGGAGCTGGTCCGGGACGGTCGCACCGACGCCGGTGAGCTCGCCGCGGCCTCCGGTGCCGATCCCGACGCGCTCGTCCGGCTGCTCCGCCATCTCGTCTCGGCCGGACTGTTCGCCGAGCCCGCGCCGGGCCGGTACGCGCTGACCCCGGTCTCCGAGGCGTTGCTGGACGACCGCAACGCACTGCTGCGTGCCTGGCTCGACGCCGACGGGCCCGGCCTGCGGATGGACCTCGCCTACGGCGGGATGCTGCACGCGGTCCGCACCGGCCGCTCGGCCTACCCCGCGGTGCACGGCCGTGAGTTCTGGGCGGACTACCGCGCCGACGAGCGGCTGCGCCTGTTCTTCGGCGCGACGATGGCCGGCTTCGCCTGGCAGACCGGTCCCGAGGTCGCCGCCGGGTACGACTGGGCGCCGGTCTCCTCGGTGCTCGACGTCGGCGGCGGCACCGGGGCGCTGCTCCACGCGGTCCTGTCCGCCCACCCGCACCTGCACGGCGCCGTGCTCGACCTGCCGGAGGTCGCCCCGGAGGCCGAGGAGTTCCTGTCCGGGGCCGGGCTGGGCGAGCGGGCCCGCTTCGTCGGCGGCAGCTTCCTGGAGCCACTGCCCACCGGCTACGACGTGCTGCTGGTGTCCCGGGTGCTCACCGACTGGCCCGACGAGGACGCCGTCCGGATCCTGCGCCGCTGCGCCGAGGCCGTCGCGCCCGACGGCCGGGTGCTGGTGGTCGAGGTGCTGGCCGGGGAGGAACACGCGAAGAACAACGCGTCGTTCGACCTGCAGTCGCTGACCCTGCTGGGCGGCCGGGAGCGGGCACCGGAGGCCTTCGACGTCCTCGCGGCCGAGGCCGGTCTGGTCGCCCGGGGTCGCCGGGACGGCGCGAACGGTCTGGTCGTGCTGGAGTACGCCAGGGCGTGAGGTCCGTGCGGTCATCGGGCCGCAGCACCCGACCCGCGGACCGTCCGGGCCCAGCCGGGCAGCCGGGCGGCCCGCGGGTCGGGTAGCAGCCCGATCTGGTGCAGGCGGTCCACCGGGGTCAGGCGCCGGATCCCGAGTCCGGACATGGTGTGCATGACCTCGTGCCGGATCCGGTCGTTGGCACCGGTCCCGGTCAGCGCGCGGTCCCCGATCCAGGACCGTCCGGTGATCATCCGGGCGGCGTTGTGGCTGGTCCGGCCGACGTGGTGCAGGTCGTGGCGGCGTGCGGTGTCGTAGCGGCGCAGCGCGTGGTCGACGACGTCGGCCTGCAGCGAGCCGCCCTGCCGGAGCATGGCGGCCAGGGTGTGTGCGTCGGCGATCGAGCTGTTCATGCCCTGCGCCGCCATCGGGTGCACCAGGTGTCCGCTCTCCCCGACCAGGGCCAGCCCCGGCACCGTCAGCGCCGGCGCGAGTGCCCGGGACACCGGCAGCACCTGACGGTCCGCGACGCCCGCGCGGAACGCCTCGGCCACCGGGTCGAGCCCGGGGCAGCCGCGCAGCACCCGGCCGCTCCAGGCGCGGAGCCCGTCCGGCCCGAGCCCGCGCAGCTCGTCCGCGGCGACCTGGACGTACAACCGCACCCGGCCCCCCGGGAGCGGGTACCGCAGCCGCAGCCCGCCGTCGGTCACGTAGGCGGAGAAGTCCGGCGGGACGGTGCCCGCCAGCTCGAAGGCGGCGAGCCGGTGCGGGTAGTCGGAACGGGGCGCGGTCAGCCCGGCCTCGCGCCGCAGCCGCGAGGAGACGCCGTCGGCGGCGACGACCAGCGCGGCCGTGACCGCGGTGCCGTCGCACCGGACGCCGGTGACGCGGTCACCGGTCCGGACCAGGCCCTCGGCCAGCGCCCCGCGCCGCACCTCGACGCCAGGGGGCAGGGAGTCGTCGAGCGCCCGCAGGATCGTCGGGTAGTCGTGGGCCAGCAGCCAGGGCTGCGGGGTGGGCAGGTGCCCGTAGTCCAGCCGCATCCGGGGCGTCCCGTCGGCGGCCCGGGCGACCAGGTGCTCCAGCCGCAGCGCACCCGCCGCCTCCAGCCGGTCCGCCACGCCCCACTCCCGCAGGATGCCGAGGGATCCCGGCTGCAGCACCTCGCCCTTGGCGACCTGCTGCGGCTCCGGGCGCTTCTCCAGCACCAGAACCCGGTGCCCGAGCCTGCCCAGCGCGCAGGCCGCGGACAGACCGGCCACCCCGGCGCCGCACACCACCGCGTCGTACTCGGTGTCGTACTCGGTGTCGTAGTCGGTGTCGCAGTCGGCGTCGTGTCCGTGGCTCACGTCAGGGCCTTCCGGTAGCGGCCGAGCGCGCGCAGCGCCATCCCGTGGGTGAATCCCGGGTTGGCGTAGCGGCTGACCCGGCGGACGTACTCGTGCACCGGCTCGGCCGGCCAGCCACCGTCCGGCAGGCGGGCCGCCAGCAGCCACCGCACGGCCGGTTCCACCTCCGCCGGGGCCGCACCGGCGGCGAGCAGTGCCGCGACCGCCCAGCCGGTCTCCTCCACGGTTCCCGGGGCGCCGTGGCTGTCGCCCCAGGACCCGTCGGGGTTGCGGGTGCGCTCCAGCAGGGTCCTGGCGCGGACCGCGGGCCCGTCCCCGCCGCGGCCGCAGCGGGCGAAGGTCTCCAGCACCGCGGCGGCGCCCATCGTGTGCTCGCGGTACCAGACCGACTCGAAGCCACCACCGGGCAGCTGGGCCCGGCCCAGCCAGCGCAGCGCGCGGCGGACCCGCCGGTCGTCGGCCGGCACCCCGGCGTCGAGCAGGGCGTCGAGCGCCTGCGCGGTCGTCGTCGGGCAGGGGCCGCTGTTCGCGACCCTGGTGTTGCGCACGCACAGACCCCAGGAGCCGCGGGAGTCCTGCCGGTCGGTGAGCCAGCCGACTCCCTCGGCGACGGCGGCGTCCTGCACGGTGCCGGGGAGCCTGCTGAGCACGGACACGATCTCGCCCGTCTCCAGCACGGCGGGCCAGCCGCGCCCGGCGGTCCAGCCCCAGAAGCCGGGCGGGCAGCCGAAGGCGAGGAAGGGCCGGTGCTGTTGCAGGCCCAGCAGTGCGTCCCGGGAGGCGACCAGGCGCTCGTCGTCGCCGTAGCCGGCCTCGACCAGGCCCCGTACCGCGTACATCGTCCAGGCCGCGTCCAGCGGGGTCGTGGCCCACGAGCCGTCCGGGTGCATGGACCGGCGCAGCCAGCCGACAGCGGC
>NZ_JAHLJA010000273.1:0-8636 GCF_020496245.1 Pseudonocardia sp. ICBG601 | reverse complement strand
CCGGCATCGGCGAGTGCGGCGGCCGCTCGCGTCGAGACCGATGCCGCCCGCGACGCCGAAGAGCTTCCGCGCACCGGCCGCGGCGAACGAGGCGCCGACGACCAGGCGCAGCACGAGCAGCCCGATGTCGGAGGAGACGTGCGCGGGCACCGGCAGCCGCTCCGGCCGGGTCGGCTCCGGCGGTGCGTCGCCGGAGATGTTGCCCCAGTCGTAGTGCTGCGTGGGCCCGCTCATGGCGCCGGACCCTACCGGGACACCGGTCGTCTCCCCCGGCGCCCGCGCGCGCCGTGAGCGGCGCCGGGGCCGCTCAGCGCACCGACCGGACGAACATCACCGTCACGACGGCCGCCGCCACCAGCCCGGCCGCGACCGTGTACAGCAGCGGGTAGCTGTCGCCGGAAGCAGCCAGCACCGAGACCGCGACCACCGGTGCGAGGGACTGCGAGACCGTCCCGGCGACGTTGTACAGCCCCAGGCCGAAACCGCCGTGGGCGTCGCCCTCCGGGAGCACCTCGGTCGCCAGCGCGAGGTCCACCGCCAGGAAGACGCCGTAGGCGACGAACCCGACCGAGGCGCCCAGCACGAACGTCGTGACGTCCTGCGCCAGCGCGATCAGCAGCATCGACACCGCGAACAGCGCCGCCGAGCAGCCCACCAGCACCCGGCGCCTGCCGAGCCGGTCGGACAGCCAGCCGGCCAGCGGGGCACCACGAGCTTCAGCACGGCGCTGAGCGTGCTGTTCAGCGCCACCACCGAGGTCGCGACCGCGACGGTCACGCCCAGGTGGTCGGTCAGGGTGTAGAGCTGGAAGTTGAAGAAGATGTAGTAGCCGGTGAGCAGCAGGAACCGGCCTGCCCAGACGAACCCGAAGTCGCGGTAGCGCGCCAGCTGGGCGAGGCGCTCGCGCCACGGGACGCCCCCGGCCGGGGCGCGCGTCCCGGGTCCGGCCGACCGGTCGGGCAGCACGACGAGCAGCGCCGCGGTCGTCAGCACCGCGAACGCGGCCGGCCGAGGAACAGCGCGACCGGCTGGTTCCCCAGCCAGACCGCGCCCCAGGTCCCGGCGCTCAACCCGGCCTGCAAGGCGACCCCGATCCAGCCGGAGACCGGCCGCGCCGATCCGGCGGGACCTGGTCGGCGAGCACCGCGAACAGCGCCGAGAACGCCAGGTTGAGGAACAGCGACGCGATCGACCAGCCGAGCACCATCCCCCAGCGCTCCGGCACCAGCGCGATCACCAGCAGGCCCACGACCCCACCCAGCAGGCCCAGCACCAGCCACGGCCGGCGACGGCCCCAGCGGGAGACGGTGCGGTCGCTGAGCCAGCCGCCCAGCGGCTGGGCGACCGAGGCGAACACCGTGCCGATCGCCAGGGTGGTGGCGAGGACGGCGGTCTTCTCCTCGCCGTAGAGCTGCTGGGCGCGCAGGGCGAGCGTCACCGCCACCGGGGTGGCCGTCGTCGCCATCAGCCCGGCGAACGCGAGGAGGTAGAACGGCATGAACAGCCGCGACGTCCGAGGTGCCGGCGCGGCGGTCTCCTGCCGGGTGCCCGGGCTGGTGGTCACGGCGCGGTTCCGTCCGGAGCGGGGTCGAAGCCGGCGGCCGCGGCGAGGACGGCGTCGTTCGCCGGGGGAAGGCCGGTGCTGACCCGCACCCCGAGCCCGTCCTGGTCGCGGACCGCGATCCCGGCGGCGGCGAGGTGTTCCACGAACGCTCGGCTGCGCCCGCCGAGGCGGACCCACACGAAGTTGCCGCCGCTGGGCGGCACGTCGAAGCCGAGCGCCAGCAGTCCGTCGCGGACCCGGTCGCGTTCGGCGGCCACCGCACGGCACTGCTCGCGCATCCGGTCCTCGGCGTCCATAGCGGCCAGCGCGGCCGCCTGGCCGAGGGTCGGCACCCGGTAGAACGGCGTGCTGGGCCGGATCGGTGCGGTGACCCGCTCGGCGGCGACGAGGTAGCCCACCCGCAGGCCCAGCAGCCCGTGCGACTTGGAGAAGGTGCGGACCACCACGACCCGGTCGTCGTGCGCGGCCAGGCCGAGCACGTCGGCGACCGCGTCCGGGTCGGCGAACTCGCGGTAGGCCTCGTCGACGAGCAGCAGGACGTGCGGGGGCAGGTCGTCGAGCAGCTGCTGCACCGCCGCGGTGCCGAGTACCTCACCGGTGGGGTTGTCCGGGTTGCAGAGCACCACGACACGGGTGTCGTCGGTGACCGCCTTCGCCACCCCGGCGAGGTCGCTGCCGTCGGGGCCGTCCGGCACGGCGACGGCCGTCGCGCCGGTGTTGCGGATCAGCAGCGGGTACATCGCGAACGACGGCGCGGTGTGCACGACCGTCGTCCCGGGGTGCAGTGCGCGGCGAGGAACTGCTGGAGCAGCGCGCCCGATCCCGCGCCCGCGACGACCCGGGCCGCGGGCACCCCGAGCCGCCGGGCGATCTCGGCGGTGAGGCCGTCGGACAACGCGTCGAGGGTGTGGCCGATCGTGTCCAGCGACCCGGTCAGCGCCTCGCGCACCCCGGGCAGGACGGGCCAGTGGTTCTCGTTGAAGGACAGCTGGTGGACGACGGGGGTCACGCTCGTCGCTCCTGTTCCTGGTCGGGGGTGGGGCCCAGCAGCACAGGGAAGGTCCGCGGGGCGTGGACGTGCACGCTGCGCCGGAAGGTCAGCTCGTCCTCCGCCGCGGTGGCCCGCAGCTGCGGGAACCGGCCGAACAGCGCGGTGAGCGCCACGTCGGCCTCCAGCCGCACCAGCGCCGCGCCGAGGCAGCGGTGGATGCCGTGGCCGAAGGCGACGTGCCCGGCGGTGTCCCGGTCGGGGTCGAGCCGCGTCGGGTCGTCGAACCGGCTCGGGTCACGGTTCGCGGCCCCGGTGGACAGGGTCACCGACGCGCAGCGCGGGATCGCCGTCCCACCGATCTCCATGTCCTCGGTCGCGAAACGCAGCGAGGCGTTCAACGCCGGCGACGCCCACCGCAGCAGCTCCTCGACCAGCGCGGGGGCCGTCTCCGGCGAGGCGAGCCGCCGCCGGGCGTCCGGCTCGGTCAGCAGCACCCGGACACTGTTCGTCACGAACACCGCCGTCGTCTCGTGCCCGGCCATGAGCAGCAGCATCGCCATCGCGACGATCTCGATGTCGGAGAGCTGCTCGCCGTCCTCGGAGGCGGCGATCAGGCCGGAGAGCAGGGCCTCGTCGGGGTCGCGGCGTCGCGCGGCGACCAGGCCGCCGAGATAGTCGGCCATCTGGTTCGACGCCCGGACCAGCTCCGGCTCGGGGCACTCGTCGATCAGCACCGTCGACCAGTGGGCGAAGTCCTCGCGGTCCAGCTCGGGGACCCCGATCAGCTCGCAGATGACCTCCATCGGCAGCGGGATCGCGTACCGGCCGACCAGGTCGACCGGCTCGTCGGCGGGGAGCGCGTCGAGCAGGTCGTGGGCCAGCTTCTCGACCCGCGGCCGCAGCGCCGCGATCCGCCGGGCGGTGAACGCCTGGGTCACCAGCCGGCGCAGCCGGGTGTGCTCCGGCGGGTCGAGCGAGGTCAGCATGTGCGACATCGGGGCGGGCAGCCCCGGCGGTGCCGCGGCGCGCTCGGCGGGCGGCAGCGACGCCCGCCAGTCCTTGGCGAGGCGCTCGTCGGCCAGCCCGGCCCGGACGTCGGCGTAGCGGGTGACCAGCCAGGTCGGGCCGGTCTCGAAGGTGACCTCGCGGACCGGGCAGTCCCGGCGGGCCCGGCCAGTGCGGTGTGCGGGTCACGCCAGTAGGTCTCGAGGAACTCCTCGGACCCGGCGCTCGTGGTGGTCGTCTCGCTCATGGCGGTCTCCCCTGCTGCGGTGCCGGTCGGTTCGTGCCGGTCGTGCCGGTCAGTCGTTGACGGCCGTCGCGCTCATCCCGGCGGCCTGGTGGTGCGGCCAGCGCGCCGGCTCGCCCTTCGGGTGGTCGCCGAGCACGGTGACGCGGCGGCCGACCCGGCGGCCGGTGTAGTAGTCGTTGACGGCGTAGTGCTGGGTGGCCCGGTTGTCCCAGATCGCGACCCCACCCTCGCTCCAGCGGTAGCGGCAGACCCGCTGCGGGCTCTCGGAGACGTCGAAGAGGTGGGTCAGCACCGCGGTGCTCTCCCCCGGGTCAGCTGCGGGATGCGCCGGGTGAACATCCGGTTGACGTACAGCGAGCGCCGCCCGGTGTCCGGGTGCACCCGGACGACCGGATGCTCGGCCTCGCTGCGGTAGGAGCCGTTCGGGTGCTCGAAGACGTGCAGCGCGGTGAGCCCGTCGAGCAGCTCCCGCAGCGGGGCGGACAGCGCCTCGTAGGCGAGGTACTGGTTGCTCCACATGGTGTCGCCGCCGACCTCGGGGCCCTGCACGATCTGCAGCACCGACGCGATCGGCGGGGTCTGGGAGAACGTGACGTCGGTGTGCCAGACGTCGGACTTCGCCCCCTGGTCGGAGTCGAGGACGACGATCTCGTCGTGCCCGTCCAGCTTCGGCAGGAACGGGTGGACCTCCAGTGGGCCCAGCCGCCTGCCGAACGCCTCGTGGTCGGCCGGGTCGAGACCGGCGTTGTCGGGCAGGAAGAGCACGAGGTGGTCGAGCAGGAGCCGGTACAGGTGCGCGAACACCTCGTCGTCCACGTCGGCGAGCGCGAGCCCACGCACCTCGGCCCCCAGCGCTCCGGAGACCGGACGGACGTCGAGCGAAACCATGTGAAAACCTTTCCGTACGCATTGTTCGACCGCCGTACCGCGCCGGCGGAATCGGTCGGGGAAATGCTGTGTCGAATTGTCACGGACCCTTGTCGGAATCCGCTCCGAACTGCCATCGTCAGTGGCGGACCGACTTCCCCTCCCGTTCGTCGAAAGGAACTCCGTGACCAGTCCGACCACGCAGGACGGCACCGCCGCTCTCGCCGCACTCGTCGACCTGGCGACCCCGTTCGCGGTGCGTACCGCGGTCGCCCTGCGGCTGCCGGAGCTGGTCCGGGACGGTCGCACCGACGCCGGTGAGCTCGCCGCGGCCTCCGGTGCCGATCCCGACGCGCTCGTCCGGCTGCTCCGCCATCTCGTCTCGGCCGGACTGTTCGCCGAGCCCGCGCCGGGCCGGTACGCGCTGACCCCGGTCTCCGAGGCGTTGCTGGACGACCGCAACGCACTGCTGCGTGCCTGGCTCGACGCCGACGGGCCCGGCCTGCGGATGGACCTCGCCTACGGCGGGATGCTGCACGCGGTCCGCACCGGCCGCTCGGCCTACCCCGCGGTGCACGGCCGTGAGTTCTGGGCGGACTACCGCGCCGACGAGCGGCTGCGCCTGTTCTTCGGCGCGACGATGGCCGGCTTCGCCTGGCAGACCGGTCCCGAGGTCGCCGCCGGGTACGACTGGGCGCCGGTCTCCTCGGTGCTCGACGTCGGCGGCGGCACCGGGGCGCTGCTCCACGCGGTCCTGTCCGCCCACCCGCACCTGCACGGCGCCGTGCTCGACCTGCCGGAGGTCGCCCCGGAGGCCGAGGAGTTCCTGTCCGGGGCCGGGTGGGCGAGCGGGCCCGCTTCGTCGGCGGCAGCTTCCTGGAGCCACTGCCCACCGGCTACGACGTGCTGCTGGTGTCCCGGGTGCTCACCGACTGGCCCGACGAGGACGCCGTCCGGATCCTGCGCCGCTGCGCCGAGGCCGTCGCGCCCGACGGCCGGGTGCTGGGGTCGAGGTGCTGGCCGGGGAGGAACACGCGAAGAACAACGCGTCGTTCGACCTGCAGTCGCTGACCCTGCTGGGCGGCCGGGAGCGGGCACCGGAGGCCTTCGACGTCCTCGCGGCCGAGGCCGGTCTGGTCGCCCGGGGTCGCCGGGACGGCGCGAACGGTCTGGTCGTGCTGGAGTACGCCAGGGCGTGAGGTCCGTGCGGTCATCGGGCCGCAGCACCCGACCCGCGGACCGTCCGGGCCCAGCCGGGCAGCCGGGCGGCCCGCGGGTCGGGTAGCAGCCCGATCTGGTGCAGGCGGTCCACCGGGGTCAGGCGCCGGATCCCGAGTCCGGACATGGTGTGCATGACCTCGTGCCGGATCCGGTCGTTGGCACCGGTCCCGGTCAGCGCGCGGTCCCCGATCCAGGACCGTCCGGTGATCATCCGGGCGGCGTGTGGCTGGTCCGGCCGACGTGGTGCAGGTCGTGGCGGCGTGCGGTGTCGTAGCGGCGCAGCGCGTGGTCGACGACGTCGGCCTGCAGCGAGCCGCCCTGCCGGAGCATGGCGGCCAGGGTGTGTGCGTCGGCGATCGAGCTGTTCATGCCCTGCGCCGCCATCGGGTGCACCAGGTGTCCGCTCTCCCCGACCAGGGCCAGCCCCGGCACCGTCAGCGCCGGCGCGAGTGCCCGGGACACCGGCAGCACCTGACGGTCCGCGACGCCCGCGCGGAACGCCTCGGCCACCGGGTCGAGCCCGGGGCAGCCGCGCAGCACCCGGCCGCTCCAGGCGCGGAGCCCGTCCGGCCCGAGCCCGCGCAGCTCGTCCGCGGCGACCTGGACGTACAACCGCACCCGGCCCCCCGGGAGCGGGTACCGCAGCCGCAGCCCGCCGTCGGTCACGTAGGCGGAGAAGTCCGGCGGGACGGTGCCCGCCAGCTCGAAGGCGGCGAGCCGGTGCGGGTAGTCGGAACGGGGCGCGGTCAGCCCGGCCTCGCGCCGCAGCCGCGAGGAGACGCCGTCGGCGGCGACGACCAGCGCGGCCGTGACCGCGGTGCCGTCGCACCGGACGCCGGTGACGCGGTCACCGGTCCGGACCAGGCCCTCGGCCAGCGCCCCGCGCCGCACCTCGACGCCAGGGGGCAGGGAGTCGTCGAGCGCCCGCAGGATCGTCGGGTAGTCGTGGGCCAGCAGCCAGGGCTGCGGGGTGGGCAGGTGCCCGTAGTCCAGCCGCATCGGGGCGTCCCGTCGGCGGCCCGGGCGACCAGGTGCTCCAGCCGCAGCGCACCCGCCGCCTCCAGCCGGTCCGCCACGCCCCACTCCCGCAGGATGCCGAGGGATCCCGGCTGCAGCACCTCGCCCTTGGCGACCTGCTGCGGCTCCGGGCGCTTCTCCAGCACCAGAACCCGGTGCCCGAGCCTGCCCAGCGCGCAGGCCGCGGACAGACCGGCCACCCCGGCGCCGCACACCACCGCGTCGTACTCGGTGTCGTACTCGGTGTCGTAGTCGGTGTCGCAGTCGGCGTCGTGTCCGTGGCTCACGTCAGGGCCTTCCGGTAGCGGCCGAGCGCGCGCAGCGCCATCCCGTGGGTGAATCCCGGGTTGGCGTAGCGGCTGACCCGGCGGACGTACTCGTGCACCGGCTCGGCCGGCCAGCCACCGTCCGGCAGGCGGGCCGCCAGCAGCCACCGCACGGCCGGTTCCACCTCCGCCGGGGCCGCACCGGCGGCGAGCAGTGCCGCGACCGCCCAGCCGGTCTCCTCCACGGTTCCCGGGGCGCCGTGGCTGTCGCCCCAGGACCCGTCGGGGTTGCGGGTGCGCTCCAGCAGGGTCCTGGCGCGGACCGCGGGCCCGTCCCCGCCGCGGCCGCAGCGGGCGAAGGTCTCCAGCACCGCGGCGGCGCCCATCGTGTGCTCGCGGTACCAGACCGACTCGAAGCCACCACCGGGCAGCTGGGCCCGGCCCAGCCAGCGCAGCGCGCGGCGGACCCGCCGGTCGTCGGCCGGCACCCCGGCGTCGAGCAGGGCGTCGAGCGCCTGCGCGGTCGTCGTCGGGCAGGGGGCCGCTGTTCGCGACCCTGGTGTTGCGCACGCACAGACCCCAGGAGCCGCGGGAGTCCTGCCGGTCGGTGAGCCAGCCGACTCCCTCGGCGACGGCGGCGTCCTGCACGGTGCCGGGGAGCCTGCTGAGCACGGACACGATCTCGCCCGTCTCCAGCACGGCGGGCCAGCCGCGCCCGGCGGTCCACCAGAAGCCGGGCGGGCAGCCGAAGGCGAGGAAGGGCCGGTGCTGTTGCAGGCCCAGCAGTGCGTCCCGGGAGGCGACCAGGCGCTCGTCGTCGCCGTAGCCGGCCTCGACCAGGCCCCGTACCGCGTACATCGTCCAGGCCGCGTCCAGCGGGGTCGTGGCCCACGAGCCGTCCGGGTGCATGGACCGGCGCAGCCAGCCGACAGCGGCGTCCACCATGTCCTGGCCGACGCCGGCGCGGGCCAGCCCGGTGCAGACCAGGCCGGTCACCCAGGCGTCCTCCGACCAGGATCCCGCGGCCCCCTCGTGCTCGTAGGTCTGGCGGATCACGCGCAGCGCGTTCGGTTCGGCCAGCCGGGACAGCGTGCGCTGCACCCGGGTCAGCGGGCGGGTGTCGGGCCTGGGCGAGCCCCAGCGCCGAGGCCATCGGCAGCCGCAGGTCGAACAGCCGCCGGTACAGGCCGGGCAGCAGCGCCAGCTCCAGCGGGAAACGACGCATGTCGGCCGGCGCGATCCAGCCGACGAACCCGTAGAACTGCCGGCACCAGAGCACGACCTCCGGGTGCGGGATCGCGGCGAGGCCGCCGTAGCGCTCCATCCACCGCCGCCCGGCCGCGACCTGCTCGGCGGACCCCGCCGGGTCGACGAGGTGCAGCGCGGCGGCCGACACGGCGGTCGGACCCGGCTCCGCGGGCAGACCGGGCACCATTCGCCCAGCCGCCGTCCTCGGTC
>NZ_JAHLJA010000272.1:0-9247 GCF_020496245.1 Pseudonocardia sp. ICBG601 | reverse complement strand
GACCGTGCTGGACGCCCTGGTGCTGGCGACGGCGTGGCGGACCCCGGTCGACGCGACGACCCCCGGCGCCGGCCTGCGCGGCTGGCTCGGCCCCGACGTGGACGCGGCCACCGTCGCCGAGGGACTCACCGCGCTGCGCGACCGCGCGCTGGCCTGGGGCCCGGACGACGCGGTGTCGCTGGTCCCCGCGGCCGCCGACGTCGTCGGGCCGTGGCCCGCCGGGCTCGGCGCCCCCGCCACCGGTCCGGCCGCGAGCTCCGAGCTCGACACCCTGCTCGCCGGGGTGGGCGGACGAGCGCAAGGTCCTCGACGTCCTCTCCCAGGGCCCGCCGGTCGGCCGCTCCCGCAACGCGAACGGCTCAGCCGGACCGGTCGGGTCGCTCCTCGACAAGGGGCTGCTCGTGCGCCGCGACGCCGACACCGTCGAGCTGCCCCGCCAGGTCGCGCTGGCCCTGCGCGGCGACCGTCCGATGGGGCCGCTGGACCTGTCCCGGCCGGACGTCCCGCTGCGCGCCAGGGAGACCTCGGTGGTCGACGGCACCGGTGCCGGGGCCGCACTGGAGTTCCTGCGCCGCACCGACCTGCTCCTGGAGTGGCTGGCGCGGGAGTCGGTGCCGGTGCTGCGGTCGGGCGGGTTCGGCGTCCGCGAGCTCAAGCGGGCGGCGAAGGCGGCCGACACCGACGAGCCGACCGCGGCGCTGATCCTGGAGGTCCTGTACGCCGCGGACCTCGTCGGGGCGACCGAGTCGGTGACCCCGGAGTGGCTGCCGACCACCACCTGGGACGTCTGGGGCACCGGCCCGGAGGAGTCCCGCTGGGCGGTGCTGGCCCAGGCCTGGCTGGAGCTGCCGCGGCTGCCCGGGCTGGTGGGGCGCCGCGACGAGACCGGCAAGCCGATCACCGCCCTGTCCGACGGGCCGCGCCGGCCCCCCGCCGCGCGGGACCGCCGTCGCGTCCTGGACGCGCTCGCCGATCTCGCACCCGGCACCTCGGTCGGGTCACCGGAGGACCTGGCGCGGCTGCTGGCCTGGCACGCCCCGCGCCGCGGCGGCCGGCTGCGCGACGAGACGGTCGGCTGGACCGTCGCCGAGGCCACCGCGATCGGCGTGGTCGCCCTCGACGCGCTCACCACGGCCGGACGGGTTCTGCTCGACCCGGCCCTGCGCCCGGACCGGCGCACCCCACCCGGCACCCCACCGAGCTGGCCGCCGCACTGCACGCGGCGCTGCCCGCCCCGGTGGAGGAGATCCTGCTGCAGGCCGACCTGACCGCCGTCGCACCCGGGCGGCTGTCGGCGGACCTCGCGCACGAGCTCGCGATCCTGGCCGAGGTCGAGTCCGCGGGCGGCGCCACGGTGTACCGCTTCACCGAGCGCAGCCTGCGCCGGGCACTGGACACCGGCCGCACCGCCGACGACGTCCGCGCGATCCTCGAGGCCCGCTCCCGCACCCCGGTCCCGCAGACCCTGACCTATCTGGTGGACGACGTCGCCCGCCGGCACGGCAGGCTGCGCGGTGGGGCGGTCAGCTGCTTCCTGCGCTCGGACGACGAGGTGCTCCTGTCCGAGGTGCTCGCGCACTCCGCGGCCGAGGAGCTGGGGCTGCGCCGGATCGCCCCGACCGTCATGGTCAGCTCGCTGCCGTTGGCCGAGGTGCTCGACGGGCTGCGGGCCGCCGGGTTCAGCCCGGCCGCCGAGGACGCGGGCGGTGCCGTCGTCGACCTCGGGCCGAAGGGGCGGCGCACAGAGCCGCGGCTGCGGCGCGGCACCCGCGACGCCGGCCGGGTCGTCGACCGGTCCCCGACGAACCGGGCCGAGGAGCTGGTCGAGCGACTGCGGGCGGGGGACCGCCTGGCCGGGGTGCGCGACAGCGTCGCCGGGCGGCGTGAGCTCACCGGCGCGACCGGGAACCTGGCGTCGTTGCAGGAGGCCGTGCGCGAGGGCCGGACCGTGTGGATCGGCTACGTCGACGCCCACGGGGTCGCCGGGGACCGGGTGCTCGCGCCGGTCTCGGTCGGCGGCGGCTACGTCGAGGGCCGCGACGCGCTCGACGGCGAGCTGCGCCGGATCCAGCTGCACCGCATCACCTCGATCGCCCCGGTCGACGCCGGAGCGGAGCAGCCGGCCGGGCGCGACCAGGCCCGGGGGTGAACGGATCCCCTCGCGGGAGGGACGCGCTACCGCGGCGGCGCCGGCACGGGATGTGCCGGCGCCGCCGTCGGGTACGGGTCAGCGGGCGCCGGCGGCCATCCGCTGGTGCATCGCGTGCTGCACCAGCGCGATCAGGGTCTCCTTGGTCGACTGCCGGTGCCGGGCGTCGCACACGACCATCGGGACGGCCGGGTCGATCGACATCGCCTCGCGCACGTCGTCGAGGCTGTGCTGCAGCTGCCCGTCGAAGGCGTTGACACCCACGACGTAGGGCAGTCCGCGGTCCTCGAAGAAGTCGATCGCGGCGAAGGAGTCGGCCAGGCGCCGGGTGTCGACGAGGACGACGGCGCCGATCGCGCCGCGGACCAGGTCGTCCCACATGAACCAGAACCGCTGCTGGCCGGGCGTGCCGAACAGGTAGAGCACCAGGTCGGCGTCCAGCGAGACACGACCGAAGTCCATCGCGACGGTCGTCGACCGCTTGTTGGGGGTGGCGGAGAGGTCGTCGTGCGACGCACTCGCCTCGGTCATCACCGCCTCCGTGGTCAGCGGCATGATCTCCGAGACCGACCCGACGAAGGTGGTCTTCCCGACGCCGAACCCACCGGCCACCACGATCTTGGCCGACATCGTCGCGGCACGGGCCATCCCGGCCGCGGGCTGGGGCGGCTGTGGCCTAGAGCCGACGGAGTCCACTCAACACCCTTTCCATCAGCGCGAGGTCCGGCGCGTTGCCGGGGGTGCTCGCGGTCTGGTGAACGGTCACCGTGCCGTTCGAGGCCATGTCCCCGAGCAGCACCCGGGCCACGCCCAGGGGAGCGACAACAGCGCCGCGACCTCGGCCACCGAGCGGGTCTGCTCGAGCAGCAGGTCGGCGACGGAGCGGTGCTCCATCGGCAGCCGTTCCAGCTGGCTGCGGGCCCGGTTGCTGACCGAGACCAGGGTCTCGATGGCCAGCTCGTAGCCCGACTTGGTCCGTCCCCGCGTCCAGGCGTAGGGCCGGACGAAGGCGGCACCACCCGCGGACGGGGGCACCGGCGGCGGCGCTGCCACTGGGTCGTACGTGGGGTTCTGCCCCGTGTTCTGGGCCGGTTGCGGCGCCGGCGGTCCGGTCGGTCACCGCCCCGCTGGGCTCCACCGCTCGGGCCGGGGTGGGCGGCAGCCCGTAGGCCGCCGACCCGCCGATGGGGCCGGTCACCTCGCCCGGGTTCGGCGGCGGGACCCGGCGCGCGGGGGCGGCACCCTCCGGCTCGACGTCGTCCTCCGGACGGTTGCGCCCCCATCGGCGCTTCTTGGGCGTGCGCTTGGAGTCCAGGCTGAACCCGTTCATGACGTCGGCGAACGTCGGCTCGGGGCCGTGTCCGCCCGGGTCCTGGGTCATCGGATCTCACCCGCTCTGGTCGATCCTCGGATGGGGTGCATGACGGTAACGCGTCCTCGGGTCCGGAGTCGTGGCCTCAGGGCCCGAACGAGCCCTGCAGCTCGGCGCGCAGCTCCGGGGTGAGCAGCTGGCCGACCCGGTCGACCAGCAGCGTCATCTCGTAGCCGACGAGGCCGATGTCGCAGCTCGGCGAGGCGAGCACGGCCAGGCAGGACCCGTCGCTGATCGACATCAGCAGCACGATCCCGCGGTCCATCTCGACGACGGTCTGCACGACACCACCGGCGTCGAAGCAGCGCGCGGCGCCCTGGGTCAGGCTGACCAGACCGGATGCGACGGCGGCGAGCTGGTCGGCCCGGTCGCGCGGCAGCCGGTCGGAGGCGGTCAGCAGCAGTCCGTCGGTCGACACCACGATGGCGTGCGCGACACCCGGGACGCGCTCCGCGAAGTTGGTGACCAGCCAGCCGAAACGGCTCTGGCTCGGCTGTGCCTGCGGTGCCCTCACTGGTTCTCCTCGGGGTCGGACGAGTTCGGTCGGTCCGCGGCGGGCTCGGGGGTGCCGGTCGCGGTGGTGTCCTGCGGGGCCCGGGGCCCTGCCGGTCGTGCTGGTCCTGCCGGTCGTGCTGGTCCTGCGGGTCGTGCTGGTCCTGCGGATCGGAGTCGCCGTCGACCGTCTCGGTCGTGCCGGCGAGTGCGTTGCGACGGACACCGGAAGCGCTCTCCCGGCCCTGACGCACGCCCTGCTGGTAGCGGGCGAGACGGCCACGGACGCTCTCGGCGTCCCTCGGCTCCGCCGGAGCGGGGCTGAGCACGGTCGATCCTGCCGCACTGCCCGGGAGCAGTCGCGCCCGCGGGCGTCGCTTGGGCAGTCCGGCGGTCGTCAGCTCGTCACCGGCGGTCTCCGAGTCGTCGCCGTCGGTGGCCTCGCGGGCCTGCCGCCAGACGTCGTCGGCGGGGGAGGCGAAGGCCGCCGGGGGCGCCGGGGCGTCGGCCGTGGCAGGGGCCGGGGCACCGGCCGGGGCGCCACCGTTCGGGCCGGCGGCGTCCTGCCAGCGGACCGGCACCGACCGGTTCGAGCGGAACCAGGCCGAGGCGATGTCGTCGAAGATCGGGGTGGTCTGACCCATGTCGAACCCGGTCTGGGCCCGGGCCGACTCGACCGCCCCGGGGCGCCGGAGCTGACCCCGATCGCCCTCGACGGCCACCTTCGGCGCGAACAGCTCGTCCTGCGAGGAGCCGGCGGAGGCCGCGGCGAGGCTCGCCGGACCGCCGGCCCGGCCACCCTCGCGCTTCGGCAGCGGTGCGGGCTCCTGCCGACCCGTCGCCGGCTGGACCTGCTGACCCGGACGCGCCTGCTGCTGGACCGGCTGAGCCTGCTGGGGTGCGGGCTGCTGCGGGCCGCGGGCCGGTGCCGGGGGCGGGCCCTGGCGGCCCGGACCGCGGGTGGGCAGCGCCGGCCCGGCGCCGCGGACCGGCATGACCGGGCGGCGCGACGGCGAGGGGCGGGTCCCGTTGGTGCGGGCCGGGAGCGGTCCGCCCATGGGTGTGCGGCCGGACGTGCGGACCGTCGGGAATCCGGCGGTCTCGGGGTCGCTGCGCGTCGGGGCGGTGTCCCCGGTCCTGCCGTCGCCGGTGTCGCCGTCCCCGGTGCTGCTGTCCCGGTGCCGCTGTCTCCGGCCCCGGTGCTCCGGGCGGCGCCGTCCTCGGCTGCGGTGTCCGCGGGGCGGGCGCCGTCGGCACCGGTCCCGGGAGTGTCCGTCGAGCCGGCGGCACCGGTGGCGGCGTCGGCGTCGTCCTCGGCGAGGTCGGGCCCGGTGTGGCCCGCCTCGACCTCGGCGACCCCGGAGGCGTCGGCGTGGTCGGTGTCGCCGGACGGCGCGCTCACCTCGGTGTCGGCCGCGTCCTCGGTGCGGGCAGTGTCCGCGGCGCCGGCCTTGTCGTGGCGTCACCGTCGGTCGGTGCCGGGGGCGTCCGCGCGGTCGGCGGGGGCCGGGGGGAACGGCGCGATGCCGTTCGTGCGGGCCGCGACCGGGGTCTCCTGCGGGGTGGTCCCGTCGGTGGAGTCCTCGGCGGCGCCGTCGGTGTCCCGGTCGGCGACCGTGCCGGTGATCCGGTGGTCCGGGGTCCCGTCGGTGCCCGGGGCGGCACGGTCCTGATCGGCACTGTCCTGACCGGCCCCGTCCCGGTCGTCGGATCCGGCGTCGGTCGCCTCGGAGCGCTCGTCGTCGGCCGGGGCCTGCCGGTGGTCCTCGGGACCGTCACCGATCGCCCGGTCCAGGACGACGGTGTCGTCCATGTCGCGGTCACCGCGGGCCCGGGCCGCGGCGGCCGCCGCAGCGGCACCCGCCAGTCCGAGTGCGGCCGCCGCGACGGGGCAGCGGTGCCGCCGGAGCGGTCCGCCTCGGTGCCGGTGCTGTCGGCGTTGTCGGTGCTGTCGGCCGGGGCCGTGGTCGACTCGGTGCCCTCGGTGCCGTCCTCGGTGTCGGCGAGGGCCTCGGCGCCGGGGCCGGCGTCGCCGGACGGGCGGTCGTCGGCGCCGTACGGCGCGGGGCCGGTGCCCCGGAACGCCTCGGCGCCGCGCGGGGAGTCGCCGTCGGCGGGACCGGGGCTTGCCTCGTCGGCCGGGGTGAAGACGTCGGCCGGGGTACGCGCGTCGCGCCCCCCGTCCTGCGACGGCGCGAAGGCCGACAGACCCTGCGGGGCGGACTCGTTCAGGGTCGGGGCCGGTCCGTCGGCGGTCTGCCCACCGGCGTCGCCGGGGGCCGCGTTCTTCGTCAGCGACGACCCCGGACGGCGAGTCGGCAGGCTCGAGCCCGAGCCGTTGCGCGGCGTCGTGGACGAGGACGCACCGGCCTCGAAGGTCGGGGTCATCGGGCCGTCGGAGCCCGCGACCATCGACGGCAGCGAACCACCGCGACCGTTCCCGTTCACCGCGGTCGGGGCGGCCGACGGGGGCCCGTCGGGCGCTCCGCCACCGGTCAGCGCCGGGGCGGGCACCTGCGGGGCGTGCTGGTCGCCACCCTGGGGCGGCACGCCGCCCCAGCCGCCCGGATCGCCGTCGCGGCGCTGCTCGGGCAGCTGCGCCGAGGGCACCAGCTGCGGCGGCACGGTCACCGAGGCGCTCAGCCCACCGGAGCCGCCGCCGACGGCGGCCGAGGCGAGCCGGACGCCGACGCGGTGCCGGGCGGCCAGCCGGCCGACCACGAACAGGCCCATCCGCCGCGACGCCGACACGTCGACCTCGGCCGGGCCGGACAGACGCTGGTTGGCGTCGACCAGCTCGGAGTCGGTCATGCCGACGCCGCGGTCGGAGATCTCGATCAGCAGCGACTCGTCGGCGGTGCGGGTCGTCGTCATGACGACCTGCGAGTCCGGCGGCGAGAAGTTCGTCGCGTTGTCCAGCAGCTCGGCCAGCAGGTGCACGAGGTCGTTCGCGGCACGACCGGCGATCGTCGCGTTCGGCGGGGTCTGCACGACGACCCGCTGGTACTGCTCGACCTCCGACACTGCGGCCCGCAGGACATCGACGACCTGCACCGGCGCCACGTTCCGCTTCGCCAGGTCGGTGCCCGCGAGGACCAGCAGGTTCTCGCTGTTGCGGCGCATACGGGTCGCGAGGTGGTCCAGCTGGAACAGGTTCGACAGCTGGTCCGGGTCCTGCTCGTTGCTCTCCAGCTGCTCGATCAGCTGCAGCTGGCGCTCGACCAGCGCCTGCGAGCGGCGGGAGAGGTTGACGAACATCGAGTTGACGTTCTGCTGCAGCGCGGCCTGGTCGGCGGCGAGGCGGATGGCCTGGCCGTGCACGGCGTCGAAGGCCCGCGCCACCTGGCCGATCTCGTCGCGGCTGTCCAGCGGGACCGGCTCGACGAGCGCGTTCGGTGCCTGACCGGAGCGCATGCTCTGCACCGCCGCGGGCAGCTTCTGCTCCGCGACCTCGAGCGCCGAGCTGCGCAGCAGGCGCAGCGAACGGACCATCTGCCGGGCCCAGCAGCAGGATGATGCCCGCGGTCAGCAGGATCGTGAGCATCAACAGCACGGAGTTGAGGCCCGCGGTGTTGCCCGCCTGCTCGGCGGCCCTGGCCCGGCCGTCGACGAACGCCTGCTGGGCGGCCGCCGTGGACTGGTCGACCGCGGCGACCGAGCGGTCGACGGCGGTGTTCCACGCGTTCGGGTCCACCGGCGGTGCGACGCCCGGCGGGACCGACAGCGCCTGGTCGCGCAGGGCGTTGCGCTCGGCGTTCGCCTGGCCCGCGGCGAAGTTCCCGAAGGACTGGGCCTGCTCCGGCGTCAGCGAGGACTGGAAGTCACCGGCCGCGGCCTGGAACGAGGCCTCGGCACCGGTGGCCTGTGCGCGCTGCTGCTCCTCCAGCGTCCCCGCGGCGAGCGCGCCACCGATCACGGTGCGCTCGAGCTGCAGGGCCTCGCGGGCGCTCGCCCCGGCGGCGATCGCCGTGGTCAGACCCGCGGTGTCGGCGGTCTGCAGCCGCCCCACCAGGGCCCGGTCGAGTCCCAGCGTGCGCTGGACGACCGCGGTGTAGCGGCCGGTGAGGTCGGCGGCCGGGGTCGGGCCCTCGGCGACCTGCGACCGGATGACCGGGAGCTGGCCCAGCGTGGTGTCCGCCTGCCGGCGGGCCGTGGCCAGGTCGGGGGCCTGCTGCTCGGCGGTGTCGAGCCCTGCCGTCGTGGCCTGCAGCGCCTGGTCGGTCGTGGCGTGGCGCGCGTTCGACGACGGCCCGGTCACCGAGCCGGTTGCCCGCCACGAAGCGGACCGCGGCGTCGCGCTCGTTCTGCAGCGCGCCGGTCAGCGTCTCGATCTGGCGGTGCACGTCGACCAGTCCGCTGCCGCGGCTGAGCTCCTCGGCCACGTTGGCCTGGTCGACGACGCGGATGGCGCCGATGGACAGGGCGAGGACCGTGGGGACCAGGCCGACGACCGCCAGCTTGGCGACCAGGCTCCAGTTCCGCGGGTCGAGTCGCTCCGACCACGTGCTCGGGCGTTCCGTGCTGGTCACGGTGGTCACGGCGAGATCTCCCTGTCGGTCTCCGGTCCGGGGACGGGCGGCGCGGCGGGCACGAGGTCGGGGAGCATCAGCTGGTCCGGTGCGCCTTTCGGGGTCACGACGGGACCGCTCGACCGCATCGCGACCGACACGGGGCGGCGGTTGCCGCGTCCCGGGGGAGTCGGACGGATAGGATCGTGTCGGGTCCCGTCTGTGCGTGACGGACGGCTGCCGAGTCTAGCCCCCGGAACCCTCGTCTCCCGAGTGGCGTATGGCCGGTTGCTCCGTCGTCACGTGACGTGACACACGTCGACCGTTCGTCTCCGCTCGGCGTCCGGCGGACCCGCCCCGCCCGTTCTCCGGCCTCGAGAGGATTCGTTCCGTGACCGACGGCCCCCTGATCGTGCAGTCCGACAAGACGCTGTTGCTCGAGGTCGACCACCCCGACTCCGCGGCGGCCCGTGCGGCCATCGCGCCCTTCGCCGAGCTGGAGCGGGCACCCGAGCACGTCCACACCTACCGCGTCACCCCGTTGGCCCTGTGGAAACGCGCGTTGCCGCCGGGCACGACGCCGAGCAGGTCGTCGACGCGCTGGTCCGCTGGCCCGCTACCCGGTCCCCCAGCCGCTGCTGGTCGACGTCGTCGACACGATGGGGGCGCTACGGGCGGCTGCAGCTGTCCAAACCACCCGCGCGCACGGCCTGGTCCTCACCGCGC
>NZ_JAHLJA010000271.1:0-11728 GCF_020496245.1 Pseudonocardia sp. ICBG601 | reverse complement strand
CCGAGCTCGACACCCTGCTCGCCGGGTGGGCTCGAGGACGAGCGCAAGGTCCTCGACGTCCTCTCCCAGGGCCCGCCGGTCGGCCGCTCCCGCAACGCGAACGGCTCAGCCGGACCGGTCGGGTCGCTCCTCGACAAGGGGCTGCTCGTGCGCCGCGACGCCGACACCGTCGAGCTGCCCCGCCAGGTCGCGCTGGCCCTGCGCGGCGACCGTCCGATGGGGCCGCTGGACCTGTCCCGGCCGGACGTCCCGCTGCGCGCCAGGGAGACCTCGGTGGTCGACGGCACCGGTGCCGGGGCCGCACTGGAGTTCCTGCGCCGCACCGACCTGCTCCTGGAGTGGCTGGCGCGGGAGTCGGTGCCGGTGCTGCGGTCGGGCGGGTTCGGCGTCCGCGAGCTCAAGCGGGCGGCGAAGGCGGCCGACCACCGACGAGCCGACCGCGGCGCTGATCCTGGAGGTCCTGTACGCCGCGGACCTCGTCGGGGCGACCGAGTCGGTGACCCCGGAGTGGCTGCCGACCACCACC
This sequence comes from Pseudonocardia sp. ICBG601, assembly GCF_020496245.1. Classification (NCBI taxonomy): domain Bacteria; kingdom Bacillati; phylum Actinomycetota; class Actinomycetes; order Pseudonocardiales; family Pseudonocardiaceae; genus Pseudonocardia; species Pseudonocardia sp. ICBG601. The sequence continues at coordinate 11,202 of NZ_JAHLJA010000271.1, read as the reverse complement.
TGGGACGTCTGGGGCACCGGCCCGGAGGAGTCCCGCTGGGCGGTGCTGGCCCAGGCCTGGCTGGAGCTGCCGCGGCTGCCCGGGCTGGTGGGGCGCCGCGACGAGACCGGCAAGCCGATCACCGCCCTGTCCGACGGGCCGCGCCGGCCCCCCGCCGCGCGGGACCGCCGTCGCGTCCTGGACGCGCTCGCCGATCTCGCACCCGGCACCTCGGTCGGGTCACCGGAGGACCTGGCGCGGCTGCTGGCCTGGCACGCCCCGCGCCGCGGCGGCCGGCTGCGCGACGAGACGGTCGGCTGGACCGTCGCCGAGGCCACCGCGATCGGCGTGGTCGCCCTCGACGCGCTCACCACGGCCGGACGGGTTCTGCTCGACCCGGCCCTGCGCCCGGACCCGGCGCACCCCACCCGGCACCCCACCGAGCTGGCCGCCGCACTGCACGCGGCGCTGCCCGCCCCGGTGGAGGAGATCCTGCTGCAGGCCGACCTGACCGCCGTCGCACCCGGGCGGCTGTCGGCGGACCTCGCGCACGAGCTCGCGATCCTGGCCGAGGTCGAGTCCGCGGGCGGCGCCACGGTGTACCGCTTCACCGAGCGCAGCCTGCGCCGGGCACTGGACACCGGCCGCACCGCCGACGACGTCCGCGCGATCCTCGAGGCCCGCTCCCGCACCCCGGTCCCGCAGACCCTGACCTATCTGGTGGACGACGTCGCCCGCCGGCACGGCAGGCTGCGCGGTGGGGCGGTCAGCTGCTTCCTGCGCTCGGACGACGAGGTGCTCCTGTCCGAGGTGCTCGCGCACTCCGCGGCCGAGGAGCTGGGGCTGCGCCGGATCGCCCCGACCGTCATGGTCAGCTCGCTGCCGTTGGCCGAGGTGCTCGACGGGCTGCGGGCCGCCGGGTTCAGCCCGGCCGCCGAGGACGCGGGCGGTGCCGTCGTCGACCTCGGGCCGAAGGGGCGGCGCACAGAGCCGCGGCTGCGGCGCGGCACCCGCGACGCCGGCCGGGTCGTCGACCGGTCCCCGACGAACCGGGCCGAGGAGCTGGTCGAGCGACTGCGGGCGGGGGACCGCCTGGCCGGGGTGCGCGACAGCGTCGCCGGGCGGCGTGAGCTCACCGGCGCGACCGGGAACCTGGCGTCGTTGCAGGAGGCCGTGCGCGAGGGCCGGACCGTGTGGATCGGCTACGTCGACGCCCACGGGGTCGCCGGGGACCGGGTGCTCGCGCCGGTCTCGGTCGGCGGCGGCTACGTCGAGGGCCGCGACGCGCTCGACGGCGAGCTGCGCCGGATCCAGCTGCACCGCATCACCTCGATCGCCCCGGTCGACGCCGGAGCGGAGCAGCCGGCCGGGCGCGACCAGGCCCGGGGGTGAACGGATCCCCTCGCGGGAGGGACGCGCTACCGCGGCGGCGCCGGCACGGGATGTGCCGGCGCCGCCGTCGGGTACGGGTCAGCGGGCGCCGGCGGCCATCCGCTGGTGCATCGCGTGCTGCACCAGCGCGATCAGGGTCTCCTTGGTCGACTGCCGGTGCCGGGCGTCGCACACGACCATCGGGACGGCCGGGTCGATCGACATCGCCTCGCGCACGTCGTCGAGGCTGTGCTGCAGCTGCCCGTCGAAGGCGTTGACACCCACGACGTAGGGCAGTCCGCGGTCCTCGAAGAAGTCGATCGCGGCGAAGGAGTCGGCCAGGCGCCGGGTGTCGACGAGGACGACGGCGCCGATCGCGCCGCGGACCAGGTCGTCCCACATGAACCAGAACCGCTGCTGGCCGGGCGTGCCGAACAGGTAGAGCACCAGGTCGGCGTCCAGCGAGACACGACCGAAGTCCATCGCGACGGTCGTCGACCGCTTGTTGGGGGTGGCGGAGAGGTCGTCGTGCGACGCACTCGCCTCGGTCATCACCGCCTCCGTGGTCAGCGGCATGATCTCCGAGACCGACCCGACGAAGGTGGTCTTCCCGACGCCGAACCCACCGGCCACCACGATCTTGGCCGACATCGTCGCGGCACGGGCCATCCCGGCCGCGGGCTGGGGCGGCTGTGGCCTAGAGCCGACGGAGTCCACTCAACACCCTTTCCATCAGCGCGAGGTCCGGCGCGTTGCCGGGGGTGCTCGCGGTCTGGTGAACGGTCACCGTGCCGTTCGAGGCCATGTCCCCGAGCAGCACCCGGGCCACGCCCAGGGGGAGCGACAACAGCGCCGCGACCTCGGCCACCGAGCGGGTCTGCTCGAGCAGCAGGTCGGCGACGGAGCGGTGCTCCATCGGCAGCCGTTCCAGCTGGCTGCGGGCCCGGTTGCTGACCGAGACCAGGGTCTCGATGGCCAGCTCGTAGCCCGACTTGGTCCGTCCCCGCGTCCAGGCGTAGGGCCGGACGAAGGCGGCACCACCCGCGGACGGGGGCACCGGCGGCGGCGCTGCCACTGGGTCGTACGTGGGGTTCTGCCCCGTGTTCTGGGCCGGTTGCGGCGCCGGCCGGTCCGGTCGGTCACCGCCCCGCTGGGCCTCCAGCTCGGCCGGGGTGGGCGGCAGCCCGTAGGCCGCCGACCCGCCGATGGGGCCGGTCACCTCGCCCGGGTTCGGCGGCGGGACCCGGCGCGCGGGGGCGGCACCCTCCGGCTCGACGTCGTCCTCCGGACGGTTGCGCCCCCATCGGCGCTTCTTGGGCGTGCGCTTGGAGTCCAGGCTGAACCCGTTCATGACGTCGGCGAACGTCGGCTCGGGGCCGTGTCCGCCCGGGTCCTGGGTCATCGGATCTCACCCGCTCTGGTCGATCCTCGGATGGGGTGCATGACGGTAACGCGTCCTCGGGTCCGGAGTCGTGGCCTCAGGGCCCGAACGAGCCCTGCAGCTCGGCGCGCAGCTCCGGGGTGAGCAGCTGGCCGACCCGGTCGACCAGCAGCGTCATCTCGTAGCCGACGAGGCCGATGTCGCAGCTCGGCGAGGCGAGCACGGCCAGGCAGGACCCGTCGCTGATCGACATCAGCAGCACGATCCCGCGGTCCATCTCGACGACGGTCTGCACGACACCACCGGCGTCGAAGCAGCGCGCGGCGCCCTGGGTCAGGCTGACCAGACCGGATGCGACGGCGGCGAGCTGGTCGGCCCGGTCGCGCGGCAGCCGGTCGGAGGCGGTCAGCAGCAGTCCGTCGGTCGACACCACGATGGCGTGCGCGACACCCGGGACGCGCTCCGCGAAGTTGGTGACCAGCCAGCCGAAACGGCTCTGGCTCGGCTGTGCCTGCGGTGCCCTCACTGGTTCTCCTCGGGGTCGGACGAGTTCGGTCGGTCCGCGGCGGGCTCGGGGGTGCCGGTCGCGGTGGTGTCCTGCGGGGCCCGGGGGCCCTGCCGGTCGTGCTGGTCCTGCCGGTCGTGCTGGTCCTGCGGGTCGTGCTGGTCCTGCGGATCGGAGTCGCCGTCGACCGTCTCGGTCGTGCCGGCGAGTGCGTTGCGACGGACACCGGAAGCGCTCTCCCGGCCCTGACGCACGCCCTGCTGGTAGCGGGCGAGACGGCCACGGACGCTCTCGGCGTCCCTCGGCTCCGCCGGAGCGGGGCTGAGCACGGTCGATCCTGCCGCACTGCCCGGGAGCAGTCGCGCCCGCGGGCGTCGCTTGGGCAGTCCGGCGGTCGTCAGCTCGTCACCGGCGGTCTCCGAGTCGTCGCCGTCGGTGGCCTCGCGGGCCTGCCGCCAGACGTCGTCGGCGGGGGAGGCGAAGGCCGCCGGGGGCGCCGGGGCGTCGGCCGTGGCAGGGGCCGGGGCACCGGCCGGGGCGCCACCGTTCGGGCCGGCGGCGTCCTGCCAGCGGACCGGCACCGACCGGTTCGAGCGGAACCAGGCCGAGGCGATGTCGTCGAAGATCGGGGTGGTCTGACCCATGTCGAACCCGGTCTGGGCCCGGGCCGACTCGACCGCCCCGGGGCGCCGGAGCTGACCCCGATCGCCCTCGACGGCCACCTTCGGCGCGAACAGCTCGTCCTGCGAGGAGCCGGCGGAGGCCGCGGCGAGGCTCGCCGGACCGCCGGCCCGGCCACCCTCGCGCTTCGGCAGCGGTGCGGGCTCCTGCCGACCCGTCGCCGGCTGGACCTGCTGACCCGGACGCGCCTGCTGCTGGACCGGCTGAGCCTGCTGGGGTGCGGGCTGCTGCGGGCCGCGGGCCGGTGCCGGGGGCGGGCCCTGGCGGCCCGGACCGCGGGTGGGCAGCGCCGGCCCGGCGCCGCGGACCGGCATGACCGGGCGGCGCGACGGCGAGGGGCGGGTCCCGTTGGTGCGGGCCGGGAGCGGTCCGCCCATGGGTGTGCGGCCGGACGTGCGGACCGTCGGGAATCCGGCGGTCTCGGGGTCGCTGCGCGTCGGGGCGGTGTCCCCGGTCCTGCCGTCGCCGGTGTCGCCGTCCCCGGTGCTGCTGTCCCCGGTGCCGCTGTCTCCGGCCCCGGTGCTCCGGGCGGCGCCGTCCTCGGCTGCGGTGTCCGCGGGGCGGGCGCCGTCGGCACCGGTCCCGGGAGTGTCCGTCGAGCCGGCGGCACCGGTGGCGTCGGCGGCGTCGTCCTCGGCGAGGTCGGGCCCGGTGTGGCCCGCCTCGACCTCGGCGACCCCGGAGGCGTCGGCGTGGTCGGTGTCGCCGGACGGCGCGCTCACCTCGGTGTCGGCCGCGTCCTCGGTGCGGGCAGTGTCCGCGGCGCCGGCCTTGTCGTGGGCGTCACCGTCGGTGCCGGGGGCGTCCGCGCGGTCGGCGGGGGCCGGGGGGAACGGCGCGATGCCGTTCGTGCGGGCCGCGACCGGGGTCTCCTGCGGGGTGGTCCCGTCGGTGGAGTCCTCGGCGGCGCCGTCGGTGTCCCGGTCGGCGACCGTGCCGGTGATCCGGTGGTCCGGGGTCCCGTCGGTGCCCGGGGCGGCACGGTCCTGATCGGCACTGTCCTGACCGGCCCCGTCCCGGTCGTCGGATCCGGCGTCGGTCGCCTCGGAGCGCTCGTCGTCGGCCGGGGCCTGCCGGTGGTCCTCGGGACCGTCACCGATCGCCCGGTCCAGGACGACGGTGTCGTCCATGTCGCGGTCACCGCGGGCCCGGGCCGCGGCGGCCGCCGCAGCGGCACCCGCCAGTCCGAGTGCGGCCGCCGACGGGGCAGCGGTGCCGCCGGAGCGGTCCGCCTCGGTGCCGGTGCTGTCGGCGTTGTCGGTGCTGTCGGCCGGGGCCGTGGTCGACTCGGTGCCCTCGGTGCCGTCCTCGGTGTCGGCGAGGGCCTCGGCGCCGGGGCCGGCGTCGCCGGACGGGCGGTCGTCGGCGCCGTACGGCGCGGGGCCGGTGCCCCGGAACGCCTCGGCGCCGCGCGGGGAGTCGCCGTCGGCGGGACCGGGGCTTGCCTCGTCGGCCGGGGTGAAGACGTCGGCCGGGGTACGCGCGTCGCGCCCCCCGTCCTGCGACGGCGCGAAGGCCGACAGACCCTGCGGGGCGGACTCGTTCAGGGTCGGGGCCGGTCCGTCGGCGGTCTGCCCACCGGCGTCGCCGGGGGCCGCGTTCTTCGTCAGCGACGACCCCGGACGGCGAGTCGGCAGGCTCGAGCCCGAGCCGTTGCGCGGCGTCGTGGACGAGGACGCACCGGCCTCGAAGGTCGGGGTCATCGGGCCGTCGGAGCCCGCGACCATCGACGGCAGCGAACCACCGCGACCGTTCCCGTTCACCGCGGTCGGGGCGGCCGACGGGGGCCCGTCGGGCGCTCCGCCACCGGTCAGCGCCGGGGCGGGCACCTGCGGGGCGTGCTGGTCGCCACCCTGGGGCGGCACGCCGCCCCAGCCGCCCGGATCGCCGTCGCGGCGCTGCTCGGGCAGCTGCGCCGAGGGCACCAGCTGCGGCGGCACGGTCACCGAGGCGCTCAGCCCACCGGAGCCGCCGCCGACGGCGGCCGAGGCGAGCCGGACGCCGACGCGGTGCCGGGCGGCCAGCCGGCCGACCACGAACAGGCCCATCCGCCGCGACGCCGACACGTCGACCTCGGCCGGGCCGGACAGACGCTGGTTGGCGTCGACCAGCTCGGAGTCGGTCATGCCGACGCCGCGGTCGGAGATCTCGATCAGCAGCGACTCGTCGGCGGTGCGGGTCGTCGTCATGACGACCTGCGAGTCCGGCGGCGAGAAGTTCGTCGCGTTGTCCAGCAGCTCGGCCAGCAGGTGCACGAGGTCGTTCGCGGCACGACCGGCGATCGTCGCGTTCGGCGGGGTCTGCACGACGACCCGCTGGTACTGCTCGACCTCCGACACTGCGGCCCGCAGGACATCGACGACCTGCACCGGCGCCACGTTCCGCTTCGCCAGGTCGGTGCCCGCGAGGACCAGCAGGTTCTCGCTGTTGCGGCGCATACGGGTCGCGAGGTGGTCCAGCTGGAACAGGTTCGACAGCTGGTCCGGGTCCTGCTCGTTGCTCTCCAGCTGCTCGATCAGCTGCAGCTGGCGCTCGACCAGCGCCTGCGAGCGGCGGGAGAGGTTGACGAACATCGAGTTGACGTTCTGCTGCAGCGCGGCCTGGTCGGCGGCGAGGCGGATGGCCTGGCCGTGCACGGCGTCGAAGGCCCGCGCCACCTGGCCGATCTCGTCGCGGCTGTCCAGCGGGACCGGCTCGACGAGCGCGTTCGGTGCCTGACCGGAGCGCATGCTCTGCACCGCCGCGGGCAGCTTCTGCTCCGCGACCTCGAGCGCCGAGCTGCGCAGCAGGCGCAGCGAACGGACCATCTGCCGGCCCAGCAGCAGGATGATGCCCGCGGTCAGCAGGATCGTGAGCATCAACAGCACGGAGTTGAGGCCCGCGGTGTTGCCCGCCTGCTCGGCGGCCCTGGCCCGGCCGTCGACGAACGCCTGCTGGGCGGCCGCCGTGGACTGGTCGACCGCGGCGACCGAGCGGTCGACGGCGGTGTTCCACGCGTTCGGGTCCACCGGCGGTGCGACGCCCGGCGGGACCGACAGCGCCTGGTCGCGCAGGGCGTTGCGCTCGGCGTTCGCCTGGCCCGCGGCGAAGTTCCCGAAGGACTGGGCCTGCTCCGGCGTCAGCGAGGACTGGAAGTCACCGGCCGCGGCCTGGAACGAGGCCTCGGCACCGGTGGCCTGTGCGCGCTGCTGCTCCTCCAGCGTCCCCGCGGCGAGCGCGCCACCGATCACGGTGCGCTCGAGCTGCAGGGCCTCGCGGGCGCTCGCCCCGGCGGCGATCGCCGTGGTCAGACCCGCGGTGTCGGCGGTCTGCAGCCGCCCCACCAGGGCCCGGTCGAGTCCCAGCGTGCGCTGGACGACCGCGGTGTAGCGGCCGGTGAGGTCGGCGGCCGGGGTCGGGCCCTCGGCGACCTGCGACCGGATGACCGGGAGCTGGCCCAGCGTGGTGTCCGCCTGCCGGCGGGCCGTGGCCAGGTCGGGGGCCTGCTGCTCGGCGGTGTCGAGCCCTGCCGTCGTGGCCTGCAGCGCCTGGTCGGTCGTGGCCTGCGCCCGTTCGACGACGGCCCGGTCACCGAGCCGGTTGCCCGCCACGAAGCGGACCGCGGCGTCGCGCTCGTTCTGCAGCGCGCCGGTCAGCGTCTCGATCTGGCGGTGCACGTCGACCAGTCCGCTGCCGCGGCTGAGCTCCTCGGCCACGTTGGCCTGGTCGACGACGCGGATGGCGCCGATGGACAGGGCGAGGACCGTGGGGACCAGGCCGACGACCGCCAGCTTGGCGACCAGGCTCCAGTTCCGCGGGTCGAGTCGCTCCGACCACGTGCTCGGGCGTTCCGTGCTGGTCACGGTGGTCACGGCGAGATCTCCCTGTCGGTCTCCGGTCCGGGGACGGGCGGCGCGGCGGGCACGAGGTCGGGGAGCATCAGCTGGTCCGGTGCGCCTTTCGGGGTCACGACGGGACCGCTCGACCGCATCGCGACCGACACGGGGCGGCGGTTGCCGCGTCCCGGGGGAGTCGGACGGATAGGATCGTGTCGGGTCCCGTCTGTGCGTGACGGACGGCTGCCGAGTCTAGCCCCCGGAACCCTCGTCTCCCGAGTGGCGTATGGCCGGTTGCTCCGTCGTCACGTGACGTGACACACGTCGACCGTTCGTCTCCGCTCGGCGTCCGGCGGACCCGCCCCGCCCCGTTCTCCGGCCTCGAGAGGATTCGTTCCGTGACCGACGGCCCCCTGATCGTGCAGTCCGACAAGACGCTGTTGCTCGAGGTCGACCACCCCGACTCCGCGGCGGCCCGTGCGGCCATCGCGCCCTTCGCCGAGCTGGAGCGGGCACCCGAGCACGTCCACACCTACCGCGTCACCCCGTTGGCCCTGTGGAACGCGCGTGCCGCCGGGCACGACGCCGAGCAGGTCGTCGACGCGCTGGTCCGCTGGGCCCGCTACCCGGTCCCCCAGCCGCTGCTGGTCGACGTCGTCGACACGATGGGGCGCTACGGGCGGCTGCAGCTGTCCAACCACCCCGCGCACGGCCTGGTCCTCACCGCGCTGGACCGTGCCGTGCTGGAGGAGATCCTCCGGCAGAAGAAGATCAGCCCGATGCTGGGCGCCCGGGTGGACGACGACACCGTCGTGGTCCACCCGTCCGAGCGGGGGCACCTGAAGCAGGCACTGCTCAAGGTCGGCTGGCCCGCCGAGGACCTCGCGGGCTACGTCGACGGCGAGGCCCACCCGATCGCCCTGGAGCAGGACGGCTGGACGCTGCGCGACTACCAGCGCCACGCCGTCGACGGGTTCTGGGAGGGCGGCTCGGGCGTGGTCGTGCTGCCCTGCGGCGCGGGCAAGACCCTGGTCGGTGCGGCCGCGATGGCCAAGGCCGGCGCGACCACCCTGATCCTGGTCACCAACACCCGTGTCCGGGCGGCAGTGGAAGCGCGAGCTCGTCGTCGCGGACGTCGCTGACCGAGGAGGAGATCGGCGAGTACTCGGGCGAGAAGAAGGAGATCCGCCCGGTCACCATCGCCACCTACCAGGTCGTCACCCGCAAGACCAAGGGCGAGTACAAGCACCTGGAGCTGTTCGACTCCCGCGACTGGGGCCTGGTCGTCTACGACGAGGTGCACCTCCTGCCGGCCCCGGTCTTCCGGATGACGGCGGACCTGCAGTCCCGTCGCAGGCTCGGTCTCACCGCGACCCTGGTCCGCGAGGACGGCCGTGAGGGCGACGTGTTCTCCCTGATCGGCCCAAGCGCTACGACGCCCCGTGGCGCGACATCGAGGCCCAGGGCTGGATCGCGCCGGCCGAGTGCATCGAGGTGCGGTCACGCTGACCGACGCCGAGCGCATGTCGTACGCGACGGCCGACGCCGAGGAGCGCTACCGGACGGCGTCGACGGCGGACACCAAGCTCAACGTCGTGCAGGCGATCCTGGACCGGCACAAGGGCGAGCAGACGCTGGTCATCGGGGCCTACCTGGAGCAGCTCGACGCGCTGGGGGAGAAGCTCGGCGTCCCGGTCATCCAGGGCTCCACCCGCAACCGGGGCGCGAGAAGCTGTTCGACGCCTTCCCGCGGCGAGATCACGACCCTGGTCGTCTCCAAGGTCGCGAACTTCTCCATCGACCTGCGGAGGCGACGATCGCGGTGCAGGTCAGCGGGACGTTCGGGTCCCGGCAGGAGGAGGCCCAGCGGCTCGGCCGGCTGCTGCGCCCGAAGAACGACGGTCGCCAGGCGCACTTCTACTCTGTGGTGTCCCGCGACACCGTGACACCGACTACGCCGCGCACCGGCAGCGGTTCCTCGCCGAGCAGGGCTACGCCTACCGGATCGTCGACGCCGACGACCTCCTCGGGCCCGCCCTGCCCGACGCCCCGCTGAGCACGCTCACCCGGACGCGCGACCTCCGCGCGTCGCTGATCAGGGGCACACTGAGTCGAGTCCACGACGCCGGAGGAGGGCGCATGCCGACCGCCCTCTGGGTCCTCGTCGGGGTCGCGGCGTGGCTGGTCGTGTCGGTCGTCGTCGCGCTGGTGCTCGGGCGCGTGCTGCGCATGCGGGACCGCAGGTGCCCGACCCGCCGCCCCGGCCGGGTCCGCCGTCCGCGGTGGCCGCCGGTGCGGCGTCGTCCGGTCGAGCCGCCGCCGTGCGGCCGTCCGCAGAGGCCCCGCCCGGCTGAGCGCCGCCGTGACCCCGGGCCGGGCGGTGCCGGGCCCTGAGACAGGCGGTGCCGGGCCCCTGAGACGGGGCGGTGCCGGTTCCGGGGTGGTCTCCGGGCTCGTCCCGAGTCCCGGCGGGCGCCCGGGCGACACCGTGGAGCCATGGAGAACACACCGAGCACGACCGGTACCGCGTCGACCCGGGACCGACGCCTTCGAGGCACCGAGCGCGCACACGGGATCATCGAGAACGGCGCCGAGAACGGCCCCCGAGATCACGGGGATCACCGGGTCGACGAGCAGCCGACCGCCCGGATCGCTGCGGATCCCGACGCCGGGGGTACCGAACGCACCGAGGCCGATCCGGTCACCGACCGGGTGCCGGTGTCGAGGATAGCGCGACCCCTGCCCCCACTCCCCGCCGCCTCCGGCCCGGACGCGGCCGCCCGGCCCGTTCGGGGACCTCGGGGCCGGCGCTCACGGCCGTCACGCGCACGCCGGCACGCCCTGCCGAGGCCCCTCCGGCGCCGGGCCCCGGCCCGCGACGCCCGGGATCGGCGACCGCGTCGCCGCGTTCCGGCTCCGGCGCAGCAGCACCGACCGATGCTCGGCGGTGTCTGCGGTGGTCTCGCCGCCGACCTTGGGTGTGGATCCCGCGCTGCTGCGCATCGCGGTCCTCGTCCTCACCCTGTTCACCGGCGGCGCGGCGGCGCTGGTGTACCTCGCCGTCTGGCTGATCGCGCCCGCCGCCTGAGCCCGTGCCGGGAGCTCAGTCCCTCTGTCGGCCCGCCCGGCCCGTCGTCACCCGGCTGTCGTCACCCAGCCCGTCGACACCCGGCCCGACCAGTTCGCCAGCCGCTCGGTCGGTCCCGCCTCCGGACGGTGCTCCACGACCGGCCCGAACGGCACCGGACCGCCACGCGGCTCGGCGGGCAGGAACGCGCGGGCGGTGGCGAGCGCAGTCGTCGCCAGGTCCGGGTCGGCCTCCGGTCCTGCCCCGGTCGCGACGGCCAGGTCCCAGCCGTGCACGAGCGTCTCGTTCAGGAACACGGTCAGCGCGTCCCGCGCCGGGACCTCGCCGAACGCCAGCCGCGCGACCCGATCGAGCAGCGCCTCGCCCTCGGGGCCTTCCCAGG
>NZ_JAHLJA010000270.1:0-4037 GCF_020496245.1 Pseudonocardia sp. ICBG601 | reverse complement strand
GTCGAGGCGTTCGCGCAGGAACGGCGCGGACACCACCGGCTCCAGCGCCGTGCGCCCGAGCGGCGGCGCCAGCGGCGTGACGACGGCGTCGTGGTCCAGCTCGAAGAAGAACACCAACGACACCAGGTCCTCGGTCGGCGCGTGGGTCTGCGGCGGCAGCACCCGGTGCCGCCCGGCCCGCCAGCGGTGCCCGGTCCAGTGCGCGAGCAGGTCGCCGACGTTCACCGTCAGCGCACCCGGGTGTACGGCGCGTCGGTCCAACCGTGCCCCTCGACGTCGACCTGCAGCCCCCCCGCCCCGGCTCCCGTTCGAGCAGGGTGACGGTGCCGAAGTCGGTGTGCGGGCCGATCCGGAACTGACCGGGCAGCGGTGTCCCGGTCTCGGTCATCGGCGGGTAGCGGTTGATGTTGAACGTCCACGTCGGGTGGGTCGCGAGGTCGCGCAGCGTCGACGGCTCCTGCCCGAGCGCTCCCGCACACAGCTCCAGCAGCGCGCCGGCGACGCGGGTCATCGCCGTGCAGTAGGCGGTCACCGCCTCCCGCAGCGCCGGACCTGCTCCGGCCAGACGTTCGGCGGGAACCACACCGCGTCGACGTCCGGGTCACCGGTCGGCGCGAAGGGCCCCACCGCGAAGGACTCCTTGAGGTCGGGCGGGGAGTCGCCGCCCTCGACGCGGTCGTTGGCCTCGACACCGGGGGGCAGCCATCCCCGTCCGCCGACGCCGACCGCGTAGCCGTGCTTGACCGGCTCGGGCAGCGCGAAGAACTCGCGCGCCGCGGCCCGCACCGCCTGCGCCGCGGCGTCCGGCACACCGTGCCCGACGACCTGCAGGAACCCGGCCCGTTGCAACGCGATGTCCACCGCGGCCGGGGCCGGCGCGGCCAGGTCCACGGTCGGGATGAGCGCGGTCACCGCGTCCCCCCGTGCGTCGCGACGGCGGTGCGGCGCACCAGCAGCGCGTAGAGCCCGGCCGAGAGCACCAGCCCGACCAGGAAGGTCACGTCGCCGATCCCGGGCAGCAATCGCGGCACCAGCCCGGTGAACAGCTCCTGGTTGGCGAACAGCAGCACCGACACGACGACGCCGACGCCGAGCGCGATCGGGCCCCGGCGTGGTTGCGGTACGTGCGGTCGTAGAGCAGATCGAGGTCGGTCGGGCGCAGCCACTGGTCGGTGAGCACCACGCCGAGCCACGGCCCGACCCAGTACACGACGACCAGCAGGAACGCCTCGTACCCGGCCGCGGCGTCGCCGAGCGCGACCAGCGCGATCACGAACCCGACCGCCCCGAACGCCAGCGCGACGACGGCACGCGCCCGCGCCAGCGGCACGTCGATGCCGAGGGCTAGGAACGCCATCGCCCCCGAGTAGACGTTGAGGACGTTCGCCGCGACCGCCCCGACCGCGATGGCGACCAGGGTCAGCACGGCCAGCCAGCCGGGCAGCAGGCCGGTGTAGTTCGCGACGGGTTTGTCCGAGTCGAGCCCGGCCGCGGCCGCCGCCCCGACCGACGCCGCGCCGACGGACATGAACACCGTGGTGGACAGGAACAGGCCGCCGCCCGCGGCGAGACCGGTGGCGCGCGCCGACACCGAGCGGGGCAGGTAGCGGGAGTAGTCGGCGGCGTACGGGCTCCAGCCCGCCGAGTACCCGACCACGGCGCCGACGGTCAGCAGGAACCCGCCGACCCCGCCCACCCCGTCCGGCGACGCGGCCGCCCCCGGGTCCGACCCGAGGAGCACCAGCACCGCCCCGACCCCGAGCACGAGCGCGAGCAGCGGGAACGCGAGCCGCTCGAAGGCCTGCACCAGGTTGTGCCCGAAGAACGCGACGGCGACCTGGACGACGACCACCGCCACCAGCCACGCGACCGTCCCGCCGCCGGTGATCGCCGACAGCGCGAACGCGGCGCTGACGCTGTTCACCGCGAACCAGCCGAAGCCCGAGGTGATCGTCATCAGGGCGGCGGGCAGCGCGTTGCCGCGGTGACCGAAGGCGAGCCGCCCCAGCACCATCTGCGGCACCCCCGGGGTGCCGCAGATGGTGCTGGGGCGGCTCGCCTTCGGTCACCGCGGCAACGCGCTGCCCGCCGCCCTGATGACGATCACCTCGGGCTTCGGCTGGTTCGCGGTGAACAGCGTCAGCGCCGCGTTCGCGCTGTCGGCGATCACCGGCGGCGGGACGGTCGCGTGGCTGGTGGCGGTGGTCGTCGTCCAGGTCGCCGTCGCGTTCTTCGGGCACAACCTGGTGCAGGCCTTCGAGCGGCTCGCGTTCCCGCTGCTCGCGCTCGTGCTCGGGGTCGGGGCGGTGCTGGTGCTCCTCGGGTCGGACCCGGGGCGGCCGCGTCGCCGGACGGGTGGGCGGGTCGGCGGGTTCCTGCTGACCGTCGGCGCCGTGGTCGGGTACTCGGCGGGCTGGAGCCCGTACGCCGCCGACTACTCCCGCTACCTGCCCCGCTCGGTGTCGGCGCGCGCCACCGGTCTCGCCGCGGGCGGCGGCCTGTTCCTGTCCACCACGGTGTTCATGTCCGTCGGCGCGGCGTCGGTCGGGGCGGCGGCCGCGGCGGGCTCGACTCGGACAACCCCGTCGCGAACTACACCGGCCTGCTGCCCGGCTGGCTGGCCGTGCTGACCCTGGTCGCCATCGCGGTCGGGGCGGTCGCGGCGAACGTCCTCAACGTCTACTCGGGGGCGATGGCGTTCCTAGCCCTCGGCATCGACGTGCCGCTGGCGCGGGCGTGCCGTCGTCGCGCTGGCGTTCGGGGCGGTCGGGTTCGTGATCGCGCTGGTCGCGCTCGGCGACGCCGCGGCCGGGTACGAGGCGTTCCTGCTGGTCGTCGTGTACTGGGTCGGGCCGTGGCTCGGCGTGGTGCTCACCGACCAGTGGCTGCGCCCGACCGACCTCGATCTGCTCTACGACCGCACGTACCGCAACCACGCGGGCCCGATCGCGCTCGGCGTCGGCGTCGTCGTGTCGGTGCTGCTGTTCGCCAACCAGGAGCTGTTCACCGGGCTGGTGCCGCGATTGCTGCCCGGGATCGGCGACGTGACCTTCCTGGTCGGGCTGGTGCTCTCGGCCGGGCTCTACGCGCTGCTGGTGCGCCGCACCGCCGTCGCGACGCACGGGGGGACGCGGTGACCGCGCTCATCCCGACCGTGGACCTGGCCGCGCCGGCCCCGGCCGCGGTGGACATCGCGTTGCAACGGGCCGGGTTCCTGCAGGTCGTCGGGCACGGTGTGGCGGACGCCGCGGCGCAGGCGGTGCGGGCCGCGGCGCGCGAGTTCTTCGCGCTGCCCGAGCCGGTCAAGCACGGCTACGCGGTCGGCGTCGGCGGACGGGGATGGCTGCCCCCCGTGTCGAGGCCAACGACCGCGTCGAGGGCGGCGACTCCCCGCCCGACCTCAAGGAGTCCTTCGCGGTGGGGCCCTTCGCGCCGACCGGTGACCCGGACGTCGACGCGGTGTGGTTCCCGCCGAACGTCTGGCCGGAGCAGGTCCCGGCGCTGCGGGAGGCGGTGACCGCCTACTGCACGGCGATGACCCGCGTCGCCGGCGCGCTGCTGGAGCTGTGTGCGGGAGCGCTCGGGCAGGAGCCGTCGACGCTGCGCGACCTCGCGACCCACCCGACGTGGACGTTCAACATCAACCGCTACCGCGACCGAGACCGGGACACCGCTGCCCGGTCAGTTCCGGATCGGCCCGCACACCGACTTCGGCACCGTCACCCTGCTCGACCGGGAGCCCGGGCGGTGGGTGGCTGCAGGTCGACGTCGAGGGGCACGGTTGGACCGACGCGCCGTACACCCCCGGGTGCGCTGACGGTGAACGTCGGCGACCTGCTCGCGCACTGGACCGGGCACCGCTGGCGGGCCGGGCGGCACCGGGTGCTGCCGCCGCAGACCCACGCGCCGACCGAGGACCTGGTGTCGTTGGTGTTCTTCTTCGAGCTGGACCACGACGCCGTCGTCACGCCGCTGGCGCCGCCGCTCGGGCGCACGGCGCTGGAGCCGGTGGTGTCCGCGCCGTTCCTGCGCGAACG
>NZ_JAHLJA010000269.1:0-4037 GCF_020496245.1 Pseudonocardia sp. ICBG601 | reverse complement strand
ACCACCGGCTCCAGCGCCGTGCGCCCGAGGCGGCGGCGCCAGCGGCGTGACGACGGCGTCGTGGTCCAGCTCGAAGAAGAACACCAACGACACCAGGTCCTCGGTCGGCGCGTGGGTCTGCGGCGGCAGCACCCGGTGCCGCCCGGCCCGCCAGCGGTGCCCGGTCCAGTGCGCGAGCAGGTCGCCGACGTTCACCGTCAGCGCACCCGGGGTGTACGGCGCGTCGGTCCAACCGTGCCCCTCGACGCTCGACTGCAGCCCACCCGCCCCGGGCTCCCGGTCGAGCAGGGGTGACGGTGCCGAAGTCGGTGTGCGGGCCGATCCGGAACTGACCGGGCAGCGGTGTCCCGGTCTCGGTCATCGGCGGGTAGCGGTTGATGTTGAACGTCCACGTCGGGTGGGTCGCGAGGTCGCGCAGCGTCGACGGCTCCTGCCCGAGCGCTCCCGCACACAGCTCCAGCAGCGCGCCGGCGACGCGGGTCATCGCCGTGCAGTAGGCGGTCACCGCCTCCCGCAGCGCCGGGACCTGCTCCGGCCAGACGTTCGGCGGGAACCACACCGCGTCGACGTCCGGGTCACCGGTCGGCGCGAAGGGCCCCACCGCGAAGGACTCCTTGAGGTCGGGCGGGGAGTCGCCGCCCTCGACGCGGTCGTTGGCCTCGACACCGGGGGGCAGCCATCCCCGTCCGCCGACGCCGACCGCGTAGCCGTGCTTGACCGGCTCGGGCAGCGCGAAGAACTCGCGCGCCGCGGCCCGCACCGCCTGCGCCGCGGCGTCCGGCACACCGTGCCCGACGACCTGCAGGAACCCGGCCCGTTGCAACGCGATGTCCACCGCGGCCGGGGCCGGCGCGGCCAGGTCCACGGTCGGGATGAGCCGCGGTCACCGCGTCCCCCCGTGCGTCGCGACGGCGGTGCGGCGCACCAGCAGCGCGTAGAGCCCGGCCGAGAGCACCAGCCCGACCAGGAAGGTCACGTCGCCGATCCCGGGCAGCAATCGCGGCACCAGCCCGGTGAACAGCTCCTGGTTGGCGAACAGCAGCACCGACACGACGACGCCGACGCCGAGCGCGATCGGGCCCGCGTGGTTGCGGTACGTGCGGTCGTAGAGCAGATCGAGGTCGGTCGGGCGCAGCCACTGGTCGGTGAGCACCACGCCGAGCCACGGCCCGACCCAGTACACGACGACCAGCAGGAACGCCTCGTACCCGGCCGCGGCGTCGCCGAGCGCGACCAGCGCGATCACGAACCCGACCGCCCCGAACGCCAGCGCGACGACGGCACGCGCCCGCGCCAGCGGCACGTCGATGCCGAGGGCTAGGAACGCCATCGCCCCCGAGTAGACGTTGAGGACGTTCGCCGCGACCGCCCCGACCGCGATGGCGACCAGGGTCAGCACGGCCAGCCAGCCGGGCAGCAGGCCGGTGTAGTTCGCGACGGGGTTGTCCGAGTCGAGCCCGGCCGCGGCCGCCGCCCCGACCGACGCCGCGCCGACGGACATGAACACCGTGGTGGACAGGAACAGGCCGCCGCCCGCGGCGAGACCGGTGGCGCGCGCCGACACCGAGCGGGGCAGGTAGCGGGAGTAGTCGGCGGCGTACGGGCTCCAGCCCGCCGAGTACCCGACCACGGCGCCGACGGTCAGCAGGAACCCGCCGACCCCGCCCACCCCGTCCGGCGACGCGGCCGCCCCCGGGTCCGACCCGAGGAGCACCAGCACCGCCCCGACCCCGAGCACGAGCGCGAGCAGCGGGAACGCGAGCCGCTCGAAGGCCTGCACCAGGTTGTGCCCGAAGAACGCGACGGCGACCTGGACGACGACCACCGCCACCAGCCACGCGACCGTCCCGCCGCCGGTGATCGCCGACAGCGCGAACGCGGCGCTGACGCTGTTCACCGCGAACCAGCCGAAGCCCGAGGTGATCGTCATCAGGGCGGCGGGCAGCGCGTTGCCGCGGTGACCGAAGGCGAGCCGCCCCAGCACCATCTGCGGACACCCCGCCCCCGGGGTGCCGCAGATGGTGCTGGGGCGGCTCGCCTTCGGTCACCGCGGCAACGCGCTGCCCGCCGCCCTGATGACGATCACCTCGGGCTTCGGCTGGTTCGCGGTGAACAGCGTCAGCGCCGCGTTCGCGCTGTCGGCGATCACCGGCGGCGGGACGGTCGCGTGGCTGGTGGCGGTGGTCGTCGTCCAGGTCGCCGTCGCGTTCTTCGGGCACAACCTGGTGCAGGCCTTCGAGCGGCTCGCGTTCCCGCTGCTCGCGCTCGTGCTCGGGGTCGGGGCGGTGCTGGTGCTCCTCGGGTCGGACCCGGGGGCGGCCGCGTCGCCGGACGGGGTGGGCGGGGTCGGCGGGTTCCTGCTGACCGTCGGCGCCGTGGTCGGGTACTCGGCGGGCTGGAGCCCGTACGCCGCCGGACTACTCCCGCTACCTGCCCCGCTCGGTGTCGGCGCGCGCCACCGGTCTCGCCGCGGGCGGCGGCCTGTTCCTGTCCACCACGGTGTTCATGTCCGTCGGCGCGGCGTCGGTCGGGGCGGCGGCCGCGGCCGGGCTCGACTCGGACAACCCGTCGCGAACTACACCGGCCTGCTGCCCGGCTGGCTGGCCGTGCTGACCCTGGTCGCCATCGCGGTCGGGGCGGTCGCGGCGAACGTCCTCAACGTCTACTCGGGGGCGATGGCGTTCCTAGCCCTCGGCATCGACGTGCCGCTGGCGCGGCGCGCGTGCCGTCGTCGCGCTGGCGTTCGGGGCGGTCGGGTTCGTGATCGCGCTGGTCGCGCTCGGCGACGCCGCGGCCGGGTACGAGGCGTTCCTGCTGGTCGTCGTGTACTGGGTCGGGCCGTGGCTCGGCGTGGTGCTCACCGACCAGTGGCTGCGCCCGACCGACCTCGATCTGCTCTACGACCGCACGTACCGCAACCACGCGGGCCCGATCGCGCTCGGCGTCGGCGTCGTCGTGTCGGTGCTGCTGTTCGCCAACCAGGAGCTGTTCACCGGGCTGGTGCCGCGATTGCTGCCCGGGATCGGCGACGTGACCTTCCTGGTCGGGCTGGTGCTCTCGGCCGGGCTCTACGCGCTGCTGGTGCGCCGCACCGCCGTCGCGACGCACGGGGGGACGCGGTGACCGCGCTCATCCCGACCGTGGACCTGGCCGCGCCGGCCCCGGCCGCGGTGGACATCGCGTTGCAACGGGCCGGGTTCCTGCAGGTCGTCGGGCACGGTGTGCCGGACGCCGCGGCGCAGGCGGTGCGGGCCGCGGCGCGCGAGTTCTTCGCGCTGCCCGAGCCGGTCAAGCACGGCTACGCGGTCGGCGTCGGCGGACGGGGATGGCTGCCCCCGGTGTCGAGGCCAACGACCGCGTCGAGGGCGGCGACTCCCCGCCCGACCTCAAGGAGTCCTTCGCGGTGGGGCCCTTCGCGCCGACCGGTGACCCGGACGTCGACGCGGTGTGGTTCCCGCCGAACGTCTGGCCGGAGCAGGTCCCGGCGCTGCGGGAGGCGGTGACCGCCTACTGCACGGCGATGACCCGCGTCGCCGGCGCGCTGCTGGAGCTGTGTGCGGGAGCGCTCGGGCAGGAGCCGTCGACGCTGCGCGACCTCGCGACCCACCCGACGTGGACGTTCAACATCAACCGCTACCCGCCGATGACCGAGACCGGGACACCGCTGCCCGGTCAGTTCCGGATCGGCCCGCACACCGACTTCGGCACCGTCACCCTGCTCGAACGGGAGCCCGGGGCGGGTGGGCTGCAGGTCGACGTCGAGGGGCACGGTTGGACCGACGCGCCGTACACCCCGGGTGCGCTGACGGTGAACGTCGGCGACCTGCTCGCGCACTGGACCGGGCACCGCTGGCGGGCCGGGCGGCACCGGGTGCTGCCGCCGCAGACCCACGCGCCGACCGAGGACCTGGTGTCGTTGGTGTTCTTCTTCGAGCTGGACCACGACGCCGTCGTCACGCCGCTGGCGCCGCCGCTCGGGCGCACGGCGCTGGAGCCGGTGGTGTCCGCGCCGTTCCTGCGCGAACGCCTCGACGCGA
>NZ_JAHLJA010000268.1:0-1969 GCF_020496245.1 Pseudonocardia sp. ICBG601 | reverse complement strand
GACCCGGGGAACGGGGCGACCCGGCGGCCGGAGAAGCCGGTCCGGCGCGGGTCCCGCGGGTCCCGCGCCTGACCGCCGGGTCCGGCCCGCTGCCTCAGCGGAACTGCGGCGGGACCCCGTACGGCCCGGCCTGCGGCGCGACGAACTGCGCGGGAGCACGCTCGGCGCGCTTCGGGTCGTCACCCCAGGCGTTCTGACGGTGCTCGCCGTCGGCCGCCAGCCACACGATCAGCAGCACCACCCCGACCAGCGGGACGAGGCCGATGAAGTACCACCACCCCGCTGCGGCCGGTGTCGTGCAGCCGCCGCACCAGGAGCGCGATCGCGGGCACCAGGTGGACGAGTGCGACCACGGTCGCCAGCACCGGGGCGCCGAGCAGCTGCGTCGTCCCCAGGACCACGTCCAGGGTCCCGGCGACGAGGTAGATCCCCAGGTAGACCAGGGCGAACATCCAGTACTCGGCCCGCCGGGCGCGCCCCCGGAAGTCGGAGAACCCGCGCATCGCCTGCAGGTAGTACGTCATGACGTGGCCCCTCTCGCCGTGCGAACCACGGGCTGGTCGCTCGGACGAGGGGATGCCGCCCGGGGGCCGGCCGTTACAGCGCGCGGGTCAGAAGAAGTCCCCGCCGAAGTCGGAGTCGTTGTCGAACAGGCCCCCGCCGTCGAAGCCGCCCTGGTCGGCGCCGTCGAAGCCGCCGTCGGCACCGCCGTCGAAGCCCGGGTCGTCGAGGGCGGCGCCGTCGGCGAACCCGTCGGCGTAGGCGGCCGGGTCGGCGCCGGCCATCCCGCTGAACAGCGAGGTGAACAGCAGCGCCGAACCGACACCCCAGGCCCCGGCGACGAGTGCGGGCTTCCACCACGGCTCGGAGTACCAGCCGCGCGGCACCGGACGCCCGGCGACGGTCCCGCCGGGGTAGTAGTGGCTGTTCCGGTCGGTCGGCCGCGGCGACGCGCCCAGGCTGCGGCCCTCCACCTCGACCTCGCGGTCCTCGGTGACCTGAGGTTTCACCGAGGACCGCGAGGTCGAGGTGGAGGGCCGCAGCCTGGGCGCGTCGCCGCGGCCGACCGACCGGAACAGCCACTACTACCCCGGCGGGACCGTCGCCGGGCGTCCGGTGCCGCGCGGCTGGTACTCCGAGCCGTGGTGGAAGCCCGCACTCGTCGCCGGGGCCTGGGGTGTCGGTTCGGCGCTGCTGTTCACCTCGCTGTTCAGCGGGATGGCCGGCGCCGACCCGGCCGCCTACGCCGACGGGTTCGCCGACGGCGCCGCCCTCGACGACCCGGGCTTCGACGGCGGTGCCGACGGCGGCTTCGACGGCGCCGACCAGGGCGGCTTCGACGGCGGGGGCCTGTTCGACAACGACTCCGACTTCGGCGGGGACTTCTTCTGACCCGCGCGCTGTAACGGCCGGCCCCCGGGCGGCATCCCCTCGTCCGAGCGACCAGCCCGTGGTCGCACGGCGAGAGGGCCACGTCATGACGTACTACCTGCAGGCGATGCGCGGGTTCTCCGACTTCCGGGGGCGCGCCCGGCGGGCCGAGTACTGGATGTTCGCCCTGGTCTACCTGGGGATCTACCTCGTCGCCGGGACCCTGGACGTGGTCCTGGGGACGACGCAGCTGCTCGGCGCCCCGGTGCTGGCGACCGTGGTCGCACTCGTCCACCTGGTGCCCGCGATCGCGCTCCTGGTGCGGCGGCTGCACGACACCGGCCGCAGCGGGTGGTGGTACTTCATCGGCCTCGTCCCGCTGGTCGGGGTGTGCTGCTGATCGTGTGGCTGGCGGCCGACGGCGAGCACCGTCAGAACGCCTGGGGTGACGACCCGAAGCGCGCCGAGCGTGCTCCCGCGCAGTTCGTCGCGCCGCAGGCCGGGCCGTACGGGGTCCCGCCGCAGTTCCGCTGAGGCAGCGGGCCGGACCCGGCCGGTCAGGCGCGGGACCCGCGCCGGACCGGCTTCTCCGGCCGCC
>NZ_JAHLJA010000267.1:0-1975 GCF_020496245.1 Pseudonocardia sp. ICBG601 | reverse complement strand
GGACCCGGGGAACGGGGCGACCCGGCGGCCGGAGAAGCCGGTCCGGCGCGGGTCCCGCGCCTGACCGGCCGGGTCCGGCCCGCTGCCTCAGCGGAACTGCGGCGGGACCCCGTACGGCCCGGCCTGCGGCGCGACGAACTGCGCGGGAGCACGCTCGGCGCGCTTCGGGTCGTCACCCCAGGCGTTCTGACGGTGCTCGCCGTCGGCCGCCAGCCACACGATCAGCAGCACCACCCCGACCAGCGGGACGAGGCCGATGAAGTACCACCACCCGCTGCGGCCGGTGTCGTGCAGCCGCCGCACCAGGAGCGCGATCGCGGGCACCAGGTGGACGAGTGCGACCACGGTCGCCAGCACCGGGGCGCCGAGCAGCTGCGTCGTCCCCAGGACCACGTCCAGGGTCCCGGCGACGAGGTAGATCCCCAGGTAGACCAGGGCGAACATCCAGTACTCGGCCCGCCGGGCGCGCCCCCGGAAGTCGGAGAACCCGCGCATCGCCTGCAGGTAGTACGTCATGACGTGGCCCCTCTCGCCGTGCGACCACGGGCTGGTCGCTCGGACGAGGGGATGCCGCCCGGGGGCCGGCCGTTACAGCGCGCGGGTCAGAAGAAGTCCCCGCCGAAGTCGGAGTCGTTGTCGAACAGGCCCCCGCCGTCGAAGCCGCCCTGGTCGGCGCCGTCGAAGCCGCCGTCGGCACCGCCGTCGAAGCCCGGGTCGTCGAGGGCGGCGCCGTCGGCGAACCCGTCGGCGTAGGCGGCCGGGTCGGCGCCGGCCATCCCGCTGAACAGCGAGGTGAACAGCAGCGCCGAACCGACACCCCAGGCCCCGGCGACGAGTGCGGGCTTCCACCACGGCTCGGAGTACCAGCCGCGCGGCACCGGACGCCCGGCGACGGTCCCGCCGGGGTAGTAGTGGCTGTTCCGGTCGGTCGGCCGCGGCGACGCGCCCAGGCTGCGGCCCTCCACCTCGACCTCGCGGTCCTCGGTGACCTGAGGTCACCGAGGACCGCGAGGTCGAGGTGGAGGGCCGCAGCCTGGGCGCGTCGCCGCGGCCGACCGACCGGAACAGCCACTACTACCCCGGCGGGACCGTCGCCGGGCGTCCGGTGCCGCGCGGCTGGTACTCCGAGCCGTGGTGGAAGCCCGCACTCGTCGCCGGGGCCTGGGGTGTCGGTTCGGCGCTGCTGTTCACCTCGCTGTTCAGCGGGATGGCCGGCGCCGACCCGGCCGCCTACGCCGACGGGTTCGCCGACGGCGCCGCCCTCGACGACCCGGGCTTCGACGGCGGTGCCGACGGCGGCTTCGACGGCGCCGACCAGGGCGGCTTCGACGGCGGGGGCCTGTTCGACAACGACTCCGACTTCGGCGGGGACTTCTTCTGACCCGCGCGCTGTAACGGCCGGCCCCCGGGCGGCATCCCCTCGTCCGAGCGACCAGCCCGTGGTCGCACGGCGAGAGGGGCCACGTCATGACGTACTACCTGCAGGCGATGCGCGGGTTCTCCGACTTCCGGGGGCGCGCCCGGCGGGCCGAGTACTGGATGTTCGCCCTGGTCTACCTGGGGATCTACCTCGTCGCCGGGACCCTGGACGTGGTCCTGGGGACGACGCAGCTGCTCGGCGCCCCGGTGCTGGCGACCGTGGTCGCACTCGTCCACCTGGTGCCCGCGATCGCGCTCCTGGTGCGGCGGCTGCACGACACCGGCCGCAGCGGGTGGTGGTACTTCATCGGCCTCGTCCCGCTGGTCGGGGTGGTGCTGCTGATCGTGTGGCTGGCGGCCGACGGCGAGCACCGTCAGAACGCCTGGGGTGACGACCCGAAGCGCGCCGAGCGTGCTCCCGCGCAGTTCGTCGCGCCGCAGGCCGGGCCGTACGGGGTCCCGCCGCAGTTCCGCTGAGGCAGCGGGCCGGACCCGGCCGGTCAGGCGCGGGACGCCGCTGACGACCGGCTCCCGGCCGCCGGTCGCCCCGTTCCCC
>NZ_JAHLJA010000266.1:0-1985 GCF_020496245.1 Pseudonocardia sp. ICBG601 | reverse complement strand
GGGCGACCGGCGGCCGGAGAAGCCGGTCCGGCGCGGGTCCCGCGCCTGACCGGCCGGGTCCGGCCCGCTGCCTCAGCGGAACTGCGGCGGGACCCCGTACGGCCCGGCCTGCGGCGCGACGAACTGCGCGGGAGCACGCTCGGCGCGCTTCGGGTCGTCACCCCAGGCGTTCTGACGGTGCTCGCCGTCGGCCGCCAGCCACACGATCAGCAGCACCACCCCGACCAGCGGGACGAGGCCGATGAAGTACCACCACCCGCTGCGGCCGGTGTCGTGCAGCCGCCGCACCAGGAGCGCGATCGCGGGCACCAGGTGGACGAGTGCGACCACGGTCGCCAGCACCGGGGCGCCGAGCAGCTGCGTCGTCCCCAGGACCACGTCCAGGGTCCCGGCGACGAGGTAGATCCCCAGGTAGACCAGGGCGAACATCCAGTACTCGGCCCGCCGGGCGCGCCCCCGGAAGTCGGAGAACCCGCGCATCGCCTGCAGGTAGTACGTCATGACGTGGCCCCTCTCGCCGTGCGACCACGGGCTGGTCGCTCGGACGAGGGGATGCCGCCCGGGGGCCGGCCGTTACAGCGCGCGGGTCAGAAGAAGTCCCCGCCGAAGTCGGAGTCGTTGTCGAACAGGCCCCCGCCGTCGAAGCCGCCCTGGTCGGCGCCGTCGAAGCCGCCGTCGGCACCGCCGTCGAAGCCCGGGTCGTCGAGGGCGGCGCCGTCGGCGAACCCGTCGGCGTAGGCGGCCGGGTCGGCGCCGGCCATCCCGCTGAACAGCGAGGTGAACAGCAGCGCCGAACCGACACCCCAGGCCCCGGCGACGAGTGCGGGCTTCCACCACGGCTCGGAGTACCAGCCGCGCGGCACCGGACGCCCGGCGACGGTCCCGCCGGGGTAGTAGTGGCTGTTCCGGTCGGTCGGCCGCGGCGACGCGCCCAGGCTGCGGCCCTCCACCTCGACCTCGCGGTCCTCGGTGGACCTCAGGTCACCGAGGACCGCGAGGTCGAGGTGGAGGGCCGCAGCCTGGGCGCGTCGCCGCGGCCGACCGACCGGAACAGCCACTACTACCCCGGCGGGACCGTCGCCGGGCGTCCGGTGCCGCGCGGCTGGTACTCCGAGCCGTGGTGGAAGCCCGCACTCGTCGCCGGGGCCTGGGGTGTCGGTTCGGCGCTGCTGTTCACCTCGCTGTTCAGCGGGATGGCCGGCGCCGACCCGGCCGCCTACGCCGACGGGTTCGCCGACGGCGCCGCCCTCGACGACCCGGGCTTCGACGGCGGTGCCGACGGCGGCTTCGACGGCGCCGACCAGGGCGGCTTCGACGGCGCGGGGGCCTGTTCGACAACGACTCCGACTTCGGCGGGGACTTCTTCTGACCCGCGCGCTGTAACGGCCGGCCCCCGGGCGGCATCCCCTCGTCCGAGCGACCAGCCCGTGGTCGCACGGCGAGAGGGGCCACGTCATGACGTACTACCTGCAGGCGATGCGCGGGTTCTCCGACTTCCGGGGGCGCGCCCGGCGGGCCGAGTACTGGATGTTCGCCCTGGTCTACCTGGGGATCTACCTCGTCGCCGGGACCCTGGACGTGGTCCTGGGGACGACGCAGCTGCTCGGCGCCCCGGTGCTGGCGACCGTGGTCGCACTCGTCCACCTGGTGCCCGCGATCGCGCTCCTGGTGCGGCGGCTGCACGACACCGGCCGCAGCGGCGGTGGTGGTACTTCATCGGCCTCGTCCGCTGGTCGGGGTGGTGCTGCTGATCGTGTGGCTGGCGGCCGGCGGACGGCGGACGCAGAGCACCGTCAGAACGCCTGGGGTGACGACCCGAAGCGCGCCGAGCGTGCTCCCGCGCAGTTCGTCGCGCCGCAGGCCGGGCCGTACGGGGTCCCGCCGCAGTTCCGCTGAGGCAGCGGGCCGGACCCGGCCGGTCAGGCGCGGGACCCGCGCCGGACCGGCTTCTCCGGCCGCCGGGTCGCCCCGTTCCCCGGGTCCGG
>NZ_JAHLJA010000265.1:0-2277 GCF_020496245.1 Pseudonocardia sp. ICBG601 | reverse complement strand
TGGATCTGGCGGTACAGCTCGAAGTTGCCGCGCTCGTCCACGAGCCGGTCGCGCACGTCCTGCGAGAGGAACGGGACGCGCTGGTGGAAGCCGGTCGCGGCGACGACCAGGTCGGCACGGACCTCCGTCCCGTCGCCGACGATCGCGACCGGTCCGCCGTCGCGGACGCCGAGCCCGGTGACGAGGGTGTCGCGCCGCACGGTGATCGAACCGTCGGCGACGGCCTCGTAGAAGCCCTCGGTGGCGAGGCTGACGGTGGAGCGGGCGATGTCCTCGAGCGAGCCGTCGGGCACCAGCCCGAGCTGCTTCAACCGCAGCTGCCGCACGATCTGTCCCTGGAGGCTGCTCATCATGGCGTCGCGGACGCCCTTGCCCGGGCCGTGCAGGAAGCGTTCGAAGCCGACGAGCTGGGCGTAGCGGAACAGCCCCTCCCCCAGCCTCGTGAGCAGCAGGTACTTGTAGTTCAGCGCGCCCGCGATCCTGCGCGGCATCTTCCAGAGCAGCTCGCGCGCCACGACGGTCGTCGACGCCGAGACCTCGTCGAGCGCCACGGCGACGTCGCACGCGGACTTCCCGTACCCGATCACGACGACGTGCTTGTCGCGGACGTCGTCGAGCGCCGCGACGTCCGAGGGCGGGCAGTAGCGCCCGCCCGCCGCGCGGAACGCGTCGGCGCCGGGCAGCTCGGGCAGGAACGGCTCGGAGAAGATCCCGTTCGCGACGACGAGGTGGTCGAACTCCTCGCTCCCCGCGGTGGTCGTGACGGTCCAGCCGCCGCCCGCGCGCGCGGCTCGGCGGAGAGCACCTCGGTCGAGGTGCGCACGTTCTCGCGGATCCCGAAGTGCCGCGCGTAGGCCTCCAGGTACTCCTGCACCTGCTGCCCGCTCGGCCACCGGGTAGTGCTTCGGCATGGGGAAGTCGGAGAGCGAGTACGTGCCCTTGTCGTTCTGCGTGGTCAGGCCCGGGTAGCGGCGGACGGCGCTCCAGACGCCGCCGACGTCGGGCGCCTTCTCGTAGACGACGACGTCGTGGCCGAAGCCGGTCAGGACCTTGGCGGAGGAAGGCCGGCGAACCCGGCCCCGACGATCGCGATGCGCATGGCGGGGTTCCTCGGAGTCACTCGGCGAGCTGCGGGATGGCGGGGACGGCCCGTTCGGGGCCCATGGCGGAGTAGCCGCCGTCGACAGCCCAGTCGGCGCCGGTCACTCCGGACGCCGCGGGCGACAGCAGGAAGGCGACGACGGCGCCGACCTCGTCGGGGTCGCCGACGCGGCCGGTGAGGTGGAAGGGCGCGGCGACGCGGTCGGTCTTGGCGCGGTCGCCGCCGCTGAGGTCGTCCATGATCTTCGACCAGGTCCAGCCGGGGCTGACGGAGTTGACGCGGATGCCGTCGGCGGCGAAGTCCATCGCCATCGAGCGCGTGACCTGCACCAACGCCGCCTTCGACGCCGGGTACACCCACCGGCGGCCTGGGCGACCTTCGACGAGATCGACGTGAACGTGACGATCGCGCCGCCGGTCGCGGCGAGGTGCGGGCGAGCGGCGCGGCTGACCTGGACGGCCGAGACGAGGTTGACGTCCAGGGCGCGCAGCCAGTCGGCGCGGCCGGTGTCGGCGCCGTCGTCGAGGTAGGTGCAGGCGAGGTTGACCAGCCCGTGCAGGCCGTCGACGGCCACCGCGGCGACGGTGGCGGCCACGGCGTCGTCGTCGGTGACGTCGGTCGGGTGGAACGCGACGCGCTCGCCGAGCTCGTCGAGCAGCGGCTTGACGCCCTCGGCGTCGATGTCGGCGACCGCGACGGCTGACCACCCGCGCGTGCAGGGCGCGGACGACCCCGTGCCCGACGAGGGTCGAGCCTCCGGTCACCAGCACCGTTCGGCCGGTCAGGGCGGGTGGCTGTGCCATCGGGAACCTCCGGAACGACGGCGTCGTCTAGCGGGGACTGTGAACACGGTCATAGTTCGGCTATACAGTGACCTGGGGCTATCCCCGCAGCGCGGACGCTGTCCGCCGGCGCGAGCCCCGACG
This sequence comes from Pseudonocardia sp. ICBG601, assembly GCF_020496245.1. Taxonomy (NCBI): domain Bacteria; kingdom Bacillati; phylum Actinomycetota; class Actinomycetes; order Pseudonocardiales; family Pseudonocardiaceae; genus Pseudonocardia; species Pseudonocardia sp. ICBG601. Next base: position 249 of record NZ_JAHLJA010000265.1, on the reverse strand, counting down.
ACGACGTGTGGACGGACCCGAGGAGGCGCCGTGACCGAGGTGCTGAACGGCTACCGCAGGGTGCGTTCGCCCGACCTCGACGAGGCGCGCGAGCGGGTCGGCGAGGTGTTCTGCCCGCACCGGCTCGAACCCCTCGACGGCCGCACGAGCCGGGCCGTGCGCTTCAACGCGGCCGGGATCGGTCGCGGTCGGGCTCTCCTACACTGGCCTACGGATCGGCGGTGCGGATCCGACCGGAGCCGCTGCAGT
>NZ_JAHLJA010000264.1:0-2286 GCF_020496245.1 Pseudonocardia sp. ICBG601 | reverse complement strand
TGGATCTGGCGGTACAGCTCGAAGTTGCCGCGCTCGTCCACGAGCCGGTCGCGCACGTCCTGCGAGAGGAACGGGACGCGCTGGTGGAAGCCGGTCGCGGCGACGACCAGGTCGGCACGGACCTCCGTCCCGTCGCCGACGATCGCGACCGGTCCGCCGTCGCGGACGCCGAGCCCGGTGACGAGGGTGTCGCGCCGCACGGTGATCGAACCGTCGGCGACGGCCTCGTAGAAGCCCTCGGTGGCGAGGCTGACGGTGGAGCGGGCGATGTCCTCGAGCGAGCCGTCGGGCACCAGCCCGAGCTGCTTCAACCGCAGCTGCCGCACGATCTGTCCCTGGAGGCTGCTCATCATGGCGTCGCGGACGCCCTTGCCCGGGCCGTGCAGGAAGCGTTCGAAGCCGACGAGCTGGGCGTAGCGGAACAGCCCCTCCCCCAGCCTCGTGAGCAGCAGGTACTTGTAGTTCAGCGCGCCCGCGATCCTGCGCGGCATCTTCCAGAGCAGCTCGCGCGCCACGACGGTCGTCGACGCCGAGACCTCGTCGAGCGCCACGGCGACGTCGCACGCGGACTTCCCGTACCCGATCACGACGACGTGCTTGTCGCGGACGTCGTCGAGCGCCGCGACGTCCGAGGGCGGGCAGTAGCGCCCGCCCGCCGCGCGGAACGCGTCGGCGCCGGGCAGCTCGGGCAGGAACGGCTCGGAGAAGATCCCGTTCGCGACGACGAGGTGGTCGAACTCCTCGCTCCCCGCGGTGGTCGTGACGGTCCAGCCGCCGCCCGCGCGCGGCTCGGCGGAGAGCACCTCGGTCGAGGTGCGCACGTTCTCGCGGATCCCGAAGTGCCGCGCGTAGGCCTCCAGGTACTCCTGCACCTGCTGCCCGCTCGGCCACTCCGGGTAGTGCTTCGGCATGGGGAAGTCGGAGAGCGAGTACGTGCCCTTGTCGTTCTGCGTGGTCAGGCCCGGGTAGCGGCGGACGGCGCTCCAGACGCCGCCGACGTCGGGCGCCTTCTCGTAGACGACGACGTCGTGGCCGAAGCCGGTCAGGACCTTGGCGGAGGAGAGGCCGGCGAACCCGGCCCCGACGATCGCGATGCGCATGGCGGGGTTCCTCGGAGTCACTCGGCGAGCTGCGGGATGGCGGGGACGGCCCGTTCGGGGCCCATGGCGGAGTAGCCGCCGTCGACAGCCCAGTCGGCGCCGGTCACTCCGGACGCCGCGGGCGACAGCAGGAAGGCGACGACGGCGCCGACCTCGTCGGGGTCGCCGACGCGGCCGGTGAGGTGGAAGGGCGCGGCGACGCGGTCGGTCTTGGCGCGGTCGCCGCCGCTGAGGTCGTCCATGATCTTCGACCAGGTCCAGCCGGGGCTGACGGAGTTGACGCGGATGCCGTCGGCGGCGAAGTCCATCGCCATCGAGCGCGTGACCTGCACCAACGCCGCCTTCGACGCCGGGTACACCCACCGGCCGGCCTGGGCGACCTTCGACGAGATCGACGTGAACGTGACGATCGCGCCGCCGGTCGCGGCGAGGTGCGGGCGAGCGGCGCGGCTGACCTGGACGGCCGAGACGAGGTTGACGTCCAGGGCGCGCAGCCAGTCGGCGCGGCCGGTGTCGGCGCCGTCGTCGAGGTAGGTGCAGGCGAGGTTGACCAGCCCGTGCAGGCCGTCGACGGCCACCGCGGCGACGGTGGCGGCCACGGCGTCGTCGTCGGTGACGTCGGTCGGGTGGAACGCGACGCGCTCGCCGAGCTCGTCGAGCAGCGGCTTGACGCCCTCGGCGTCGATGTCGGCGACCGCGACGGCTGCACCCGCCGCGTGCAGGGCGCGGACGACCCCGTGCCCGACGAGGGTCGAGCCTCCGGTCACCAGCACCGTTCGGCCGGTCAGGGCGGGTGGCTGTGCCATCGGGAACCTCCGGGAACGACGGCGTCGTCTAGCGGGACTGTGAACACGGTCATAGTTCGGCTATACAGTGACCTGGGGCTATCCCCGCAGCGCGGACGCTGTCCGCCCGGCGCGAGCCCCGACGACGACGTGTGGACGGACCCGAGGAGGCGCCGTGACCGAGGTGCTGAACGGCTACCGCAGGGTGCGTTCGCCCGACCTCGACGAGGCGCGCGAGCGGGTCGGCGAGGTGTTCTGCCCGCACCGGCTCGAACCCCTCGACGGCCGCACGAGCCGGGCCGTGCGCTTCAACGCGGCCGGGATCGGCGCGGTCGGGCTCTCCTACCTGGCCTACGGATCGGCGGTGCGGATCCGACCGGAGCCGCTGCAGTCGTTCGTGC
>NZ_JAHLJA010000263.1:0-1449 GCF_020496245.1 Pseudonocardia sp. ICBG601 | reverse complement strand
CCGGGCACGCGTTCGCCCGCGGTCACCGCGAGCACCCGCAGGTCACCGGTCCGATCTGGTCGGCGAACTCGCCCACCCCGGACACCGCGAAGGCCACCTCGCCGCGCAGCACCGCCGCGAGCAGCGGACCGCCGCCCTCGTAGGACGCGTAGTGGACCCGGGCCGGCGCGATGCCGGCGCCCTCGGCCAGCAGCATCGTCGCGAGGTGGTCCGGCCCGCCGACGGTCGAGCCGCCGCCGACGGTGAGCCCGCCGGGAGCGGCGTGCCAGGCGTCGAGCAGGGCGCGGACGTCCCGGTAGGGCGAGTCCGCGGGCACGACGACGATCTCCGACTCCTCGGTCAGCCGTGCGATCGGCGTGGTGTCGGCGAGCGAGAGCGGGGTGTCGCGCGAGGCGGTCGCCCCGACCACCCCGAGCCCCATGCTCATCAGCAGCCTGCCGTTGCCGGCCTCGCCCTCGATCCGGCCGAGCCCGGCGATCCCGCCGGCACCGGACAGGTTGAACACCTCGACCGGACCGGTGATCCCGTTGTCGGACAACACCTTCGCCGCACTGCGGGCGGTGACGTCGTAGCCGCCGCCCGGCGGGTTGGGCACGAGGATGCGCAGGTCGGACAGCGGCCGGGGCCCGCCGGTCAGCACGATCGGGACGACGACCGCGGCGAGGGCCAGCACGAGCACCGCGACCAGCGCGGTGACCTGGCCCCGGCGGCGCGGCGGGCGGGCGCCTCGGAGGGCCGCCGCCCGCCCGCCGCGCCCGCCGGGCCAGGTCACCGCGCTGGTCGCGGTGCTCGTGCTGGCCCTCGCCGCGGTCGTCGTCCCGATCGTGCTGACCGGCGGGCCCCGGCCGCTGTCCGACCTGCGCATCCTCGTGCCCAACCCGCCGGGCGGCGGCTACGACGTCACCGCCCGCAGTGCGGCGAAGGTGTTGTCCGACAACGGGATCACCGGTCCGGTCGAGGTGTTCAACCTGTCCGGTGCCGGCGGGATCGCCGGGCTCGGCCGGATCGAGGGCGAGGCCGGCAACGGCAGGCTGCTGATGAGCATGGGGCTCGGGGTGGTCGGGGCGACCGCCTCGCGCGACACCCCGCTCTCGCTCGCCGACACCACGCCGATCGCACGGCTGACCGAGGAGTCGGAGATCGTCGTCGTGCCCGCGGACTCGCCCTACCGGGACGTCCGCGCCCTGCTCGACGCCTGGCACGCCGCTCCCGGCGGGCTCACCGTCGGCGGCGGCTCGACCGTCGGCGGGCCGGACCACCTCGCGACGATGCTGCTGGCCGAGGGCGCCGGCATCGCGCCGGCCCGGTCCACTACGCGTCCTACGAGGGCGGCGGTCCGCTGCTCGCGGCGGTGCTGCGCGGCGAGGTGGCCTTCGCGGTGTCCGGGGTGGGCGAGTTCGCCGACCAGATCGGGACCGGTGACCTGCGGGTGCTCGCGGTGACCGCGGC
>NZ_JAHLJA010000262.1:0-2146 GCF_020496245.1 Pseudonocardia sp. ICBG601 | reverse complement strand
AACCCGTCGAGACCCCGACTATTTGGACTCCTAGCCGCCGCACCCAGAGTGCATAGAAGCGACATGCATTCGAGCATGACGTAGCGGTCGTCGGGCGTCAAGGGGTCGCTCCGGCAACCCTGCCTACGCGGCCCCCAAGCGGGGGCCTCGCCGCAGTCCGGAGCCATGAAGCAGGGAGGAGCAGACGTGACTGGGAACCGAGTCGACGCTCAACGCCACCTCGGCGAAGAGCTTCGACACGACGGCACGCGGCTGGCCTGACCGGGCACGCACTCGCCGCAATAATCGGTCTCGACCAATCGCGAATCAGTAGAATCGAATTAGGGCGATTAAGAATATCCGAGTTCGAGCTACAGAGATGGCTCCAGGAAACACTCGCCACCGGAGGTGTGTGCGCAGATAACGAGCATCGCCCAGCGGGCATGCGGAACGGTCGCATTATGGAGAAACGTTCCAGTTAGCGGCTGGAATATTCAGGCAAGAGATATTTCCGCCCTGGAAAGGGCCGCATCACGAGTTGCCGTGTGGCAAAACTCGACTATTCCAGACGTCCTTCAGACTGCTGCCTACATGCACTGGCTGGCCGTGACGGTCGCCGCAAATTCGAAGCAGCGCCTAGCCGCGAACATTCTCGCCAAGGTCACACGACAGAAGATTCTCTACGAGACCCCCAGCCGCCTCGACGTTGTCATTTCCGAGCGGGCGCTTAGATGCCCTCAGGAGATAGAGGCATCATGATTGATCAGTTGCATTGGCTCGGCTCTCTGGCGCGTTACGGTAGATTTAATTTGTGGATCCTAACCGCAAACGCCGAGTCGCATATTGATCGCGGTCCGAGTTTCACGATTTACATGTCACCCAATAAGGATGCTGACGATCTAGCTGTTCGAACTCCTGGCGACGTCACAATCAGCCCTGAAGCCAAGCCAGAGAACGTGCGGCACTACATCGACCAGTTCCGTGACTACCAAGGCGCAGTTTGCGCGGCGACCAGGCGATCGAGTTCGTTGAGGGTCTTGCTCGGGAGATGAGCGACGGCAGGTCCGGTGCCAGCGCCGCCGACGGTGAGTGTGACGGCGCGTGATTGTCCAGTTGTCCAGCTGGACAACGGAGCGGGCGTGCTAGTGTGCGTCCTACGCGCGTGCGTGCACGCACGCGCGTAGGACGCCGAAGTCCAACCGCTTGTCCAGTCTTTGTCCAGTGGTTGTCTACCTCCTGGACAAGCACAGAGCGTGACGTAGACAAGCTCCCGAGGCCCCAGGGGCTGCTTTCCAGGTCGCTCGCCGACGCGGCGTAGCGCACCCCATGACTTGGCCGAGCACCCCCGGCGAGCACCCCCGGCGAGCACCCCCGGCGAGCACCCCGGCGAGCACCCCCGGCGAGCACCCCCGGCGAGCACCCCCGGCGAGCACCCCCGGCGAGCACCCCGGCGAGCACCCCCCGCGAGCACCCCCGGCGAGCACCCCGGCGAGCACCCCCGGCGAGCACCCCCGCGAGCACCCCCGGCGAGCACCCCCGGCGAGCACCCCGGCGAGCACCCCCGGCGAGCACCCCGGCGAGCACCCCCGGCGAGCACCCCCGGCGAGCACCCCCGGCGAGCACCCCCGGCGAGCACCCCCGGCGAGCACCCCCGGCGAGCACCCCCGGCGAGCACCCCCGGCGAGCACCCCCGCGAGCACCCCCGGCGAGCACCCCCGGCGAGCACCCCCGCGAGCACCCCGGCGAGCACCCCCGGCGAGCACCCCCGGCGAGCACCCCGGCGAGCACCCCCGGCGAGCACCCCCGCGAGCACCCCCGCGAGCACCCCCGCGAGCACCCCCGGCGAGCACCCCCGGCGAGCACCCCCGGCGAGCACCCCGGCGAGCACCCCCGCGAGCACCCCGGCGAGCACCGAAGAACGGTGGCCCGGGACTTCTTGTCTTTGCCGGTCGCATACGGCCCGGGCGGACACTGCGCATTCATGGTCGGCGGGTCGTGTAATGTCACGTGCGCCACTACACGTGCGGCGGAGGAGCGGGATCGGTCATGACTGTTCATGAACTCAGGCCCACGAGCGGAAACGGCGAGCCCGGCGTGGGCTCTGCCGTGAGCTGTGGGCCGGTCGGGAACAGCAGCTGTGTCCCGAGGAAAACCTCCCGCAGTCGGG
>NZ_JAHLJA010000261.1:0-2133 GCF_020496245.1 Pseudonocardia sp. ICBG601 | reverse complement strand
ACAACCCGTCGAGACCCCGACTATTTGGACTCCTAGCCGCCGCACCCAGAGTGCATAGAAGCGACATGCATTCGAGCATGACGTAGCGGTCGTCGGGCGTCAAGGGGTCGCTCCGGCAACCCTGCCTACGCGGCCCCCAAGCGGGGGCCTCGCCGCAGTCCCGGAGCCATGGAAGCAGGGAGGAGCAGACGTGACTGGAGACCGAGTCGACGCTCAACGCCACCTCGGCGAAGAGCTTCGGACACGACGGCACGCGGCTGGCCTGACCGGGCACGCACTCGCCGCAATAATCGGTCTCGACCAATCGCGAATCAGTAGAATCGAATTAGGGCGATTAAGAATATCCGAGTTCGAGCTACAGAGATGGCTCCAGGAAACATCAACGCCACCGGAGGTGTGTGCGCAGATAACGAGCATCGCCCAGCGGGCATGCGGAACGGTCGCATTATGGAGAAACGTTCCAGTTAGCGGTGGAATATTCAGGCAAGAGATATTTCCGCCCTGGAAAGGGCCGCATCACGAGTTGCCGTGTGGCAAAACTCGACTATTCCAGACGTCCTTCAGACTGCTGCCTACATGCACTGGCTGGCCGTGACGGTCGCCGCAAATTCGAAGCAGCGCCTAGCCGCGAACATTCTCGCCAAGGTCACACGACAGAAGATTCTCTACGAGACCCCCAGCCGCCTCGACGTTGTCATTTCCGAGCGGGCGCTTAGATGCCCCTCAGGAGATAGAGGCATCATGATTGATCAGTTGCATTGGCTCGGCTCTCTGGCGCGTTACGGTAGATTTAATTTGTGGATCCTAACCGCAAACGCCGAGTCGCATATTGATCGCGGTCCGAGTTTCACGATTTACATGTCACCCAATAAGGATGCTGACGATCTAGCTGTTCGAACTCCTGGCGACGTCACAATCAGCCCTGAGCCAAGCCAGAGAACGTGCGGCACTACATCGACCAGTTCCGTGACTACCAAAGGCGCAGTTTGCGCGGCGACCAGGCGATCGAGTTCGTTGAGGGTCTTGCTCGGGAGATGAGCGACGGCAGGTCCGGTGCCAGCGCCGCCGACGGTGAGTGTGACGGCGCGTGATTGTCCAGTTGTCCAGCTGGACAACGGAGCGGGCGTGCTAGTGTGCGTCCTACGCGCGTGCGTGCACGCACGCGCGTAGGACGCCGAAGTCCAACCGCTTGTCCAGTCTTTGTCCAGTGGTTTGTCTACCTCCTGGACAAGCACAGAGCGTGACGTAGACAAGCTCCCGAGGCCCCAGGGGCTGCTTCCAGGTCGCTCGCCGACGCGGCGTAGCGCACCCCATGACTTGGCCGAGCACCCCCGGCGAGCACCCCGGCGAGCACCCCCGGCGAGCACCCCGGCGAGCACCCCCGGCGAGCACCCCCGGCGAGCACCCCCGGCGAGCACCCCCGGCGAGCACCCCGGCGAGCACCCCCGGCGAGCACCCCCGGCGAGCACCCCGGCGAGCACCCCCGGCGAGCACCCCCGGCGAGCACCCCGGCGAGCACCCCCGGCGAGCACCCCGGCGAGCACCCCGGCGAGCACCCCCGGCGAGCACCCCGGCGACCCCCGCCCCGGAGCACCCGGCGAGCACCCCCGGCGAGCACCCCCGGCGAGCACCCCCGGCGAGCACCCCGGCGAGCACCCCGGCGAGCACCCCCGGCGAGCACCCCGGCGAGCACCCCCGGCGAGCACCCCCGGCGAGCACCCCGGCGAGCACCCCCGGCGAGCACCCCGGCGAGCACCCGGCGAGCACCCCGGCGAGCACCCCCGGCGAGCACCCCGGCGAGCACCCCCGGCGAGCACCCGGCGAGCACCCCCGGCGAGCACCCCCGGCGAGCACCCCGGCGAGCACCCCCGGCGAGCACCGAAGAACGGTGGCCCGGGACTTCTTGTCTTTGCCGGTCGCATACGGCCCGGGCGGACACTGCGCATTCATGGTCGGCGGGGTCGTGTAATGTCACGTGCGCCACTACACGTGCGGCGGAGGAGCGGATCGGTCATGACTGTTCATGAACTCAGGCCCACGAGCGGAAACGGCGAGCCGGCGTGGGCTCTGCGGTGAGCTGTGGGCCGGTCGGGAACAGCAACTGATCCCGGAGGAAAACCTCCCGCAGTCGGG
>NZ_JAHLJA010000260.1:0-10099 GCF_020496245.1 Pseudonocardia sp. ICBG601 | reverse complement strand
GAGCTCCTGTGACGACGACGGAGTCGACCACGGCGCGCCCCGCCCGCGGGGGCGGCGCCCCCCGCGCGGTGGCAGCGACCGGCCCGCGCCGAGCAGAAGCTCGGCTGGTACCTGGCCGGGCCGGCGTTCGCCGTGATGTTGCTGGTGACGGCTACCCGATCGTCCAGGCCGTCTACTACTCGCTGTTCGACTACCGGCTGACCGACCCGGAGAACATCTCGTTCGTCGGCCTGAAGAACTACGCGGTCATCCTCACCGACTCGATCTGGTGGACCTCGTTCGGCGTCACGGTTTTCATCACCGTGGTCACCGTCGCGGTCGAGCTGGTGCTCGGCTTCCTGCTGGCGCTGGTGATGATGAACGCGCTGAAGGCGATCCGGCCGGTCCTGCGCGCGGCGATCCTGATCCCGTTACGCGGTCATCACGGTCGTGTCGGCGTTCTCCTGGCAGTACGCGTTCTCCCTGGACTCGGGCTTCGTCAACTCCTGGTTCGACTGGCTGCCCGGGGTCTCGGCGGACACCGACTGTGGTTCGGCTCGACCGGCTCGTCGCTGTTCGTGATCTGCCTGGCCGAGATCTGGAAACCACCACCGTTCATCTCGCTGCTGCTGCTCGCGGGTCTGGCCCAGGTGCCGACTGCTGCGGAGAGGCCGCCCGCGTCGACGGCGCGACCTGGTGGCAGCGGATGTGGAAGGTGACGCTGCCGAACATGAAGGCGGCGATCATGGTCGCCCTGCTGTTCCGGACCCTGGACGCGTTCCGCGTGTTCGACTCGGTGTTCGTCATGACGGCGGGGGCGAACAACACCGAGACGGTGTCGTTCCTGGCCTACCGCAGACCATCGCCCGGGTCGAGATCGGGCTCGGCTCCGCGGTGTCCGGTCCTGCTGTTCCTGTCCGTCGTGATCATCTGCGTCGGCTTCATCAAGGGGTTCAAGGTCGACCTGTCCCAGGCCCGAGGGAGAAGTGATGTCCACCCGCGAGCGAATCCTCTGGATCGTGGCCGGCATCGCGATCGTCGTCTACGCCCTGTTCCCGGTGGGCTGGATCGTGTCGCTGTCGCTGAAGTCGAGCGACGACATCGCCAACAAGCAGTTCCTGCCGACGTCGGTGTCGTGGAGCAACTACGAACAGATCCTCGTCGGCGACGCGGCCGAGCTGTTCCTGCCCGCGCTGCGCAACTCCTTCGGCATCTGCATCATCGCGACGTTCCTGGCGTGCGTGCTGTCGATGTTCGCCGCCTACGCGATCGCCCGGCTCGACTTCCGGGGCAAGAAGCTGATCCTGTCCACCGCGCTGGCGGTGGCGATCTTCCCGGTCATCTCGATCGTGACGCCGCTGTTCAACCTGTGGCGCCAGATCGGGCTCTACGACACCTGGCCCGGCCTGATCATCCCCTACCTGTCGCTGACCCTGCCGCTGTCGATCTGGACCATGTCGGCGTTCTTCCGCGAGATCCCGTGGGAGATGGAGCAGGCCGCCCAGGTCGACGGCGCCACCACCTGGCAGGCGTTCCGCAAGGTGATCGTCCCGCTGGCGACGCCCGGGGGTGTTCACCACCGCGATCCTGGCGTTCTTCATCGCCTGGAACGACTTCGCCTACGGCATCTCGCTGACCTCGACCGGCGCGTCCCGCCCGGTCCCGGCCGCGCTGGGCCTGTTCTCCGGAGCGTCGCAGTTCGAGTCGCCCAACGGCCCGATCGCCGCCGCCGCGGTGATCGTGACCATCCCCGTCGTCGTGCTCGTCCTGATCTTCCAGCGGCGCATCGTCGCCGGTCTGACCAACGGCGCCGTCAAGGGCTGAGACGCCCTGCCGCTCCGCAACACGGAAAGGAACCGACCGGCCATGGCGTCGATCGAGATGAAGAACATCGTCAAGAAGTACGGGGACGGCTCCCGGCCGTGAACGACGTGAGCATGGACATCGCCGACGGCGAGTTCATGATCCTCGTCGGCCCGTCCGGCTGCGGGAAGTCGACGCTGCTGCGGATGATCGTCGGCCTGGAGGACATCACCTCCGGCGACATGATCATCGCCGGCAACCGGGTCAACGACAAGGCCCCGCGGGACCGCAACCTGTCGATGGTGTTCCAGAACTACGCGCTCTACCCGCACCTGTCGGTCTTCGAGAACATCGCGTTCCGCTGCGCCTGGCCAAGGCACCCGAGGACGAGGTCAGGCAGAAGGTCGACGCCGCGGCGAAGGTCCTGGAGCTGCAGGAGCACCTCCAGCGCAAGCCAGCGAACCTGTCCGGCGGTCAGCGCCAGCGGGTCGCGATGGGCCGCGCCATCGTCCGCGACGGACCGACGCGTTCCTGTTCGACGAGCCGCTGTCCAACCTGGACGCGAAGCTGCGCGGGCAGATGCGCACCGAGATCGCCCGGCTGCAGCGCCGCCTCGGCATCACCACGGTCTACGTCACCCACGACCAGACCGAGGCGATGACCCTCGGCGACCGGTCCTGCGTGCTGCGCAAGGGTGTCATCCAGCAGGTCGCCTCGCCGCGCGAGCTCTACGAACAGCCGGTCAACCTGTTCGTCGCCGGGTTCATCGGGGTCGCCGCCGATGAACTTCCTGCCCGCGACGGTCTCCGGGAGCACACTGGAGACGCCGTTCGGTCCGATCGAGCTCGACGCCGCGCGCGCCGAGAAATCACCGGTCGCGACCTGGTGCTGGTGGGGATCCGCCGCGGAGTACTTCGAGGACGCCTCCCTGGTCGACGAGGCGAAGAAGCACGTCGGCTCCACCTTCACCGCGAAGGTCGACGTGACCGAGTGGCTGGGCGACTCGCAGTACGCCTACATCCCCTACGAGGCCCCGGCCGAGGTGGAGACCAAGCTCAAGGAGCTGTCCCGCGAGCTCGATGCCGACCAGCTGCGCACCCAGGCGATCGTGTCGATCGACTCGACAGCCGGATCCGGGAGGGCCGCGACGCCGAGTTCTGGCTGGACGCGCGGAAGATCCACGTGTTCGACCCGGAGTCGGGCGAGAACCTCACCCGCGACCCCGAGGCCGGCGCCGAGCTGACCCGGCTCGCGGCCGAGGACCGCGCCGAGCAGGTCGCGCAGGCCCGCGGCCAGGGCTGACGCGCCGCGTGGTGCGCACCCGTGCGGGTGCGGCACCGCGCGTCCCCGGCACCCGCCTCCCGCGTCCCGGGCGCAGCAGCACCCCATGCGGCGGAGCAGCGGGGTGGTGCTGGGGCGTCAGAGGGCGCGGACCTCGCGCCGGTAGCGGGTCTCGGCGACCCCGGCCAGGGTCCGGGCCATCACCGCGAACACGAAGCGCTGCGAGGGGTAGGCCGCCAGCCACCCCAGCCGCCCGGCCATCCCGCGCGGGGCGAACCGCAGGGTCTGGGTGTAGCGGCTGGTCAGCCGGTCGGTCGGGCGACGGCGAGCTCCAGCCGGGCGTCGCCGGGCAGCCGGTCGGCGGCCCGCAGCACCAGCCGGTGCGCCGGCTCGACCGCCTCGACGATCCAGCGGTCCAGGGGCTCCCCCGGGACGAGCCGGGCCGGGCCGTCGCCCTGCCGCCGCGGGACCACGCCGGGCCCGCCGGCCAGGATGTCGAGGTGGCCGGTCAGCGTCGCGACGCCCGGGACGGTGTACCAGCCGTGCGGGCCGCCGAGCGTCTCGATCACCGACCAGACGGCGTGGGCGGGGGCGGCCACGTCGCGGGTGTCGGTCGTCGACCACTCCAGCGGACCGGTGCCGGGCGGGTCGGACGGCCCCGGTCCGGCCGCGCCGACGCCGTCGAGGGCACGGCGGACCGCGGTGCGGTACGGGGTCCGTCCGCCGGGCGGGGTGCCGATGAGCACGTCGAGGGCCGCGAGGTCGTCGGGGTCGGCCACCAGCTCGTGGCGCATCGACTCGACCAGCGGCTCGGCCAGGCCCCGGCCGACCGGGGTGAGCGCGGCGACGGCGCGGGCGGTGAGCCGCGGCGCGGACAGCGGGACGGGCACCGGGAACGGCCGCAGCAGCCCGGCCTCGGCGGCGAACTCGCTCATCAGGGAGCGGTAGGTGTGCACGTCGGGGCCGCCGACGTCGAACGCCCGGTCCACCTCGGCGGGCAGGTCGAGGCAGCCGACGATGTCGTACAGCACGTCGTCGACGGCGATCGGCTGGATCCGGTTCCACGCCCGGTCGGGCAGCGGCAGGAGCAGGGGACCGCCCATCGCCGTCTCGGTGAGGTGGCGGATCATCTCGAAGCTGGCCGAGCCGGTCCCGACGACGATCCCGGCGCGCAGCACCGCGGTCGGCACCGGGCCGGCGAGCAGGATGTCGCCGACCTCGCGGCGCGAGGACAGGTGCTGCGACACCCGCCGGGTGCCGGCCGCGGGCTGCAGTCCGCCCAGGTAGACGATGCGACGCACGCCGGCCGCGGCGGCCCCGTCGGCCAGGGCGTGCGCGGCGGCGCGGTCCCGTGCGGCGTAGCCGGGGCCGTCCATCGCGTGCACCAGGTGGACGACGGCGTCGACGCCCTCGCAGGCCCGGCGCACGTCGGCCGCGTCCTGGGCGTCGCCGCGGGCGACGTCGACCAGGTCGCCCCACGGGTGCGCGGCGAGCTTGGCCGGGGTGCGGGCGAGCACCCGCACGTCGTGGCCGGCGTCGAGCAGGCGTGGGACGAGCCGGGACCCGACGTAGCCGGTGGCACCGAGGACGAGCACGAGCATGGGGTGATCCTCGCGGTCCCCGGCGCGGGGCGCGCGCCGGGGTGACGACCGGCTCAGCCGATCCCGGCCAGGCGCAGCCCGGCCGTCGTCGCCGCGGCGAGGACGACGACCAGCACGAACGGCATCCGCAGCAGCAGCGCACCCGCGGCCACGGCCACCCCGGCCGGGCGGGCCCAGCCGGCGAACCCGGCCCCCTCGAACCAGGTGCCGGTGCGACGAGCAGCCCGACCGCGCCCAGCTCGACGAGGCGGACGGTGCGCGGTGACAGGGCGACCCGGTCGTGCAGGACGAGCGGCAGCAGCCGCATGAGGTAGGTCCCGCCGGCGAGGACGAGCAGGGCGGCGACGGTCACGACTGCTCCTCCGTCCGTCCGGCGGCGGGTGACGCCGAGCAGGCCGGCCAGCACGGGCAGCCCCGCCGGCAGGAACGGTGCGCAGGCCAGCGAGACCGCTGCCGCGGCGGCACCGACCCGGCGGGCGTCGACCCGGCGCAGCATCGGGACGAGCATCGCCAGCATCGCGGCGGGGAAGGCCGCGTCCAGGCCGAACGCGCCCGGGTCCGGCACGCTCGCGCCGAGCACGAGACCGGCCGCGGTGCCGAGCTGCCAGCACAGGTACTTCACAACGCCGAGGATCCGGAACGCACGCCACCCCCGCCCGGGGACGTCGGTGCGGGCCAGCACGAACGCCGCCGACTCGTCGGTGACGACGTGGGCCGCGGGCAGCCGCGCCCAGCCCCCACCCAGGTGGCGGGCCAGCGCCAGGCCGAACGGCAGGTGCCGCAGGTTGAGCACCAGCCCCGCGGCGACGGCGGCCCACATGCCTCCGCCGGCGGCGAGCACCCCGGTGACGAGGAGCTGGGCGCCGCCCGCGAACACCAGCAGCGACATCGCCATCGTCATGGCCGGGGACAGCCCGGCGGCCGGCGCGAGCGCGCCGAAGGACACCCCCCGACGACGGCGACGGCCACCGAGATGGTGAGCGCATCGCGGACGTCCCCGCGGGTCGTTCGCTGTATCGAACGCATGCCCGATACAGTGAACAACACCGCCTGTGTTCGTCAAGTCGAACGAGGAGAACGATGAACCGAACGCCTGAGCCGCCGCTCGCGACGATCGCGGCGGCCATCCGCCGGGAGCGCGAACGCCTCGGGATCTCCTCGGCCGAGCTGGCCCGGCGCGCGGGGATCGCGAAGTCGACGCTGTCGCAGCTGGAGGCGGGCACCGGCAACCCGAGCGTCGAGACGCTGTGGGCGATCGCCGTGGTCGCGGGAGTGCCGTTCAGCGCCCTGGTGGAGCCGCCGTCGTCGCCGCTGCGGGTGGTGCGCTTCGCCGACCGTCCCGCGATCCGGTCGGAGGAGGCCGCGTACACCGGCGCACTGCTGTCGCCCTGTCCGCCGGGCGCTCGCCGCGACCTGCACCTCATCACCTGCGAACCCGGGCCGGCGCGGACGGCCGACGCCCACTCCCCGGCACCGTCGAGCACATGGTGGTGTCCACGGGCCGGTGGAGCGCCGGGCCGGACGACGAGCAGGTCGAGCTCGACCCGGGTGACCACGTCACCTTCCCCGCCGACCGGCCGCACAGTTACCGGGCGCTCACCCCGGGGCCACCGCGGTGCTGGTGATGGAGTACCGCTGATCAGGTGCCGCTCGCGCCGCGGGTCGCCGAGCCGGGCTCGGGGTCCGGACCGCCCTCGGTGATGCGGTGCAGCAGTCCGTCGAGGAGCCCCTCGTCGTTGCCGCCCGAGCTGCCCGAGCCGCCCTCGCCCTTCTCCGACCCGGGCAGCGCGTACTGACGGACCCAGTCGACCTGCATCTCCGAGGGCTTCACGTCGCCGCCGCCCTTGGGGAACCAGTCGAGCTGGATGGTCAGGTGCATCGGCCCGGGAGGCAGGATGGAGGTGTCGTCGGTGTGCCACCACTGCTTGCCGTCGACGAAGGCGGTCACGCCCTTCGGCGTCCACTCGACCGCCCAGTTGTGCCACTGGGTCGCGTCGATGTCGACCGAGCCCTGGACCTGGGAGTTGTCCTCGCCGTAGTGCAGGAACAGGTTGGTCTTCTGCCGGGTGTGGTCGGTCATCTCCATGAAGTCGATCTCGCCGCCGACCGGGAAGTTCTCCGCGGTCGGCCAGAGCAGCAGCAACGCGTTGTACGACGGGTCCGACGCGGGCGCCCGCACCCGGCCCTCCCAGCGGCCGTACTTCTGGCTGCTGTCGGACCAGGCCATGCCGCCGGTGGTGCCGTCGGCGTCGCCGTCGATGGTAGCACGCCGTCCTTCACCGAGATCGCCGACGGGGAACGGGTCCCCTTTCCGGCGTGGCCGGGGCCGTCGTAGGGGCTCCAGCCCGTGAGGGTGTCGCCGTTGAAGTCGTCGACCTTGGTGGGCTCGCCCCAGCCGTGCTCGACGGCGGCGCTGGTCGCCGCACCCGGATAGGACGGACCGCCGGGGCCGCAGGGCCTGCCGGGGCCGCGCCTGCGGCGCAGTCCGCGGGGGCCGGGGTCGCGCCGGGGGCCGAGGTGTCGGTCGGGGTGGTCGTGGCGCCGCCGGGCGCCGCGCCCGGGTTCGCGGTCGCCGAGGTCGTGTCCGAGGGTGAGCCCCGCTCTCCGCCCTGGTCGCCGCCGGATCCGGCCTGGTCACTCTTATCGCCCTGGTCGCCGCCGAACCGCCCTGGCCGTCGCCCGAGGTCGTGTCGTGGCCCGAGGCCGGGTCGGAGCCCTTGTCGTCTGCGGCGCTCTTGTCGTCTCCGGCGCCCTTCTGGTCCCCGGCGCCCTTCTGGTCTCCGGCGCCCTTGTCGCTGCCGAGCCCTTGCCGCTGCCGGAGCCGCCGCCGGACCCCTGGTCGGCTCCTGGTCGCCGCCGGAGCCGGAGTCGCCACCGGAGCCCGTGGCGCCGTCCGATCCGTGGTCCCCGCCGGAACCCTGGTCGCCGCCGGAGCCGGTGTCGCCGCCCGGGGACGTCGTACCGCCCGGGGATGTTCGTCGCCGGACCCCTGTCGCCGGAGCCGGAGTCGCCCGTGCCCGACGTCGTGTTGCCGGAGTCCCCACCGGAACCCGACCCCTGGTCTCCGCCGGAGCCCGAACCCGAGCCGGAGCCGGAGCCGGAGCCGCCGGAGCCGGAGCCACGGTCACCACCCGAGCCGGACCCCGCATCGCTCCCCGAGCCACCCGACCCCGACGATCCCCGTCGTCACCGGAGCCGCTCCCGGACGCACCGTCTCCCCCGGGCTCGCCCGTCCCGGGGCAGCGGAGGCGTCGGGCTTCCCCGACCCGGCATCTCCGTCACCGCCGGTGACCGGACCACCCGAACCGGCTCCCCCGCCCGGGGTGGCGCCCGTCGTGGGGCAGTCCGCGGTCGTCGTCGCACCCGCTCGACCGTCTCCGGTGTCCGCGAACGCCGCGGCCGGAAAACTGATCAACATCGCGGCGGCGATCGCCACGACCCTCACAGAGCGTCCCATCAGGCTCCTCCGTAACAGTGGTCTCCTGATCCACATCGCACGCTAGATGCCACAGCGTCACCACGAGCCCCTCTGTCACCACATCGAGTAGGCAACCCCTCCACCGAGCGACCGCGGAACGTGTCCGGAACGGACGACCCACGCGGCCGGGGGACCGATCGGGTCACCGGACCGTGGTCCCCGGAACGACGAGAGCCCCGTCCGGCGGCGTGCCGGACGGGGCTCTCGGGGCGGAGCGGGGGTGCTTACCAGCCGCGAGCGGCGTAACGCTGCTCGTCGGGGATGTCGGCGATGTTGATGCCCACCATCGCCTCACCGAGACCGCGGGAGACCTTCGCGATCATCTCGGGGGTCGTCGTGGAAGGTCGTGGCCTTCACGATCGCCGACGCGCGCTGCGCCGGGTCCCCGGACTTGAAGATGCCGGAACCGACGAACACACCCTCGGCGCCGAGCTGCATCATCATCGCGGCGTCGGCCGGGGTCGCGATGCCACCGGCGGTGAACAGCACGACCGGCAGCTTCCCGGTGCGGGCCACCTCGGCGACCAGCTCGACCGGGGCGCGCAGCTCCTTGGCCGCGATGTAGAGCTCGGCGGCGTCGAGCGAGGCGAGCCGGCCGATCTCGGCGCGGATCGAGCGCATGTGCCGGGTGGCCTCGACGACGTTGCCGGTGCCGGCCTCGCCCTTCGAGCGGATCATCGCCGCGCCCTCGGAGATGCGGCGCAGGGCCTCACCGAGGTTGGTGGCGCCGCAGACGAAGGGGGCGGTGAATCTCCACTTGTCGATGTGGTGCGCCTCGTCGGCCGGGGTCAGCACCTCGGACTCGTCGATGTAGTCCACACCCAGTGACTGCAGGACCTGGGCCTCGACGAAGTGGCCGATGCGGGCCTTCGCCATGACCGGGATGGACACGGCCTCGACGATGCCGGGTGATCATGTCCGGTCCGACATGCGGGCCACGCCGCCGTTGGCACGGATGTCGGCCGGGACGCGCTCGAGGGCCATGACGGCGACGGCCCCGGGCGTCCTCGGCGATCTTGGCCTGATCCGGGTGACGACGTCCATGATCACGCCGCCCTTCAGCATCTCGGCCATCCCCGCCTTCACCCGCGCGGTGCCGTGCTGCTGCGGACCGGCGGTGTCGGGGGTGTTCTCAGCTGCGGACACGGGTGATCGGAGCTCCTCACATGACGGTCGGACTGCGTCGCGATTCTACGTGAGGTCGCGCAGGTGAACGCGGCGGTTCCGGATCGGCGATCTCGAAGTACACCGGCTCCGGTGCGGTCCCGTACAACCGCAGCATCGGGACCAGCCGCCGGGACCGCAACGCACGGGTGTCGCGGACGGCGTCGTTGTGCACCCGGCGGGCCAGCACGACCAGCGCCTCCGCCTCGGCGAGGTCGCCGCAGGGCGCGGGCTCCCCCGGCCCCCGCCGGACGGCGGCGAGCTGCCTGGTCAGGGCGTTCTCCGCGGCCTCGCGGGCGGCGCGGCTCCCGGCCGGGTCGCGGCCGTCCGGCGCCGGGGCGGGCAGCGCACGCGCGGCGACGGCGGCCCGGCGCAGCTCCGGTGGCGCGGCGGGACCGAGCGCGTCGGCGACGGCGAGCGCGACCCGGGCCCTGGCGTCCAGGGCCGCGGCGAGCCCGGCGCGGGCGGCGTCGACCCGCACGTGCAGCCGGTGCAGGCGTCGGACCCGTGTCACGCACCACAGGGTGAGAGCCGCCACCAGCAGTGCCGCGAGGACCGCCGTCCCGGCGACGACGGCGGTGCTCACCGCGCGCCCCCGCGCACCAGCGGTCGCGTGCGGCGGCGATCGCGGCCCGGTACACGCGCAGCACGTCCCGGCGACGACCGGCCAGTCGTAGCGCTGCACCCGTTCCCGACCGGCGGCGGCGAGCCGGGCCCGGGCGGTTCGTCGTCGAGGAGGCCGGACAGCGCGGCGGCCAGGGCGGCGTCTTCGCCGGGCGGGAACAGGGCGCCG
>NZ_JAHLJA010000259.1:0-3683 GCF_020496245.1 Pseudonocardia sp. ICBG601 | reverse complement strand
CGCGAAGGCCCCCGCGATCTCGATCGGAGGCGGCATCAAGATGATCTCCGGGCCGGTCACGTCCGGGTTCGGCGGTCGCTGGGGGACCACCCACCAGGGCATGGACATCGCCGCGCCGATCGGCACGCCGATCCACGTGCCCGAGGGCGGCACCGTGATCAGCGCAGGCCCGGCCAGCGGCTTCGGCCTGTGGGTCCGCGTCCAGCACCCCGACGGCACGATCACCGTCTACGGGCACATCAACCGGTTCTTCGTGAAGGTCGGGCAGAAGGTCAACGCGGGCGACGTCATCGCCGAGACCGGCAACCGCGGCCAGACCACCGGCCCGCACCTGCACATCGGCGTGATGGTCGGCGGCAAGTACGTCGACCCGAAGCCGTGGCTCGACCAGCACGGCATCGGGTACTGACGCGTCAGCGGGCGCTGACGTCGCTCACCCCGTGATCTCGGCCCCCGCGTCGGTGGGCTCGGGAGCGGGCCCCGGCTCCGCGCTGACGGTGGCCACCCGCTCGCCCGTGAGCTGCGCGAGCGCCCGCATCTTGTTCGTGACGTCCAGCGCCGCGACCTTGTACGCCTCGGAGAGCGTCGGGTAGTTGAGCACGGTGTCGACCAGGTAGTCGACCGTGCCGCCGCAGCCCATGATCGCCTGCCCGATGTGCACGAGGTCGGTGGCGCCCGACCCGAACACGTGGGTGCCCAGCAGCTTCCCGTCCTCGGTCGAGACGAGCAGCTTCAGCATCCCGTACGAGTCGCCGACGATCGCGCCGCGCGCGAGCTCCTTGTACCGCGACACCCCCACCTCGTAGGGCACCGCCGCCGAGGTCAGCTCGGCCTCGGTGCGGCCGCAGTAGGAGATCTCCGGGATCGTGTAGATGCCGATCGGCTGCAGCTCCTGCAGGTCGCGCACCGGCTCGCCGAACGCGTGGCAGGCGGCGATGCGCCCCTGGTCCATGCTCGTCGCGGCGAGCGCCGGGAAGCCGATGACGTCGCCGACGGCGAAGACGTGCGGCACCGACGTGCGGTACTGCTTGTCGACCGTGATCCGGCCCCGCTTGTCGGCCTCGATGCCCGCCTTGTCGAGGTCCAGCGCGTCGGTCACGCCCTGGCGGCCCGCCGAGTACATGACCATGTCCGCGGCGATGCGCTTGCCGCTGGCCAGGCTCGTCACCGTGCCGTTCGGCGCGACCTCCACGGAGGCCACCTCCTCGCCGAAGCGGAACGTCACGCCCTGGTCGCGCAGGTGGAACTTGAGCGACTCGACGACCTCGGGGTCGCAGAAGTCGAGCATCTGCGGCCGCTTCTCCACGACCGTCACCTTGGTGCCGAGCGCGGCGAACATCGACGCGTACTCGATGCCGATGACACCGGCGCCGACCACGACGAGCGATCCCGGCACCCGCTTCAGCGCCAGAACGCCGTCGGAGTCGATGACGTGGTCGTCGTCGAACTGGACGGTGGAGGGGCGCGCGGGGCGCGTGCCGGTGGCGATCACGATGTTCGCGGCCGTCACGGTGCTGTGGTCGCCGCGGTGCTCGCCTTCGACGACCACCGTGTGGTCGTCGGTGAAGCGCGCGGTGCCGGTGAGGATGTCGACGTGGTTGCGCAGCAGCTGGTTGCGCACCACCTCGACCTCCTGACCAACCACGTGCTGGCAGCGGGCGAGCAGGTCGGCGATGGTGATCTCGGACTTGACCCGGTAGCTGGCGCCGTACATCTCCCGTTGGGCGAACCCGGTCAGGTACAGCACGGCCTCGCGCAGCGTCTTCGACGGGATCGTGCCGGTGTTGACGCAGACGCCGCCCATCATCGACCGGCGTTCGGCGACGGCCACCTTCTTCCCGAGCTTGGCCGCGGCGATCGCCGCCTTCTGGCCACCCGGTCCGGAGCCGATCACCAGCAGGTCGTAGTCGTGCATCAGGCCTCCGTCGAGGAGATGGTGGGGGTCGCAGGACAGCGTCGTGGTCGTGGCCGTCCGCGGCAAGCCGCGCAGGCTAACTCCGTGGTACGACAGTTCGACGGATCGGCGACGAACCGTCCACACCGGGCACCCCCGTCACCCGTTCGCGCGCCGTCCCGACCCACCTGTCCACAGCCCGCTCCGTCACCCCGGCCCGCTGTCGCACCTCCGGTCCATCCTGCGGTCATGCCTCTCCACCACCCCCGTCCCGCTGCCCGCAACCTGTCGCCGATGGTCGTCCGGCGCCCGCCCAGCAGCCGTCCCGTCCAGGGCGGAGCACCTGCGGGCCCCGCCGAGTTCACGGCGCACGCCGTCGGTGATCTCGTCGCCGCACTGCCGGCTCTGCTCGGTTTCCACCCCGAGGAGTCCGCCGTGCTGGTGTCGACGCGGACGGGAGGAGGAGCGCGCGGAGACGGCCGCCGACGAGTCGGTCTCGTGGTCCGCGGCGACCACCCACCGCCGTCGGAGTGCGCGGCGCCGCCACCGTGCGCGGCGGCGGAGCTGCTCGCCGACGGGCTCATGCACGATCCACCCGAGCTGGCCGTCGTCGTGCTCGTCGGCGGCGAGCCACCCGGCCCACCGAGCGGCGTCGACCGCTACCGGGCGCTCGCCGAGCACCTGCGCGTCGCGCTCGACGCCCGCGGCGTGCCCGAGCACGTCGTGGTGTGGGCGGCGGGCACCCGGGCGGGCGACCGGTGGTCGTGCCTCGGCGCGTGCGCGTGCACCGGCGAGGTGCCGAACGCCGCAGCGGCCGAGGTCGCGGCAGGTGCCGCGGTGACCGGTACCGTCGTGTACGCCGACCGGGCAGAGCTGCGCGCCCTCGTCACGCCCACCGACCCCGCAGCGGTGCGTCGGCGCGAGCGCAGGCTCGCCGAGCTCGTGGGGGAGGCGGGTCGCGCGGGGGCCGAGGAGGTCTCGCCGCCCGTGGTGTCCGACCCGACCGAGGGCACGCTCCTGCTGGAGGGTGCGATCGGCGAGGCGACGAGCGATGGCGTCCGGCTGGACGACTCCCGGGTGATCGCGCTGGTCACGGCGCTCGCCCTGCGTCCGGTGCGGGACGCGATGCTCTACCTCATGGCGTCGCACGGCCGGTCCGACACCTCGGCCGCGGCGGCCGAGCAGCTCTGGGCCGCGCTCACCCGCGAGGCGCCCGACCCCGAGGCGGCCGAGCCGGCCGCGCTGCTCGCCGCGTCGGCGCTGCTGCGCGGCGACGGCGCGCTCGCGAACGTCGCGCTCGACCGCGCCGAGCAGGCGTGGCCGGGGCACCAGTTCGCCCGGATGCTGAGAGCGATCGTCGAGCGCGGGATCCGTCCGGACGTCTTCCGGACCGCCTGCTCTTCGAAGCGGAAGACCGGTGAGCGCCCCGACCGGCACGACGGTGCACCAGGCGGGGCAGCTGCTCACGTCCAGCGGCCGCGGGCTGCGTCGCACCGCGGGACGTGCTCGATCAGGGCGGAGCGCCGCGACCGCGGCCGGACCACCCGTGAGCGGGTCAGCTCGCGCGCACCAGCACCGCGTGCGCGATCAGCGGAGCGACGGTCGAGGGCTCGGTGCCCGCGCCCGCCACGGGCACGGCGTCGCCGAACCGCGTGATCGCCGAGACCTGCACCCCCTGACGGGCACGATGCCCGCGCTCTTGAGGTCGCCATCAGGTCGGCGTCGTTCTGCACGTGCTCGGCGATGCGCCGGACCTCGACGGAGCCCCCGCCGCGGCGGGCGAACTCGT
>NZ_JAHLJA010000258.1:0-3699 GCF_020496245.1 Pseudonocardia sp. ICBG601 | reverse complement strand
CCCGCGATCTCGATCGGAGGCGGCATCAAGATGATCTCCGGGCCGGTCACGTCCGGGTTCGGCGGTCGCTGGGGGACCACCCACCAGGGCATGGACATCGCCGCGCCGATCGGCACGCCGATCCACGTGCCCGAGGGCGGCACCGTGATCAGCGCAGGCCCGGCCAGCGGCTTCGGCCTGTGGGTCCGCGTCCAGCACCCCGACGGCACGATCACCGTCTACGGGCACATCAACCGGTTCTTCGTGAAGGTCGGGCAGAAGGTCAACGCGGGCGACGTCATCGCCGAGACCGGCAACCGCGGCCAGACCACCGGCCCGCACCTGCACATCGGCGTGATGGTCGGCGGCAAGTACGTCGACCCGAAGCCGTGGCTCGACCAGCACGGCATCGGGTACTGACGCGTCAGCGGGCGCTGACGTCGCTCACCCGTGATCTCGGCCCCCGCGTCGGTGGGCTCGGGAGCGGGCCCCGGCTCCGCGCTGACGGTGGCCACCCGCTCGCCCGTGAGCTGCGCGAGCGCCCGCATCTTGTTCGTGACGTCCAGCGCCGCGACCTTGTACGCCTCGGAGAGCGTCGGGTAGTTGAGCACGGTGTCGACCAGGTAGTCGACCGTGCCGCCGCAGCCCATGATCGCCTGCCCGATGTGCACGAGGTCGGTGGCGCCCGACCCGAACACGTGGGTGCCCAGCAGCTTCCCGTCCTCGGTCGAGACGAGCAGCTTCAGCATCCCGTACGAGTCGCCGACGATCGCGCCGCGCGCGAGCTCCTTGTACCGCGACACCCCCACCTCGTAGGGCACCGCCGCCGAGGTCAGCTCGGCCTCGGTGCGGCCGCAGTAGGAGATCTCCGGGATCGTGTAGATGCCGATCGGCTGCAGCTCCTGCAGGTCGCGCACCGGCTCGCCGAACGCGTGGCAGGCGGCGATGCGCCCCTGGTCCATGCTCGTCGCGGCGAGCGCCGGGAAGCCGATGACGTCGCCGACGGCGAAGACGTGCGGCACCGACGTGCGGTACTGCTTGTCGACCGTGATCCGGCCCCGCTTGTCGGCCTCGATGCCCGCCTTGTCGAGGTCCAGCGCGTCGGTCACGCCCTGGCGGCCCGCCGAGTACATGACCATGTCCGCGGCGATGCGCTTGCCGCTGGCCAGGCTCGTCACCGTGCCGTTCGGCGCGACCTCCACGGAGGCCACCTCCTCGCCGAAGCGGAACGTCACGCCCTGGTCGCGCAGGTGGAACTTGAGCGACTCGACGACCTCGGGGTCGCAGAAGTCGAGCATCTGCGGCCGCTTCTCCACGACCGTCACCTTGGTGCCGAGCGCGGCGAACATCGACGCGTACTCGATGCCGATGACACCGGCGCCGACCACGACGAGCGATCCCGGCACCCGCTTCAGCGCCAGAACGCCGTCGGAGTCGATGACGTGGTCGTCGTCGAACTGGACGGTGGAGGGGCGCGCGGGGCGCGTGCCGGTGGCGATCACGATGTTCGCGGCCGTCACGGTGCTGTGGTCGCCGCGGTGCTCGCCTTCGACGACCACCGTGTGGTCGTCGGTGAAGCGCGCGGTGCCGGTGAGGATGTCGACGTGGTTGCGCAGCAGCTGGTTGCGCACCACCTCGACCTCCTGACCAACCACGTGCTGGCAGCGGGCGAGCAGGTCGGCGATGGTGATCTCGGACTTGACCCGGTAGCTGGCGCCGTACATCTCCCGTTGGGCGAACCCGGTCAGGTACAGCACGGCCTCGCGCAGCGTCTTCGACGGGATCGTGCCGGTGTTGACGCAGACGCCGCCCATCATCGACCGGCGTTCGGCGACGGCCACCTTCTTCCCGAGCTTGGCCGCGGCGATCGCCGCCTTCTGGCCACCCGGTCCGGAGCCGATCACCAGCAGGTCGTAGTCGTGCATCAGGCCTCCGTCGAGGAGATGGTGGGGGTCGCAGGACAGCGTCGTGGTCGTGGCCGTCCGCGGCAAGCCGCGCAGGCTAACTCCGTGGTACGACAGTTCGACGGATCGGCGACGAACCGTCCACACCGGGCACCCCCGTCACCCGTTCGCGCGCCGTCCCGACCCACCTGTCCACAGCCCGCTCCGTCACCCCGGCCCGCTGTCGCACCTCCGGTCCATCCTGCGGTCATGCCTCTCCACCACCCCCGTCCCGCTGCCCGCAACCTGTCGCCGATGGTCGTCCGGCGCCCGCCCAGCAGCCGTCCCGTCCAGGGCGGAGCACCTGCGGGCCCCGCCGAGTTCACGGCGCACGCCGTCGGTGATCTCGTCGCCGCACTGCCGGCTCTGCTCGGTTTCCACCCCGAGGAGTCCGCCGTGCTGGTGTCGACGCGGACGGGAGGAGGAGCGCGCGGAGACGGCCGCCGACGAGTCGGTCTCGTGGTCCGCGGCGACCACCCACCGCCGTCGGAGTGCGCGGCGCCGCCACCGTGCGCGGCGGCGGAGCTGCTCGCCGACGGGCTCATGCACGATCCACCCGAGCTGGCCGTCGTCGTGCTCGTCGGCGGCGAGCCACCCGGCCCACCGAGCGGCGTCGACCGCTACCGGGCGCTCGCCGAGCACCTGCGCGTCGCGCTCGACGCCCGCGGCGTGCCCGAGCACGTCGTGGTGTGGGCGGCGGGCACCCGGGCGGGCGACCGGTGGTCGTGCCTCGGCGCGTGCGCGTGCACCGGCGAGGTGCCGAACGCCGCAGCGGCCGAGGTCGCGGCAGGTGCCGCGGTGACCGGTACCGTCGTGTACGCCGACCGGGCAGAGCTGCGCGCCCTCGTCACGCCCACCGACCCCGCAGCGGTGCGTCGGCGCGAGCGCAGGCTCGCCGAGCTCGTGGGGGAGGCGGGTCGCGCGGGGGCCGAGGAGGTCTCGCCGCCCGTGGTGTCCGACCCGACCGAGGGCACGCTCCTGCTGGAGGGTGCGATCGGCGAGGCGACGAGCGATGGCGTCCGGCTGGACGACTCCGGGTGATCGCGCTGGTCACGGCGCTCGCCCTGCGTCCGGTGCGGGACGCGATGCTCTACCTCATGGCGTCGCACGGCCGGTCCGACACCTCGGCCGCGGCGGCCGAGCAGCTCTGGGCCGCGCTCACCCGCGAGGCGCCCGACCCCGAGGCGGCCGAGCCGGCCGCGCTGCTCGCCGCGTCGGCGCTGCTGCGCGGCGACGGCGCGCTCGCGAACGTCGCGCTCGACCGCGCCGAGCAGGCGTGGCCGGGGCACCAGTTCGCCCGGATGCTGAGAGCGATCGTCGAGCGCGGGATCCGTCCGGACGTCTTCCGGACCGCCTGCTCTTCGAAGCGGAAGACCGGTGAGCGCCCCGACCGGCACGACGGTGCACCAGGCGGGGCAGCTGCTCACGTCCAGCGGCCGCGGGCTGCGTCGCACCGCGGGACGTGCTCGATCAGGGCGGAGCGCCGCGACCGCGGCCGGACCACCCGTGAGCGGGTCAGCTCGCGCGCACCAGCACCGCGTGCGCGATCAGCGGAGCGACGGTCGAGGGCTCGGTGCCCGCGCCCGCCACGGGCACGGCGTCGCCGAACCGCGTGATCGCCGAGACCTGCACCCCCTGACCGGGCACGATGCCCGCGCTCTTGAGGTCGGCCATCAGGTCGGCGTCGTTCTGCACGTGCTCGGCGATGCGCCGGACCTCGACGGAGCCCCCGCCGCGGCGGGCGAACTCGTCGAGGCGCTGGAGACCGGCCTCGGGC
>NZ_JAHLJA010000257.1:0-7663 GCF_020496245.1 Pseudonocardia sp. ICBG601 | reverse complement strand
GCGGCGCTCGACCCGATGCTCGGCCACTACCTCGCCTACCTGGAGGGCCGGGGGGAGTACGTCGTCGACGGGGTCCGCCGGATCGCGGCCCTGGACTCCGGCACGACCGTCGTCCACTGTGCCGCGGGCAAGGACCGCACCGGGGTGCTCGTCGCGCTGGTGTGCGCCGCGGTCGGGGTGCCGCGGGAGGAGATCACCGCCGACTACGCGCTGTCCGCGACCGGATCGACGCCCTGTTCGAGAAGTGGACGACCGCCTCCGGGGAGCCCATGCCGCCCGCCGACGAGCTCGACCGGCACCGCCCGCGGGCGGAGGTCATGGCCGAGTTCCTGCGGCTGCTCGACGAGCGCCACGGCGGCCCGGTCGGCTGGCTGCGGGAGAACGGCCTCACCGACGACGAGCTGGCGCGCCTGCGGGCCCGGCTGCGCGAGGAGAGTGCCTGAGCACCCTCAGGGCAGCTCCTCGATCGGCACCATCGGGTCGAGCTTGCGCAGCGACCCCGGGTCCCCGGTCACCGCGGGCCAGCCCCGGCGCCGGGCGGCGGTGTGACGACCTGGCCGGTCACGATGTCGTCGAGCCCCTGGGAGGCGAGCAGCAGCCCGGCCTCCTGGGCGCTCTCCGGGGAGAGTTCGTGGATCACGGTGTTCGGCAGGCCCAGCAGGACCTGCAACGCGGCGTGGTGCTCGGCGTCGACCATCGACCAGGCGCGGCCGAGGGCGGCGCTGGGCACCGCGAGCACGATGTTCTCCTCCACCGCGGCCCAGACCAGGGCGCGCATGTAGACGGGGCGACCGGTCGCGAAGGCCGCCAGAGCCGAGGCATCGAGGACGCGTCCGCCGATCATCGCGGGCTCAGCCGACGGCCACGGGCGGAACCGGGCGCAGCGAACGGCGCGCGGCATCCAGCTCGTCGGCCGGCGGGGGACCGCCGTAGAGGTCCGCGAGGGTGGCCAGGGAACGGTCCCGGTCCTGCCGTGCCTGCACGGCTTCCGCCACGTAGGCGGACAGGCTCGCCGCCGATCCGCGGGACACCGCGTCCCTCGCCTCTGCCACCAGCTCGGCCGGCAGCGTGACCGTCACCCCTCTCGCTGCGCATACCGGAATGGTACTCCGCGCATACCGCCACCGGCCACGGGCACGCCGTGGGAAGCAGGTTACCGGCGGGTATGGAAGGCTCCGGGGCGGGACAGTGCCGACCTCACACGCAGAACGGGTGCATCCATGGACCTGACCTTCACCCCCGCCGAGGAGGAGTTCCGCGAGGAACTGCGCTCCTGGCTCCGCGCCCACATCCCCGACGAGTGGACCCGCCCCGGGTTCTGGGAGTCACTGGAGGACTCCGAGAGCTTCCGGCTGCGGCGCGACTGGGAGCGGGACAAGGCCGACGCCGGGTTCGCCGGCATCCAGTGGCCCGTCGAGTACGGCGGTCGCGGCGGCACCCCGGCATGAAGGCCATCTACGACGAGGAGACCGTCCGCGCCCAGGCGCCGCGCACGGTCAACCCGCTCGGCCTGACCTTCCTCGCGCCGACGGTCATGGCGATCGGCACCGACGCGCAGAAGAAGGAGATCATCGGCCCGCTGCTGCGCAACGAGGTCGTGTGGTGCCAGGGCTTCTCCGAGCCCGGCGCCGGCTCCGACCTCGCCGCGCTGTCCACGAAGGGCGTGCGCGACGGCGACGACTTCGTCGTCAACGGACAGAAGGTCTGGACCACCAACGCCGTGCACGGCGACAAGATCTTCACCCTGGTCCGCACCGAGGCCGGGTCGGAGAAGCACCGCGGCATCTCGATGCTGCTGATCGACATGAACCAGCCCGGCGTCACCGCGCGGCCGCTGCGCCAGATGAGCGGGGCCAGCGAGTTCGGCGAGGTGTTCTTCGACGACGCCCGCGTCCCGGTCACCGACTGCCTCGGCGAGATCGGCGACGGCTGGCGCACCGCGATGCTGCTGCTGTCCTTCGAGCGCGGCGCGTCCGGCATCTCCCAGTACACCGAGTTCCGTCGTCAGTACGACGAGATCGCCGCCGTCGCGCGGAAGCTGGGCCGTGCCGACGACCCGGTGATCCGCGACGACCTGGCCCGCGTCCTGACCGAGCTGGAGTGCCTGAGGCTGCACTCGATGCACGTGCTCACCCAGGTCGAGCAGGGCCGCGACCTCGGCTTCGAGGCGTCGATGACCAAGCTGCAGTGGTCCGAGGCGTTCCAGGACCTCTGGGAGGTCTACGACCGGATCCTCGGCGAGGACGCCACGCTGGACGCCCTGCCCGACGGCACCGACCTGCGTCCGCTGCACGCCCAGGCCATGTGGTCGCGCTCGGTCACGATCTGGGGCGGCTCGTCCCAGGTGCAGCGCAACGTCACCGCCGAGCGCGTGCTCGGCCTGCCCCGCTGATCCGCAGGAGGAGCCACCGATGTTCTTCGCACTCACCTCCGACCAGCAGGAATTCGGCGCCGCGGTGCGCGACTACCTGGCGCAGCGGTTCGACCTCGCCGCCGTGCGCACGGTCGTCGAGAACCCGTCCGACGACGGCAACCCGGCGTCGCTGTGGCGCGCGGCCGGCGAGCAGGGGTGGACCGCGGTCACCGTCGACGAGGACCACGACGGCCTCGGTCTCGGCCTGGTCGAGGCCCAGGTGATCGCCCGCGCGCTCGGGGCGGGCGTCGCGCCCGGCCCGTGGCGCGGCACCGTGCTGGCCGCCGACGCGATCCGGCTCGCCGGCTCCGACGAGCAGAAGGCGGCCTGGCTGCCGAAGCTCGCCGCGGGCGAGGCGGTCGGCGCGTTCACCACCCGGGGCAGCGCCGCGTCCGGTCTGCCGGTGGTGGAGTACGGCGCCCTGGCCGACGTCGTCGTCGCGCCGGCCGAGGACGGC
Source organism: Pseudonocardia sp. ICBG601 (assembly GCF_020496245.1). Classification (NCBI taxonomy): domain Bacteria; kingdom Bacillati; phylum Actinomycetota; class Actinomycetes; order Pseudonocardiales; family Pseudonocardiaceae; genus Pseudonocardia; species Pseudonocardia sp. ICBG601. Next base: position 4,793 of record NZ_JAHLJA010000257.1, on the reverse strand, counting down.
CTGCCCGGGCTGGCGCTGGTCACCGGCGCCACGGCGTCACCGGTCGGCAGCTACGACGGCACCACCCGGCTCGCGTCGTGCAGCGGCGGGACCGCCGAGGCGCTGCCCGGCACCACCGTCGTGCTGCAGCGGCTGCTCACCGACCGGGCGGCCGTGCTGGTCGCCGCGGACCTGGTGGGCATCGCCCGCGAGGCGCTGACCCGCACCGTCGCCTACGACCGCGAGCGCACCCAGTTCGGTGTGCCCGTCGGGTCGTTCCAGGCGCTCAAGCACGCGCTGGCCGACCTGCACGTCGGGGTCACGATGGCCGAGCACACGGCGCTCTACGCCGCGCACGCGGTGGACACCGGGCTCGACGACGCCGAGCTCGCCGTCGCCGTCGCCAAGGCCAAGAGCAGCGACGTGGCGCTCCAGACGACCGCGGCGATGATCCAGTTCCACGGTGGCATCGGCTACACCTGGGAGCACGAGGCGCACTTCTTCTACAAGCGCGCCAAGCGGCTCGCCGGCCAGTACGGCGACGTCGCCGTCTCCCGCGAGCGGATCGCCTCCCTGACCGTCGGCGCCTGACCCGTCCTCGGGCCGCGCGTCGTCCGGCCCGGCCCGCTCACCGCGGCCGGGCCGGAGGCCCGCGCGAGGTCGGCGCGAGGCCACAGTGCACGCCGTCTGCTCAGGGCGGATGTGCGCTGTGGACTCGCGCGCCCGGCCCGGACGTGGGACCGTCGGACGATGGCACCCGTCACACCGGTCAACGCCACCGCCGCCGCTCTCCTCGGCCTGCTCCACGGAGGGCCGATGACCGGCGGGCAGCTGGTGGCAGCGGCCGGTGAGCGGTTCGGGCTGTTCTTCTCCGTCACCCGCAGCCAGGTCTACCGCGAGCTGCCCGCGTTGACCGAGGAGGCGCTGCTGCGTCTGGGCAAGCAGGGCCCCGGGCCAGCCAGCAGTACGTGATCACCGCGGCGGGCAAGCGGTCGTTCAAGCACTGGCTCGCCACCGGCGGCGACGCCGACGCCGTCCGCAGCCCGCTGGTGCTGCGGCTGCTGCACGCGGGGACGCTGACGGTCAAGCAGCGCACCGAGCTGGTCGCGGCCGCCCGTGAGGCCTACGCCGAGCGGCTCGCGGTGGCGCGTGCCGCCGCCCGCGCGACCGACGACCCCTACGGCCGCCCGGTCGCGGACTTCGCCGTCGCCCACACCCGGGCGATGATCAAGCTGATCGACGCGATCCCCCAGGACTGAGCCGGGGCGCACCCCCGCGTACCCTCGACCGTTGTGAACTCCGACGTCCAGGCCGACCTGAAGGACCTCGACACCACGCTGTCCAGCATCGAGGCCGTCGCCGACGTGCCCCGGCTGCGCCAGGAGATCGAGGAACTGTCCGAGCAGGCGGGCCGGCCGGACCTCTGGGACGACGTCGACGCCGCCCAGCAGATCACCAGCCGGCTGGCCTACGCCCAGGGCGACCTGCGCCGGCTGGACGACCTGCGCCGCCGGCTCGACGACCTGCCCGTGCTCTACGAGCTCGCCGAGGACGAGGGCGACGAGTCCGCCGTCGCCGACGCCGACGCCGAGCTCGCGAAGCTCCGCAGCGAGATCTCCTCGCTGGAGGTCCGCACGCTGCTCTCGGGCGAGTACGACGAGCGCGAGGCCCTGGTGACCATTCGCTCGGAGGCAGGCGGGGTCGACGCCGCCGACTTCGCCGAGATGCTGCTGCGCATGTACCTGCGCTGGGCCGAGCGGCACGGCTACGGCACCGACGTCTACGAGACGTCCTACGCCGAGGAGGCCGGCATCAAGTCGGCCACCTTCGCCGTCCACGCCCCGTACGCGTTCGGGACGCTGTCGGTCGAGGCCGGCACCCACCGCCTCGTGCGGATCTCGCCGTTCGACAACCAGGGCCGGCGCCAGACCTCGTTCGCCGGTGTCGAGGTGGCCCCGGTCGTCGAGACCTCCGACCACATCGAGATCGACGAGAAGGACCTGCGGGTCGACGTGTTCCGCGCCTCCGGGCCGGCGGTCAGGGCGTCAACACCACCGACTCCGCGGTCCGGCTGACCCACATCCCGACCGGGATCGTCGTCGCCTGCCAGAACGAGCGCTCCCAGCTGCAGAACAAGGCCTCGGCGATGGCCGTCCTGCAGGCGAAGCTGCTGGAGAAGCGGCGCCAGGAGGAGCGCGAGCTGCGCGACTCGTTCAAGGAGGCCGGGTCCTCCTGGGGCAACCAGATGCGCAACTACGTGCTGCACCCGTACCAGCTGGTGAAGGACCTGCGCACCGAGCACGAGGAGGGCAACCCCTCGCAGGTGCTCGACGGCCAGATCGACGAGTTCATCGAGGCCGGCATCCGCTGGCGCAAGCAGACCGAATCCGCCTCGTGAGCCGGGGTCGTCGCGCGGCGCCGCCGCCTGCGGCGCGCTCGTCCTGCTCGCGCTCGCCGGGTGCACCGGCGGTGCCCAGGAGCCTGCCGCGGACGGCGCCCCGCCCGCGGCCGTCGCCGCACCGTCGGCCCAGGACGCCGTGGCCGCGGCGGGCACCGCGCTCGTCGACGCCGGCTCGGCGCGGGTCGACGTCGAGCTGGACTCGGTCACCGGCCCGATGCGTGCCTCCGGTCCCGCCCGCTTCACCCCGTTCGCCGCGGACCTCACCGTGGCCCTGGGCACCCGTGGCGCCCAGGTCAGGGTGCTCGACGACCGTGCCTGGGTCCGCTTCGGTGGGAGCGACCGCTGGCAGCCGCTGTCCACGGGGCTCGTCCCGGTCGGCGCCGTCGGCGGGATGCTGCACGCCGCCCCGGCCTGCGCGACGTCGTCGCCGCGCCGGGGACCACCGACGTCGACGGCGTCGCCGCGACGACCTACACCGGGTCCGTGGACCTCGCCGCCGCACGGGCCGGTGCCCCGGACCCGGCGGTCGGGACCCGTCTCGACGAACTCGCCGGGCTGGTCTCGCCGACCCCGCGGTTCACCGCCTGGCTCGGCGCCCCCGACGCTGCCCCCGCCGACCGCGGACGGCTGCTCCGGCTGCGTCTGGAGCCGCAGGCCCCGGCCACCGGGACGCAGACCGCCGGTGCCGCCGTCCCGGGCGCGGTCACGGTCTCGTTCGCGCGACCCCGGGCTGCCGGTGGAGATCACCGCCCCCTGACGGCGCTCCCCGCGGCCCGTCGCTCGCCCGCCTCGTCTCGCGCCTCGCGCGTCGCGGGGTGTGCGTCGCGGTCTGCGCCGGGCCGGGGCGGGTGCGGTGCGCCGAGATGCACCTCAGCGGGCCGCAGAGATCGACAACTCCCGCTGAGCTGCATCTCGGCGCGCGTCCGACGCGCGGCGGGACGGTCGGCGGTGCGGCGGGTCGGCGCGGCCGGCGGTGCCGCGGGCGAGCCCGGGCGGGGCTCAGTGGGCCGCGGTCGCCCCGCGGGTCAGGGCGGCGAGCGACACGGCGGAGAGCGAGGCCGCGGTCAGCATGGTCACGGCCATCGCCGTCGCGCTCGACCCGACCAGCGGCGAGACCAGGGCCCCGAGGCCGAACTGGGTGGCCCCCAGCAGTGCCGAGCCGGCCCCGGCGCGGTCGCGGACCTCACCGGTGGCCAGCGCCGCGCTGTTGCCCATCACGAAGCCCAGCGTCGTCAGCGTCGCGAGCACAGCAGCACCGCACCGGCCAGCGCGCCGCTCCCAGCAGCACGAGACCAGCAGGGCCGCGCACAGCACCACCAGTCCGCCGACGGCCGTCACGAGCTGGCGCCGCGGGGCGATCCGCGCGGCGAGCCGGCCGCTGACGACGTTGCCCACACCAGGCCGGCCGCGTTCGCCCCGAAGGCGAGGGCGTACTGCGTCGTCGAGAGGCCGAGGGTCTGCTGCAGCACGAACGGCGACCCGGAGATGTAGGCGAACATCATCGAGAACGCCGTGGCGAAGGCCAGCACGTAGCCGACGTAGCGACGGCGGCGCAGGAGCGCGCCGACGTCGGCGAGGTCCGTCGCACACCGCCGGTGCTGCGGGCCGTGACCGGCAACGTCCTCGTGCACCGCGACAAGCGACGACACCAGCATCAGCAGGGCCAGCCCGGCCAGCACCACGAAGATGCCCCGCCAGCCGACGACCCCGCCGAGCGAGCTGCCGATCACCGGTGCCACCACCGCGCGATCCCGTTGATCGCCATCATCAGCGAGAACAGCTGCGCGGTCCGCGCACCGGTGGTGCGGTCGGAGATCATCGCCCGGCTCAGCACCAGGCCGGCCGCCCCGCCGAAGCCCTGCAGGAACCGGGCGACGACGAGCACCGCGACCGACGGCGCGACCGCGCTCGCCAGGCACGCGACGAACAGCAGCACGGTGCCGGCGAGGACCAGGCGTCGCCGCCCCCAGCTGTCCGAGAGCGGGCCGATCACCAGCTGCCCGACGGCCAGCCCCACCAGGAACGCGGTCAGGGTCAGCTGCGACGCCGACGCCGACGCCCCCAGCTCGGCCGCCCACCGTCGGCAGTACCGGCAGGTACATGTCGTGGCCAGCGGCGCCACGGCCGTCAGCAGCGCGAGGACGCTGATCCACACACACCGTCCGGGACGGTGCGGCCCCGCACCGTCCTCGGCGCGGCCTGCTCGTACCCACGGTCATGACTGTCCTCTCCGGCGACGATTACCTATGAAGGTATATATGAACTGTCGCGTAGTATCGCGTCTGTGACCGAGGTCAAGGAGGTGACGACGACTGGGCGGCCCTGGTGGACGCCGTGCACGACCTGTCGCGCGTGCTGCGGGGGCGGCGGGTGAGCGCGCGGTCGGGCTGGACTCGATCACCGGGTCCGAGCA
>NZ_JAHLJA010000256.1:0-9454 GCF_020496245.1 Pseudonocardia sp. ICBG601 | reverse complement strand
GGCGCTCGACCCGATGCTCGGCCACTACCTCGCCTACCTGGAGGGCCGGGGGGAGTACGTCGTCGACGGGGTCCGCCGATCGCGGCCCTGGACTCCGGCACGACCGTCGTCCACTGTGCCGCGGGCAAGGACCGCACCGGGGTGCTCGTCGCGCTGGTGTGCGCCGCGGTCGGGGTGCCGCGGGAGGAGATCACCGCCGACTACGCGCTGTCCGCGACCCGGATCGACGCCCTGTTCGAGAAGTGGACGACCGCCTCCGGGGAGCCCATGCCGCCCGCCGACGAGCTCGACCGGCACCGCCCGCGGGCGGAGGTCATGGCCGAGTTCCTGCGGCTGCTCGACGAGCGCCACGGCGGCCCGGTCGGCTGGCTGCGGGAGAACGGCCTCACCGACGACGAGCTGGCGCGCCTGCGGGCCGGCTGCGCGAGGAGAGTGCCTGAGCACCCTCAGGGCAGCTCCTCGATCGGCACCATCGGGTCGAGCTTGCGCAGCGACCCCGGGTCCCCGGTCACCGCGGGCCAGCCCCGGCGCCGGGCGGCGGTGACGACCTGGCCGGTCACGATGTCGTCGAGCCCCTGGGAGGCGAGCAGCAGCCCGGCCTCCTGGGCGCTCTCCGGGGAGAGTTCGTGGATCACGGTGTTCGGCAGGCCCAGCAGGACCTGCAACGCGGCGTGGTGCTCGGCGTCGACCATCGACCAGGCGCGGCCGAGGGCGGCGCTGGGCACCGCGAGCACGATGTTCTCCTCCACCGCGGCCCAGACCAGGGCGCGCATGTAGACGGGGCGACCGGTCGCGAAGGCCGCCAGAGCCGAGGCATCGAGGACGCGTCCGCCGATCATCGCGGGCTCAGCCGACGGCCACGGGCGGAACCGGGCGCAGCGAACGGCGCGCGGCATCCAGCTCGTCGGCCGGCGGGGGACCGCCGTAGAGGTCCGCGAGGGTGGCCAGGGAACGGTCCCGGTCCTGCCGTGCCTGCACGGCTTCCGCCACGTAGGCGGACAGGCTCGCCGCCGATCCGCGGGACACCGCGTCCCTCGCCTCTGCCACCAGCTCGGCCGGCAGCGTGACCGTCACCCGCTCGCTGCGCATACCGGAATGGTACTCCGCGCATACCGCCACCGGCCACGGGCACGCCGTGGGAAGCAGGTTACCGGCGGGTATGGAAGGCTCCGGGGCGGGACAGTGCCGACCTCACACGCAGAACGGGTGCATCCATGGACCTGACCTTCACCCCCGCCGAGGAGGAGTTCCGCGAGGAACTGCGCTCCTGGCTCCGCGCCCACATCCCCGACGAGTGGACCCGCCCCGGGTTCTGGGAGTCACTGGAGGACTCCGAGAGCTTCCGGCTGCGGCGCGACTGGGAGCGGGACAAGGCCGACGCCGGGTTCGCCGGCATCCAGTGGCCCGTCGAGTACGGCGGTCGCGGCGGCACCCCCGGCATGAAGGCCATCTACGACGAGGAGACCGTCCGCGCCCAGGCGCCGCGCACGGTCAACCCGCTCGGCCTGACCTTCCTCGCGCCGACGGTCATGGCGATCGGCACCGACGCGCAGAAGAAGGAGATCATCGGCCCGCTGCTGCGCAACGAGGTCGTGTGGTGCCAGGGCTTCTCCGAGCCCGGCGCCGGCTCCGACCTCGCCGCGCTGTCCACGAAGGGCGTGCGCGACGGCGACGACTTCGTCGTCAACGGACAGAAGGTCTGGACCACCAACGCCGTGCACGGCGACAAGATCTTCACCCTGGTCCGCACCGAGGCCGGGTCGGAGAAGCACCGCGGCATCTCGATGCTGCTGATCGACATGAACCAGCCCGGCGTCACCGCGCGGCCGCTGCGCCAGATGAGCGGGGCCAGCGAGTTCGGCGAGGTGTTCTTCGACGACGCCCGCGTCCCGGTCACCGACTGCCTCGGCGAGATCGGCGACGGCTGGCGCACCGCGATGCTGCTGCTGTCCTTCGAGCGCGGCGCGTCCGGCATCTCCCAGTACACCGAGTTCCGTCGTCAGTACGACGAGATCGCCGCCGTCGCGCGGAAGCTGGGCCGTGCCGACGACCCGGTGATCCGCGACGACCTGGCCCGCGTCCTGACCGAGCTGGAGTGCCTGAGGCTGCACTCGATGCACGTGCTCACCCAGGTCGAGCAGGGCCGCGACCTCGGCTTCGAGGCGTCGATGACCAAGCTGCAGTGGTCCGAGGCGTTCCAGGACCTCTGGGAGGTCTACGACCGGATCCTCGGCGAGGACGCCACGCTGGACGCCCTGCCCGACGGCACCGACCTGCGTCCGCTGCACGCCCAGGCCATGTGGTCGCGCTCGGTCACGATCTGGGGCGGCTCGTCCCAGGTGCAGCGCAACGTCACCGCCGAGCGCGTGCTCGGCCTGCCCCGCTGATCCGCAGGAGGAGCCACCGATGTTCTTCGCACTCACCTCCGACCAGCAGGAATTCGGCGCCGCGGTGCGCGACTACCTGGCGCAGCGGTTCGACCTCGCCGCCGTGCGCACGGTCGTCGAGAACCCGTCCGACGACGGCAACCCGGCGTCGCTGTGGCGCGCGGCCGGCGAGCAGGGGTGGACCGCGGTCACCGTCGACGAGGACCACGACGGCCTCGGTCTCGGCCTGGTCGAGGCCCAGGTGATCGCCCGCGCGCTCGGGGCGGGCGTCGCGCCCGGCCCGTGGCGCGGCACCGTGCTGGCCGCCGACGCGATCCGGCTCGCCGGCTCCGACGAGCAGAAGGCGGCCTGGCTGCCGAAGCTCGCCGCGGGCGAGGCGGTCGGCGCGTTCACCACCCGGGGCAGCGCCGCGTCCGGTCTGCCGGTGGTGGAGTACGGCGCCCTGGCCGACGTCGTCGTCGCGCCGGCCGAGGACGGCCTGCCCGGGCTGGCGCTGGTCACCGGCGCCACGGCGTCACCGGTCGGCAGCTACGACGGCACCACCCGGCTCGCGTCGTGCAGCGGCGGGACCGCCGAGGCGCTGCCCGGCACCACCGTCGTGCTGCAGCGGCTGCTCACCGACCGGGCGGCCGTGCTGGTCGCCGCGGACCTGGTGGGCATCGCCCGCGAGGCGCTGACCCGCACCGTCGCCTACGACCGCGAGCGCACCCAGTTCGGTGTGCCCGTCGGGTCGTTCCAGGCGCTCAAGCACGCGCTGGCCGACCTGCACGTCGGGGTCACGATGGCCGAGCACACGGCGCTCTACGCCGCGGCACGCGGTGGACACCGGGCTCGACGACGCCGAGCTCGCCGTCGCCGTCGCCAAGGCCAAGAGCAGCGACGTGGCGCTCCAGACGACCGCGGCGATGATCCAGTCCACGGTGGCATCGGCCTACACTGGGAGCACGAGGCGCACTTCTTCTACAAGCGCGCCAAGCGGCTCGCCGGCCAGTACGGCGACGTCGCCGTCTCCCGCGAGCGGATCGCCTCCCTGACCGTCGGCGCCTGACCCGTCCTCGGGCCGCGCGTCGTCCCGGCCCGGCCCGCTCACCGCGGCCGGGCCGGAGGCCCGCGCGAGGTCGGCGCGAGGGCCACAGTGCACGGCCGTCTGCTCAGGGCGGATGTGCGCTGTGGACTCGCGCGCCCGGCCCGGACGTGGGACCGTCGGACGATGGCACCCCGTCACACCGGTCAACGCCCACCGCCGCCGCTCTCCTCGGCCTGCTCCACGAGGGCCGATGACCGGCGGGCAGCTGGTGGCAGCGGCCGGTGAGCGGTTCGGGCTGTTCTTCTCCGTCACCCGCAGCCAGGTCTACCGCGAGCTGCCCGCGTTGACCGAGGAGGCGCTGCTGCGTCTGGGCAAGCAGGGCCCGCGGGCCAGCCAGCAGTACGTGATCACCGCGGCGGGCAAGCGGGGTCGTTCAAGCACTGGCTCGCCACCGGCGGCGACGCCGACGCCGTCCGCAGCCCGCTGGTGCTGCGGCTGCTGCACGCGGGGACGCTGACGGTCAAGCAGCGCACCGAGCTGGTCGCGGCCGCCCGTGAGGCCTACGCCGAGCGGCTCGCGGTGGCGCGTGCCGCCGCCCGCGCGACCGACGACCCCTACGGCCGCCCGGTCGCGGACTTCGCCGTCGCCCACACCCGGGCGATGATCAAGCTGATCGACGCGATCCCCCAGGACTGAGCCGGGGCGCACCCCGCGTACCCTCGACCGTTGTGAACTCCGACGTCCAGGCCGACCTGAAGGACCTCGACACCACGCTGTCCAGCATCGAGGCCGTCGCCGACGTGCCCCGGCTGCGCCAGGAGATCGAGGAACTGTCCGAGCAGGCGGGCCGGCCGGACCTCTGGGACGACGTCGACGCCGCCCAGCAGATCACCAGCCGGCTGGCCTACGCCCAGGGCGACCTGCGCCGGCTGGACGACCTGCGCCGCCGGCTCGACGACCTGCCGTGCTCTACGAGCTCGCCGAGGACGAGGGCGACGAGTCCGCCGTCGCCGACGCCGACGCCGAGCTCGCGAAGCTCCGCAGCGAGATCTCCTCGCTGGAGGTCCGCACGCTGCTCTCGGGCGAGTACGACGAGCGCGAGGCCCTGGTGACCATTCGCTCGGAGGCAGGCGGGGTCGACGCCGCCGACTTCGCCGAGATGCTGCTGCGCATGTACCTGCGCTGGGCCGAGCGGCACGGCTACGGCACCGACGTCTACGAGACGTCCTACGCCGAGGAGGCCGGCATCAAGTCGGCCACCTTCGCCGTCCACGCCCCGTACGCGTTCGGGACGCTGTCGGTCGAGGCCGGCACCCACCGCCTCGTGCGGATCTCGCCGTTCGACAACCAGGGCCGGCGCCAGACCTCGTTCGCCGGTGTCGAGGTGGCCCCGGTCGTCGAGACCTCCGACCACATCGAGATCGACGAGAAGGACCTGCGGGTCGACGTGTTCCGCGCCTCCGGGCCCGGCGGTCAGGGCGTCAACACCACCGACTCCGCGGTCCGGCTGACCCACATCCCGACCGGGATCGTCGTCGCCTGCCAGAACGAGCGCTCCCAGCTGCAGAACAAGGCCTCGGCGATGGCCGTCCTGCAGGCGAAGCTGCTGGAGAAGCGGCGCCAGGAGGAGCGCGAGCTGCGCGACTCGTTCAAGGAGGCCGGGTCCTCCTGGGGCAACCAGATGCGCAACTACGTGCTGCACCCGTACCAGCTGGTGAAGGACCTGCGCACCGAGCACGAGGAGGGCAACCCCTCGCAGGTGCTCGACGGCCAGATCGACGAGTTCATCGAGGCCGGCATCCGCTGGCGCAAGCAGACCGAATCCGCCTCGTGAGCCGGGGTCGTCGCGCGGCCGCCGCCTGCGGCGCGCTCGTCCTGCTCGCGCTCGCCGGGTGCACCGGCGGTGCCCAGGAGCCTGCCGCGGACGGCGCCCCGCCCGCGGCCGTCGCCGCACCGTCGGCCCAGGACGCCGTGGCCGCGGCGGGCACCGCGCTCGTCGACGCCGGCTCGGCGCGGGTCGACGTCGAGCTGGACTCGGTCACCGGCCCGATGCGTGCCTCCGGTCCCGCCCGCTTCACCCCGTTCGCCGCGGACCTCACCGTGGCCCTGGGCACCCGTGGCGCCCAGGTCAGGGTGCTCGACGACCGTGCCTGGGTCCGCTTCGGTGGGAGCGACCGCTGGCAGCCGCTGTCCACGGGGCTCGTCCCGGTCGGCGCCGTCGGCGGGATGCTGCACGCCGCCCCCGGCCTGCGCGACGTCGTCGCCGCGCCGGGGACCACCGACGTCGACGGCGTCGCCGCGACGACCTACACCGGGTCCGTGGACCTCGCCGCCGCACGGGCCGGTGCCCCGGACCCGGCGGTCGGGACCCGTCTCGACGAACTCGCCGGGCTGGTCTCGCCGACCCCGCGGTTCACCGCCTGGCTCGGCGCCCCCGACGCTGCCCCCGCCGACCGCGGACGGCTGCTCCGGCTGCGTCTGGAGCCGCAGGCCCCGGCCACCGGGACGCAGACCGCCGGTGCCGCCGTCCCGGGCGCGGTCACGGTCTCGTTCGCCGACCCCGGGCTGCCGGTGGAGATCACCGCCCCCTGACGGCGCTCCCCGCGGCCCGTCGCTCGCCCGCCTCGTCTCGCGCCTCGCGCGTCGCGGGGTGTGCGTCGCGGTCTGCGCCGGGCCCGGGGCGGGTGCGGTGCGCCGAGATGCACCTCAGCGGGCCGCAGAGATCGACAACTCCCGCTGAGCTGCATCTCGGCGCGCGTCCGACGCGCGGCGGGACGGTCGGCGGTGCGGCGGGTCGGCGCGGCCGGGCGGTGCCGCGGGCGAGCCCGGGCGGGGCTCAGTGGGCCGCGGTCGCCCCGCGGGTCAGGGCGGCGAGCGACACGGCGGAGAGCGAGGCCGCGGTCAGCATGGTCACGGCCATCGCCGTCGCGCTCGACCCGACCAGCGGCGAGACCAGGGCCCCGAGGCCGAACTGGGTGGCCCCCAGCAGTGCCGAGCCGGCCCCGGCGCGGTCGCGGACCTCACCGGTGGCCAGCGCCGCGCTGTTGCCCATCACGAAGCCCAGCGTCGTCAGCGTCGCGAACAGCAGCACCAGCACCGGCCAGCGCGCCGCTCCCAGCAGCACGACGACCAGCAGGGCCGCGCACAGCACCACCAGTCCGCCGACGGCCGTCACGAGCTGGCGCCGCGGGGCGATCCGCGCGGCGAGCCGGCCGCTGACGACGTTGCCCAACACCAGGCCGGCCGCGTTCGCCCCGAAGGCGAGGGCGTACTGCGTCGTCGAGAGGCCGAGGGTCTGCTGCAGCACGAACGGCGACCCGGAGATGTAGGCGAACATCATCGAGAACGCCGTGGCGAAGGCCAGCACGTAGCCGACGTAGCGACGGCGGCGCAGGAGCGCGCCGACGTCGGCGAAGGTCCGTCGCACACCGCCGGTGCTGCGGGCCGTGACCGGCAACGTCTCGTGCACCGCGACCAGCGACGACACCAGCATCAGCAGGGCCAGCCCGGCCAGCACCACGAAGATGCCCCGCCAGCCGACGACCCCGCCGAGCGAGCTGCCGATCACCGGTGCCACCACCGGCGCGATCCCGTTGATCGCCATCATCAGCGAGAACAGCTGCGCGGTCCGCGCACCGGTGGTGCGGTCGGAGATCATCGCCCGGCTCAGCACCAGGCCGGCCGCCCCGCCGAAGCCCTGCAGGAACCGGGCGACGACGAGCACCGCGACCGACGGCGCGACCGCGCTCGCCAGGCACGCGACGAACAGCAGCACGGTGCCGGCGAGGACCAGGCGTCGCCGCCCCCAGCTGTCCGAGAGCGGGCCGATCACCAGCTGCCCGACGGCCAGCCCCACCAGGAACGCGGTCAGGGTCAGCTGCGACGCCGACGCCGACGCCCCCAGCTCGGCCGCCACCGTCGGCAGTACCGGCAGGTACATGTCGGTGGCCAGCGGCGCCACGGCCGTCAGCAGCGCGAGGACGCTGATCCACACACCGTCCGGGACGGTGCGGCCCCGCACCGTCCTCGGCGCGGCCTGCTCGGTACCCACGGTCATGACTGTCCTCTCCGGCGACGATTACCTATGAAGGTATATATGAACTGTCGCGTAGTATCGCGTCTGTGACCGAGGTCAAGGAGCGTGACGACGACTGGGCGGCCCTGGTGGACGCCGTGCACGACCTGTCGCGCGTGCTGCGGGCGGCGGGTGAGCGCGCGGTCGGGCTGGACTCGATCACCGGGTCCGAGCACGAGGTCCTGCGGTGGGTCGCCGCGCGTCCCGGGCATCCCGTCTCGACGGTGGCGCGCGGGCTCGGCCTGCAGGCCAGCAACGTCAGCACCACCGTCCGGTCGCTGGTCGAACGTGACCTCGTGGAGCGCCGGGCCGACCCGGCCGACGGTCGTCGTGCCCTGCTCCACCCCACGGCGCGGGCCGCCCGGCACCGGGAGCTGCTGGTCGCGGCGTGGTCGCGGCAGATCCGGGTTGCCCTCGACGACCTCGACGACGCCGACGCCGTCACGCTGCGGGCGGCGGCCCCCGTCCTGGACCGGCTCGCCGGTGCGCTCGACCCGTCGCGGGCCCCGGTCGTCGCCGGACCGGACTGACGGGCGTGTCGTCACCGCCCGTGCACTCCGGGCGGCGGTACCGTCCCGCTCCGTGATCGAGCTGCGGGACGTCACCAAGCGGTACCCGACGTCCGGGCGTCCGGCGCTGGACCGGGTCTCCGCGACGGTCGGGGCGGGCGAGTTCGTGTTCCTGATCGGACCGTCCGGGTCGGGCAAGTCGACGCTGCTGCGGCTGCTGCTGCGCGAGGACGTCCCCACCTCGGGATCCATCCTCGTCGACGGCCTCGACGTCGCCGGGCTGCCCCGGCGCAAGGTGCCGCGACTGCGCCAGCGGATCGGCTGCGTGTTCCAGGACTTCCGGCTGCTGCCCAAGCGCACCGTCGCCGGCAACGTGGCGTTCGCGCTCGAGGTGCTGGGGCGCAAGCCGTCGGAGATCCGGATCGCGGTCCCGGAGCTGCTGGAGATGGTGGGGCTGCAGGGCAAGGCCGAGCGGCTGCCGCACGAGCTGTCCGGCGGCGAGCAGCAGCGCGTCGCGATCGCCAGGGCGTCGGTCAACCGGCCCCCGCTGCTGCTGGCCGACGAACCCACCGGCAACCTCGACCCCGAGACCGGGCGGGAGATCATGCAGGTCCTGGAGCGCATCAACCGCGGTGGCACCACGGTGCTGATGGCCACCCACGACTCGTCCATCGTGGACGCGATGCGCCGCAGGGTGATCGAGCTGGCCGACGGCGCCGTGCTGCGCGACGAGGCCCGCGCGGTGTACGGGGCGGGCCGGTAGATGCGCCCCGCCCTGCTCACCCGTGAGGTCTCCTCCGGTCTGCGCCGCAACGTCACGATGACCGTCGCGATGGTGCTGACCACCGCGGTCACCCTGATGTCGGTCGGTGCGGGCCTGCTCGTGCTGCGCACCATCGACGACATCTCCGCGCTCTACACGAACCGGCCTCGAGATCCAGGTGGCGCTCAACCCGGACGTCTCGGAGACCGATCCCGACTGCAAGCGGGCCGACGTGCGCGTCGCTGCGCAGCGCGCTGGAGGCCGCCCCGGGCGTCGGCGGGGTCACGTTCGAGTCCCAGCAGCAGGCCTACACCCGCTTCCGCGAGCTGTTCGCCGGACAGTCGGTCGCCGGACGTCGCCCGGCCGCAGTCGCTGCCCGCCACCCTGCGGGTCACCCTCACCGACCAGCAGGCGGGCGCCGCGGGCCGCCCGGGCCGCCGTCGAGGGCAGGCCCGGGGTGCGCGGGGGTGATCGACCAACGCGACGTCGTCGGGACCCTGTTCGACTTCCTGAACGGGGTGCGCAACGTGGCGTTCGCATCGCCGTCGTGCAGGCGCTCGCGGCGATCCTGCTGATCTCCAAACACGGTCCAGGTGTCGGCGTTCAGTGCGGCGCACGGAGGTCGGCGTGATGCGCCTGGTCGGGGCGACGCGCTGGACCACCCAGCTGCCGTTCCTGGTCGAGGCCGCCATC
>NZ_JAHLJA010000255.1:0-5646 GCF_020496245.1 Pseudonocardia sp. ICBG601 | reverse complement strand
ACCTCGCCCGCGTGATCCTGGCCCGCCACGTCCCGGACCGGCAGGTCCCTCGCCTCTCCCCGCCGCCCTCCAGGCCCTCATGCCTACGGACTGGCCGGGCAACGTGCGCGAGCTCAAGCTGCGCTCAGCTCCGCCGCGCTGAGCTCGATTCACACCGACATCGCCGTCCAGCACCTCCCACCAACCTGCCGCACCGGCGCCGGCGCAGTCTTACCCCACTCGAGCGGATGGAGCGCGAGGAGCTCATCCGTGCCCTGGCCGAGTGCGATGGCAACAAGTCGATCGCAGCCGACCGGCTCGGTATCCCCGCTCCACCCTCTACCGCAAGATGCGCATGCACGGCTTGCCGGAGAACGCGTCTGATCGGCTCGCTGCTGCTAAGCGCCCTACGCGGGCCGACGCACCTCGCCCGGTTCTCGATCGGGACGCAAGCCTCGCCAGGACGGATGACGAAACCCGCCACCCGCGCTGAAGGATCTGTACTCGATCTCGCCGACCAGGCGCGGCTCGACCCAGTGCACGGCGACGCCCCGACGTGCGGGCGGCCTGGCCACGCGTGCGTGAGTTGGGTCGGGCCGGTGATCGGCGGCTCATCGCGGCTGAGCACGCGTAGCTGCTCCAGCAGCTGCCGCCGTGCGGCATCGGTGAAGCCCGTGCCGACGTCTCCGGCGTAGACGAGGTCGCCCTGCTGGTCGTGCACCGCAAGGAGCAGCGAGCCCAGCACGTTTCGGTTCCCGCTCGACGGCGCCACCCACGACGACGACCTCGGCGTTGTGATGCAACAGAGTCGTGATCCACCGGCGCTCCGGTACATCGACGCCCGCGGTGGCCAGGGCATCGGCGCTCGCGGGGTCGATGCCCGAGCAGGCGCCGGTGACTTGGGCAGTCCGGCCGGACAGCAGATGCCGTCCCCGGAAGCCAGCCGGACTCGTCTTCGCCGCCACCGCCGAACCCAGTTCGACGGTTACCTAGCGTGATATTGGTGCCCTCTGGGCGGTCGTCATCGCCGAATGGAGACGACCGTAGTCATACTGGGAGACATGACCACTAGTCCAACTCGTGTCACGAGCCAAACAAAGTTGATCTACGGGACCACATAATCCCTGGTCAGACGCGGAGCGGACGACGGGAATCGAACCCGCACCGCTAGTTTGGAAGGCAACCAGCCAACGAGGACACCGGCACCACCAGCAACAACAGTTGACGAGCCTTCCACGGCAGCAACAGCAACCACGCCGATCGCCCCACGTTCGTGTCACATGACGTGGCACGAGGACCCGTTGCCGTCAACCACCGAACGTGACCACGCTGCGTCGTCGAGACCTGGACCAGTCAGAGCCTCCCCGGTGAGGACCGAGCTTTGGGAGACGCGGCCCGCTAGACGCGCCCAGCGTTGAAAGGTATGCCGGGCGACGACCACGTCTGTAGGCGCCGGCAAACACATGCCTGTCTAGGCCGTGTCCTGTAAGCCGGTGCGCAGCCATAACACGATCGCGGCGATGATGATCTCGGATCGGTAGTAGGCGGCGCATTGGCGTAGCGGTGGCCAGGTCGCGGAACGGCTTGAGCCGGTTGAAACACCGCTTGACGACGTTGCGGTCGACGTAAAGGCTCGGGTCGAACGTGGGCGGGCGTCCGCCGCGGGAGCCTTTCGCGGCGCGGCGGGCGATCTGGTTGGTCTTTTCTCCGGGCTGGTGAACGCGATCCCGCGCTCGCGCAGCGCCGCCCGGGTCGAGGGGTGGGAGTAGGCCTTGTCGGCCAACACCCGGTCGGGACGCTGGCGTGGTCGGCCGGGTCCGTCGCGGCCGACCCGGATCTGATCCAGCAGCGGCAGCAGGTGTGGGTTGTCCCCGGCCTGGCCGGGGTGAGGATGATCGACATCGGGGAGGCCGCGGCCGTCGGCGGCGAGATGGATCTTGCGGTCAGCCCGCCCCGGGACCGTCCGAAGGCCTCACCGTCGACGACGGGGGCTTCGATCCAGTCGGTGGTGGCGCCCCCTTTTCCGGAACCCAGCCGAATGCTGGTGGGCCCGGACGCTGGAGGAGTCCACGCTGACGATCCATGTCGATGGACCCAGCCGGCGGCGAGGCCCCTGATGGCGTCGAGCTCCGCGACGAGCGATCGACCGCACCGACGCGCTGTGGTAGGCACCTGCTCGGCGGGACCGCTCGGGTCATCCGGCGACGCCGTGATCAGTACCCAGGCGAACGTGCACGACAGCAGAGACCTGAGACCGAGGCTGCCACCGAACGCGCGCCGCCTCCGTGTCCGCCTCCATATCCGGGAAACGCGTGGCCAGCTTGTGGAACACGATCCTCGCCTCCAGCATGGCCAGCTGCTTGCCGAGACAGAAGTGCGGTCCGAACCCAAACGAGATCTGCCGGCCGGCGTCACCCCGCCGGAGGTCGAGTTCGCCCGGACTCTCGAAGACTCTCGTCTCAGGTTCGCACCGCCGATGATCGGCAGCACGGTCTCGCCCTTGCCGATCTCGAGACCGTCGATGAGGATCGGCTCGAGCGCGACCCGGCCGACGAACTGAACAGGGCTCACGAACCTCAGGAGCTCGTCGATGCCGTTGTCGAGGAGCGACGGCTCCGCACAGAGTGCCCGCCACTGATCCGGCTGCCGGTGCATTTCCAGCAGACGATGCCGAGGAGGTTGGTCGTTGTCTCGTGCCCGGCGAGCAGCAGCAGCACGTAGAACGCCGCGAGCTCGTCCTCGTCGAGCCGGCCACCGTCGCCTGCGCCCATCAGCGCTGCGACGAGGTCCGACTCCGGTTCCGACCGACGCGTGGTGAAGACCAGATCGCTGACATACGAACGGAACTCCGTCATCGCCGAGTGAGTGTCGGCCAGTATGTCGGGTGTGTTGGTGCCACGCCATCGGCCGAGCCTGCTCGACCATTCACGGATCAGCCCACGGTCGGCCTGAGGAACACCGAGCAGGTCGACGATGACCATCAACGGCAGAACATGTGTCAATTGGGACACACTTCGACGGTGTCCCCCGACGTTCGCGAGATCGTCGAGAAGGCCGTCGGCGTATCGAGAACCTTCTCGGCCAGCAGGGCGGTCCGCCTCGGGGTGAACGCCCGCTGTGCGATGCTGCGCAGCCCGCGAGTGACGTTCGCCGTCAGCGCGACTGAGCTGTTTCGTCTCGAAGTCGGCAACGTCCCAGTACAGAACGAGCTGCTCATCGGTGAATCCGCCTCGCACCCGCTCTGCGTCGGTGCCGGCGTAGAAGCCGTTGTTACCCAGCCTCCGGTCGTTCAGCAGTGACCTGACCTGACTGTATCCGAGTATCAGTGGCGCGATCCGGTCCAGTACGACGCTCCATGAGCCTGAGCGCGCTGCCACACGTCACCGGCGGACCCGAGCAGCGACGGATCAGCAGCGAGCAGTCGTGCAAGGTCGTTCGCGAGAGCGGCGTCGTCGAGCGCCGGTCTTTCGGATCCGTCGCGGTCTCGGTCGACACGGATACCTCACTCATTTCTTCCACTCCCGCGGAATCGTGGGTCGGCGTTCGGACGCCCTTCGTCAGCGGCGGGCTCAGGCGGCCCCCCGCACCCAGGAAACGCCGCAGAGAGCTCGGCGTCTCGATCGATCGTGGCCGGGTCGCCGTGCAGCACGATCCGTCCGTTGCGCATGACGTAGACGTCGTCGGCGACGGTCAACGCGGCAGCAGCGTTCTGCTCCACCATCAGGACCGAGAGGCCGCGCTCGCGGATCCCGCGTACGGCAGCCATGATCTCGCCGACCATCCGCGGGGAGAGACCCATCGACGGCTCGTCGAGGACGACCACCGTCGGCAGGGTCATGAGCGCGCGGCCGAAGGCGAGCATCTGCTGCTCGCCGCCGCTGAGCAGGCCCGCGGGTGCGGTGCGGCGCTCGTGGCAGGACGGGGAACATGTCGTAGACCTCGTCGCGGACCCGCTGGTAGAGCGGCGGGCCCGACGCAGGTAGCTGCCGAGCACCAGGTTCTCCTCGACGCTCAGCGGGGCGATGATCTGGCGCCCCTCCGGCACGAGGACCATGCCTCTGGCGCGCGATCGTGTGGGCCGGTGCGCCGGTGATGCGGCGGCCCTCGAGCTCCACCTCACCGCCGACGGTCGCGACGATGCTGCCCGTGATCGCGTTGAGCGTCGAGCTCTTGCTTGCCCGCACCGTTCGCGCCGAGCAGCGCCACGATCGCGCCCGCGGGCACGTCGTGGAGACGTCGCGGACCGCGGCGAGCTTGCCGTAGTGGACGGTGAGGCCATTGACCTTCAGTACCGGAGTCTGAGCGGCCTTGCCCCAGCCGTTCGCAGCGACGGTCGCGATGTCGGAGTCGCCGATGTAGGCCTTGCGGACCGCGGGGTCGTTCGCCACGGTCTGCGAGTCGCCCTCGGCGATCAGCTTGCCGAAGTTGAGCGCGAACACGTGGTCGGTGACCGTGTGGATCATCGACAGGTCGTGCTCGACGAGCAGCTGGGTGAGTCCCTCGGACCGGAGCGCCACCAGCAGCTCCCCGATCTCGTCGGTCTCCGCCCTGCTCATGCCCGCTGCGGGCTCGTCGAGCAGCAGGATCGTCGGGTCCGTCGGCAGTGACCTGGCGATCTCGACGCGGCGCTGCATGCCGTAGGAGAGCGCCTGGGGGTGGCGGTCGGCCATCGCCGTCATCCCCACCCGGTCGAGGCAGGCCAGGGCCTTCTCGCGGCTGGCCCGCTCGTCGCGGCGTGCGCGACCCTGCCGCAGCCACGTGCCGATCAGCGGCGCGACATCACCCGCTTGTCGGCGCCGACCATGACGTTCTCGAGCACCGTGAGGCTGTCCTCGAGTGCACCGTCTGGAAGGTGCGCGCGAGGCCGAGACCGGCGACCTCGTGGGCCGGGGCGCGGGTGTAGTCGCGGCCGTCGAGCTCGAGCCGCCCGCCCGAGACCACGCCCAGCTTCGACACGGCCGCGAGGAAGGAGCTCTTGCCCGAGCGTTCGGGCCGATCAGCCCGCACAGGCTGCCCCGGGGAACCGAGAGCGAGACACCGTCGACGGCGCGCACGCCCACCGTAGGCGACCACGAGACCGTCGGTCGCAGCAGGATGTCGTCGTCGCTCATCGCCGCTCCACCGCCGCCATCATCGTCGTCCCGGCTCCCGGACGGGTTCGGGCGCCGGCTCCGTCGGGTGACCGGCGGTGGCTGCGCCGTTCGCGCAGCCTGCGCCCGACGTCCTGCAGCAGGCCGAGGATGCCGCGCGACGCGTAGACCGCGATGACCACGATGAGGGCCCCGTAGATGGCGGGCCCCAGTCGGAGACCAGTCGAGCCCGAGCGACTGCAGCACGATCGGCAGCGACTGGATGAGCGCGGCTCCGATGAACGCCCCGCGCCAGGAAGCGGAACCCGCCGACGATGGCCATCGTGAGCCCGAGCACGATCACCGGGAAGCCGCTGTCGGTGGGGCTGACCACGCCCAGGACCATGACGTTGAGGGCGCCGCCGAGCGTCCCGACCATGCCGGAGACGACGAAGGCGAGGTGCCGCGCCCGTCGGTGTCGAACGCCGAGGGATCGCGCGAGCTCCTCGTCCTCCCGCACGATCTCGTAGGCTCGGCCGAGCGCCTTGGACTCGAACGCCGTGAGCAGCAGCGCGACTACGACCACCACCGCGAGCAC
>NZ_JAHLJA010000254.1:0-5629 GCF_020496245.1 Pseudonocardia sp. ICBG601 | reverse complement strand
CCCCGCCGCCCTCCAGGCCCTCATGCCTACGACTGGCCGGGCAACGTGCGCGAGCTCAAGCTGCGCTCAGCTCCGCCGCGCTGAGCTCGATGCACACCGACATCGCCGCCAGCACCTCCACCAACCTGCCGCACCGGAGCCGGGCGCAGTCTTACCCCACTCGAGCGGATGGAGCGCGAGGAGCTCATCCGTGCCCTGGCCGAGTGCGATGGCAACAAGTCGATCGCAGCCGACCGGCTCGGTATCCCCGCTCCACCCTCTACCGCAAGATGCGCATGCACGGACTTGCCGGAGAACGCGTCTGATCGGCTCGCTGCTGCTAAGCGGCCCTACGCGGGCCGACGCACCTCGCCCGGTTCTCGATCGGGACGCAAGCCTCGCCAGGACGGATGACGAAACCCGCCACCCGCGCTGAAGGATCTGTACTCGATCTCGCCGACCAGGCGCGGCTCGACCCAGTGCACGGCGACGCCCCGACGTGCGCGGCCTGGCCACGCGTGCGTGAGTTGGGTCGGGCCGGTGATCGGCGGCTCATCGCGGCTGAGCACGCGTAGCTGCTCCAGCAGCTGCCGCCGTGCGGCATCGGTGAAGCCCGTGCCGACGTCTCCGGCGTAGACGAGGTCGCCCTGCTGGTCGTGCACCGCAAGGAGCAGCGAGCCCAGCACGTTTCGGTTCCCGCTCGACGGCGACCAACCCACGACGACGACCTCGGCGTTGTGATGCAACAGAGTCGTGATCCACCGGCGCTCCGGTACATCGACGCCCGCGGTGGCCAGGGCATCGGCGCTCGCGGGGTCGATGCCCGAGCAGGCGCCGGTGACTTGGGCAGTCCGGCCGGACAGCAGATGCCGTCCCCGGAAGCCAGCCGGACTCGTCTTCGCCGCCACCGCCGAACCAGTTCGACGGTTACCTAGCGTGATATTGGTGCCCTCTGGGCGGTCGTCATCGCCGAAATGGAGACGACCGTAGTCATACTGGGAGACATGACCACTAGTCCAACTCGTGTCACGAGCCAACAAAGTTGATCTACGGGACCACATAATCCCTGGTCAGACGCGGAGCGGACGACGGGAATCGAACCCGCACCGCTAGTTTGGAAGGCAACCAGCCAACGAGGACACCGGCCACCACCAGCAACAACAGTTGACGAGCCTTCCACGGCAGCAACAGCAACCACGCCGATCGCCCCACGTTCGTGTCACATGACGTGGCACGAGGACCCGTTGCCGTCAACCACCGAACGTGACCACGCTGCGTCGTCGAGACCTGGACCAGTCAGAGCCTCCCCGGTGAGGACCGAGCTTTGGAGACGCGGCCGGCTAGACGCGCCCAGCGTTGAAAGGTATGCCGGGCGACGACCACGTCTGTAGGCGCCGGCAAACACATGCCTGTCTAGGCCGTGTCCTGTAAGCCGGTGCGCAGCCATAACACGATCGCGGCGATGATGATCTCGGATCGGTAGTAGGCGGCGCATTGGCGTAGCGGGTGGCCAGGTCGCGGAACGGCTTGAGCCGGTTGAAACACCGCTTGACGACGTTGCGGTCGACGTAAAGGCTCGGGTCGAACGTGGGCGGGCGTCCGCCGCGGGAGCCTTTCGCGGCGCGGCGGGCGATCTGGTTGGTCTTTTCTCCGGGCTGGTGAACGCGATCCCGCGCTCGCGCAGCGCCGCCCGGGTCGAGGGGTGGGAGTAGGCCTTGTCGGCCAACACCCGGTCGGGACGCTGGCGTGGTCGGCCGGGTCCGTCGCGGCCGACCCGGATCTGATCCAGCAGCGGCAGCAGGTGTGGGTTGTCCCCGGCCTGGCCGGGGGTGAGGATGATCGACATCGGGGAGGCCGCGGCCGTCGGCGGCGAGATGGATCTTGCTGGTCAGCCCGCCCCGGGACCGTCCGAAGGCCTCACCGTCGACGACGGGGGCTTCGATCCAGTCGGTGGTGGCGCCCCCTTTCCGGAACCCAGCCGAATGCTGGTGGGCCCGGACGCTGGAGGAGTCCACGCTGACGATCCATGTCGATGGACCAGCCGGCGGCGAGGCCCCTGATGGCGTCGAGCTCCGCGACGAGCGATCGACCGCACCGACGCTGTGGTAGGCACCTGCTCGGCGGGACCGCTCGGGTCATCCGGCGACGCCGTGATCAGTACCCAGGCGAACGTTGCATCGACAGCAGAGACCTGAGACCGAGGCTGCCACCGAACCGCGCCGCCTCCGTGTCCGCCTCCATATCCGGGAAACGCGTGGCCAGCTTGTGGAACACGATCCTCGCCTCCAGCATGGCCAGCTGCTTGCCGAGACAGAAGTGCGGTCCGAACCCAAACGAGATCTGCCGGCCGGCGTTCACCCGCCGGAGGTCGAGTTCGCCCGGACTCTCGAAGACTCTCGGATCTCGGTTCGCACCGCCGATGAT
This sequence comes from Pseudonocardia sp. ICBG601, assembly GCF_020496245.1. Taxonomy (NCBI): domain Bacteria; kingdom Bacillati; phylum Actinomycetota; class Actinomycetes; order Pseudonocardiales; family Pseudonocardiaceae; genus Pseudonocardia; species Pseudonocardia sp. ICBG601. Next base: position 3,226 of record NZ_JAHLJA010000254.1, on the reverse strand, counting down.
CGGCAGCACGGTCTCGCCCTTGCCGATCTCGAGACCGTCGATGAGGATCGGCTCGAGCGCGACCCGGGCGACGACAACTGAACAGGGCTCACGAACCTCAGGAGCTCGTCGATGCCGTTGTCGAGGAGCGACGGCTCCGCACAGAGTGCCCGCCACTGATCCGGCTGCCGGTGCATTTCCAGCAGACCGATGCCGAGGAGGTTGGTCGTTGTCTCGTGCCCGGCGAGCAGCAGCAGCACGTAGAACGCCGCGAGCTCGTCCTCGTCGAGCCGGCCACCGTCGCCTGCGCCCATCAGCGCTGCGACGAGTCCGACTCCGGTTCCGACCGACGCGTGGTGAAGACCAGATCGCTGACATACGAACGGAACTCCGTCATCGCCGAGGAGTGTCGGCCAGTATGTCGGGTGTGTTGGTGCCACGCCATCGGCCGAGCCTGCTCGACCATTCACGGATCAGCCCACGGTCGGCCTGAGGAACCCCGAGCAGGTCGACGATGACCATCATACGGCAGAACATGTGTCAATTGGGACACACTTCGACGGTGTCCCCGACGTTCGCGAGATCGTCGAGAAGGCCGTCGGCGTATCGAGAGACCTTCTCGGCCAGCAGGGCGGTCCGCCTCGGGGTGAACGCCCGCTGTGCGATGCTGCGCAGCCGCGAGTGACGTTCGCCGTCAGCGCGACTGAGCTGTTTCGTCTCGAAGTCGGCAACGTCCCAGTACAGAACGAGCTGCTCATCGGTGAATCCGCCTCGCACCCGCTCTGCGTCGGTGCCGGCGTAGAAGCCGTTGTTACCCAGCCTCCGGTCGTTCAGCAGTGACCTGACCTGACTGTATCCGAGTATCAGTGGCGCGATCCGGTCCAGTACGACGCTCCATGAGCCTGAGCGCGCTGCCACACGTCACCGGCGGACCCGAGCAGCGACGGATCAGCAGCGAGCAGTCGTGCAAGGTCGTTCGCGAGAGCGGCGTCGTCGAGCGCCGGTCTTTCGGATCCGTCGGCGGTCTCGGTCGACACGGATACCTCACTCATTTCTCCACTCCCGCGGAATCGTGGTCGGCGTTCGGACGCCCTTCGTCAGCGGCGGGCTCAGGCGGCCCCCGCACCCAGGAAACGCCGCAGAGAGCTCGGCGTCTCGATCGATCGTGGCCGGGTCGCCGTGCAGCACGATCCGTCCGTTGCGCATGACGTAGACGTCGTCGGCGACGGTCAACGCGGCAGCAGCGTTCTGCTCCACCATCAGGACCGAGAGGCCGCGCTCGCGGATCCCGCGTACGGCAGCCATGATCTCGCCGACCATCCGCGGGGAGAGACCCATCGACGGCTCGTCGAGGACGACCACCGTCGGCAGGGTCATGAGCGCGCGGCCGAAGGCGAGCATCTGCTGCTCGCCGCCGCTGAGCAGGCCCGCGGGTGCGGTGCGGCGCTCGTGCAGGACGGGGAACATGTCGTAGACCTCGTCGCGGACCCGCTGGTAGGAGCGGCGGGCCCGACGCAGGTAGCTGCCGAGCACCAGGTTCTCCTCGACGCCTCAGCGGGGCGATGATCTGGCGCCCCTCCGGCACGAGGACCATGCCTTGGCGCGCGATCGTGTGGGCCGGTGCGCCGGTGATGCGGCGGCCCTCGAGCTCCACCTCACCGCCGACGGTCGCGACGATGCTGCCCGTGATCGCGTTGAGCGTCGAGCTCTTGCCCGCACCGTTCGCGCCGAGCAGCGCCACGATCGCGCCCGCGGGCACGTCGTGGAGACGTCGCGGACCGCGGCGAGCTTGCCGTAGTGGACGGTGAGGCCATTGACCTTCAGTACGGAGTCATGAGCCGGCCTTTCCCGCAGCGACGGTCGCGATGTCGGAGTCGCCGATGTAGGCCTTGCGGACCGCGGGGTCGTTCGCCACGGTCTGCGAGTCGCCCTCGGCGATCAGCTTGCCGAAGTTGAGCGCGAACACGTGGTCGGTGACCGTGTGGATCATCGACAGGTCGTGCTCGACGAGCAGCTGGGTGAGTCCTCGGACCGGAGCGCCACCAGCAGCTCCCCGATCTCGTCGGTCTCCGCCCTGCCATGCCCGCTGCGGGCTCGTCGAGCAGCAGGATCGTCGGGTCCGTCGCAGTGACCTGGCGATCTCGACGCGGCGCTGCATGCCGTAGGAGAGCGCCTGGGGGTGGCGGTCGGCCATCGCCGTCATCCCCACCCGGTCGAGGCAGGCCAGGGCCTTCTCGCGGCTGGCCCGCTCGTCGCGGCGTGCGCGACCCTGCCGCAGCCACGTGCCGATCAGCGAGCGCGACATCACCCGCTTGTCGGCGCCGACCATGACGTTCTCGAGCACCGTGAGGCTGTCCTCGAGGTGCACCGTCTGGAAGGTGCGCGCGAGGCCGAGACCGGCGACCTCGTGGGCCGGGGCGCGGGTGTAGTCGCGGCCGTCGAGCTCGAGCCGCCCGCCCGAGACCACGCCCAGCTTCGCACGGCCGCGAGGAAGGAGCTCTTGCCCGAGCCGTTCGGGCCGATCAGCCCGCAACAGGCTGCCCCGGGGAACCGAGAGCGAGAGACACCGGTCGACGGCGCGCACGCCACCGTAGGCGACCACGAGACCGTCGGTGCGCAGCAGGATGTCGTCGTCGCTCATCGCCGCTCCACCGCCGCCATCATCGTCGTCCCGGCTCCCGGACGGGTTCGGGCGCCGGCTCCGTCGGGGTGACCGGCGGTGGCTTGCGCCGTTCGCGCAGCCTGCGCCCGACGTCCTGCAGCAGGCCGAGGATGCCGCGCGACGCGTAGACCGCGATGACCACGATGAGGGCCCCGTAGATGGCGGGCCACCAGTCGGAGACCAGGTCGAGCCCGAGCGACTGCAGCACGATCGGCAGCGACTGGATGAGCGCGGCTCCGATGAACGCCCCGCGCCAGGAGCGGAACCCGCCGACGATGGCCATCGTGAGCCCGAGCACGATCACCGGGAAGCCGCTGTCGGTGGGGCTGACCACGCCCAGGACCATGACGTTGAGGGCGCCGCCGAGCGTCCCGACCATGCCGGAGACGACGAAGGCGAGGTGCCGCGCCCGGTCGGTGTCGACGCCGAGGGATCGCGCGAGCTCCTCGTCCTCCCGCACGATCTCGTAGGCTCGGCCGAGCGCCTTGGACTCGAACGCCGTGAGCAGCAGCGCGACTACGACCACCACCGCGAGCACGACGGGCGCCGAGACCGTGGCCGGGACGCCGTACAGCCCGGTGGCGC
>NZ_JAHLJA010000253.1:0-11047 GCF_020496245.1 Pseudonocardia sp. ICBG601 | reverse complement strand
CCGAGTCGCCCTACGCCACGCTGTCCGCCGAGCAGCTGGAGGAGGTGCGCCGCACCGAGGCCGAGCTGGGCGTGCAGCTGCTGGCCTACCGGCGCTGACCCCTTCGACGACGAACGCCCCCGCCCGGGATCTGGGCAGGGGCGTTCGTGGTGCAGCGTCGTCTCAGCAACCGAGCAGGCGCGTCGCCAGGTAGGTCTCGACCTGGTCGAGGGCGACCCGCTCCTGCGCCATCGAGTCGCGCTCGCGGATCGTCACCGCCTGGTCGGTGAGGGTGTCGAAGTCGACCGTGATGCAGAACGGGGTGCCGATCTCGTCCTGGCGGCGGTACCGGCGGCCGATGGCGCCGGCGTCGTCGAAGTCGACGTTCCAGTTCTTCCGCAGCTGCGCGGCCAGGTCCTTCGCCTTCGGCGACAGGTCGGCGTTGCGCGACAGCGGCAGCACTGCGGCCTTGACCGGTGCGAGCCGGCGGTCGAGCTTCAGCACGACGCGCTTGTCCACACCGCCCTTGGCGTTGGGCGCCTCGTCCTCGGTGTAGGCCTCGATCAGGAAGGCCATCATCGACCGGCCGACACCGGCGGCGGGCTCGATCACGTACGGCTTGTAGCGGGTGTCGGAGGCCTGGTCGTAGAACGACAGGTCGACGCCCGAGTGGTTCGAGTGCGCCGTCAGGTCGAAGTCGGTGCGGTTCGCGATGCCCTCGAGCTCGCCCCACTCCTGGCCGGTGAAGTTGAACCGGTACTCGATGTCGACGGTGCGCTTCGAGTAGTGGGAGAGCTTCTCCTTGGCGTGCTCGTAGTGCCGCAGGTTCTCCGAGGAGATGCCCAGGTCGGTGTACCAGCGGGTGCGCTCGTCGATCCAGTACTGGTGGATCTCCTCGTCGCTGCCGGGCTCGACGAAGTACTCCATCTCCATCTGCTCGAACTCGCGCGTGCGGAAGATGAAGTTGCCCGGGGTGATCTCGTTGCGGAAGCTCTTGCCGATCTGGCCGATGCCGAACGGCGGCTTCTTGCGCGAGGTCGTCTGCACGTTCAGGAAGTTCACGAAGATGCCCTGCGCGGTCTCCGGGCGCAGGTAGTGCAGCCCTTCCTCGGACTCCACCGGGCCGAGGAAGGTCTTGAGCATCATGTTGAACTCGCGGGGCGCGGTGAACCGGCCGCGGGTGCCGCAGTTCGGGCAGGGGACCTCGGAGAGGTCGTTCTGGTCGGCCTGCTCCGGGTCGCGGCCCTTGCGCTCGGCGAACTCCTCGGCGAGCTGGTCGGCGCGGTAGCGCTTGTGGCAGGACTCGCACTCGACCAGCGGGTCGGAGAAGGTGCCGACGTGACCGGAGGCGACCCAGGTCTGGCGCGGGAGGATGACCGAGGAGTCCAGGCCGACGACGTCGTCGCGGCCGGTCACCATGCTCTTCCACCACTGGCGCTTGATGTTGTCCTTCAGCTCGACGCCGAGGGGCCCGTAGTCCCACGCCGACGGGTACCGCCGTAGATCTCACCGGAGGCGAAGACGAATCCGCGCCGCTTGGTCAGCGCGACGATGGTCTCGATCTTGGCTGAGGTGGGCTTGCTGGCCACTGGCGGCGCTCCAGAGAAGGTGGTTCGGAGGTCCCCGGATACGGGGCATCCCAGATTACCGACCCGCCATGTATCCCCACTCCCTGCCCCTGTCCCCGACCTCGCCGCGGTGGCTCCGCCCGACCGACCTCGCACAGGCTCCTGCGACCTCGCAGACCCTGCAGAGGCTGCGAGGTCGCAGAACGGTCTGCGAGGTCGGGCGCTCACCCGGCACGGTCGAGGGCGCGGTGCAGGCGGGCGACGGTCGGGGCGAACGACGCCGCGCTGCGCAGGTCGGCCCACACCCAGCGCACCACCGCGACTCCCTCCGCCCGGATCGCGTCCTCCCGCAGCTTCTCCCGCCACAGGACCTCCTCGACGTCGCCGCCGGGGGCGAGCCGCCGGCCGTACGTGATGCGCCCGTCGAACTCCCCCGCCACCCGGGCCTGCTCCCACCAGAAGTCGACCCGGGCGAGGAACCGTCCCGCCGGATCCCGCAGCTCCTGCTGGGTGGCCGGTGCGGGCAGGCCGCAGGAGTGGAGGAGGAGCCTGCTGCGGGTCTCCCCCGGGCCGTCCGCGCCGCCGTCGGCCGCGGCGAGCACCCGGCGGGCGGCCGGGGTGCCGGGACGCCGCGCGGACCGGGCCACGGCGACGTCGAGCTCGTCGGCGGTGACGGCTCCGGCGTGGAGCGCGGCGGCGGTGACCGCGACCGCCACGACGAAGGGCAGGGAGCGGGCCAGGTCGACGACCGTACGCGCGACCGTCGTCACCGGGACGCCGTCGACGACGGTGATCTCGTCCGCGGCGAGCGTCGCCGCGTGGAATCGCGCCGACGGCGCCGGCCGCGCACCGCTGCGCCGGTTCCTGGTCACCTCCACCCGGTCGAGCGGGACCCGCCACAGCCCGATCCCGTGCATCGCGGCCGCCGAGACGTGGCTGAACACCGCGTCCGGGGACAGGGTGCGGACCGCCGCACGCACCGTCTGCCGGTGTCGTTCCACCGGTCCGAGGTCCCCGGCTCCGACGTAGGCGCCCCGGCGCAGCCGGACGAGCCGGCCCGAGACCCGGAGCCTGCGGAGCTCGTCGTCGCCCACTCCCGCCGCGACCAGGTCCCGGCGCAGCACCGGGGCGGGTGTTCCGGGCGCCGGTCGCGGGTCGCGGTCCATGTCCCCACCGTCGCCGCGCACCGGGAGCGGGGGAAGCCCGTCACCCGTCCGGCTGTGGACGGTCCCGGCTCACGGCGGGCGTCGAGCGCGCGCTGTGGACAACGCGGCCCCGCTGCACCTCGCACAGGTTCCTGCGACCTCGCACGGTCTGCAACGGCTGCGAGGTCGCAGAACGGTGTGCGAGGTCGGGGTCAGCTCAACAGGCTGGGGTGGTGGACGGGTGCGGCGCCGGGGGCCACGGTCACCAGGGACTCGTAGGTCGCCTCGGTGGTCGTGTCGGCCTCTGCCAGCAGCGGGTGCACGTGCTCGCGGACCTCGAACGGCCCCAGGGCACGCCGGTAGGCGTCGACGGAGTCGAAGCGGACGGTCAGGACCCACTGCCCGGCGTCCTCGATCGCCCGGCCCGCCTCACCCCCGCGGAAGGCCGGCCGGGCGGCGAGGAGTTCCAGGGCGCGGGCCACGCGCGCGGTGAACGCGGACTCCTCGGAGGGAGACACGCGGAAGCGGCAGACCAGCAGCACGGCGCGACGATAACGAACACGCCTACCATGTCGGGTGCGGCCTGTACGGCACAGCAGCGCCGGAGGGTGTGGCCGCCGCCTCCGGAGGAACGGACGGGTCCACCACATGTCTGCCGCAGCCCAGACCACGCACGCACCGGGAGTCGGCCCGGGCGCGGACGACGACCACCACCCCGCGCCAGAGCCGGGCCCGACCCGCGACCCGCGCACGCTGGCCGCCGCGGGCGACCTGCTGCGGGCACTCGCCGCGCCGGTCCGGATCGCCATCGTGCTGCAGCTGCTGGAACACTCGCGGTGCGTCCACGACCTGGTGGACGCGCTCGGGGTCACCCAGCCCCTGATCAGCCAGCACCTGCGGGTCCTCAAGGCCGCCGGGGTGGTCGAGGGCGAGCGGAAGGGCCGCGAGGTGCTGTATTCGCTGGTGGACGACCACCTGGCGCACATCGTGGTGGACGCCGTCGCCCACGTCGAGGAGGACACGTGACGGAGACGACCGGCCGGACGACCGCGGCGGCGGTCACCGAGCGGTCCACCGCCGGGCCGCGCGGCATCCGCGCCACCCGGCAGCGGGCCGCCGTCACCGCGCTGCTGGACCGGCTGGACGACTTCCGGTCCGCCCAGGAGATCCACGAGGAGCTGCGGCGCGCCGGCGAGGGCATCGGCCTGACCACGGTCTACCGGACCCTGCAGACCCTTGCCGACGGCGGCGAGGTCGACGTGCTGCGGGTCGCGTCCGGCGAGGCCGTCTACCGGCGCTGCGAGACCGAGCACCACCACCATCACCTCGTGTGCCGCCGGTGCGGCGCCGCCGTCGAGATCGAGGGTCCGGCGGTGGAGTCCTGGACCGAGTCGGTCGCCCAGAAGCACGGCTTCACCGAGGTGTCGCACACCCTCGAGGTCTTCGGCCTCTGCGGCCGCTGCTCGGCGGGCTGAGACCGGGCTCAGTCCCCGCAGCCGGGGACGGCGGGCAGCTCCCGGTCGCGGGCGAACGGGTCCGCCGGACGCGGGTCCGGGGTCGGCGCCCACCGGCCGTCGACGAGGGCGTAGGTCCAGGCCGGGCCGCGCCGTGCCAGATCGGTCAGCGCGTCGACCAGCCGGTCGACGTCGGAGGAGCCGGTGCGCAGGCCCAGCGACGCGCGCACGGCGTCGCGGCCGCCGGTGAGCCGCGCCAGCAGCGGGTGGGCGCAGAACCGGCCGTCGCGGACCCCGATGCCGTACTCGGCCGACAGCGCCGCCGCGACCAGCCCGGCGGACAGCTCGCCCAGGGTGAACGAGACGGTCGCGGTGCGGTCGCCCGCGTCGTCGAAGCAGGACAGGGTCCGCAGGCCGGGGACCGTCGCCAGGCCGGCGTGCAGGCGGTCGGCCAGCTCGCGCTCGTGGGCGGGCACGATGTCGTCGATCAGCGGGTCCAGGCTCCGGCAAGCCGCTCCGAGCGCGGCGGCACCGAGCACGTTCGGGGTGCCGCCCTCGTGCCGCTGCGGCGACGGCAGCCACTCCGTGACCGTGCCGCCGCCCGGGCCGTCGGCGACGGACACGGATCGGACCGCTCCCCCGCCCGCGACGTGCGGGTCGGCGGCGTCGAGCCAGTCCCGGCGGCCGACGAGGACCCCGGCGCCGTAGGGCGCGTAGAGCTTGTGCCCGGACAGCGCGACGTAGTCCGCGTCCCACCCGGCCAGGTCGACGCGCCGGTGCGGGGCGAGCTGGGCGGCGTCGACGCACAGCCGGGCACCCGCGGCGTGCGCGATCCGCGCGATCTCGGCGACCGGGAGGAGCTCGCCGGTCACGTTGGACGCCCCGGTGACCGCGACCAGCGCGGCGTCGGGACGGGCGGCGAGCTCGGCCCGCAACGCATCGAGCGTCGCCGCCACGGTGGCGGCGGCGGGCACGACGCGGTGCTCGCGGTCGCGCCAGGCCAGCAGCGTCGCGTGGTGCTCCAGGTCCAGGGTCACCACCGGGCCGGGGACGGCGCGGGCGAGCAGGCCGAGCGCGTCGGTGGTGTTGCGGGTGAACACCACGACGTCGTCGGCGCGGGCCCGGACGAACCGGGCGACGTCGGCGCGGGCGTTCTCCACGAGCGCGGTGCAGACCTTCGAGGTCCAGCCGGCGCCGCGGTGCACGCTGCCGTGGTAGGGCAGCACCTCGGCGACGTGGGCAGCGACCGGCTCCAGCGCCGGCGCCGACGCGGCGGAGTCGAGGTCGCAGTAGCGGGCCCACCGGCCGTCGACGAGCGGGACCGTGAGGTCCGCACCGACGACGCGGGGCAGGGCGTGCTGGACGGGACGTGGCAGGGCGAGGGTCATGATCGGGCCTCCGGCCGATCTCGGGGACCCGGCGTGGCGCACGGATCCGCGCTTGCCGACTGCGGGTGTCGCGTCGGCCCGGTCATCACCCGGGGCACCCCACCGCGGAGGAGGGTTGCCGTCCAGCGAGCCGGGGCTTCGCGCTGGCACTCGTGACCTTCGGCGACGAAACTAGCAGACCGTCTCAGATGGAGACACGTGAGCATCGCCACCCCGGATAGCGTCTGACCGATGACGGACACGCACCCCGCGCCCACCACGGTCCGGCGGATCGACGTCCCGGAGTCCGGCGAGCTGGCCCAGCTCGCCGCCGTCTTCGAGGACCTGCAGTACGTGCTGCGCTGCTGCGAGCACCTGGTCACCGCCCTGGGCGGGCCCGAGTCCGGGCCGGTGCGGGTGGACGCCGACCCGGCGCTGGTCGAGGCCCTGTGGACCGGCGCCCTGATCGGCTACGTGCGGTGCTTCTCCGGCCGGACGAAGACGCTGACCACCGACGACCTGACGTCGCTGGAGCTCGACGGGGACGTCAGCGGGTTCCACGACATGGTGTTCAAGCTCCGCGATCACTACGCCTCCCGGCACGTGAACCCGCGCGAGTCGTACTCGATCGGCGTGGCCCAGTCCAACGACGGGACGCCCCGGGGCGTCGCCGTCGTCTCCACCCCGCGCCCGCTCGTCGACGAGACGACGGTCCGGCTGCTCGGCCGGGTCGCCTACAGCCTGTCCGGCCTGGTGGACGCCCGGCTGAAGAAGTCCCAGAACGACGTCCTCGGCGTCGCGCACGGGATGACCGCGGGCCAGCTGGCGGGGCTGCCGCTGGTGCACCTCGACGGCAGCGGCGAGGCGGCCCCGGAGGACGCGGTGACCCGGGACGGCACTCGGGACGGCACCGCGGACGGCCCGGGGAACTGATCCCCGCCGGATGCATCATCCGGCGCACAGCGGCTACCCGGTCGGGACGCATCCCGACGAGAGGTGACCTCATGACCACCCGCACGACGACGTCCGACGCCGTCCGCACCGCCCTGCACGGCCTGGAGTTCCCCGCCGGCAAGGACGACCTGGCGTGGACCGCCGAGCGCAACGAGGCCGACGCCGCGACGGTCGAGGCCCTGCGGGCGGTGCCGGCCGAGGAGCACTACGCCTCGATCGCCGCCGTGGTGGCCGCCGTGGACCTGGCCGACGACGACCCGGCGCGCCAGACCGCGGGCGACACCGCGGACGAGTCGGCCGAGGAGACCGAGCAGCTTCGCGCGCAGCGGCGCACCGAGCACACCCGTCCCGGGCTGTCGGAGTCCACGAAGGACGTGGACCCGGTCAACCCGATCGCCGAGGAGCTCGGCACCAACCGCAAGAAGTGACCCGCGCGGCCGGGGCGGGCACCGCCCCGGCCGGCCGGTCAGCCGCCGACGAGCTCGGCCCGCATGCTCGACGCGGAGGACACGACGAGCATGAGCAGCGTCCCCATCGGACCCTCGCCCAGCCCGGCCGCGGGGAAGGCGTAGCGCAGCGTCACGTCCCAGCCGCGCTCGCCGCGCACCACCCGGGGCGTGCCGAACAGGCCCTCCCCCACCCCGAGCCCGACCCGTCGCGGCACGTCGTGCTCCGGGTCGGCGGAGTCCGGCAGGTCCCACGCCACGACGCAGGTCAGGTTGAGGACGGGCAGCCCCTCCTCCAGCTCGGTCCCCTGCACCACGCACAGCACGCCGCCGTGGGCGAAGGTCAGCGCGCCGTCGTCGGCGGCGGTGACGTCGTGGAACCGCTCCAGCGCACCCTTCGCGGTGGCGAGCATCCCGGTGATCACATCGGTGCTCACGGTGTCACCCCCGTCGCGGCGTCGCCCGTCGCGGCGTCCACGGCCCCGCCGAAACGCCGGTCCCGGCGTGCGTAGATCTCGATCGCCTGCCAGATGTGGCGCCGGTCGAAGTCGGGGAACAGCGTGTCCAGGAAGACCATCTCGGCGTAGGCGCTCTGCCAGAGCAGGAAGTTCGAGGTCCGCTGCTCCCCCGAGGAGCGCACGAACAGGTCGACGTCGGGCATGTCCGGCTCGTCGAGGTGGCGGGCCAGCATCCGCTCGTCGATCTTGTCGGGGTTGATCCGGCCCTCGGCGGCGAGCCGGGCGATCTGGCGCACCGAGTCGACGATCTCGGCGCGGCCGCCGTAGTTGACGCACATGGTCAGGTTCAGCACGTCGTTGCCGCGGGTGCGCTCCTCGGCGATCTCCAGCTCCTTGATCACCGAGCGCCACAGCCGCGGGCGGCGGCCCGCCCAGCGGACCCGGACCCCCATCGCGTCCATCTCGTCGACGCGACGGCGGATGACGTCGCGGTTGAAGCCCATCAGGAACCGGACCTCGTCGGGGCTGCGCCGCCAGTTCTCGGTGGAGAACGCGTACGCCGACAGCCAGCGCACACCGAGGTCGATGCAGCCGCGGGCGACGTCCATCAGCGACGCCTCGCCCCGCTTGTGCCCCTCCGTGCGGGGCAGACCACGGGCGTTGGCCCAGCGGCCGTTGCCGTCCATGACGAGGGCGACGTGGCCCGGCACCAGCTCCGGCGGGATCGCCGGGGGCCGGGCACCGGACGGATGCGGTGCGGGAGGCTGGAACGGCACGTCACCGACCCTACGTCGGGGCCGATGGCCGGGCTCGGCCGCGGTGGTCGGGCTCAGTCGCGCTGGTCGGGCTGGGGCCAGGCCGGCACGGCCGGGTCCTCCAGCCGCTCGATGGTCTCGCGCAGCCGGCGCATCCCGCGGTGCCCGTGGACCCGGTCGACCTCCGACAGCGGTTCGGACTCGTCGGGCCGGATCACCGGCAGCATCGGGATGGCCGGCCAGGCGCCGTCCTCGGTGCGGGCCCGGACCTGACGCATCGCGCGGGTCGGCCCGTCCTGCGGGGACTCCGGCATGACCTCGGTGCGGGCCGGCAGCTGCTGGGTGGGCGGCACCGGGATCCGCTGCGTGGCGGCCGGGAGACGATGGGTGCGAGCGGTGTGGTCGTCGTCCGGCGGCGGTGTGTGGGGTCGGTTCACGACTGCCTCTCCGACGGGGCTGGGGTCCCCTCGATCACAGGAGGATAACGAGACCGCGCAACCGGTTGCCTGTCCTGAGCGACGTTCACCCGGTGGAGTCGGCGGAAGCGCCGTGCGCCGCGACCGGCGGCACCGCGGCGGGCGGCGCACCGGGAACGTCAACCGCTCGACGAAGCATACGGGCCGCTCACGGCAGCCCGATCGGGACACCGGGCCGATCGAACTAGTCGGACAGCGCGTCCGGAGGTGTCGGCGCACCGCCGTCCGGCGGTTCCGGGGCGGTCCCCGGCGCACCCGGCGCGACGACGGCGGCGGGCCGGACCCGGGCGCGGCGGTCGACCAGGGGCAGCGAGCGCAGCTGGCGCTCCAGGTGCCACTGCAGGTGCGCCGCGACCAGGCCGCTGGCCTCCCGCCGGGTCGGGGTGCCCGAGGCGTCGGCGGTGTCCCAGTCGCCGTGCAGCAGCGCCATGAGCAGCGCCACCGTCTCGGGGGCCGGGGGGACCGAGCCCGGCGGGCGGCAGCGCGGGCACACCATGCCGCCCCCGGCGACGGTGAACGACCGGTGCGGGCCGGGCGTCGCGCAGCGCGCACAGTCCGACAGCGACGGCGCCCACCCCGCATGGCTCATGGCCCGCAGCAGGAACGCGTCGAGCACCAGGGCCGGTTCGCGGGCGCCGTCGGCCAGCGCCCGGGTGGCACCGAGCAGCAGCAGGTAGACCCGCAGGCTCGGCTCGCCCTCCTCGGACACCAGCCGGTCCGCGGTCTCCAGGATCGCGCAGCCGCAGGAGTAGGCCGACCAGTCCGCGACGATCGCCGGCGCGAACGCGTCGACGGTCTGGGCCTGGGTGACCACGTCGAGCGTGCGCCCGGTGTAGCACTGGACGTCGACGTGGTTGAACGGCTCCAGCCGGGCGCCCCACCGCGACCGGGTGCGGCGCACGCCCTTGGCGACCACCCGGATCTTGCCGTGCTGACGGGTCAGCATCGTGATGATCCGGTCCGCCTCGCCCAGCTTCTGCACCCGGAGCACGATCCCGGTGTCGCGGTAGAGCTGGGCCACCCACCCAGTCTAGGTTCTCCTCAGAACCCCAGCTTGCGCAGCTGCTTCGGGTCCCGCTGCCAGTCCTCGGCGATCTTCACGTGCAGGTCCAGGTGCACCCGGGTGCCCAGCAGCTTCTCGATCTGGCGACGGGCGTCGCTGCCGACCTGCTTGAGCCGGGCACCGCCCTTGCCGATCACGATGCCCTTCTGGCTGGACCGCTCGACGTAGATGATCGCGTAGATCTCCAGCAGGTCCTTCTTCTCGATCGTCTCCTCGACGACGACGGCGATCGAGTGCGGCAGCTCGTCGCGCACGCCCTCCAGCGCCGCCTCCCGCACGAGCTCGGCCACGAGCACGTCGGTCGGCTCGTCGGTGAGGTCGCCGTCCGGGTAGAGCTGCGGCCCCTCCGGCAGCAGCCCGACCAGCAGGTCCGACAGCAGCGATACCTGGAAGCCCGACCGCGCCGAGGTCGGCACGACCTCGGCGAAGTCCATCAGCGCCGCCACCTCGGTGAGCCGCTCGGCGACCTGCTCGGGGCGGGCGGTGTCGGTCTTGGTGACGACGGCGACCACCGGGGTGTGCGCGGCGATCCGGCCCAGCTCCTCGGCGATGAACCGGTCACCCTTGCCGACCTTCTCGTTGGCGGGCACGCAGAACCCGACGACGTCGACCTCGGACCACGTCTCGCGCACCAGGTCGTTGAGCCGCGACCCGAGCAGGGTCCGGGGGCGGTGCAGCCCCGGGGTGTCGACCAGGACGATCTGGGCGTCCGGTCGGTGCACGATCCCGCGGATCGCGTGCCGGGTGGTCTGCGGGCGCGAGGAGGTGATCACGATCTTCTCCCCGACCAGCGCGTTGGTCAGGGTCGACTTGCCGGCGTTGGGCCTGCCGACGAAGCAGGCGAACCCGGACCGGAAGCCCTCGGGCCGTGCGCCGGTCATGCCGCACCGAGCCGGTCGAGGATCTCGCGGCCGATCGGCAGCGCCGCCGTCGCCGCCGGGGACGGTGCGTTCAGCACGTGCAGGATCGAGCCGGGGCGGCCCGCGCCGTCCGGACCGGCCTGGTCGAGGAACAGGAAGTCGTCGACCAGGGTGCCGTCGGCCTTCACGGCCTGGGCCCGCACCCCGGCGCCTGCCGGGTGCAGGTCGGAGGCGGTGACCTCGGGCAGCATCCGCTGGATCTGGCGGACCATCGCGCGCGTCGACAGCGAGCGGCGGACCTCGCCGATGCCGTAGCGCCAGTGCGTGCGCGCCACCTTCACCATGCCCGGGTAGGTCAGCGTCCCCAGCAGCTCCTTCGGCTGACCGTGCGCCAGTCGTAGCCCTCGCGGGCCAGCGCGAGCACGGCGTTCGGGCCGGCGTGGACGGTGCCCGTCGATGCCGCGGGTGGCGTGGACCCCGAGGAACGGGAACGCCGGGTCCGGGACCGGGTAGATCAGGCCG
>NZ_JAHLJA010000252.1:0-8039 GCF_020496245.1 Pseudonocardia sp. ICBG601 | reverse complement strand
CACGTGCTCGCGGACCTCGAACGGCCCCAGGGCACGCCGGTAGGCGTCGACGGAGTCGAAGCGGACGGTCAGGACCCACTGCCCGGCGTCCTCGATCGCCCGGCCCGCCTCACCCCCGCGGAAGGCCGGCCGGGCGGGGCGGCGAGAGTTCCAGGGCGCGGGCCACGCGCGCGGTGAACGCGGACTCCTCGGAGGGAGACACGCGGAAGCGGCAGACCAGCAGCACGGCGCGACGATAACGAACACGCCTACCATGTCGGGTGCGGCCTGTACGGCACAGCAGCGCCGGAGGGTGTGGCCGCCGCTCCGGAGGAACGGACGGGTCCACCACATGTCTGCCGCAGCCCAGACCACGCACGCCACCGGGAGTCGGCCCGGGCGCGGACGAACGAACCACCACCCGCGCCAGAGCCGGGCCCGACCCGCGACCCGCGCACGCTGGCCGCCGCGGGCGACCTGCGCGGGCACTCGCCGCGCCGGTCCGGATCGCCATCGTGCTGCAGCTGCTGGAACACTCGCGGTGCGTCCACGACCTGGTGGACGCGCTCGGGTCACCCAGCCCCTGATCAGCCAGCACCTGCGGGTCCTCAAGGCCGCCGGGGTGGTCGAGGGCGAGCGGAAGGGCCGCGAGGTGCTGTATTCGCTGGTGGACGACCACCTGGCGCACATCGTGGGGACGCCGTCGCCCACGTCGAGGAGGACACGTGACGGAGACGACCGGCCGGACGACGCGGCCGGCGGTCACCGAGCGGTCCACCGCCGGGCCGCGCGGCATCCGCCCACCCGGCAGCGGGCCGCCGTCACCGCCGCGCTGCTGGACCGGCTGGACGACTTCCGGTCCGCCCAGGAGATCCACGAGGAGCTGCGGCGCGCCGGCGAGGGCATCGGCCTGACCACGGTCTACCGGACCTGCAGACCCTTGCCGACGGCGGCGAGGTCGACGTGCTGCTGCGGGTCGCGTCCGGCGAGGCCGTCTACCGGCGCTGCGAGACCGAGCACCACCACCATCACCTCGTGTTGCGCCGGTGCGGCGCCGCCGTCGAGATCGAGGGTCCGGCGGTGGAGTCCTGGACCGAGTCGGTCGCCCAGAAGCACGGCTTCACCGAGGTGTCGCACACCCTCGAGGTCTTCGGCCTCTGCGGAGCGCTGCTCGGCGGGCTGAGACCGGGCTCAGTCCCCGCAGCGGGGACGGCGGGCAGCTCCCGGTCGCGGGCGAACGGGTCCGCCGGACGCGGGTCCGGGGTCGGCGCCCACCGGCCGTCGACGAGGGCGTAGGTCCAGGCCGGGCCGCGCCGTGCCAGATCGGTCAGCGCGTCGACCAGCCGGTCGACGTCGGAGGAGCCGGTGCGCAGGCCCAGCGACGCGCGCACGCGTCGCGGCCGCCGGTGAGCCGCGCCAGCAGCGGGTGGGCGCAGAAACGGCCGTCGCGGACCCCGATGCCGTACTCGGCCGACAGCGCCCGCCGCGACCAGCCCGGCGGACAGCTCGCCCAGGGTGAACGAGACGGTCGCGGTGCGGTCGCCCGCGTCGTCGAAAGCAGGACAGGGTCCGCAGGCCGGGGGACCGTCGCCAGGCCGGCGTGCAGGCTGTCGGCCAGCTCGCGCTCGTGGGCGGGCACGATGTCGTCGATCAGCGGGTCCAGGCTCCGGCAAGCCGCTCCGAGCGCGGCCACCGGCACGAGCACGTTCGGGGTGCCGCCCTCGTGCCGCTGCGGCGACGGCAGCCACTCCGTGACCGTGCGCCGCCCGGGCCGTCGGCGACGGACACGGATCGGACCGCTCCCCCGCCCGCGACGTGCGGGTCGGCGGCGTCGAGCCAGTCCCGGCGGCCGACGAGACCCCGGCGCCGTAGGGCGCGTAGAGCTTGTGCCCGGACAGCGCGACGTAGTCCGCGTTCCACCCGGCCAGGTCGACGCGCCGGTGCGGGGCGAGCTGGGCGGCGTCGACGCACAGCGGGCACCCGCGGCGTGCGCGATCGCGCGATCTCGGCGACCGGGAGGAGCTCGCCGGTCACGTTGGACGCCCGGTGACCGCGACCAGCGCGGCGTCGGGACGGGCGGCGAGCTCGCCCGCAACGCATCGAGCGTCGCCGCCACGGTGGCGGCGGCGGGCACGACGCGGTGCTCGCGGTCGCGCCAGGCCAGCAGCGTCGCGTGGTGCTCCAGGTCCAGGGTCACCACCGGGCGGGGGACGGCGCGGGCGAGCAGGCCGAGCGCGTCGGTGGTGTTGCGGGTGAACACCACGACGTCGTCGGCGCGGGCCCGGACGAACCGGGCGACGTCGGCGCGGGCGTTCTCCACGAGCGCGGTGCAGACCTTCGAGGTCAGCCGGCGCCGCGGTGCACGCTGCCGTGGTAGGGCAGCACCTCGGCGACGTGGGCAGCGACCGGCTCCAGCGCCGGCGCCGACGCGGCGGAGTCGAGGTCGCAGTAGCGGGCCCACCGGCCGTCGACGAGCGGGACCGTGAGGTCCGCACCGACGACGCGGGGCAGGGCGTGCTGGACGGGACGTGGCAGGGCGAGGGTCATGATCGGCCTCCGGCCGATCTCGGGGACCGGCGTGGCGCACGGATCCGCGCTTGCCGACTGCGGGTGTCGCGTCGGCCCGGTCATCACCCGGGGCACCCCACCGCGGAGGAGGGTTGCCGTCCAGCGAGCCGGGGCTTCGCGCTGGCACTCGTGACCTTCGGCGACGAAACTAGCAGACCGTCTCAGATGAGACACGTGAGCATCGCCACCCCGGATAGCGTCTGACCGATGGACGGACACGCACCCCGCGCCACCACGGTCCGGCGGATCGACGTCCCGGAGTCCGGCGAGCTGGCCCAGCTCGCCGCCGTCTTCGAGGACCTGCAGTACGTGCTGCGCTGCTGCGAGCACCTGGTCACCGCCCTGGGCGGGCCCGAGTCCGGGCCGGTGCGGGTGGACGCCGACCGGCGCTGGTCGAGGCCCTGTGGACCGGCGCCCTGATCGGCTACGTGCGGTGCTTCCGCCGGACGAAGACGCTGACCACCGACGACCTGACGTCGCTGGAGCTCGACGGGGACGTCAGCGGGTTCCACGACATGGTGTTCAAGCTCCGCGATCACTACGCCTCCCGGCACGTGAACCCGCGCGAGTCGTACTCGATCGGCGTGGCCCAGTCCAACGACGGGACGCCCCGGGGCGTCGCCGTCGTCTCCACCCCGCGCCCGCTCGTCGACGAGACGACGGTCCGGCTGCTCGGCCGGGTCGCCTACAGCCTGTCCGGCCTGGTGGACGCCGGCTGAAGAAGTCCCAGAACGACGTCCTCGGCGTCGCGCACGGGATGACCGCGGGCCAGCTGGCGGGGCTGCCGCTGGTGCACCTCGACGGCAGCGGCGAGGCGGCCCCGGAGGACGCGGTGACCCGGGACGGCACTCGGACGGCACCGCGGACGGCCCGGGGAACTGATCCCCGCCGGATGCATCATCCGGCGCACAGCGGCTACCCGGTCGGGACGCATCCCGACGAGAGGTGACCTCATGACCACCCGCACGACGACGTCCGACGCCGTCCGCACCGCCCTGCACGGCCTGGAGTTCCCCGCCGGCAAGGACGACCTGGCGTGGACCGCCGAGCGCAACGAGGCCGACGCCGCGACGGTCGAGGCCCTGCGGGCGGTGCCGGCCGAGGAGCACTACGCCTCGATCGCCGCCGTGGTGGCCGCCGTGGACCTGGCCGACGACGACCCGCGCGCCAGACCGCGGGCGACACCGCGGACGAGTCGGCCGAGGAGACCGAGCAGCTTCGCGCGCAGCGGCGCACCGAGCACACCCGTCCCGGGCTGTCGGAGTCCACGAAGGACGTGGACCCGGTCAACCCGATCGCCGAGGAGCTCGGCACCAACCGCAAGAAGTGACCCGCGCGGCCGGGGCGGGCACCGCCCCGCCGGCCGGTCAGCCGCCGACGAGCTCGGCCCGCATGCTCGACGCGGAGGACACGACGAGCATGAGCAGCGTCCCCATCGGACCCTCGCCCAGCCCGGCCGCGGGGAAGGCGTAGCGCAGCGTCACGTCCCAGCCGCGCTCGCCGCGCACCACCGGGGCGTGCCGAACAGGCCCTCCCCCACCCCGAGCCCGACCGACCCGTCGCGGCACGTCGTGCTCCGGGTCGGCGGAGTCCGGCAGGTCCCACGCCACGACGCAGGTCAGGTTGAGGACGGGCAGCCCCTCCTCCAGCTCGGTCCCCTGCACCACGCACAGCACGCCGCCGTGGGCGAAGGTCAGCGCGCCGTCGTCGGCGGCGGTGACGTCGTGGAACCGCTCCAGCGCACCCTTCGCGGTGGCGAGCATCCCGGTGATCACATCGGTGCTCACGGTGTCACCCCCGTCGCGGCGTCGCCCGTCGCGGCGTCCACGGCCCCGCCGAAACGCCGGTCCCGGCGTGCGTAGATCTCGATCGCCTGCCAGATGTGGCGCCGGTCGAAGTCGGGGAACAGCGTGTCCAGGAAGACCATCTCGGCGTAGGCGCTCTGCCAGAGCAGGAAGTTCGAGGTCCGCTGCTCCCCCGAGGGAGCGCACGAACAGGTCGACGTCGGGCATGTCCGGCTCGTCGAGGTGGCGGGCCAGCATCCGCTCGTCGATCTTGTCGGGGTTGATCCGGCCCTCGGCGGCGAGCCGGGCGATCTGGCGCACCGAGTCGACGATCTCGGCGCGGCCGCCGTAGTTGACGCACATGGTCAGGTTCAGCACGTCGTTGCCGCGGGTGCGCTCCTCGGCGATCTCCAGCTCCTTGATCACCGAGCGCCACAGCCGCGGGCGCGCCCGCCCAGCGGACCCGGACCCCCATCGCGTCCATCTCGTCGACGCGACGGCGGATGACGTCGCGGTTGAAGCCCATCAGGAACCGGACCTCGTCGGGGCTGCGCCGCCAGTTCTCGGTGGAGAACGCGTACGCCGACAGCCAGCGCACACCGAGGTCGATGCAGCCGCGGGCGACGTCCATCAGCGACGCCTCGCCCCGCTTGTGCCCCTCCGTGCGGGGCAGACCACGGGCGTTGGCCCAGCGGCCGTTGCCGTCCATGACGAGGGCGACGTGGCCCGGCACCAGCTCCGGCGGGATCGCCGGGGGCCGGGCACCGGACGGATGCGGGCGGGAGGCTGGAACGGCACGTCACCGACCCTACGTCGGGGCCGATGGCCGGGCTCGGCCGCGGTGGTCGGGCTCAGTCGCGCTGGTCGGGCTGGGGCCAGGCCGGCACGGCCGGGTCCTCCAGCCGCTCGATGGTCCTCGCGCAGCCGGCGCATCCCGCGGTGCCCGTGGACCCGGTCGACCTCCGACAGCGGTTCGGACTCGTCGGGCCGGATCACCGGCAGCATCGGGATGGCCGGCCAGGCGCCGTCCTCGGTGCGGGCCCGGACCTGACGCATCGCGCGGGTCGGCCCGTCCTGCGGGGACTCCGGCATGACCTCGGTGCGGGCGGCAGCTGCTGGGTGGGCGGCACCGGGATCCGCTGCGTGGCGGCCGGGAGACGATGGGTGCGAGCGGTGTGGTCGTCGTCCGGCGGCGGTGTGTGGGGTCGGTTCACGACTGCCTCTCCGACGGGGCTGGGGTCCCCTCGATCACAGGAGGATAACGAGACCGCGCAACCGGTTGCCTGTCCTGAGCGACGTTCACCCGGTGGAGTCGGCGGAAGCGCCGTGCGCCGCGACCGGCGGCACCGCGGCGGGCGGCGCACCGGGAACGTCAACCGCTCGACGAAGCATACGGGCCGCTCACGGCAGCCCGATCGGACACCGGGCCGATCGAACTAGTCGGACAGCGCGTCCGGAGGTGTCGGCGCACCGCCGTCCGGCGGTTCGGGGCGGTCCCCGGCGCACCCGGCGCGACGACGGCGGCGGGCCGGACCCGGGCGCGGCGGTCGACCAGGGGCAGCGAGCGCAGCTGGCGCTCCAGGTGCCACTGCAGGTGCGCCGCGACCAGGCCGCTGGCCTCCGCCGGGTCGGGGTGCCCGAGGCGTCGGCGGTGTCCCAGTCGCCGTGCAGCAGCGCCATGAGCAGCGCCACCGTCTCGGGGGCCGGGGGGACCGAGCCCGGCGGGCGGCAGCGCGGGCACACCATGCCGCCCCCGGCGACGGTGAACGACCGGTGCGGGCCGGGCGTCGCGCAGCGCGCACAGTCCGACAGCGACGGCGCCCACCCCGCATGGCTCATGGCCCGCAGCAGGAACGCGTCGAGCACCAGGGCCGGTTCGCGGGCGCCGTCGGCCAGCGCCCGGGTGGCACCGAGCAGCAGCAGGTAGACCCGCAGGCTCGGCTCGCCCTCCTCGGACACCAGCCGGTCCGCGGTCTCCAGGATCGCGCAGCCGCAGGAGTAGGCCGACCAGTCCGCGACGATCGCCGGCGCGAACGCGTCGACGGTCTGGGCCTGGGTGACCACGTCGAGCGTGCGCCCGGTGTAGCACTGGACGTCGACGTGGTTGAACGGCTCCAGCCGGGCGCCCCACCGCGACCGGGTGCGGGCGCACGCCCTTGGCGACCACCCGGATCTTGCCGTGCTGACGGTCAGCATCGTGATGATCCGGTCCGCCTCGCCCAGCTTCTGCACCCGGAGCACGATCCCGGTGTCGCGGTAGAGCTGGGCCACCCACCCAGTCTAGGTTCTCCTCAGAACCCAGCTTGCGCAGCTGCTTCGGGTCCCGCTGCCAGTCCTCGGCGATCTTCACGTGCAGGTCCAGGTGCACCCGGGTGCCCAGCAGCTTCTCGATCTGGCGACGGGCGTCGCTGCCGACCCTGCTTGAGCCGGGCACCGCCCTTGCCGATCACGATGCCCTTCTGGCTGGACCGCTCGACGTAGATGATCGCGTAGATCTCCAGCAGGTCCTTCTTCTCGATCGTCTCCTCGACGACGACGGCGATCGAGTGCGGCAGCTCGTCGCGCACGCCTCCAGCGCCGCCTCCCGCACGAGCTCGGCCACGAGCACGTCGGTCGGCTCGTCGGTGAGGTCGCCGTCCGGGTAGAGCTGCGGCCCCTCCGGCAGCAGCCCGACCAGCAGGTCCGACAGCAGCGATACCTGGAGCCCGACCGCGCCGAGAGTCGGCACGACCTCGGCGAAGTCCATCAGCGCCGCCACCTCGGTGAGCCGCTCGGCGACCTGCTCGGGGCGGGCGGTGTCGGTCTTGGTGACGACGGCGACCACCGGGGTGTGCGCGGCGATCCGGCCCAGCTCCTCGGCGATGAACCGGTCACCCTTGCCGACCTTCTCGTTGGCGGGCACGCAGAACCCGACGACGTCGACCTCGGACCACGTCTCGCGCACCAGGTCGTTGAGCCGCGACCCGAGCAGGGTCCGGGGCGGTGCAGCCCCGGGGTGTCGACCAGGACGATCTGGGCGTCCGGTCGGTGCACGATCCCGCGGATCGCGTGCCGGGGGTCTGCGGGCGCGAGGAGGTGATCACGATCTTCTCCCCGACCAGCGCGTTGGTCAGGGTCGACTTGCCGGCGTTGGGCCTGCCGACGAAGCAGGCGAACCCGGACCGGAAGCCCTCGGGCCGTGCGCCGGTCATGCCGCACCGAGCCGGTCGAGGATCTCGCGGCCGATCGGCAGCGCCGCCGTCGCCGCCGGGGACGGTGCGTTCAGCACGTGCAGGATCGAGCCGGGGCGGCCCGCGCCGTCCGGACCGGCCTGGTCGAGGAACAGGAAGTCGTCGACCAGGTGCCGTCGGCCTTCACGGCCTGGGCCCGCACCCCCGGCGCCTGCCGGGTGCAGGTCGGAGGCGGTGACCTCGGGCAGCATCCGCTGGATCTGGCGGACCATCGCGCGCGTCGACAGCGAGCGGCGGACCTCGCCGATGCCGTAGCGCCACAGGCGTGCGCGCCACCTTCACCATGCCCGGGTAGGTCAGCGTCCCCAGCAGCTCCTTCGGCTTGACCGTGCGCCAGTCGTAGCCCTCGCGGGCCAGCGCGAGCACGGCGTTCGGGCCGGCGTGGACGGTGCCCGTCGATGCCGCGGGTGGCGTGGACCCCGAGGAACGGGAAACGCCGGGTCCGGGACCGGGTAGATCAGGCCGCGGACCAGCGAGG
>NZ_JAHLJA010000251.1:0-5056 GCF_020496245.1 Pseudonocardia sp. ICBG601 | reverse complement strand
GCGGCGCCCTGAAGGAGATCGACTGGTCCACCGTGCTGCTGGTCGGCGGCATCATCACCTACGTCTGTGTGCTCCAGGAGATCGGCTCGGTCGACCTGCTGGGCGACCTCGCCGCGAGCCTCACCGTCCCGCTGCTCGCCGCGCTGGTGATCTGCGCGGTGTGCGGGCTGGTGTCGGCGTTCGCCTCGACCACCGGCATACTCGCCGCGCTGGTGCCGCTGGCGATCCCGCTCGTGCAGCAGGGCGGGATCCCGGGCTGGGCACTGATCTGCGCGCTCGGGGTCCTGCTCGTCCATCGTGGACGTGTCTCCCTTCTCGACGGTGGGTGCGACGCTGGTCGCCACCCACCCGTCGACGAGCAGGAACGCCCCCGCATGACTGCACTGCTGACCCGCTGGGGCCTGTCGATGGTCGTGATCGCCCGTTTGGCCTTGGTCGGCGCCCTCTGTACTGCCGGCCATGGCCGCGTGAGAAGGAGATCCTCGTGTTCCTCACCTCCCTGACCGAGCCGCGGGACTGGAGCGGGCCGTCACCGTCGGCGACGACGTGCTCTCCCGCTCCGAGCTCGTCGACCGGGCCGGGCCGCGTCGCCGCCGGGATCCCCGACGACGGCCCGGTCGCGGTGCACGCCCACCGCCTCGATCGACACCGTCGTCCGATCACCGGCGCGATCATGGCCGGGGTGCCGGTCGTGCCGGTCCCGCCGGACTCGGGGCCGGCCGAGCGTGGGCACATCCTGACCGACTCCGGCGCCCACCGCCTGGGCGGGACCGCGGCCCCGACGGCGGTCGACCTGCCGGTCGTCGTCCCCGGCGCACGACCGCTCACCCCGCGCCCGGTCGACCCGGCGGCCACCGCGATGCTGCTCTACACCTCCGGCCCACCGGCCGCCCCAAGGGCGCGCAGCTGTGGGGGCCGCGATCGCCGCCGGGCTGGACGCCCTGTTCGAGGTGTGGGACTGGACCCCCGAGGACACCGTCGCCCACGGTCTGCCCCTGTTCCACGTGCACGGCCTCATCCTGGGGGTGCTCGGTTCCCTGCGCCTCGGGTCGCGGGTGGTGCACACGGTGAAGCCGCAGCCCGCCCGCTACGGCCGCGGTCGACGCCTCGATGTACTTCGGCGTCCCCACGGTCTGGAACCGGATCGTCGACGAGCCCGACGCCGCCCGTGCCCTGGGCCGGGCCCGGCTCCTCGTCTCGGCAGCGCCCCGCTGCCCCGCCTCGCTGTTCGACCGGATCGCCGGCCTGAGACCGGGCAGGCGCCGGTCGAGCGCTACGGCATGCCGAGACCATGATCACCCTGTCCTCGCACGCACGCCTCGGGGAGCGTCGCGCCGGATGGGGGCCCCCCGTCCCCGGCGCCGCCAGACCCCGGCTACTGCCCGCCTCCGACGATGCCCCCGCCACCACCGTCCCCGACGACGGCGAGACCTCGGTCGGCTCGAGGTCGCGCGGCCCCATGCTGTTCGACGGCTACCTGAACCGCGCCCGGCGCGAACGACGAGTGCTGGGCCGGCGAGGGCTGGTTCCGCCCGGGGACCTCGCCGTCCGCGACCCGGGCGGGTTCCACCGCATCGTCGGCCGCGAGTCCACCGACCTGATCAAGTCGGGCGGCTACCGGATCGGCTCCGGGGAGATCGAGGCCGGGCTGCTCGACCACCCGGGCGTCGCCGAGGTGGCCGTGGTCGGCGCCCCCGATCCCGACCTCGGCCAGAAGATCGTCGCCTACGTCGTCGGCGACTCGCGTGACGGGCAGGCGCTGATCGACCACGTCGCCGGGCAGCTGTCCTGGCACAAGCGTCCCCGCGAGGTCGTGTTCGTCGACGCCCTGCCCCGCAACGCGATGGGCAAGGTCCAGAAGAAGCTGCTCGGCGCCTGACCCGGGTCCCCCGGATCGGGCGCGTCCGCGGGCGCTCCCGGCCAGCCGGGCCTAGGTTGCTGACCAGCCCGGTGCGCACTCCCCTCGGAGGACCGCGGCGCCGACCGCGGGGTCTCGGTCAACCCCGTCTTCGCGGCCCGAGCCGGTGGACATCCCCCGGTTCCGGATGCCCGACCTCGGGCCTGCACCCCGAGATCGCCTACCAGGTCGTGCACGACGAGCTGAATGCTCGACGGCAACGCCCGGCTGAACCTGGCCACGTTCGTCACGACGTGGGCGGAGCCCCAGGCCGAGCGGCTGATGGCCGAGTCCTTCGACAAGAACATGATCGACAAGGACGAGTACCCGCGGACCGCGGACCTGGAGCAGCGGTGCGTGCGGATGCTCGCGGACCTGTGGCACGCCCCCGACCCGGGACGGGCCGTCGGCTGCTCGACGACGGGCTCGTCGGAGGCGTGCATGCTCGGCGGGCTGGCGCTCAGCGGCGCTGGCAGCACCGGCGCAGGGCGGCAGGCCTCCCGACGGACCGGCCGAACATCGTGATGGGCGTGAACGTCCAGATCTGCTGGGACAAGTTCGCGAACTACTGGGACGTGGAGCCGCGGCTGGTCCCGATGGAGGGCGACCGGCTGCACCTGGGGGCCGACGAGGCCGTCGCGCTGTGCGACGAGAACACCATCGGTGTCGTCGCGATCCTGGGGTCCACCTTCGACGGCAGCTACGAGCCCGTCGCCGAGATCTGCGCCGCGCTCGACGACCTGCAGTCCCGCACCGGGCTGGACGTCCCGGTGCACGTCGACGGGGCGTCCGGAGCGATGATCGCGCCGTTCTGCGACACCGACCTGGAGTGGGACTTCCGGCTGCCCCGGGTGGCGTCGATCAACACCTCCGGCCACAAGTACGGCCTGGTGCATCCGGGCGTCGGCTGGGCGGTGTGGCGCGACACCGACGCCTGCCCGAGGACCTGGTGTTCCGGGTGAACTACCTGGCGGGGACATGCCGACCTTCGCCCTGAACTTCTCCCGCCCCGGCGGGCAGGTCATCGCCCAGTACTACAATTTTCTGCGCCTGGGTCGCGAGGGCTACGCGCGGGTGCAGGGCACCTGCCGGGAGATCGCCACCCGGGCTGGCCGGGCGGATCGCCGAGACGGGCGCGTTCCGGCTGCTCACCGACGGCTCGCAGCTGCCCGTGTTCGCGTTCACCGTCGCCGACGGCGAACCGTTCTCGGTGTTCGACGTGTCGGCGGGCCTGCGCGAGACGGGATGGCTGGTCCCGGCGTACACGTTCCCGCAGAACCGGGAGGACCTGGCGGCGCTGCGGATCGTGGTGCGCAACGGGTTCAGCCACGACCTGGCCGCGCTGCTGCTCGACGACCTGGCGCGGCTGCTGGAGCGACTGCGCCGGCAGGCCGGTCCTGTCCGCGGGAGCGAGGGGGCCGCGGGCTTCGCCCACGGGACGTGAGCCGGTCCGGCGGGACAACCCGCCCGCGTACCTGCTGCTGGCGCCCAGCCTGCTGGGTGTGGTGCTGTTCCTGCTGGTCCCGGTGCTGATCGTGGTGGGGCTGGCGCTGTTCCGGTGGGACCTGGTCGGGCGCGCGGACGTTCGTCGGGCTGGGCAACGTCGTCGCCGTCGCCACCGACGGCCGGTTCACCCGGTCCCTGCTGGTGACGGCGTTTTTCGTGCTCATCGTCATCCCGGTGCAGACCGCCCTCGGTCTGGCGGCGGCGCTGCTGCTGGACCGCGGGCTTCCGGGGACCACGGTGTTCCGGGTGATCTTCGTGCTGCCGTGGATCTGCGCGCCGCTGGCGCTGGGCGTGGTGTGGCGGTGGATCCTGTCCCCCACCGACGGTGCGCTCAACGCGCTGCTGGGGATCCGCGTCGAGTGGCTGGCCGACCCTGCGCTGGCGCTGCCGTCGGTCGCGGCCGTGACCGCCTGGACCCAGGTCGGCTACGTCGCCCTGTTCTTCCTGGCCGGGCTGCGCGCCATCCCGGACACGATCGTCGAGGCGGCCCGGCTCGACGGGGCGTCGGCGTGGCAGCTGCTGTGGCGGATCCGGCTGCCCGCTGCTGCGGCCGACGCTGTTCTTCGTGCTGGTCACCGGCGTGATCTCCAGCTTCCAGGTGTTCGACTCGGTGTACGCGCCACGCCGAACGGCGGACCGCAGGGTGTCACCGACGTCGTCGCGGGGCGGATCTACTACGAGGCGTTCGAGAACCGCGCGGTCGGGCAGGCCGCGGTGATGGCGGTGGTGTTGTTCGTGATCCTGGTGGTGGTGACCGTGGCCCAGCAGCGGTGGTTCAGCCGTCGCACGACCTACGAGCTCGACACGTGAGGCGCGGCAGACTCGTCGACGCGGCCGTGCTGGTCGCGCTGCTGGTGGGCGCGGTGGTGACGCTGGCGCCGTTCGTGCTGAGCGTGATGACCGCGCTGAAGACGACCCGTCAGTTCGCGGCGACGCCGGTGCTGGCACCGCCGGCACCGCCGACGGTGGAGAACATCGTGACCCTGTTCGGCCGCGACTACGACTTCGTGACCCCGATCGCGGTGACCGCGCAGGTGGTGGTCGTGGTCCTGGTGGGGCAGCTGCTGTTCTCGGTGCTCGCGGCGTACGCGTTCGCCCGCCTGGAGTTCCCGGGCCGCGACGCGCTGTTCTGGGTGTACCTGGGACGCTGATGGTGCCGCAGGCGGTGACGGTGATCCCGCTGTACCTGATGATGACCGAGGTGGGGCTGCGGAACACCTTCTGGCGCTGGTGCTGCCCTACGTCCTCGGGTCGCCGTTCGCCATCTTCCTGCTGCGCGAGCACTTCCGGACCATCCCGCGGACCTGATCGACGCCGCCCGGCTCGACGGCGCCGGGACGGTCGGGATCCTGCGGCACGTCGTCGTGCCGGTGAGCCGGCCGATCCTCACGACGCTGGCGGTGATCACCGTGGTGACGCACTGGAACAACTTCCTGTGGCCGCTGGTCATCACCTCCCGGCCGGACCTGGCAGGTGATAGACGGTCGCGAGACCGCCGGGCTGCAGACCCAGTACAACGGGAACTGGCCGATCGTATGGCGGCGACGACGGTCGCGATCGTCCCGCCTGATCGCGCTGTTCCTGGTGTTCCAGCGCAGCGTCGTCCGCTCGATCACGATCACCGGGTTCCGGTGAGGCGCCGCCTGGGCGCCG
>NZ_JAHLJA010000250.1:0-12429 GCF_020496245.1 Pseudonocardia sp. ICBG601 | reverse complement strand
GATCGCCTACCAGGTCGTGCACGACGAGCTGATGCTCGACGGCAACGCCCGGCTGAACCTGGCCACGTTCGTCACGACGTGGGCGGAGCCCCAGGCCGAGCGGCTGATGGCCGAGTCCTTCGACAAGAACATGATCGACAAGGACGAGTACCCGCGGACCGCGGACCTGGAGCAGCGGTGCGTGCGGATGCTCGCGGACCTGTGGCACGCCCCCGACCCGGGACGGGCCGTCGGCTGCTCGACGACGGGCTCGTCGGAGGCGTGCATGCTCGGCGGGCTGGCGCTCAAGCGGCGCTGGCAGCACCGGCGCAGGGCGGCAGGCCTCCCGACGGACCGGCCGAACATCGTGATGGGCGTGAACGTCCAGATCTGCTGGGACAAGTTCGCGAACTACTGGGACGTGGAGCCGCGGCTGGTCCCGATGGAGGGCGACCGGCTGCACCTGGGGGCCGACGAGGCCGTCGCGCTGTGCGACGAGAACACCATCGGTGTCGTCGCGATCCTGGGGTCCACCTTCGACGGCAGCTACGAGCCCGTCGCCGAGATCTGCGCCGCGCTCGACGACCTGCAGTCCCGCACCGGGCTGGACGTCCCGGTGCACGTCGACGGGGCGTCCGGAGCGATGATCGCGCCGTTCTGCGACACCGACCTGGAGTGGGACTTCCGGCTGCCCCGGGTGGCGTCGATCAACACCTCCGGCCACAAGTACGGCCTGGTGCATCCGGGCGTCGGCTGGGCGGTGTGGCGCGACACCGACGCGCTGCCCGAGGACCTGGTGTTCCGGGTGAACTACCTGGGCGGGGACATGCCGACCTTCGCCCTGAACTTCTCCCGCCCCGGCGGGCAGGTCATCGCCCAGTACTACAATTTTCTGCGCCTGGGTCGCGAGGGCTACGCGCGGGTGCAGGGCACCTGCCGGGAGATCGCCACCGGGCTGGCCGGGCGGATCGCCGAGACGGGCGCGTTCCGGCTGCTCACCGACGGCTCGCAGCTGCCCGTGTTCGCGTTCACCGTCGCCGACGGCGAACCGTTCTCGGTGTTCGACGTGTCGGCGGGCCTGCGCGAGACGGGATGGCTGGTCCCGGCGTACACGTTCCCGCAGAACCGGGAGGACCTGGCGGCGCTGCGGATCGTGGTGCGCAACGGGTTCAGCCACGACCTGGCCGCGCTGCTGCTCGACGACCTGGCGCGGCTGCTGGAGCGACTGCGCCGGCAGGCCGGTCCTGTCCGCGGGAGCGAGGCCGCGGGCTTCGCCCACGGGACGTGAGCCGGTCCGGGCGGGACACCCGCACCGCGTACCTGCTGCTGGCGCCCAGCCTGCTGGGTGTGGTGCTGTTCCTGCTGGTCCCGGTGCTGATCGTGGTGGGGCTGGCGCTGTTCCGGTGGGACCTGGTCGGGCCGCGGACGTTCGTCGGGCTGGGCAACGTCGTCGCCGTCGCCACCGACGGCCGGTTCACCCGGTCCCTGCTGGTGACGGCGTTCTTCGTGCTCATCGTCATCCCGGTGCAGACCGCCCTCGGTCTGGCGGCGGCGCTGCTGCTGGACCGCGGGCTTCCGGGGACCACGGTGTTCCGGGTGATCTTCGTGCTGCCGTGGATCTGCGCGCCGCTGGCGCTGGGCGTGGTGTGGCGGTGGATCCTGTCCCCCACCGACGGTGCGCTCAACGCGCTGCTGGGGATCCGCGTCGAGTGGCTGGCCGACCCTGCGCTGGCGCTGCCGTCGGTCGCGGCCGTGACCGCCTGGACCCAGGTCGGCTACGTCGCCCTGTTCTTCCTGGCCGGGCTGCGCGCCATCCCGGACACGATCGTCGAGGCGGCCCGGCTCGACGGGGCGTCGGCGTGGCAGCTGCTGTGGCGGATCCGGCTGCCGCTGCTGCGGCCGACGCTGTTCTTCGTGCTGGTCACCGGCGTGATCTCCAGCTTCCAGGTGTTCGACTCGGTGTACGCGCTCACGCCGAACGGCGGACCGCAGGGTGTCACCGACGTCGTCGCGGGGCGGATCTACTACGAGGCGTTCGAGAACCGCGCGGTCGGGCAGGCCGCGGTGATGGCGGTGGTGTTGTTCGTGATCCTGGTGGTGGTGACCGTGGCCCAGCAGCGGTGGTTCAGCCGTCGCACGACCTACGAGCTCGACACGTGAGGCGCGGCAGACTCGTCGACGCGGCCGTGCTGGTCGCGCTGCTGGTGGGCGCGGTGGTGACGCTGGCGCCGTTCGTGCTGAGCGTGATGACCGCGCTGAAGACGACCCGGCAGTTCGCGGCGACGCCGGTGCTGGCACCGCCGGCACCGCCGACGGTGGAGAACATCGTGACCCTGTTCGGCCGCGACTACGACTTCGTGACCCCGATCGCGGTGACCGCGCAGGTGGTGGTCGTGGTCCTGGTGGGGCAGCTGCTGTTCTCGGTGCTCGCGGCGTACGCGTTCGCCCGCCT
Organism: Pseudonocardia sp. ICBG601; assembly: GCF_020496245.1. Lineage (NCBI taxonomy): Bacteria > Bacillati > Actinomycetota > Actinomycetes > Pseudonocardiales > Pseudonocardiaceae > Pseudonocardia > Pseudonocardia sp. ICBG601. The sequence goes on along the minus strand of NZ_JAHLJA010000250.1, from coordinate 9,998 downwards.
GGAGTTCCCGGGCCGCGACGCGCTGTTCTGGGTGTACCTGGGGACGCTGATGGTGCCGCAGGCGGTGACGGTGATCCCGCTGTACCTGATGATGACCGAGGTGGGGCTGCGGAACACCTTCTGGGCGCTGGTGCTGCCCTACGTCCTCGGGTCGCCGTTCGCCATCTTCCTGCTGCGCGAGCACTTCCGGACCATCCCGCAGGACCTGATCGACGCCGCCCGGCTCGACGGCGCCGGGACGGTCGGGATCCTGCGGCACGTCGTCGTGCCGGTGAGCCGGCCGATCCTCACGACGCTGGCGGTGATCACCGTGGTGACGCACTGGAACAACTTCCTGTGGCCGCTGGTCATCACCTCCGGCCGGACCTGGCAGGTGATGACGGTCGCGACCGCCGGGCTGCAGACCCAGTACAACGGGAACTGGCCGATCGTGATGGCGGCGACGACGGTCGCGATCGTCCCGCTGATCGCGCTGTTCCTGGTGTTCCAGCGCAGCGTCGTCCGCTCGATCACGATCACCGGGTTCCGGTGAGGCGCCGCCTGGGCGCCGCGCTGGTGCTGGTCACGGCGCTGGTGCTGACGGCCTGCTCCCCCGCGTCGCGGTTCGACGACGACGCCGACGGCGTCACCACGGTGACGCTGCGGTTGTGGGACACCCAGGTCGCGGCGGCCTACCGGCGCTCGTTCGACGCGTTCTCCGCGGCCAACCCCGACATCCGGGTCGAGCTGGTGCAGGTCCCGTTCAAGGACTACTTCACCTCGCTGCCCCTCGACGTGGCCTCGGGTACCGCGACCGACATCTACTGGGTCAACTCGTCCAACTTCGGGGCGCTCGCCGACGCCGGAAGGCTGATCGACATCGGGTCGGCGCTGGCCGACCAGCGCGCCGGCTGGGTGCCGGCCGCCGCGGACCAGTACTCCCGCGGCGGCACCCTGTGGGGTGTCCCGGCGGTGACCGACGGCCGGATCGCGCTGTTCTACAACAAGGACCTGGTCCGCGCGGCCGGGGTCGACCCGACGACGCTGCGGTGGGATCCGACCGACCCGGCACGCGACACCCTGCTCCCGGCCGCGCGGAGGCTGACCGCCGACGCCACCGGACGGACCGCGGACCAGCCCGGGTTCGACCCGCGCACGGTGCGCCGGTACGGCTTCAACGCGGCCCGGGACCTGCAGGCGATCTACGTGAACTTCCTCGCCTCCGCGGGCGGCCGGTTGCAGGCCCCCGACGAGACCTTCGACCTCGCCACGCCCGCGGGCGAGCAGGCATTCGGCTACCTGGTGAACATGATCGACACCGAGCGGGTGGCGCCGTCCGCGGCCGACACGAACCAGAACCCGGACTTCAGCCGCGACCAGTTCCTGCGGGGCCGGATCGCACTGTTCCAGAGCGGCACCTACAACCTCGCCAACATCGCCGAGGGCGCGACCTTCGACTGGGGGATCGCGCCGATGGTCGAGGGCCCGCGCGGCCGGTCAGCGTGGTGTCGAGCATCGTGGCCGCCGGCAACGCCGACAGCCCGCGGCGTCCGGAGATCCTGCGGGTGCTGCGCTGGTTGGGATCGCCGGAGGGTGCCGCCCCGGTCGGCGACAGCGGCGCCGGGCTGCCCGCGGTGACCGCGGCCCAGCGGGGCTGGTTCGACTACTGGGCGCGCCGCGGCGTCGACACCCGGGAGTTCGTCGCGGACGGCCCGACGACCCCGGCACCGTCGGGCCCGAAGGTGGGCGCGGCGACGACGGCGATGGAGCCCACGCTCGACGACCTGTTCGCCGGGCGGCTGCCCGTCGCCGCGGGGCTGCGGCAGGCGCAGAACATCGGCAACGCCGCGCTGCGCTGATAGCGTGTCCGGTGCGCCCCCGATGGGCCCAGCCGGAAGGAGTTCTCGCCAGTCCCGCACGGGCCCGCGGGCGCAGCTCCTTCACCCAGGTCGTTCGCGTGGTCCCCACTGTCGTCAGGAGACCCGCATGACCTGCACGTTCAACCACATGATCGTCGCCGCCCGGGACCGGGTGGCCTCCGCGGCGTTCTACCGGCACGTCCTGGAGGCGGCGCAGGCGCCGTCCTGGGGGCCGTTCACCAACATCGCCCTCGACGGCGGCGTCCTCGTCCAGTTCGCCGACCTGCCCACCGACGTCTACCCGCAGATCCAGCCCCAGCACTACGCGTTCCTCGTCGACGACGCGCTGTTCGACCGCGCGTACGCCCGGCTCGTCGAGGCGGGCGCCGAGCACTGGGCCGACCCGCAGCGCACCCGCCCCGGCGAGATCAACCACGGGCACGGCGGGCGCGGGGTGTACTTCCTCGACCCGGCCGGTCACTTCCTCGAGATGATCACCCAACCGTATGTGTGACGTCGCCGCGGCCCGGCGCTGGCTCGACGCCGCCCGGCCCGATCCCGGCCGTGCCCCGGACTGGATGGTGCCGTTGCTGCGCGGGCTGGAGCGCGCCGGGCCGCGGGACATCAGCAGGAACGACCTGCCCGCCGACCACGTCGGGCCACGGCAGTCGGCCGTGCTGGTGCTGCTCGGGCAGGGCCCCGACGGCCCGGAGGTCGTGCTCCAGCGGCGGGCCCGACGGCTGCGCCACCACTCCGGCGAGATCTCCTTCCCCGGGGGCCGTGCGGACCCGGGTGACACCGATCCCGCGGCCACCGCGCTGCGGGAGGCGACCGAGGAGACCGGGCTGGAGCCGTCCGGTGTGGACGTCGTCGCGACGCTGCCGCGGCTGATCCTGCTGACCGGGTTCCACGTGACCGCGGTACTCGGGCACTGGCGGACGCCGACCCGGCTGCACGCGGTCGACCCGGCCGAGACCGAGGCGGTGCTGCAGGTGCCGCTGGTGGTGCTCGCCGACCCGGCGCACCGGTTCCGGCTCCGGGCCGGCGGCGGGGCCTGGCGGGGCCCCGGTTTCCGGGTGGGCGAGGACGTGGTGTGGGGGTTCACCGCCGAGGTGCTCGACGCGGTGCTGCGCCTGGGCGGGTGGGAGCGGCCGTGGCCGCCCGGCCCGGAGCTGGAGTGGGAGTCGTTGTGAGCACCAGCAGCGGCGCGGCCAGCAGGGCCAGTGCCGCGGCCGTCCATATCGGAGCGACCGACCCGGCCGCCGCGAATGCGGCGCCGCCCAGTAGCGGGCCGAGGGTCGCTCCGGCGTTCAGCGACGCGGTGGCGACGGCGCCGCCGAGGGTCGGTGCCTCGCGGGCGGCCGTCAGCGCCCGGGCGACGAGCGTCGACCCGACCGCGAAACCCAGCGCGCCCAGGAGCCCGACCAGGGCGAGCACCGCCACCGGGTGCGTGGCAACGAGCGCGAGCGCGGTCCAGGCCACCGGCAGCGCGCTACCCGCGCCGAGCAGCAGCGGGCGGGCGCGGGTGTCGGCGAACCTGCCCGCGATGCCCACCCCTGCGGCGGCGCCGGACCCGAACAGCAGCAGCCCGACGGGCACCGCCGGTGGGCCGCCCGCCTCGGCCAGCAGCGGCGCAAGGTAGGTGTACGCGGCGAACGTCGAGCCGTTCACCAGGGCACCGAGCGCCAGCGCCCCGACGACCGCGCCCCGGCGCAGGACCGTCAGCTCGGCGCGCAGGCCCGGCGCCGGTGCCCGTCCGCCGTCGCCGGTGCGGACGCCGGCGACGACCCCGGCCAGCGCGACGGCGGCCACCGCCGCGACCACCCAGAACGTCGCACGCCAGCCGAACGCCTGTCCCACCAGTGCGCCGGCCGGGACACCGGCGACGAGGGCGACGGTCGTGCCGGACAGCAGGGTCGCGGTCGCCCGGGCCGTACGCTCCGGCGGCACCGCCGCGACCGCGACCGACAGGGCGACGGCGAGGAACCCGGCGGTGCACAGCGCGGCGAGAACCCGGGTGACCAGCAGGATCCCCAGGCCGGGGGTCAGCGCCCCGGCGACGTGCGCGGCGACGAAGGCGGCCAGGAACCCGCACAGCGCGAGCCGCGGCGGCAGCCGGCGTGCGGCCAGCGCTGTGAGCGGGGCGCCGAGGACCATCCCCACGGCGAACGCCGAGGTCAGGGACCCGGCGGCGAGCGGGGTGACGCCGAGGTCGGCGGCGATGTCCGGGACGAGCCCGGCGAGCATGAACTCCGAGGTGGCCAGCGCGGTGACGGCGCAGGCGAGGACGACGAGCAGCACGGTGAAACTCCGTGGGTGACGGGGTCGGGAACGGACATCGGTCCGGCCGCGTCACCGGGTGCGGGCAGGGGAGGTCGCCGCCACCGGTGGGACCGGTGGCTACCGCGTGTTCGACTCCGGACTGCCCACGGCCGTCACCGTAGCCGTCGCGCTCCCCCGGCGCCCGCCGTTTTCCCTTCCCCGGCGGTTCACCAGCTGATGCGGTCGAAGAGCTCCCGCAGCCGCGCCGCCCGCGCCGGGCGTCCGTGACCCACCCACGCGATCCGCCCCAGCAGGTGCTCGCGGAACGCCGGGTGCCCGGCCCGGTTCTGCGCGTCGGGACCGGTGCGGGCGGCGTTGTGCAGGATCGCGCGCAGCTCGTCGTGGTCGCGCCGCGAGGCGGCCGGGGCGTCGCCGTTGACGACCAGGCCCACGACGCGCTGCCGGTGGTGCGCGGGCATGATCCGGGTCTTGTCCGGGCGGACGCGGAAGCCCTCCTCCGCGGCGATCGCCGCCACCCGCTGTGTCAGACCGTGCACCGGCAGCCCGGCGTCGCCGGAGAACACCAGGTCGTCGGCGTAGCGGCCGTAGGCGGCGCCGACCGCGGTCGCCAGTCCGCTCAGCCGCCGGTCCAGTCCGTAGGTGAGCAGGTTCGCCACCGTCGGCGACGACGGCGCGCCCTGGGGCAGGTGCGGCGAGGCGAGGCGGTCGAGCATCCGTCGTCGCGCGGCGGGATCGCCGCGGTGCGGGCAGGCGCGCAGCACCCCGGGCGGGGTGGCGGTCACGAGCAGGCCGGCGATGGTGGCGGCGACGGCGGGCGGGTAGCCCGCGACCCGCAGCAGTCCGGCGACCCGGCCGCCGGTCACGTGGGAGTAGAAGCCCTCCAGGTCCAGGCGCAGCACCATCGGCCGGGCCCGGTGCTCCGCGGCGAGGGTGTGCGGGCTCCGCCCCCGGACGTGGCCGTGCGCGGCCGGGTGCACCGGGATCCGGTCGAGCACCCTCCGCCGGATCCGGCGCTGCAGCTCGGCGAGCCGCGGAGCGGGTGCCTCGATCAGCCGGGGCGTCCCGGAGCGCGACGGTGTCCAGTGCCGCCGGTAGTGGGTCAGCGGGCCGTCGGGGGCGTGCCGCAGCCAGCCGCCGGGGTCGGCGAACCAGGCGAGCTCGCCGTCGTCGAGGTGCAGGGCGGTGGCCAGGGCGGACAGATCCGCCCAGCGCGGCACCGGCAGGCGCCACACCGGGTCGGGCTGCTCGACCCGGCGGTGCCGGCGCGGCCCCGCCAGGAGGGCGGTGACCTCGGCCTCGACACCGGCCGAGGAACCGCGCGGGGCTCGGCGCCGGCGGGCGACGAGCGCGCCCACGACGCCCGCCAGCTCCTCGGGTCCCGGCCAGCCGCCGAGCCCGGCGAGCCGCTCGGTCAGCGGGTCCGTGCCCCACGGCCCGGCACAGGCGGCCGCGGCGATCGCCGCCGGGTGCGGTGCCATCAGCGGCCCCGCACCGTCGAGCGGTCCCGCACCGCGGGATCGGACGACACGGCGAGGCCCGGCACCACAGCGGGGCCGGGCACCACAGCGGGGCCGGGCACCACAGCGGGGCCGGGCGGCACGGCGGGGCCGCAACGCTGGGTGATGCGGCGGCGGGGGTCGACCGGTGTTCTCCGTCCGCCGCGCGCCGCGGGCAGCGCTGTCGTGCCGTAAGCGCGCGGGACGCCGTGCTGCATCGTGCCGGTGCACCCCGGGGTTGCCCCGGAGTCGCGGGCCCCGGCCGGAACCGGGGCGGCCGCCTGCTCGTCCGTCCGCCGCCGCATCGGCGACGACGCTACCGGGTGCGGCACGCCGCGGCAGCCGCGCCGACACACGGCGCCCCGGCCCGGGAAGAACGACCACGGCCACGGTGGAGCCGGGCGGTACCCGTTCTACGCTCGGCTCCCCAGGGAGGAGAGCATGATGACCGCATCCGCTCACCGCGAGGTCGACGTGCCGTTCGACGTCCTCGACGGCTTCACCCACCACATGGTCGACGTCGACGGTGTGACGCTGCACGCCGTCGACGGTGGCGTCCCGGAGGCACCCGCGGTGGTGCTCCTGGCCGGCGTGCCGCAGACCTGGTGGGCCTGGCACCGGGGCATGCCCGCCCTCGCCGCGACCCACCGGGTCGTGGCCCTGGACCTTCCCGGGCAGGGGCACTCCGACCGGCCCGCCGACGGCTACGACACCCTCAGCGTGGCGCGCCTCATGCGGCGGGCCGTCGAGCTCCTCGGGGTCGGCGAGCACTGGCTCGTCGCCCACGACGTCGGGGCATGGGTCGCCACCACCTACGCCCTCGACACCCCGACCGCGTCCGGCGGGCCCGAGCTGCTCGGCCTGGCACTGCTCGACGCCGGGATCCCCGGCGTCAGCCTGCCCACGAGCGTGGCCCTCGACCCCGCGAGCGCGTACAAGCTCGCGCACTTCGCCTTCCACCTGGTGCCCGATCTCCCCGAGACGCTCATCAGCGGGCACGAGCGGGAGTACGTGGCCTGGTTCCTGACCCACAAGGCCGCGGCGCCCGACGTGTTCTCCGATGCCGAGATCGACCGGTACGCACGCCTGTTCGCCGCGGCGGACGGGGTGCGGGCGATCCTCGCCTACTACCGGTCCGTGCCGGAGTCGGCGAGTCGCAACCGCGAGCTCGCGGCCGCACGGAAGATCGATGTGCCGGTGTCGGCGATCTCCAGCGACCAGGGCTCGATCCCCGACATGGCGGCGGCCGTCCGACCCCTCGTCGGCGACGCGGCCGACGTCCTCGACGTCCGGGTGGCCGGTGCCGGCCACTTCGTCCCGGAGGAAGCTCCCGACCAGGTCGTCCGGGCGATCGAGGAACTCGTCGCCCGCAGCCGGCCCTGACCCGCTCCGCAGCCGCGACGGAGCCCCGGTGCCCGCCTCCACCGAACCCGCGCCGGAGCGCCGGGCGCGGGGCGACGTATCGTCGCCCGCCGTGAGTGCCGTGTCGTCCGGCCAGCCGTCCGGGCAGTCGTCCGGCCAACCGTCGGGACAGCCGCCCGACCGGCCGTCCCGGGCCACCCCGGTCGTCGCCGGCGCCGCCGCCGTGCTGCTGGTCGCCCAGCAGGTGCCGGGCCTGGTCTTCCGGCACGGAACCGCGGTGCCGGTGCTGCCGGTCGGGCTGTGGCGCGGCTGGCTCCCGCTGATCCTCGCCGGGCTCGTGCTCCTGGCGGTCTCCGCGCTGCGGGGGCGGCACCACCCGGGTCCGAGGAGCACCGCCGGCCGGATGGCCGGGCTGATGCTGGCATTCGGCCCGGCGACGCTGCTCGCCTACCGCGGGCGTCTGGTGGACCCGCTGGCCGTCTACGCCCTGGGGATCGACCCGTCGGAGCGGGCGTGGCCGGTGGTCGACCTCGTCCTGGGCACCCTGCTGGCGCTGACGCTGGTCGTCTGCCTGCTCAGGACCGGTGCAGCGGGTCGATCCACGGCACGTGCTCGGGCTGCTCGACCCCGGTGATGTCGAGGTTCACCACGACCGGCTCCTGACCGGAGCGGGTCAGCACGCACTCCAGCGGCTCGTCGTCGAGGGCGTTGATCTCCTGGTGCGGCACCCACGGCGGCACGAAGATGAACCCGCCCGGCCCGGCCTCGGCGGTGAACTCCAGGTTCTCGCCCCACTTCATGCGGGCCCGGCCGCGCACGACGTAGATGACGCTCTCCAGCTCCCCGTGGTGGTGCGCGCCGGTGCGGGCGCCGGGATGGATGGTCACCGTGCCCGCCCACAACCGCTGCGCGCCGACCCGGTCCCCGGTGACGGCGGCGGCGCGGTGCATGCCGGGGGTCTGCGGGGTGTTGTCGTCGAGCATGTCGCCGGGGATGACCCGGACGCCGTCGTGGCGCCAGTCGGTGCTCATGGGCCGACCCTAGCCGCGGCCGGCCCGGAACCGGAACGACCGCGCACCCAGCTCGGTCTCCGGCCGTGCGAGCCCGGCCGCGCCGAGCCGCCGCGGCAGTGTCGCCGGGTCGACCACGGTCAGGGTGTCCCCGACGTGGACCGCCCGGAACCGCAGCGACATCCGGGAGTCGATCCCGGCGAACGTCCCACCGGGACGCAGCACCCGCGCGGCCTCGGCGAAGAGCCGGTCCTGCTCCCCCGGCGTCGGGACGTGGTGGAGCATCGTGAAGCAGACGACGGCGTCGAAGCTCCCGTCCGGGAACGGCAGGGCGGCGCCGTCGCCGTGCCGGACGTCGACCCCGAGCTCGTCCCCGAGGCCGTCGCGCAGGTCGGCCGCCAGCACGCGGTCGACCTCCAGCGCGGTCAGTGCCCCGGACCGCGGCGCGAGCCAGCGGGTGGTGACGCCGTAGCCGGGGCCGATCTCCAGGACCTCACCGGTGAGGTCGACGTCGCGGGTGGCCCAGGGCAGCGTCGTCCCGTGCATCCGGTCGGACCAGGAGTCGGAGCGGCAGATCCGCCGGTGCAGCACGTTCATCGCCATGGCCGCGACGCTAGGCGCGGGTAGCGGTGGCCGGGAGTCGCTAGGCTGCCGGATCGTGTCGCGTTCCGGCCTGCCCGCGCACGTCCCCGACGTGCCGGGCGCCGCGGTGCTGGTCTCCCGCATCCCGCTCGAGCGCGGGCACGCGTTCGCCGAGCACACCACCCGGCGCACCAGCTCGCCTGGGCGGCCGCCGGGGTCCTGCGGGTCACCGTCGCCGACACCAGCTGGGTCCTCGGCCCCGGACGGGCGCTGTGGCTGCCGGCCGGGGTCCCGCACGTCACGGCCGCCACCGAGACGGCGGCGATGCGCGGGATCTACCTGTGGCCCGGCCGCTGCCCGATCGACTGGCCCGCGCCGTGCGTGCTCGCGGTCGAACCGCTGGTCGCGGCCCTGCTGGAACACCTGGCCGGGCCGGGGCCCGCGACGCCCGAGCGGTCCCGCGCCGAGGGCGGTGCTGTTCGACCGGCTCCGCCCGGCCCGCGACGGCCGGCGGCCCCGGCGCGGCGGTCCGGCTCGTCCTGCCCACCGACCCGCGAGCCCGCCGGGTCGCCCTGGCCCTGCTCGACGATCCCGCCGACGACCGCGACACCGCCGCGTGGGGCCGGGCCGTGGGAGCGGGTGAACGCACCCTGGCCCGGCTGTTCCGCGCCGAGACCGGGGTGGGCCCCGGCCGGTGGCGGACGCTGCTGCGGATGCGGGTCGCACTGGAGCAGCTGGCCGCGGGCCGCCCGGTCGGCGTGGTCGCCCGGCACGTCGGCTACGCGACGCCCTCGGCGTTCGTCGCGGCGTTCCGCCGGGAGACCGGGACCACGCCGTCGGCGGTGCTGCGCCCGGCCGGCACAGCACCGCCGGGGCTCAGGCGGCGGTGAACAGGGTCAGCGCGAACCGCGCGTCGGGGTCGACCCAGCGGCGCGTCGTGGCGAACCCGGCCGCGGCGGCGAACGCGTCGACCGTCGCCGGGGTGAACTTCGCCGAGATCTCGGTGGCGAGCTCCTCCCCCGCGACGAACGCGACGTCGAGGTCGAGGTCGGCGATCCGGACCCGCATGTCGCGGGTGGCGCGCAACCGCATCTCGATCCACGAGTTCTCCGCGTCCCACACCGCGACGTGGTCGAACGCGTCGACGTCGAAGGTCGCGCCGAGCTCGCGGTTGAGCACGCGCAGCACGTTGCGGTTGAACTCCGCGGTGACCCCGGCGGCGTCGTCGTAGGCGGGGACCATCACGGCCGGGTCGGTGGCCAGGCCGGTGCCGAGCAGCAGCTGCTCACCGGGCCGCAGCACCGAGCGGACGTGTCGCAGGAAGTCGTGGCGCGGGCCGGGCATGAGGTTGCCGATGGTGCCGCCGAGGAAGGCGATCATCCGCTTCCCGCCCGGCTCGGCACCGGGCAGCGGTCCAGGTCACGGGT
>NZ_JAHLJA010000249.1:0-5803 GCF_020496245.1 Pseudonocardia sp. ICBG601 | reverse complement strand
GCTCCGGCGCCGGAGCTGGGCCGGGCCGCGACACGTGACCAGGACCGACCGAATCCCCGACACCGGCAGCAGCTGGCGCTGGCGCGGTTGCGGGTGGCGCTGCTGGTGGTGAGTCTGCGCAGCGGCGGCGTGAGCTGGGACGGCTCGCCCAGCAGCAGGAGCGGGCGCCGCGCCCGGCGCCGGAGGGCCGACCGGCGCCCACCAAGCCGCCGCCGTCCACGACACCGCCGTCCACGACACCGCCGCGGCCGCGGCCGGGACACGGGAGCGACCGATGACCACGACCGAGCCCGGGCGGATGTATCGGAATCTGCACCACCGCGAAGGCGCCGGATGGCTCGCGGGCCTGTCAACCGGCCAAGCCGTGGTGGTGGGTGCGGCGTGTGTGCCGGTGGTGGTGGCGGTCGGGCGGGGCGGTGGTCGCCGCGTTCGGCTGGCTACTGGTCGCGGCCGGTGTGTGGGTGTTGGTGACGGTCCCGATCCGCGGCCGGCCCGCACTGTTCTGGCTGGTTGACCTGTGCATGTTCACAGCAGGAGGAGTTGTGATGGGCTGGGCTGCGTGGCAGTCGAAGGCCGCGGCCGGGCGCGCCGACGACCCGGACGCCCCGGACCTGCCGGGCGTGTTGGCCGGTTCCGGTTCCACGACGGCCCACCACTGGCCGACCAGCGCCTGTGTCTCATCCAGGACAGCGTCGACGGTCGGTGGGCTATCACGGGCGGCTCACGCACTCCGGGGTGGCGATGGCGTCGGCGGGCGAGTCCGAGGGCCTGGCCGCGCAGCTCGGGACGATGTTGATCGGCGTCGCGCACCGCGAGGTCATCGACCGAGTGTCGCTGCTGGTGCGCACCGTCCCCGATGACGGCACCGACTATGCGTTGTGGCGCGAACAGCACGAGGTCGACGACGCCCCCGAGCTGACCCGGCAGATCGCTGCGGAGATCGACCGGACTGTGGCCGCCGCGTCGGTGCGAACGGAGCTGTTCGTGACTGTGTGCGGGACCGAGCACTCACTAGACGCGCCGGCGGCGAAAGCCGGCGGCGGCGGCGTGGCGTGGCGGGCCCGCGTATGCCCTCTACCGCGTGTTGGACGGTGTCGCCGACGCGCTACGCGGTATCGGTGTCACTGAGGTGACCTGGCTGTCTTCCGCCGGTGTCGCTGAAGCGGTCCGGACCGGTTTCAATCCGGCCGCCGCAGCGCATCTGCGGCATCAGCAGCTGACTCGCCCGGACCGGGCCGGGCATCTGTCGTGGTCGATGGCCGGGCCGGTGCTGGCGCCGACCCCGGCGGCGCGGCATTACGCCCACGACGGATTCGCGACGGTGGCCTATGCCGTGCAGCCACCGGTCGGCGGCACGAGCTTCGGGTCCCTCGGCCCGCTGCTGGCGGTGCGGCGGGCGGGGGAGCGGCGGTCGTTGCAGATCCACTACGAGGTCCTCGATCCGTCCCATGCCCGCCGACACGTCGCCCGGACCCGGTTCCGCGACACCCTGATCGCCGACCTGAAGGCGACTCGCGGTTTCGGGACGACGGTGGAGGATCAGCAGCGTCACGCTGGTGGGCACGCCCACGAGGCCGCTGTGGCGGCCGGGCACGCCCTGGTCCGTTACACCATCGCCGCCGCGACCACGGTCCCGTCGGACTGGGCGGACTGGGGCATCGAGGACGCCGCGGCCGGGATCGAGAACGACGCCGCCGACCGCTTCGGCCTCCTCCGTTTGGAACTCACCCAGGACGCCGCGTTCGCCGCCGCATGTCTCCCGGTCGGCTACGGGCTGCCCGGGCTGCCGAACCGCAGGTGGCAACGATGACCACGTTCAGCTGGCGGGGGCGTCGTCGGAGCGCTCCGGTGTCGCGTAGCACCGGCGAGTTGCTGACTGCGTTCACCGACCTCACACCCGAACAACTCGCGGTTCCGGCGCCGCCGGAGACCGGCCGGCTCGATGACGGCATCGCCTGGAACCTCGACCCGCGCCGCGGACACCGCACCCACGGCCGCGGCTGGGCCCCGGTGGATGCCGCCCGCCGGCTGCCGGTGTTCCGGGCCACGACCGACCAGATCGGCGGCCTGTTCCCGTTGCTGGCCGCGCACGGTGTCCCCGCCGTCGGTGCCCGGATGGGCTACGACGTCGCCACCGGCGGCTCCTTCTACACCCACCCACCGGAATGGGTCCTGCGAAAGATCGTCACCAACCCGAACATGATCATCTTCGGGAAGCCCGGGCGGGGGAAATCCTCGACGGTGTGTGCGTTCTGCCTGCGGATGATGCCGTTCGGCTTCAAAACATTGATCTCCGGTGACCGGAAGGGCGAGTACACGCCGGTGCTGCGCGCACTCGGGATCGAACCGATCGCGCTCGGCCCGGGTCACCGCGCCGACTCAACGCCCTGGACCTCGGACCGCTACGTACGTACTGGCCGGCCTGGAGCACCGAGCGGCAACGCCGCGAACTCGACGTGATCCTCGGGCGCTGGAACCGGCTGCTGCTGTCGCTGGCCGCGGCCCAGGGCCACGTCCCGTCGGTGACCGACGAGTACGTCCTGCACGCCGTCCTGCGCCAGCTGGTCGGGGCCGACCACAGCAGCGACCAGCTCCGCCCAGTGACGATCCCGCAGGTCACCGGACTACTCGCCGACCCCGACACCGACCTGTGGACCGGGACCCGGTTCGCGGACCGCACCGAGTTCACCACCGCCACCCGCTCCGTCACCGACGCCCTGTCGAACCTGGTCACCGGCTCGTTGGCCGGGCTGTTCGATGCGGAGACGAACTTCGACCTCGACTGGGACGCCCCCATCCAGTCCATGGACCTCTCACGCCTCGATCCGCTCGGGGACAAAGCCATGAACGTCGCCCTGACCTGTCTCGGGATGTGGTCGTCGATGCTGACTTCCCTGCACAACACCGCCGGCGACGGCGCCGGCGGGGCTGCGGGTGGTGCGCCGCGGATCGTGGTCCGCGACGAGGTCTGGCGCCAGATGGGCCTGGGCCTGCGCGCGGTCCAGGCCATCAACGCCGACCTACGCCTGTCCCGCAGTGATCGCACCATCCAACTGTTGATCATGCACCAGCCCTCCGACCTCCACGCCGTCGGCGCCGCCGGATCGCACGAGGCGGCGATCGCGCGGGACTTCCTCGCGCTGTGCTCGACGAAAATCCTGCTCGGCCAATCGGACGCGATCACCGACGACCTCGCCGACCAACTCGGCCTGTCGAGCACCGAGCAGGCCGCGATCACCGGATGGGCCATGGCCGCCCAGGGCCGGGCACTGTGGAAACTCGACAACCGGCCCGGCATGAAAATCCAAACCGTCCTGTCCGGCACCGAAAAAACGATCTTCGACACCGACGCCGGCATGCGCACCGACCCTCGCGTCGAGGCCCTGAACAGCACAAACGGCACCGGCGGCCCGGACATCGGCGGCCAGCGCGGCGAGGCCGACGGCACCGTCCCTGGGATCGACGGTGTCAACGACACGTTGACGAAGAGGGCCGGTAGTGGGGCGGGGCGTGCTGGTCGCGGGCGGCCTGGGGGTGTCGGTGGTGCTGCTGGTGACCGCCGCGATCGGCGGGCTCGCCGTCGTAGCGGCGCTCGGGATCGCCGGAGGCCGCTTCGGGTGCGGACCCGACGGGGGACTCGGCGGCGGCGGGCAGACTGTGGACGGTGTCGACTGGACGGGTGAGCAGACTGAGAACGCGGCGACGATCGTCGCCCGGATCGTAGAACGACAGCTACCGCGGCGGGCGGCGGTGATCGCGGTCTCGACCGCGATCGTCGAATCGCAGCTGCGGAACATCGCCTACGGCGACCGGGACTCCCTCGGCCTCTACCAGCAACGCCCGTCCCAGGGCTGGGGCCCGCCCGCCCGGGTGCTCAATCCGGTCGCGGCCACCGACTCCTTCCTCGACCGCCTGATCGCCCTGCCCGGCTGGGCGAGCATGGCACCAGGGACGGCTGCGCAGGCGGTGCAGCGTTCGGCGTTCCCCGACCGCTACGCACCGCAAGAAGGCCCGGCCGCGGCGCTGGTCGAGCAGCTGTGGGTCGGCGAGGACAACCCGGTACCGCTACCACCGGGCACCGACAGCTCAGTCGCCACGAACACGCAGCTCGCTTCCACGGTCTATGCCTGCCCCGATTCCGGCGGCGCCGGACTCCGCACGGGCGGTGCGGGTGTCGTCGATGCGACGACGCTCCCACCGGGCTTCACCGCGCCCACCGATCCCGTAGCGCGGACGGCGGTCGGCTACGCCCTGGCCCAGCTCGGGAAACCGTACGTGTGGGGCGGGACCGGCCCGGCCGGCTTCGACTGCTCCGGACTCATGCTCGCGAGCTGGGCCTCAGCCGGAGTCGCGCTCCCCGCCGGGACGGTCAGCCAGAAACACGCCGGGACACCGGTCCGCCTCCAGGACATCGCGCCGGCGACCTGGTGTTCATCCCCGGCTCACTCGGCACGAGTGAGAATCCTCGGCACAACGGCATGTATGTCGGCCACGGCCTGATCGTCAACGCCTACGACACGTCTAGGGGCATCGTCCTACAACCACTCACCGAATGGGAAAGTGACATCACTCACATCCGCCGGGTCCACACGCCCGCACCGACCAACGCGCCGGCGCCTGCGGCTGCTGCGGCAGGCACGACGCCATGACCCACACCGTCGTCTGCCCGGTCGCACTCACCGCGAACACGACATCGTCCAGGACGGAGACCACACGACATGATCATGATCAACCACTTGAGCTTCCCGACGACCGACGCGCTCGGTCTGCGGTGGGACGACACCGCTGGTGGCTACCGGTGCCCGGCATGCGACCACGAACCGCGAACGGTGATGTTCGGCCCGGCCGAGGCACTGGTCTGCAGCGACTGCGCGACCTACTGGCTCACGCCCACCGCCGGCGACCACCGCAGCACGGGCCGGGCGGCGTAGGCCCGGTGGACCGGCACGATCCTGGGATAGGTGGTGCGGGCGATCCTGACCGGACCCCGGCCCGCTACGCTCAGCTCACAGTCCATGACTGCGGCGCCCCGAACTTTTGGCAAAGGGAAAGGGCGCCGCAGCCACCGATGATCAGCGTTGCCGCTGCTGCTGCTGGTTTAGCCGCTGCTGCTGCTGGTCCCAACTGCAAGGGGCACTCTAACCATGACCCGCCGAAGCGTCGAGACCCCCCTCGACCTCGACCTCGACCTCGACCTCGACCTCGACCAGCTGTACTCGCTGCCGGTGGTGGTTGCCCCGTTTGTGCCGGCTGGCCTGGCCGCTTCGTCCTGGGCGGGGGTGCGCGGTGAGCGTCAAGGCGATGGAGGCGGTGTTCCGGTCTGATCTTGGAGGTCGGGAGCGGATGGTGCTGCTGGCGCTCGCGGATCACGTGAACGTCGATGACGACACGAATGTGTGTTGGCCGAGTGTTCGGCTGTTGGCGCGGAAGACGGGGTCGTCGCGGTCGACGGTGCAGCGGGCGATCCGGGAGTTGCGGGCGCTGGGTCTGGTGCGGGTGGTGCGTCGGTATCGGGCGAACCGGTCGCAGAGTTCGAACGGTTACCGGGTGATGCTCTCGGAGCTTCAGCGCCGCGAGCTGGCGGCGGCCCAGGCGAAGGCCCAGGCCGAGATCGAAGAGCTCGACGCGCTGTTTGAAAGCGCCTATCCCTCGGTCGCCGTCCCCGTTCCGGGACCGGGGACCGGGCCCGACGCGGAGGGCTCGGTGGGTGTCCCAGCGAGAGGCTCGGTGGGTGTCCGGCGGCGTCGGGAACGGTCCAGTCCGAGGGCCTGAACATCGAAGATCTGCAGGCTGGGGGGGGGTG
>NZ_JAHLJA010000248.1:0-28477 GCF_020496245.1 Pseudonocardia sp. ICBG601 | reverse complement strand
CGGACACCGGAGCGACCGATGACCACGACCGAGCCCGGGCGGATGTATCGGAATCTGCACCACCGCGAAGGCGCCGGATGGCTCGCGGGCCTGTCAACCGGCCAAGCCGTGGTGGTGGGTGCGGCGTGTGTGCCGGTGGTGGTGGCGGTCGGGGCGGGGCGGTGGTCGGCCGCGTTCGGCTGGCTACTGGTCGCGGCCGGTGTGTGGGTGTTGGTGACGGTCCCGATCCGCGGCCGGCCCGCACTGTTCTGGCTGGTTGACCTGTGCATGTTCACAGCAGGAGGAGTTGTGATGGGCTGGGCTGCGTGGCAGTCGAAGGCCGCGGCCGGGCGCGCCGACGACCCGGACGCCCCGGACCTGCCGGGCGTGTTGGCCCGGTTCCGGTTCCACGACGGCCCACCACTGGCCGACCAGCGCCTGTGTCTCATCCAGGACAGCGTCGACGGTCGGTGGGCTATCACCGGGCGGCTCACGCACTCCGGGGTGGCGATGGCGTCGGCGGGCGAGTCCGAGGGCCTGGCCGCGCAGCTCGGGACGATGTTGATCGGCGTCGCGCACCGCGAGGTCATCGACCGAGTGTCGCTGCTGGTGCGCACCGTCCCCGATGACGGCACCGACTATGCGTTGTGGCGCGAACAGCACGAGGTCGACGACGCCCCCGAGCTGACCCGGCAGATCGCTGCGGAGATCGACCGGACTGTGGCCGCCGCGTCGGTGCGAACGGAGCTGTTCGTGACTGTGTGCGGGACCGAGCACTCACTACGCCGGGCGGCGAAAGCCGCCGGCGGCGGCGTGGCGGGCCGCGCGTATGCCCTCTACCGCGTGTTGGACGGTGTCGCCGACGCGCTACGCGGTATCGGTGTCACTGAGGTGACCTGGCTGTCTTCCGCCGGTGTCGCTGAAGCGGTCCGGACCGGTTTCAATCCGGCCGCCGCAGCGCATCTGCGGCATCAGCAGCTGACTCGCCCGGACCGGGCCGGGCATCTGTCGTGGTCGATGGCCGGGCCGGTGCTGGCGCCGACCCCGGCGGCGCGGCATTACGCCCACGACGGATTCGCGACGGTGGCCTATGCCGTGCAGCCACCGGTCGGCGGCACGAGCTTCGGGTCCCTCGGCCCGCTGCTGGCGGTGCGGCGGGCGGGGGAGCGGCGGTCGTTGCAGATCCACTACGAGGTCCTCGATCCGTCCCATGCCCGCCGACACGTCGCCCGGACCCGGTTCCGCGACACCCTGATCGCCGACCTGAAGGCGACTCGCGGTTTCGGGACGACGGTGGAGGATCAGCAGCGTCACGCTGGTGGGCACGCCCACGAGGCCGCTGTGGCGGCCGGGCACGCCCTGGTCCGTTACACCATCGCCGCCGCGACCACGGTCCCGTCGGACTGGGCGGACTGGGGCATCGAGGACGCCGCGGCCGGGATCGAGAACGACGCCGCCGACCGCTTCGGCCTCCTCCGTTTGGAACTCACCCAGGACGCCGCGTTCGCCGCCGCATGTCTCCCGGTCGGCTACGGGCTGCCCGGGCTGCCGAACCGCAGGTGGCAACGATGACCACGTTCAGCTGGCGGGGGCGTCGTCGGAGCGCTCCGGTGTCGCGTAGCACCGGCGAGTTGCTGACTGCGTTCACCGACCTCACACCCGAACAACTCGCGGTTCCGGCGCCGCCGGAGACCGGCCGGCTCGATGACGGCATCGCCTGGAACCTCGACCCGCGCCGCGGACACCGCACCCACGGCCGCGGCTGGGCCCCGGTGGATGCCGCCCGCCGGCTGCCGGTGTTCCGGGCCACGACCGACCAGATCGGCGGCCTGTTCCCGTTGCTGGCCGCGCACGGTGTCCCCGCCGTCGGTGCCCGGATGGGCTACGACGTCGCCACCGGCGGCTCCTTCTACACCCACCCACCGGAATGGGTCCTGCGAAAGATCGTCACCAACCCGAACATGATCATCTTCGGGAAGCCCGGGCGGGGGAAATCCTCGACGGTGTGTGCGTTCTGCCTGCGGATGATGCCGTTCGGCTTCAAAACATTGATCTCCGGTGACCGGAAGGGCGAGTACACGCCGGTGCTGCGCGCACTCGGGATCGAACCGATCGCGCTCGGCCCCGGGTCACCGCGCCGACTCAACGCCCTGGACCTCGGACCGCTACGTACGTACTGGCCGGCCTGGAGCACCGAGCGGCAACGCCGCGAACTCGACGTGATCCTCGGGCGCTGGAACCGGCTGCTGCTGTCGCTGGCCGCGGCCCAGGGCCACGTCCCGTCGGTGACCGACGAGTACGTCCTGCACGCCGTCCTGCGCCAGCTGGTCGGGGCCGACCACAGCAGCGACCAGCTCCGCCCAGTGACGATCCCGCAGGTCACCGGACTACTCGCCGACCCCGACACCGACCTGTGGACCGGGACCCGGTTCGCGGACCGCACCGAGTTCACCACCGCCACCCGCTCCGTCACCGACGCCCTGTCGAACCTGGTCACCGGCTCGTTGGCCGGGCTGTTCGATGCGGAGACGAACTTCGACCTCGACTGGGACGCCCCCATCCAGTCCATGGACCTCTCACGCCTCGATCCGCTCGGGGACAAAGCCATGAACGTCGCCCTGACCTGTCTCGGGATGTGGTCGTCGATGCTGACTTCCCTGCACAACACCGCCGGCGACGGCGCCGGCGGGGCTGCGGGTGGTGCGCCGCGGATCGTGGTCCGCGACGAGGTCTGGCGCCAGATGGGCCTGGGCCTGCGCGCGGTCCAGGCCATCAACGCCGACCTACGCCTGTCCCGCAGTGATCGCACCATCCAACTGTTGATCATGCACCAGCCCTCCGACCTCCACGCCGTCGGCGCCGCCGGATCGCACGAGGCGGCGATCGCGCGGGACTTCCTCGCGCTGTGCTCGACGAAAATCCTGCTCGGCCAATCGGACGCGATCACCGACGACCTCGCCGACCAACTCGGCCTGTCGAGCACCGAGCAGGCCGCGATCACCGGATGGGCCATGGCCGCCCAGGGCCGGGCACTGTGGAAACTCGACAACCGGCCCGGCATGAAAATCCAAACCGTCCTGTCCGGCACCGAAAAAACGATCTTCGACACCGACGCCGGCATGCGCACCGACCCTCGCGTCGAGGCCCTGAACAGCACAAACGGCACCGGCGGCCCGGACATCGGCGGCCAGCGCGGCGAGGCCGACGGCACCGTCCCTGGGATCGACGGTGTCAACGACACGTTGACCGAAGAGGGCCGGTAGTGGGGCGGGGCGTGCTGGTCGCGGGCGGCCTGGGGGTGTCGGTGGTGCTGCTGGTGACCGCCGCGATCGGCGGGCTCGCCGTCGTAGCGGCGCTCGGGATCGCCGGAGGCCGCTTCGGGTGCGGACCCGACGGGGGACTCGGCGGCGGCGGGCAGACTGTGGACGGTGTCGACTGGACGGGTGAGCAGACTGAGAACGCGGCGACGATCGTCGCCCGGATCGTAGAACGACAGCTACCGCGGCGGGCGGCGGTGATCGCGGTCTCGACCGCGATCGTCGAATCGCAGCTGCGGAACATCGCCTACGGCGACCGGGACTCCCTCGGCCTCTACCAGCAACGCCCGTCCCAGGGCTGGGGCCCGCCCGCCCGGGTGCTCAATCCGGTCGCGGCCACCGACTCCTTCCTCGACCGCCTGATCGCCCTGCCCGGCTGGGCGAGCATGGCACCAGGGACGGCTGCGCAGGCGGTGCAGCGTTCGGCGTTCCCCGACCGCTACGCACCGCAAGAAGGCCCGGCCGCGGCGCTGGTCGAGCAGCTGTGGGTCGGCGAGGACAACCCGGTACCGCTACCACCGGGCACCGACAGCTCAGTCGCCACGAACACGCAGCTCGCTTCCACGGTCTATGCCTGCCCCGATTCCGGCGGCGCCGGACTCCGCACGGGCGGTGCGGGTGTCGTCGATGCGACGACGCTCCCACCGGGCTTCACCGCGCCCACCGATCCCGTAGCGCGGACGGCGGTCGGCTACGCCCTGGCCCAGCTCGGGAAACCGTACGTGTGGGGCGGGACCGGCCCGGCCGGCTTCGACTGCTCCGGACTCATGCTCGCGAGCTGGGCCTCAGCCGGAGTCGCGCTCCCCGCCGGGACGGTCAGCCAGAAACACGCCGGGACACCGGTCCGCCTCCAGGACATCGCGCCGGGCGACCTGGTGTTCATCCCCGGCTCACTCGGCACGAGTGAGAATCCTCGGCACAACGGCATGTATGTCGGCCACGGCCTGATCGTCAACGCCTACGACACGTCTAGGGGCATCGTCCTACAACCACTCACCGAATGGGAAAGTGACATCACTCACATCCGCCGGGTCCACACGCCCGCACCGACCAACGCGCCGGCGCCTGCGGCTGCTGCGGCAGGCACGACGCCATGACCCACACCGTCGTCTGCCCGGTCGCACTCACCGCGAACACGACATCGTCCAGGACGGAGACCACACGACATGATCATGATCAACCACTTGAGCTTCCCGACGACCGACGCGCTCGGTCTGCGGTGGGACGACACCGCTGGTGGCTACCGGTGCCCGGCATGCGACCACGAACCGCGAACGGTGATGTTCGGCCCGGCCGAGGCACTGGTCTGCAGCGACTGCGCGACCTACTGGCTCACGCCCACCGCCGGCGACCACCGCAGCACGGGCCGGGCGGCGTAGGCCCGGTGGACCGGCACGATCCTGGGATAGGTGGTGCGGGCGATCCTGACCGGACCCCGGCCCGCTACGCTCAGCTCACAGTCCATGACTGCGGCGCCCCCGAACTTTTGGCAAAGGGAAAGGGCGCCGCAGCCACCGATGATCAGCGTTGCCGCTGCTGCTGCTGGTTTAGCCGCTGCTGCTGCTGGTCCCAACTGCAAGGGGCACTCTAACCATGACCCGCCGAAGCGTCGAGACCCCCCTCGACCTCGACCTCGACCTCGACCTCGACCTCGACCAGCTGTACTCGCTGCCGGTGGTGGTTGCCCCGTTTGTGCCGGCTGGCCTGGCCGCTCTCGTCCTGGGCGGGGGTGCGCGGTGAGCGTCAAGGCGATGGAGGCGGTGTTCCGGTCTGATCTTGGAGGTCGGGAGCGGATGGTGCTGCTGGCGCTCGCGGATCACGTGAACGTCGATGACGACACGAATGTGTGTTGGCCGAGTGTTCGGCTGTTGGCGCGGAAGACGGGGTCGTCGCGGTCGACGGTGCAGCGGGCGATCCGGGAGTTGCGGGCGCTGGGTCTGGTGCGGGTGGTGCGTCGGTATCGGGCGAACCGGTCGCAGAGTTCGAACGGTTACCGGGTGATGCTCTCGGAGCTTCAGCGCCGCGAGCTGGCGGCGGCCCAGGCGAAGGCCCAGGCCGAGATCGAAGAGCTCGACGCGCTGTTTGAAAGCGCCTATCCCTCGGTCGCCGTCCCCGTTCCGGGACCGGGGACCGGGCCCGACGCGGAGGGCTCGGTGGGTGTCCCAGCGGAGGGCTCGGTGGGTGTCCCGGCGGCGTCGGGAACGGTCCAGTCCGAGGGCCTGAACATCGAAGATCTGCAGGCTGGGGGGGGGTGTCAGCCTGACACGGGGGGGGTGTCACACAGACACCCCCCGGGGGTGTCAGGCCCGGTGGGGCCGAACCGTCAGGGAACCGTCATGGGGGAAGCCGCGCGCGAGCGCGCGACCGCGACCACTCCCGACACGGTCTGGTCGAGCACCGCTCGTCCGGCCCCCGAGCCGGTCGCGTCGGTAGACGCCCCCCAGGAGCCCTCGACCAGAACATCCGAACCACGACTCGACGAGTCGCCTAACGAGTCGGGGGAGCAGCCGGTGATCGTCGACGACACGACGGGGCTTGACGCACAGCGCCCGGAGCCGACCCCGCCCCCCGCCGCCGCTGGCGCTGCGGCTCCGGCTGTCTCTGACCTGGTCACTACCGCCGCGGCGCAGGCGCAGACACCGCCCGCCCCGACGGCGACGGTGCTGGAGCCGGACCCGGCCCGCCGCGAGACCTGGCGCTGCGCCCGGCACCTCGCCGTCCCCGACCCCCACGATCGGCCCTGTGGCGGCTGTGGAGCGGTCCGTAGGCGGATGCAGGCACAAGCGGCCCAGCAGGCCACCGAAGCCGCTCAGAAGCGCTCTGAGGCCGCGCAACACGCACGCCAGCGGATCGCCGGCTGCACCGAATGCGACGACTACGGACACGTGATCGACCCCGACGACCCCGCCGGCGGCCCCTGCTACCCGGCTCTGTTCTGTGACCACTCCACCCCGGCCGCGACCCGGGCCGCCCGCCAGACCCAGCGACTCGCCGCACAAGCCGCGATCACCCAGCAGACCTACCAGCGTTCCCCCGCCACCCTCGAATTCCTCGCACAGGTCCGAGCCGGCCTGCCCCAACGCGACCTCCGACGAGCACGCCGCAACCCGAAAGCATGGCGATAACGCTGCACCGAAGACGGTGCCGGGCCGAAAACGGTGCTGCCGCGCCGCTTCCGGTCCTCACCCGCCCCGAGGGGGGCGGGCTGCGGTCCGGGTCGACTTGCCCACGAGCCGCCGGCAGGCCAAAGCGGGCCACAACAGTGACGCTGTAGAGCCCGGGACCTGCTCACACACCCACGACACCCCTGTCGCGCACAGTGCACACATGAACACACCACGCAACGCCCCAGCCGGTCCGGGCACCGCTGGTGCTGGTTACGCAGGCGTGCCGCTGCCCGGCAGCACGCGCACACTCGCCAGACCGGGCCGGGTACCGGCCGCTGTCCTAGCGCGTTCAGAGGGCGGGAGGATGCCGCGGCCGCGCAGGTTGCGCTTGGCCTTGGTCGCGGTCCGGTTCCCGCCGATCAGCCGGTCCACCTCGGACAGCGACAGATCCTCACCGCGTTCCCACGCCTGGGCCAGCAGTGCCTCGGCCTGGCCCAGCTTCGTCGCCCCCGATTCGGGCTCCACCGTTCCCGGCGGCTCCTCGCCGTCGGGCTTGTCAGCAGCCTCGATCACCGGGAACACCAGCGTCGCTGCACTGGCAGCGTCGGTCTCGGTCTCGGTCTCGGTCTCGGTCTCATGACCGGTTGGCGCGACCACATCGACGCCTGCGCCGTCTGCCTCTGCGGCGGTGATGGGAGGTGCGGGCACCGCGGGCTGCTCACGCTGCCCGGTGGCCTCGCTGGCGGCTTCCTCGGAGTGGGCAGCCGAGGTGACGGTGAGGTGGCGGTGCTGGAGCTGGTAGGTGCCGTCGCGGTAGACCAGCCGAGCAGCGCCGTCGGTGTCGATCACGGTGACCGCGTCCCGGACCGCGGCATGCTGGGCCCGATCCAGCTTCGCCCCGACCCGGGCCGCGAGCCGCGCCTCGCGGCGTTCCGCCCGCGACCGCGGCGCGCCCGCGAGGGTGAGCTGGTGGGCGATGATCCCCGCGACCGACACGATCGCCATCACCGCGCCGGTCTCCCAGCCGCCTCCGGCCTTGTGTAGGCCGTGGAGCAGGTTCATGCCCGCCGCGCCGAGGGAGAACACGACCACGCCGGCCTGCAACCCGGCCACCGGCCGGTCGGGGTAGCGACGGCGGGCGGTGACCACCGCCATCGCGAACGCCCACATCCCGAGTTCGGTGATCCCGGCCAGAAGGAAACCGCCCGCGCCGAAGACCCGGGTGCCGTAGGCGGCCATCGCCGGAGCGGCCAATGCGAATGAGAGCACCGCGATCGGATAAATCAACAACTCGATCACATGCGCATCCACCCACCCCGACACCCGCGCCCGCGCCGCACGCCGTGAATCAACCCGGGCCTGCCGCTGCTCGGCATTGAATTGCGCCGCGCCGACGCGAGCGTTATGGCGCCGTTCGGTCCGGGCGTCCTCAGTAGCGATCCGCCGCTGCACCGCAGCGTCCGCGGCTTCCTGAGCCAACTGCGCGTCCAGAACACGGGACTCGCGACGATCCCGGGCATGCTGCGCCCACCGATCCGTAGCACTAGCAGGGAAATCCCGAACAGTCATCAAAGGCCCTCATCCTCGACACGGCGTGCTGCTTCAACCCACGATACCCGCGCCTTTCTCCTGACCCGCGCCGGCCTCTCTAAAACGCCGTCATCCACCCGACGTCGAGCCACCACGCGGCCACACCTCCCCCGACTGATCCCCCCTCTCAAAAAAAGATCATCGATCACGGTCTGCGCGACAAGACAGATAGCGCTGAATCGAGCTACCGCCGTGCAAACCAATGCATGCGAATGAAGCGACAGCCGCCGCCCGCAGACGACCGCAACGTTCGAGCTCCGATCTTGCGCAGCGGGAAATAAGAGTATGACGCGCAACTAAACGCGCGGCCCCGGACAGAATCGCTCGGGGAGCTCGGGGAGCTCGGGGAGCTCGGGGAGCTCGGGGAGCTCGGGAGCTCGGGGAGCTCGGGGAGCTCGGGGAGCTCGGGGAGCTCGGGGAGCTCGGGGAGCTCGGGGAGCTCGGGGAGCTCGGGGAGCTCGGGGAGCTCGGGGAGCTCGGGGAGCTCGGGGAGCTCGGGGAGCTCGGGGAGCTCGGGGAGCTCGGGGAGCTCGGGGAGCTCGGGGAGCTCGGGGAGCTCGGGGAGCTCGGGGAGCTCGGGGAGCTCGGGGAGCTCGGGGAGCTCGGGGAGCTCGGGGAGCTCGGGGAGCTCGGGGAGCTCGGGGAGCTCGGGGAGCTCGGGGAGCTCGGGGAGCTCGGGGAGCTCGGGGAGCTCGGGGAGCTCGGGGAGCTCGGGGAGCTCGGGGAGCTCGGGGAGCTCGGGGAGCTCGGGGAGCTCGGGGAGCTCGGGGAGCTCGGGGAGCTCGGGGAGCTCGGGGAGCTCGGGGAGCTCGGGGAGCTCGGGGAGCTCGGGGAGCTCGGGGAGGGGGAGCTCGGGGAGCTCGGGGAGGTGCTGCGCGTGCCTTCGTCACGTTCTGTGCTTGTCCAGTGAGTAGACAAACCACTGGACAAAGACTGGACAAGCAGCTGGACTTCGGCGTCCTACGCGTGCGCGTGCACGCGCACGCGTAGGACGCACGCTAGCACGCCCGGTCTCGTTGTCCACTGGACAACTGGACAATCACTCACCGTCACGAACCTCGGTGGCGCACGACTCGGCCGCCAGCCGCCGAGCGATGTCCTCGACGGCCGTGATCGCCTCCTCGCCCCGCAAACTGTGCTGCTGGTAGCGGGTGAAGTCGTCCTTCAGGCGCTGCACCACCGCTGGGTCGCTTTCTGGCGAACGCGCACCGAGCGGAAACGCTAGACAGTCGGGGGTCATGTGCGGCACAAAGTAGAGCCCCCCCGCAGTTCCGTGATCTGCGCCCACTCCGGAATTCGACGGAAGAACAGAAAGGTCAAGCCTGTTTCGTCGAGCAAGAGAAGCGATTCTGTCTAGCTGGTCGATCATTACGTGATGATTTCCAAACCGGGCTTCGAGAACTCCTTCGCTCATAACGACTTTCAGTTTCGTTGTAGATCGATACAGGATGTCCTGTCGTGAAATAAGATCAGCGATCGATGTATCGGGCGCTTGAGCTGGTTCGCCTGCAGACATGAGGAGTACGCTTCGTGCGTAAGCGCCAGTTTGCAGTAGGTCGGGAACGCTGGTGAACTGCCACACGAGGATCTCGGAGGCGATCTCCTCCAGGGCTCTTGAGATTCCCCTGTTGCCCCTTCTTTCCGACTCGCCAATAATGATGTCCTCTGCCTGTATTAGCCTGACATGAAGATCTTCTATTTTGGCGCGATCGAGAGACGGTGTGTCGGTTACCTGAATCCACTTCTGAAGCAGGTCGGATGAAATTCTAGATTTTCCGAACTCGATCCGGACAATTCCTGACTGGCTGTGACTGATGGCTGCCGCCAGGCGCCGACCGGATAGTCCAGCGGCGAGTCGTCGCTGACGCAGTAGGTCGCCCAGATGAATTCGTGACGCAGAGTGCTTGTCCGGCAATGTCCACCTCGCTCGACCGATTGAATGTATCTGACTGCTTAGCTGGGGTGCTTAAGTATTCACCCGGCTGTCTCGTCTCTCGACCTGAGAGCGGCTGCCGACTCCTGCTTGCTCAGTCGCGTCTGCAGGGAGGTCTTGACTCCCCGGTCCCAGCTGGGCAGACTGAACCGGAGTCCTTGTGGTGCGCATGAATCACTGCGGGCCTTGAACGGCCTCGACGGGTGGTCCCCCGCCGAGGCCTGCGAGTCACCACCTGTCTGGAGGAGGAGACCCACGTGGTCGAGCGTAGTCCTGTCTTTGATGATGATTCGGGACCTGTGGTTCCGGTCCCGCCTGTGTTGGTGTCGCATCCTGGGCGGCACTGCCTGGGTGTGGATACCGAGGTGTTTTTCCCGGTCAGCGAGCTGGGTGTGGTGCAGGCCCGGCTGGTGTGCACCGGTTGCCCGGTCCGTGTGGCGTGTCGGGAGTGGGCGACGGCGACGGGCCAGCACGGGATCTGGGGCGGCACCACCGGCGAGGAGCGGTCCGCAGCCCGGCACGTCGGGCTCGGTGTCGTGGCGTCCCGGTCGGCGGTGGCGGCATGACCGCGCCCACTACCGCCTCGCCTACCGAGGAGACTGCTGCTGGTGTTGTGTTGCGGGCGCGGATCGCACACACGATCCTGCGGCGGGTCGAGACTCAGCGGGCCCGGTTCGTCACCGCCTACGGGCGGGCCACCAGCCCGATCGATCGAGTCGCGGCCGCTGGTCGCGGTCCGCGCCGCGTTACCGGCCACGGTCACCCGCTCGCTGGCGGAGTCGACCGAGGTCGGGCGGCGGCTAGACCGGATCGCTGACGATCTCGCCGATCTACTCACCGATCTGCACACCGCACAAGAGCAGGCCGCGGAGACATCGATCCGGGCGAAGCAGCGCACCGCCGCCCGCAGCCAGGCCCGCCGTGAGCAGCGTCAGGCCGCTGTGTTGGCCGCAGGTGGTGAGCGGCGGTGAAGGTCCGTGGGCGGTGCGTGGTGTGTACGCGGTCGTTCGAGATTCCGCCGGGCCGGGCGGCGCAGGTCTGTGGCCGGTGCCGTAAGCGGGAGCAGCTGGGAGGTGGTCGTCGTGCCGCAGCCCGCATCTGACCAGCAGCAGCCCGAGCAGGAGCGGGAGAAGGGCGGCGTGGTCCGGCCGGGCCTGTACGTCGTCGATTCGAACACCGCGTCGGCCGCGGACGGCCAGGCGCCCGCGGCGGTGGAGCCGGTGGTGAAGCCGTTGGCGCCGTGGGATCAGCGCCTCGCCCAGGTCGTCAGTGACGTCGTCGAGGCGCGGCCGCGGTGGAACGAGCAGCCACCGTCGTACGCGCAGACCTGGGCCTACTCCCGCACTGGGGACTGGACCACGTCCAGCAATCCGCTGGTGAGAGGCGTGCACTCGGCGCTGACGCTGGCCGCCCTGGCGATCGTGTTTCCGCTGGATTGGGTGGCGAACGTGGTCCGGGACAAGCCGTCCGGGTTCGTGATCACGGTTGTCGTTGTCGCTCTACTCGCCTGCGCGTTCTGAAAGGACGGTGATCGTTGATGTCGTGGTCGATGTTCGTTCCGAGTTCGATGCTCACGCTCGGTGCTTTGGCGCTGGTCCTGGCGGTCGTCCTGGTCTATCTGGATGTGCCTGGTCAGGGTGTGGATTGGGAGAAGGTCGCCGCCGTCCTCGCGGTGGTCGGCGGGTTCGGTGTCGGCGGCGCCAGCGCGGGATGGTTCGGCGGTCTGTTCACCGCCCTGTCCGGTGGCGCGCTGACCGGGGCCGGTCAGGCCACCGCCCACCTCGTTGGGGTGTCGGCGGTCGGCGCGGTCGCTGCTGGTGCGGGCCTGTGGGCGTATTCGCGGCTGCGCGGTTCGGGGATCACGGCGGCGACGCGGACGAAGTCGTTGCTGGTCGTCGCCGCTCTCGCCCTGGTCGGCACCGTGCTGGCCGGTGTGCCGCGCCTCTACAGCGCAGCCGACACCTTCATCGCCGCCGTTGCCGCATCGCTGACCTGATGACGCCGTCGCCGGTTCTAGTCGTGTGCCGATACGACGCTAGAGAAGAAGGAGGGCGGGGCTGGTGGAGGCGTTTTTTCTGACGTGTGTGGTGGTGGCGTTCTTCGTGACGAAGGGCCGTACCGATACCGCCGCCTACAGCAACGGTAAGGAGCCGCCGGGTCTGGCGCGGGCCCGGATGCGTCACGAGAACGCCGGCGGTGCCCGCACCAGCTCGGGGCGCCCGACCGGGCGGGGCGCGTTCGGGCTGCTCGTGGCCTCCCGGTGGGCGGAGGCGTGCCGGGCCGCGCAGCACCGCGGCGAGCACCGGGCGGCGCGGCGCCGCGCGTGGTTCGACGAGACCGCCCCCGGGCGGGATGAGCGGTGGCGGGCGGTCCAGCAGCGTCGTATGGAGCGGGCTGATCGGGCGCGGGCCCGCTGGGCGCAGGCCCGCGGCCTGCACCCGGCCACCAGCGCCAGCGGCGCCGGCGGCGCGGGCGATGGGCCCGGGGCGTCCGGGCCCTCGGCTGCGGCGGACCCGGAGCTGTGGGGCCGGCGGCGGCAGGCCACCCGCCCCGCCGCCGGGGCGTCGGGCGGGACTGTCGTGGCGACCGATGATCCCGGCCTGCCCGCCCCGCCTGCGGACGAGCAGGTTCCAGCGGCCCGCCCGGCGGCGGACGGGGTCGTCGACCTCGACGACCCCGATGACCTCCCCGACGCCGCCGCTGACCCGGACGTGGGTCTCGTGGCGGGCACGTCCCCGTCGCCGTCTTCCGGGTCGGTGTCCAGCACGACTACTTCTACTGTTTCTGGAGGAAATGGCATGTATGAGGCCGCTGTTGCCCGGTTGATCGCCGCGGCGGAGGCGTGTGGCGTCTACCAGACGCAGCTGTCGGCGTTCACCGATCGGCTGGCCGGGGACGGCTGGGGCGACCAGGTCACCGGCCCGCTGGGCGACTCGCTGTCGGGTTTGAACGCCGCCGAGGGCTTGTATCGGGGGCTGGCCGAGCAGATGCGCGCCCAGGGCGACCGCGGGCGGGACGCCTACGACCAGGCGCCGTTCGTGCCGGGCCCGCACGCTGTCCTCTGAATCGGCACCTGACCAGCACACACAGACACAGAACAGAGTGGAGATGACGGGGATGGCGGCATTGGACGGGGACGGGAACTTCGAGTTCGCCTCGGCGGCGTTGCGGGACGCGGCGTCGGATTTGGAACAGCTGCTCGGCACCCACCGGGGCCTGGTGGACGAGTTCGAAGGTCATGGCTGGACCGGCCTCGACGGTCTCGACGGTGCGGGCACGCATGTCGGGGCGGTGATCGACAACCTCGCCCTTGCCGCGGAGCGGATCGGTGTGGGCGGGGCGATCGTGCGTGACGCCCTCACCGCCAATCACATGATCGCTCGGGCGTCGAAGGCGTCGCTGGGCCACGGCTGACCGGTTGGTGGGTTCGGAGTCCCGCCCACACCACGAGTGGTGTGGGCGGGCGCTCCGGGCGCATCAGCGACTCCATCAGCACGGTTCTGACCAGCAGAAAAACAGGAAGGGAGGCCGGTCATGGCCCGTTCGACGAAGCCCACGCAGACGATCACGCGGAAGACGCGGTTCGAACATGCCGCTCGGGTCGCGGCGGAGCGGGCCGAGGCGCGGGCGCAGGCCCGCCAGACCGCCCGCGGTAGCGGTGCTGTCGACGGTGGTGTCGCCGACACGACGACAGTATCCGGCGTGGGGGCGGGGGCGGCGGCGGTGTTCTGGTCGCGGTTGAAGAGCGCGGTCGTCCCGACTGGTGTCGCCTCGGCCGATGTCGCTGAGGGTCGGGATCGGGCGGAGAACGCGCGTCGGGTGCTGGTGGCGGATCGGAACCGGCGTCGTCGGTGGCCGTGGGTTCCGGCTGCGGTCGGTGGTGTGGCTGGGATGGGTGGGCACTGGCTCGGCGCCGGAGCCGCGGCAGTAGCGGATGTGGGTCCGGCGGTGTTGGCGGGCCCGGCGGCGGTGGTGCCGGTGGGTGCGGCGGCGGTGGTCGCGGCCCGTTACCGCAGCGCGGTCGGGCGGTGGTGGCCCGAGCTGGCCGCCGGAACCGCCGGGGCCTCGGCCCTGGCCTGGCAGCTGGCTGCTGCCGGGCCGTCGCCGTTGCTGGGCGCGGCCGCGGTGCTCGGGTCGACGGCGGTGGGTGCCCGTTGGTGGCGGGTGCATCCGATCGGGCCGCGGACGGCGGCGTTGGCGGCGCCGGTGGTGCCGCCGCCGGCGCCGCGGGACCCGGATCTGGATGCGTTGTGTCGGGCGTGGGCGGAGACGAATGGTTCCAAGGACGGGAAGGTGGCGGGGTCGCGGTTGACCGGCCGCGCCGATGACCAGTTCACGACGAGCTTCGATGTGGTGCTGCGGCCGGGCGTGCACACCCTGGACGACCTGGTGGCGCATCGGTCGAAGCTGGCTGGGGGGCTCGGCGTCGACGCTGAGCGGGTCCTGTTCGCCCCAGGTCGGCGCGGGGCCGGCGCGAACCGGGCGCGGTTGACGATCATTCACACCGACCCGGTCGCCGACACCCGGCTGTTCACCTGCCCGCGGGTCGTCGACGGCGTCATCACAGGTGTCGGGCGCTCGATCGACGGCTCCGGTGAAGTCGATGTGCTCATGTGGGATGACGGCGGGA
Source organism: Pseudonocardia sp. ICBG601 (assembly GCF_020496245.1). NCBI lineage: Bacteria > Bacillati > Actinomycetota > Actinomycetes > Pseudonocardiales > Pseudonocardiaceae > Pseudonocardia > Pseudonocardia sp. ICBG601. The sequence goes on along the minus strand of NZ_JAHLJA010000248.1, from coordinate 13,921 downwards.
CGGTGCCGACCGCGGTCGTCGGGTCGACCGGGGGCGGGAAGTCCGGGGCGACGAACATCCTGACCACCGCGGCGTTGTCGACCGGTGTGCTGAACCTGCTCTATGCCGACCCGAAGGGGAATTCCTCGACTGCTCTCGCGGCGCGGGCGCGGGTCGCGGTCATCGGTAAACAGAACGTGCTGGCCCTACCGCGGCTGGTGACCGCGATCCTGGCCGCGCGCGCCCAGATCGCCGCCGAGGCCGGCTCGGACCTGATCTTCCCCAGCAGGCTGGTTCCTGGGTGGATGTTCCTGCACGACGAGTACTCGTTCGTCGCGCACGATCCGAAGGTCGCCGCCCTGTGGACCGAGACCGTCAACACCGTCCGCGCCCTGGGCATCTGGCTGGTCGGGCTCAACCAGTCCCAGGGCCAGGGCGCCTGGGGCGGAGACCACGCCCGCTCGGCGTTCGCCTCCCAGGTGATCGCGTTCCGCACGAACTCGAAGTCGTCCTCGGACCTGGTACCCGGCCTGCTGTTCGACCCGGCGGAGCTCCCGCTCAATGATGGGCGGCCGCGGCGCCCGGTGCCCGGGATGGCTGTGCACGCCCATTTGGATGCCCCGGTGCGCTGGGACTGGCTGCCCAGCGACGCGGACGCGGCCCGGATGGTCGGTAAGGGTCTGCCGGCGCCGGAGTTGACCGCCTCGACCGCGTTCGACCGCTACTTCAACCAGCCGGAGCTGCATCCACTCGACGCGGCGGCGGTCACCAGCGTCCTCGGCCCGCCCGTGAACGGGCGGTGGCAGGTCGGTGGGCTGGGCGCCACCCACACTCTCGGCGACGACGACAGCGGCGCTGGTGGAGCCGCTGTCGTCGTCCCGCCCGGTCGGGGGGGCCGCCGGGCTCCCTGGGGGAGCCGCGGCGTCGAGGCCGGCGGCGAGTCTGCCGCTCCGGTGGAACCGGCAGAGGTGGTGTTGTCCCCGGTGCAGGCCGAAGTCCTCGCCCTCATCGCGGCCGGGACGGCGACGACCGGGGCGTTGGTCGATGCTGTGACCGCGTCGAAAGCTGCGGTGCATGACGCGCTGGATGCGCTGATCGGCTATGGCCGGATTATTCGTGTGGTGCGGGGTCGTTACCAGGTTGTCGACCTTTCTCGGCGCGAGGAGAACTCGATGGGTAACGACGGGGATGTGGAACTGGAGGGTGGTGTCGTTGAGGGTGGTGAGCTCGTCGAGTGTGAGGTGTGCGGCGACGACATCTGTCCTGGGCGGGCCTGCCCGCGTTGTGAGCGGGAGGTCGGGTGAGTCCCGAGAATGGCGTTAGTCGCGGCGTGAAGGTGGTTATCAGTACTGTGTTGTCGCGTGGCCGGGATTTGCGGTATGTCGTTGTCGATGTCGCTACCGGCGAGGTTATCGATGACGCGCAGGGTTACGGCTATAGGTCGGCGCAGAACGCGCATCGAGCGCATGGCTACACGTCGGTTTCGCCGAAGAAAAAGAAGCAGCGGGCCGCGGTGAAGCTGAAGGTCAAGGATTGGTGTGCCGCGCATCCGGCGTTCATGGCTGATGTCGAGAAGATGGCGTTCTATGCATTGAAGGACGGTGAGTCGCTCACGCGCGCCGACGTGAATCGGTTGCTGGTAGATCACGGCCTGGAGTTGCCGTTCAGTGTCGGGGTTTTAATGCGGTATTGGTGAGTTGTTTCTGTGTGCGGTGGTGAGCCGGGGAGAGGGCTGCGGTCCGGGGTTGGGTGCCGCGTTTCCTGCGGGGGTGGATAGTTCACTCTGTCGGTGCTGCGGGTTTCGCGGTGGCGCTCGTTGTGAAGCGGTATCGGCCAGTTCGTTGGCAAGTCGATCCGGACCGCAGCCCGCCTTGGGAGGGCGAGGACGGGAAGCGACGCAGCAGCGTCTTTTTTCGGTACTGAAGCAGTGTTCGTGCTGAGACAGTGTCTTTTCTTGGCGGTCGGTGCTTGGCTTCGCGGCGGGCATGGTCGTTTCCCGGCGTTCTTGGTGCCTGCCCTCCCAGGGCCCCGGCAAAGTCGTTAGATGATCTTGTGGCGAGCCGTGACAAGCGGCGCAGCTGCGCCGCCGCTCGGCGCTATAGCTGGTCCCGGGCAGGTGCAGCGCGGCAATCAGAAGGCCGCGTGGGGCGACTACCGCCGCCTATCGCGACTTTGCCGGGGCCCTGCCTGCCCTCCGGGGGTGTTGACGTGCTGGCAGATGTCCGGCCGTGGCGGTGCTGGGGGGCGTGTCGGCGGCGCTGAGGGGCTTTGATGCGGCTTTGAAGCGGCTGGAAGCTCCTGGGAAGCGGCGTTGAGGGTTTTCTGCTGATGGGCGAGGCCGTTTCGCTGGTGTGACCTGCTGGTCTAGTGTGTCGGGCTGGGGGGCCGGGGCCCGACACCACCCCCAGCCTGCTTCGCTGACGGCCGGGGGTGGTGTCGGGCCCCGGCCCCCCAGCCCGACCGGGTCACGGAGTGACCCCAGTGTTCTAGTACGAAGTTCAATGCCTTTAAAAAAGCAAGGTCAAGGTCAAAGTCAACAGACTGTGGGGATGGTGGTGGTTGGGTTGGGTTGGGTGTATCTGTTCGTAGGTGGGTTGTTCGTCTCGCTGCGCATCGGCGTAGTCAAATCCTCGGTTTATCGGGGTGGTCGGGTTGGGTGGTGATCTTTTGCGGCGGGTGGGGTTGTTCGTCTCGCTGACGCCTCGGTGGTGTGCGATGTTGTTGGTGGAATATTTCGGATGGGTAGCAGGAAAGGGTGGTTGTGGTGTTGGGTGAAGTCGGTGAGCGGGTGCGTGCGCGGCGTCGGGATGCGGGTTCGGTGGTGTTGACGGCGCGGGATACGGGTTTGTTGGAGATTGCTGCGCATCAGTATGGGTTGCCTCTGGATTTGTTGTCGAGTGTGTTGGGGGTGTCGGCGCAGGCGGCGCATGCGGTGGTGGGTCGGTGGCGGCGTGCGGGGTGGGTGTGTACGGGGAAGGTGGATGCGGGGGCGATGTGGGTGTGGCCGTCGCGGACGTTGGTGCGGGAGTTGTTGGGGTGGGATGTGCCGGGGTGGCGGCCGCGGCAGACGGTGTCGGGGCATGTTCGTGCGGTGGCGGCGGTGCGGTTTCATCGGGTGGGTTTGGATGTGGGGCGGTGGGTGTCGGAGCGGACGTTGCAGCATTTAACGGGGTGGCGTCCGCGTGGTGTGCCGGTGCCGCATATGCCGGATGGGGTTGAGGTTTTTCCGGATGGGCGGCGCGCTTTGGTGGAGGTGGAGTTGTCGCGGAAAACGCGGTCACGCTATTTGAGTCGCCGCCGAAGAATGGGGAGGCGGATATGGTGGCGGGTTTGTTGTCGGCGGTGGTGGTCGTGCTCGGGAGTTGGAGTGTGTCGGTGTGATGTATTGGTGTGCGCCGAATGTGTTGGGGCAGGTTCAGGATGTTGCGGGGGAGTTTGTGGAGCGGGACCGGGCGCGGCGGGCGCGGGCGCGGGATCCGGAGGCGTTGGCGCCGCAGCTGAAGTGGGCGATCCGGGACATCACCGAGGTTCCGTGTTGGGAGCCGGGGCCGCGGCGGTCGGCGCGGTAAGGACGATGAGGCCGGTGGGCGTGAGCAGGGTGTTGGTCGTCTGTCGTCAGGATTTCGATCTGCCGGGGAAGGACCTTCCCGGGGCGGCGGAGGTCCTGGGTGAGCACTTCATCGGGCTGTTGTGGCGTGGTGTGCTGTCCCGTGCGGTTGCTGCGGTCATTCTGAATCCGGCTCGTCACGGCCATGACCGTGACCTGCTCAGCGTGGAGATCGACGTCGTCGCCCGTAACCATGTCGCCGGGCTGGCGACCGCGCTGAACACGATCCGTGACGGTTTCCGGCTTCTCCCGGTCGCGTTGCCTGACCGGTTCACCGCCGCCGAGGTCGAACGTCTCGCCAGCAGGGTCGTCGGCGCCGACGGCCTCCAGACCAGCACCCGCAAGATCGACTAGCGCGGCATGAATCGGACTATCCTGGACCTGGACCTATGGGGGGTGCGCTGGTGGCGAAGAGTTTTCATTGCGTGATGCAACTCCTTGAGGTGTCGCCGCAGGTCGCGACAGCGATCGCGGCGCCGTTACGGACCGCGATGCGCCGCCAGCAACGCGAGCACAACGGGAAGCTGGTCGGGACGAAAGCCGACCTCGTCACCGGTCTCGGTGTCGGCCTGGCGACGGTCGTGATCGCTCGGTCCCCGCAGACCGCGATCGGTTTCGCCGCCCGGATCGCGAAGACCGCGTTCGGGCGGCTCGCCGCCGATCCGACGGTCTGCTATGACCTGGACATGAGCATCGCCCAGGTCGAAGGCCTCTATGCCGCCACCGCGGCCCCGGCGTGGTTGGCCCCGGGGGAGTTCCTCGGCTGGCGAGAATGCACCGACCCGACCTGCCCCGACCACGAACAGACCGGATGAACCAGCAGCAGCTACCAGGCCAGGTACGTCAGATCGGTGCCGGTTTCGGGCGTCCCACGACCGTCCGGCTCAGCATCGACGTCCCCGCCGACCTTCATCAAGCGTTCGGGGCGTGGCGGTCGCAGACCGCGCTCGACCTCGGTCGTGGCGTGGTGAGTGTGCAAGACAGCCCGTCCCGGCTGGTGAAGCCCGACCGGGCAGGGCCGCGCCCGGCTCCACCCCGCTACGGCTACGGCGCCCGCGGGTTCCCCGGGCGTGGACAGGTAGCGCCGGGCTGGGAGCGGATCACGACCGGCGCCGGTCCGTCGTCGGGCATCCGGTGACCTCGTCGGACACACACGACGACCGGTTGAGGCTATCGTCGCTGGTGGCGGGCGCCGGAGTTCCTGTTTCGCGGTCGGAGTAAGCGCGGTCTGGACGGCGCCCGCCCCACAGTCAGGGACCGCTTACCGGCGAGCGGGATTCAGCGTGGGCGGCGGCCAGGTAGACATGGTGGGCAGCCGCTACCGCGCCCAGCAACGCGACCATCGCGGCCACGACCGGCGCGGCGACCAGGGCGACACCAGCGGTGAGGACACCGACGGCAGCGAGCAGCCCGAAAGCCCGTAGGAACAGAAGCCCACCGATGGCCGGCGCCGACGCGCGCGGCCCCGCCGGCCCCGCCGGTGTCGTCGTGTGTGGAGTTGCTCGCGGTGGCGCTGGTGGTGTGGTGAGTAGTTCGTAGGCGCTGGTCAGGGCGATGAACCGTTCCGGGTCGCCGCCCCGGTCGGGGTGGTGATGGCGGGCGGCGGCCCGCCACGCGGTCCGTAGCAGCTCAGGTGAGGCGCCGGCGGGGACACCGAGCAGCGCCGCGGCGGCGGCCCGCGCCTGTTCAGGATGGACACTCGGGCTCGGGCTCATCGTGGGTCCTCGTTGCTGGTGTCGTGTGTCCAGTCGTCCCCGGTCCAGTCCGGGGCCTGGCCATCTCCGCCGCCGGTGGCCCGGGCGCCGTTACCGGTCGTGGTGCCGGGTCGGCGGAGCCGCCGGTTGATCGCGGCGGCCTGGCCTGCGGTGAGTCGGCGCCGGGACAGTGCCGGGCCGTTGGTGGGTGCGGTCCGCCGCGGCGAGCCGACGATCGCGGGCGAGGCGGCGAGTGGGGCGACGACGCCGTAGATGACCTGGTCGGGTGTGGCGTAGGCGAGGTGGTGGCGGGGGAGCTGTCGGAGCCGGTTCGGGTCGAGCAGGTAGGTGTGCTGGCGGCGCACGGTGCCGACACCGGTCATACGGCCACCGTCGAGTTGGTAGCCGACTTCGTCGACCAGCCGCGTCCCGAACCGCTCGGCGAGTTGTTCGGCGTTGCTGGTGCGGCCGAGTAGGGCGCCGCCGCCCATCGCGCCCAGCAGGCGGCGGCGTTGGTCTTCGGTGTCGGCGAGGCCTTCATAGGACTGGGCGGACACGATGACCGAGCCGCCCAGGGAACGCAGCCGTTCGACGAGGTTGATGACGTCACCTGCGGTGTCACCGGAGACCGCGGAGAACTCGTCGATGACGAACAACACCTGACGGCGTTGCCCGTCGTGAGCGACACCGAGTTCGTAGGTGAGCAGTTCGATGAGGACGGCGGTCTTCGTGGCGGCGACGACCTGGTCGGTGGCGCCGGGGACGGAGACGTAGAGGGCGTCGAAGTCCGACAAGGGCTGGCCGGCGTCGAAGTCGCCGACGATGCTGCGGAACAAATCCGCGAACAGCAACAGGTCGCTGTCGAGCGATGAGGCGCCCGCGCCGCCGCCGGTGGTCTTGGTCAGGGCGGCGATGGCGCGTTCCTCGACCGGATGTCCCGCCCACGCCGCCGTGAGCCAGGCCGGGTCGAGGCGTTGCAGGAACTCCGCCGACGACGCGGGTGGCTTCTCGGTGGGTGCGTCGATGATCAGGTGGAGTAGGCCGCGTTGCAGGACGTCGTAGAAGCGGTGATCGGTTTTCGCGAGTTTGTGTAGGGCGGCGCGGAGCTGGGTGGCGGGCATGCGCCACATGTTCAGCCGGGTCTCGAACGGGAACACGCCGATCCGGTCCGGGTGCAGGCCGAGGTCTTCCATCGCGTCGGCCCATTCGTGGGCGTCGGTGTCGGCGTCGGGGCCGCCTTTCGCGGCCAGGAAGATCACCAACGGCCGTGATCCCGCAGCGCCGTGCTGTTGCTGGTTGTAGGCGGTCCAGGTGATCTCGGCCCAGCTGGCTGAGCAGCGCACCAGCATCGTGGTCTTCCCGGCGCCGGTCTCGGCCAGGCAGACAGTGTGGAGGGCGATCGCGGGCATCGGGACCTGTAACCACGGCGCGGCGCGCCGGCGCAGGGTGTCGGTGAGCAGGTCCGGCTGGGCGCGGACGGTGTCATAACGTGGGCCGAGGACAACCGAGGGTGTGCCGGTGCGGTCGGTGTGGGCCAGCGGGATGCGCTCGCGGCGGGCGCGGCGGGCCGCCGCACCGGCGCGGATGTGTAGCTGGCGGCGGACGTGACGTTCCCCGGCGGCCTGGGCGACACCGGACCGCATCCGCTTGGTGTAGAGGTGCCACCACACCCAGGACGTGATCGCCACCAGAGGGGCGGTCGCCGCGGCGGAGTCGATCCCAGCGTGCAGGTAGTGGCCGTCCCATGCCTGACGCACCGCCGAGGCCGTCAGCTCCAGGCCCCACCAGGGCAGCATGCCGACGATCGGCCCGGCCAGCGCCGCAGCGGCCACGACGACCAGGGCGAGGTTGCGCAGCCGGCGCGGTTCCCAGCCACGGGCCCACGCCCACAACACCAGCACATGCCCGACCACCGTGGCGGGCACCACGACCGCCGCGACCGCCACGAACACCTGACCCACCGTCACCGAACCGAACAACGGGATGTCCGGAAGGTCCGGGGCCCGCGCCGCGAGCACCTTCGCGAGGTCACTCATCGCTGCTCGTCGTTCGGGTGCGCTTGAGTTCGGTGAACTCCGGGTGCGCGATCAACGTCGCGACCGCATCGAAGATCGCCGCGCCACGTGCAGTGTCGGGGACGGTGGTGAGGACCGGTCCGAAAATCCCTGTCCCGTTGATCCGCACGATCGGAGTGCCGACGTCCTCACCGACCCCGTCCAGGGCAGCGTGGTGGCTGGCGGTCACCGCCTCGTCCCAGACCTGGTCGTCCGCGGCGCCGTAGAGGGTCATGGCGTCAAGGGCGGCGAGTGTGTCGCGTAGGACGGTGTCGCGGGGACGTTCCCGCAGGTCGTGATAGCGGTGACCGAACTCGTAGAAGTAACGGTGACGGTGCTCGGGCCCGCGGGTCGCGGCGATCGCTTCCGCGACCCGGACCGGGCGCCACGCACTCTCATATCCCCGCGTCAGCTCCAGCGGATCGGCCGGGTCCTGATTGAGCACAGCGAGGGACATCGTCCGGAAGTCCAGGTCGAGAGGGCGGGCGCGGGCGACGTCTCGTAGCCACTGGGACGTGACCCACGCATACGGGCACACCGGATCGACGTAAGCAGTCACCACGACTCGGCCTTCGGCCGGAGTATTTAACGGCATTTTGGTGCGTCACAGTCCTCTCATGGATTCTGCAACTAAAGAGTAAGATCTCAACCGATCTTCATGATCAAAGATGGGTGTAGAGATGATGAGCTCGTTTGCCTTCGTTCTGTCACGCAAGCCAGTGAGTTGTTCTCGAACGGCGGCGATGTCGCCAACACAGTATCCTTCGGTTGCACCTTCGAACGCCTGACGTTCCGCAGCGCTTCGCAGGGAGAGGCCAGCGGCCTTGTCGGGGTGTGGCAGGTGCATCCTTTCTTGATGAATCTTTCGGCGCATAACTTTCATTCGATGGGATCCCGCGAGGTACTGAGCAGTAGCAGTATCGCTCGCAGCAATAACTCCCACCGATACTGCTACATGAGGAGTCCATTCGTTGTCTTTAGCCGCAGTCTCGTGGTAGGCGGCGATCGCTGAATCCATCGCCGCGTAGTGCAAGTGTCCACCGAAAGCATATGCAAGCCGGAGCTCTGCTGCCAGTTGAGCACTTTCAGGATTGGTCCCTAAGACCCACATCTGAGGCTGGTGCCCAAATCCCGTGACTGAGCGTACTCCGTTGTGGTACTGATTAGCGAAGTAGTTTTGCAGATTCTGCACTCGGAGCTTGAACGATTCGATATCTTGTGTTCTATGCGGATTGATCGCTGAAGCAACAGCTGCGGGCCCACCGAGTGAGCGCCCGAGCGCTAAGTCGACTCGCCTTGGATGCAGCGCTTCAATAGTTCCGAATTGCTCCGAGATGACGAGCTCTGGATGATTCGGTAGAAGAACGCCGGCGGCTCCTATCCGAATACGCTTTGTTTGGGCGGCTGCTGCCGTGCACACGACAGCAGGGGCGCAGCTCGCGACAGCTCGCATCCCGTGAGTTTCTGCTGTCCAATAGCGGTGGTAGCTGTGTCTATCGCCGAAGCGGGCTAATGCGATCGAGTTCTGTAAAGTTTCAGCTACCGTAGCCCCTTCAACGATTGGCGCAGTGTCGTGGATTATCAGGTTAGTCGTACTCGGCAAAGCGCTCCCCCAGGGACTCTGTGGACATTTTCTGTAAAACTCCGAGATTAGACAATTCGCGAGACAACTGAGCCATCCACTGGGTCCGCTCCTCGGGGGAGCTGAACTCGGGCTCCCATCGTGGAATTTCGTATCGATAAGTGAAGTCCGCCTCGTCAGGGTCCACCCAGCGCGCCGCTTCGATAACACGCTTTCTAGTGAGTGTCTGCGCAATCTGCGACTCCACCGATTCGGCAGCTGTGATCGAGCCACGGGACCAACTGGCTAGATAGGAGAGCCCGTCAGAGATTTCGTCCTGCATCCGAGTGAGCGGTGCGGGTTGACTACTCAGCCGCTCATCGTGGGGAACATCCTTAAGTTCAATATGTGGAAATTCTGCCACTATGCATCTCCACAAAGAAGAGATGTCAGCGTGCAAGTCCCGACTTGTTCGTATGTGAGCTCTCGATGCTTGAAGACGACGACAGAATGTGACTATCGGAATAATTGCGAATGCGGACGCCAGGATGATCTGTCCGCTCAATCTAGCTGTGTTGTACCAGTCGCGCATCGCTGGCCAACGCGACCCTGGGTACACGATGTAGAGTATCTGGCGGGTCAGACTGATTGCACTCATAGCCGCCATCAAGAAAACGCCTACCACTACACCGAGACTTGCGTGACGCGTCCATGTGTGAGCGATCGGGCGCCTGTAGGCGATCGCTCGGCGGGTCCCGATAAACCATGCAACAATCGGATAGATAGTCACGCCGGTGTAGTAGATAGCGTTACGTAGGGTGCGATGTGATTCAGGATCTCGCGGTTGCTCCCAGAACCCAGGTGGGCCATCCAGTAGAGCAACCAACGCCGGAACAAGGAAGCAGAGCCAGATCACGAACTCGACCCCTGCTTGCCGGTAAATGTAGTTCTTTTGGCGTGTCTCCTGGTTTGGGTCGTTGGCTCGGCACAGCATGAAATATACTGAGTAGCTATAGAACATGAAGCCCCAGGCGATGTTGCTAAAGGAGACAACGCTGAGGGCTTCTTTTAGCCTCTCGAAAACTGGGAGATCGATGCCCGTCGCGAGAGTAAACCCAAGGACCGTGATGGCTGCGACAAGTAACCGGAAGGCTACGTCGTGCGAATACTGTCGCAGCTGCACCCAGTACCATACGGCGAGGCCGCTCACCAAGGATGCGGTGATTATTTCGAACCAGAACTTCATCGGTTTTTCCAGCTGAACGGGGTGAGGCCGAAGGCTGGCGCAACTCCTTGTTCCGGATTCCAGCGAGAGTTGTCTGCGTACTCGTTCAGCTGAGGTCGGAGCTGAGCTAGACGAACCAGCTCGTCTGCACAAGTCTCAGCCTGCCATTCACATAGTTGCGAGTAGCGGCCATCGTCAGGAACGGTATCATCGTCGCCAATTAATGATCCGCATATCAGAGGGGGGCTCCCTGGATCGGTGTGCCCTAGGTAGGAGTGCATGGACTCATGATAAATGATTCGTTCCTGTTGGGGCACTGGCGCTCGGTAGTCATGTAAAACGCGATCTCTGCGTTTTCCAGGAAGCAGATGTCCAATCGCGGTGACCCACCCTAAGTCGCGGGCCTCCACGCTGATTACGCGCCCACGTTTCTCGCTAAGGCGATGGCAGAACTGCCATGCAGTGAACGGTGGAACGAGGCCCAGTGTTTTCAACAGCTCACGACAGAGCTGCCGCAGCTCTTCTTGGGTCGGACAAATAAGGCCATGCTGCCACCGCTTTATGTCAGGCCATTGAGTGCTGTCATCACCTGAACGGCAGGATATGAAGGCGGCCTTGCCGCTCTCGATTGGCGCGTCAGGAGCCATCGCGCGAGTCTTGATCTTCCTCAAGCAATGCCTCCGTGAGTGCCCTCATCATCATCGCTCGATGTTGCGGCGCGGCGCCAGACCCTCGGTGAGCAAGTCGAGTAATTCCAGATTTACGTAGGGCCTGCTGGAGCTCAAGCGCTGCCTCCCGTTCCTGCCTTCTCGCCGCTTCTTCAGCGGCCAGCGCACTGCGAGCCGCCGCCTCTCGACGCCCCAGCTCTCGTTCGTCTTCATCCGTGTCCGAGTCAATTAAATATCCAACTCGAACATCGAAGAACCAAGCCAGCGCCCCCAGGGTCTTGCTAGTCGGATTCGTTTTTAGTCCTCGGCGGAGCTCACTGAGGTGCGACTCGGATATATCGAATCCGTTTGAACGACAGATCGATACGACCTCATTATTTCGCCACCGCCGATTCAAAGCCCGGGGTGGCCGGTTCGCCTCAAAGAGCCTGTCCAGTCGCCGGGCTAGGCTGCCTGTCTCGTCCGACTGATTTTCTCTCACTCCTCCTCCTCCTCCTCCTCCTCCTGCCGGTGGTGGGTCGACCGAGGGGTCGGCCAGCTCATCGCGGGCGAGTGGAAGAGGCAGCGCCCAGACAAGGCCCCGCTGATGGATGCCATGAGGGGTGCGGTCCGGAAGCCGCTGGTCCGAACCTAGAGCGTAGCGGAGTGTCAGCTAGAACAGCTAGAACGAAGATTGTACGGCTGGTCTGTTGCAAAATCTTCGATGTCATGGTGTGCTGGCGCGCCGGGCGACGCCAGCTGCTCCGTCAACACGTGGCCGTCTGAGGCGGGGATGGTGCCCACAAGACAGTGTTCGTAGTCAGCTTGATCGGATGCAGAAGGAAGGCCGTGATGCCTCGTCGGTCTCGCCCCGAGCCAGGAGCTGCGGCGGATTCCGCTCCGTGGCAGGTAGCCCCGGGGCTCGCTGCCCGGGACCGCTTAGGCCCTCGACCAGCGACAGCATCGGTATACGCCATTACCTCGCGGCGCTCGCAAGCGGTCCGGACGGCCGGGCCGTACCAAACGCCTGTTGCTCCCTGTGGCTCTGCGACGCCAGACGCCGGTGAACATGTCGAGCTCGCGACCCCGGACATCAAGTTCGACGAGGAGATCCCGCTGCCAGAACCGCAGGCCCGCCCCGGACGCTCACTTGTCCGTGCGGCCGCTGGGTCGTCGTTTACGCGGTCGGTGCGGTCGTGGGAGCCGGTGTCGGATGTGGAGGCGTCGGCGTTCGCCGGCCGCTTCGCCTGCGATTTCCAGTCGTTCGATGAGGACGTGCCGTGGCGGCGGGCCGAGGTCCTGCGCGAAGTTCTCGCGGACGCGCAGGCGTGTACGTGGGGCTGGGCCGGTGCGGGCCGTCAGCGTGCGGATTCCCCGTTGCCGGGGCGGTTGTATCGGCGGTCGGACACGGTGGTGTTCGTCGAGGTCGTCGTCCGCGCCACGCCGTATGTCCGCGTCGACACCGCCGGCGCCGGGCCTGTCGATGGTTCGGAGGTTGGGGAGGTGGCGGCGGTGCCGGGGATGGTCGGGCGGTCGTGTGTCCCGCCGGAGACGGCCGCGGCCTGGGCCGCTGGTGAGGCGTGCTGGGTGCGGATGACGGTGCCCGTCACACGTGCTCCGGAGGACGGTCGTCTGGTCGTCGATCCCGGTCTGCTCACCGGGACCACCGGTAACGAGGTGGGTGACCGGTGAGCGCGAGTAGTAACCACGTGCCGCCGTCGGAGACCTCGACATCGGACAAGACGCCGTCGTGGCTGACCGGAGATGCAGCGGCGTGGGCGGTTCCCGGTACGCCGACCGCGGCCGAGCCGCCGGCGGCCGGAGCATCGGGTCCCGAGGATCCGGGCGAGCGGCCGGCGCGCCCAGCGGTCGAGACGCCGGAACCAGCGGCACCGCCGGCGGCGTTCTGGAGCACCGACACCACCGAGTCCGGCGATGGCTCCGCACCTGGTTTTTCTGATGGTGGTGCGTTCGCTGATGTGGTGCGCCCGAAGTTGGGGTGCCGGTAAGGATCGTGTCATCAGCCGCAAACGAGCGCTGGGGGCTTGACCCTGAATCTCTGGTCGCGGCGGTGTCCGGGGGGTGGGAGTAGCGTCCGTGCGTGGCGCGTGAGCTGGGTCAGGACGAACTGATCGATCGGTGGACGCTGGTCGAGGCCGAGCTGGCGATGGTGGCCGGCAAGCGTGGCGCGACGCGGCTCGGGTTCGCGGTGTTGCTGCGCTTTTACACCGAGCACGGCCGGTTTCCCCGCAGCCGGAGCGAGATCCCCGACGCCGCTGTGGACTACGTGGCCCGGCAGGTCGGTGTGCCGGTGACCGAGCTGGCGTTCTACGACTGGTCCGGCCGCACGATCGAGTTCCATCGCAGCCAGATTCGCCGGACACTGGGGTTCCGGGAGTGCAGCGTCGCCGACGCCGACAAGCTCACCGAGTGGCTGGTCACCACCGTCACCCAGACCGAGCGCGGCGCTGAACGTGTCCGTGACCAGCTGCTGGACCGGTGCCGGGAGGAACGTATCGAGCCGCCCACCGGCGGCCGCGTCGACCGGATCGTGCGCTCGGCGCTGCACCGCGGCGAGGAGCTGCTGTTCGCACGGGTGGCGATCCGCTTATCCGAGGCGGTGCGCGTTCGGCTGTTCGCCTTGGTCGCGGCCGGTGCCGATGACGACGGCCAACCCGGCGGGGACGGTGACGGGCCGGCGGTGCTGGCCTCGATCCGGTCCGATCCGGGCAACGTCAGCCTGAACACGATGTTGACCGAGATCGCCAAGCTGGAAGCGGTACGGGCGGTCGGCCTGTCAGCCGGCGTGTTCGCCGACATCGCCCCGAAGGTGGTCGCCGCCTGGCGGGCGCGGGCGGCGGTCGAGGCGCCCAGCCACCTGCGCGGACACGCGCCTGAGGTGACGCTGGCCCTGCTGGCGGCGTTGTTGCACTGCCGGGAACGGAGATCACCGACACGCTGGTCGAGCTGCTGATCTCCACCGTGCACCGGATCAACGCCCGGCGACGAGGTCCGGGTGACCAAGGAGCTGATCAAGGAGTTCAAGCGGGTCACCGGCAAGGAGAACTTGCTGTTCCGAGGTCGCCGGAGGCGACCTGTGAACGCCGGCGACCCGCTCGTGCGCGACACCTGTGTTTCCCGGTCGCGCCGCAGG
>NZ_JAHLJA010000247.1:0-16384 GCF_020496245.1 Pseudonocardia sp. ICBG601 | reverse complement strand
ACCGGGCGGGGCGCGTTCGGGCTGCTCGTGGCCTCCCGGTGGGCGGAGGCGTGCCGGGCCGCGCAGCACCGCGGCGAGCACCGGGCGGCGCGGCGCCGCGCGTGGTTCGACGAGACCGCCCCCGGGCGGGATGAGCGGTGGCGGGCGGTCCAGCAGCGTCGTATGGAGCGGGCTGATCGGGCGCGGGCCCGCTGGGCGCAGGCCCGCGGCCTGCACCCGGCCACCAGCGCCAGCGGCGCCGGCGGCGCGGGCGATGGGCCCGGGGCGTCGGGCCCTCGGCTGCGGCGGACCCGGAGCTGTGGGGCCGGCGGCGGCAGGCCACCCGCCCCGCCGCCGGGGCGTCGGGCGGGGACTGTCGTGGCGACCGATGATCCCGGCCTGCCCGCCCCGCCTGCGGACGAGCAGGTTCCAGCGGCCCGCCCGGCGGCGGACGGGGTCGTCGACCTCGACGACCCGATGACCTCCCCGACGCCGCCGCTGACCGGACGTGGGTCTCGTGGCGGGCACGTCCCCGTCGCCGTCTTCCGGGTCGGTGTCCAGCACGACTACTTCTACTGTTTCTGGAGGAAATGGCATGTATGAGGCCGCTGTTGCCCGGTTGATCGCCGCGGCGGAGGCGTGTGGCGTCTACCAGACGCAGCTGTCGGCGTTCACCGATCGGCTGGCCGGGACGGCTGGGGCGACCAGGTCACCGGCCCGCTGGGCGACTCGCTGTCGGGTTTGAACGCCGCCGAGGGCTTGTATCGGGGCTGGCCGAGCAGATGCGCGCCCAGGGCGACCGCGGGCGGGACGCCTACGACCAGGCGCCGTTCGTGCCGGGCCCGCACGCTGTCCTCTGAATCGGCACCTGACCAGCACACACAGACACAGAACAGAGTGGAGATGACGGGATGGCGGCATTGGACGGGGACGGGAACTTCGAGTTCGCCTCGGCGGCGTTGCGGGACGCGGCGTCGGATTGGAACAGCTGCTCGGCACCCACCGGGGCCTGGTGGACGAGTTCGAAGGTCATGGCTGGACCGGCCTCGACGGTCTCGACGGTGCGGGCACGCATGTCGGGGCGGTGATCGACAACCTCGCCCTTGCCGCGGAGCGGATCGGTGTGGGCGGGGCGATCGTGCGTGACGCCCTCACCGCCAATCACATGATCGCTCGGGCGTCGAAGGGCGTCGCTGGGCACGGACCACCGGTTGGGGGTTCGGAGTCCGCCCACACCACGAGTGGTGTGGGCGGGCGCTCCGGGCGCATCAGCGACTCCATCAGCACGGTTCTGACCAGCAGAGAAAACAGGAAGGGAGGCCGGTCATGGCCCGTTCGACGAAGCCCACGCAGACGATCACGCGGAAGACGCGGTTCGAACATGCCGCTCGGGTCGCGGCGGAGCGGGCCGAGGCGCGGGCGCAGGCCCGCCAGACCGCCCGCGGTAGCGGTGCTGTCGACGGTGGTGTCGCCGACACGACGACAGTATCCGGCGTGGGGGCGGGGGCGGCGGCGGTGTTCTGGTCGCGGTTGAAGAGCGCGGTCGTCCCGACTGGTGTCGCCTCGGCCGATGTCGCTGAGGGTCGGGATCGGGCGGAGAACGCGCGTCGGGTGCTGGTGGCGGATCGGAACCGGCGTCGTCGGTGGCCGTGGGTTCCGGCTGCGGTCGGTGGTGTGGCTGGGATGGGTGGGCACTGGCTCGGCGCCGGAGCCGCGGCAGTAGCGGATGTGGGTCCGGCGGTGTTGGCGGCCCGGCGGCGGTGGTGCCGGTGGGTGCGGCGGCGGTGGTCGCGGCCCGTTACCGCAGCGCGGTCGGGCGGTGGTGGCCCGAGCTGGCCGCCGGAACCGCCGGGGCCTCGGCCCTGGCCTGGCAGCTGGCTGCTGCCGGGCCGTCGCCGTTGCTGGGCGCGGCCGCGGTGCTCGGGTCGACGGCGGTGGGTGCCCGTTGGTGGCGGGTGCATCCGATCGGGCCGCGGACGGCGGCGTTGGCGGCGCCGGTGGTGCCGCCGCCGGCGCCGCGGGACCCGGATCTGGATGCGTTGTGTCGGGCGTGGGCGGAGACGAATGGTTCCAAGGACGGGAAGGTGGCGGGGTCGCGGTTGACCGGCCGCGCCGATGACCAGTTCACGACGAGCTTCGATGTGGTGCTGCGGCCGGGCGTGCACACCCTGGACGACCTGGTGGCGCATCGGTCGAAGCTGGCTGGGGGGCTCGGCGTCGACGCTGAGCGGGTCCTGTTCGCCCCAGGTCGGCGCGGGCCGGCGCGCAACCGGGCGCGGTTGACGATCATTCACACCGACCCGGTCGCCGACACCCGGCTGTTCACCTGCCCGCGGGTCGTCGACGGCGTCATCACAGGTGTCGGGCGCTCGATCGACGGCTCCGGTGAAGTCGATGTGCTCATGTGGGATGACGGCGGGGACGGTGCCGACCGCGGTCGTCGGGTCGACCGGGGGCGGGAAGTCCGGGGCGACGAACATCCTGACCACCGCGGCGTTGTCGACCGGTGTGCTGAACCTGCTCTATGCCGACCCGAAGGGAATTCCTCGACTGCTCTCGCGGCGCGGGCGCGGGTCGCGGTCATCGGTAAACAGAACGTGCTGGCCCTACCGCGGCTGGTGACCGCGATCCTGGCCGCGCGCGCCCAGATCGCCGCCGAGGCCGGCTCGGACCTGATCTTCCCCAGCAGGCTGGTTCCTGGGTGGATGTTCCTGCACGACGAGTACTCGTTCGTCGCGCACGATCCGAAGGTCGCCGCCCTGTGGACCGAGACCGTCAACACCGTCCGCGCCCTGGGCATCTGGCTGGTCGGGCTCAACCAGTCCCAGGGCCAGGGCGCCTGGGGCGGAGACCACGCCCGCTCGGCGTTCGCCTCCCAGGTGATCGCGTTCCGCACGAACTCGAAGTCGTCCTCGGACCTGGTACCCGGCCTGCTGTTCGACCCGGCGGAGCTCCCGCTCAATGATGGGGCGCGCGGCGCCCGGTGCCCGGGATGGCTGTGCACGCCCATTTGGATGCCCCGGTGCGCTGGGACTGGCTGCCCAGCGACGCGGACGCGGCCCGGATGGTCGGTAAGGGTCTGCCGGCGCCGGAGTTGACCGCCTCGACCGCGTTCGACCGCTACTTCAACCAGCCGGAGCTGCATCCACTCGACGCGGCGGCGGTCACCAGCGTCCTCGGCCCGCCCGTGAACGGGCGGTGGCAGGTCGGTGGGCTGGGCGCCACCCACACTCTCGGCGACGACGACAGCGGCGCTGGTGGAGCCGCTGTCGTCGTCCCGCCCGGTCGGGGGGGCCGCCGGGCTCCCTGGGGGAGCCGCGGCGTCGAGGCCGGCGGCGAGTCTGCCGCTCCGGTGGAACCGGCAGAGGTGGTGTTGTCCCCGGTGCAGGCCGAAGTCCTCGCCCTCATCGCGGCCGGGACGGCGACGACCGGGGCGTTGGTCGATGCTGTGACCGCGTCGAAAGCTGCGGTGCATGACGCGCTGGATGCGCTGATCGGCTATGGCCGGATTATTCGTGTGGTGCGGGGTCGTTACCAGGTTGTCGACCTTTCTCGGCGCGAGGAGAACTCGATGGGTAACGACGGGGATGTGGAACTGGAGGGTGGTGTGTTGAGGGTGGTGGGTGAGCTCGTCGAGTGTGAGGTGTGCGGCGACGACATCTGTCCTGGGCGGGCCTGCCCGCGTTGTGAGCGGGAGGTCGGGTGAGTCCCGAGAATGGCGTTAGTCGCGGCGTGAAGGTGGTTATCAGTACTGTGTTGTCGCGTGGCCGGGATTTGCGGTATGTCGTTGTCGATGTCGCTACCGGCGAGGTTATCGATGACGCGCAGGGTTACGGCTATAGGTCGGCGCAGAACGCGCATCGAGCGCATGGCTACACGTCGTTTCGCCGAAGAAAAAGAAGCAGCGGGCCGCGGTGAAGCTGAAGGTCAAGGATTGGTGTGCCGCGCATCCGGCGTTCATGGCTGATGTCGAGAAGATGGCGTTCTATGCATTGAAGGACGGTGAGTCGCTCACGCGCGCCGACGTGAATCGGTTGCTGGTAGATCACGGCCTGGAGTTGCCGTTCAGTGTCGGGGTTTTAATGCGGTATTGGTGAGTTGTTTCTGTGTGCGGTGGTGAGCCGGGGAGAGGGCTGCGGTCCGGGGTTGGGTGCCGCGTTTCCTGCGGGGGTGGATAGTTCACTCTGTCGGTGCTGCGGGTTTCGCGGTGGCGCTCGTTGTGAAGCGGTATCGGCCAGTTCGTTGGCAAGTCGATCCGGACCGCAGCCCGCCTTGGGAGGGCGAGGACGGGAAGCGACGCAGCAGCGTCTTTTTTCGGTACTGAAGCAGTGTTCGTGCTGAGACAGTGTCTTTTCTTGGCGGTCGGTGCTTGGCTTCGCGGCGGGCATGGTCGTTTCCCGGCGTTCTTGGTGCCTGCCCTCCCAGGGCCCCGGCAAAGTCGTTAGATGATCTTGTGGCGAGCCGTGACAAGCGGCGCAGCTGCGCCGCCGCTCGGCGCTATAGCTGGTCCCGGGCAGGTGCAGCGCGGCAATCAGAAGGCCGCGTGGGGCGACTACCGCCGCCTATCGCGACTTTGCCGGGGCCCTGCCTGCCCTCCGGGGTGTTGACGTGCTGGCAGATGTCCGGCCGTGGCGGTGCTGGGGGGCGTGTCGGCGGCGCTGAGGGGCTTTGATGCGGCTTTGAAGCGGCTGGAAGCTCCTGGGAAGCGGCGTTGAGGGTTTTCTGCTGATGGGCGAGGCCGTTTCGCTGGTGTGACCTGCTGGTCTAGTGTGTCGGGCTGGGGGCCGGGCCCGACACCACCCCCAGCCTGCTTCGCTGACGGCCGGGGGTGGTGTCGGGCCCCGGCCCCCCAGCCCGACCGGGTCACGGAGTGACCCCAGTGTTCTAGTACGAAGTTCAATGCCTTTAAAAAAGCAAGGTCAAGGTCAAAGTCAACAGACTGTGGGGATGGTGGTGGTTGGGTTGGGTTGGGTGTATCTGTTCGTAGGTGGGTTGTTCGTCTCGCTGCGCATCGGCGTAGTCAAATCCTCGGTTTATCGGGGTGGTCGGGTTGGGTGGTGATCTTTTGCGGCGGGTGGGGTTGTTCGTCTCGCTGACGCCTCGGTGGTGTGCGATGTTGTTGGTGGAATATTTCGGATGGGTAGCAGGAAAGGGTGGTTGTGGTGTTGGGTGAAGTCGGTGAGCGGGTGCGTGCGCGGCGTCGGGATGCGGGTTCGGTGGTGTTGACGGCGCGGGATACGGGTTTGTTGGAGATTGCTGCGCATCAGTATGGGTTGCCTCTGGATTTGTTGTCGAGTGTGTTGGGGGTGTCGGCGCAGGCGGCGCATGCGGTGGTGGGTCGGTGGCGGCGTGCGGGGTGGGTGTGTACGGGGAAGGTGGATGCGGGGGCGATGTGGGTGTGGCCGTCGCGGACGTTGGTGCGGGAGTTGTTGGGTGGGATGTGCCGGGGTGGCGGCCGCGGCAGACGGTGTCGGGGCATGTTCGTGCGGTGGCGGCGGTGCGGTTTCATCGGGTGGGTTTGGATGTGGGGCGGTGGGTGTCGGAGCGGACGTTGCAGCATTTAACGGGGTGGCGTCCGCGTGGTGTGCCGGTGCCGCATATGCCGGATGGGGTTGAGGTTTTTCCGGATGGGCGGCGTGCTTTGGTGGAGGTGGAGTTGTCGCGGAAGACGCGGTCGCGTTATTTGGAGTCGCCGCCGAAGAATGGGGAGGCGGATATGGTGGCGGGTTTGTTGTCGTCGGTGGTGGTCGTGCTCGGGAGTTGGAGTGTGTCGGTGTGATGTATTGGTGTGCGCCGAATGTGTTGGGGCAGGTTCAGGATGTTGCGGGGGAGTTTGTGGAGCGGGACCGGGCGCGGCGGGCGCGGGCTCGGGATCCGGAGGCGTTGGCGCCGCAGCTGAAGTGGGCGATCCGGGACATCACCGAGGTTCCGTGTTGGGAGCCGGGGCCGCGGCGGTCGGCGCGGTAAGGACGATGAGGCCGGTGGGCGTGAGCAGGGTGTTGGTCGTCTGTCGTCAGGATTTCGATCTGCCGGGGAAGGACCTTCCCGGGGCGGCGGAGGTCCTGGGTGAGCACTTCATCGGGCTGTTGTGGCGTGGTGTGCTGTCCCGTGCGGTTGCTGCGGTCATTCTGAATCCGGCTCGTCACGGCCATGACCGTGACCTGCTCAGCGTGGAGATCGACGTCGTCGCCCGTAACCATGTCGCCGGGCTGGCGACCGCGCTGAACACGATCCGTGACGGTTTCCGGCTTCTCCCGGTCGCGTTGCCTGACCGGTTCACCGCCGCCGAGGTCGAACGTCTCGCCAGCAGGGTCGTCGGCGCCGACGGCCTCCAGACCAGCACCCGCAAGATCGACTAGCGCGGCATGAATCGGACTATCCTGGACCTGGACCTATGGGGGGTGCGCTGGTGGCGAAGAGTTTTCATTGCGTGATGCAACTCCTTGAGGTGTCGCCGCAGGTCGCGACAGCGATCGCGGCGCCGTTACGGACCGCGATGCGCCGCCAGCAACGCGAGCACAACGGGAAGCTGGTCGGGACGAAAGCCGACCTCGTCACCGGTCTCGGTGTCGGCCTGGCGACGGTCGTGATCGCTCGGTCCCCGCAGACCGCGATCGGTTTCGCCGCCCGGATCGCGAAGACCGCGTTCGGGCGGCTCGCCGCCGATCCGACGGTCTGCTATGACCTGGACATGAGCATCGCCCAGGTCGAAGGCCTCTATGCCGCCACCGCGGCCCCGGCGTGGTTGGCCCCGGGGGAGTTCCTCGGCTGGCGAGAATGCACCGACCCGACCTGCCCCGACCACGAACAGACCGGATGAACCAGCAGCAGCTACCAGGCCAGGTACGTCAGATCGGTGCCGGTTTCGGGCGTCCCACGACCGTCCGGCTCAGCATCGACGTCCCCGCCGACCTTCATCAAGCGTTCGGGGCGTGGCGGTCGCAGACCGCGCTCGACCTCGGTCGTGGCGTGGTGAGTGTGCAAGACAGCCCGTCCCGGCTGGTGAAGCCCGACCGGGCAGGGCCGCGCCCGGCTCCACCCCGCTACGGCTACGGCGCCCGCGGGTTCCCGGGCGTGGACAGGTAGCGCCGGGCTGGGAGCGGATCACGACCGGCGCCGGTCCGTCGTCGGGCATCCGGTGACCTCGTCGGACACACACGACGACCGGTTGAGGCTATCGTCGCTGGTGGCGGGCGCCGGAGTTCCTGTTTCGCGGTCGGAGTAAGCGCGGTCTGGACGGCGCCCGCCCCACAGTCAGGGACCGCTTACCGGCGAGCGGGATTCAGCGTGGGCGGCGGCCAGGTAGACATGGTGGGCAGCCGCTACCGCGCCCAGCAACGCGACCATCGCGGCCACGACCGGCGCGGCGACCAGGGCGACACCAGCGGTGAGGACACCGACGGCAGCGAGCAGCCCGAAAGCCCGTAGGAACAGAAGCCCACCGATGGCCGCGCCGACGCGCGCGCGGCCCCGCCGGCCCCGCCGGTGTCGTCGTGTGTGGAGTTGCTCGCGGTGGCGCTGGTGGTGTGGTGAGTAGTTCGTAGGCGCTGGTCAGGGCGATGAACCGTTCCGGGTCGCCGCCCCGGTCGGGGTGGTGATGGCGGGCGGCGGCCCGCCACGCGGTCCGTAGCAGCTCAGGTGAGGCGCCGGCGGGGACACCGAGCAGCGCCGCGGCGGCGGCCCGCGCCTGTTCAGGATGGACACTCGGGCTCGGGCTCATCGTGGGTCCTCGTTGCTGGTGTCGTGTGTCCAGTCGTCCCCGGTCCAGTCCGGGGCCTGGCCATCTCCGCCGCCGGTGGCCCGGGCGCCGTTACCGGTCGTGGTGCCGGGTCGGCGGAGCCGCCGGTTGATCGCGGCGGCCTGGCCTGCGGTGAGTCGGCGCCGGGACAGTGCCGGGCCGTTGGTGGGTGCGGTCCGCCGCGGCGAGCCGACGATCGCGGGCGAGGCGGCGAGTGGGGCGACGACGCCGTAGATGACCTGGTCGGGTGTGGCGTAGGCGAGGTGGTGGCGGGGGAGCTGTCGGAGCCGGTTCGGGTCGAGCAGGTAGGTGTGCTGGCGGCGCACGGTGCCGACACCGGTCATACGGCCACCGTCGAGTTGGTAGCCGACTTCGTCGACCAGCCGCGTCCCGAACCGCTCGGCGAGTTGTTCGGCGTTGCTGGTGCGGCCGAGTAGGGCGCCGCCGCCCATCGCGCCCAGCAGGCGGCGGCGTTGGTCTTCGGTGTCGGCGAGGCCTTCATAGGACTGGGCGGACACGATGACCGAGCCGCCCAGGGAACGCAGCCGTTCGACGAGGTTGATGACGTCACCTGCGGTGTCACCGGAGACCGCGGAGAACTCGTCGATGACGAACAACACCTGACGGCGTTGCCCGTCGTGAGCGACACCGAGTTCGTAGGTGAGCAGTTCGATGAGGACGGCGGTCTTCGTGGCGGCGACGACCTGGTCGGTGGCGCCGGGGACGGAGACGTAGAGGGCGTCGAAGTCCGACAAGGGCTGGCCGGCGTCGAAGTCGCCGACGATGCTGCGGAACAAATCCGCGAACAGCAACAGGTCGCTGTCGAGCGATGAGGCGCCCGCGCCGCCGCCGGTGGTCTTGGTCAGGGCGGCGATGGCGCGTTCCTCGACCGGATGTCCCGCCCACGCCGCCGTGAGCCAGGCCGGGTCGAGGCGTTGCAGGAACTCCGCCGACGACGCGGGTGGCTTCTCGGTGGGTGCGTCGATGATCAGGTGGAGTAGGCCGCGTTGCAGGACGTCGTAGAAGCGGTGATCGGTTTTCGCGAGTTTGTGTAGGGCGGCGCGGAGCTGGGTGGCGGGCATGCGCCACATGTTCAGCCGGGTCTCGAACGGGAACACGCCGATCCGGTCCGGGTGCAGGCCGAGGTCTTCCATCGCGTCGGCCCATTCGTGGGCGTCGGTGTCGGCGTCGGGGCCGCCTTTCGCGGCCAGGAAGATCACCAACGGCCGTGATCCCGCAGCGCCGTGCTGTTGCTGGTTGTAGGCGGTCCAGGTGATCTCGGCCCAGCTGGCTGAGCAGCGCACCAGCATCGTGGTCTTCCCGGCGCCGGTCTCGGCCAGGCAGACAGTGTGGAGGGCGATCGCGGGCATCGGGACCTGTAACCACGGCGCGGCGCGCCGGCGCAGGGTGTCGGTGAGCAGGTCCGGCTGGGCGCGGACGGTGTCATAACGTGGGCCGAGGACAACCGAGGGTGTGCCGGTGCGGTCGGTGTGGGCCAGCGGGATGCGCTCGCGGCGGGCGCGGCGGGCCGCCGCACCGGCGCGGATGTGTAGCTGGCGGCGGACGTGACGTTCCCCGGCGGCCTGGGCGACACCGGACCGCATCCGCTTGGTGTAGAGGTGCCACCACACCCAGGACGTGATCGCCACCAGAGGGGCGGTCGCCGCGGCGGAGTCGATCCCAGCGTGCAGGTAGTGGCCGTCCCATGCCTGACGCACCGCCGAGGCCGTCAGCTCCAGGCCCCACCAGGGCAGCATGCCGACGATCGGCCCGGCCAGCGCCGCAGCGGCCACGACGACCAGGGCGAGGTTGCGCAGCCGGCGCGGTTCCCAGCCACGGGCCCACGCCCACAACACCAGCACATGCCCGACCACCGTGGCGGGCACCACGACCGCCGCGACCGCCACGAACACCTGACCCACCGTCACCGAACCGAACAACGGGATGTCCGGAAGGTCCGGGGCCCGCGCCGCGAGCACCTTCGCGAGGTCACTCATCGCTGCTCGTCGTTCGGGTGCGCTTGAGTTCGGTGAACTCCGGGTGCGCGATCAACGTCGCGACCGCATCGAAGATCGCCGCGCCACGTGCAGTGTCGGGGACGGTGGTGAGGACCGGTCCGAAAATCCCTGTCCCGTTGATCCGCACGATCGGAGTGCCGACGTCCTCACCGACCCCGTCCAGGGCAGCGTGGTGGCTGGCGGTCACCGCCTCGTCCCAGACCTGGTCGTCCGCGGCGCCGTAGAGGGTCATGGCGTCAAGGGCGGCGAGTGTGTCGCGTAGGACGGTGTCGCGGGGACGTTCCCGCAGGTCGTGATAGCGGTGACCGAACTCGTAGAAGTAACGGTGACGGTGCTCGGGCCCGCGGGTCGCGGCGATCGCTTCCGCGACCCGGACCGGGCGCCACGCACTCTCCATATCCCCGCGTCAGCTCCAGCGGATCGGCCGGGTCCTGATTGAGCACAGCGAGGGACATCGTCCGGAAGTCCAGGTCGAGAGGGCGGGCGCGGGCGACGTCTCGTAGCCACTGGGACGTGACCCACGCATACGGGCACACCGGATCGACGTAAGCAGTCACCACGACTCGGCCTTCGGCCGGAGTATTTAACGGCATTTTGGTGCGTCACAGTCCTCTCATGGATTCTGCAACTAAAGAGTAAGATCTCAACCGATCTTCATGATCAAAGATGGGTGTAGAGATGATGAGCTCGTTTGCCTTCGTTCTGTCACGCAAGCCAGTGAGTTGTTCTCGAACGGCGGCGATGTCGCCAACACAGTATCCTTCGGTTGCACCTTCGAACGCCTGACGTTCCGCAGCGCTTCGCAGGGAGAGGCCAGCGGCCTTGTCGGGGTGTGGCAGGTGCATCCTTTCTTGATGAATCTTTCGGCGCATAACTTTCATTCGATGGGATCCCGCGAGGTACTGAGCAGTAGCAGTATCGCTCGCAGCAATAACTCCCACCGATACTGCTACATGAGGAGTCCATTCGTTGTCTTTAGCCGCAGTCTCGTGGTAGGCGGCGATCGCTGAATCCATCGCCGCGTAGTGCAAGTGTCCACCGAAAGCATATGCAAGCCGGAGCTCTGCTGCCAGTTGAGCACTTTCAGGATTGGTCCCTAAGACCCACATCTGAGGCTGGTGCCCAAATCCCGTGACTGAGCGTACTCCGTTGTGGTACTGATTAGCGAAGTAGTTTTGCAGATTCTGCACTCGGAGCTTGAACGATTCGATATCTTGTGTTCTATGCGGATTGATCGCTGAAGCAACAGCTGCGGGCCCACCGAGTGAGCGCCCGAGCGCTAAGTCGACTCGCCTTGGATGCAGCGCTTCAATAGTTCCGAATTGCTCCGAGATGACGAGCTCTGGATGATTCGGTAGAAGAACGCCGGCGGCTCCTATCCGAATACGCTTTGTTTGGGCGGCTGCTGCCGTGCACACGACAGCAGGGGCGCAGCTCGCGACAGCTCGCATCCCGTGAGTTTCTGCTGTCCAATAGCGGTGGTAGCTGTGTCTATCGCCGAAGCGGGCTAATGCGATCGAGTTCTGTAAAGTTTCAGCTACCGTAGCCCCTTCAACGATTGGCGCAGTGTCGTGGATTATCAGGTTAGTCGTACTCGGCAAAGCGCTCCCCCAGGGACTCTGTGGACATTTTCTGTAAAACTCCGAGATTAGACAATTCGCGAGACAACTGAGCCATCCACTGGGTCCGCTCCTCGGGGAGCTGAACTCGGGCTCCCATCGTGGAATTTCGTATCGATAAGTGAAGTCCGCCTCGTCAGGGTCCACCCAGCGCGCCGCTTCGATAACACGCTTTCTAGTGAGTGTCTGCGCAATCTGCGACTCCACCGATTCGGCAGCTGTGATCGAGCCACGGGACCAACTGGCTAGATAGGAGAGCCCGTCAGAGATTTCGTCCTGCATCCGAGTGAGCGGTGCGGGTTGACTACTCAGCCGCTCATCGTGGGGAACATCCTTAAGTTCAATATGTGGAAATTCTGCCACTATGCATCTCCACAAGAAGAGATGTCAGCGTGCAAGTCCCGACTTGTTCGTATGTGAGCTCTCGATGCTTGAAGACGACGACAGAATGTGACTATCGGAATAATTGCGAATGCGGACGCCAGGATGATCTGTCCGCTCAATCTAGCTGTGTTGTACCAGTCGCGCATCGCTGGCCAACGCGACCCTGGGTACACGATGTAGAGTATCTGGCGGGTCAGACTGATTGCACTCATAGCCGCCATCAAGAAAACGCCTACCACTACACCGAGACTTGCGTGACGCGTCCATGTGTGAGCGATCGGGCGCCTGTAGGCGATCGCTCGGCGGGTCCCGATAAACCATGCAACAATCGGATAGATAGTCACGCCGGTGTAGTAGATAGCGTTACGTAGGGTGCGATGTGATTCAGGATCTCGCGGTTGCTCCCAGAACCCAGGTGGGCCATCCAGTAGAGCAACCAACGCCGGAACAAGGAAGCAGAGCCAGATCACGAACTCGACCCCTGCTTGCCGGTAAATGTAGTCTTTTGGCGTGTCTCCTGGTTTGGGTCGTTGGCTCGGCACAGCATGAAATATACTGAGTAGCTATAGAACATGAAGCCCCAGGCGATGTTGCTAAAGGAGACAACGCTGAGGGCTTCTTTTAGCCTCTCGAAAACTGGGAGATCGATGCCGTCGCGAGAGTAAACCCAAGGACCGTGATGGCTGCGACAAGTAACCGGAAGGCTACGTCGTGCGAATACTGTCGCAGCTGCACCCAGTACCATACGGCGAGGCCGCTCACCAAGGATGCGGTGATTATTTCGAACCAGAACTTCATCGGTTTTTCCAGCTGAACGGGGTGAGTGAAGGCCGAACGGCTTCGCACGCGGCGGTCACGCTGCCGTTCAGCGAGAGTTGTCTGCGTACTCGTTCAGCTGAGGTCGGAGCTGAGCTAGACGAACCAGCTCGTCTGCACAAGTCTCAGCCTGCCATTCACATAGTTGCGAGTAGCGGCCATCGTCAGGAACGGTATCATCGTCGCCAATTAATGATCCGCATATCAGAGGGGGGCTCCCTGGATCGGTGTGCCCTAGGTAGGAGTGCATGGACTCATGATAAATGATTCGTTCCTGTTGGGGCACTGGCGCTCGGTAGTCATGTAAAACGCGATCTCTGCGTTTTCCAGGAAGCAGATGTCCAATCGCGGTGACCCACCCTAAGTCGCGGGCCTCCACGCTGATTACGCGCCCACGTTTCTCGCTAAGGCGATGGCAGAACTGCCATGCAGTGAACGGTGGAACGAGGCCCAGTGTTTTCAACAGCTCACGACAGAGCTGCCGCAGCTCTTCTTGGGTCGGACAAATAAGGCCATGCTGCCACCGCTTTATGTCAGGCCATTGAGTGCTGTCATCACCTGAACGGCAGGATATGAAGGCGGCCTTGCCGCTCTCGATTGGCGCGTCAGGAGCCATCGCGCGAGTCTTGATCTTCCTCAAGCAATGCCTCCGTGAGTGCCCTCATCATCATCGCTCGATGTTGCGGCGCGGCGCCAGACCCTCGGTGAGCAAGTCGAGTAATTCCAGATTTACGTAGGGCCTGCTGGAGCTCAAGCGCTGCCTCCCGTTCCTGCCTTCTCGCCGCTTCTTCAGCGGCCAGCGCACTGCGAGCCGCCGCCTCTCGACGCCCCAGCTCTCGTTCGTCTTCATCCGTGTCCGAGTCAATTAAATATCCAACTCGAACATCGAAGAACCAAGCCAGCGCCCCCAGGGTCTTGCTAGTCGGATTCGTTTTTAGTCCTCGGCGGAGCTCACTGAGGTGCGACTCGGATATATCGAATCCGTTTGAACGACAGATCGATACGACCTCATTATTTCGCCACCGCCGATTCAAAGCCCGGGGTGGCCGGTTCGCCTCAAAGAGCCTGTCCAGTCGCCGGGCTAGGCTGCCTGTCTCGTCCGACTGATTTTTCTCACTCCTCCTCCTCCTCCTCCTCCTCTGCTGCCGGTGGTGGGTCGACCGAGGGGTCGGCCAGCTCATCGCGGGCGAGTGGAAGAGGCAGCGCCCAGACAAGGCCCCGCTGATGGATGCCATGAGGGGTGCGGTCCGGAAGCCGCTGGTCCGAACCTAGAGCGTAGCGGAGTGTCAGCTAGAACAGCTAGAACGAAGATTGTACGGCTGGTCTGTTGCAAAATCTTCGATGTCATGGTGTGCTGGCGCGCCGGGCGACGCCAGCTGCTCCGTCAACACGTGGCCGTCTGAGGCGGGGATGGTGCCCACAAGACAGTGTTCGTAGTCAGCTTGATCGGATGCAGAAGGAAGGCCGTGATGCCTCGTCGGTCTCGCCCCGAGCCAGGAGCTGCGGCGGATTCCGCTCCGTGGCAGGTAGCCCCGGGGCTCGCTGCCCGGGACCGCTTAGGCCCTCGACCAGCGACAGCATCGGTATACGCCATTACCTCGCGGCGCTCGCAAGCGGTCCGGACGGCCGGGCCGTACCAAACGCCTGTTGCTCCCTGTGGCTCTGCGACGCCAGACGCCGGTGAACATGTCGAGCTCGCGACCCCGGACATCAAGTTCGACGAGGAGATCCCGCTGCCAGAACCGCAGGCCCGCCCGGACGCTCACTTGTCCGTGCGGCCGCTGGGTCGTCGTTTACGCGGTCGGTGCGGTCGTGGGAGCCGGTGTCGGATGTGGAGGCGTCGGCGTTCGCCGGCCGCTTCGCCTGCGATTTCCAGTCGTTCGATGAGGACGTGCCGTGGCGGCGGGCCGAGGTCCTGCGCGAAGTTCTCGCGGACGCGCAGGCGTGTACGTGGGGCTGGGCCGGTGCGGGCCGTCAGCGTGCGGATTCCCCGTTGCCGGGGCGGTTGTATCGGCGGTCGGACACGGTGGTGTTCGTCGAGGTCGTCGTCCGCGCCACGCCGTATGTCCGCGTCGACACCGCCGGCGCCGGGCCTGTCGATGGTTCGGAGGTTGGGGAGGTGGCGGCGGTGCCGGGGATGGTCGGGCGGTCGTGTGTCCGCCGGAGACGGCCGCGGCCTGGGCGCTGGTGAGGCGTGCTGGGTGCGGATGACGGTGCCCGTCACACGTGCTCCGGAGGACGGTCGTCTGGTCGTCGATCCCGGTCTGCTCACCGGGACCACCGGTAACGAGGTGGGTGACCGGTGAGCGCGAGTAGTAACCACGTGCCGCCGTCGGAGACCTCGACATCGGACAAGACGCCGTCGTGGCTGACCGGAGATGCAGCGGCGTGGGCGGTTCCCGGTACGCCGACCGCGGCCGAGCCGCCGGCGGCCGGAGCATCGGGTCCCGAGGATCCGGGCGAGCGGCCGGCGCGCCCAGCGGTCGAGACGCCGGAACCAGCGGCACCGCCGGCGGCGTTCTGGAGCACCGACACCACCGAGTCCGGCGATGGCTCCGCACCTGGTTTTTCTGATGGTGGTGCGTTCGCTGATGTGGTGCGCCCGAAGTTGGGGTGCCGGTAAGGATCGTGTCATCAGCCGCAAACGAGCGCTGGGGGCTTGACCCTGAATCTCTGGTCGCGGCGGTGTCCGGGGGGTGGGAGTAGCGTCCGTGCGTGGCGCGTGAGCTGGGTCAGGACGAACTGATCGATCGGTGGACGCTGGTCGAGGCCGAGCTGGCGATGGTGGCCGGCAAGCGTGGCGCGACGCGGCTCGGGTTCGCGGTGTTGCTGCGCTTTTACACCGAGCACGGCCGGTTTCCCCGCAGCCGGAGCGAGATCCCCGACGCCGCTGTGGACTACGTGGCCGGCAGGTCGGTGTGCCGGTGACCGAGCTGGCGTTCTACGACTGGTCCGGCCGCACGATCGAGTTCCATCGCAGCCAGATTCGCCGGACACTGGGGTTTCCGGGAGTGCAGCGTCGCCGACGCCGACAAGCTCACCGAGTGGCTGGTCACCACCGTCACCCAGACGAGCGCGGCGCTGAACGTGTCCGTGACCAGCTGCTGGACCGGTGCCGGGAGGAACGTATCGAGCCGCCCACGGCGGCCGCGTCGACCGGATCGTGCGCTCGGCGCTGCACCGCGGCGAGGAGCTGCTGTTCGCACGGGTGGCGATCCGCTTATCCGAGGGCGGTGCGCGTTCGGCTGTCGCCTTGGTCGCGGCCGGTGCCGATGACGACGGCCAACCCGGCGGGGACGGTGACGGGCCGGCGGTGCTGGCCTCGATCCGGTCCGATCCGGGCAACGTCAGCCTGAACACGATGTTTCGACCGAGATCGCCAAGCTGGAAGCGGTACGGGCGGTCGGCCTGTCAGCCGGCGTGTTCGCCGACATCGCCCCGAAGGTGGTCGCCGCCTGGCGGGCGCGGGCGGCGGTCGAGGCGCCCAGCCACCTGCGCGGACACGCGCCTGAGGTGACGCTGGCCCTGCTGGCGGCGTTGTTGCCACTGCCGGGAACGGAGATCACCGACACGCTGGTCGAGCTGCTGATCTCCACCGTGCACCGGATCAACGCCCGCGCGAGGTCCGGTGACCAAGGAGCTGATCAAGGAGTTCAAGCGGGTCACCGGCAAGGAGAAACTTGCTGTTTCCGTGGTCGCCGAGGCGACCGTGAACGCCGGCGACCAGCTCGTGCGCGACACCGTGTTCCCGGTCGCGCCGCAGGCCGTGCTGGCCGACCTGATCGCGGAGTTCAAGTCCTCCGGGCCGACCTACCAGCGCACCGTGAAGG
>NZ_JAHLJA010000246.1:0-4928 GCF_020496245.1 Pseudonocardia sp. ICBG601 | reverse complement strand
GGAGTACTACGACTTCTTCATCTACGGCACCGCTGCGGCGCTGGTGTTCAACAAGGTGTTCTTCCCCGACTCGAGCCCGGTGGCCGGCACGCTGCTGTCGCTGGCGACCTTCGGTTTCGGCTACGTCGCCCGCCCGCTCGGCGCGGTGCTGTTCGGACACATCGGCGACCGGTTCGGCCGCAAGAAGGTCCTGGTCTCGACGCTGATGATGATGGGCGTCGCGACGCTGGCGATCGGCTTCCTGTCGACCTACGGCCAGGTCGGCTGCTCGCGCCGGTGCTGCTGGTGGCCTGCCGACTGCTGCAGGGCCTGTCCGCGGGCGGTGAGCAGGCCGGCGCCAACTCGATGACCCTGGAGCACTCGCCCCAGCACAGGCGCGGCGTTCTTCACCAGCTTCACCCTGTCCGGCACCCAGGGCGGGCAGATCATCGCGACCGCGGGGTTCCTGCCGATCGCGCTGCTCCCGGAGGAGGCGCTGCTGTCCTGGGGCTGGCGGGTGCCGTTCTGGGCGAGCGTGCTGGTGATGGTCGCCGGTGTGCTGATCCGGCGCACCCTGCACGAGACCCCGGTCTTCGCGACGGAGGTGGCCGACACCGAGGGGTCCCCGCGGGCCGCGGAGCAGCTCCCGATCGCCGCGCTGTTCCGTGACCACTGGCCGAACCTGCTGCGCGTCAGCCTCGCCGCGACCGTCGCCTCGGTCAGCACCCTGATGACGGTCTTCGCGCTGTCCTTCGCGGTGAACACCGTGGGCCTGGAGCGCTCGACGATGCTGTGGGTCGTCGTCAGCGCGAACGTCGTGGGCCCTGGCCGCGATCCCGCTGTTCGCCACGCTGTCCGACCGGGTCGGACGCCGCCCGGTGTTCGTCGCGGGCGCACTGGGCAGCGCGGTCCTGCTCGCCGTCTACCTGTGGGCGGGTCCACCGGCGAGTACCTGTTCGTGTTCGGCGCGGGCATCCTGCTCTCCGGTGTCTACAGCGCGGCCAACGGGTGTCTGGCCCTCGTTCTACGGGGAGATGTTCCCGGCCAAGGTCCGCCTGACCGGCATGGCCGTCGGCACCCAGATCGGCTTCGCGTTCGGCGGTTTCGCCCCGACCATCGCCGCCGCGCTGGCCGAGAACAGCGTCACCGGCTGGCTGCCGGTCGCCGTCTTCGGCGGCGTCATCTGTCTGGTCGCGGCGGCGGCGGCCTGGTTCGGCCCGGGAGACCGCGCACCAGACCCTCGACGAGATCGAGGCCGGGTTCGGAGACCCGAGACCGGGCCCCGGCCCGCGTCTGATCCGACCGCACCGCAGCGGGGCCCGTGGCGTCACGCCACGGGCCCCGTCGGCGTCCCGGCGGCGGCCGCCAGCAGTCCGACGACGTCGCCGGGGTCGGCGGCCGGTCGGTGCGCCACACCGCGTCGGTGCCCAGGCGCACCTGCGCCCCCGGTCACCGGCAGCACGTGCACGGGCTCCCCGACGAACGCCTTGTGCGTCGCCCCCGACCCCAGTCCGACCAGTGTGAACGCCTCCCCGGAGGCGACGACGTGGGTCAGGTCGCCGGGGTTGTGGGTGTCGAGTTCGATTCGCCGGTGCACCCCGTGGCGGGCCAGTAGCTCCCCGGTGGCCCGGTAGACCGACGGGGCGGCGTCGTAGCGGATGGACACGTACGGCAGGTCCGCCAGCTCCTCCAGGGCGACCTCGGTCCGGTCGTCGAAACCCCGCCCGTGCCCGACGGCGACGGCGGCCGGCCGGGTCTCACCCGTCGTGCGCTCAGCCCGGGGTCGTCGACGGCGCCGTGGACGAAGGCCAGGTCCAGCTCGCGCGGGCGACCGCGCGGGCCAGCTCCGCAGAGGTGCCGGGGCGGATCCGCACCGCCAGCTCCGGGCGCGCGGCCCGCAGACGCTCCAGGAAGCCGTCGCGGACCGCCGCCGTCCACGTCCGGGGCCATCCCCCACCACGACGACCGGGTGCCCGTCGGCGGCGGCGAGCGCGCCGGGCAGCGCCTCGACCCGGGCGACGATGTCCCGGGCCCGCGGCAGCAGTGCCCGCCCGGCCGCGGTCAGCGCCATCCCGCGCGCGGACCGGGTGAACAGCGGCGCGCCGAGCTCCCGCTCCAGGTCGCGGACCCGTCGCGACAACGGCGACGCGGCCAGGTGCAGCCGGGCCGCCGCCCGCGTCAGGTTCAGCTCGTCGGCGACGGCGAGGAAGTAGCGCAGATGGAACAGCTCCACGGGGCGTGACCCTAGAGGTCACGCCCAGGTGCGGTCATCGGTCCTGGTCGCGCCCCTGACCGGCGGCCTACCGTGACGGCATGGCCTCCCGTCCCGTGCGTATCGCGAACGTGTCCGGCTACCTCGGCGACCGGTACACGGCCGTCGACGAGGCGATGGCCGGGGACCCGGTCGACGTCCTGATGGGCGACTACCTCGCCGAGATCACCCTCGCCGCCCTCGCCGCCGCGGCCGGGCGCGGCGGCCCCGGCTACGTCGCCTACGCCCTCGACCAGCTCACCCCCGCACCTGCCCGAGATCGCCCGCCGCGGGGTCCGGGTCGTCACCAACGCCGGCGGGTTCGACCCGGCCGGGATGGCGCAGGAGCTGCGCGACCGGATCGCGGCGGCGGGCTGTCGCTGCGGGTCGCCCACGTCGCCGGGGACGGGGTGTTCGACCGGCTGGCCGACTTCCACGCCGACGGCCACGGGCTCGAGCACCTCGACACCGGGGCCCCGCTCAAGGACTGGGGGTTCGCCCCGATCACCGCGAACGCCTACCTCGGCGGGTTCGGGATCGCCGCCGCGCTGGCCGCCGGCGCCGACGTCGTCGTGACCGGGCGGGTCACCGACGCCTCGCTGACCGCGGGGCCGGCGGCCTGGTGGCAGGGCTGGGGCCCCGACGACGTCGACGCGCTGGCCGGGGCGGTGACCGCCGGGCACGTCATCGAGTGCGGCGCGCACGCCACCGGCGGCAACTTCTCCGGTTTCCGCTCGGTGCCCGGCATGCTGCGCCCCGGGTTCCCGATCGCCGAGGTCGCCGCCGACGGCTCCTCGGTGATCACCAAGCACGCCCGCGACGGCGGCACGGTCACCGTCGACACCGTCACCGCGCAGCTGCTCTACGAGATCCAGGGCCCGCGCTACCTGAACCCGGACGTCACCGTGCACCTGGACACCGTGCGGCTGAGCCAGGAGGGACCGGACCGGGTCGCGATCGGTCCGGTCACCGGGTCCCCGCCGCCGCCCACGGCGAAGGTCGCGGTGTTCGCCCCATCGGCTACGAGATCTCCACGATGCTGTTCTGCACCGCTCCCGACGTCGAGGGCAAGGTGGAGCTGCTGCTGCGCAACCAGCTGCGCGCGGCGCTGGAGGGCCACGTCGACACTCTGGAGGTCACCCCGCTCGGTGTCGCGGCGGTCGACCCGCCGACCCAGTGGGCGGCGACCGTCCCGATCCGGGTGATCGCGACCGCCCGCGAGAAGGAGCCGCTGCTCCGGTTCTCCCCGGCCGTCGGGTCGCTGTACTGCAGGGCTTCCCCGGGTTCCACCACGACGGGCACGCGCCGCGGGCGTCGCAGCCGTGGCCGCGGATCGAGTACTGGCCGGCGCTGCTGGAGTCCGCGCTGCTCGACCACCACGCCGTCCTCGACGACGGCAGCCGGGTCGAGGTCCCGCGCGCCTCGCGGACCGCGACCCCCGACGAGACCGCACAGCCGGTGCACCCGGAGCCGGACCTGCCCGCGCCGACCGGCCCGCCCGTCGAGCTGGGCGAGTACACCTGGGCGCGGGCCGGGGACAAGGGCGGCAACGCCAACGTGGGCGTCTGGTGCCGCGACCCCGCGCACTGGGACTGGCTGCGTGCCACGCTGACCACCGAGCGGGCGGCCGCGTTGCTCCCCGAGGCCGAGGGCCGCATCGTCCGGCACGAGTTCCCGCACCTGCGCGCGGTGCACCTGGTGTGCTCGTCGGGCTGCTCGGCTCGGGCGGCTCGGCCAACCTGCGCGTGGACCAGATCGGCAAGTCCGTGGGTGAGTACCTGCGGGCCAAGTACGTGGGAGGACCCACCGCATGACCACCCCCGCCGCTGCCACTGCCGGTGACGCCACTGCCGGTGACGCCACTGCCGAGCGCATCCTCGCGAACGTCGCGTCCCCCGCGACCGACGGACGCCTTCGACCCCGGCCGCCGCGCTCGACGGGCTGCTGGGCTGCGTCGGGATGAGCGGCGCCGCCGCCGGGGGGCGGGTCGCGTTCGTCGGTGCCGACCCGGTCGTGCCCAGCGCGCTGCGCCTCGGGGGCGGTGCGGCCGTCGCGCTCGCCGCGAAGTCGGTCGGGATGGCCGCGGTGCACCGCGACCGCGGCGGCGACGGTCAGGACGTGACCGTCGACGTCCGGCGCGCCCCGCACCGCCTCTGCCCGTTCTACGGACCGCCGCTGGGAGCTGGTGAACGGGTACCCGGCCGCCAGCCCGGCGATCACCTCGCAGGCGCTGGGGTTCTCGTTCCACCGCACCCGCGACGACCGCTGGGTGATGCCGCTCAATCCCTACCCCGCGCTGCGGGCCCGGGCCGAGACCTTCCTCGGGGCCCGGAGAGCGGCGCGCCGACGCGATCGCCCGGTGGGACGCCGCCGAGCTGGAGGAGGCCGCGAGCGATGTCGGCATCGTCATGCCGATGGCCCGTACCCCCGGCGAGTGGCTCGCGACCGAGCAGCACGCCGCGCTTGGCCGGCACCCCGCCGATCACCCTGCGCCGCATCGGCGACGCGCCGCCCGAGCCGTTCCCGCAGCGCCGCCGCGCCGACCTCCCGCTGGACGGGCTGCGCGCGCTCGGGATGGGCCACGTCATCGCGGGTGCCGGGACCGGGCGGGGCGCTGGCCCTGCACGGCGCGGACGTGCTGAACATCTGGCGCCCCACGGAGTTCGAGCACGACAGCACCTACGTCACCGCGAACGTC
>NZ_JAHLJA010000245.1:0-19902 GCF_020496245.1 Pseudonocardia sp. ICBG601 | reverse complement strand
GTCTTCGGCGGCGTCATCTGTCTGGTCGCGGCGGCGGCGGCCTGGTCGGCCCGGGAGACCGCGCACCAGACCCTCGACGAGATCGAGGCCGGGTTCGGGACCCGAGACCGGGCCCCGGCCCGCGTCTGATCCGACCGCACCGCAGCGGGGCCCGTGGCGTCACGCCACGGGCCCCGTCGGCGTCCCGCGGCGGCCGCCAGCAGTCCGACGACGTCGCCGGGGTCGGCGGCCCGGTCGGTGCGCCACACCGCGTCGGTGCCCAGGCGCACCTGCGCCCCGGTCACCGGAGCACGTGCACGGGCTCCCGACGAACGCCTTGTGGCGTCGCCCCCGACCCCAGTCCGACCAGTGTGAACGCCTCCCCGGAGGCGACGACGTGGTCAGGTCGCCGGGGTTTGTGGGGTGTCGAGTTCGATTCGCCGGTGCACCCCGTGGCGGGCCAGTAGCTCCCCGGTGGCCCGGTAGACCGACGGGGCGGCGTCGTAGCGGATGGACACGTACGGCAGGTCCGCCAGCTCCTCCAGGGCGACCTCGGTCCGGTCGTCGAAACCCCGCCCGTGCCCGACGGCGACGGCGGCCGGCCGGGTCTCCACCCGTCGTGCGCTCAGCCCGGGGTCGTCGACGGCGCCGTGGACGAAGGCCAGGTCCAGCTCGCGCCGGGCGACCGCGCGGGCCAGCTCCGCAGAGGTGCCGGGGCGGATCCGCACCGCCAGCTCCGGGCGCGCGGCCCGCAGACGCTCCAGGAAGCCGTCGCGGACCGCCGCCGTCACGTCCGGGGCCATCCCCACCACGACGACCGGGTGCCCGTCGGCGGCGGCGAGCGCGCCGGGCAGCGCCTCGACCCGGGCGACGATGTCCCGGGCCCGCGGCAGCAGTGCCCGCCCGGCCGCGGTCAGCGCCATCCCGCGCGCGGACCGGGTGAACAGCGGCGCGCCGAGCTCCCGCTCCAGGTCGCGGACCCGTCGCGACAACGGCGACGCGGCCAGGTGCAGCCGGGCCGCCGCCCGCGTCAGGTTCAGCTCGTCGGCGACGGCGAGGAAGTAGCGCAGATGGAACAGCTCCACGGGGCGTGACCCTAGAGGTCACGCCCAGGTGCGGTCATCGGTCCTGGTCGCGCCCCTGACCGGCGGCCTACCGTGACCGGCATGGCCTCCCGTCCCGTGCGTATCGCGAACGTGTCCGGCTACCTCGGCGACCGGTACACGGCCGTCGACGAGGCGATGGCCGGGGACCCGGTCGACGTCCTGATGGGCGACTACCTCGCCGAGATCACCCTCGCCGCCCTCGCCGCCGCGGCCGGGCGCGGCGGCCCCGGCTACGTCGCCTA
The DNA here is from genome assembly GCF_020496245.1 of Pseudonocardia sp. ICBG601. Classification (NCBI taxonomy): domain Bacteria; kingdom Bacillati; phylum Actinomycetota; class Actinomycetes; order Pseudonocardiales; family Pseudonocardiaceae; genus Pseudonocardia; species Pseudonocardia sp. ICBG601. Next base: position 18,575 of record NZ_JAHLJA010000245.1, on the reverse strand, counting down.
CGCCCTCGACCAGCTCACCCCGCACCTGCCCGAGATCGCCCGCCGCGGGGTCCGGGTCGTCACCAACGCCGGCGGGTTCGACCCGGCCGGGATGGCGCAGGAGCTGCGCGACCGGATCGCGGCGGCCGGGCTGTCGCTGCGGGTCGCCCACGTCGCCGGGGACGGGGTGTTCGACCGGCTGGCCGACTTCCACGCCGACGGCCACGGGCTCGAGCACCTCGACACCGGGGCCCCGCTCAAGGACTGGGGGTTCGCCCCGATCACCGCGAACGCCTACCTCGGCGGGTTCGGGATCGCCGCCGCGCTGGCCGCCGGCGCCGACGTCGTCGTGACCGGGCGGGTCACCGACGCCTCGCTGACCGCGGGGCCGGCGGCCTGGTGGCAGGGCTGGGGCCCCGACGACGTCGACGCGCTGGCCGGGGCGGTGACCGCCGGGCACGTCATCGAGTGCGGCGCGCACGCCACCGGCGGCAACTTCTCCGGTTTCCGCTCGGTGCCCGGCATGCTGCGCCCCGGGTTCCCGATCGCCGAGGTCGCCGCCGACGGCTCCTCGGTGATCACCAAGCACGCCCGCGACGGCGGCACGGTCACCGTCGACACCGTCACCGCGCAGCTGCTCTACGAGATCCAGGGCCCGCGCTACCTGAACCCGGACGTCACCGTGCACCTGGACACCGTGCGGCTGAGCCAGGAGGGACCGGACCGGGTCGCGATCGGTCCGGTCACCGGGTCCCCGCCGCCGCCCACGGCGAAGGTCGCGGTGTTCGCCCCATCGGCTACGAGATCTCCACGATGCTGTTCTGCACCGCTCCCGACGTCGAGGGCAAGGTGGAGCTGCTGCGCAACCAGCTGCGCGCGGCGCTGGAGGGCCACGTCGACACTCTGGAGGTCACCCCGCTCGGTGTCGCGGCGGTCGACCCGCCGACCCAGTGGGCGGCGACCGTCCCGATCCGGGTGATCGCGACCGCCCGCGAGAAGGAGCCGCTGCTCCGGTTCTCCCCGGCCGTCGGGTCGCTGTACCTGCAGGGCTTCCCCGGGTTCCACCACGACGGGCACGCGCCGCGGGCGTCGCAGCCGTGGCCGCGGATCGAGTACTGGCCGGCGCTGCTGGAGTCCGCGCTGCTCGACCACCACGCCGTCCTCGACGACGGCAGCCGGGTCGAGGTCCCGCGCGCCTCGCGGACCGCGACCCCCGACGAGACCGCACAGCCGGTGCACCCGGAGCCGGACCTGCCCGCGCCGACCGGCCCGCCCGTCGAGCTGGGCGAGTACACCTGGGCGCGGGCCGGGGACAAGGGCGGCAACGCCAACGTGGGCGTCTGGTGCCGCGACCCCGCGCACTGGGACTGGCTGCGTGCCACGCTGACCACCGAGCGGGCGGCCGCGTTGCTCCCCGAGGCCGAGGGCCGCATCGTCCGGCACGAGTTCCCGCACCTGCGCGCGGTGCACCTGGTGCTCGTCGGGCTGCTCGGCTCGGGCGGCTCGGCCAACCTGCGCGTGGACCAGATCGGCAAGTCCGTGGGTGAGTACCTGCGGGCCAAGTACGTGGGAGGACCCACCGCATGACCACCCCGCCGCTGCCACTGCCGGTGACGCCACTGCCGGTGACGCCACTGCCGAGCGCATCCTCGCGAACGTCGCGTCCCCCGCGACCGACGACGCCTTCGACCCCGGCGCCGCGCTCGACGGGCTGCTGGGCTGCGTCGGGATGAGCGGCGCCGCCGCCGGGGGGCGGGTCGCGTTCGTCGGTGCCGACCCGGTCGTGCCCAGCGCGCTGCGCCTCGGGGGCGGTGCGGCCGTCGCGCTCGCCGCGAAGTCGGTCGGGATGGCCGCGGTGCACCGCGACCGCGGCGGCGACGGTCAGGACGTGACCGTCGACGTCCGGCGCGCCCCGCACCGCCTCTGCCCGTTCTACGACCGCCGCTGGGAGCTGGTGAACGGGTACCCGGCCGCCAGCCCGGCGATCACCTCGCAGGCGCTGGGGTTCTCGTTCCACCGCACCCGCGACGACCGCTGGGTGATGCCGCTCAATCCCTACCCCGCGCTGCGGGCCCGGGCCGAGACCTTCCTCGGGGCCCCGGAGAGCGGCGTCGCCGACGCGATCGCCCGGTGGGACGCCGCCGAGCTGGAGGAGGCCGCGAGCGATGTCGGCATCGTCATGCCGATGGCCCGTACCCCCGGCGAGTGGCTCGCGACCGAGCAGCACGCCGCGCTGGCCGGCACCCCGCCGATCACCCTGCGCCGCATCGGCGACGCGCCGCCCGAGCCGTTCCCGCAGCGCCGCCGCGCCGACCTCCCGCTGGACGGGCTGCGCGCGCTCGGGATGGGCCACGTCATCGCGGGTGCCGGGACCGGGCGGGCGCTGGCCCTGCACGGCGCGGACGTGCTGAACATCTGGCGCCCCACGGAGTTCGAGCACGACAGCACCTACGTCACCGCGAACGTCGGCGTCCGGTCCGCCACGGTGGACCCGCACGCCGCCGACGGCGCCGCGCTGCTGCGCGGGCTGCTCGCCGAGACCGACGTCTTCTACGCCAACCGCCGCCCCGGCTACCTGGCCCGGCTCGGGCTGTCCGCCGAGGAGGCCGCCGCGGTGCGGCCGGGCATCGTGCACGCGACGAACACCCTGCACGGGCCGGTCGGACCGTGGGCGCACCGCGTCGGGTTCGACCAGTCCGCGGGCACCCTGGTCGGGATGATGACCCTGGAGGGCGGCTCGGCCACCGACCCGACGGTGACGCCCCGGCTCTCGCCGATCCTGGTCGTCAACGACTACATCGTGTCCTGGCTGACCGCCGCCGGGATCGCCGCTGCCCTGCGCCGCCGCGCGGTGGAGGGCGGGTCCTGGGCGGTGGAGGTGTCGTTGGCCCGGGCCGCGCTCTGGATGCTGGAGCTCGGGGTGCTCGACCTCGGCTACGCCCGCGAGGTCGCGGGCACCGGGGAGCGGCACGCCTACCCCGCCCCGGAGACGTTCACCGCGCAGACCCCGCTCGGGCACTACCAGGGGGTGACCGACCAGGTCACGATGAGCGCGACGCCGGGGGAGTACCGCACGGTGCTCGTCCCGCGCGGCTCCGGGCGTCCGGAGTGGCTGCCCCGCTGAGAGCGTGTTTGGAAATTCTAGTGGGTTGAGGGTGTCGTGTGTTTCTGCTGGCGGGTGGCGGGGTATCCACGGGCGATGCGGCGGGTGATGGTGTTGATCGCGGCCCAGCGGATCATGGCTTCGGATGTGGTGGGGTGGCGTTCGTAGTCTCGGGCCAGGCGTCGGTGTGCGGTGAGCCAGGCCAGGGTCCGTTCGACCACCCACCTTCGTGGGAGGACGGTGAATCCGCGCTGCTCGGGTGGCTTGCGGATGATCTCGATCGTTGTCTGCAGGATCGTGGCGGCCCAGTCGAGCAGTCGCCCGGCGGAGCCGGCGTCGGCGTAGACGAACCGCACCCTGGTGCGCAGGTAGAGGTTGAGCAGGATCGGCTTGGCGCCGTCGCGGTCCTGTACCGAGGCCGAGCACACCATCGTGGTCAGCAGCAGACCGAGGGTGTCGGTCACGATGAACCGTTTCCGTCCGCCTGTCTTCTTCCCGGCGTCGTAGCCGCGGGAGTCCTGGCCGACGGTGTCGGCGCCCTTGACCGACTGGGAATCGATGATCCCCGCACTCGGCTCCGGATCACGGCCCTCGGCGATACGTAACTGCCCCCGCACGACCGGGAGGATCTTCTCGGTGACCTTCTGCTGTTCCCACTGGTTGAAGTACCAGTAGACGGTCTGCCAGGGCGGGAAGTCCACCGGCAACGCCCGCCAGGCACACCCGGTCCGCACGACATACAAGATCGCGTCCAGCACGTCCCGACGAGCATGAGCAACAGGCCGCCCCCGCCGCGCGAGCGGCGGTAACAACGGCTCGATCACCACCCACTGGGCATCACTGGTGTCCGAGGGGTACCGGCGCGGTCGTTCCTGCATGCCGACCACGATGGAGCACCCCAGCCGTGTCGACCATCCCGACACACCCACCATTTCCAAACACGCTCTGAGGCCGGGGCCCGCCGACCCGCCGCTCGACGGCCATGATCGTCAGGACGAGCGCGGCACCCGCCGCGGCCGGGAGCAGCATCCACCACCAGCCCGGGTCGGGCGCCAGCACACCGCGGGCGTCGTCCTGCCAGGGCCACAGCGCCCGCAGCGCCCCCAGCAGCACGCCGGTCATGATCACCATGAGGGTGCGGCGGTGGTGCTCCAGCAGCCAGGTCAGCGCCGACACGAAGCTCACGAGCCCGACCACGGCGCCGAGCCCGAACACCGCGATGTAGGCCAGGTCCAGGTCGCGCACCGCACGCAGGGTCGGCTCGTAGAGCCCGAACACCAGCAGCAGGAACGAGCCGGAGAACCCCGGCAGCACCAGCGCGCACACCGCGACCGCCGCGGCCAGCCCGACCAGGAGCATCGGCGGGCGGCCGTCCCCGACGACCGGGGGGAGCCCACTGACGGCGAACGTCGCCGCGAACGCGACGACGACCAGCGCCCACTCGCGCAGCCCGCGCAGCCGCCCGGTGATCCGCAGCGGGACCACCACCGACGCGGCGACCATCCCCAGGAACACCGCCCGGGCGCCGACGGGGTGGTCCTCGATCAGCCCCGGGAGGACCTGCGACGCCGCCAGCACCGCCAGCACCATGCCCAGCGCCACGGGCACCAGCAGGCCCCGGTCCAGCCGTCGCAGCTCCTCGCGGGGCGTCACGTCACCGCCCGCCGCGCCCGGCAGCAACGCCCGGGCCGCGCCGACGAGGTGCGCGCCCTGGGCGATCAGGCGTTCGTAGATCCCGACGACCAGCGCCATGGTCCCGCCGCTGACCCCGGGATGGTCTCGACCACGCCGATCGCGGCCCCACGGGCCAGATGAACAACGGACATACACGACAACACGGGCCAGGACGGTACCGACCGGGCGACGAACGGTGGCGGACGGGTGAACTCTCGTTCGCATCACCAAGGATCGGGGCAACCGGTTGCGTGCCGATACGTCCGAGGAGACGTACGCACCATGACGATCGGGGGACTGACATGGACGGGTACGTCCTGCACCGCACCGCCCGCTGGGCCGTGACCATCGCCGCCTGCGGGGCGGTGCTGGCCGGCTGCGGGAGCGGCGGCGGCGACTGGCCGACCGCCGCCGGCTCCGGCGGCACCGCCACAACGCCGAGCAACGCCGCACCGACCACGAGCACCCCGGTGTCCGACGCCGGGAACACCGGGGGCGGTGCCGGTGCCGGCGGCGCGCACACCGGAACCGGGGGGACCGAGGCGGGCGGCGACGAGCGCTGCCACACCTCCGAGCTGGCCGGCTCGGTCGCGGCCGACCCGGGCGGCGGAGCCGCGGGCTCGTCGTACGTGACGCTGACGCTGCGCAACCAGAGTGGCCGCACCTGCTACCTGCGCGGCTTCCCGGGCGTGTCCTACGTCGGCGGCGACGACGGCCACCAGATCGGCCCGGCCGCCGCGATGCAGGGTGGGCACGGCGACCCGGTCCGGCTCGCCCCGGGCGGAAGCGCCGGTGCGACACTGCGGGTGGTGAACGTGCGCAACTTCGACGAGGCCGCCTGCCGCCCGACGGCGGTGCGCGGACTGCGCGTCTACCCGCCCGGCGAGACCGACTCGCTGTTCGTCCCGATGGAGGGCACCGGCTGCGCCGCCACCCCGCCCGGGGACCAGCTGGTGATCCAGGCGTTCACCGCTCGCTGATCCGCGTCCGGGCCCGGTCCGCCGCGGACCGGGCCCCGCGGGGCCACGGGCGGTCGCCACGACGTGGAGGAGACGACCCCGCATGACCCCGCACGAGCGCTCGGCCACGCCCCGACGACGCGGCGACGTCGCAGCTCTCGGCCACCGGCTCCACGACCTCGACGGAGCGTCCTACCGCTCCTACAAGGACCTCACCGGCGTCTGGACGGGGGAGCACGGCTACGACCTCGAGATCCGGACGGTGCAGGCCGACCCGTTCGCGCCGCCGTCGCGGCTGCGGGTGACCGTGCCCGCCCGGGCCGCCGGGCTGCCGCCCGGCCTGTACGACGGACCCGTGCGGGCGCGTGCCCTCGCCGGGTTCCTGGCCCGCGCCCTGCGCCGCGCCCTGGAGCGCAGCACCGTGCGGATCGACGCGGGTGGCCAGGAGGTGCTCGACCACAGCGCGGTCCGCATCCGGCCCGACGGGACGGTCGTCGCCGAGGTGTCGGTGCCGTTGCCCGGCCGGGGTCGGCGGATCGACGGCCGGGCAGCGGCCGCGGAGGTCACGGTCGCGCTGCCGCGCGCGGTGCTGGGGGCGCTGCGCTGGGAGACCGCCGACACCGCCGCCGCCGAGGAGTTCGTGGAGACCGTCGTCGACGCCGGTGCCCTGCGCGACGCGCTGGCCGGTCGCGGCCTGGTCGGGTTCGTCGCCGACGGCGCGGTGCTGCCGCGGGCCTCCGGCGTCGACGACCGGCCGCTGGTGGGCGGGGTGCCGTTCGTCTCCCCGCCGGAGCTGCGCGTGAGCCTGGAGGTCCCGCACCGCGGCACGGTGACCGGCATGGGCGTCCCCGAGGGCGTCACGCTGATCGTCGGCGGCGGCTACCACGGCAAGTCCACGCTGCTGCGTGCGCTGGAGAACGGCGTGTACGACCACGTCCCCGGCGACGGGCGCGAGCTCGTCGTCGCCCGCGCCGACGCGGTGTCGGTGCGCGCCGAGGACGAGCGCTCGGTGCAGCGCGTCGACGTGTCGGCCTTCGTCACCGGCCTCCCGTCCGGGAACCCCACCGACGACTTCTCCACGGAGTCGGCGTCCGGCTCGACCTCGCAGGCCGCCGCCACGGTGGAGGCGCTGGAGGCCGGCGCCGGCGTGCTGCTGATCGACGAGGACACCGCAGCCACCAACGCCATGATCCGCGACGACCGGATGCGCGCGCTGATCCCGGCCGAGCCGCTGGTCCCGTTCGCCGAGCGGGTCCGGCCGCTGCACCGCGGGCACGGGGTGTCCACCGTGCTCGTCATGGGCGGCTCGGGGGGAGTACCTCGACCGCGCCGACACCGTGATCCTGCTGCAGGACTACGTCGCCTCCGAGGTCACCGGCCGGGCCCGGGAGATCGCCGGACTGGGCGACGAGGCGACCGACACCGCGTTCCCGGCGTTCGCCCGCCGCGAGTTCGACCCCCGCAGCGTGGACGCCTCGGTGCGCGGGCGGCGCAGGATCACCGCCCGCGGCCGCGGCCGTCTCACCTTGGGCGCCGACGACATCGACCTGTCCGCGCTGGCCCAGCTCGCCGACCCCGGCCAGACCACCGGCGTCGGGTACGCCCTGGCCGCCCTCGACCTGCGTGGGGTCACCCTCGCCGAGGCGTTGGAGCGGCTGGAGGAGGCGCTGCGGCGCGGCGGGACCGACGCGATCACCCGGGGCGCGCCGGTGGACGTCGCGGTGCCGCGACGGCACGAGGTCGCGGCCGCGCTGAACCGGTTGCGACCCGCACGTGTGACGCACCTCCACAGAAACGGTCAGGGCTGACTGTTAGAGTGCCTCCGAGCACGTGCACCGACGCACCGTCACCGGAGGACCCCATGACCGAGACCGCCCAGCGGGACCTGAACGGCCGCACCATCGTCATGTCCGGCGGCAGCCGCGGCATCGGCCTCGCGATCCTGCTCGCCGCCGCCCGCCGCGGCGCGAACGCCGTCATCCTGGCCAAGACCGACCAGCCCGATCCGCGCCTGCCCGGCACCGTGCACACCGCGGTCGCCGAGATCGAGCAGGCCGGGGGCAAGGCCGTCGCCGTCGTCGGGGACGTGCGGGTCGAGGCGGACGTGGAACGCGCCGTCGCCACCGCCGCCGAGACCTTCGGCGGCGTCGACATCGTCGTCAACAACGCCAGCGCCCTGAACATCAGCGGCACCGCCGACGTCACGCCCAAGCGCTACGACCTCATGCAGTCGATAAACTCGCGCGGCACCTACCTGCTGACCCGGACCGCGCTGGACCACCTCAAGGCCTCCGACGACGCGCAGGTCCTCACCCTGTCCCCGCCGATCAACCTCGACCCGAAGTGGCTCGGCGCGTTCCCGCCCTACATGCTCTCCAAGTACGGCATGTCGCTGCTGACCCTGGGCTGGGCGCACGAGTTCGCCGGCGACGGCATCCGGGCCAACTGCCTGTGGCCGCGCACCACCATCGCGACCGCGGCCGTGACGAACCTGCTGGGCGGCGACCAGGTCGCCGGGCGTGCCCGCACCCCCGAGATCATGGCCGACGCGGCCCTGGCGATCCTGACCGATCCGGCGCGCCCCACCGGGCACACCTTCATCGACGACGAGGTGCTCGCCGCGCACGGCGTCACCGACCTCACCCCCTACGGCGACTCCGAGCACAACGACATCGACTTCTTCCTCGAGGGCACCGACCCGGCCGACCTGCCGGTGTGAGCCCTGCCGGTGTGATCCCCGCGCGGCTCCCGAGGGTGACCGCTTGACCCCATCGGGTGGCATCGGGAACCGCCGGGAGCCCGCGGGCGACCTCTCCCGACGGCGCGGGCACACCGCCCGCGACACCCGGACCGACGACGAGGAGCACCCGAGTGCGACACATCGCCACCTTCTGCGGCAGCTGCAACTGCGGATGCCCCGAGCTGTTCGTCGACGACGCGGCCGTCCCGGAGAAGCGGATCGTGGTCACCGACGACTTCGGCCAGCGCGTGCAGATGAGCGTCGACCAGTTCGCCGACCTCGTCGCCTCGGCGCGCAACGGCGTGTTGGACGAGCTCGTCGCGGGCTGAGCCGCTACGCGGTCGCGGGGCCGCCGGGAACCGTCCCGGCGGCCCCGTCGTCCGTGCGCGGGCCGTTGAGGGGGCCCTCGGCCGGGTGGTCGGGGCTCCCGGCGAGCCGGCCCGCGAGGTCGGCCAGCGCGTCGCGCAGCGGCGCGGCGCGCTCGCTGAACCCGGCCTGGGCGCGGGCGTACTCGGCGCGTCCGGCGGGTGTCTCGATCCGCACCGGGTCGAACCCGTGGCCGGACAGGTCGTAGGGGGAGGCGCGCATGTCCAGCTCACGGACGTCCGCGGCGAGGGCGAAGCAGTCGGCGACAAGCTCCGACGGTACCGCCGGCGCGAGCTTGTAGGCCCACTTGTAGAGGTCCATCGTCGCGTGCAGGCAGCCCGGCTGCTCCATCTCGACCTGCCGCTCGCGGGTGGGCACGAGCTCGTTGCGCGGGGCCGCGGCGTCGGTGAAGAACCGGTAGGCGTCGTAGTGGGTGCAGCTGATCCGCGCCGACTCGACGACGGCGTCGGTGCCCGCCCGCCCGAGACGCAGCGGCACCGTGTCGCGGTGCCGGGCGTCGTCGGTGCGGTAGACCATCGCCCACTCGTGCAGGCCGAAGCAGCCCAGCCGGGGCGGCCGGGACCGGGTCGCGACCAGCAGCCGGTGCACGAACGTCGCGGTCGTCCGGAGCCGCTGCGGCGCCGCCGCGGGATCGAACAGGACCGTGCCGTCGGGCCGGGTGACGTGGCCGGGGCGGTCGGCGAGCTCCGCGGCGTCGGCGCGCGCGACGCCGGGGCCCGGGTCCCAGCGCTCCAGCTGGGCGGGGCGGTGGGAGTAGTAGGTGAACAGGAAGTCCCACACCGGGTGCGGCTCGCCGCGCCGTCGCCGCTCGCGGTGCGGCCCGGTCCAGGCCGCGACCCGCTCGCGGTGGGCCGCCGCCCGTGCCCGCCAGGTCGCGCCGTCGAGGACGGGCACGGTGGCGCCGGGGGCCGAGACGCGCGGGGTCGGCCCGGACGCGGTCGACACAGGAGAGGTCGACACAGGCGGGGTCGGCCCGGGTGAGGTCGGCACGGACGGGGGCGGCACGGTGTCCGACGGTACGACGCGCGCGGGTCAGGCCGGGGTGCCGGGGGCGTGGGTGGCGTCGCGGACGCTGCCCACGAACGCCTCGGTGAGGTCCTCCATGGTGACCACGCCGACGGTGGTGTCGTGCTCGTCGACGGCGCGGGCCAGGTGTGCCCTGGCGGCCCGCAGCGTGGCGAGCGCCTCGTCGAGGCGGGCCGAGGCCGGGACCGACGGCACGCTGCGGACCCGCTGCGGCGGGATCGTCGCGGACTCGGCGTCGGCGAGATCCAGCACGTCCTTGACGTGCAGGTACCCGGTCAGCCTGCCCTGCGCGCCGCGGATCGGGAACCGTGAGTACCCGGTCCGTTCGACGGCCTCGGTGAGCGCGGAGACCGTCGTCGTCCCGCCGGGGCCGGCGTCGAGGCACACCAGGTCCTCCAGCGCGACGACGACGTCGGAGACGGTCGCCTCCGCCGAGGACAGGGTCCGTTCGATCCGCGAGCTCTCCGAGTCGTCGAGCAGGCCCTCACGGCGCGAGTCGCCCAGCATCTCGGCGAGCTCGCCGGTGGTGAACGCGGTCTCCAGCTCGTCGCGCGGGGTCACCCCGACCAGGCGCAGGGTGGCGTTGGCCATCGCGTTGAACAGGTCGATGAACGGGCGGGTGACCCGGGTCCACACCAGGAACGGGGGGACCAGCAGGATCGCCGCGCGCTCCGGGCCCGCGATCGAGATGTTCTTCGGCACCATCTCGCCGAGCATCATGTGCGCGACGACGACGATCATCAGCGACACCGCGAACGCGACCGGGTAGGCGAACGACTCCGGCACCCCGACCGCCTCGAGCGGCCCGTCGATGAGGTGCGCCACGGCCGGCTCGCCGAGCCGGCCGAGCAGCAGCGACGCGATGGTGATGCCCAGCTGGGAGGCCGCGAGCATCCGGGACAGGTCGTGCGAGGCGTCGAGGACCCGCTGCGCCCCGGCGGACCCGGCGTCGGCCATGGCCTCCAGGCGGTCCTTGCGGCCGGAGATCAGCGCGAACTCCGCGGCGACGAAGAAGGCGTTCACCCCGAGCAGGGCGACGGCGGCGAGCAGTGCGAGCAGGTCGTTCACGCCGGCACCGTCCCGTGCCCGGCGGTGCGGTCGGCGCCGTGGTCCGGGCTGCGGTCGGGGCTGCGCTGCACACGGATCTCGGCGACCCGGTTGCGGTCGCGGCGCAGGACCTCCAGCGTCCACCCGTCGACCTCGACGGTGTCGCCGACGTCGGGGATCCGGCCCAGCCGGGCCACGACCAGCCCGGCGAGGGTCTCGTAACCCCCGGGCGGCATCCGGAACCCGGTCACCTCGTCCACCTCGTCGTCGCGCATCAGGCCGGACAGCGCCCAGACTCCGTCGCCGAGGCGGCGCACCCGGTTCTGCTCGCCGCGGTCGTGCTCGTCGCGGACGTCGCCGAGGATCTCCTCCACCAGGTCCTCCATGGTCACCAGACCGGCGGTGCCGCCGTACTCGTCGACGACGACGGCGGTCTGCAGTCCCGCCGCCCGCAGCCGGGTCATCAGTTCGTCGCCGTCCAGCGACGACGGCACCGTCTCGACCGGCCGGGCCAGGTCCCGCACGGCGGTGTCGGCGCGGCGGGCCGGCGGCACCGAGAACGCCTGCTTGACGTGCACCAGGCCCAGCGGGACGTCCGGGTCGCCGTCGACGACCGGGAACCGGGAGAACCCGGAGCGGCGGGCCAGCGCGACCAGGTCGGTGACGGTGTCGGTGGCGTCGATGGTCTCCACCCGCACCCGCGGGGTCATCAGGTCCTCGGCGACGCGGTCGGTGAAGCGCAGCGAGCGCTCCAGCAGCACCGCGGTGCCCGGGTCGATGCTGCCGCTCTCGGCGCTGGCCCGCACCAGCGAGCTCAGCTCGCCGGGTGAGCGGGCCGAGCGCAGCTCCTCGGCCGGTTCGATGCCGAGCCGGCGCACGATGGCGTTGGCCGCGCTGTTCAGGCCGGTGATGAGCCAGCGGAACGCCGAGGCGAACCCGGCCTGCAGCCACACCACCGAGCGCGCCACCTCCATCGGGTGGGCGATCGCGAGGTTCTTCGGGACCAGCTCGCCGAAGACCATCGACAGCACCGTCGCCAGGACGAGCGACAGCACGGTCGCGGTGCCCGAGGCGATCCCGGCGGGCAGATCGACGGCCTCCAGGACCGGCCGGATCAGCTCGGCGACGGCGGGCTCGGCGATGTAGCCGGTGGCCAGGGTGGTGGCGGTGATCCCGAGCTGGCAGCCCGACAGCTGGAACGACAGCCCGGCGTGCGCCCGCTGCACCGCGCGGGTGCGGCGGTCGTCCCGGCGGGCGACGGCGGCGTCGATGCGGCTGCGTTCGAGCGCGGTGAGGGAGAACTCCGAGGCGACGGACACGGCGGTTCCCAGGGTGAGCGCGGCGACCGCGAGCAGCCCGAGGACGGAGAGCAGGACGGACACGGAGCTCATGGCCTCCATCGGGGAGAAACGGTGCACGACGATACGGCGGCCGCGCCGGGACCGCGCGACGGGAGCTGCGAGTCGGGCAGCTGCGAGTGATGTCACGGCGTCCCGACGGTGATCCCGGCCGTGACCGGGGTCTAGGTTGGTCAGCCATGACCACGGCGACGTCGCCCTCCGCACCGTCCCCCGCGCCACCGGGCTCCCCGGACGGCGGTCGGGTGCCGGTGAGCGGGGCCCCGACCGCAGCGCACCGGTGAGCGCACCGCAGCCGACGCCCCCGTCGGAGCGCGCGTCCCCCGCGGCCGCGACGCACCCGCAGTACGGCGGCCGGCGCAGCTCGGGCCTGGCCCGGGGGAGCGCCTCACCGTTCGTCGACTTCGACCGCCGCTCCTGGTCGCAGCTCGCGTCCTCGACCACGGTGCCGCTGTCGGCCCAGGAGCTCGACCAGCTGCGCAGCTACGGCGACTTCGTCGACCTCGACGAGGTCCGCGAGGTCTACCTGCCGCTGTCGCGGCTGCTGAACCTGCACGTCGAGGAGGGCGGTCGGCTCTACCGGGCCTACCGGCGCTTCCTGGGCTCGGGCGGGGCCCGGACCCCGTTCGTGATCGGGATCGCGGGTTCGGTCGCGGTCGGGAAGTCGACCACCGCGCGGCTGCTGCGCCTGCTGCTCGCCCGCTCCCCGGAGCACCCCGACGTGCAGCTGGTCACCACCGACGGGTTCCTCTACCCCAACGCCGAGCTGCAGGCCCGCGGGCTGATGGAGCGCAAGGGCTTCCCGGAGTCCTACGACCGCCGCAAGCTGCTGCGGTTCGTCTCCGAGATCAAGGGCGGCCGCCCCGAGGTCACCGCCCCGGTCTACTCACACCTGGTCTACGACATCGTCCCCGACGAGCAGCTCGTCGTCCGCAGCCCCGACATCCTCATCGTCGAGGGGCTCAACGTGCTCCAGCCCGCGGTCGCGGGCGCGCTGACCGTGTCGGACTTCATCGACTTCTCCGTCTACGTCGACGCCGCCACCGCCGACGTGCGCCGCTGGTACGTGGAGCGTTTCCTGCGGCTGCGCCAGACCGCGTTCCGGGACCCGCAGTCGTTCTTCCGCCGCTACGCCGAGCTCGACCACGACGCGGCCGTGGCACGGGCCGAGCACATCTGGGCGACGATCAACCAGCCCAACCTGGAACAGAACGTGCTGCCCACCCGCTCGCGGGCCAGCGCGGTGCTGACCAAGGGCCCGAACCACGACGTCACGCGGGTGCGGCTGCGCAAGCTCTGACCAGGGCCGTGGTGAGGGCCTCGGCCGCCTCGCCGACCCGGGCCGCGGAGCAGGTCTCGTCGGTGACGTGGGCCAGCTCGGGGTCGCCGGGCCCGTACACCAGCACCGCCGGGTCCCCGAGCGCGGGGACCAGCACCGACGCGTCGGTGAAGTAGGACGCGAACGCCGCCGGTCCGTCGTGGCCGAGCGCGGTGGCGGCCGCCCTTGCCCGCGGGTCGGCCGGATCGGTGCCGACGGCGGGCAGGTCCAGGCGCACCTCGACGTGCGGGACGCCGCGGTGGGGCGTCCCGGCGAGCGCGGCGCGGGCGACCGCGGCCACCTCGTCGCGGGCCGCGGCGGCGTCGAGGCCGGGTACCAGACGCAGGTCGACCTCCAGCTCGGCGCGGTCGGGCACCAGGTTGGGCTGCAGTCCGGCGTGCAGCGTCCCGGGGTTGGCGGTGGCGGCGCCGTGCGTCGCGCTGACGGGCCAGGTGTGGTCGTGCAGCGCCGCCGCGACCCGCCCGAGCGCGACGAGCGCGTTGTCGCCCAGCTCCGGGCGCGACCCGTGGGCGCTCACCCCGTGCTGCACCAGCCGCAGCCACAGCACGCCCTTGTGGCCGTGCAGCACCCGGTTCGCGGTCGGCTCGGCCACCACCAGCAGCGGCGACGGCTCCAGGCCGGTGAGCAGCCGGGCGCCGTCGCCGCCGGTCTCCTCGCCGAAGGTGAACACCAGCTGCAGCGGGGTCGCCGGGGTGCTGCGCAGTGCCGCGACGACGAGCGCGGCCACCCCGGCCTTCATGTCGGTGCTGCCGCGCCCGCGCAGCCGGCCGTCGACGACGTCACCGGCATGCGGGTCGAACGACCAGCCGGCCGGGTCGGCGGGGACGGTGTCGAGGTGCCCGGTGAGGGTGACGGGTGGGCGGCCGTCGCCGCGGCGGGCCACCAGGTTCGCCCGCGCCGGGTCGGCCGGGTCGGGCTCGGTCCGCACGGTGAATCCGCCGTCGTCGAGCAGGCCGGCGAGGGCGTCGGCGGCCGCGCGCTCGCCGCCGCCCCGGGTGTCGAGGGCGATCAGCGAGCCGGCGAGCGCGACGGGGTCGGGGATCTCCATCCCCGCGACCCTGCCACGACCCTTGCCACGACCCTGCTGCGCCGCCGCCGCCGAGGGCCGATGCCATTGCTCAGCACTTCTTTGGCAGAATGGGGCGATGAGTGAGGGATCGGGCGGCGAGTCCGGTGGCACCGTGGTGACCGGCCGTTTCGAGACGAGCGACGACGAGGTGGCCTCCCGGCTGCGACTGGCGGTGGGACGGCTGAACCGCCGGATCCGCATCGACGGCTCCGAGTCGCTGCCGCCGTTGCAGCTGTCGACCCTGGTTACCGTCGAGCAGCACGGCCCGCTGCGCCTGTCGGAGCTGGCCCGCCGTGAGGGTGTGACCGCACCGACGATGTCGCGGGTGCTCTCCGCGTTGGACGAGCAGGGCATGGTCGAGCGTGCCGCGGACCCGGGAGACGCCCGCGGCGTGCTCGTCTCGGTCTCCGCCGACGGGCTGGCCCGGCTGCGCGAGATCCGCAGCCAGCGCACCGCCCTGGTCGCGCGCCGGCTCGACCGGCTCGACGCCGCTCAGCGCGCCGCGCTGGAGGCCGCGCTGCCCGCGCTGGAGGCCCTGCTCGTCGCCGACGACTGACCGGCCCGCACCCTGGTGCGGCGATCGACCGGAACTGCCCCGGTGGGGCGACCGCCGGTGACAACCGACCCGGCCGGGGTCAGGTCTCGGCGCCGTCGACGGTGACCACGACCCGGGAGCCGTCGTCGCGGCTGCCGCCCGCGACGGCGCGCAGCCCCGCGACGCGGGAGGACTCGGGCAGCGGGTCGGGGTAGTGCCAGAACACGTCGGCCAGCCGGGTCCCGCCGGGCAGGTCGGCGTGCTCGTAGTGCGCCTCGCCCTTGTAGGGGCAGCGTGTCCGGAGGTCGCTCGGCGAGGTCGGGACGGCGAGGTCGGCGGCGGGGAGGTACCAGCGGTTCGGCAGCCCGGTCTCCGACAGTACCCACGGGCGTCGCGAGCGGGCCAGGACCGTCTCCACCCCGTCGGTCGCGACGTGGGTGACGACGACCTCGCGGTGGGTCGGACGGACGTCGACCCGGGTGTAGGGATCGGTGAGGTGCGCGAAGACCTGCTCGTCCTCGTCGTACCAGGCGTCGGCGGCGTTCCAGTACAGCGCGGCGAGCCCGCGCAGCCAGGGCGCGGCCGCGACGGGCTCCGGGTAGTGCCAGACCGCGTTCTCCGCGGTGCGGTCGCCGACGACCAGCGAGCGGTAGGACGCGTCGCCCTTGAACGGGCAGTGCGTGGTGTGGTCGGTCGCGACCAGCACGTCCTGGTCGAGATCGGCCTCGGGGACGTAGAGCACGGGCAGCAGGTTCGACTCGTGCAGCAGGAACCCGCCACGGGTGTCGAGCACGGTGCGCCCGGCGAACTCCGCCCGCACCCGCCTCGGGAACGGGTGCATCAGCAGCTTGTGCGGCGGGCCCTCGATCGCGTAGTTCACCGTCGTCGGCGCGGAGGACGACAGCGGGCCGTCGGTGCGGGTCAGTCCCATGTGGCCTCACCTCGTGGGTGGTCGTGCGGGTCGGTACCCACACAACCACCCACGGGGCGAACCCGCCACGGGCTACAGCGAGAGCTGCACGTCGTAGTCGCCGATCCAGGTGTTGAGGTCGATGATCCGCTCCAGCTGCATCCGGCGGCCCATCGAGTTGGCCTCGTGCCCGCCGCCGGCGTCGAGCCGTCGCCGGACGGCCGCGCGGTCCACCAGCGGCGCGACGGGGGCGTCGTCGCCGTGCGAGAGGATCTCGGCGACCTGCTCGCGCAGCGACTTCTCGTAGCCGTCGTCCTGGGTGGAGGGGTACGGGCTCTTGACCCGCTGCACCACCGACTCCGGCAGCAGGTCGGAGGTGGCGTGGCGCAGCAGCGACTTCTCGCGGCCGTCGAAGGTCTTGTGCGCCCACGAGGTGCCGAAGACGTACTCGACGAGGCGGTGGTCGCAGAACGGCACCCGCACCTCGAGCCCGACCGCCATGCTCATCCGGTCCTTGCGGTCGAGCAGCACCGGCAGCCAGCGGGTCAGGTACAGGTAGCAGATCTCGCGCATCCGCCGCTCGTGCGGGTCGTCGGCGGCCGGGCCGGTCAGCTCGGGCACCTCGGACAGTGCCGTCCGGTACTGGTCCTCGACGTAGCCGGGCACGTCGAGCTTGGCCCACAGCGCGCCGTCGAACAGGCCGGGGTCGGCGGGGTCGTGGTTCATCATCCGCCCGGCGAGCCACGGGAAGGTGTCCGCGGCGACGGTCTCCGGGTCGTGGAAGTCGCGATAGCCGCCGAAGACCTCGTCGGCGGACTCCCCGGACAGCGCGACCGTGGACTCCTTGCGGATCGCGGAGAAGAGCAGGTAGAGCGAGGAGTCCATGTCGCCGATGCCGGCCGGCAGGTCGCGGGCGTGCACCGTGGCCCGGCGCACGGCGGGGTCCATCATGTCCTCGGTGCGCAGCACGATGTCGCGGTGGGAGGTGCCGACGTACTCGGCGACCTCGTGCACGTAGGGGTGTCCGGGGTGCTGCGGGCGTCGTCGGCGACGAAGTTGTCGGCGTAGCCCACGAAGTCCACCGCGAACGACCGGACGGTGCCGTCCACGTGCTTCGCGGCCAGCGCGGTGAGCGCCGAGGAGTCCAGACCGCCCGACAGCAGGGTGCAGAGCGGCACGTCGGCGTAGAGCTGGCGCTGCGCGGTGTCCTCCAGCAGCTCGCGGACGTGGTGCACGGTGGTGTCGACGTCGTCGGTGTGCCCGG
Organism: Pseudonocardia sp. ICBG601; assembly: GCF_020496245.1. Classification (NCBI taxonomy): domain Bacteria; kingdom Bacillati; phylum Actinomycetota; class Actinomycetes; order Pseudonocardiales; family Pseudonocardiaceae; genus Pseudonocardia; species Pseudonocardia sp. ICBG601. The sequence goes on along the minus strand of NZ_JAHLJA010000245.1, from coordinate 1,185 downwards.
TGTCGGTGAGCTGCCAGTAGCGCTCCTCGCGGATCCCGCCGTCGCGGGAGACCCGGACGACGCAGCCGGGCGGGACCTCGCGCATGCCGCGGAAGACCGCGTTGGACATGTCGGAGACGAACGCCAGCGCTCGGCGCAGCCCCTCGGCGTCGACCACCCGCTCGGCCTCGGGGTTGGCCAGGATCGCCTTGGGCTCGGAGCCGAACAGCACCCCGTGCGGGGTGGGGTAGTAGTAGAGCGGCTTGATGCCCAGCCGGTCGCGCACCAGCACCAGTTCGCTCGTGCCGGAGTCCCACAGGGCGTAGGCGAACATGCCGTTGAGCCGCCGGGCGACCTCACGCGGGTCCTTCGCGCCCCACTCGCGGTGCGCCCGCAGCACGACCTCGGTGTCGCTGGAGGTACGGAACCGGTGCCCCGCCGCGGCGAGCTGCTCGCGCAGCTCACGGAAGTTGTAGGTCTCCCCGGAGTAGACCATGTGCAGGGCGGGTGCCCCGCCCTCGTCGAGGGTCATCGGCTGGCGGCCGCCCTCGATGTCGATGACCGCGAGCCTGCGGTGGCACAGCGCCGCGGGGCCCTGGGCCCACACACCCTGCTGGTCCGGTCCGCGGCAGGACATCGTGTCGTTCATCGCCGCGAGGGTGCGGGCGTGCTCGTCCGCCCCCAGGTCGTGTCGGTAGTCGATCCAGCCGCAGATTCCGCACACGGTTGAGCGCCTCCTCGATCTCGTGCCCGGACCACGTCGTCCGGCGGATCGATTGCAACGCTAATGATTGCGTAACGCAACACGGGCGAAACACACGGTGCGGGCTCTGTCCGGTGCTGGGTGGTTCGTCCCGCGATTTCGGCGACGCACGTCGCCGATCACACCCGTTCGGAGTAGCACTGTTGCGTGAAGGCGCACGAACCTTTCGATCCGCTTACGTGATTGCGATCGTCAATGTTGCGGCCCGCAACGTGTGTAGCATGCGAAACATGACCGAACGTCCGATTGGCCCGATTGACGACGACGCCACCGTGGCGACCGGCGCGTCGCCACGGCGACGCAGGACCCGCTGCACTCGCTGGAGAAGCAGATCACGCTGCTGGTCCGCCGCACCATGGAGTCGGTGTGGTCCCACGGGTACGGCACGAACGACGCCGTGGACCGCTACACCTACCCGTGCTCATGCTCCTCGACGACGAGGG
>NZ_JAHLJA010000244.1:0-18602 GCF_020496245.1 Pseudonocardia sp. ICBG601 | reverse complement strand
AGTGTGTCCGGTGTGGTCCGGGCGCGCAGCCGATCACCGGGCCAGGGTGGCCCGCCCGGGCCGTGCCGCCCCTCAGCGCCCGGCCGGGTGCTCGTCGAGCAGTCCGCAGCGCCCGGCGAGCGCGGCCGCCTCGATCCGGTTGGCCGCGCCCAGCTTGTGCAGCAGCGAGGCGATCATGCGCTTGGCGGTGCGCTCGCTGACCAGCATCGGGCGCGCGATGTCGGCGGTCTCCAGGCCCCGGGCCAGCAGCGTCCACAGCTCGATGTCGCGCTCACCGAGCCGGTCGAGCAGGCCGTCGGCGGTGCGGTCGGCCGCGACGAGCAGCGCGTCGAGCAGCTCCGCGCGCAGCACCCGCACCCCGGCAGCGATCGACAGCAGCGGGGCGACAGCACCTCTGGGTCGGCGGACTTGCCCAGGTAGCCGTCGGCGCCGGCGCGCATCGCGGCCGCGGCCAGGTCCAGGTCCTCGGTGCCCGACAGCGCCAGCACCCGGGTGGCGGGGTAGGCGGCCTTGATCCGGCGGATCGTCTCCACCCCGCCCAGCGGCGGCAGCGCGAGGTCGACGATCGCGATCCCGGCCCGTGCCGCCCGACCAGCGCGACGGCCTCCTCCCCGGCCGTGGTGGAGCCCGCGACCCGGAAGGTGTCCCCGGCGCGGGACTCCAGCAGCAGGGCGAGCCCCTGCGCGAACAGGGCGTGGTCGTCGACGATGACGACGACGTGCGGCGCTGTCGGCGCGGGCGGCATGCCCCGAGCCTAATGTGGCCCCGACCCGCGTCCCCGTCCGAGAGGTCCCGACCGTGACCGCGCACCCCGGTGAGCTCCCCGAACGCACCCGGGAGAACGCCAGGCCGTCGTGCTGCGGCTCTGCGTGGTGCTCGCCGCCGTGGGCCTGGTCGTGAGCCGCCCGGACCTGACCGGCGAGCGGCCGGTCGTCGCCGCGGTGCTGGTCGGGCTGAGCACGGTGTACGCGGCGGTGCTCGGCGTCGTCTCGCTGGTGCGGGGGCGGCTGCCGGTGCCCCCGGCCGTGTTGACCGGGCTCGACGGCGTGCTCAGCGTGCTCGCCTGCGGGTTCACCGGCGGCGTCGCGAGTCCGATGGTGGGGCGCTGCCGCTGGTCGTCATCGCGATCGCGTTGCGCGGGGGGCCGCGCGTCGCGCGGTTCGCCGCGCTCGGCTCGGTGCCGGCTACACCGTCGCGGTCCTGCTCGGGTCCGGGCCGCGCGTCGCCGTCGCCGACGCGCTCCTGGCCGGACTGTGGTGGACCGGCTTCCTGTTCGCGACCGCCGTGCTCACCGGGTGCAGGTGCGGCTGCTGGAACACCAGCTGGCCGACATCGCGACCACCCGGGCCCGCGCGGAGAACGAACACGAGCGCTACCTGTCCGAGCGTGCGCTGCGGGACCGGATCGTGTCCCAGAGCCGGGCCCGGCTCGACGGTGCCCGCGTCGTGCTGCACGAGTTCCGGACCCCGGTCGCCTCGCTGACCGCGCTGTCGTCGGACCTCGCGGCGGGCAGGCTCGACGGTGACGCGGCCCGGCGTGCGTCGCGGCTGCTCGCCGACCACGCCGCCCACCTCCAGGACATGCTCGACGGGCTGGCCGACCTGGCCGTCGCCGACGGCAGCCCGCTCGGGCGCGACCGACCCCGCCGCGTCGCGCTCGTCGAGCTCGCCGACGCCGTGCTCGACGCCGCCGGGATCGCCGCCCACCGGCGACACCCGGTCGTCGAGCCGGCCGGGGCCGCGGTCCACTGCGACCCGCAGCGGCTGCGCCGGATGCTCACCAACCTGGCCGAGAACGCCGCCCGGCACTCCGGCGACGAGGTCGTGGAGCTGCACCTGTCGCACGCCGGCGCCGTGCTCACCGCCGAGGTCCGGGACCGCGGTCCCGGCCTGCCCGCGGGCCAGGAGGGCGTCGTGACGGCCAAGGGCGTCGCGCTGGGGGAGCGCCGCGGCACGGCCGGGCTGGGCCTGTGGATCGCCGAGGCGCTCGCGTCCGCGATGGACGGTGAGCTGAGCCTGCTCCCGCGTGAGGGCGGCGGCCTCGTCGCCCGTCTCACCCTGCCGCTCGCCGGCGCCTGAGGGCCGGCCTGGCACCCGGGGGCCAGCGCTGGCGCGGACGACGGGTGTGCCGGAGGTCTCGGCGCGACCAGGATCCACCACCATGCGTACGACGGCAGCGGTGCTGTGGGAACCCGGTGGCAAGTGGGAGATCGAGGAGGTCGAGCTCGACTCCCCGAACGCCGGCGAGGTGATGGTCGAGCTGACCGCGTCGGGGCTGTGCCACTCCGACGAACACCTCGTGACCGGTGACCTGCCCGCGGTCCTGCCGATGGTCGGCGGCCACGAGGGCGCCGGCCGGGTCATCGAGGTCGGCCCGGGTGTCACCGAGCTCGAGGTCGGCGACCCGGTCGTGATGACCTTCCTGCCCTCCTGCGGGCGCTGCCCGTACTGCTCCAAGGGCCAGCCGAACCTCTGCAACGACGGCGCCGGAGCCACCCTCGGCCCGCAGCTCGACGGCACCTACCGGTTCCACGCCCGCGGCGAGGACCTGGGCCAGATGTGTCTGCTCGGCACGTTCGCCCGGCACACCGTCGTCCCGGTGAAGTCCGCCGTGAAGATCGACGAGGGCTTCCCGCTCGACCTGGCGGCGCTGGTCGGCTGCGGTGTCACCACCGGCTTCGGCTCCTCGGTCCGCACCGCGGACCTGCGGGCCGGGGACACCGCCGTCGTCGTCGGCATCGGCGGCATCGGCGCGAACGCGGTGCAGGGCGCCCGCGCGGCCGGGTGCCGGTACGTCGTGGCCGTCGACCCGGTCGAGCACAAGCGGGAACGCTCCCGCGAGCTGGGCGCCACGCACGTCGCCGCGAGCATCGACGAGGCCTGGGAGATCGTCAGCGAGGTGACCCGCGGGCAGATGGCCGAGGCGGCGATCCTGTGCACCGGCGTCGCGATGGGTGAGGACCTGCAGCCCGCGCTGCAGCTGGTCGGCAAGCGCGGCCGGGTCGTCGTCACCGCGCTGGCCCGGGCCGAGGAGGAGACGGCGTCGCTGTCGCTGCTCGACCTCACGCTCTACGAGAAGCAGATCCGCGGCGCGCTGTTCGGCAGCTCCGCGGCGCAGTTCGACATCCCGCGGCTGCTGGAGATGCACAACCTGGGACAGCTCAAGCTGCGTGAGCTGATCACCAAGGAGTACACCCTCGACCAGGTCAACGAGGGCTACGAGGACATGCGCTCCGGGCGCAACATCCGCGGGCTCATCCGGTACTGAGCACGACCGGGGCGACTCGCACCGACCCGGATCTGACAGGCTGGTGGGGTCACCCTCCCGTCCCGTCGTCCCAGGAGTCGCCCCGGTGAGCTCGGAGGCCCCGCTCGAGGAGCTCGGTTCCCCGAGCCTGGTGGAGCTGGCGCTCGACCGGATCCGCCGGGACATCCTGCGGGGTGTGTTCGCGCCGGGGGAGCGCCTGGTCGAGGAGCAGCTGACCCGCCGGTTCGGCATCAGCCGGGCGCCGGTGCGCGAGGCGCTGCGTCAGCTCGGCGAGCAGGGCCTCGTCGAGCACCTCCCGCGGCGCGGGGTCCGGGTCTGCGAACTCTCGGCCCGGGACATGACCGAGCTGTTCGGGCTGCGCGACGCGCTGGAGCGGTTCGCCGTGGACGAGATGTTCGCCGGGAGCGGGCGCCGGGACCCGGCCCGGCTCGCCCGCCTCCAGCGGGCCACCGAACGGATCGAACGCGCCGCGGCCGACGACGGCGCGGTCGACCGCGCCGAGGCGCACCGCGAGTTCCACCTGGCCCTGGTCGGACTGGCCGGGCACCGGCACCTCGTCCGGGTCTTCGAGCCGGTCATCCTGCAGCTGCAGCTGTACATGGCGACCAACATGCGTCGCGAGGCCGAGCAGCGCTCCCCGGCCGAGGGGGCGCGACGGCACCGTCGGCTGTACGAGGCGGTCGTGGCCGGGGACCGGGCGGCTGTGCTCGACGCGCTGGCCCACCACGGGGGCCGCGCCTACCTCGGCCCCGAGCTGCACGAGCAGTAGCAGACGTCACGCAGCTGTTACCTCGGACACCTTGAGGTGACACCAAACTGTCGACAATCGACGGAATGCAGCTGCTGTCCAGCCCCTCGGCGACGGTGTCCGGCCTCCGTGCCGGCTACGCCTCCGGCGCCCTCCGACCCGCGGACGTCGTCGCGGAGCTGACCGCCAGGATCGACGCCCGCGGCGACGACCACGTCTGGATCTCCCGCACCCCGGTCGACGAGCTGCACCGGCGGGCCCGTGAGCTGGAGGGACTCGACCCGGCCGGCCACCCGCTGTGGGGCGTGCCGGTGGCGGTGAAGGACAACATCGACGCCGTCGGGCTCCCCACCACCGCCGCCTGCCCGGCGTTCACCCGCACCCCCGACGCCGACGCCACCGCGGTCCGGCGGCTGCGCGCGGCGGGCGCGATCGTCGTCGGGAAGACCAACCTGGACCAGTTCGCCACCGGTCTGAACGGGGGCCGCTCGCCCTACGGGGCGCCGGAGAGCGTCTTCGGCGGCGACCTGATCTCCGGCGGGTCCAGCTCGGGGAGCGCCGTCGCTGTCGCGGCCGGATTGGTGCCGGTCGCGCTGGGCACCGACACCGCCGGGTCCGGGCGGGTGCCCGCCGCGCTGAACGGCGTCGTCGGGCTCAAGCCCACCCGCGGCCTCGTGGGCACGGCCGGGATGCTGCCCGCCTGCCGGTCGCTGGACTGCGTCAGCGTGTTCACCCGCGACCTCGCCGGGGCCGCCGAGGTGCTCGCGGTGCTGGCCGGGCCGGACCCGGACGACCCGTGGTCCCGGGCCGCCCCGCCGGAGGCCCCCGGCGCCGGCCCGGTCGTCGTCGCGCTGCCGGAGGACCTGGATCTCGACCGCGGTGACGGGACGGCCGACACCGGGATCGCCGACGCCTTCGCCCGGGTCGCGGCGACCGTCGCCGCCCGGGCCGCGGGCACCGTCGGCACACCCACCGCGGCCCTGCGCGAGGCCGGGGACCTGCTCTACGGCGGGCCGTGGGTGGCCGAACGGCTCGCCGTCCTCGCCGGCGTCCTCGACACCCACCGCGACGCCGTGCTGCCGGTGACCCGCGCGGTGATCGAGGCGGGTGCCCGGTTCTCCGCCGTCGAGGCGTTCCGCGCCCGGTACCGGCTGCAGGAGCTGCGCGCCGAGGTCGCCCGGCTGTTCGCGACCGCGGACGTCCTGCTGCTCCCGACCGTGCCGACGACGTTCACCCGGGCGGAGCTGGCCGCCGAGCCGGTCGTGCGCAACCTCGTCCTGGGCCGCTACACCCAGGCCACCAACCTGCTGGACCTCGCCGCCGTCGCGGTGCCCGCCGGGACCACCGACGACGGGCGGCCGTTCGGGGTCACCCTGCTCGGCCCCGCCTTCTCCGAGGCCCGGCTGCTGCACGCCGCGGCCGCGCTGCTCGGGCCGCCGCGATGAGACCGCCCGCACCGTGCCCGTCCCCTCTGCCCGCACCGACCACCGGAACCGGAGGCGCCATGACGACCGACGCACTCGACACCGCACCCGACCCCGCACTCGACGCCGCGACCCGCACCGCCGCCATCGGGCCGGTCGCGGCCCGTCCCTACCCCTGGCCCTACGACGGCACCGTCCCCGCCGCCCGCACCGCGCTGATCTGCATCGACTGGCAGGTCGACTTCTGTGGGCCCGGCGGCTACGTCGACCGGATGGGCTACGACATCGGGCTCACCCGACAGGGCCTCGCCCCGACCGCCCGGCTGCTGGCGCACGCCCGCGAGACCGGGATGCTCGTCGTCCACACCCGGGAGGGACACGCCGCGGACCTGTCCGACCTGCCCGCGAACAAGCGCTGGCGGTCGCGGCGGATCGGGGCGGAGATCGGCAGCCCCGGACCGGCCGGGCGGATCCTCGTCCGCGGCGAACCCGGCTGGGAGATCGTGCCGGAGGTCGCCCCGGTGCCCGGCGAGGTGCTGATCGACAAGCCCGGCAAGGGCGCGTTCTACGCCACGCAGCTCGACCTGGTCCTCCGCTCCAACGGGATCACCCACATCCTGCTGACCGGCATCACCACCGACGTCTGCGTGCACACCACCATGCGCGAGGCGAACGACCGCGGCTACGAGTGCCTGATCCTCGCCGACTGCACCGGCGCCACCGACCCCGCCAACCACGACGCCGCCCTGCACATGGTGACCATGCAGGGCGGGGTGTTCGGCGCCGTCGGGTCGTCCGACGCCGTCGTCGAGGCGACCACCTGGAGTGACTCGTGATCTCGGTCGACGCCGACCCCGGCACCTTCACCTCCGACCCCGCGACCACCGCCCTGCTGATCATCGACATGCAGCGGGACTTCTGCGAGCCCGGGGGATTCGGCGAGACCCTGGGCAACGACGTGTCGTTGCTGCGCAGCGTCATCCCGCCGCTGCAGGAGGTACTGCGCACCGTCCGCGCGCTGGGCATGACCGTGATCCACACCCGCGAGGGCCACGTCCCGGACCTCAGCGACTGCCCGCCCGCCAAGCTCAACCGCGGCGAGCCGAGCCTGCGCATCGGCGACCCGGGGCCCAAGGGCCGCATCCTGGTCCGCGGCGAGTACGGCCACGACATCATCGACGAGCTGACGCCCGAGCCCGGCGAGCTCGTGATCGACAAACCCGGCAAGGGCTCGTTCCACGGCACCACCTTCGGCGCCGAGCTGCGGTCCCGCGGCATCACCAGCCTGATCGTGGCCGGCGTGACCACCGAGGTCTGCGTGCACACGACCGTCCGGGAGGCCAACGACCGCGGCTACGAGTGCCTCGTGCTCTCGGACTGCACCGGCTCCTACTTCCCCGAGTTCCACCGCGTCGCACTGGAGATGGTGACCGCCCAGGGCGGCATCTTCGGCTGGGTCGCGCCCTCGTCCGCACTGCTCACCGCACTGACCAGGGAGGCCGTGGCATGACCACGACGGATACCGCACCCCAGCCGATGAGGCTCTCCTGGTGGGTCGCGGGGGACACCAACGCGTTCTTCGGGCTCGGGTTCAACACGCTGGTCAACGTGCTGACCCTGACCGGGCTGTGCATCGGGGTGGTGAACATCCCCGGCGCCGAGGTGTTCGGGGTGATCCTCCCGGCGCTCGGCGTCCAGCTGCTGATCGGCAACGTCTACTACACCTACCTCGCCCGCCGACTGGCGCACCGCGAGGGCCGCACGGACGTCTGCGCCATGCCCTACGGCCCGTCCGTGCCGCACATGTTCATCGTCGTCTTCGTGATCATGCTGCCGATCGCGCTGGCCACCGGGAACCCGCTCACCGCCTGGGCGGCCGGTCTCGCCTGGTCGTTCATCATCGGGCTGATCGTGCTGCTCGGCGCGTTCGTCGGGCCGTGGATCCGGCGGTTCACCCCGCAGGCCGCGATGCTCGGCACGCTCGCCGGCGTCTCGATCGCGTTCATCTCGATGCGACCGGCCGCGCAGATGTTCGAGGCCCTGTGGATCGCGCTGCCGGTCATGGTGATCATCCTGATCGGGTTCTTCACCGACCTGAAGCTGCCCGGGAACATCCCGGTGGGGCTGGCAGCGCTGCTCGTCGGCACCGCGATCGGCTGGGTCGGCGGGTACATGTCGGTGCCCGACGTCGTCTCCGCCGCCGGCGACGTCGCGATCAGCCTCCCGACCGTCGACCTGGCCCGGCTCGGTGCCGGGCTCGCCGACGTCGCCCCGCTGCTCGCCACGGCGATCCCGCTGGGCATCTACAACTTCACCGAGGGCATGACGAACATCGAGTCCGCGGCCGTCGCGGGCGACGAGTACAACATGCGCGCGGTGCTCGCCGCGGACGGCGCCGGCGCGGTCGTCGGTGCCGCGATGGGCTGCCCGTTCCCGCCCGCTGTCTACATCGGACACCCGGGTTGGAAGGCAGCCGGCGGCCGGACGACGTACTCGCTGGCGTCCGGGGTGTTCATCTCGCTGATGTGCTTCCTCGGGCTGTTCTCGCTGCTCGGAGCGCTGCTGCCGACCCCGGCGATCGTGCCGATCCTGCTCTACATCGGCCTGCTGATCGGGGCCCAGGCGTTCCAGGAGACCCCGCGCCGCCACGCCGTCGCCGTCGTCATCGCGATCGTCCCGAACATCGCGGCCTGGGCCACCGGGCTGATGAACAACGCGTTGTCGGCCGCGGGGACGACCGCGGCCCGGGTGGGCGAGGAGGCCCTCGCCGGGGCCGGGCTGGTCTACCACGGCACCGTGCTGCTCGGCGGTGGCGCGATCCTCGCGGGTCTGGTGCTCGGCTCGATCACCGCGTTCGTCATCGACAAGAACTTCTTCGCCGCGGCCGCCTACTCCGCCGCCGGGGCGGTGCTCGGGTTCGTCGGGCTGATGCACGCCGAGGCCGTCGGCTGGAACGTGGGCGGGCAGATCGCGCTCGGCTACCTGTTCGCGGCGATCGTGCTGGCCGCGTTCGGGTGGGGCACCCGACGTGGCGCCACCGCCCGGAATGCCGTCGCGCCGGAGCCCGCCGCGCCGGTCGCCCCGGCGGAGCCGCAGCCGGCTCGGCCGGCCGCGGCCCCGGCCACGACCGAGGGCCCCGACGCCGTCGGCGGACCCCGCCCGGCCACGGCATGACCCGCGGCACGGTCACCACGGCCGACGAGCTGGACCGGCCCGACGTCGTCGCGCAGGTGCGGGCTGCGTTCGACCGGTACGAGCGGGCGCTGCGCGACGCCGACGTCGCCGTCCTCACCGAGCTGTTCTGGGACGACGACCGGTGCGTCCGCTACGGCGTCGCCGACCGCCAGCAGGGCGGCGCCCAGATCGCCGCGTGGCGCCGGGCGAACCCCGGGGTCCCGGCCGGGCGGATGCTGTCCGGCACGACGGTCCTCGCCCTCGGGAGCGACGCGGCCGTCGTCAGCACACGGTTCGGCTACCCGGACGGCGCGCGGGAGGGCCGGCAGACCCAGACCTGGGCGCGGCTCGGCGGCGCCTGGCGGATCGTGGCAGCACACGTCTCGGAGGTGCCGTGCTGACCGGGGGGTTCGCGGTCGTCGCCGCGCACCGGCGGGGCCAGCCGCTGCACCACGAGCTGCTCGCCCTCGGGGCCCGGTTCCGGGCGGTGCGGGTGACCGCGCCGGAGTACCGGTTGCTCGCCCTCGACGGCGACGTCCCGCGCGGCGGGCTGCTCCGGGTCGGCGCGGGCGGTGCGGCGATCGAGGTGGAGGTGTTCGACCTGCCCGCCGCGGCCGCCGCGGGCCTGGTGCTGCCCGCGCCGCTCGCGCCGGGCCGGGTCCTGCTCGACGACGGCGATCCGGTCGCCGGGATCGTCTGCACGACGGCGACGCCCGGGGCCCGGGACGTCACAGAACACGGCAGCTGGCCCGCCTACCTCGCCGCACGGTGATCCGGGGCCGTCCCACCGCATCCCTGCGGGTGGGACGGCCCCGGGGCTTCAGCCGACCAGGTCGCGGATCGTGCGCAGGTGGTCGGGTGCACCGTCCACGACCATCGTCGTGATCAGCGAGTCGCGGAACACCGGCAGCTCCTCGGCGATCTTCGCCGTCGGACCGATGAGTGCCACCTGCTCGACCATCGAGGTCGGGACGGCCTTCGCGGCCGCGTCCTTGTCGCCGGCGAGGTAGAGCTCCTGGATGCGGGCGCACTCCTGCTCGTAGCCCATGCGGGCGAAGACCTCGTAGTGGAAGTTCGCGCCCCTGGCGCCCATCCCGCCGACGTAGAGCGCGAGGAACGGGCGGATCCGGTCCGCGGCTGCCTCGACGTCGTCGTCGACGACGACCTGCACCATGCAGACGACCTCGAAGCCGTCCGGGCGCCCGCCGCGGGCGGCGAACCCGGCGTCGAGGGACTCGCGGTACTGCGCGTCGTTCCGGGGTGCGTAGAACAGCGGCTGCCAGCCGTCGGCGATCTCGGCGGCGAGCGCGACGTTCTTCGGGCCCTCGGCGGCGAGCAGGATCGGCAGGTCGGTCCGGTACGGGTGCAGCGTCGAGCGCAGCGGCTTGCCCAGCCCGGTGCCGCCCGGGTACGGGATCGGGTGGTGCGGGCCGTCGGAGAGCACCTTCTCCCGCGCGATCGCGGCGCGCAGGATCCGGACGTACTCCCGGGTGCGCGCGAGCGGCTTCGGGTACGGCTGCCCGTACCAGCCCTCGACGACCTGTGGCCCGGACGCGCCGATGCCCAGCACCATCCGGCCGCCGGAGAGGTGGTCCAGCGTCATGGCGGCCATCGCCGTCGCGGTCGGGGTGCGCGCGGACATCTGCACGACCGAGGTGCCCAGGCGCATCCGCGTGGTGCGGGAGCCGAGCCAGGACAGCGGGGTGAACGCGTCAGAGCGGTACGCCTCGGCCGTCCACATCGAGTCGAAGCCGAGGTCCTCGGCGGCGTCGACCTTCTCCACCGTTCGGGGCGGCGGCCCGGCGCCCCAGTAGCCCAGCGCCAGGCCGAGCTTCACGACGCCGTCCCGAACGTCACCGGTAGCCGCTTGATGCCGTTGATGAAGTTCCCGGTCAGGAACTCCGGCTCGCCCACCGACAGGTCCGGGACCCGGTTGAGGAGCTGGTGGAACAGCGCGCGCAGCTGGGTCTTGGCCAGGTGGTGGCCCAGGCAGAAGTGCGGGCCGCCGCCGAAGCCGACGTGCGGGTTCTCGGCGCGGGTGATGTCGAAGACGTGCGGGTCGGTGAAGACGGACTCGTCGCGGTTGCCGGAGTGGTAGAAGAGCACGACCCGCTCGCCCTCGGCGATCCGCTGCCCGCGGATCTCGGTGTCGCGGGTCGCGGTGCGCCGGAAGGTCAGCACCGGGCTGGCCCAGCGGACGAACTCCTCGACGGCGGGCTTGATCCGGTCGTCGAACTCCTCGGTCAGCAGCCGCTTCTGGTCCGGGTTGCGGTCCAGCGCGAGGATGGCGTGGCTGGAGGTCTGCCGGGTGGTGTCGTTGCCCGCGACGCACAGCAGCACGAAGAACGCCGCGATCTCCTCGTCGGTGAGCGCGTCACCGTCGACCTCGGCCTGCACCAGGGCGGTCATCAGGTCGTCGGCGGGGGCCTCGCGGCGCAGCGCGGACAGCTCGAACGACGCGGTGTGCAGCGTCATCAGCCCGTTGAGCAGCACCGCCATCGGGTCGCCGTCGCCGATGTAGTCCGGGTCGTTCCAGCCGACCATGGCGTTGGCGGCGTCGGCGACCTCCTGCCGCCTCTCCGGCGGGATGCCGATCATCTGCGAGATCGTCCACATCGGCAGCCGCGCCGCGACCGCGGTCACGAAGTCCGCCGAGCCGTCACCGGCGAGCAGGTCGTCGACGATGAGCCGGGCCTGCTCGGCGATCTGCTCCTCGATCTGACGGACCCGGCGCGGGGTGAACACCGAGCTGATGACCTTGCGCTGACGGTGGTGGCGCGGTGCGTCCATCGCGAGGATGGAGTGCGCGGCCTCCAGCATGTCCTCGGGCACGTCCTCCAGCATCACGCCGCCGTACTGCTGGCCGGAGGCGAAGGTCTCGGCGTCGCGGCTGACGGCCTGGATGTCGGCGTGGGTGACCAGTGCCCAGAACCCGGGGGCGTCGGGGTCGGGCAGCAGGTCGGTCTCGGCCGGCGGGTGCCAGGACAGCGGGCGCTCGCGGCGCAGCTCGGCGAACCGCTCCTCGCGGGCATCGGGGGTCTGGGCCCAGAACGCCTGGGTGGAGATGTCGAGCGGGTCGTACGGGCGCTTCTCCGTGGTGGTCACGGGATTGCCTCCTCGCGGTTGCGTCGTCGGAACCGGATCAGATCTCGGGTGGGGGGATCATGCCCGTCAACACGGCACCGCTGATGCCGCCGTCGGCGACGAGCGCGTGTCCGTTGATCCAGGCGGACTCCGGACCGGCCAGGAACAGGACCGGGCCGGCGATGTCGGCGGGGGTGGCGTGCCTGCCGAGGAACGCGGCGAGCGCGTCGAGGTTCTCCTTGCCCATCGACTCCTCGAAGTCGCCGAGGATGGGGGTCTCGACCGGGCCGGGGCAGACGGCGTTCATCCGCACCCCGTTCTCGCCGAACACGGGGGCCATGAGCATCGTGTAGACGATCAGGGCCTCCTTGGAGAAGTTGTAGGCGTTGCCCGCCTGCGGGTGCGCCGCGAACCAGGCGAGCCCCTCGTCGACGGTGTCGGTGGCGAGCAGCTCGCGCAGCGCCGCCAGCCGGTCGGCCCAGCCGTAGCCGGCGATGGAGGCGACGTTCACGATCGCGCCACCCGGGCGGATCCGTTCGACGACCGACTCGGTCAGGTGACGGAGCCCGAGCAGGTTCACCCGCAGCACGAGCTCGGCCGGCGCGGTGCCGGGCACTCCCGCCACGTTGCACAGGGCGTCGAACTCCCCGTCGAGCGCGGCGACGGCGGAGTCGATCGACGCGACGTCGGACAGGTCGCAGTGCACGTGCCGCGCGACGTCGACGGGGGTGTCCTTCAGGTCCAGCGAGACGACCTCGTCGCCGGCATCGACGAACCGGCGCGCGACCTCGGCGCCGATCCCGGACGCGGCACCGGTCACCAGTACCCGGCGGCTCACTTGGTGACCAGGAGGTCCTCGCGGCCGTCGGCCTTGAGACGTTCGACGTAGGTGGGGAACAGGCGCTTGGACAACGGCGCGAGCTGCAGGAGCTTGGTGACCGTGCCATCGACCTTCACCTTGCCCTTGGCCATGGCGAAGGTCAGGTTGACCGTGCCCTGCCAGTAGGCGTTCGCGGTCTCGGTGGACATGGTCATCGTGGCCTGCGGCTCGGGGGCGCCGGCGTCGGAGCCCTTCCAGACCTTGGCCCCGGGCAGGTCGATGATCAGCGCGGAGTCCGGGTCGGTGCACTGCTGACGCAGGACCAGGCCGGTGCTGCGGAGCTTCGGCGACAGCTCCGGGTCCGCCAGCGCGGTCTCGAAGATGCCGCCGATGTAGCGGTACAGCTCGTCCTCGTCGGTGAATCCGGGCACGGTTCCTCCACGTCGTCGTGAGTGTGCGTCGTTGCCACCGGAACGTAACGTAGATTACGTTACTGGGGAAGTACCCCGACTCGGAGGACGCGGAGGTCGGCGTGGACGTGGCCGTGGACGTGTCGACGACGGTGGTCGACGCCCCGACGGTCCCCGTGCCGGTGTCCCGCGGCCTTCCGGGGGAGTGGGGCGCAGCCGCTCCGCCGCCCGCCACGGTTGTTCGGGACCGACGCCGTCCGGCCCCGGCGGGCAGCGCCGGGTCGGCCGGTCCGGCCCTGCTCCGGGTTCCGTCCGCCCGACGCGTGACGCGCGGACCGGACGCCCGCCGCGCAGGATCTCCTGATCGGACGCGCGTCCGGCGTGGCACCCTGGTGGGTCGGCACGGGTGGTGGAGAGGGGGCGGGGTGGCCAGGAGGACGGGTCGGCAGATCGCTGCCGAGCAGTACTACGACGCCGCGATGTCGATCCTCGCGCGCGAGGGCGCGGCCGGGCTGAAGATCGGCCCGCTGTGCCGGTCCCTCGGCGTGACCAGCGGATCGTTCTACCACCACTTCGGCGGCTGGGCGGGCTTCGTCCGCGGGCTGCTGCGCTACTGGGAGGCCGAGCAGACCGACCGGATCGTCGAGCTGGCCCGGGCGACCGCGGACCCGGTCGAGCGGATCGACGTGGTCAAGCAGCTCACGGTGGCCCTGCGACACGACGCCGAGGCCGCGATCCGGGCGTGGGCCCAGATCGACCCGGAGGTCGGTCGTGCCCAGGCGCGCGTGGACGTGCAGCGCAGGATCGCGCTTGAACAGGTGGTGGCCGAGGTGGTGCCCGACCCGGACGACGCCCGCAGGCTCGCCGTCTTCGGCATCTCGCTGATGGCCGGGTACCAGCAGACCTGCGACCCCCGCGACCGCGATCTCCTGCGTGCCCTGTTCGACGACTACCAGCGCCTCATCCTGTCGTACGCCCCGCACGTGACGCCGCCGATCGGGTGATCCTCTGTGCGGGTGGGGCGGTGGTGGCCGAACCGGCCGACCGCGCCCATTCAGGCTGTTCGGACCAGCCCTGCTACCCGACCGGGAGCACTGTTACCCACGGTCCGCAACAATCTGCGGTGATCTGTAACCCTCGGTAACCGTAACGTAGACTACGGTACGGTCACTGATCGGCGACCCCGCCGACCCGCAAGTAACCCCTGACGCGCAGACTCGTTGTGCCGTTCAGCACCGACGACTGGCCCCCGCTCCCCAGTGTTCCCGGGCCCCGGTGCGGTTCGTCGGTCTATTGCGCGAGGAGGCGACACGTGACCGGTGTCGAGGTGAAGGTCGAGGGACTGACGAAGTCCTTCGGTCGGGCCAACATCTGGTCGGACGTGAGCCTGACCCTGCCCGCGGGCGAGGTGTCGGTGTTGCTCGGGCCGTCGGGTACCGGCAAGTCGGTGTTCCTGAAGTCGCTGATCGGGCTGCTGAAGCCCGAGCGGGGATCGATCGTCATCGAGGGTGTGGATCTGTGCAAGTGCTCGGAGTCCGAGCTGTACGAGATCCGGAAGCTGTTCGGGGTGCTGTTCCAGGACGGTGCGTTGTTCGGGTCGATGAACCTGTTCGACAACATCGCGTTCCCGTTGCGGGAGCACACGCGCAAGTCGGAGTCGGCGATCCGGGACATCGTCATGGAGAAGATCGACATGGTCGGTCTGGTGGGTGCGGAGGGGAAGCTGCCGAGGGAGATCTCGGGTGGTATGCGCAAGCGTGCGGGGTTGGCGCGGGCGTTGGTGCTGGATCCGAAGATCATTTTGTTCGATGAGCCGGACTCGGGTCTGGATCCGGTGCGGACGGCGTACCTGAACCAGTTGATCATCGATTTGAACGCGATGACGGATTCGACGTTCCTGATCGTGACCCATGACATCAACTCGGCGCAGACGGTGCCGGACAACATCGGTCTGCTGTATCGCAAGCATCTGGCGATGTTCGGTCCGCGGGAGGTGTTGTTGACCTCGGACGAGCCGGTGGTGGCGCAGTTCCTGAACGGGCGTCGTGAGGGTCCGATCGGGATGTCGGAGGAGAAGGACGCTGCGCAGGCTGCCCGGGAGATGGAGGAGGCGGGTGAGCTGGAGGGTCGTCCGCCGATGAAGCCGCAGCTGGTGGCCTCGACGGGGATGCCGGACCGGAAGGCGGTGCACCGTCGCCGGGAGCGCGTCGAGGCGATGCTGCACGAGCTGCCGCAGTCGGCGCAGGACGCGATCCGCGAGCAGCACGCCGAGACCGACGCGACCTCCCGGTTCGCCCGCCCCGCTCAGGACGGGAGCACGATCTCCGAGGCCCGCGACGAGCACCCGACCGACATCCACCCGCGGATCACCGACGACACCCCCGACCCCCGTGGCCGGCACCAGCTCTCCGGCGGTGACCGATGACCAGTCCCGTCACCCGGGCGCTCACCCCGGTCGGCAAGTTCTTCGGACTGTTCGCCGAGATCGGCCGCCAGGGACTGCGCCGGCCGTTCCAGTGGCGCGAGCTCGTCGAGCAGACCTGGTTCGTCACCAAGGTCTCCGCGCTGCCGACCGCGCTGTTCACCATCCCCTTCGGCGCGACGATCGCGCTGCTGCTCGGTGAGCTGACCCGCCAGTTCGGCGCCCAGTCCCAGACCGGCGCCGGCGCGGTCCTCGCGATCGTCCAGCAGGCCGCACCGATCGTCACCGCGCTGCTGATCTCCGGCGCCGGCGGCTCCGCCGTATGCGCCGACCTCGGTGCGCGGACCATCCGCGAGGAGATCGCGGCGATGGAGGTGCTCGGCATCTCGCCGATCCAGCGCCTCGTCGTCCCGCGGGTGCTCGCCATGGGCATCACCGCGGTCGTCCTGAACGGCCTCGCGACCTGCGTCGGCGTCGCGGGCGGGTACTTCTTCAACGTCATCATCCAGGGCGGCTCGCCCGGCGCCTACATCTCCAGCTTCTCGGCGATCGCGCAGGTCAGCGACATCGTCGTGTCCGAGCTGAAGGCGTTCCTGTTCGGCATCGTCGCCGGCGTCGTCGCCGCGTTCCGCGGGCTGAACCCGCCGCCCGGTGCGAAGGGGGTCGGTGACGCGGTGAACCAGGCCGTCGTCATCTCCTTCGTCCTCGTCTTCCTCATCAACCTCGTGCTCACCGCCCTGTACCTCGAGCTCGTCCCGCCGAAGGGCTTCTGATGGTTACCCGACTCGGAGCGCGGACCCGCCGGGCCGCCCAGGCGCCGCTCAACCAGCTGGAGGAGCTGGGCGACCAGCTCTCGCTCTACATCCGGTCCATCCTCTGGATCCCGAAGACGCTGACCCGCTACAAGAAGGAGGTCGCCCGGCTGCTCGCCGAGGTCTCCTTCGGGTCCGGCGCGCTGATCGTCATCCTCGGCACCGTCGGTGTCATGGCGTCGCTGTCGCTGTTCGTCGGCTCGCTGGTCGGCCTGCAGGGCTTCCGGGCCCTGGACGCCCTCGGCGTCGAGGCGCTGACCGGCTTCATCACCGCCTACTTCAACACCCGCTCGATCGCCCCGCTGGTCGCCGCCTCGGCGCTGACCGCGACCCTCGGCGCGGGGTTCACCGCCCAGCTCGGCGCGATGCGGATCTCCGAGGAGATCGACGCCCTCGAGGTCATGGCCGTGCCCTCGGTGCCCTACCTGGTCACCACCCGGGTGGTCGCCGGCATCGTCGCGATCATCCCGATCTACACGCTCGGCCTGCTCGCCAGCTACGCCGCGTCGCGGATCAACGTGACGCTGCTCAACGGTCTGCCGGGTGGCACGTACGACCACTACTTCGACCTGTTCCTGCCGGTCAGTGACGTACTGCTGTCGTATCTCAAAGTGATCGTGTTCGCGACGGTGATCATCCTGATCCACTGCCACTACGGCTACTCCGCCAAGGGCGGCCCGGCCGGCGTCGGCGTCGCGGTGGGCCGGGCGGTGCGGCTGTCGATCGTCAGCACCGCGGTGCTCGACTTCTTCCTCACCCTGGTCATGTTCGGCACCTCCACCTCGGTGCGGGTGGCCGGATGAGGTCCACCAAGCGCGTGCTGCAGGGCCTGGCCTTCGTCACGGTCATCGTCGTCCTGCTCGGCCTCGCCGTCGCCCAGTACGCCGGGGTGTTCTCCTCCGGCGTCCCGGTCACGCTCAACGTCGCGCGGGTCGGCACCCAGATGCAGGAGCGCTCCGACGTCAAGATCAACGGTCTGATCGTGGGGCAGGTCGACAAGGTCGTCTCGGACGGCACGGCCACCAGCATCGACATGTCGATGGACCCGCAGTACCTCGACGAGATCCCGGAGAACGTCACCGCGCAGCTGCTGCCGAAGACGCTGTTCGGCGAGAAGTTCGTCTCGCTCGTCCCGCCGGCCGCGCCCTCGACCACCCGCCTCGCCGCGGGTGACGTCATCCCCGAGGACCGCAGCCAGGCCGCTCTGGAGGTCGAGCGGGTGCTCGACGATCTCCTGCCGCTGCTCCAGACCGTCCGCCCGCAGGACCTCGCGACCACCCTCGGCGCGCTGTCCCAGGCGCTGCAGGGCCGCGGCAACCAGCTCGGCGAGACCCTCACCCAGCTCAACACGCTGGTCGAGGGCCTCAACCCGGCCGTGCCCGACCTGCAGGAGGACATCCGCCAGCTGGCGACGTTCTCCGACAACCTGAACCAGGCGGCGCCGGACCTGCTCGACGCGCTCGACAACCTGACGGTCACCAGCCGCACGATCGTCGAGAAGCGCGAGGGGCTGCGGAACCTCTACCGCTCCATCACCGGCGCGTCGGACGACCTGCGGGCCTTCCTCGACGCGAACGGCGAGAACATCATCGGGCTGTCGGCGGCCAGCCGGCCGACGCTGGAGACGCTCGAGCGCTACTCGCCCGAGTTCCCCTGCCTGACCCGCCAGCTCGTCGAGCTGATCCCGAAGATCAACGACGCGATCCGGCCGGGCACCGACCGGGTGGGCATCAACATCACCCTCGAGATCGTCTCGAGCAAGGGCAAGTACCTGCCCAACCAGGACGAGCCCCGCTACGGCGACGACCGCGGGCCGCGCTGCTACCCGATCCCGTCGCCGGCCGGCACCCAGTACCCGCCGGACGGCCCGTTCCGCGACGGCTCCGTCCCCGGCCCGGCCCCGGCCGGGCAGCCGATGGGCAACCCCGAGGACTTCGGGACCGACACCTTCGGCACCTACGACGGCACGAACAGCTTCGGTCTGATCCAGGACCAGAGCGCGCAGAACGGTGCGGGCGTGCTGCCCCCGCTGACCAGCGCGCTCGGCCAGGCCGGCATCCAGCCGTCGTCCTACGACGGGGCGCACCAGAGCGGCTCGGTCGACATGGGCGTCGCGAACTCCACCGGTGAGCAGCAGGTCGTCGCCCAGCTGCTGGCCGCCCACCAGGGCGGTTCCCCGCAGGCCGTCCCGGCCTGGAGCGCGACCCTGGTCGGCCCGCTCCTGCGCGGCACGGAGGTGACGCTGACGTGAGCAGGCTCCCGATCTCGGCGCTGGTCAAGTTCCTGGTCTTCGCGCTGATCACGGCGCTGGGCACCACGATGCTCGGCCTGACCATCGCGAACGCCCGCGGTGGCCAGGTCACCGAGTACACCGCCCGGTTCACCGACGCGACCGGCCTGCTGGCCGGCGACGATGTCCGCATCGCCGGCGTCGTCGTCGG
>NZ_JAHLJA010000243.1:0-5824 GCF_020496245.1 Pseudonocardia sp. ICBG601 | reverse complement strand
GCCGTCCGGCCCCGGCGGGCAGCGCGCGGGTCGGCCGGTCCGGCCCTGCTCCGGGTTCCGTCCGCCCGACGCGTGACGCGCGGACCGGACGCCCGCCGCGCAGGATCTCCTGATCGGACGCGCGTCCGGCGTGGCACCCTGGTGGGTCGGCACGGGTGGTGGAGAGGGGGCGGGGTGGCCAGGAGGACGGGTCGGCAGATCGCTGCCGAGCAGTACTACGACGCCGCGATGTCGATCCTCGCGCGCGAGGGCGCGGCCGGGCTGAAGATCGGCCCGCTGTGCCGGTCCCTCGGCGTGACCAGCGGATCGTTCTACCACCACTTCGGCGGCTGGGCGGGCTTCGTCCGCGGGCTGCTGCGCTACTGGGAGGCCGAGCAGACCGACCGGATCGTCGAGCTGGCCCGGGCGACCGCGGACCCGGTCGAGCGGATCGACGTGGTCAAGCAGCTCACGGTGGCCCTGCGACACGACGCCGAGGCCGCGATCCGGGCGTGGGCCCAGATCGACCCGGAGGTCGGTCGTGCCCAGGCGCGCGTGGACGTGCAGCGCAGGATCGCGCTTGAACAGGTGGTGGCCGAGGTGGTGCCCGACCCGGACGACGCCCGCAGGCTCGCCGTCTTCGGCATCTCGCTGATGGCCGGGTACCAGCAGACCTGCGACCCCCCGCGACCGCGATCTCCTGCGTGCCCTGTTCGACGACTACCAGCGCCTCATCCTGTCGTACGCCCCGCACGTGACCGCCGCCGATCGGGTGATCCTCTGTGCGGGTGGGGGCGGTGGTGGCCGAACCGGCCGACCGCGCCCATTCAGGCTGTTCGGACCAGCCCTGCTACCCGACCGGGAGCACTGTTACCACGGTCCGCAACAATCTGCGGTGATCTGTAACCCTCGGTAACCGTAACGTAGACTACGGTACGGTCACTGATCGGCGACCCCGCCGACCCGCAAGTAACCCCTGACGCGCAGACTCGTTGTGCCGTTCAGCACCGACGACTGGCCCCCGCTCCCCAGTGTTCCCGGGCCCCGGTGCGGTTCGTCGGTCTATTGCGCGAGGAGGCGACACGTGACCGGTGTCGAGGTGAAGGTCGAGGGACTGACGAAGTCCTTCGGTCGGGCCAACATCTGGTCGGACGTGAGCCTGACCCTGCCCGCGGGCGAGGTGTCGGTGTTGCTCGGGCCGTCGGGTACCGGCAAGTCGGTGTTCCTGAAGTCGCTGATCGGGCTGCTGAAGCCCGAGCGGGGATCGATCGTCATCGAGGGTGTGGATCTGTGCAAGTGCTCGGAGTCCGAGCTGTACGAGATCCGGAAGCTGTTCGGGGTGCTGTTCCAGGACGGTGCGTTGTTCGGGTCGATGAACCTGTTCGACAACATCGCGTTCCCGTTGCGGGAGCACACGCGCAAGTCGGAGTCGGCGATCCGGGACATCGTCATGGAGAAGATCGACATGGTCGGTCTGGTGGGTGCGGAGGGGAAGCTGCCGAGGGAGATCTCGGGTGGTATGCGCAAGCGTGCGGGGTTGGCGCGGGCGTTGGTGCTGGATCCGAAGATCATTTTGTTCGATGAGCCGGACTCGGGTCTGGATCCGGTGCGGACGGCGTACCTGAACCAGTTGATCATCGATTTGAACGCGATGACGGATTCGACGTTCCTGATCGTGACCCATGACATCAACTCGGCGCAGACGGTGCCGGACAACATCGGTCTGCTGTATCGCAAGCATCTGGCGATGTTCGGTCCGCGGGAGGTGTTGTTGACCTCGGACGAGCCGGTGGTGGCGCAGTTCCTGAACGGGCGTCGTGAGGGTCCGATCGGGATGTCGGAGGAGAAGGACGCTGCGCAGGCTGCCCGGGAGATGGAGGAGGCGGGTGAGCTGGAGGGTCGTCCGCCGATGAAGCCGCAGCTGGTGGCCTCGACGGGGATGCCGGACCGGAAGGCGGTGCACCGTCGCCGGGAGCGCGTCGAGGCGATGCTGCACGAGCTGCCGCAGTCGGCGCAGGACGCGATCCGCGAGCAGCACGCCGAGACCGACGCGACCTCCCGGTTCGCCCGCCCCGCTCAGGACGGGAGCACGATCTCCGAGGCCCGCGACGAGCACCCGACCGACATCCACCCGCGGATCACCGACGACACACCCCGACCCCCGTGGCCGGCACCAGCTCTCCGGCGGTGACCGATGACCAGTCCCGTCACCCGGGCGCTCACCCCGGTCGGCAAGTTCTTCGGACTGTTCGCCGAGATCGGCCGCCAGGGACTGCGCCGGCCGTTCCAGTGGCGCGAGCTCGTCGAGCAGACCTGGTTCGTCACCAAGGTCTCCGCGCTGCCGACCGCGCTGTTCACCATCCCCTTCGGCGCGACGATCGCGCTGCTGCTCGGTGAGCTGACCCGCCAGTTCGGCGCCCAGTCCCAGACCGGCGCCGGCGCGGTCCTCGCGATCGTCCAGCAGGCCGCACCGATCGTCACCGCGCTGCTGATCTCCGGCGCCGGCGGCTCCGCCGTATGCGCCGACCTCGGTGCGCGGACCATCCGCGAGGAGATCGCGGCGATGGAGGTGCTCGGCATCTCGCCGATCCAGCGCCTCGTCGTCCCGCGGGTGCTCGCCATGGGCATCACCGCGGTCGTCCTGAACGGCCTCGCGACCTGCGTCGGCGTCGCGGGCGGGTACTTCTTCAACGTCATCATCCAGGGCGGCTCGCCCGGCGCCTACATCTCCAGCTTCTCGGCGATCGCGCAGGTCAGCGACATCGTCGTGTCCGAGCTGAAGGCGTTCCTGTTCGGCATCGTCGCCGGCGTCGTCGCCGCGTTCCGCGGGCTGAACCCGCCGCCCGGTGCGAAGGGGGTCGGTGACGCGGTGAACCAGGCCGTCGTCATCTCCTTCGTCCTCGTCTTCCTCATCAACCTCGTGCTCACCGCCCTGTACCTCGAGCTCGTCCCGCCGAAGGGCTTCTGATGGTTACCCGACTCGGAGCGCGGACCCGCCGGGCCGCCCAGGCGCCGCTCAACCAGCTGGAGGAGCTGGGCGACCAGCTCTCGCTCTACATCCGGTCCATCCTCTGGATCCCGAAGACGCTGACCCGCTACAAGAAGGAGGTCGCCCGGCTGCTCGCCGAGGTCTCCTTCGGGTCCGGCGCGCTGATCGTCATCCTCGGCACCGTCGGTGTCATGGCGTCGCTGTCGCTGTTCGTCGGCTCGCTGGTCGGCCTGCAGGGCTTCCGGGCCCTGGACGCCCTCGGCGTCGAGGCGCTGACCGGCTTCATCACCGCCTACTTCAACACCCGCTCGATCGCCCCGCTGGTCGCCGCCTCGGCGCTGACCGCGACCCTCGGCGCGGGGTTCACCGCCCAGCTCGGCGCGATGCGGATCTCCGAGGAGATCGACGCCCTCGAGGTCATGGCCGTGCCCTCGGTGCCCTACCTGGTCACCACCCGGGTGGTCGCCGGCATCGTCGCGATCATCCCGATCTACACGCTCGGCCTGCTCGCCAGCTACGCCGCGTCGCGGATCAACGTGACGCTGCTCAACGGTCTGCCGGGTGGCACGTACGACCACTACTTCGACCTGTTCCTGCCGGTCAGTGACGTACTGCTGTCGTATCTCAAAGTGATCGTGTTCGCGACGGTGATCATCCTGATCCACTGCCACTACGGCTACTCCGCCAAGGGCGGCCCGGCCGGCGTCGGCGTCGCGGTGGGCCGGGCGGTGCGGCTGTCGATCGTCAGCACCGCGGTGCTCGACTTCTTCCTCACCCTGGTCATGTTCGGCACCTCCACCTCGGTGCGGGTGGCCGGATGAGGTCCACCAAGCGCGTGCTGCAGGGCCTGGCCTTCGTCACGGTCATCGTCGTCCTGCTCGGCCTCGCCGTCGCCCAGTACGCCGGGGTGTTCTCCTCCGGCGTCCCGGTCACGCTCAACGTCGCGCGGGTCGGCACCCAGATGCAGGAGCGCTCCGACGTCAAGATCAACGGTCTGATCGTGGGGCAGGTCGACAAGGTCGTCTCGGACGGCACGGCCACCAGCATCGACATGTCGATGGACCCGCAGTACCTCGACGAGATCCCGGAGAACGTCACCGCGCAGCTGCTGCCGAAGACGCTGTTCGGCGAGAAGTTCGTCTCGCTCGTCCCGCCGGCCGCGCCCTCGACCACCCGCCTCGCCGCGGGTGACGTCATCCCCGAGGACCGCAGCCAGGCCGCTCTGGAGGTCGAGCGGGTGCTCGACGATCTCCTGCCGCTGCTCCAGACCGTCCGCCCGCAGGACCTCGCGACCACCCTCGCGCGCTGTCCCAGGCGCTGCAGGGCCGCGGCAACCAGCTCGGCGAGACCCTCACCCAGCTCAACACGCTGGTCGAGGGCCTCAACCCGGCCGTGCCCGACCTGCAGGAGGACATCCGCCAGCTGGCGACGTTCTCCGACAACCTGAACCAGGCGGCGCCGGACCTGCTCGACGCGCTCGACAACCTGACGGTCACCAGCCGCACGATCGTCGAGAAGCGCGAGGGGCTGCGGAACCTCTACCGCTCCATCACCGGCGCGTCGGACGACCTGCGGGCCTTCCTCGACGCGAACGGCGAGAACATCATCGGGCTGTCGGCGGCCAGCCGGCCGACGCTGGAGACGCTCGAGCGCTACTCGCCCGAGTTCCCCTGCCTGACCCGCCAGCTCGTCGAGCTGATCCCGAAGATCAACGACGCGATCCGGCCGGGCACCGACCGGGTGGGCATCAACATCACCCTCGAGATCGTCTCGAGCAAGGGCAAGTACCTGCCCAACCAGGACGAGCCCCGCTACGGCGACGACCGCGGGCCGCGCTGCTACCCGATCCCGTCGCCGGCCGGCACCCAGTACCCGCCGGACGGCCCGTTCCGCGACGGCTCCGTCCCCGGCCCGGCCCCGGCCGGGCAGCCGATGGGCAACCCCGAGGACTTCGGGACCGACACCTTCGGCACCTACGACGGCACGAACAGCTTCGGTCTGATCCAGGACCAGAGCGCGCAGAACGGTGCGGGCGTGCTGCCCCCGCTGACCAGCGCGCTCGGCCAGGCCGGCATCCAGCCGTCGTCCTACGACGGGGCGCACCAGAGCGGCTCGGTCGACATGGGCGTCGCGAACTCCACCGGTGAGCAGCAGGTCGTCGCCCAGCTGCTGGCCGCCCACCAGGGCGGTTCCCCGCAGGCCGTCCCGGCCTGGAGCGCGACCCTGGTCGGCCCGCTCCTGCGCGGCACGGAGGTGACGCTGACGTGAGCAGGCTCCCGATCTCGGCGCTGGTCAAGTTCCTGGTCTTCGCGCTGATCACGGCGCTGGGCACCACGATGCTCGGCCTGACCATCGCGAACGCCCGCGGTGGCCAGGTCACCGAGTACACCGCCCGGTTCACCGACGCGACCGGCCTGCTGGCCGGCGGACGATGTCCGCATCGCCGGCGTCGTCGTCGGGGTCGATCAAGGACGTCCGCATCGTCGACCAGCGGGTCGCCGAGGTGGCGTTCGGACGTCGACTCGTCCACCCGCTGCCGGCGACGGTCAGCGCGACCCTGAAGTACAAGAACCTCATCGGCCAGCGGTACATGGCGCTGGACCAGGGCGCGGGCCCGACCGGGGAGGACCTCCCCCGGGTGGTCAGATCCCGATCGAGCGGACCCGGCCCGCGGTCAACCTGACCGTGCTGTTCAACGGCTTTCCAGCCGCTGTTCCAGGGCCTCGACCCGGATCAGATCAACAAGCTGTCGATGGAGATCGTCCAGGTCCTGCAGGGCGAGGGCGGCACGGTGCAGAGCCTGCTCGCCTCGCCGTCGTCGCTGACCAACTCGATCGCCGACCGCGACCAGGTCAT
>NZ_JAHLJA010000242.1:0-10463 GCF_020496245.1 Pseudonocardia sp. ICBG601 | reverse complement strand
CCCGCGGAACGCGCGGCGCACCCGGTCGGCCGACTGCTCACCGTCGGCGCGGGCGTCGTCGTCGGTGATGGCGGGCGGGTCCACCTCCTCCACGGCGACGACCTCGACGACCCCGGCCGCGCGTCCGCAGCGTCGAGCCGGCGACGATCCGGGAGCGCGCCCACCGGCGGTAGACACGATCGACGTCGCCCTCGGCCACTCCGCGGGCACGGCCACCGGCAGGATCACCGCAGGGCCCCCTCCAGCGCCCGCGCCAGCCCCAGCAGCACGTCCTCCCCGACCGTGATCCCCACCAGCTGCACCCCGGCCGGCAGCCCCGGCACCGGCACCGGCAGCGCGACGACGGGCGGTCCAGCAGGTTGAGCGGCGAGGTCAGCTGCAGCATCGACGGCAGCACCGGCACCCCGTCGTGCTCGGTCGCGCCCGATCGGGGTGGCCCGCAGCCGGGTGGTGGGGCAGAGCAGCACGTCGCAGGAGGCCCCGAGTCGGTCGAGCAGGGCGCGCCCGATCCGGCGGCGCTCGCGCGGGCGCGGCGTCGACGTAGACGTGCGTGGGCACCTCGGCGTGCGGGGCGAGCCGGGCGGCGGTCGCGGGCTGGTACTCGTCGCGGCGCTCGGTGAACCAGTGCCGGTGCGTCGCGTAGGCCTCCGCACCGGTGATCACGGGGTAGGTGGCGGCGAGCTCGGCGACGCCGGGGGGGTCTCCTGGGCGGCGACGGGTGCGCCGAGCGCGGTGAGCGCGTCGGCGGCGGCGCGGACGGCATCGGCGATCACCGGGTCGTGCGGGCGCCCACCAGTCGTCGTCGGCGACGCCGATCCGGGGCAGCACCGCCGCGGCCGACGCGCCGGGCTCCCCGAGCGCGGTGCGGGCGACGGCGAGCGAGGCGGCGTCGGCGGCCAGCAGCCCGACCGTGTCGAACGACTCGGCGAGCGGAACACCCGCTCGCCCGGGATGGCCCCGCCCGCGGCTTCAGCCCGGCGACGCCGCACAGCGCGGCCGGGGTCCGCACGCTCGCCCGGTGTCGGTCCCGACGGTCAGCGCGAGGTGCCCGGCGGCGACGGCCGCGGCGGACCGGAGGACGAGCCGCCGGTGATCCGGGACGGGTCGTGCGGGTTGCGGGCCGGGCCGGTGGCCGCGACGTCGCCGGTGGGGCCGTAGGCGAACTCGTGGGTGTGGAGCTTCGCGACGACCACGGCCCCGGCGGCCCGCAGCATCGTCACCACCGGCGCGTCGGCGGCCGCGCGGCCCGGCGTCGGCCAGCAGCCGCGAGCCGCACCGGGTCGGCAGCCCGGCGACGTCGACGAGGTCCTTGATCCCGACGGCGACGCCGTGCAGCGGCCCCAGCCGTCGTCCCGCGGCGGACAGCGCGGTCAGCTCGGCGGCGCGCTCCCGGGCCCGGTCGGCGTCGAGGGCGACCACGCAGCCGGTGGTGTCGGACTGCAGCCGGGACAGCACGTCGTCGACGTGCTCGGAGGGCGAGAGCTCCCCGGAGTCGAGGGCCCGCAACAGGTCGGGGAGCGGCAGCACGCGTTCAGCCTGCCGTCGCTCCCCGCCTCCGACAACCGGTGATCAGCAACCGGTGATCAGCGCGCGGCCAGCTCCCTGGCGATCTCGCGGGCCTCCTCCGGCGACGACGCCGACGGCTGCCCGTCGCGCAGCGGGCGCCGCGCCGTCTCGGGCAGGAACAGCAGCGTGACGACCCCGATCACCCGGCGGCCATCAGGTAGTAGCCCGGCCACAGCAGGTCCCCGGTGGCGAGGACGACCGCGGACATCACCAGCGACACGGTCCCGGCGAACGCGGACACGAAGATGTTGAACGCGATCGACAGACCGCCGTAGCGGATCTGGGTCGGGAACAGCGCCGGCAGGGTCGAGGGCTGGTGGCGGAGAAGCAGATCAGCAGCAGGCCCATGAGCAGCAGCCCGAGGAACACCGAGGGGATCGAGCCGTTCTGCCATCAGCAGGATCATCGGGATGCCGAGCACGATCAGCCCGCCGGCTCCGGTCCACATGATCGGTTTGCGCCCGATCCGGTCGGAGAGCCGCCCGAGCAGCGGGATCACGAACACCGCCAGCCACAGCACGACGATCTGCAGCCACGACGACGTCGTGGAGTCGATCGGGGTGCCGCCGTGCTGGTCGACCGTGGTCTCCAGGTAGGTCGGCATGTAGCTGGTGAGCATGTAGTTCGTGACGTTCCAGGCGACGACGACGCCGCCGACCATGACGAAGGTCGGCAGGTACCTCGTGAAGATCAGCTTGAGGCCGTCCTTCACCTGGGTGCCCTCGCGCTCCTCGGACTCCGAGAGCATGGTCTGGAACGCCGGGGTCTCCTCCAGCCTGACCCGCAGGTACACCCCGACGATGCCAGCGGCAGCGCGACGAAGAACGGGATCCGCCAGCCCCAGCTGGACATGTTCTCCGGGCTGAGCAGCAGCGGCAGTACCGAGGCGATGGTGGCGCCGAGGGCGTAGCCGACGAACGTGCCGAGCTCGAGGAAGCTGCCGAAGTACCCGCGACGACGGTCGGGCGCGTACTCGGCGATGAAGGTCATGGCACCGGCGTACTCACCGCCGGTGGAGAAGCCCTGCAGGACACGGGCGGCGACGAGCAGGATCGGCGCGGCCAGCCCGATCGAGGCGTAGGACGGGATGAGCCCGATCAGGAACGTGCCCAGCGCCATCAGGATGACCGTGATCGAGAGGACCTTGGTCCGGCCGATGCGGTCGCCCAGCGGGCCGAAGAACAGAACCGCCGAGCGGGCGGAAGAAGAAGGCGAACGCGCGAAGGTCGCGAACACCGCCACCTGGGACAGCGGCCTGGGCGGGAAGAACTCGGCCTCGATGGTCGTGGCGAGATAGCCGTAGACACCGAAGTCGAACCATTCGGTGATATTGCCGACCGCGGCCGCCGCGACCGCGCGGCGCATGGTCGCGGGGTCGGTGACGGTGACGCCGTCGACCGCCCCGTCTACTGTGTCGTCCACTCGTTCCCCCTGGCGACTGGGCACGCCACGGTGACGCTTTCGTCGTAGAACTGTCGATCCGTGGCGTTCTGTCCGATTACTTGAACAATTCTCCACGACGTTAACGAGGCTCCGCTCCCATTGCCGGATGGGGCGTCGTCGTGGCTGTGAGCGGAGTCATCCGATTCGGTGCTTCCGCAGGCGGGACAGCGCTTTTTCGACGTGGGACCGTGGTCGACGGGCGCAGATGGCGCCCGTGGGACTCGCAAGCGTCGCGACTCCGCCCGGGTCATCCGGACCCGGTCACCGGACCCGGCGCGTGCCCGTGTGAGGAGGAGCCGTCATGGCTGTGTCGAGCGCCGTTTTCCTGTCGATCATCGCGAGCACGGGGGTGGGCCTGGCGGTCACCTCCGCGCTGGCCGCCTACGCCCAGCGCAACTGGAAGGGCTACGGCCGCGTCTCCGCCGCTCGGTCGACGAGACCGCCTGAGCGACCGCACCGACGGCGCCGCGCTCCTTCCGGGGGCGCGGCGCCGTCGTGTGTTCAGCCAGTCGCGGCCAGGGCGAGACCGGCGTACACGGCGACCCCGGCCGGGAACGCCGCCTCGTCGAACACCACCCGGTTCGAATGGTTCGGCGGGCGAGGGCGGGATCGACCGACGGCGGCCGCGCCCCCAGGAAGGCCAGCGAGCCCGGCACCCGGTCCAGCACGTAGGAGAAGTCCTCCGCGCCCATCAGCGGATCCGGCATGGCGACGCAGGCGCCGCGGCCGAGCACCTTCTCCGCGACGCGCACCAGCCGGGCGGTCGCCCGGTCGTCGTTGCGGGTGACCGGGTAGCCCGGGACGATCTCCACCTCGGCCGTGCAGCCGTAGGCCAGCGCGGTGTGCCGGCAGTGCTCGGTGACCGCCTGGTGCAGCAGCGCGCGCACCGGCTCCGACAACGTCCGCAGCGTCCCGGTCAGCAGCGCGGTCTCCGGGATCACGTTGTCGGTGGTGCCCGCCTCGATCCGGGACACGGTGAGCACCGCTGACTCCTGCGGTCCGACCCGGCGGGTCAGCAGGGTCTGCAGGCCCCCGACCATCGCCGCGGCGGCGGGGACCGGGTCGCAGGCGTCCTGCGGGGCCGAGGCGTGCCCGCCGCGGCCCGTCACCCGGACCGGAGCACGTCCGCGGCCGCCATGATCGGGCCCGGCCGGTGGTGGAGCTGCCCCGTCGGCACGGTCGAGGAGATGTGCAGGGCGTAGGCCAGCTCGGGGTCCTCGTCGAGCACGCCCTCGTCGATCATGTGCTGGGCGCCGTGGAACCCCTCCTCGCCCGGCTGGAACATGAACACCACCCGGCCGGCGATGCGGTCCTGCCGGTCCGCGAGCAGCCGCGCGGCCGAGGCGAGCATCGCGGTGTGGGTGTCGTGCCCGCAGGCGTGCATGACGCCGTCGGTGCCCGAGGCGAAGTCCAGTCCGGTGTCCTCGGCAGCGGCAGCGCGTCCATGTCACCCCGCAGGAGCACCGTCGGTCCGGGACGGTCGCCGTCGAGGACCGCGGTGACCGACGTGCACGAGCCGCCCGTGCGGATCCGCAACGGCAGCCCGTCGAGGGCGCGCAGCACGCGTCCCGGGTACGGGGGAGGTGCAGTCCGAGCTCCGGGGCGCGGTGCAGCTCGCGCCGGCAGCGCCACCGTCCGCGGCTGCAGGACGCGGGCGGCCTCGAGCAGGCCGCCGGGGAGCCCCGCGACCGAGGTGGGCGTGATGGGCATGGACCGATCGTCGCTGACCGGAGCCCGTCCGGCGCCCGCAGGCCCGGTGTGACACGCGTACTGCTGCGTACCTGGTCGTGGCGTGACTCACAAGCCCGGAGCGACGTACCGTTGACGCGTGCCCACACAGAGCGTTGAGGCAGCCCCGGACACCCGTGGCGCCGCCCTGCCCGGATTCGCGGTCGCCGCGATCCGGGAGGAGGGTCGTTGGCGCTGTGTCCGGCTGGGCTCCGAGGCGCTCGTGGATCTCGACGCGGCGATCGCCGCGCTGCGCGCGCAGCGTTCCACCGGCGCGGTGCTCGGCCTGCTCGACGTCGACGACGAGTTCTTCGTCCTGATCCGCCCGTCCGCGGGCGGGGTGCGGCTGCTGATCTCCGACGCCGTCGCCGCGCTGGACTACGACATCGCCGCCGACGTGCTCGACCTGCTCCGCGTCGAGCTCCCGCCGGACGACGACGCCCTCGACGCCGCCTGGCGAGGGTGACCTGGGCATCGTGGCCGACCTCGGTCTGCCCGCCGACGAGCTGGAGGAGATCCTCGTCTCCGACCTCGAGCTCTACCCCGACGAGCAGCTGGACACCATCGCCCGCCGGTGCGGGTTCGCGGCTGCGCTGGACGAGCTCGTCGGCTCCTGAGTGTTCCGCCCGGCCGACCGGCTCGCGCTGGGCCGCGCCCTCGACGTCGTCGCGCGCGGCGCCGCGGCGACCGGGGACATCCCGATCGGCGCGGTCGTCTTCGCCGCCGACGGCACCGAGCTCGCCGCGGCCTGCAACGCCCGCGAGGCCACCGGCGACCCGACCGCGCACGCCGAGGTGCTCGCCCTGCGTGCCGCCGCCGCCGTCGTGGGGGAGTGGCGGCTGACCGGGACGACCCTCGCCGTGACCGTCGAGCCGTGCACGATGTGCGCCGGCGCGATCGGGCTGGCCCGGGTCGAGCGTGTCGTGTTCGGGGCGTGGGAGCCGAAGACCGGCGCCGCCGGCTCGCTGTGGGACGTGCTGCGCGACCGTCGGCTCGCACACCGGCCCGAGGTCGTCGGCGGGGTCCGCGCAGGTGAAGCAGCCGCTCTGCTGCGCGAGTTCTTCGGCCGGACCCCGTCCGCCGACCGTGACTGAGCCTGGAGTAACCTTGTCGGCGGTAGCGTGTCCGAGCGGCCGAAGAGAGCGCGCCTCGAAAGCGCGTGAGGTTCACGCCTCCGTGGGTTCAAATCCCACCGCTACCGCTGGTCAGAGGGCCGGATCCCCGAGTCGGGGGTCCGGCCCTCTGTCGTTGGCGCGATGAGTTCCCGAGGGCCGGGCGGTCCCTGTGGTGGTCGACGATCCGCTCACCACCCGGGAGGCCCCACCGTGACCGATGTCTGGAAGCTCGTCCACGCCGAGCGCGCCGCGCTGCTCGCCGACCTCCGGGACCTCCCCGACGACCGGTGGGACACGCCGTCGCTCTGTCCCGGGTGGACCGTCCACGACGTGCTCGCGCACCTCGTCGACACCGCCCGGACCACCCGGACCCGGTTCGTCCTCGGCATGCTGCGCGCCCGCATGGACTTCGACCGGCCGCAGAACGCGGCCGGTGTCGCGCGCGAACGGGGCGCCACTCCCGCGGAGACCGTGCGGCGGTTCGCGGCCTGCCTGCCGCTGACCGCCACGCCCCCGGCCCCGCTGGCGACCCGCTGGGTCGAGATGGTGGTGCACGGCGAGGACATCCGGCGTCCGCTGGGGATCGTCCGGCCCTACGCGCCCGCCGCCGTCGCCGGTGCGGTGCAGGTGCAGGCCCGCACGTCGGTGTCGTTCGGGGGCGCTCGCGAGACCGTCTCCGGCCTCTGTCTGCGGCGCGACCGACGCCGACCTCGTGATCGGGTCCGGCACGGAGGTGACCGGGACGGCGCTGGCCCTGCTCCTCGCGGTCTCGGGGAGGCCGGTCCGGCCGGGGGAGCTCGTGGGGCCCGGCGCGGCCGTGCTCGCGCGGGCGGAGTGATCTCCGCCTGCCTCCGACCGTGGTCCGAGGCCACGGATCATTCCCGGCTCCGATGTGGCCGACCCCTCTCCGCCGCGACAGTGGGTACACACCCCCACACGAGGAGCTGGAGATGACCACGATGACCACCACCCCGGAACCCACCCGCCCCGGAGACCCGGACGCCTACCCCGTTCTCACCGTCCTGATGCTGATGCTGGGTGGTTTCGTACTGCCCGTCGTCGGCTGGCTCGCCGGCGTCGTGATGCTGTGGACCGGTCGCTCCTGGACGGTCGGGGAGAAGTGGCTCGGCACCCTGGTGTGGCCGGGGATCGTCGCCGTGCCGGCGCTGGTGCTGGCCGTAGGCCTCGCGGTGCCCTCGGAGCCGGGCGCCGGGCACTGGGCGATCATCGTCGCCGGGATCGTCGGTGTCCTGGGTGCGCTGGTCGTACTGCCCTGGACCTTCGTCCGGCTGCTGCGCGCCGCTCGGCCTACCCGCTGAAGTTGTCGTGATGCTCGCAGTCGGACGAGATCACCACGATCGAGGGTCCGGGACCACGAGGCGGTCGACGACATCGAGGCACGCGGAGTCGGGCGGCGGGCGCGGTCACTTCGGGTGACAGCGGCCTTCGGTTCGGTCGCCGTCGACTGAATCACTCGGACGAGTGGCATCCCCGTCGCCGGAGTAGCCGCTTCCTGCGGTATTTGTGACGGCGAGTCATCCGCATCTGCGGGTAAGGGGACCCTGAATGCCAAGTCGTTGACCTGCGAAATAACTGATCTCCGATAGTCCGGCCGCGGAGTTCGCACGACATCTGGCGCGCGTGCCGACGCGTAACCGTCGAATCAGGCACGTCGTTGGTCGCCCGAATGCCCGCGGACGTCCCCGCTCCCCGCACCGGACGTCGCCGTCGGGTCGTGCACCGCAGCACAGTCGGAGAGGACAACGATGCCCGCTCACAGCGCCACCGCCCCCGAGCGCCCGGCGTCCGGAGACAACCGCAAGAACGTCAGCCGCCGGCGGTTCCTCGGCTATCTCGTCGCCGCCCCCACGCTGGTCGTCGCCGCCGAGATCGGACGCCAGACCTGGCTCCCCGGTGTTCCGCAGGCCAACGCGGCCGCGATCCCGTCGCCGCCCCTGCCCGCCGAGCTCTACGACCTGCTCGACCTCATCCGTGACTCCGCGCGCCCGACCGCGAACCTCATCCGCATCGAGGTCAACCGCGACGGCACCGTCTCGTTCGCCCTGCCCCGGTCGGACAACGGCCAGGGCATCATCACCTCGACGCAGATGATCATCGCCGAGGAGATGAACCTGGACCCGGACCAGGTGATCGTGACCCTGGCCGACGCCCGCCCGGAGCTGGTGTTCAACCAGCTCACCGGCGGCTCGACGACGACGTTCTCCACCTACACCCCGATCCGGGTCGCGGCGGCGCTCGCGCAGAAGCGGCTGCTCGACGCGGCCCGCGAACGAGCTCCGCCAGGACGTCAACGTGCTGCGCAGCCGGCAGGGGCTGATCACCGGCAACAACGGCGAGGAGCTGCCCTTCTGGGGAGCTGACCGAGCTGGCCTCCAGCTCGGTGAACGAGGCGGTCGACGTGGTCCTCAAGGACCGCGAGGAGTTCACCGTCATCGGCACCCCCCGGACCAAGTCCGACGCGCGTGCGATCGTCACCGGCAAGAAGAAGTTCCTCGCCGACCTGCAGATCCCCGACGCCCTCCCGACCGTCATCTGCCGCGGGCCGAACCTCAACTCGGCTCCGCTCGGCGCGTCAACAACATCGACGAGGTCCGCCGCATGCCCGGCGTCACCGACGTCGAGCAGGTCCCGAGCGGGTGTCGCGGTGCGGGCGAAGACCTTCGGCCAGGCCGTCGACGCGGTCAACGCACTCGACGTCGACTGGGACGGCGGAACCGTCGAGGGCGAGAACGACGAGTCGGTGCTGGCGGCGCTGCGCCGCGGCGAGCTGCCGCTGGCCGTCCCGCAGGCGCTCGGTGAGACGGTCGAGGGCGACTTCACCTTCTACTTCCGCAGCAACTCCGCGCTGGAGACCAACTGCGCGATCGCCGACGTCCGTGACGGTTCCGCCGAGATCTGGGGGCCGTCGAAGTCCCCGATCGCCGCGCAGGCCGAGATCGCCAAGAAGCTCGGGATCGCCCAGAACGCGGTGACGGTGCACGTCACCGAGGGCGG
Source organism: Pseudonocardia sp. ICBG601 (assembly GCF_020496245.1). Lineage (NCBI taxonomy): Bacteria > Bacillati > Actinomycetota > Actinomycetes > Pseudonocardiales > Pseudonocardiaceae > Pseudonocardia > Pseudonocardia sp. ICBG601. The sequence goes on along the minus strand of NZ_JAHLJA010000242.1, from coordinate 1,596 downwards.
TGGCTCGTTCGGCCGCCGGCTGTTCTTCGACGGTCTGGAGGAGGCCGCCGAGTGCTCGAAGGCGTTCGGCAAGCCGGTCAAGCTCATCTGGACCCGCGCCGACGACTCCCGTCAGGGGACGGACCCCGATGGCCACCTGCCGGGTGCGCGCCCAGGTCAGCGGGGACGCGGTCAGCAGCTTCGAGATCCGGCACACGAGCGTCGCGACCGAGATCAACCCGGGCCTGTCCGAGGCGATCACCGCGGCGGCGAACAAGGCGCCCGGCGGCAACCTGACCGTCTCGGAGAGCATCTACCTCACGACGCAGACCAACCCGTACAACGTGGGCGTCGCGACCTCGCTGCTCAACGAGGTCGACATGCGCTTCAACACCTGCTCCATGCGCAACATCTACTCGCCGGACACGGCGACGGCACGCGAACTGATGATCGACCAGGTCGCGGCGAAGATGGGCAAGGACCCGTACGAGTTCCGGTCGGCCTACACGAAGCTCACCCGCTGGAAGAACGTCGTCGACCGGGCCGCGAAGGAGGCGGACTGGGGCAAGTCGATGCCGAAGGGCACGGCCCAGGGCATCGCGATGCACGTCGAGTACAAGGGCGTCGCCTGCGCGGTCGTCGAGATCGACTGCCGGCCGGAGACCGTCGACCGGAAGATCCGTTCGGCCCGCACCGGCCCGCGTGTCACCAAGGTGACCTATGTCGTCGACGGCGGACTGATCATCAACCCGCGTGGCTTCGAGGCCCAGATGATGGGCGGCATCAACGACGGCATCGCGATGACGCTGACCGCGGGCCTGCACCTGGTCGACGGGCACTTCGTCGAGGCGAGCTGGGACAACTACTTCTACACCCGGCAGTGGAACACCCCGCCCGAGATGAACATCGTGCTCATCGAGGACTCGGAGGCACCCGAGCCCGGCGGTGCCGGCGAGTTCGGCGTGGCCGCGACCTGCGGCGCGATCGCCTGCGCCTACGCGCGCGCCACCGGCACGGTGCCGACGCAGTTCCCGATCCTGCACAACGAGCCGCTGCCGTTCGAGCCCTACCCGACGATCCCGCCCGTGCCGCCGTCGCCGACCAACGGCCTCGACTTCGCCCGCTGAGGAGACTGACATGCCTTCCCACACCTTCACGGTCAACGGCGAGAAGGTCACCGTCGACGTCGAGGACGACGTCCGGGTCCTCTGGGTCCTGCGGGACCTGCTGGGCGTGACCGGGCCGAAGTACGGCTGCGGGATCAACGTCTGCAAGGCCTGTACGAGCCACATCAACGGCAAGGCCTTCAACCCGTGCTCGGTCCCGGTCGGGGCGATCTCGGAGTCCGACGAGATCACCACGATCGAGGGGATCGCCGACGGCGAGAAGCTGCACCCGATGCAGCAGGCCTGGATCGACCACGACGTCGCCCAGTGCGGGTACTGCCAGCCCGGCCAGATCATGGCGGCGATCGACCTGGTCAAGCGCTGCTCGGCCGAGGGGCGCTCGATCGACGACGAGGCGCTCGACGACATCCGCAACATCTGCCGGTGCGGGACCTACAACCGCATCCGGAAGGCGATCAAGGCCGGCGCGACAACATGTGACGCCGCCCGC
>NZ_JAHLJA010000241.1:0-26893 GCF_020496245.1 Pseudonocardia sp. ICBG601 | reverse complement strand
CCGTCGTCCCGCGGCGGACAGCGCGGTCAGCTCGGCGGCGCGCTCCCGGGCCCGGTCGGCGTCGAGGGCGACCACGCAGCCGGTGGTGTCGGACTGCAGCCGGGACAGCACGTCGTCGACGTGCTCGGAGGGCGAGAGCTCCCCGGAGTCGAGGGCCCGCAACAGGTCGGGGAGCGGCAGCACGCGTTCAGCCTGCCGTCGCTCCCCGCCTCCGACAACCGGTGATCAGCAACCGGTGATCAGCGCGGGCCAGCTCCCTGGCGATCTCGCGGGCCTCCTCCGGCGACGACGCCGACGGCTGCCCGTCGCGCAGCGGGCGCCGCGCCGTCTCGGGCAGGAACAGCAGCGTGACGACCCCGATCACCCCGGCGGCCATCAGGTAGTAGCCCGGCCACAGCAGGTCCCCGGTGGCGAGGACGACCGCGGACATCACCAGCGACACGGTCCCGGCGAACGCGGACACGAAGATGTTGAACGCGATCGACAGACCGCCGTAGCGGATCTGGGTCGGGAACAGCGCCGGCAGGGTCGAGGGGCTGGTGGCGGAGAAGCAGATCAGCAGCAGGCCCATGAGCAGCAGCCCGAGGAACACCGAGGGGATCGAGCCGTTCTGCATCAGCAGGATCATCGGGATGCCGAGCACGATCAGCCCGCCGGCTCCGGTCCACATGATCGGTTTGCGCCCGATCCGGTCGGAGAGCCGCCCGAGCAGCGGGATCACGAACACCGCCAGCCACAGCACGACGATCTGCAGCCACGACGACGTCGTGGAGTCGATCGGGGTGCCGCCGTGCTGGTCGACCGTGGTCTCCAGGTAGGTCGGCATGTAGCTGGTGAGCATGTAGTTCGTGACGTTCCAGGCGACGACGACGCCGCCGACCATGACGAAGGTCGGCAGGTACCTCGTGAAGATCAGCTTGAGGCCGTCCTTCACCTGGGTGCCCTCGCGCTCCTCGGACTCCGAGAGCATGGTCTGGAACGCCGGGGTCTCCTCCAGCCTGACCCGCAGGTACACCCCGACGATGCCCAGCGGCAGCGCGACGAAGAACGGGATCCGCCAGCCCCAGCTGGACATGTTCTCCGGGCTGAGCAGCAGCGGCAGTACCGAGGCGATGGTGGCGCCGAGGGCGTAGCCGACGAACGTGCCGAGCTCGAGGAAGCTGCCGAAGTACCCGCGACGACGGTCGGGCGCGTACTCGGCGATGAAGGTCATGGCACCGGCGTACTCACCGCCGGTGGAGAAGCCCTGCAGGACACGGGCGGCGACGAGCAGGATCGGCGCGGCCAGCCCGATCGAGGCGTAGGACGGGATGAGCCCGATCAGGAACGTGCCCAGCGCCATCAGGATGACCGTGATCGAGAGGACCTTGGTCCGGCCGATGCGGTCGCCCAGCGGGCCGAAGAACAGTCCGCCGAGCGGGCGGAAGAAGAAGGCGACCGCGAAGGTCGCGAACACCGCCACCTGGGACAGCGGCCTGGGCGGGAAGAACTCGGCCTCGATGGTCGTGGCGAGATAGCCGTAGACACCGAAGTCGAACCATTCGGTGATATTGCCGACCGCGGCCGCCGCGACCGCGCGGCGCATGGTCGCGGGGTCGGTGACGGTGACGCCGTCGACCGCCCCGTCTACTGTGTCGTCCACTCGTTCCCCCTGGCGACTGGGCACGCCACGGTGACGCTTTCGTCGTAGAACTGTCGATCCGTGGCGTTCTGTCCGATTACTTGAACAATTCTCCACGACGTTAACGAGGCTCCGCTCCCATTGCCGGATGGGGCGTCGTCGTGGCTGTGAGCGGAGTCATCCGATTCGGTGCTTCCGCAGGCGGGACAGCGCTTTTTCGACGTGGGACCGTGGTCGACGGGCGCAGATGGCGCCCGTGGGACTCGCAAGCGTCGCGACTCCGCCCGGGTCATCCGGACCCGGTCACCGGACCCGGCGCGTGCCCGTGTGAGGAGGAGCCGTCATGGCTGTGTCGAGCGCCGTTTTCCTGTCGATCATCGCGAGCACGGGGGTGGGCCTGGCGGTCACCTCCGCGCTGGCCGCCTACGCCCAGCGCAACTGGAAGGGCTACGGCCGCGTCTCCGCCGGCTCGGTCGACGAGACCGCCTGAGCGACCGCACCGACGGCGCCGCGCTCCTTCCGGGGGCGCGGCGCCGTCGTGTGTTCAGCCAGTCGCGGCCAGGGCGAGACCGGCGTACACGGCGACCCCGGCCGGGAACGCCGCCTCGTCGAACACCACCCGGTTCGAATGGTTCGGCGGGGCGAGGGCGGGATCGACCGACGGCGGCCGCGCCCCCAGGAAGGCCAGCGAGCCCGGCACCCGGTCCAGCACGTAGGAGAAGTCCTCCGCGCCCATCAGCGGATCCGGCATGGCGACGCAGGCGCCGCGGCCGAGCACCTTCTCCGCGACGCGCACCAGCCCGGCGGTCGCCCGGTCGTCGTTGCGGGTGACCGGGTAGCCCGGGACGATCTCCACCTCGGCCGTGCAGCCGTAGGCCAGCGCGGTGTGCCGGCAGTGCTCGGTGACCGCCTGGTGCAGCAGCGCGCGCACCGGCTCCGACAACGTCCGCAGCGTCCCGGTCAGCAGCGCGGTCTCCGGGATCACGTTGTCGGTGGTGCCCGCCTCGATCCGGGACACGGTGAGCACCGCTGACTCCTGCGGTCCGACCCGGCGGGTCAGCAGGGTCTGCAGGCCCCCGACCATCGCCGCGGCGGCGGGGACCGGGTCGCAGGCGTCCTGCGGGGCCGAGGCGTGCCCGCCGCGGCCCGTCACCCGGACCCGGAGCACGTCCGCGGCCGCCATGATCGGGCCCGGCCGGTGGTGGAGCTGCCCCGTCGGCACGGTCGAGGAGATGTGCAGGGCGTAGGCCAGCTCGGGGTCCTCGTCGAGCACGCCCTCGTCGATCATGTGCTGGGCGCCGTGGAACCCCTCCTCGCCCGGCTGGAACATGAACACCACCCGGCCGGCGATGCGGTCCTGCCGGTCCGCGAGCAGCCGCGCGGCCGAGGCGAGCATCGCGGTGTGGGTGTCGTGCCCGCAGGCGTGCATGACGCCGTCGGTGCCCGAGGCGAAGTCCAGTCCGGTGTCCTCGGGCAGCGGCAGCGCGTCCATGTCACCCCGCAGGAGCACCGTCGGTCCGGGACGGTCGCCGTCGAGGACCGCGGTGACCGACGTGCACGAGCCGCCCGTGCGGATCCGCAACGGCAGCCCGTCGAGGGCGCGCAGCACCGCGTCCCGGGTACGGGGGAGGTGCAGTCCGAGCTCCGGGGCGCGGTGCAGCTCGCGCCGCAGCGCCACCGTCCGCGGCTGCAGGACGCGGGCGGCCTCGAGCAGGCCGCCGGGGAGCCCCGCGACCGAGGTGGGCGTGATGGGCATGGACCGATCGTCGCTGACCGGAGCCCGTCCGGCGCCCGCAGGCCCGGTGTGACCACGCGTACCTGGTCGTGGCGTGACTCACAAGCCCGGAGCGACGTACCGTTGACGCGTGCCCACACAGAGCGTTGAGGCAGCCCCGGACACCCGTGGCGCCGCCCTGCCCGGATTCGCGGTCGCCGCGATCCGGGAGGAGGGTCGTTGGCGCTGTGTCCGGCTGGGCTCCGAGGCGCTCGTGGATCTCGACGCGGCGATCGCCGCGCTGCGCGCGCAGCGTTCCACCGGCGCGGTGCTCGGCCTGCTCGACGTCGACGACGAGTTCTTCGTCCTGATCCGCCCGTCCGCGGGCGGGGTGCGGCTGCTGATCTCCGACGCCGTCGCCGCGCTGGACTACGACATCGCCGCCGACGTGCTCGACCTGCTCCGCGTCGAGCTCCCGCCGGACGACGACGCCCTCGACGCCGCCTGGCCCGAGGGTGACCTGGGCATCGTGGCCGACCTCGGTCTGCCCGCCGACGAGCTGGAGATCCTCGTCTCCGACCTCGAGCTCTACCCCGACGAGCAGCTGGACACCATCGCCCGCCGGTGCGGGTTCGCGGCTGCGCTGGACGAGCTCGTCGGCTCCTGAGTGTTCCGCCCGGCCGACCGGCTCGCGCTGGGCCGCGCCCTCGACGTCGCGCGCGGCGCCGCGGCGACCGGGGACATCCCGATCGGCGCGGTCGTCTTCGCCGCCGACGGCACCGAGCTCGCCGCGGCCTGCAACGCCCGCGAGGCCACCGGCGACCCGACCGCGCACGCCGAGGTGCTCGCCCTGCGTGCCGCCGCCGCCGTCGTGGGGGAGTGGCGGCTGACCGGGACGACCCTCGCCGTGACCGTCGAGCCGTGCACGATGTGCGCCGGCGCGATCGGGCTGGCCCGGGTCGAGCGTGTCGTGTTCGGGGCGTGGGAGCCGAAGACCGGCGCCGCCGGCTCGCTGTGGGACGTGCTGCGCGACCGTCGGCTCGCACACCGGCCCGAGGTCGTCGGCGGGGTCCGCGCAGGTGAAGCAGCCGCTCTGCTGCGCGAGTTCTTCGGCCGGACCCCGTCCGCCGACCGTGACTGAGCCTGGAGTAACCTTGTCGGCGGTAGCGTGTCCGAGCGGCCGAAGGAGCGCGCCTCGAAAGCGCGTGAGGTTCACGCCTCCGTGGGTTCAAATCCCACCGCTACCGCTGGTCAGAGGGCCGGATCCCCGAGTCGGGGGTCCGGCCCTCTGTCGTTGGCGCGATGAGTTCCCGAGGGCCGGGCGGTCCCTGTGGTGGTCGACGATCCGCTCACCACCCGGGAGGCCCCACCGTGACCGATGTCTGGAAGCTCGTCCACGCCGAGCGCGCCGCGCTGCTCGCCGACCTCCGGGACCTCCCCGACGACCGGTGGGACACGCCGTCGCTCTGTCCCGGGTGGACCGTCCACGACGTGCTCGCGCACCTCGTCGACACCGCCCGGACCACCCGGACCCGGTTCGTCCTCGGCATGCTGCGCGCCCGCATGGACTTCGACCGGCAGAACGCGGCCGGTGTCGCGCGCGAACGGGGCGCCACTCCCGCGGAGACCGTGCGGCGGTTCGCGGCCTGCCTGCCGCTGACCGCCACGCCCCCGGCCCCGCTGGCGACCCGCTGGGTCGAGATGGTGGTGCACGGCGAGGACATCCGGCGTCCGCTGGGGATCGTCCGGCCCTACGCGCCCGCCGCCGTCGCCGGTGCGGTGCAGGTGCAGGCCCGCACGTCGGTGTCGTTCGGGGGCGCTCGCGAGACCGTCTCCGGCCTCTGTCTGCGGGCGACCGACGCCGACCTCGTGATCGGGTCCGGCACGGAGGTGACCGGGACGGCGCTGGCCCTGCTCCTCGCGGTCTCGGGGAGGCCGGTCCGGCCGGGGGAGCTCGTGGGGCCCGGCGCGGCCGTGCTCGCGCGGGCGGAGTGATCTCCGCCTGCCTCCGACCGTGGTCCGAGGCCACGGATCATTCCCGGCTCCGATGTGGCCGACCCCTCTCCGCCGCGACAGTGGGTACACACCCCCACACGAGGAGCTGGAGATGACCACGATGACCACCACCCCGGAACCCACCCGCCCCGGAGACCCGGACGCCTACCCCGTTCTCACCGTCCTGATGCTGATGCTGGGTGGTTTCGTACTGCCCGTCGTCGGCTGGCTCGCCGGCGTCGTGATGCTGTGGACCGGTCGCTCCTGGACGGTCGGGGAGAAGTGGCTCGGCACCCTGGTGTGGCCGGGGATCGTCGCCGTGCCGGCGCTGGTGCTGGCCGTAGGCCTCGCGGTGCCCTCGGAGCCGGGCGCCGGGCACTGGGCGATCATCGTCGCCGGGATCGTCGGTGTCCTGGGTGCGCTGGTCGTACTGCCCTGGACCTTCGTCCGGCTGCTGCGCGCCGCTCGGCCTACCCGCTGAAGTTGTCGTGATGCTCGCAGTCGGACGAGATCACCACGATCGAGGGTCCGGGACCACGAGGCGGTCGACGACATCGAGGCACGCGGAGTCGGGCGGCGGGCGCGGTCACTTCGGGTGACAGCGGCCTTCGGTTCGGTCGCCGTCGACTGAATCACTCGGACGAGTGGCATCCCCGTCGCCGGAGTAGCCGCTTCCTGCGGTATTTGTGACGGCGAGTCATCCGCATCTGCGGGTAAGGGGACCCTGAATGCCAAGTCGTTGACCTGCGAAATAACTGATCTCCGATAGTCCGGCCGCGGAGTTCGCACGACATCTGGCGCGCGTGCCGACGCGTAACCGTCGAATCAGGCACGTCGTTGGTCGCCCGAATGCCCGCGGACGTCCCCGCTCCCCGCACCGGACGTCGCCGTCGGGTCGTGCACCGCAGCACAGTCGGAGAGGACAACGATGCCCGCTCACAGCGCCACCGCCCCCGAGCGCCCGGCGTCCGGAGACAACCGCAAGAACGTCAGCCGCCGGCGGTTCCTCGGCTATCTCGTCGCCGCCCCCACGCTGGTCGTCGCCGCCGAGATCGGACGCCAGACCTGGCTCCCCGGTGTTCCGCAGGCCAACGCGGCCGCGATCCCGTCGCCGCCCCTGCCCGCCGAGCTCTACGACCTGCTCGACCTCATCCGTGACTCCGCGCGCCCGACCGCGAACCTCATCCGCATCGAGGTCAACCGCGACGGCACCGTCTCGTTCGCCCTGCCCCGGTCGGACAACGGCCAGGGCATCATCACCTCGACGCAGATGATCATCGCCGAGGAGATGAACCTGGACCCGGACCAGGTGATCGTGACCCTGGCCGACGCCCGCCCGGAGCTGGTGTTCAACCAGCTCACCGGCGGCTCGACGACGACGTTCTCCACCTACACCCCGATCCGGGTCGCGGCGGCGCTCGCGCAGAAGCGGCTGCTCGACGCGGCCGCGAACGAGCTCCGCCAGGACGTCAACGTGCTGCGCAGCCGGCAGGGGCTGATCACCGGCAACAACGGCGAGGAGCTGCCCTTCGGGGAGCTGACCGAGCTGGCCTCCAGCTCGGTGAACGAGGCGGTCGACGTGGTCCTCAAGGACCGCGAGGAGTTCACCGTCATCGGCACCCCCCGGACCAAGTCCGACGCGCGTGCGATCGTCACCGGCAAGAAGAAGTTCCTCGCCGACCTGCAGATCCCCGACGCCCTCCCGACCGTCATCTGCCGCGGGCCGAACCTCAACTCGGCTCCGCTCGGCGTCAACAACATCGACGAGGTCCGCCGCATGCCCGGCGTCACCGACGTCGAGCAGGTCCCGAGCGGTGTCGCGGTGCGGGCGAAGACCTTCGGCCAGGCCGTCGACGCGGTCAACGCACTCGACGTCGACTGGGACGGCGGAACCGTCGAGGGCGAGAACGACGAGTCGGTGCTGGCGGCGCTGCGCCGCGGCGAGCTGCCGCTGGCCGTCCCGCAGGCGCTCGGTGAGACGGTCGAGGGCGACTTCACCTTCTACTTCCGCAGCAACTCCGCGCTGGAGACCAACTGCGCGATCGCCGACGTCCGTGACGGTTCCGCCGAGATCTGGGGGCCGTCGAAGTCCCCGATCGCCGCGCAGGCCGAGATCGCCAAGAAGCTCGGGATCGCCCAGAACGCGGTGACGGTGCACGTCACCGAGGGCGGTGGCTCGTTCGGCCGCCGGCTGTTCTTCGACGGTCTGGAGGAGGCCGCCGAGTGCTCGAAGGCGTTCGGCAAGCCGGTCAAGCTCATCTGGACCCGCGCCGACGACTCCCGTCAGGGACGGACCCACCCGATGGCCACCTGCCGGGTGCGCGCCCAGGTCAGCGGGGACGCGGTCAGCAGCTTCGAGATCCGGCACACGAGCGTCGCGACCGAGATCAACCCGGGCCTGTCCGAGGCGATCACCGCGGCGGCGAACAAGGCGCCCGGCGGCAACCTGACCGTCTCGGAGAGCATCTACCTCACGACGCAGACCAACCCGTACAACGTGGGCGTCGCGACCTCGCTGCTCAACGAGGTCGACATGCGCTTCAACACCTGCTCCATGCGCAACATCTACTCGCCGGACACGGCGACGGCACGCGAACTGATGATCGACCAGGTCGCGGCGAAGATGGGCAAGGACCCGTACGAGTTCCGGTCGGCCTACACGAAGCTCACCCGCTGGAAGAACGTCGTCGACCGGGCCGCGAAGGAGGCGGACTGGGGCAAGTCGATGCCGAAGGGCACGGCCCAGGGCATCGCGATGCACGTCGAGTACAAGGGCGTCGCCTGCGCGGTCGTCGAGATCGACTGCCGGCCGGAGACCGTCGACCGGAAGATCCGTTCGGCCCGCACCGGCCCGCGTGTCACCAAGGTGACCTATGTCGTCGACGGCGGACTGATCATCAACCCGCGTGGCTTCGAGGCCCAGATGATGGGCGGCATCAACGACGGCATCGCGATGACGCTGACCGCGGGCCTGCACCTGGTCGACGGGCACTTCGTCGAGGCGAGCTGGGACAACTACTTCTACACCCGGCAGTGGAACACCCCGCCCGAGATGAACATCGTGCTCATCGAGGACTCGGAGGCACCCGAGCCCGGCGGTGCCGGCGAGTTCGGCGTGGCCGCGACCTGCGGCGCGATCGCCTGCGCCTACGCGCGCGCCACCGGCACGGTGCCGACGCAGTTCCCGATCCTGCACAACGAGCCGCTGCCGTTCGAGCCCTACCCGACGATCCCGCCCGTGCCGCCGTCGCCGACCAACGGCCTCGACTTCGCCCGCTGAGGAGACTGACATGCCTTCCCACACCTTCACGGTCAACGGCGAGAAGGTCACCGTCGACGTCGAGGACGACGTCCGGGTCCTCTGGGTCCTGCGGGACCTGCTGGGCGTGACCGGGCCGAAGTACGGCTGCGGGATCAACGTCTGCAAGGCCTGTACGAGCCACATCAACGGCAAGGCCTTCAACCCGTGCTCGGTCCCGGTCGGGGCGATCTCGGAGTCCGACGAGATCACCACGATCGAGGGGATCGCCGACGGCGAGAAGCTGCACCCGATGCAGCAGGCCTGGATCGACCACGACGTCGCCCAGTGCGGGTACTGCCAGCCCGGCCAGATCATGGCGGCGATCGACCTGGTCAAGCGCTGCTCGGCCGAGGGGCGCTCGATCGACGACGAGGCGCTCGACGACATCCGCAACATCTGCCGGTGCGGGACCTACAACCGCATCCGGAAGGCGATCAAGGCCGGCGCCGACAACATGTGACGCCGCCGCGGCGAGTGCCTACGCCGCACCACTCTAGGCCGTTAGTGTGAACGGCCAGCTCCCCACACCGAAGGACGGATTCGATGCAGAACCGGATGCGACGCTCCCTCATCGCCGTCGGCGCGTTCGCCGCGGTGGCCTTCCCGCTGGCCGGGATCGCCTCGGCCGACACGGACACCGACGCCGAGCACGGCTACCCCAGCACGCAGAGCCCGACCCAGGGCCTGGACGCGGTGCTGGAGACCACTGACACCCTCGGTTACGGCTTCTTCGACTCGGCCGACGCCGTCTCGTCGAGCAACCGGCCCGACGGCGTCAACGGCACCGACACCGAGATCCCGCAGGCCGACCCCCGCTTCGTCGAGGGGCCGGCCGGTGGGCTGCTGAAGGACGGACCCTTCGAGTAAGGGGCTCCCACGGCGGCGGGGCCGGTACTCCTCACGGGGTGCCGGCCCCGCCGTCGTTCCCGGGTCGGTGCCGGCCCGTCAGTGCAGGACCTTCAGCCCCACCACACCGGCGACGATCGCGAGCAGGCACAGCAGCCGCGCCGTCGTCGCCGGCTCGCCGAGGGCCGCCATGCCGTAGAGCGCGGTGCCGACCGCGCCGATGCCGACCCACACGGCGTACGCGGTGCCGACGGGCAGGTCGCGCAACGCCAGGGCCAGCCCGGTCATGCTCAGAGCCAGCGCGCCCGCGAACAGCAGCGACGGGCCGAGCCTGCTGAACCCGCGGCTCTGCGACAGCGCCGCGGCCCACACCGTCTCCAGCACACCGGAGACCACGAGGTAGATCCATGCCGAGCAATCGTCAAGACCTGTGGATGAAGATCTTTTAGGCGGCTTCGGTGTGGGTGTGGGCATCGGGTCGTTCGACGAGGCGGCCGGCGTCGAATCGGGCTCCGGCTCGGACGAGGGCGACCAGGTGCGGTCCGTTCACGGCGCGCCATCGGTTCTGGGCGGCCTCGATGAGTTTGAACGCCATCGCCAGTCCGGCCGCGCGTGACCCGGGCCCGCGGGTGACCCGGGTGCGGTGGCGGACGGTCGCGAACGTGGACTCGATCGGGTTCGTGGTGCGTAGGTGTTGCCAGTGTTCGGCGGGGAAGTCGTAGAAGGCGAGCAGTTCGTCGAGGTCGTCACCGATCTTCGTGACGGCCTTGCCGAACTTCGCCCGGTAGGCGGCCTCGAAGCGGGCCACGGCGTCGAGGGCTCTGCGCTTGTCCTCGGCGTTCCAGATCTCGGTCAGCGCCTTCTTCGCCCCCGGATGCGCTGACTTCGGCAGCGCGGCAAGGACATTGGCGGTCTTGTGGACCCAGCAGCGCTGCTCGCGGGTCTGCGGGAACACCTCGCGCAGCGCGCCCCAGAACCCGAGCGCGCCGTCAGCGACCGCGAGCACGGGTGCTCGCATGCCGCGCCGCGCGCAGTCGCGCAGCAGATCGGCCCAGGACTCGCTCGACTCGCGGTAGCCATCGGTCAGGGCGACGAGTTCCTTGCCGCCGTCCGCGCGGACTCCGATGAGCACGAGTAGGCACAGCTTGTGTTCCTCGAGGCGGATGTTGACGTGGATCCCGTCGGCCCACAGGTAGACGTAGTCCACACCGGACAGGTCTCGGCGGGAGAAGGTCTGCTGTTCGGTCTTCCAGGTCTCGGTCAGTCTGGTGACCATCGACGCCGACAGGCCCGCGGTGGAGCCGAGGAACTGCCCGAGCGCGGGCACGAAGTCCCCGGTCGAGAGTCCGTGCAGATACAGCAGCGGTAACACCTCGGTGATCTTCGGAGTGCGGCGGCACCATCGCGGCAGGATCGCCGAGGAGAACCTGCAGCGGTGCCCGGTCTCGGGATCGATGCGGCGGTCGTCGACCCGCGGGGCGACAACCTCGACCGCGCCGGCCGAGGTGAGGACCTCGCGGGGCTGGTGGGTGCCGTTGCGGACCACGAGCCGCCGGCCGTGCTCGTCGCGCTCCTCAGCGTGGCGGGCGATGTAGTCATCGACCTCGGCCTGCAACGCCTCGGCCAGCATCCGGCGGGCGCCTTCGCGGACCAGGTCGTCGATCAGCGAGCCGCCGCCCCGGCGGGGTTCATCGGTGTCAGCAGCTCCAGGAACTACGGTGAGCACGGGTCGTACCCTTCCGGCCGGCGTTGACCCGCCGACCTTGCTTCAGAGCCTCAAGATCACCGGGAGGGTACGGCCCCTCCAGGTCATCCACAGGTCTCAAGCATTGCTCATCCATGCCATGACGAGCTCCTTCCGGAGGGGATGCGTCGTCTTGGCGTTCCGGGTACGGCGCGTCTCGTCCGGGGAGCCGCCGGGGGGCGGTCCGGTACCAGGATGGCGGAGCGCCGCGCCCGGGTCGAGCGATGGTGACCGGTCGGACCGGGACCTACGCTCGCCGGGTGCGTCTGCTCGCCGTCGTCGCGGGGTTGTGTCTGTTCACCGGCGGGATGATCATGCTGCCGTCCTGGCTGCGGTCGGTGTTCGGCCCCCCGTACGAGCGCTACGTCCGGTACGTCCCCCTCGACGAGCCCCCGCCGGTGTGGCGGCCCGGCTGGGAGGACTACGGAATGCTGCTGCTCGCCGTCGGGCTGCTGTGCGGGTGCGCGGCGTTGCTGTGGTGGATCGGCCGGCTGATCGCCCGCCTGCGCTGACCGCCGGGGCGCCCGCGAGGACGGGCCGACACGGCCACCAGGAGCGGACCCACCGCGCCGTCCTGCCCGGGAGCCCGCTGCGGGCTACGGTCGCCGCCATGCTGGTCGTGGGATCGGTCGTCATCCGGGTCGACGATCTGGCGGGGCAGATCCGGTTCTGGACCGCGGCCCTGGACTACGAGCTGCGCACCCCCGTCGACGACGACTTCGCGCTCCTGCGCCCGCGCGACGGCCGCCCCGGCCCGAACGTGTCGCTCGACGTCGCGCCGTCCGAGCGGGTCCTGCCGCCGCGCATCCACCTGGACCTGTACGCCGAGGACCAGCAGGCCGAGGTCAGGCGCCTGGTCGCCCTCGGTGCACAGGAGGTCCCGTGGCGCCACCGGCCCGCCGACGCTGACTACGTGATCATGCAGGACCCGGAGGGCAACCGGTTCTGCGTCGTCGACGGCGGGGGTGGACCCGCGTCGTCCGGAGCCTGACCGGGAAAGGGGTCGACGCCGGTGGCCGGTCGGCGGAGGCTCTCGCCGTGGACCATCGACTGCTCGCCTTCGCCGCCGCTGCGGCGGTCGTCATCGCCATCCCCGGACCCAGCGTCGTCTTCACCGTCGGTCGTGCGCTCGCGGCCGGTCGGTCCGCGGCGCTCGCGACGGTCCTCGGCAACGCCGTCGGTGTCTTCCTGCAGGTGGTCGCGGTGGCCGTCGGCCTCGGGCAGCTCGTCGCACAGTCTGCTGCCGCGTTCACCGTCCTCAAGCTGGTGGGGGCCGCCTACCTCGTGTACCTGGGGATCGCGGCGTTCCGGCACCGACACGACGTCGTCCGCGCGATGCAGCGCTCCGCCGAGGGCCGACGCATCGGCGCGGCCCGCAGCGTCGTCGACGGCCTGGTGGTGGGCGTGCTGAACCCGAAGTCCGTCGTCTTCTTCGTCGCGTTCCTGCCCCAGTTCGTCGACGTGCGTGGGCCTGTCGGCACGCAGATCCTGCTGCTGGGGGCGCTCTTCGTCGCCATCGGCCTGGTGCTCGACAGCGTGTGGGCCCTCGCCGCGGGATCGGCCAGGGACTGGTTCGCGTCGTCGCCGAGGCGGATCGCGGCCGTGGGCGGTGCCGGTGGGCTCGCCATGATCGGGCTCGGCGTCGGGGTGGCGGCGACGGGGTCGTCGCAGTAGGGCGGCTACCGGCCGAGGCCGACCACGACCCCGAGCACGACCAGCGCGAGGCAGATCGCGCCGTTCAGGACCGGGTGCTCGGCCAGGATCGCGACGAACTCCCGCAGGGTGGCGCTGGGCCGGTAGTAGCGGGCGGTCGGCGCGCCGACGACCTGGCCGTTCACCCCGACCCGGCGGGCGGTGAGCGCGGCCCGGAACGCATGGAAGTCGTTGGTGACGATGACGCAGCGATGGTCGGGCAGCCGTTCGATCATGAGCGCCCGGCTGAACTCGAGGTTCTCCTGCGTCGTCCTCGACCGGTCCTCGCGCAGGATCTTCTCCGACGGCACGCCGCGGGCGACCAGGTAGTCGGCCATCGCGACGGCCTCGGCGACCGGCTCGTCGGGACCGCGGCCACCGGAGGTCAGCAACATCGGGTTCCCGCCCCGCTCCCGCTCCTGGTCCCACAGGGCGGCCCCGCGGTCCAGACGGGCGGCGAGCAGCGGTGGCACCGCACCGCGGATGAGCCCCGACCCCAGGACGACGACGAAGTCGACGCCCGGGCGGACCCCCATCCGTCCGTAGACGAAGGCGTAGGCCAGCAGGCTGCACAGCAGGAACCCGAGGTAGGCCGCGAGCAGCAGCGCCGCGAAGGTCAGCGCCGTCAGGAACCGGTTCTCGACGCGCACCATGATCGGGACGAGGACGACGACCGCGAGGCAGACGAGCCCCGCGAGCAGGGACAGCAGGTTCGCCGGCCGTCGTCCCTCCCGCCGCATCATCACGACGCCGTTGATGAGCAGGAAGCCCGTCAGTACGAGCACACCCACGATCAGCAGCGCCGCGACCACCACCGTCACGGGCTCGATGACGCCGATGTCGAGCCGGAGGAGCTGGGCGAACACCGCCATCAGGAGCAGGACCGTCGCCGTCCCGCCGAGCAGCGCGTTGCGGAACCGTCGTCGCTCGACGAGCACCCCGACCACGCACAACGTCGCCGACAGCGAGGCCAGGGCGAACAGGACACCGGCGACCGTCACCGGGCCGCCCACAGCCGCATCCCGTCGGACGGGCGGTCCGTTCCCCGCACGTGCTTCTCGCCGGTCACCGGTCCTCCTCGTCGCGACGACTCTGCACCCGAGCCGTGGCTCATCCGATCATGACGCCCGGCCGTCCGGCTGGAGGGAGGTCCGCGCGTCCGGGTGGCCGCCGTCGGCCTGTTTCATCCGTACTGGGGTCAACCAGGAGATGCTGCGCAACACCCACTCGACCGGCCCGTACCGGAAGTGCCGCATCCACCAGCGGCTCGCGACCACCTGGACCACCAGGATCGCCGCGGCGAACGGCAGCAGGAGGCGGTACCCACCCAGGCCGGAGAACGCCTGGACCGAGGTCAGCAGTAGGGCCAGCAGGGTCGCCGAGAGGTAGTTGGTCAGCGCGAGCCGCCCGAGCGGGGCGAGGACGGAGCAGACCCACGGCCCTACCCGCGACGCGGTCAGCAGGACGAAAGCGCACGCGTAGCCGACAGCCATGACGAGCCCGGCGGTCGCGGACACCCAGTCGAACCCGCTGCTCTCGATCGAGTCGACCTGCATGCTCAGCAACGGCACCGCCACGACGACGGTCCCGGCCAGCACGGCCGTCCACGCGGCCCGGTTCGGTGCCGCGATCTGGCGGTGCAGGCCGTAGCGGGCGGCGGCCAGGCCGAGCAGCAACAGCCCGGGGACGAGCCCGAACCCACCGGCGGTGAATACGAGCGACGTGACGATCGCGGCGGCTCCGGCGAGCGCGATCACCGGCCGGGGCAGCCAGGAGGCCGGGAGGAGCACGACGAGGCCGACGAGTGCGTACCCGCGCAGCGCCTCCCCGGGCTGCAGGAGCCCGTGTGCGGCGCCCAGCACACCGAGCACGAGTAGCCGGCGCAGCAGCACGAGCCATGGACGGGTGGTCCGCCCGGCCGCTCCGTCCAGGATCAGAGCGGTACTGAGCCCGAACAGGAACGCGAACATCGGGAAGAAGCGTTGGTGCGCCGTGACCTCGAGCCACTGGGGCAACGCGCCCTGCCAGGGGCCCGCGAGGAACGGCAGATCGGCGATCGCGATCATGTTGAGGGGGAGGATTCCGCACAGGGCCAGCCCGCGGAGGGCGTCGAGGGCCTCGACCCGGGCGGTCGCGGTCGGGGGTGCTGGGGCGCTCATGTCTGGTCGGTGCATCGGCCCAGCATCGCGACGGCGCGACGCGGGCGGATCGGCCCGGAGGCCGGTTCCGCCGGCGGGGAATCGTCCTTTCGGCCGGGTCCCTGCGGTGGGAGCCTCGGACGATGACGGCGTCCCGCGTTCCGCTCCTGCGGTGGCAGTTGGACCTGACGTGGGCCCTGTTCGAGTACCACCTCGAGCGGCTCGATGACGACGAGACCCTCTGGCGGCCTGCCCGCGTCTGCTGGACGGTGCACCCGTCCGACGACGGGACGTGGCGGCCCGACTGGGCGGACTCCGAACCCGACCCGATCCCCGTCCCGACGATCGCATGGCTCACCTGGCACATCGGCTGGTGGTGGACGGTGACGACCGACCACCTCCGTGGTCGCACGCCGCCCGACCGCACGGACGTGGTGTGGCCGGGTGACGCCGCCGCCACCGTCACCTGGATGCGCGCTCTGCGTGACGAGTGGACGCACGTCCTGGACCAACTGTCCGACGACGACCTCGCCGCGGAGGCCCCGTTCCCGTGGCAGGGGGATCCGGCGATGACGGTCGGTCACACGCTGGCCTGGGTGAACACCGAGCTCGCGAAGAACGCCGCGGAGATCGGGCAGTTGCGGCTGGTGCGCGCGGCCGGCCGCTGAGGTGATCTGCGCGGTCAGGCCCTGAGAGCGTGTTTGGAAATGGTGGGTGTGTCGGGATGGTCGACACGGCTGGGGTGCTCCATCGTGGTCGGCATGCAGGAACGACCGCGCCGGTACCCCTCGGACACCAGTGATGCCCAGTGGGTGGTGATCGAGCCGTTGTTACCGCCGCTCGCGCGGCGGGGGCGGCCTGTTGCTCATGCTCGTCGGGACGTGCTGGACGCGATCTTGTATGTCGTGCGGACCGGGTGTGCCTGGCGGGCGTTGCCGGTGGACTTCCCGCCCTGGCAGACCGTCTACTGGTACTTCAACCAGTGGGAACAGCAGAAGGTCACCGAGAAGATCCTCCCGGTCGTGCGGGGGCAGTTACGTATCGCCGAGGGCCGTGATCCGGAGCCGAGTGCGGGGATCATCGATTCCCAGTCGGTCAAGGGCGCCGACACCGTCGGCCAGGACTCCCGCGGCTACGACGCCGGGAAGAAGACAGGCGGGCGGAAACGGTTCATCGTGACCGACACCCTCGGTCTGCTGCTGACCACGATGGTGTGCTCGGCCTCGGTACAGGACCGCGACGGCGCCAAGCCGATCCTGCTCAACCTCTACCTGCGCACCAGGGTGCGGTTCGTCTACGCCGACGCCGGCTTCGCCGGGCGACTGCTCGACTGGGCCGCCACGATCCTGCAGACAACGATCGAGATCATCCGCAAGCCACCCGAGCAGCGCGGATTCACCGTCCTCCCACGAAGGTGGGTGGTCGAACGGACCCTGGCCTGGCTCACCGCACACCGACGCCTGGCCCGAGACTACGAACGCCACCCCACCACATCCGAAGCCATGATCCGCTGGGCCGCGATCAACACCATCACCCGCCGCATCGCCCGTGGATACCCCGCCACCCGCCAGCAGAAACACACGACACCCTCAACCCACTAGAATTTCCAAACACGCTCTTAGTGCTTCGCCGCGGGCTGACGGAGCGCGTCGAGGAGGGCCTGTTTGTCGGCGGGGACGGCGGGCGGGAAGGTCTGCTGGGTGCCGTTGATGGCGATGGTGGCCGAGCGCAGTGGTCGGAGCTGGCGGACGACGTTGCGGATGGTGAGCCCGGTGCGGTTCTGGATCTCGCGGGCGACTGCGAGGGCGGTGAACACGATGGTCAGGTGCGCTTCGATGGACTGGCGTTGGTGGTGGAACATCGGGCGGGCGCGTAGGTCGGTTTTGCTCATCCGGAAGGACTGCTCGACGTGCCAGAGGTCGTGGTAGTCGCCGATGATCTCCCCGGCCGCTGCGCCGCCGGCCGGGATGTTGGTCACGTAGCCCTTCAACCCGACCAACCGGTATGCCCGAGCCAAGGAGGCCTCGTCCAGGGCGCGGGAGCCGTTGGTGACCTTGACGAACCGCGGTGTGCGCGCGGGCTTCTCGCCGGCGATGACCTCGCGGGCCCGGTTCTCCTGCAGGGTCAACGTGCGCCGGTCCCGGACGGCCCGCTTCGTGGAGTAGGCCCAGACCGCCCGCCAGGATCCCGGATGCTGGTTGGGGTTCCAGACGGGCTCGGCCTTGACCTTCGGGCTGTTCTCGCTGCGCCCGGTGCGGCGGTCGCGTGGTGTGAGGGTGTCGATGATCTGCCCGTCGACGAAGGCGTCGCCGTGCCAGTGGAAGTGCGACTCCAGGTCAACCGGGGCCTTGGTGAGTCGGGAGCCGACGATGAACCGCAGGCCGGCCTCGTCGAGGTCGCGCAGGTTCGCGGCCGAGAGCATCCCTGCGTCGGCGACCACGACCATCCCGCCCGGCTCGACCGGCAGCTGGTGTCGGGCCCGGAAGGCCTCGATGATCGGCAGGATCGTCGCGGTCTCGGTCTTGTTGCCCTCGAAACAGCCGATCTCGAGGGGGAACCCTGCGCGATCGACCAGCAGCCCGACGACGACCTGCGGGTCGACCCGGCGTTCCTTGGAGAACCCGACCTTGCGCAGGTCGTCCTCCTTCTCCGCCTCGAAGTAGAGGGTGGTGACGTCGTAGAGACACAACGACACATCCCCACTGCCACGGGCGTGGGTGAAGCAGGCCCTCGCGATCTCGTCGCGGTAGCTGCGCCCGGTGCAGCGCAGCAGGGTGCGGCGCATCGTCTTTTCGCTCGCCGCGGTGACGCCCAGACCGGCCAGCACCCGACCGGTGTCCAGGATGGACGTGGGCTCGACGATCCGGGCGATCACCAGGTCGCGGAACGTGTCATCAGCGACCTCTGCGAACCCGAGGCCCGCGTAGACCTCGGCGAGGATGTCGAACAGCACCCGCGACCCGGTCGTGATCACCTGCGGCGCACCCACCCGCCGGGTTGTGGTGCTCGGGCGCGCCGCGGCATCTGGCCGAACAGCCCCTCCTGCGTGGCACCGCCGGCCGCGGTGGGCGCGATCAGCTCGGCCCGCCGGGGTGACGGCGCGACGCCCAGATCCAGGGCCTGCTGTGCAGCGTCGTCGATCAGCCCACGGGCCTGCTCGACCAGCAGGCCCAGCTCGGCCTCGGTGTGCGCTGACCCGACATGGGCCACGATCCGTCGATGGCCCTGCACGGACTCGGCGATCTGGACCGCGGTCGCCCCGGAGGCCGTCCGTACCCGCCTCACCCACGCCACCTGACCGAGCGTAGAGCACCGAATTAGTGCCTCACACCGCTCCCGCGCAAACACATCACCGCAGCTCAGCGCAGCACAAGCTGCGAAACCAGGCTCGGGTGACCAAAGTCAGGTCCGACGACCCCGAGCAGATCCCCACCGTCCTTGACGCGCTCAAAGTCTTGATGTCGGAGCTGTCGGAGCGGGGCCGGAAGTTGCAGGCCGCCGGGGAGCCGAAGCTGACCCGGGCCCTGGCTGAGGCCGATCCGACGATGCGCCCGCGGGTGGTCGTGATCGACGAGTGCCAGGAACTGTTCGTCTCCGGAGTCGGGGAGGAGGCCGCCGAGCTGGTGGAGAAGATCGTGGCCAAGGCCCGTAAGTACGGAGTCACGTTGATCTTCGCCACCCCGGTCCCGTCGGCGGACAGCCTGCCGCGCAAGGTCGCGAAGGTTCTGTCGAACCGGGCGTGCTTCGCGATCGGAGACCACCAGGGCAACGACGCGATCCTGGGCACCGGCAAGCACCGCGCCGGAATCAGCGCGACCACGCTGCGCCCGATGACCGTGGACTCCGACGGCACCGTCGACATGGGTGACCTGGGCACGGCCATGACCAGCGGGTTCACCCCCGTCGACGGGCTCATGCGCTGCTTCTACGTCGCACGCGGCAACGGCGTCGACGACGTCACCCCCGTCGTCGAACGAGCCCTGGGCATCCGCGCCGACGCCGGACTGAACACCGACCCGGCCCGCACGCCGCAGCCGGTCGCGGTGCGGGACCTGCTCGACGACCTCACCCAGGTCCTCGCCTCCGCCGGGGCCAAGCGGATGCGCACCCAGGAGGCCCTCGCGCTGCTGGCCGCGGTGGACCGCGGGCACTACGGGTCCTGGACCTTCGAGCGTCTGGCCGAGGAGCTGCCCGACGGGGCCAAGCCCTACAAGACCGGCGGCACCATGCAGGTCGCCGCCGCCCGGATCGCGGAGGCCATCAACGACCGCGACACCGACATCGAGTCAGTCACCGATGGTGACGGTCTGAGGTGAGGGACCGGCCGCCGCAACCGAGGGGCCGGTGAGGGAGGCGGGGAGTTCTCCCTGACCGGGTCCCCACCGGCTCCCTCCCCGCCCTGATCAGCAACAACCACCGCTGAGGGTCCCGAGGGACCCACCCCGTCCGACCAGCGAAAACAGCACCCATCCCGGGATCGAGACACCACCTCGTGCCTCCCTCCCCGGCTTCACCCATGCCGAAAACAGGAGTAGCGATGTCGACGCAGAGTGAGCACGGAGTGATGACCGAGTGGTGGGGCTGGCAGCCGACCGCGCGACTGCACGAGGGCCTGCCGACTTGGCGGTGGCGGTGCGCCCCGGCCGGGCTGGTGACCCGCCGGCAGATGCGGGCAGCCGGACGAGCCCCGGTGGGAGCGGCGCCGGTGGGGCGGATCGAGTGCCGCCGCGGGCGCCGGTGGGCGCTGCTGTGGGACCCGGCCGAGCTGGGACCTAAACGGACCCCCACACCCGCACAGCGGGCCGCACTCGCCCGGGCCCTGGCCGCCCGACGGCGTTGCCCGTCCTGCGGTCGCGACGCCGGGTACTGCATCCCCCGCTCGCTGGGCTGCTGCATCGACTGCCACGAAACCACCACCGCCACAACCACGCGCTACGACGCCGACGGAGGCATCCGATGAGGTTCCGCGCCCGCAAGACGTTCCGCCTCGGCCCCTTCCGGGCCACGGTCAACCAGTCCGACCGCTGGTCTTTCGCCATCAAGGTCGGCCCGGTCACCCACAACCTGACCCGCCGCACCACCTCGATCGACACCCCCGGCCCCGGTGGGTTCCACCACCAGCACGGCCGCCGCCGAGGCGGTGGTCAGCGGTGAGCGCCACCGACCGGGCACGGCTGGCCGGGTGGCTCGACCTCGCCGCCCGCGGCTGGGCGCTGTTCCCGGTCCTGCCCGGCCGCAAGCAGCCCGCCATCCCCGCCTGGGAGTCCCGCGCCACCACCGACGAGAGGACCATCGTGGACTACTTCCGCACCCACCCCGGCCACAACGCCGGGATCGCCTGCGGCCCGTCCGGGCTCTACGTCCTCGACTGCGACACCCCCAAGCCCGACGCACCCGACCAGGATCGCGACGGCTGGGACGTCCTGACCGGACTCGCCGACGGACGCGGTGGCCTGCCTGACACCTGGACCGTGACCACGCCGTCCGGTGGGCGGCATCTGTACTTCCGAGCCCCGGCCACCCGGCTCGGCAACACCGCCAAGAGCCTTGGACCGATGCTCGACAGTCGGGGGCACGGCGGCCAGGTCCTCGCCCCCGGCAGCCGCCTCCCGAACGGGGCCTACGAACTCGCCGACGACACCGACCCGCCGCCGTTGCCGGGGTGGTTGGTCTGGCACCTGTCGGTCCGCGGCTCTGTGGCCGTCTCAGGGCCTCGTGTGAGCCCCTGCACGGCGCCGCGCGACCACGGCGCCTACGTGGCCGCGATCGTGCGGGCCGAGTTGCAGCGCGTCGCTGAGGCCGGGCGCGGGGGTCACAACGCCGCGGTGTTCACCGCCGCCCGCGCCCTGGGCCAGCTCGTCGGCGCTCGCGTGCTCGACGAGCACCAGGCCGCCGCCGAGTTGACCGCCGCGGCCGGCCACATCGTGGACGGGCCGTGTGACTGCACGCCCAGTGACATCGCCGCCACGATCGCCTCCGGGCTCGGCTACGGCGCCCGCCGACCCCGCCGTCTGCCCCCCTGTCGAGCACCACCTCCGAGGGGCGGCGGTCGGCATGAGCACCACCGCACCGCAGGGTCTTCGGGCGGTCCGGGACCTGCCCGCTGTCGCACCGGCTGTCCTGCTGGATCAGGTGACGGCATTCGTGTCGCGGTTCTCGGTGTTCCCGGACCGGCACACGGGTCCGATGCTGGCGCTCTGGTACGCCCACACCCACGCAGCCCAGCACTTCTACACCACCCCACGACTGATCCTGGACTCCGCTGAGCCGGGGTCGGGGAAGACGCGTGTGTTGGAGGTGGCGCAGTACCTGGTGCGTCGCCCGGAGATGACGATCTCGGCCACCACCGCGGCGATCTTCCGGATGCTCGCCGACGGCCCGGTCACGCTGCTGTTCGACGAGATCGACGCCGTGTTCTCGCCCAAGGGCGGCGGGAACAACGAGGACCTGCGCGGGCTGCTCAACTCCGGCTACAAGCGCTCGGCGACCGTGTCCCGCTGCGTCGGCGACGCGTCCCGGATGAAGGTCGAACGCTTCCCAGTGTTCGCCCCGGTCGCACTCGCCGGGATCGCCGGGGCAATGCCCGCGACGATCACCACCCGCGCGATCACCGTGCACATGCGCCGCCGAGCCCCGCACGAGCGAGCCGAGGCCTTCCGAGAGCGCCGGGTCGAGGCCGAGGCTCAGCCGCTGCGTGAGCAGTTGGCCGCCTGGCTCGACAGGGTCGGGGAGGAGCACCTCGTCGGGGCCGAGCCGGTGATGCCCGAGCAGGTCACCGACCGCGCGGCCGAGGTGTGGGAACCGCTGCTGGCCATCGCCGACCTGGCCGGTGGGCACTGGCCCGATACCGCCCGCGCGGCCGCGGTGCACTTCGTCGGCCAAGCCGTCGAGACCGGGACGTCGGTCGGGACCCGGCTGCTCGCTGATCTGCGGGCCCTGTTCGTCGCGCACGAGACCGACCGGATGGCGACCAGCGACATCATCGGCCGACTCTGTGCCGACGACGAGGCCGGATGGTCCGACCTGGACGGCCGCCCGCTCGACGGCCGTCGCATGGCCCGCGAACTGGCCCGCTACGGCGTCCGGCCCGGCTCGATCCGCATCGGCGGGCACGTCGCCAAGGGATACACCATCGCCGGGGCACTGTCCGACGCATTCGCCCGCTACCTGCCCGCCGTCACCGAGGCCGACCCGTCAGGAGCGGTTACGTCGGTTACAGCGGTTACACCGCAGGTCAGAGGCGTAACCGATCCCGACGGTGTAACCGCTACAGCGGTTACACCCCCTGTCGAGCCCTCGGCCGAGGCACCGCCGGACGGCACCGGTGTAACCGATGTAGCGGTTACACGCCAGTCGTCGGTTACTCCCCTGACCAGGCATGTAACCGCTGTAACCGATGTAACCGACTCTGACGGGGGTGCCCGATGACCGACGACCGCACCGCGCAGATCGGGCAGCTCCTCGCTCAGCTCGCCACGCTCGTGGCCGACCAGCCCACTGCCCGGGAGCCCGAGCCCGTGGTCCGCCCCACGCGGCTGCTGTTCACAGTCGAGGAGGCCGCCGAACAACTCGGCATCGGCAAGACGACCGCCTACGCCTACGTCCGGACCGGCGAACTCGAATCGGTGCTCATCGGCCGTCTGCGCCGCATCCACGCCGACGCCATCGCCGGGTTCGCCGCCCGGCTCGTCGCCCGTAACCGCGCTGCCTGAGAGGAGCGGACATGCCTCGCGAGAAGAAGACCCGCAACGCCGACGGCCGGTCGAGCATCTTCGAGGGCTCGGACGGCTCGTGGCACGGCTACGTCACCGTCGGGATCAAGGACAACGGGCGGAGCGACCGGCGCCACGTCCGCGGCAAGACAAAGGCCGTGGTCACGAAGAAGGTCCGTGCCCTGGAGAAGGCCCGTGATGAGGGCGCGGTCCGGAAGGCGGGCGAGACCTGGACCGTCGAGCAGTGGCTCCGCCACTGGCTGGACACGATCATTGCCCCGCCGACGATCAGCGAGAACGCGCACGACGCCTATGAGGTCGCGGCTCGGGTCCACCTCATCCCGGGTATCGGAGCGCACCGGATCGACCGGTTGGAGCCCGAGCACCTTGAGCGGCTCTACCGCACGATGAGTATTGGCGGCGCCAAGCCGGGGCGGATCCACCAGGTCCACCGCACGATCCGGGCCGCTCTCAACGAGGCGAAGCGGCGCAAGCACATCACCGAGAACCCGGCGTCGCTCGCACGGGCCCCGCAGCCCGATGACGAGGAAGTCGAGCCCTACGGGGTCGAGGAGATACAGCAGATTCTCACCGCGGCGAACGAGAAGCGGAACGCCGCGCGATGGGCGATCGCGCTCGCCCTCGGTCTGCGGCAAGGGGAGGTGCTCGGGTTGAAGTGGTCGGACGTCGATCTCGACGCTGGGACCCTGATCGTCGGGCGTAGCCGTCTCCGGCCGAAGTGGAACCACGGATGCGACGACACGTGCGGCCGGAAGCACCCCGGCTACTGCCCGAGCCGGGTGCCGCGCCGCCCCGAGACGTCCAAGACGAAGTCCCGGGCGGGACGGCGGGGGGTCGGGCTGCCGGACGCCCTCGTCGGACTCCTGAAGCACCATCGCGAAGCGCAGGCGAAGGAGCGCGCCGCCGCGTGCGAGATGTGGACGGAGGGCGACTACGTCTTCACCAGCCCGACGGGGCGACCGCTGAACCCGTCGACGGACTACCACCACTGGAAAGCGCTGCTCGACAGGGCGGGCGTCCCGGAACGCCGCTTGCACGACGCCCGGCACACCGCGGCGACGGTCCTGCTGCTGCTCGGTGTCCCGGAGCGGACCGTCATGTCGGTCATGGGATGGGCGAGCACGGCGATCGCGGCCCGGTATCAGCACGTGGTCGCGGCGGCCCGGCGTGACGTCGCGGTCCGCATCGGTGACTTGATCTGGAAGCCGAACGAGGGCGGGGGAGGGGAGTCCCCGGCCGCTTGACGGGCCAACTGCAACCAGGAATGCAACCAAACGCCGAACGCCGGGCCACCCATGATCGGGTGTGCCCGGCGTTCGGCCTGTTCAGGCTGGCGGAGGATACGGGATTTGAACCCGTGAGGGATTGCTCCCAACACGCTTTCCAAGTCTGATGGCAGCCGTCCAGCGTGTGTCGGTCCGTCCTCTACATGCGTTGATTCTCGTCGCCGAGCACCCCGTAGACCTGCGCGAACCTCGGTGAATGAGACTGGAATTGAGACTGCCCTCCACGCGCCTGGCCTGCTGGTGATCTCCTCGCGGCGCGGGTTCATCCCTGCCGGGCCGAGGGGTGGGGTGCAAGGCACGGGGTTCAGCCTTGCACCCCACCCCTCGGTCTGGTTGCCGTCTCGGCGCGCCGTGAGGAGATCACCAGCCCTGCCGCACCTCCCCTGATCTCCGAGCGGTGTCGGGTCCGGGCGGAGCCCGGCCGCCGGAGGCATCCCGGGGAGGTACGCCTGACTGCAGGTCAGCCGGACGGCTGTCCGGGCATCGACGGCGGCGTGACGACCGGCGTGGCGGTCGGCTGGGTGCAATGGCATTGACGCGGCGCTATCCGTCGCGGAAACGTGCCGTGGCGCCTCTGAGGGGTTCAAGGCGCCTCCATGACGGCTTGGGGTCGGGTAGCCGACCCCGCCGCCGCGAACGGGCCGGAGGTGTAGTGAGCGAGCGGCGGGGGCGGCGTGGCCGACCCCGCGCCGCCGGAGGCGGCGCCTTGATCCCCTAAAGGTAAATTCGGCAGTGCTGCGTATGACGAGGAGCTGCGTACGGTGCCCTGACCTGGGGCGTCGCAGTGCGTCATCAGAAGCTTGCGTCGAGGACCGAGGACCGAGGACCGAGGACCGAGAGGTAAAGGGCTCTCGAAATTCGCTCAGGGGTTACGTCTTATCTCCTGGAGCTGGTCGAGATAGGAAGCCGCCTGGGGGGCGTTACTGAAGCGATCAGCGAGGACGCAAGCGAGGTCTTGGGAGACCATCGCAAGAGAGGGGAGCGATTTCCTTTCGCCGTTGAGGGCCTGGTGCCCGAGGAGAATAGCTCCTTCAAGGTCGCCGTCTCGTGCAGCTGCGACCCCGAGAGTTACTCGGGCTTCTGCTATACGCATTGGTGCTCGCTCGGCTCCATTGAAATCAACAGCACCGCGTATCACCTCGTCCGCGAGCGCGCTCGCAAGTCTATCCTCCCCGACTTTCCGATAGCAATCCATGACGTAAAAGTCAAACTTCAGAGGGTCCACAACGAAGTGGTTGTCGATGTTCTCTGGATAGGGCAGCGATTCCAGTAGCACGCGTCCGCGCTCAAGTGCGATATCCATCTCCTTTCGATTTCCCATGCGTGCCCAAGCCTTGGCTTCTTGGGCGGCGAGCTGCACTGCGACTGAATGATTGCCCGCTGCTTCAGCTCCAGACCGCGCTGCTGCGACAACCCCTCGGTAGTCCCCGGAGGTCAGTGAGAACCAGGCTCGCATCTCGTGGGACCAGCCCAGGACACCGGCGCTCTCAACTTCCTGGCCGAGGTGGAACGCCGCGCGGCGGGTTGCCTCGGCCGCTCGCCGGTCGCCCATGTCGTATTCAAGGCAGCCGACGAGCAGCGCAAGCCATCCAGCTAGTTCCAGAGTCTCGCGCCTTTGGCTGAAGCTGAGTCGCTCCTCCTGCATTTCAACGATGCGGCGTAGCCATCGGCGACTTTCCATGAGGAGTTCGCCAGGACGACTGTGAGCATACTCGGAGCAGAGTCGATCGACTGTTATTCTAAGGGCGTTGATGGTCGCAGTGTTGACGGAGGACGCCTGGAGTCTTGACACGATTTCCATCGTGTCCATTCCGGTCGCGTTGATGATTGCAGTGCTGGACTCGGAGTTATTCTCGACATGAAACAGTGCAGTAGAGACGGTTTGCAATGTAGCGGCAATCAGGGGGGTGTAGTGAGAGCTAGGACGGTTTTCTCCACGCTCCCAAGCCTTCCAGCGTCTGAGCAAGTGGTCAGGATCGGGTAGAGCGGAAGTGGTGTGGCGCCGCATTTGCTCAGCGGCTTCGGCTTGTGACCATTGACGGGCCTCGCGAAGGGCGCGAATACGTCGCGCCCACTCTGGAGTGTTGCTAGACACTAGTGGCCTCCTCTGGACTCGCGTATTGCGGCGTTGGCCTCGCCGCCTCGGTGGTGATGCGTTGGTGACGAGCGCTCATCACCATGTCACTGTCTTGACACCTAGCGTGACACTGCCGTGGCGGTCGGTCGTGGGAGCAAGATCGCTGCATGCTATTCACCGATCTCTTTCTTCGAGGCGATGCACTCGCTCTCGCAGGGACTCCAGGGCGTCCTGGAGCCGCTCGATGCGACCCACGAGAGCCTGAGTGGTAGACGGCTCATCGCGCCCGGGCGTAGTCGCGACGAAGACACCCACTGCTGGCGTGGCGGTGACCCAGTCGCTGTCTTCGAGCATCTTCAGTGCTTTCTGCGCCGTGCCGAGGGCAACCTCGTACTGCTTGGAGAGTGCTCGGTTACTCGGAAGCTGCTGGCCGGGGCGAAGGTGACCGGACCTGATGTCCGCCTTGATCGCCTCTGCGACTTGCTGGTAGGCGGCTCGGCCTGCGATGGCATCCACCGCTCCAGGCTACTGTGCTTCGACTCAGGGCGACATAGGTCACTCATCCGGAGGATTGAATAGCAAAATAGATCGATCTACACTGACCTTAGTCGATGATCAAGGAGGTGCCAGATGGCACGCAGCAACAGGTTCGTGGTGGCGATGGGTGACGTGTTCCCGCTGGGGCGTTCATCGTGTCGGAGGTGGAGGCGGTGCGGGACTTCGACAAGTCCGCGCCGGGGCGTCCG
>NZ_JAHLJA010000240.1:0-8136 GCF_020496245.1 Pseudonocardia sp. ICBG601 | reverse complement strand
CGCGATCTACCCGGTGCTGCGCAACGTCGTCGCCGGGCTCTCCTCGGTGGACGACGCCGTCCACGAGTCCGCACGGGGATGGGGATGGGCTCGGTCCGCCGGATGGTCACCATCCAGCTGCCGGGCCTGGCCGGTTGATTCTGTCCGGCATCCGGGTCGCGGTCCTGATCATCATCGGTATCGCGGTCGTCGCCCGGCGCGGCATCAACGGCCCTGGCTTCGGCTCCTCGCTCTTCCTCGGCCTGCAACGGCTGGGATCGGTCAACTCGTTCAACCAGGTTC
Source organism: Pseudonocardia sp. ICBG601 (assembly GCF_020496245.1). NCBI lineage: Bacteria > Bacillati > Actinomycetota > Actinomycetes > Pseudonocardiales > Pseudonocardiaceae > Pseudonocardia > Pseudonocardia sp. ICBG601. Next base: position 7,854 of record NZ_JAHLJA010000240.1, on the reverse strand, counting down.
TGGCGGCCACGCTCGGCTGCCTCGTCGTGGCTGCGGTCTACGAGGTCGTCTCTGGATCGTGCAGCGCTTCACCACCCCGAGGGGGATCCGTGTCTGATTCCGGCAAGCCGATGATCGCTCTCGAAGGCATCAGCAAGACCTATCCGAAGTCCACCACCCCGGCCGTGCAGGAACTCGACCTGCGGGTGCCCGAGGGCACCATCTCGATGTTCATCGGGCCGTCCGGCTGCGGCAAGACGACCACGCTCAAGATGATGAACCGGCTCATCGAGCCCACCACCGGGTCGCACCTGCTCGACGGCGACGACGCACCGACCACTCAACGCCGACGAGCTGCGCCGCCGCATCGGCTACGTCATCCAGCAGGTCGGCCTGTTCCCGCACTTCACGATCGGCGACAACATCGCCGTCGTCCCGAAGATCCTCGGGTGGGACCGCAACCGGATCGCCGCCCGGGTCGACGAGCTCCTGCACCTGGTCGGGCTGGAGCCCAAGGACTACCGCGACCGCTACCCCCGCCAGCTCTCCGGCGGCCAGCAGCAGCGTGTCGGCGTCGCCCGCGGACTCGCCGCGGACCCCGGTGATGCTGATGGGACGAGCGTTCGGCGCCATCGACCGATCACCCGCGAGCGCATCCAGGACGAGTTCCTGGAGCTGCAGCAGCAGATCGCCAAGACCATCTGCTTCGTCACCCACGACCTCACCGAGGCGGTCAAGCTCGGCGACCGGATCGCGGTGTTCGGGCCCGGCGGCACGCTGCAGCAGTACGACACCCCCGACATGATCCTGACCCACCCCGCCAATGAGTCGTCGCCGAGTTCGTCGGCGCGGCGCCGCGGTCCGGCGGCTGTCGCTGCTGGAGCTGTCCCGCCTGGAGCTGCAGCCGGTCGACCTCGACGGCACCGCCGCCCGCAACGGCTCCCCCACCTACGAGGCCGACGCGCAGGGCCGCCCGGTGCGCTGGGCCTACCTGCCGGGCACCGCCGACCTGCCCAAGCTGGTGACGGTGCCGCGCACCGGGACCGTCTACGACGCCGTCGACGTCATGCTCGACTCCCAGACCGAGCTGGTCGGGGTGGTCGACGAGCAGCAGAAGCTGCAGGGCGCGCTGTGGTGGCGCGACCTGGTCGAGGGCCTCAAGACGAAGGCCGGTTCGTGAGCGCCCCCGCCGCCGAGGAGACCGGCGCCGGCGCGCCGTCCGGGTCGTCCTCGGCCGAGCCGGTCGTCCGCCGGACCCGGCGGCTGGACCGGTCGCTGATCGTCAATCCGCTCATCGCCGTCGTCGGTGTGGTGTGGGTGCTGCTCTACGCCGCCTCCCAGGGCCTCGACGACGTCGAGGCCTCGGTGATCAACGCGAGCTCGCTCGGGGAGCGGCTCGGGGAGCACCTGGTGCTGACCGGGCTGTCCACCCTCGTCGTGATCATCGTGGCGATCCCGGCCGGCATCGCGATCAGCCGCCCGTCCGCCCACCGGATCCAGCGCCCGATCCTGGCGTTCACCGGGTTCATGCAGGCCCTGCCCGCGTTCGGCGTGATCGTCCTGCTCGCGTTCTCCCCGCTCGGGCTGGGCCTGCCCACCGCCGTCGTCGCGCTGGCACTGGCCGCGCTGCTGCCGGTGCTCACCAACACCGTCGTCGGGCTCCAGCAGGTCGACAAGGCGCTGATCGAGGCGTCCGCGCGGCATCGGGATGTCGGCGCGGCAGACGCTGCTGCGGGTCGAGCTGCCGCTGGCGACACCGGTCATGGTCGCCGGCGTCCGCGTCGCGCTCGTGCTGAACGTCGGCACCGCGGCCCTGGCGACCTACGTCGGCGCCGGCGGGCTCGGCGAGCCGATCAAGGGGATGCTGGAGCTCGGCCGCCCCACCGGAACCCTCGTCGCCGCGACCATCGTCGCCGCGCTGGCCCTGATCGTGGACTGGCTCGCCGGTCTCGCCGAGTACGCCGTCCGCCGCAACGCCGGCTGACGCGGGCCCCGCTCGCCCCCGAATCCCCGCAGTACCGCATTCCCTGGAGGACACGTGAAGTTCGGACGATCCCGGGCGTCTCGCCCTGACGGCGATGGCCGCCGCGGCGGCGCTCGCCCTGGCGGGCTGTGGCGGCCTGAGCGGCAGCGGCCCGTCGGCCTCCGGCGGCTCGCTGGCCCAGGCCGGCGACCTGAGCGGACAGAACTACGTCGTCGGCGGCAAGAACTTCGACGAGCAGCTGGTGCTCTGCCAGATCACCGTCGCCGCGCTCGAGTCGGCCGGCGGCAACGTCACCGACCGCTGCAACACCGGTGGCACCGACGTCACCCGCCAGGCGCTGCTGGCCGGGGACATCAACATCTACTGGGAGTACACCGGTACCGCCTGGGCGTCCTTCTTCAAGGAGACCCGCCGGATCACCGACGACAACGAGCTCTACAACCTCGTCGCCCAGCGCGACCTGGAGCAGAACAAGATCCAGTGGCTGGACAAGGCCAACTTCAACAACACCTACGCCTTCGCCATGACCGAGGCGAAGTCCCAGGAGCTCGGCATCACGACGCTGTCGCAGATGGCCGACTACATCAAGTCGGGCCGGGCACCGGCGGGTTCGATGTGCGTGGAGACCGAGTACAACTCCCGTGACGACGGCCTGCGCGGCCTGGAGAAGACCTACGGCTTCACCGCCCAGAACCCGCAGGTGCTCGCCACCGGCGTGATCTACCAGGCCACCGCGGACAACAAGTGCCTGTTCGGCGAGGTCTTCACCACCGACGGCCGCATCCCCGGCCTGAAGCTCAAGGTCCTCGACGACGACAAGCGCTACCACGTCACCTACAACGCGGCACCGACCATCCGGGCCGACGTCTACAACGCCAACCCCGCCGTCCGGCAGGTGCTGGCGCCGATCGCCCAGGCCCTGGACTACAACACCATCCTGGACCTGAACGGCAAGGTGTCCTCCTTCGGCCAGAACGAACGCGACGTCGCGCGTGAGTGGCTGACCCAGAAGGGCTTCATCGGCTGAGGTGTCCCCCGGTACGCCCGCCGCGACCCCGCCCCGGCTCCACCGGGTGCGGGGTCGCGGTGTCCGGTGTCGCGGGTCGATCACCGTGCGCGCGTGAACGTTGCGCCGGGGGACGGTTCGTGATCGGCGACCGGACCATGCCCTCCCGGCGAACCAGGACGATCCCGTGAGCCCCTTCCCCGGCCGCAGGCTGCGGACGCTGGTCCCGGCCCTGCTCGCCGTCGCGCTGCTGGTGGGCGGTTGCACCGGCCTGGCCGGCGGCGGGCCACGGGCGTCGGCCGGGTCGCTCGCCCGGGGCGCGTCGACCTGTCCGGGCGGACCTACGTCGTGGGGTCGAAGAACTTCGACGAGCAGCAGATCCTGTGCCAGATCTCGATCGCGGCGCTGGAGTCCGCCGGGGCCTCGGTGACCGACCGGTGCAACATCGGCGGGTCCGACGCCACCCGGCAGGCGCTGCTGTCCGGGGACATCTCCACCTACTGGGAGTACACCGGCACGGCGTGGGCGTCGTACCTGCGCGAGACCCGCACCCTGCCCGACGACCAGGTCCTCGCCGAGCTGCGGCGCGCGCGACCGTGTGCAGAACGGCGTGGTGTGGCTGGACCGCGCCCGGTTCGACAACACGTACTCCTTCGTCGTCGACGGGCGCGACGGCCGCCCGGCTGAACCTGAACACGATCAGCGACATGGCCGCCTACGTCCGCTCCGGCCAGCCCGGCGACGTCTGCGTCGAGACCGAGTACGCCTCCCGCGCCGACGGCCTCGCCGGGCTCCAGCGCGCCTACGGTTTCGAGCTGCCCGGCGAGCGGCGCAAGACCCTCGACCAGGGCGTCATCTTCCAGTCGACGGCCGACGGCGTCTGCCTGTTCGGCGAGGTCGCCGCCACCGACGGCCGCATCCCGGCGCTGGGCCTGAAGGTGCTCACCGACGACCGCGGCTACCACATCACCTACAGCGCGGTCCCGGTCTTCCGGGCCGACGTGTTCGACCGGGCCCCGCAGGTCGCCGACCTGTTCGCCCCGATCACCGCGGCCCTGGACCAGCAGACCGTGCAGCAGCTCAACGGCCGGGTCTCCGCAGGCGGGCAGAGCCCCCGTGATGTCGCGCGGGCCTGGCTGGCCGAGCGCGGGTTCATCGGGAGCTGAGCCGTGGCGCGCCGGCAGGTCGACGAGGTCCGCGACGGGGTGGAGCTCACCAGCCTCGACGCCGAGGCCTTCGACGGCGCCGGCGTCACCAAGCGGGCCCTGCTCGACCACCTCGACGCCGTCGCCGGGCTGCTGCTGCCCGCGCTGGCCGACCGGCCCCTGTCGGTGGTGCGGGCCCGCCCGGCCAGGCGCCGTTCATGCAGAAGAACCTCCCGCGCGGGGCACCGGACTGGATCCCGACCGTCGACGTGTGGGCGGAGTCCTCGCAGCGCACCGTGCACTACCCGCTCTGCCACGACCGCCGCACGCTGCTGTGGTTCGGCAACCAGCGCGCCGTCGAGTTCCACCCGACCCTCGTGCCGCACGGCGCGACGACCACCGGCGAGCTCGTCATCGACCTCGACCCGCCCGACGGCGCGGGCTTCGACCGCGTCGTCGCGGCCGCGCGCGCCCGGTCCGGGCGGCGCTGGCCGAGCTGGGCCTCGCCGCTGCGGTCAAGACCAGCGGTGCGACCGGCCTGCACCTGGTGGGTCCCGCTGTCCGAGCAGCTCCCGATCGACGACGCGTTCGCCGCGACCCGCGCGGTGTGCGCCCGCGCCGCGGCGCTGGCCCCCGACGTCGCGACGACCGCGTTCATCCGGGACGACCGCGGCGGGCGGGTCTTCCTCGACCCGACCCGGGCTGGCGGGGCCACCCTCGCCGCGCCCTACAGCCCGCGGGCCCGCCCCGGCCTGCCCCGTGTCGTTCCCCCTCACCTGGGACGAGCTGGACGGGGCCTCGCCCGCCGACTTCACGGTGGGCACCGTGGCCGGTCTGCTCGACGGGCGCCCGACCTGGTCGGAGCTGCGGCCCGCACCCGCGTCCCTGCCGGAGGTGCTGCTCACCGAGGGCCGGGCGATCCCGGTGCCGCGGGTCGCGGCCATGCACGAGGGGAAGCGCCGCAAGCGCGCCCGCGAACGCGACGGGTGATCACCGGTCGTGGCGGATCCCGCCCGGCTCACGGACGCTGCGCTCCACGACCGTGATCACTCGTCGACGTCGTCGCGGGCGCTCCGGTAGAGCCAGCGGTCGGCGTCGGCGAGCGGTCCGATCAGCACGTAGCCCCTGGGGCCCCCGCCGGGGTCGGACAGCTCGATCGTCCGCGGCGGACGGCCGGTGGCGTCGGGGTCGATGCGCACCTGCTCGCCCGCGTAGGGACCGTCGTCCAGGACCGCGTACATGGCAGGGGATTCTGCCACCGCGCCCGGCCCCCGGGCCGGTGCGCCGACCCGGCCCCGGTGATCTGGACGGTCGTCGGCGTGGCCGCGGTGGGCTACTGCTTGCGTGCCCGGCTGGGCTGCACCCGCAGCGGCTCGCCGGGCATCTTCGGGTACTCCGGCGGGTAGGGCAGGTCCCCCAGGCCGCGCTCGGCCTCGTCCTCGGCGTACCACTCCAGCGCCCTCGCGCAGCTCCCCCGCTCGTCGGCCATCCCGGCGTGCGGGTCCCCGTGGCGTTCCAGCAGACCGGGCACGGTGCGCAGGGTGAACCCCGCGGGGTCGACCTCGCCGAGGTCGTCCCAGGTGACCGGCATGGAGACGGTCGCGGCGGGCAGGCCGCGCACCGACCAGGCCGAGGCGATGGTGCGGTCACGGGCCGCCTGGTTGTAGTCGAGGAACACCCGCTCGCCGCGTTCCTCCTTCCACCAGTCCACCGTGGCCAGCTCCGGGATACCCCGACAGACGCGCCGGGCGATCGCGATGACGGCGCGCCGGACCTGCACGAAGTCCCACTCGGGCCGGATCGGGCAGGCGACGTGCACGCCCCGCCCACCGGAGGTCTTGGCCCACCCGGTCAGTCCGGCCTCGGTGAGGACCTCGCGCAGCGTCTGCGCGACGACGACGGCGTCGCCGAAGTCGGTGCCCGGCTGCGGGTCGAGGTCGATGCGCAGCTCGTCGGGGTGGTCGGTGTCGGCGCAGCGGACCGGCCACGGGTGGAAGTCGAGGGTGTTGAGGTTGGCCGCCCAGGCGATCGTCGCCGGCTCGGTGATCGACACCGACTCGGCGGTGCGGCCGCTGGGGAAGGTCACCGTGCAGGTCCGCACCCAGTCCGGGGCGCCCTTCGGGACGCGTTTGACGAAGAACGGCTCGCCGTCCACCCCGGAGTTGAACCGCTTCAGGTTGGTGGGCGGGGTCACGCAGCGCGGACGCCATCGGCTCCCCCACCGCGACGTAGTACTCGACCACCTCGCGCTTGGTGATCCCGAGCTCGCCGAACACCACCTTGTCCGGGCTGGTCAGGCGGACCTCACGCGGCCCGTCCGGCCCGTCGACCTGCAGCATCACGACCTCACGGCTCGCCACCCGGCGAACCTACCCCGGTGACTATCGTGTGCCCATGAGTTCCGACCGGTCCCCCCGGTTCGACGACGACCTGCTGGGCCTCGACCCGGAGGACCCGGAGGCGCGGGAGTTCGCCGCGCACCTGGACCGCATGCAGCGGCTGCCGTCGTGCTCGGTGGAGGGCTACATCCGCGGTGTCGGGGACTTCGCGCGGAGTCGGCGAACCGGCTGCGGGGCCCCCGGCGGGCCGCCGCGGTCGCGGTGACGGTGCTGCTGCTGTTCGTCGCGGCGTGGGTCATCGCGAACGCGGCCGGGTTCGTGGTCGCCACCTGGGTCTGACGAGCCACCCGGGTCCGACGACCGGCGGCGCACGACCGATCAACGGGTTACCGTGGATGCATGGGTCTGTTCAGCCGCAACACCACCGCCTCGGGTCCGAGCTCCCGGCCCGAAGGTGCAGAAGTCCGACGAGGAGTGGCGGGCCCAGCTGAGCCCGGCCGAGTACCAGGTGCTCCGCAAGGCCGGGACCGAGCGCCCGTTCACCGGTGAGTACACCGACACGACCACCACCGGCGTCTACCGCTGCCGGGCCTGCGGGGCGGAGCTGTTCCGCAGCGACTCGAAGTTCGCGTCGCACTGCGGGTGGCCGTCGTTCTTCACCCCGCTCGCGGGCGACGCCGTCATCGAGCGGGTCGACTCCAGCCTGGGCATGACGCGCACCGAGGTGCTGTGCGCGAACTGCCACGGCCACCTCGGCCACGTGTTCGAGGGCGAGGGCTACGGCACCCCGACCGACCTGCGCTACTGCATCAACTCGGTCTCGCTGACCCTGGAGCCCACCGAGGGCTGACACCGGGGCGGCCGTCGCGCGACGGCCCGCACACCGGCTCACGGCAAGGACGCGACGAGGTCGCCGACCTCGACCCGCGGGCCGGTGTAGAACGGGATCTCCGCGCGCACGTGGCGGCGGGCCTCGGTGCCGCGCAGGTGCCGCATGAGGTCGACGATGCGGTACAGCTCGTCGGCCTCGAAGGCGAGGATCCACTCGTAGTCGCCGAGGGCGAAGGCCGGGACGGTGTTGGCACGCACGTCCGGGTAGTCGCGGGCCTCCATGCCGTGGTCGGCCCAGCATCTTCCGGCGCTCCGCGTCGGGCAGCAGGTACCACTCGTAGGACCGGACGAACGGGTAGACGCAGACGTAGCGCTTCGGGTCCTCGCCGGCCATGAAACGCCGGGACGTGGCTCTTGTTGAAACTCCGCCGGGCGGTGCAGCGCGGTTCTGGCTCCAGACCGGCACGCTGGCCCGGCCGAGCGCGGTGGTGCGGCGCAGGTCGGAGTAGGCGGCCCTGCAGCGACTCGATCTCCGAGGCGTGCCACCAGATCATGTAGTCGGCGTCGTGC
>NZ_JAHLJA010000239.1:0-17802 GCF_020496245.1 Pseudonocardia sp. ICBG601 | reverse complement strand
GCTGTCGCTGCTGGAGCTGTCCCGCCTGGAGCTGCAGCCGGTCGACCTCGACGGCACCGCCGCCCGCAACGGCTCCCCCACCTACGAGGCCGACGCGCAGGGCCGCCCGGTGCGCTGGGCCTACCTGCCGGGCACCGCCGACCTGCCCAAGCTGGTGACGGTGCCGCGCACCGGGACCGTCTACGACGCCGTCGACGTCATGCTCGACTCCCAGACCGAGCTGGTCGGGGTGGTCGACGAGCAGCAGAAGCTGCAGGGCGCGCTGTGGTGGCGCGACCTGGTCGAGGGCCTCAAGACGAAGGCCGGTTCGTGAGCGCCCCCGCCGCCGAGGAGACCGGCGCCGGCGCGCCGTCCGGGTCGTCCTCGGCCGAGCCGGTCGTCCGCCGGACCCGGCGGCTGGACCGGTCGCTGATCGTCAATCCGCTCATCGCCGTCGTCGGTGTGGTGCTGGTGCTGCTCTACGCCGCCTCCCAGGGCCTCGACGACGTCGAGGCCTCGGTGATCAACGCGAGCTCGCTCGGGGAGCGGCTCGGGGAGCACCTGGTGCTGACCGGGCTGTCCACCCTCGTCGTGATCATCGTGGCGATCCCGGCCGGCATCGCGATCAGCCGCCCGTCCGCCCACCGGATCCAGCGCCCGATCCTGGCGTTCACCGGGTTCATGCAGGCCCTGCCCGCGTTCGGCGTGATCGTCCTGCTCGCGTTCTCCCCGCTCGGGCTGGGCCTGCCCACCGCCGTCGTCGCGCTGGCACTGGCCGCGCTGCTGCCGGTGCTCACCAACACCGTCGTCGGGCTCCAGCAGGTCGACAAGGCGCTGATCGAGGCGTCCCGCGGCATCGGGATGTCGGCGCGGCAGACGCTGCTGCGGGTCGAGCTGCCGCTGGCGACACCGGTCATGGTCGCCGGCGTCCGCGTCGCGCTCGTGCTGAACGTCGGCACCGCGGCCCTGGCGACCTACGTCGGCGCCGGCGGGCTCGGCGAGCCGATCAAGGGGATGCTGGAGCTCGGCCGCCCCACCGGAACCCTCGTCGCCGCGACCATCGTCGCCGCGCTGGCCCTGATCGTGGACTGGCTCGCCGGTCTCGCCGAGTACGCCGTCCGCCGCAACGCCGGCTGACGCGGGCCCCCGCTCGCCCCCGAATCCCCGCAGTACCGCATTCCCTGGAGGACACGTGAAGTTCGGACGATCCCGGCGTCTCGCCCTGACGGCGATGGCCGCCGCGGCGGCGCTCGCCCTGGCGGGCTGTGGCGGCCTGAGCGGCAGCGGCCCGTCGGCCTCCGGCGGCTCGCTGGCCCAGGCCGGCGACCTGAGCGGACAGAACTACGTCGTCGGCGGCAAGAACTTCGACGAGCAGCTGGTGCTCTGCCAGATCACCGTCGCCGCGCTCGAGTCGGCCGGCGGCAACGTCACCGACCGCTGCAACACCGGTGGCACCGACGTCACCCGCCAGGCGCTGCTGGCCGGGGACATCAACATCTACTGGGAGTACACCGGTACCGCCTGGGCGTCCTTCTTCAAGGAGACCCGCCGGATCACCGACGACAACGAGCTCTACAACCTCGTCGCCCAGCGCGACCTGGAGCAGAACAAGATCCAGTGGCTGGACAAGGCCAACTTCAACAACACCTACGCCTTCGCCATGACCGAGGCGAAGTCCCAGGAGCTCGGCATCACGACGCTGTCGCAGATGGCCGACTACATCAAGTCGGGCCGGGCACCGGCGGGTTCGATGTGCGTGGAGACCGAGTACAACTCCCGTGACGACGGCCTGCGCGGCCTGGAGAAGACCTACGGCTTCACCGCCCAGAACCCGCAGGTGCTCGCCACCGGCGTGATCTACCAGGCCACCGCGGACAACAAGTGCCTGTTCGGCGAGGTCTTCACCACCGACGGCCGCATCCCCGGCCTGAAGCTCAAGGTCCTCGACGACGACAAGCGCTACCACGTCACCTACAACGCGGCACCGACCATCCGGGCCGACGTCTACAACGCCAACCCCGCCGTCCGGCAGGTGCTGGCGCCGATCGCCCAGGCCCTGGACTACAACACCATCCTGGACCTGAACGGCAAGGTGTCCTCCTTCGGCCAGAACGAACGCGACGTCGCGCGTGAGTGGCTGACCCAGAAGGGCTTCATCGGCTGAGGTGTCCCCCGGTACGCCCGCCGCGACCCCGCCCCGGCTCCACCGGGTGCGGGGTCGCGGTGTCCCGGTGTCGCGGGTCGATCACCGTGCGCGCGTGAACGTTGCGCCGGGGGACGGTTCGTGATCGGCGACCGGACCATGCCCTCCCGGCGAACCAGGACGATCCCGTGAGCCCCTTCCCGGCCGCAGGCTGCGGACGCTGGTCCCGGCCCTGCTCGCCGTCGCGCTGCTGGTGGGCGGTTGCACCGGCCTGGCCGGCGGCGGGCCACGGGCGTCGGCCGGGTCGCTCGCCCGGGGCGTCGACCTGTCCGGGCGGACCTACGTCGTGGGGTCGAAGAACTTCGACGAGCAGCAGATCCTGTGCCAGATCTCGATCGCGGCGCTGGAGTCCGCCGGGGCCTCGGTGACCGACCGGTGCAACATCGGCGGGTCCGACGCCACCCGGCAGGCGCTGCTGTCCGGGGACATCTCCACCTACTGGGAGTACACCGGCACGGCGTGGGCGTCGTACCTGCGCGAGACCCGCACCCTGCCCGACGACCAGGTCCTCGCCGAGCTGCGGCGGCGCGACCGTGTGCAGAACGGCGTGGTGTGGCTGGACCGCGCCCGGTTCGACAACACGTACTCCTTCGTCGTCGACGGGGCGACGGCCGCCCGGCTGAACCTGAACACGATCAGCGACATGGCCGCCTACGTCCGCTCCGGCCAGCCCGGCGACGTCTGCGTCGAGACCGAGTACGCCTCCCGCGCCGACGGCCTCGCCGGGCTCCAGCGCGCCTACGGTTTCGAGCTGCCCGGCGAGCGGCGCAAGACCCTCGACCAGGGCGTCATCTTCCAGTCGACGGCCGACGGCGTCTGCCTGTTCGGCGAGGTCGCCGCCACCGACGGCCGCATCCCGGCGCTGGGCCTGAAGGTGCTCACCGACGACCGCGGCTACCACATCACCTACAGCGCGGTCCCGGTCTTCCGGGCCGACGTGTTCGACCGGGCCCCGCAGGTCGCCGACCTGTTCGCCCCGATCACCGCGGCCCTGGACCAGCAGACCGTGCAGCAGCTCAACGGCCGGGTCTCCGCAGGCGGGCAGAGCCCCCGTGATGTCGCGCGGGCCTGGCTGGCCGAGCGCGGGTTCATCGGGAGCTGAGCCGTGGCGCGCCGGCAGGTCGACGAGGTCCGCGACGGGGTGGAGCTCACCAGCCTCGACGCCGAGGCCTTCGACGGCGCCGGCGTCACCAAGCGGGCCCTGCTCGACCACCTCGACGCCGTCGCCGGGCTGCTGCTGCCCGCGCTGGCCGACCGGCCCCTGTCGGTGGTGCGGGCCCGCCCCGGCCAGGCGCCGTTCATGCAGAAGAACCTCCCGCGCGGGGCACCGGACTGGATCCCGACCGTCGACGTGTGGGCGGAGTCCTCGCAGCGCACCGTGCACTACCCGCTCTGCCACGACCGCCGCACGCTGCTGTGGTTCGGCAACCAGCGCGCCGTCGAGTTCCACCCGACCCTCGTGCCGCACGGCGCGACGACCACCGGCGAGCTCGTCATCGACCTCGACCCGCCCGACGGCGCGGGCTTCGACCGCGTCGTCGCGGCCGCGCGCCCGGTCCGGGCGGCGCTGGCCGAGCTGGGCCTCGCCGCTGCGGTCAAGACCAGCGGTGCGACCGGCCTGCACCTGGTGGTCCCGCTGTCCGAGCAGCTCCCGATCGACGACGCGTTCGCCGCGACCCGCGCGGTGTGCGCCCGCGCCGCGGCGCTGGCCCCCGACGTCGCGACGACCGCGTTCATCCGGGACGACCGCGGCGGGCGGGTCTTCCTCGACCCGACCCGGGCTGGCGGGGCCACCCTCGCCGCGCCCTACAGCCCGCGGGCCCGCCCCGGCCTGCCCCGTGTCGTTCCCCCTCACCTGGGACGAGCTGGACGGGGCCTCGCCCGCCGACTTCACGGTGGGCACCGTGGCCGGTCTGCTCGACGGGCGCCCGACCTGGTCGGAGCTGCGGCCCGCACCCGCGTCCCTGCCGGAGGTGCTGCTCACCGAGGGCCGGGCGATCCCGGTGCCGCGGGTCGCGGCCATGCACGAGGGGAAGCGCCGCAAGCGCGCCCGCGAACGCGACGGGTGATCACCGGTCGTGGCGGATCCCGCCCGGCTCACGGACGCTGCGCTCCACGACCGTGATCACTCGTCGACGTCGTCGCGGGCGCTCCGGTAGAGCCAGCGGTCGGCGTCGGCGAGCGGTCCGATCAGCACGTAGCCCCTGGGGCCCCCGCCGGGGTCGGACAGCTCGATCGTCCGCGGCGGACGGCCGGTGGCGTCGGGGTCGATGCGCACCTGCTCGCCCGCGTAGGGACCGTCGTCCAGGACCGCGTACATGGCAGGGGATTCTGCCACCGCGCCCGGCCCCCGGGCCGGTGCGCCGACCCGGCCCCGGTGATCTGGACGGTCGTCGGCGTGGCCGCGGTGGGCTACTGCTTGCGTGCCCGGCTGGGCTGCACCCGCAGCGGCTCGCCGGGCATCTTCGGGTACTCCGGCGGGTAGGGCAGGTCCCCCAGGCCGCGCTCGGCCTCGTCCTCGGCGTACCACTCCAGCGCCCTCGCGCAGCTCCCCCGCTCGTCGGCCATCCCGGCGTGCGGGTCCCCGTGGCGTTCCAGCAGACCGGGCACGGTGCGCAGGGTGAACCCCGCGGGGTCGACCTCGCCGAGGTCGTCCCAGGTGACCGGCATGGAGACGGTCGCGGCGGGCAGGCCGCGCACCGACCAGGCCGAGGCGATGGTGCGGTCACGGGCCGCCTGGTTGTAGTCGAGGAACACCCGCTCGCCGCGTTCCTCCTTCCACCAGTCCACCGTGGCCAGCTCCGGGATACCCCGACAGACGCGCCGGGCGATCGCGATGACGGCGCGCCGGACCTGCACGAAGTCCCACTCGGGCCGGATCGGGCAGGCGACGTGCACGCCCCGCCCACCGGAGGTCTTGGCCCACCCGGTCAGTCCGGCCTCGGTGAGGACCTCGCGCAGCGTCTGCGCGACGACGACGGCGTCGCCGAAGTCGGTGCCCGGCTGCGGGTCGAGGTCGATGCGCAGCTCGTCGGGGTGGTCGGTGTCGGCGCAGCGGACCGGCCACGGGTGGAAGTCGAGGGTGTTGAGGTTGGCCGCCCAGGCGATCGTCGCCGGCTCGGTGATCGACACCGACTCGGCGGTGCGGCCGCTGGGGAAGGTCACCGTGCAGGTCCGCACCCAGTCCGGGGCGCCCTTCGGGACGCGTTTGACGAAGAACGGCTCGCCGTCCACCCCGGAGTTGAACCGCTTCAGGTTGGTGGGCGGTCACGCAGCGCGGACGCCATCGGCTCCCCCACCGCGACGTAGTACTCGACCACCTCGCGCTTGGTGATCCCGAGCTCGCCGAACACCACCTTGTCCGGGCTGGTCAGGCGGACCTCACGCGGCCCGTCCGGCCCGTCGACCTGCAGCATCACGACCTCACGGCTCGCCACCCGGCGAACCTACCCCCGGTGACTATCGTGTGCCCATGAGTTCCGACCGGTCCCCCCGGTTCGACGACGACCTGCTGGGCCTCGACCCGGAGGACCCGGAGGCGCGGGAGTTCGCCGCGCACCTGGACCGCATGCAGCGGCTGCCGTCGTGCTCGGTGGAGGGCTACATCCGCGGTGTCGGGGACTTCGCGCGGAGTCGGCGAACCGGCTGCGGGGCCCCCGGCGGGCCGCCGCGGTCGCGGTGACGGTGCTGCTGCTGTTCGTCGCGGCGTGGGTCATCGCGAACGCGGCCGGGTTCGTGGTCGCCACCTGGGTCTGACGAGCCACCCGGGTCCGACGACCGGCGGCGCACGACCGATCAACGGGTTACCGTGGATGCATGGGTCTGTTCAGCCGCAACACCACCGCCTCCGGGTCCGAGCTCCCGGCCCCGAAGGTGCAGAAGTCCGACGAGGAGTGGCGGGCCCAGCTGAGCCCGGCCGAGTACCAGGTGCTCCGCAAGGCCGGGACCGAGCGCCCGTTCACCGGTGAGTACACCGACACGACCACCACCGGCGTCTACCGCTGCCGGGCCTGCGGGGCGGAGCTGTTCCGCAGCGACTCGAAGTTCGCGTCGCACTGCGGGTGGCCGTCGTTCTTCACCCCGCTCGCGGGCGACGCCGTCATCGAGCGGGTCGACTCCAGCCTGGGCATGACGCGCACCGAGGTGCTGTGCGCGAACTGCCACGGCCACCTCGGCCACGTGTTCGAGGGCGAGGGCTACGGCACCCCGACCGACCTGCGCTACTGCATCAACTCGGTCTCGCTGACCCTGGAGCCCACCGAGGGCTGACACCGGTGCGGGGCCGTCGCGCGACGGCCCCGCACCCGGCTCACGGCAAGGACGCGACGAGGTCGCCGACCTCGACCCGCGGGCCGGTGTAGAACGGGATCTCCTCGCGCACGTGGCGGCGGGCCTCGGTGCCGCGCAGGTGCCGCATGAGGTCGACGATGCGGTACAGCTCGTCGGCCTCGAAGGCGAGGATCCACTCGTAGTCGCCGAGGGCGAAGGCCGGGACGGTGTTGGCACGCACGTCCGGGTAGTCGCGGGCCTCCATGCCGTGGTCGGCCAGCATCTTCCGGCGCTCCGCGTCGGGCAGCAGGTACCACTCGTAGGACCGGACGAACGGGTAGACGCAGACGTAGCGCTTCGGGTCCTCGCCGGCCATGAACGCCGGGACGTGGCTCTTGTTGAACTCCGCCGGGCGGTGCAGCGCGGTCTGGCTCCAGACCGGCACGCTGGCCCGGCCGAGCGCGGTGGTGCGGCGCAGGTCGGAGTAGGCGGCCTGCAGCGACTCGATCTCCGAGGCGTGCCACCAGATCATGTAGTCGGCGTCGTGCCGCACACCGGCGAGGTCGTACACGCCGCGGACGGCGACGTCCTTGTTCGCGAGCGCGTCGAGGTACTCGGTGGCCTCGCGGGCGGCGGGGGCACGGTCGTCGCCGAGGCGGCCGGGCTCGACCCGGAAGACCGACCACATGGTGTAGCGGATGGTGTCGTTGATCGCTTTGACGTCCACGCGGGCCATGTCGGGCATGGTACGCGGCCGGTGAGGGTGCCCTCAGCGACCGGTCGGTGCGGGGGCAGGGCCGCGGCGACCCGCTCGGCGGCGGACCGCGCGGTCGCCACACAGGCGGGGACCCCGACCCCGTGCAGCATCGACCCGGCGACCTCCAGGCCCCCGACGGTGGCGACGGCCGACTCCAGCGCGTCGACGACCGCGCCGTGGCCGACCCCGTACTGCGGCAGACCGCCGCCCCAGCGCTGCACGACCGACGCGACCGGGACGGCGTCGACCCCGTCGAGGACGGCCAGGTCGGCGCGGACGCGGTCGACGAGCTCGGCGTCGTCGACCTGCAGGCTCGCCTCCTCCCCGAACCGGCCGATCGAGGCCCGGATCCGGACCAGACCGTCCGCACCGAGGTGGGCCCACTTCGTCGACGCGTGGGTGACGCCCTTGACCGACAGCGGCTCGTCCGCGGCGACCAGACAGCCGGAGGTGCCGGGCAGTCCGGTGACGTCGGCCGGCCGGTAGGCGAGCGCGACGACCGCGGAGGAGGCCAGCTCGATCCGCCCGGCCGCCGCGGCCGCGGCCGGTACGACCGGCTCCAGCAGCCGACGCGCAGCGGGCGCGGGGACGGCGAGGACGACGGCGTCGACGTCGAGCGCCTCCGGCCGCGGGACCGGGCCGAGGACCAGCCGCCAGCCGTCGGGGCGGCGGTGCAGCTCCCGCACGGTGACACCGGTCCGCACCCGGGCCGCCGACGCGGCGACGAGTGCGGCGACCATCTCGCGGTAGCCCCCGCGCACGGCACCGAAGACCGGTCCGGCGGCCACCGGCTGTGGCACCGCGGCGGGATCGGCCCCGGAGCCCCCGGCGGCCGGCGTCCCGGCGGCGAGGGTGCCGCTGCGCTGGCCGGACGCGGCCATCCCGGTACTGGCCGCCTCGGTGAGCGAGCCGGCCCCCGCGTCGAGCTCGGCGGCGAGCGCCGGGACCGTGGCGCGCAGGCCGAGCCGGTCGACCCGGCCGGCGTAGACACCGCCCAGCAGCGGGTCGGCGATCCGGTCGACGACCTCCGGGCCGAACCGACGGCGCAGCAGCGCCCCGAGCGCGACGTCGGTGCCGGGCTCCCACTCCAGCGGCGTGGACGGCTCGGCGGCGACCGCGGCCCGTCCGGCGTCGGACAGCACTCCCCCGAGGTCGGCGTCCCGGCCGGGCACGCCCATCAGGGTGCCGCGGGGCAGGCCGACGGTGCGGCCCCCGGCGCGGATCGTCGCCGTCGCCGCGGTGGGGTGGGTGAGCGCGCCCGCCAGCCCGATCTCGGCGAGCAGTGCGGGGACCTCGGGGCGGCGGGCGAGGAAGGCCTCGGCGCCGACGTCGAACGGCGCGCCCGCGAGGTCGACGGTGCGCAGCACCCCGCCGAGCCGGTCACGCTGCTCCAGCACGACGATCTCGGCCGACGGGCCGAGCAGCGTCCTCAGCCGGTGCGCGCACGCCAGCCCGGAGACCCCGCCGCCGACGACGGCGACGCGGGTCATCGCGCCGGACGCTCGCCCGTCGGCCCGGACACGGGCTGGGCGTGCACCGTCTCGACGGTCCGGGTGATCACGTCCGGGTCGGTCGCCGGCAGCACACCGTGGCCGAGGTTGAACACGTGCCCGCGGGTGCGGGTGCCCTCGGCCGCGATCCGCACGACCTCGGCGTCGACGGCGTCCTGGCCGGCGAACAGCACGGCCGGGTCGAGGTTGCCCTGCACGGGCACTGCTCCCCCGGCACGGCGGGCCGCGACGTCGAGCGGGGTCCGCCAGTCGACGCCGATCACGTCGGCGCCGGCCTCGGTCATCGCGCCCAGGAGCTCCGCGGTGCCGACCCCGAAGTGGATCCGCGGCACCCCGGCCCCAGCGAGCGCACCGAGCACGGAGGCGGAGTGCGGCAGCACGAACTCGCGGTAGTCGCGCTCGGAGAGCGCGCCCGCCCAGGAGTCGAAGAGCTGGACCGCGTCCACACCGGCGGCGACCTGCTGCTGCAGGAACGTGCCGGTGAGCACGGCGAGCTTGCCGAGCAGGGCGTGCCAGACCTCGGGGGCTGAGCGCATGAGGGACTTGGTCCGCTCGTGGTTGCGGCTCGGGCCGCCCTCGATGAGGTAGGAGGCGAGGGTGAACGGGGCGCCCGCGAACCCGATCAGCGGGACCCGGCCCAGCTCGGGCAGCAGCAGACCGATCGCCTCGGTGACGCGCGTCACTTGCTCCGGCGCCAGCTCGGGCAGGGCCGCGACGTCGGCGGCGGTGCGGACCGGCGAGTCCACGACGGGGCCGGTGCCCGGAACGATGTCGATCCCGATGCCCGCCAGGTGCAGCGGCACCACGATGTCGGAGAACAGGATGGCCGCGTCCATGTCGTGACGGCGGACCGGCTGCAGGGTGATCTCGCAGGTCAGATCCGGGGTGAGGCACGCCTCGAGCATCTCGTTGTCCCGGCGCAGGGCCCGGTACTCCGGCAGCGAGCGACCCGCCTGACGCATGAACCAGACCGGCAGCCGCGACGGCGTCGCGCCGCGCACTGCATCGAGGAACGGAGCGCCCGCGAGGTCGCGGCGGGCGGGGGGCGCGGAGACGATGCCTGCAGTCATGACCCCCGGATGATCCCACGCGGACAGGGCCGGTACGCGGGCGCCCCGGCGCGCCTGCCAGGTACGACCGGTATCGCACCCTAGAGTCCGACGCCGTGCCGGACCCGAACTCACCACCACCAGCAGCGTTCCGCAGCGCGGTCCGCTCGCTCGCGTCGGTCCGACCGCGCCCCGAGCTCGTGGTGCGGCCGCTCGAGGCCCCACCCCGGCTCGCGCCGTACAGCTGGGCGACCAGCGTCGAGGCCGACATCGGGCACCGCGGCGACGGGACCGACGACCTCGACGAGCCGGACACCTCCGGACGGCTGATCCTGCTCCACGACCCCGAGGGTCAGGAACGCTGGGAGGGCACCTTCCGGCTGGTCTGCTTCGTGCAGGCCCGGCTGGAGCCCGGCCAGCTCGGCGACGACATGCTGCCGCGCATCGGATGGTCCTGGCTGACCGACGCGCTCGACCACGCCGGGGCGGGCTTCACCGCCCTCGGCGGGACCGTCACCCAGACCTCGTCGGTCCGCTTCGGCGGGCTCAGCGCGGACGGTGGCGGCCCCGGCGACGCGCCCCCGCGGGAGGACGACGTCGAGCTGCGCGCCTCCTGGTCCCCCACGGAGAGCGACGGCGATCTGTCCCGACACGCCGTCGCGTTCGCGTCCCTGGTGTCGACCGCCGCGGGTCTGCCGCCGATCGGCGCAGTGCCGTTGAGCCGATCACCCGGCTGAACGTCGCAGGTCAGCGGCATGCGTCGGAGATCTTTCACCCGGAGGGGTGGGACCGCGCCCACACGCATGTAACTTTCCGAGCCGGAAAGACGAATGCACACCAGACGTTAGGCCGCATGGAGGGATACCATCTCTGCCATGGCACCCGCCCGGGCGGCCGAGCGCCACTCTCCGTCCCTCGGGTTCCGGTGTTGGTCGGGGGCGTACGACCGACTCCAGGAAGGTTGACGACGTGGCTGTACTTGGCCAGCAAGTGCCGGCGCAGAGTTCCGGCAACACCACCCCAGGTGGCGCTCCGATCGGTGGAGCAGTGCTCTCACCTGGGATCGTCCCGCAGCCGCGGGAGGAGCTGTTCACGGTTCTCGTCGTGGACGACCACCCGCTGCTCCGGGAGGCGATCGCCGGGCGGCTGCGCTCCATGGGAGCGGGCACCGTGCACGAGGCCGCTTCGGTGACCGCCGCGCGGGCACGCGCCCACGCGGCGGGCCCCTGCGACCTCGTGATCCTCGATCTGACGCTGCCGGACGGCAGCGGGCTGGACCTGGTCAGCGAGCTCCGCTCGCTCGGCTGGAACCGGCTGGTCGTGCTCGCCTCCTCCGACGACCCGTACGCGGTCCGCTCGGCGTTCCAGGCCGGCGCGCAGGCGTACCTGCTCAAGTCGGCGGCGCCGTCGGTCGTGACCGACGGCGTCAAGCGGGTGCTCGACGGCGGCGTCTACGCCGACCCGACGGTCGCCCCGCTGCTGGCCACCGGGTCCCGCGTGCCGGGCACCGACAACACCCCGCGGGAGCTCTCGGCCCGCGAGGTCGAGGTGCTGCAGCTCGTCGCGGACGGCCAGTCCAACAAGGAGATCGGTGAGGCCCTGAACCTCTCCGCCCTCACGGTGAAGAGCCACCTCTCCCGGATCGGCCGCAAGCTCGGCACCGGCGACCGCGCCCAGATGGTCGCGCTCGCCATGCGCGCGGGGGTCATTCGCTGAATCCCGGGACCGGCGCCGTCGGCGGTACGGACACGACCCGGCCGCCGGTCTCGGCGACTCCGGACGGTTCACCCGATCCGGTACCGCTGCTCCGTCCCGCCGACGGCCTCCCCCCGGTCACCGAGACCCCCGACGACCTCGCCCGCGTGGCGGCGGCGATCGCCGGGGGCCCCGGTCCGGTCGCCGTCGACGCGGAGCGTGCCTCCGGCTTCCGGTACTCCCAGCGCGCCTACCTGGTGCAGCTGCGGCGTGCCGGGGCCGGGTCCGCGCTGGTGGACCCGATCCCGCTGCGCGGCGAGCTGGGGCCGCTCGCCGAGGCCCTCGACGGGCCGGAGTGGGTGCTCCACGCGGCCTCGCAGGACCTCCCGTGCCTGGCCGAGCTGGAGCTGCGCCCGGCGTCGCTGTTCGACACCGAGCTCGCGGGCCGGCTCGCCGGGCTCCCCCGGGTCGGGCTCGGCCCGATGGTGGAGAACCTGCTGGGCCTCGGCCTGGAGAAGGGGCACGGCGCCGCCGACTGGTCGCGTCGCCCGCTGCCCGAGGACTGGCTGGTCTACGCCGCGCTGGACGTCGAGGTCCTCATCGACCTGCGGGACGTCCTGACCCGGATGCTCGACGAGCAGGGCAAGCTGGAGTGGGCCCGCCAGGAGTTCGAGGCGGTCCGCACCGCACCGCCGCCCGCGCCGCGCGCGGAGCCCTGGCGGCGCACCTCCGGCATCCACAAGGTCCGCCGCCCCCGGCCGCTCGCCGCGGTCCGGGAGCTGTGGCTGGCCCGCGACGCGCTCGCCGCCGAGCGCGACATCGCCCCCGGCCGGGTCCTGCCCGACGCCGCGATCGTCGACGCCGCGGTGCGCAACCCCGACTCCCCGCAGGCACTGGCCGAGCTGCCGGTGTTCCGCGGACGCTCCCAGCGCAGGCTGGCCCGGTACTGGTTCGACGCGCTGCGCCGGGCCGCCGAGCTGCCCGAGTCCGAGCTGCCGCGTGGCGCCGCGACCACCGACGGCCCCCCGCCGGTGTCGCGCTGGGCCGACCGGGACCCCGACGCCGCCGCCCGGCTCGCCGCCGCCCCCGCGCGGCACTGGGCACGGTCTCCGAGCAGCACGACGTGCCGGTGGAGAACCTGCTGCAGCCCGACCTGCTGCGCCGGGTCTGCTGGACCCCGCCCACCGACGGCGACCTCCCGGCCGCCCTGCGCGCCGGCGGCGCCCGCCCGTGGCAGGTCGAGCTCCTGACCCCGGTGCTCGAACCGGCCCTGGCCACCCGCGCCGGCTGAGCCCGGACCGGGCCTGCCCGCCGGTCAGCGGGCCAGCGCCGGGGCGCCGCCCGAGGGCACGGGGGCCGTCGTGTCGTCGGGCAGCGCGACGTGCACCGCCAGTCCCCCGCCGGGGACCGCCTCGGCGTGCACGGTGCCGCCGTGCGCGGTCGCGACCGACCGCACGATCGACAGCCCCAGGCCGGATCCGCGGGTGTGGGCGGTACGGGCCACCGGGCCCCGCCGGAACGGCTCGAACAGCTCGGCCACCTTGTCCGGGGCCAGCTCCGGCCCCGACGACGCGACCCGCAGCACGACCTCCGACCCGGGCGTTCCGGTGCCGCAGCCGACCTCGATCCAGCCGCCGTCACGGTTGTGCCGCACCGCGTTCTCCAGCAGGTTCGCCACCATCCGGCGCATCAACGGCTCGTTGCCCCGGGTCGTCGCGGGCCGCGGGTCGGTCCGCACCACCAGTCCGCGGACGGCGACGTCCCCGGTCACCGCCGCGAGCTCCGCGGCGACGAGCGCGGCCAGGTCCACCGGCACCCGGTCCGAGTCCTGCAACGCTCCCCCGGCCTCGGTGCGGGCGAGCAGCAGCAGCCCGCTGACCAGCTCGTCGCAGCGACGGCCCGCCTCCCGGACCACCCCGGCCATCCGGCGCAGCTCCGCGGCGTCGGCGTCGGGGTCCTGGAGCGTCACGTCGATCTCGGTGCGGAGCACCGCCAGCGGGGTGCGCAGCTCGTGCCCGGCGTTGGCGACGAACCGGGACTGGGCGTCGAACACGGCCTGCAGCCGATCGAGCATCGCGTCGACGGCGGCGGCCAGCTCGGCGACCTCGCCGCGGGCCCCGGCGAGTGCGACCCGCTCGTCGAGCGAGCTCGCCGAGAGGCGTGACGTGGTCTCGACGACCCGGCGGAGCGGGTGCAGCACCCGCCCGACCAGCACCCAGGACGCGACCGCACCGGCCGCCACGACCAGGGGAACGCGATCAGCCCGGCCCGCAGCACCTCGGCGCGCGCCGAGGCGGCGACCGCGTCGCGGGCCGTCTCGGCAGGCACCGCGACCCCGCCCACGAACACCGTCCCGGGCAGCGCCGGGGTGCCCGCGATGACCGCACCCACCAGCATCCAGCCGAGCAGGAGCAGCAGCGCGGCGACGGCGGCGACGAGCGCCGTCGCGAGCAGCGTCAGCCGCGGCCGGAGGGCGCCCACCGCGTCACGCCGTGGGGGTCCCGTCGGCGGGCACCCGGTACCCGGCACCGACGACGGTGTCGATCAGACCCGGCGCGCCGAGCTTCTTGCGCAGGGTCATGACGGTGACCCGCACCGTGGTCGTGAACGGGTCGGCGTTCTCGTCCCAGACGCGTTCGAGCAGCTCCTCCGACGACACCACGGCACCACCGGCGGCGAGCAGGACCTCCAGCACGCCGAACTCCTTGCGGGTCAGCTCGACCGGGCGCCCGGAGCGCAGCACCGTGCGCCGGGCCGGGTCCAGCACGACGTCGCCGGCCCGCAGCGTGGGCGGCACCGCCGGGGTCGCCCGACGGCCGAGCGCCCGGACCCGGGCGACCAGCTCGGGGAAGTCGAACGGCTTGGCCAGGTAGTCGTCGGCGCCGCGGGACAGGCCCTCGACCTTGTCGGCCGGGGTGCCCGACGCGGTCAGCATCAGCACCCGGGTCAGGCCGCCCGCGGCGACGAGTTCGTCGCACAGGTCGTCGCCGCTGCGGCCGGGCAGGTCCCGGTCGAGGACGGCGACGTCGTAGCGGGTCACCGACAGCTTCTCCGAACCCTCGTCGCCGTCGTAGGCGACGTCGACGGCCATCCCGGCCCGGCGCAGGCCGCGCACGACGGCGTCGGCCATCGCCGGCTCGTCCTCGACGACGATGACGCGCATCAGCGGGTGCGCTCCCGCCCGGGAACGGCCCCCTCGGGGGTCGAGGGAACCGCCGCGGCCGCCCACTCGGTGATCCGGCGGGCCATGTCCTGCTCGGTCAGCCCGCAGGTGGCGAGCACGTCGTCGCGGCTGCCGTGCTCCAGGTACTCCTGGGGCAGCGCGAGGTCGCGCTGACGCACGTCGACCTCGGCGGCGCGCAACGCGTCCGACAGCGCGGAGCCGAACCCGCCGTGCGTGCCGCAGTCGGAGACGGTGACCACGAGCTGGTGGTCGGCGGCCAGGGTGAGCAGCTCACGCGGAACCGGCAGGACCCACCGCGGGTCGACGACGGTGACGTCGACGCCCTGGTCGGCGAGCCGCCGGGCCACGGCGACGCCGGACTCGGCGAACGGCCCGACGCAGACGAGCAGCACCTGGGAACGCCCGTCGGACGGCTCGTGCAGCACGTCGACCCCGGCCCCGCCGTCGAGGCGGCGCAGCGCGGGGACCGAGCCGATCACCGAGCCCTTGGGGTAGCGCAGCGCGGTCGGGCCGTCGGTGACCGCGACGGCCTCCCGGAACTCCTCGCGCAGGGTCGTCTCGTCGCGCGGGGCGGCGACCCGCATGCCGGGCACGATGCCCAGCAGCGACAGGTCCCACATCCCGTTGTGCGACGGGCCGTCGCTGCCGGTGACCCCGGAGCGGTCCAGCACCAGCGTGACGCGCTCGCGGTGCAGGCCCACGTCCATCAGCAGCTGGTCGAAGCCCCGGTTGAGGAACGTCGAGTACAGCGCGACGACGGGGTGCCGCCCGGCCCGGGCCAGCCCGGCGGCGGTGGTCAGCGCGTGCTGCTCGGCGATCCCGACGTCGACGATGCGGTCCGGGTGAGCCGCCGCGAACGGGGCGAGACCGGTCGGGCCGAGCATCGCCGCGGTGATCGCGACGACGTCGGTGCGCCGTGTCCCGAGCGCCACCATCTCCTCGGCGAACACGTCGGTCCAGCCGGTCACCGGGGTGCCGGTGGGCAGACCGGTCTCCGGGTCGAACGCGGCCGGGCTGTGCATCTGCTCGGCCTCGTCGTTCTCCGCGGGCGGGTAGCCGTTGCCCTTGCGGGTGACCGTGTGGACGATGACCGGCCCACCGAAGCGCTTCGCCCGGCGCAGCGCGGACTCGAGCTGGCCGATGTCGTGGCCGTCGACCGGGCCGAAGTACTTGAGCCCCAGGTCGGAGAACAGCTCCTGCGGGGACAGGGCGTCCTTCACCCCGGCCTTGAACGCGTGCAGGCCCGCGTAGAGCGCGGGCCCGACGACGGGGGTGCCGCGGACGGTGCGCTTGCCGGCCTCGAGCACGCGCTCGTAGCCGGGCTGCAGCCGCAGCGACGCGAGCCGGTCCGCCAGCCCGCCGATGGTCGGCGAGTAGGAGCGGCCGTTGTCGTTCACGACGATCACGACGTTGCGGTCCGCACCGGCCGCGATGTTGTTGAGCGCCTCCCAGGCCATCCCGCCGGTCAGCGCACCGTCGCCGATCACCGCGACGACGTGCCGGTCGACCCCGGTCAGCGCGTGCGCGCGGGCGATCCCGTCGGCCCAGGACAGCGACGACGACGCGTGGCTGGACTCCACGTGGTCGTGCTCGGACTCGGCGCGGCTCGGGTAGCCCGACAGCCCGCCGGTCTTCTTCAGCCGGTCCCAGCCCTCCTGACGGCCGGTCAGCAGCTTGTGCACGTACGCCTGGTGGCCCGTGTCCCAGATCAGGGTGTCCTGCGGGGACTCGAAGACCCGGTGCAGGGCGATGCTGAGCTCCACCACGCCCAGGTTGGGCCCCAGGTGACCGCCGGTGCGGGACACCGCCTTGATGAGGAACCCCCGGATCTCGGCCGCGAGCGAGGCCAGCTCCTCGGGCCCGAGCCCTCGCAGATCGGCCGGGCGTCGGATCGCCGAGAGTCCCCGGTTCGTCGTCACGTACTGCCTCCTCGCCGCCGGCCCCGTTCGGGAGTCCTCCACGGCGGAGAGACCGCAGGGAGGACCGGCATCGACTCGGGGTCCCACTCTACGGACAGGTGGCCGAGGGGACTCGATGGCGCTGCCGGGCGCGGCGGGCGACAGTCGTCACCCGGACGACTGACCCGCCACGACCCGTGCGGCCACCTCGGCACTATCGCATCTCACCACTGAGCCTTTTTCAACCTGACGTTTGTGCTGGTCAGGTAGCTGTGATCATGAGGGTCTGGACCGCGGCGACGAGCTGGGTGGCCTGGTTGGGGCTCAGAGCGTGTTTGGAAATGGTGGGTGTGTCGGGATGGTCGACACGGCTGGGGTGCTCCATCGTGGTCGGCATGCAGGAACGACCGCGCCGGTACCCCTCGGACACCAGTGATGCCCAGTGGGTGGTGATCGAGCCGTTGTTACCGCCGCTCGCGCGGCGGGGGCGGCCTGTTGCTCATGCTCGTCGGGACGTGCTGGACGCGATCTTGTATGTCGTGCGGACCGGGTGTGCCTGGCGGGCGTTGCCGGTGGACTTCCCGCCCTGGCAGACCGTCTACTGGTACTTCAACCAGTGGGAACAGCAGAAGGTCACCGAGAAGATCCTCCCGGTCGTGCGGGGGCAGTTACGTATCGCCGAGGGCCGTGATCCGGAGCCGAGTGCGGGGATCATCGATTCCCAGTCGGTCAAGGGCGCCGACACCGTCGGCCAGGACTCCCGCGGCTACGACGCCGGGAAGAAGACAGGCGGACGGAAACGGTTCATCGTGACCGACACCCTCGGTCTGCTGCTGACCACGATGGTGTGCTCGGCCTCGGTACAGGACCGCGACGGCGCCAAGCCGATCCTGCTCAACCTCTACCTGCGCACCAGGGTGCGGTTCGTCTACGCCGACGCCGGCTTCGCCGGGCGACTGCTCGACTGGGCCGCCACGATCCTGCAGACAACGATCGAGATCATCCGCAAGCCACCCGAGCAGCGCGGATTCACCGTCCTCCCACGAAGGTGGGTGGTCGAACGGACCCTGGCCTGGCTCACCGCACACCGACGCCTGGCCCGAGACTACGAACGCCACCCCACCACATCCGAAGCCATGATCCGCTGGGCCGCGATCAACACCATCACCCGCCGCATCGCCCGTGGATACCCCGCCACCCGCCAGCAGAAACACACGACACCCTCAACCCACTAGAATTTCCAAACACGCTCTCAGG
>NZ_JAHLJA010000238.1:0-24046 GCF_020496245.1 Pseudonocardia sp. ICBG601 | reverse complement strand
TTGACCCAGTCGACCTGCATCCGCCCCGGTTCGCCGTCGCCGCGCGGGAACCAGTCAAGCTGCAAACAGAGGTGCATCGGGCGGGCGGCAAGATCGAAGTGTCGGTGGTCTTCCACCATTCGCGGCCGTCGACGAACGCGGTCACACCGTCGGGTGTCCACTCGACCGCGTAGTTGTGCCACTGCGTGGCGTCGATGGTCAGTTCGCCGTGGACCTGGGAGTTGTCCGCGCCGTAGTGCAGGAA
Source organism: Pseudonocardia sp. ICBG601 (assembly GCF_020496245.1). Classification (NCBI taxonomy): domain Bacteria; kingdom Bacillati; phylum Actinomycetota; class Actinomycetes; order Pseudonocardiales; family Pseudonocardiaceae; genus Pseudonocardia; species Pseudonocardia sp. ICBG601. The sequence goes on along the minus strand of NZ_JAHLJA010000238.1, from coordinate 23,802 downwards.
CAGTTCGATCTTGTCGCGGGCCGGGTCCATGATCTCCGCGAAGTCGATCTCCCCGCCGACCGGGAAGTTCTCCTCGGTCGGCCACAACAGGGCGAGGGCGTTGTAGGAGGGGGACCCGGTCGGGGCGCGCATCCGCACTTCCCAGCGGCCGTATTTCTGGGAGTGCGCGGTCCAGGCCAGGCCGGCGGTCGTGCCGTCCCCGGTCCCGTCGATCGTCAGAATGCCGTCAGCGACGGTCGCCGCGGCCGGGGAGCGGGTGCCGTTCCCGGCATGCCCGGGGCCGTCGTAGGCGTTCCACCCGGGCCCCAGCTGTGTGCCGGTGAAGTCGTCGACAACGTCCGGGGCACCCCAGCCGAACACCTCACCTGCGGTGTCGCCCTGGCCGGGCACGCCCGGCAGCGCAGAAGAACCGCCCTGCGCGTCCTGTCCGGTCTGTCCGGTCTGTGCTGGATGATCGGTGGATCCGCTTTCATGATCATCCGGGTGGTTCCCGGCCTGGTAGCAGGTGGCGGGGATGAAGCCGGGCTGGTCGGCGCCGACGCTGGTCAACGCCGACCGCCACGCCCGCGCCCGCTCGGAACGATCGCCGTCGAGTTCGGCCAGGACGTGCACCGCGGTGATACGCCAGCCGCATTCGACTCGTGCGTCCGCCGGGACAGGCGCGGCCGGAGCGAACGCGACCGCCAGCGACGTCACCGCTCCCACCACGGCGGTGACCAGCCCGGAACCGATCACCGCATACCGGCCTGACGGTCGGCGTGGTCGGTGCGGAAACCGTGCGAGGCCAGACCGTGGGTGCGGCTCTGGAAACCGTCGGCGACCACAGCGGCGAGTTCGAGGACCGCATCCCGCGTCGCGGGGGCCAGGGCGTCGAGATCGATGATGTCCCCGGTCGCCAGGTGCGGGTCGGCGGGCAGTTCGACCACCGCCCGCACCCTGGAGGCGAAGTAGTCGCGGATGACGGTGTCATCGACATAGCGGGACTGTCGATCACACGACAGGACGACGACGGCGTCACGGACCAGGTCCCGATACCGAAACCGGCCCGACGAGTCCTGGTGGGTGGCCAGCCACTGCAACGTCCGCGCCGCCCGCGACGCCCCGTCCTTCGTCGGCGCACCCACCACGACCAGGGAGTCGGCGTGGCGCAGCGTGCCCTGCATCGCCGAATGCACCAGGCCGGTGCCGCAGTCTGTGAGCAGCAGCTCGTGATAGATCGAGAGCAGCCGCAGGACACGCTCGTAGTCGCGCTCGGAGAACATCTCCGACAGCTCCGGGGCCTGCTCCGAGGTGAGCACGCGTAAGCGGCCGGCGAGGTGGGTGTAACCCGACAGCTGCGTAGAAGTACGGACCTGGTCCAGGTCGCGTAGCAGGTCACGCACCGTCCGCCGCCCCGCCTGGGCCTCTCCGACCAGGCGGTCACCCAAGGTCCCCGCGTCGGGATTGGCGTCGATCGCGATGACTCGGTCCCCGCGGTACTCGGCCATCGCCAGCCCGAGCACACCGGTACACGTCGTCTTCCCGACACCACCTTTGATGCTGCCGACCGCGACGGAGAACGGCCCGGACAGCGGTGTCGTGACCCGCCGCACCTGGTCCTTCAACCGCAGCTCGGCCTCGGACAGGCCCGGATTCCACCGACCAGCCGTGAGCGCGTAGACCGCAGCCCGCCAACCATGCGTCGGCGCCGCGAGCTTCGGACGCACCACATCAGCGAACGCACCACCATCGGAAAACCCGGGTGCTCCAGGTGCGGAGCCATCGCCGGACTCGGCGGTGTCGGTGCTCCAGAACGCCGCCGGCGGTGCCGCTGGTTCCGGCGGCTCGACAGCAGATCGAACAGTCTGCGGGTCCGCGGCGGGAGCCACCGGCGGTTCCGGGGACCCGCCCGTGCCCTCGGGAGCCGACACCGGCGGCTCGGCCGCGGGCGGCGTACCGGGAACCGCCCACGCCGCAGCATCCCCGGTCAGCCACGCCGGCGTCCCACCCGACTCCGCCGCCTCCGACGACGACACATGATTACCCGACATCAACGACCACCGCCTGTTTCGTTACCGGTGGGCCCGGTGAGCAGACCGGGATCGACGACCAGACGGCCGTCCTCCGCGGCGCGGGTGACCGGCACAGTCATCCGCACCCACCGCGGCTCGACCGCGGTCCACACCGCGGCCGACTCCGGCGGGGCGCACGAGCGGCCGATCGTCCCCGCCGGCTCCACCAGACCGCTGTGCTCAGCGGCGGACACAGCCGAGTCATCGGCCTCGGGCGCTGTTCCAGCACGGACGTACGGCGTGGCGCGGACGACGACCTCGACGAACACCACCGTGTCCGACCGCCGATACAACCGCCCCGGCAACGGGGAATCCGCACGCTGACGGCCCGCACCGGACCAGCCCCACGTACACGCCTGCACATCGGCCAGGACCTCGCGCAGGACCTCAGCGCGGCGCCACGGCACGTCCTCGTCGAACGACTGGAAATCGCAGGCGAAGCGGGCAGCGAACGCCGACGCCTCCACATCCGACACCGGCTCCACCGAACGCACCGCACGGGCGAACGACGGCTCCGCCGGGACACGGTCGAGAGGCCGCCGCCGCGGCGCCGCCGCTGGGAACGCTTCGTCGAACCTGACCTGCGGCGACGCTAACTCAACATGATCACCAGGATCGGGCGCAGCAGAGCAGTAGTGCCCGCCGGGCCCTCCACGCTGCGCTGCTGGACGGTCCGGTCGTGGGCGCCGCGAGGTAATGACGTGCACGGATGCGGTCCCAAGATCATCCCGAGGTTCTGCACTGTCGGACGCCGTGTCCCGGGAACCGAGTCCTGGCGCTACCAGCCACGGAGAGACGCACTCGGCGGGACCAGGACTGCTGCGTCGTGACATCAGACCGGCCGATCGCAGCCGGAGACAGACGGGAAGCCGAGTGCCGCACCGTCCATGCTTACACCGATCATCGCGCCTCCCTCGCATCTGAGCGCCCAAACTATAGACTGGGCGCTGCGGGTCCGCAATACTGCTAGATATATGGCAATGTACCTGGGGAAATCGCAAAGGCGACGGGCCGGCGTGGCCGCCTCGGTGGCGACGGGGACCGCATGCCCTGCTAGGGTCAGCAAACTATAGTTCGGATAGGTGGAGGCGGATGACGCGAAGAACGACGCCGGGCGAAGTGGCCTACCCCTGCCGCAGTGCGCCTACGTGGAGTACGCGTGACGACACGATCAGTTGATGGAACCTTACTCGAAAGACTCAGCTTTCTGTCATCAACCGTGCTGAAGCTGGATCACGAGTCGCGCGGCCTGCGGAGCGACTCGGCGTGGCCGAGACCTGATGCGCGCCGGGTGCTGAGACAGGTGGCTTCGGACGGGAGGGTCGCGCTGTCCGCGGAGGAAGTCGTCCAGGTCGCTGTGGGGATCGGAATCCCCACGGGGTCCCTGACGGCCGATCCAGGGTCCTGGCTCCCGGTCGAAAGCTGCTTCCGGCGACTCGTAGCGCTACGAGAGCAGGACGAAAAATGGCGAGTCCCCATCTTGGGGGCTGACGAAGAAAAGTTCCCCGCATCTTCTTCGGGACCGGAGACCTACGACATGGATATAACATTTTGGGGCACTCCTCGGTGTTGTAGAGGTCTATGGGCCCGCCGAGGGCAGGATCAGATCGCACCTCGCCGACGCAGAGGTCTCCGGAGAAACCCCGCCGCCGTGACAGAGCCGTCAGTTGATGTGGAAGTTCTTGAGCGCTGCGCGAGCGTAATTTCCGATCTTAACGAATCCATCGGCCACTTTGACGGGTCGATCCGCGACTACCTGGAACGATTAGAAACCCACAGGGGGCGGCCCATAAAGATGCGAACCTTTTTATTTAGGGAACTCGGAGGAGGTGAGTGTGGAATATACATCCCGAGGCGAACCTATGACGAGATAGGATTCCCATTGGACGCTCCGCATGCTACGCATATCATCCTGCATGAAGTCGGACACATGGTGCTCGACCATGCCGCGGCGCGGAGGCCGGAAGATTCCCCTCTATTTCGAAGCATGGCCAGCATTACTCCTGAGGCGCTGACAGTTTATCTCGGGAGGAGCGTCTACGAGGACTGCGCGGAACGTGAAGCGGAGGCGTTCGCTACCTGCTTGTCCGCTGCAGCCGCCTCGCCCGAGCCGAAATCGGAGACAGAAGGTGCAGTGAGTGACACTGTAGCTCTTCGCATGAGAACGACTTTCGGCGGGTGAGGAGTGCAGCCGAAGAGCTGTCGACTGGAGTAGCTTTACTGCATTGCAAGCTTGACGAAGGAGACCTGTTGGGCACATCAGAAGGCCAGGAATCCCAGCTGAACCACAATCCTAGCGATTCATTTGCTGACCGCTTGAACTATCTGTTCGACCATCTTTATCCCGCTGGGCGAGGACCTTATTCAAATTCTGAAGTCGCAGCCGGAGTGCGACAAGCCGGATATAAAGCGACCAGTCAGTACGTGCGGGTACTCCGCCGCGGGCAACGCAAAAACCCCACCCTGGACTTCATAGGCGGTTTAGCTGAATTCTTTAGAATTCCAGCTGGGTACTTCTTCGACGGACCCGAAGCGGAAGACATTAAAAAGCAGATAGAAATCCTCGTAGCGGCACGAAGCGCGGACGTGAAGGAGATTTTCTTTCGGAGCACACAGATCGGGGAGCAGGATCGGGAGGTTGTCCTGCGCATCTTGCGAAGCTTCTCGGGAAACACAGATTGCGACTCGCAGGAAGGGGGTGGGTAGCGGCACTCAGGTGCTCCGCATCGAGCATTACAACCCATATATCCAACGCAGAAAGAGTTTAGCGGCGAGATGTCTCCTGCCGAAGTTGCCAACACTACGGTGTACTATCTGTTTCCCGTGGTCTGTTTCTGTGTCGCTACTATACGATGGCGACTTCACCGACGGAAGGTGGGTAGAACTACACCGCCAGAAGTACGGGCAATGTTGTTGTACATGGCGAGCTTGGGGCTCGCAGTGGCCGTCATGGCCCCACCCAGCAGGGACATTATAGATATTGTTTACCCCAACATTTCCCAGCTTCTGGGAAATGTTCTGGTTCTTGCGGCAGGGTTGAGCGTTACCGCTGTAGTGGCGTTTAGTCAGTTGGACTTGCTTTCAGCGCGGCGGCTCATTCTGCGCCGTGCCGCGGTCCTGTCGGTTGCTTCCGCTGGAATGGCAGCATGTTTCGCGGCAACGCATATCAGTGAGGCCGTTTTCCTGGTCCCCCGGCTACATCCATCGGTGATCGCTTATTACACGATATACAGTGTTGGGTTCGGGTGGGCGATAATCGGTCTTACTGTTCTTTTGTCCAAGCAGCTCCGCTTGGAGCCGGAAGCATGGCGTCGCGTCAGTCTGCATCTTCATCGCACCGTATGCGCTGTAGTACTGCTCTATCTGGCCGGGCGTTTGTGGAGCGTCGGCGCCTACTCTGTTGGGCTCCTCCCGAGGTGGGGGACAATCCATAAGGACTCGCTGGAACTCGTCATCAGCACGGTACTTCCGCTAGTCGCACTAGTCCTCGGCACTCTCGGTTGGCTCTCGCGGTTTTGGGCGCCCCAATTCGTCAAACTTATCGTCCGCAAACAAATTGACTATCGGCATCAGCGCCTCTACCGCCGACTCAGGCCACTCTGGGAGCTCATCGCCCAAGGTAACCTGAAGGACCTATACTTCGCCGAGCGTCACCAATCGTCTGTCAGCCCCACAACACGTTTGTGCGGGCGAGTCTTTGAAATCTGCGACATTGAACTCCGCGCTTCCCGTCATGTGACCGAAGCTGAGAAGGACGTCGCGGTGACCCGTGAAATCGTCGCCGGGCGCGGCCACCTAGGCGTGTCCGCTCTCAGCGACGCCTACGTGTTCGCGAGGGGAGTGGCCGCCGAGCAAGAACCAGGCAAGGAGAAGGAGAAGGAGAAGGAGAAGGAGACTCCCGAGGTTGATGCCATTCCGGAGATGGACATCGAAGCTCAGGCGCGACGGCTGTTGCGAGCCTATCATGCTCTTCGTGCGGCACCTGATTTATATCGAATGCTCACTTCACCTCCGACGGACTCGGACTTGAGCCCCACAGAAAATCAGACAACCAGCTAGGGTAGCGTTTTGCGCACTATGGCATCTCCTGATCGAGTATCCGGCCACACTCAAACGGTCATCGACCGGGCAGCCCGCGTGCTAACCGAGATTTTAGCCCCATCCGTGGTAGTCGCACTGCTGCCGCTGGCGCTCGCTTGGGTTGTTACGCGGGCGCTGCTCCCGACGCTAGGATGGGGACTGCTCATCGCGCTCACGAGTAGCATTCTGCCGATGGCGGTAATCGTCTGGGGGGCCCGCACCGGCCGATGGGACGGCCACCATGTCCGTAACCGACGAGGGCGGCTGATCCCCCTGCTCGCCACTATCGGATTCAGTGCCATCGGCCTGGGGCTACTTATCGTTCTCCGTGCGCCATGGCCGCTCATCGCCCTCGATCTCACATTGCTCGCCACACTGTTCGTCACCAGCGCGATCACTCTTGCATGGAAAGTATCGATCCACGCTGCTGTCTGCATGAGTGCGGTGGCGATCATGGCCTCATCAGGCGGTCCGGAATGGTGGGCGGCGGCGCTGTTAGTGGGTGCGGTTGCCTGGTCGCGCGTGCATCTTCATGACCACGCCACAGCGCAGGTAATCGTCGGTGCACTGATAGGGCTACTTGCCGGTGGAATGTTTACACTGTTAACTCTATAGAAACTCCAAGAAGAGATAGTGGCGTGCGATGTGCGGTCACCTTGGATAGGAAGAGATGAAATATGTCATCTGATCACAGGCAGGGCAACCGTGATTAACGCCGGAGCAGAAAGCGCCGCGCGGGCCCCGGACCTTCCGGATATCCCGTTGTTCGGTGGTGTCACGGTCGGGCAGGTGTTCGTGGCGGTCGCGGCGGTCGTGGTGCCCGCCACCGTGGTCGGGCATGTGCTGGTGTTGTGGGCGTGGGCCCGCGGCTGGGAACCGCACCGGCTGCGCAACCTCGCCCTGGTCATCGTGGCCGCTGCGGCGCTGGCCGGGCCGATCGTCGGCATGCTGCCCTGGTGGGGCCTGGAGCTGACGGCCTCGGCGGTGCGTCAGGCATGGGACGGCCACTACCTGCCCGCCGGGATCGACTCCGCCGCCGCGACCGCCCCTCTGGTGGCGATCACGTCCTGGGTGTGGTGGCACCTTTACACCAAGCGGATGCGGTCCGGTGTCGCCCAGGCCGCCGGGGAACGCCACGTCCGCCGCCAGCTACACATCCGCGCCGGTGCGGCGGCCCGCCGCGCCCGCCGCGAGCGCACCCCGCTGGCCAGCCACGGCCGTGACGGCACACCGTCGGTCGTCCTCGGCCCACGTTATGACACCGTCCGCGCCCAGCCGGACCTACTCACCGACACCCTGCGTCGACGCGCCGCGCCGTGGTTACAGGTCCCGATGCCCGCGATCGCCCTCCACACTGTCTGCCTGGCCGAGACCGGCGCCGGGAAGACCACGATGCTGGTGCGCTGCTCAGCCTGCTGGGCCGAAATCACCTGGACCGCCTACAACCAGCAACAGCACGGCGCTGCGGGATCACGGCCGTTGGTGATCTTCCTCGCGGCGAAAGGCGGCCCCGACGCCGACACCGACGCCCACGACTGGGCCGACGCGATGGAAGACCTCGGCCTGCACCCGGACCGGATCGGCGTGTTCCCGTTCGAGACGCGGCTGAACATGTGGCGCATGCCCGCCACCCAGCTGCGCGCCGCCCTGCACAAGCTCGCGAAAACCGATCACCGCTTCTACGACGTCCTGCAACGCGGCCTACTCCACCTGATCATCGACGCACCCACCGAGAAACCGCCCGCGTCGTCGGCGGAGTTCCTGCAACGCCTCGCCCCGGCCTGGCTCACGGCGGCGTGGGCGGGACATCCGGTCGAGGAACGCGCCATCGCCGCCCTGACCAAGACCACCGGCGCCGGAGCGGGCGCCTCATCGCTCGACAGCGACCTGTTGCTGTTCGCCGATTTGTTCCGCAGCATCGGCGGCGACTTCGACGCCGGACAACCCTTGTCGGACTTCGACGCCCTCTACGTCTCCGTCCCCGGCGCCACCGACCAGGTCGTCGCCGCCACCAAGACCGCCGTCCTCATCGAACTGCTCACCTACGAACTCGGTGTCGCTCACGACGGGCAACGCCGGCAGGTGTTGTTCGTCATCGACGAGTTCTCCGCGGTCTCCGGTGACACCGCCGGCGACGTCATCAACCTCGTCGAACGGCTGCGTTCCCTGGGCGGCTCGGTCATCGTGTCCGCCCAATCCTATGAAGGCCTCGCCGACACCGAAGACCAACGCCGCCGCCTGCTGGGCGCGATGGGCGGCGGCGCCCTACTCGGCCGCACCAGCAACGCCGAACAACTCGCCGAACGGTTCGGGACGCGGCTGGTCGACGAAGTCGGCTACCAACTCGACGGTGGCCGCACAACCGGTGTCGGCACCGTGCGCCGCCAGCACACCTACCTGCTCGACCCGAACCGGCTCCGACAACTCCCCCGCCACCACCTCGCCTACGCCACACCCGACCAGGTCGTCTACGGCGTCGTCGCCCCCCTCGCCGCCTCGCCCGCGATCGTCGGCTCGCCACGGCGCACCGCACCCACCAACGGCCCGGCACTGTCCCGGCGCCGACTCACCGCCGCCCAGGCCGCCGCGATCAACCGGCGGCTCCGCCGACCCGGCACCACGACCGGTAACGGCGCCCGGGCCACCGGCGGCGGAGATGGCCAGGCCCCGGACTGGACCGGGGACGACTGGACACACGACACCAGCAACGAGGACCCACGATGAGCCCGAGCCCGAGTGTCCATCCTGAACAGGCGCGGGCCGCCGCCGCGGCGCTGCTCGGTGTCCCCGCCGGCGCCTCACCTGAGCTGCTACGGACCGCGTGGCGGGCCGCCGCCCGCCATCACCACCCAGACCGGGGCGGCGACCCGGAACGGTTCATCGCCCTGACCAGCGCCTACGAACTACTCACCACACCACCAGCGCCACCGCGAGCAACTCCACACACGACGACACCGGCGGGGCCGGCGGGGCCGCGCGCGTCGGCGCCGGCCATCGGTGGGCTTCTGTTCCTACGGGCTTTCGGGCTGCTCGCTGCCGTCGGTGTCCTCACCGCTGGTGTCGCCCTGGTCGCCGCGCCGGTCGTGGCCGCGATGGTCGCGTTGCTGGGCGCGGTAGCGGCTGCCCACCATGTCTACCTGGCCGCCGCCCACGCTGAATCCCGCTCGCCGGTAAGCGGTCCCTGACTGTGGGGCGGGCGCCGTCCAGACCGCGCTTTGCTCCGACCGCGAAACAGGAACTCCGGCGCCCGCCACCAGCGACGATAGCCTCAACCGGTCGTCGTGTGTGTCCGACGAGGTCACCGGATGCCCGACGACGGACCGGCGCCGGTCGTGATCCGCTCCCCGCCCGGGGAACCCGCGGGCGCCGTAGCCGTAGCGGGGTGGAGCCGGGCGCGGCCCTGCCCGGTCGGGCTTCACCAGCCGGGACGGGCTGTCTTGCACACTCACCACGCCACGACCGAGGTCGAGCGCGGTCTGCGACCGCCACGCCCCGAACGCTTGATGAAGGTCGGCGGGGACGTCGATGCTGAGCCGGACGGTCGTGGGACGCCCGAAACCGGCACCGATCTGACGTACCTGGCCTGGTAGCTGCTGCTGGTTCATCCGGTCTGTTCGTGGTCGGGGCAGGTCGGGTCGGTGCATTCTCGCCAGCCGAGGAACTCCCCCGGGGCCAACCACGCCGGGGCCGCGGTGGCGGCATAGAGGCCTTCGACCTGGGCGATGCTCATGTCCAGGTCATAGCAGACCGTCGGATCGGCGGCGAGCCGCCCGAACGCGGTCTTCGCGATCCGGGCGGCGAAACCGATCGCGGTCTGCGGGGACCGAGCGATCACGACCGTCGCCAGGCCGACACCGAGACCGGTGACGAGGTCGGCTTTCGTCCCGACCAGCTTCCCGTTGTGCTCGCGTTGCTGGCGGCGCATCGCGGTCCGTAACGGCGCCGCGATCGCTGTCGCGACCTGCGGCGACACCTCAAGGAGTTGCATCACGCAATGAAAACTCTTCGCCACCAGCGCACCCCCCATAGGTCCAGGTCCAGGATAGTCCGATTCATGCCGCGCTAGTCGATCTTGCGGGTGCTGGTCTGGAGGCCGTCGGCGCCGACGACCCTGCTGGCGAGACGTTCGACCTCGGCGGCGGTGAACCGGTCAGGCAACGCGACCGGGAGAAGCCGGAAACCGTCACGGATCGTGTTCAGCGCGGTCGCCAGCCCGGCGACATGGTTACGGGCGACGACGTCGATCTCCACGCTGAGCAGGTCACGGTCATGGCCGTGACGAGCCGGATTCAGAATGACCGCAGCAACCGCACGGGACAGCACACCACGCCACAACAGCCCGATGAAGTGCTCACCCAGGACCTCCGCCGCCCCGGGAAGGTCCTCCCCGGCAGATCGAAATCCTGACGACAGACGACCAACACCCTGCTCACGCCCACCGGCCTCATCGTCCTTACCGCGCCGACCGCCGCGGCCCCGGCTCCCAACACGGAACCTCGGTGATGTCCCGGATCGCCCACTTCAGCTGCGGCGCCAACGCCTCCGGGGACCGCGCCCGCGCCCGCCGCGCCCGGTCCCGCTCCACAAACTCCCCCGCAACATCCTGAACCTGCCCCAACACATTCGGCGCGCACCAATACATCACACCGACACACTCCAACTCCCGAGCACGGTCCACCACCGCCGACAACAAACCCGCCACCATATCCGCCTCCCCATTCTTCGGCGGCGACTCAAGATAGCGTGACCGCGTTTTCCGCGACAACTCCACCTCCACCAAAGCGCGGCGCCCATCCGGGAAAACCTCAACCCCATCCGGCATATGCGGCACCGGCACACCCCGCGGACGCCACCCCGTTAAATGCTGCAACGTCCGCTCCGACACCCACCGCCCCACATCCAAACCCACCCGATGAAACCGCACCGCCGCCACCGCACGAACATGCCCCGACACCGTCTGCCGCGGCCGCCACCCCGGCACATCCCACCCCAACAACTCCCGCACCAACGTCCGCGACGGCCACACCCACATCGCCCCCGCATCCACCTTCCCCGTACACACCCACCCCGCACGCTTCCAACGCCCCACCACCGCATGCGCCGCCTGCGCCGACACCCCCAACACACTCGACAACAAATCCAGAGGCAACCCATACTGATGCGCAGCAATCTCCAACAAACCCGTATCCCGCGCCGTCAACACCACCGAACCCGCATCCCGACGCCGCGCACGCACCCGCTCACCGACTTCACCCAACACCACAACCGCCCTTTCCTGCTACCCATCCGAAATATTCCGCCAACAACATCGCACACCACCGAGGCGTCAGCGAGGTGAACAACCCCACCCGCCGCAAAAGATCACCACCCAACCCGACCACCCCGATAAACCGAGGATTTGACTACGCCGATGCGCAGCGAGACGAACAACCCACCTACGAACAGATACACCCAACCCAACCCAACCACCACCATCCCCACAGTCTGTTGACTTTGACCTTGACCTTGCTTTTTTAAAGGCATTGAACTTCGTACTAGAACACTGGGGTCACTCCGTGACCCGGTCGGGCTGGGGGGCCGGGGCCCGACACCACCCCCGGCCGTCAGCGAAGCAGGCTGGGGGTGGTGTCGGGCTGGGGGGCCGGGCCCGACACCACCCCCAGCCTGCTTCGCTGACGGCCGGGGGTGGTGTCGGGCCCCGGCCCCCCAGCCCGACCGGGTCACGGAGTGACCCCAGTGTTCTAGTACGAAGTTCAATGCCTTTAAAAAAGCAAGGTCAAGGTCAAAGTCAACAGACTGTGGGGATGGTGGTGGTTGGGTTGGGTTGGGTGTATCTGTTCGTAGGTGGGTTGTTCGTCTCGCTGCGCATCGGCGTAGTCAAATCCTCGGTTTATCGGGGTGGTCGGGTTGGGTGGTGATCTTTTGCGGCGGGTGGGGTTGTTCACCTCGCTGACGCCTCGGTGGTGTGCGATGTTGTTGGCGGAATATTTCGGATGGGTAGCAGGAAAGGGCGGTTGTGGTGTTGGGTGAAGTCGGTGAGCGGGTGCGTGCGCGGCGTCGGGATGCGGGTTCGGTGGTGTTGACGGCGCGGGATACGGGTTTGTTGGAGATTGCTGCGCATCAGTATGGGTTGCCTCTGGATTTGTTGTCGAGTGTGTTGGGGGTGTCGGCGCAGGCGGCGCATGCGGTGGTGGGGCGTTGGAAGCGTGCGGGGTGGGTGTGTACGGGGAAGGTGGATGCGGGGGCGATGTGGGTGTGGCCGTCGCGGACGTTGGTGCGGGAGTTGTTGGGGTGGGATGTGCCGGGGTGGCGGCCGCGGCAGACGGTGTCGGGGCATGTTCGTGCGGTGGCGGCGGTGCGGTTTCATCGGGTGGGTTTGGATGTGGGGCGGTGGGTGTCGGAGCGGACGTTGCAGCATTTAACGGGGTGGCGTCCGCGGGGTGTGCCGGTGCCGCATATGCCGGATGGGGTTGAGGTTTTCCCGGATGGGCGCCGCGCTTTGGTGGAGGTGGAGTTGTCGCGGAAAACGCGGTCACGCTATCTTGAGTCGCCGCCGAAGAATGGGGAGGCGGATATGGTGGCGGGTTTGTTGTCGGCGGTGGTGGACCGTGCTCGGGAGTTGGAGTGTGTCGGTGTGATGTATTGGTGCGCGCCGAATGTGTTGGGGCAGGTTCAGGATGTTGCGGGGGAGTTTGTGGAGCGGGACCGGGCGCGGCGGGCGCGGGCGCGGTCCCCGGAGGCGTTGGCGCCGCAGCTGAAGTGGGCGATCCGGGACATCACCGAGGTTCCGTGTTGGGAGCCGGGGCCGCGGCGGTCGGCGCGGTAAGGACGATGAGGCCGGTGGGCGTGAGCAGGGTGTTGGTCGTCTGTCGTCAGGATTTCGATCTGCCGGGGAAGGACCTTCCCGGGGCGGCGGAGGTCCTGGGTGAGCACTTCATCGGGCTGTTGTGGCGTGGTGTGCTGTCCCGTGCGGTTGCTGCGGTCATTCTGAATCCGGCTCGTCACGGCCATGACCGTGACCTGCTCAGCGTGGAGATCGACGTCGTCGCCCGTAACCATGTCGCCGGGCTGGCGACCGCGCTGAACACGATCCGTGACGGTTTCCGGCTTCTCCCGGTCGCGTTGCCTGACCGGTTCACCGCCGCCGAGGTCGAACGTCTCGCCAGCAGGGTCGTCGGCGCCGACGGCCTCCAGACCAGCACCCGCAAGATCGACTAGCGCGGCATGAATCGGACTATCCTGGACCTGGACCTATGGGGGGTGCGCTGGTGGCGAAGAGTTTTCATTGCGTGATGCAACTCCTTGAGGTGTCGCCGCAGGTCGCGACAGCGATCGCGGCGCCGTTACGGACCGCGATGCGCCGCCAGCAACGCGAGCACAACGGGAAGCTGGTCGGGACGAAAGCCGACCTCGTCACCGGTCTCGGTGTCGGCCTGGCGACGGTCGTGATCGCTCGGTCCCCGCAGACCGCGATCGGTTTCGCCGCCCGGATCGCGAAGACCGCGTTCGGGCGGCTCGCCGCCGATCCGACGGTCTGCTATGACCTGGACATGAGCATCGCCCAGGTCGAAGGCCTCTATGCCGCCACCGCGGCCCCGGCGTGGTTGGCCCCGGGGGAGTTCCTCGGCTGGCGAGAATGCACCGACCCGACCTGCCCCGACCACGAACAGACCGGATGAACCAGCAGCAGCTACCAGGCCAGGTACGTCAGATCGGTGCCGGTTTCGGGCGTCCCACGACCGTCCGGCTCAGCATCGACGTCCCCGCCGACCTTCATCAAGCGTTCGGGGCGTGGCGGTCGCAGACCGCGCTCGACCTCGGTCGTGGCGTGGTGAGTGTGCAAGACAGCCCGTCCCGGCTGGTGAAGCCCGACCGGGCAGGGCCGCGCCCGGCTCCACCCCGCTACGGCTACGGCGCCCGCGGGTTCCCCGGGCGGGGAGCGGATCACGACCGGCGCCGGTCCGTCGTCGGGCATCCGGTGACCTCGTCGGACACACACGACGACCGGTTGAGGCTATCGTCGCTGGTGGCGGGCGCCGGAGTTCCTGTTTCGCGGTCGGAGCAAAGCGCGGTCTGGACGGCGCCCGCCCCACAGTCAGGGACCGCTTACCGGCGAGCGGGATTCAGCGTGGGCGGCGGCCAGGTAGACATGGTGGGCAGCCGCTACCGCGCCCAGCAACGCGACCATCGCGGCCACGACCGGCGCGGCGACCAGGGCGACACCAGCGGTGAGGACACCGACGGCAGCGAGCAGCCCGAAAGCCCGTAGGAACAGAAGCCCACCGATGGCCGGCGCCGACGCGCGCGGCCCCGCCGGCCCCGCCGGTGTCGTCGTGTGTGGAGTTGCTCGCGGTGGCGCTGGTGGTGTGGTGAGTAGTTCGTAGGCGCTGGTCAGGGCGATGAACCGTTCCGGGTCGCCGCCCCGGTCTGGGTGGTGATGGCGGGCGGCGGCCCGCCACGCGGTCCGTAGCAGCTCAGGTGAGGCGCCGGCGGGGACACCGAGCAGCGCCGCGGCGGCGGCCCGCGCCTGTTCAGGATGGACACTCGGGCTCGGGCTCATCGTGGGTCCTCGTTGCTGGTGTCGTGTGTCCAGTCGTCCCCGGTCCAGTCCGGGGCCTGGCCATCTCCGCCGCCGGTGGCCCGGGCGCCGTTACCGGTCGTGGTGCCGGGTCGGCGGAGCCGCCGGTTGATCGCGGCGGCCTGGGCGGCGGTGAGTCGGCGCCGGGACAGTGCCGGGCCGTTGGTGGGTGCGGTGCGCCGTGGCGAGCCGACGATCGCGGGCGAGGCGGCGAGGGGGGCGACGACGCCGTAGACGACCTGGTCGGGTGTGGCGTAGGCGAGGTGGTGGCGGGGGGAGTTGTCGGAGCCGGTTCGGGTCGAGCAGGTAGGTGTGCTGGCGGCGCACGGTGCCGACACCGGTTGTGCGGCCACCGTCGAGTTGGTAGCCGACTTCGTCGACCAGCCGCGTCCCGAACCGTTCGGCGAGTTGTTCGGCGTTGCTGGTGCGGCCGAGTAGGGCGCCGCCGCCCATCGCGCCCAGCAGGCGGCGGCGTTGGTCTTCGGTGTCGGCGAGGCCTTCATAGGATTGGGCGGACACGATGACCGAGCCGCCCAGGGAACGCAGCCGTTCGACGAGGTTGATGACGTCGCCGGCGGTGTCACCGGAGACCGCGGAGAACTCGTCGATGACGAACAACACCTGCCGGCGTTGCCCGTCGTGAGCGACACCGAGTTCGTAGGTGAGCAGTTCGATGATGAGGACGGCGGTCTTGGTGGCGGCGACGACCTGGTCGGTGGCGCCGGGGACGGAGACGTAGAGGGCGTCGAAGTCCGACAAGGGTTGTCCGGCGTCGAAGTCGCCGCCGATGCTGCGGAACAAATCGGCGAACAGCAACAGGTCGCTGTCGAGCGATGAGGCGCCCGCTCCGGCGCCGGTGGTCTTGGTCAGGGCGGCGATGGCGCGTTCCTCGACCGGATGTCCCGCCCACGCCGCCGTGAGCCAGGCCGGGGCGAGGCGTTGCAGGAACTCCGCCGACGACGCGGGCGGTTTCTCGGTGGGTGCGTCGATGATCAGGTGGAGTAGGCCGCGTTGCAGGACGTCGTAGAAGCGGTGATCGGTTTTCGCGAGCTTGTGCAGGGCGGCGCGCAGCTGGGTGGCGGGCATGCGCCACATGTTCAGCCGCGTCTCGAACGGGAACACGCCGATCCGGTCCGGGTGCAGGCCGAGGTCTTCCATCGCGTCGGCCCAGTCGTGGGCGTCGGTGTCGGCGTCGGGGCCGCCTTTCGCCGCGAGGAAGATCACCAACGGCCGTGATCCCGCAGCGCCGTGCTGTTGCTGGTTGTAGGCGGTCCAGGTGATTTCGGCCCAGCAGGCTGAGCAGCGCACCAGCATCGTGGTCTTCCCGGCGCCGGTCTCGGCCAGGCAGACAGTGTGGAGGGCGATCGCGGGCATCGGGACCTGTAACCACGGCGCGGCGCGTCGACGCAGGGTGTCGGTGAGTAGGTCCGGCTGGGCGCGGACGGTGTCATAACGTGGGCCGAGGACGACCGACGGTGTGCCGTCACGGCCGTGGCTGGCCAGCGGGGTGCGCTCGCGGCGGGCGCGGCGGCGGCCGCCGCACCGGCGCGGATGTGTAGCTGGCGGCGGACGTGGCGTTCCCCGGCGGCCTGGGCGACACCGGACCGCATCCGCTTGGTGTAAAGGTGCCACCACACCCAGGACGTGATCGCCACCAGAGGGGCGGTCGCGGCGGCGGAGTCGATCCCGGCGGGCAGGTAGTGGCCGTCCCATGCCTGACGCACCGCCGAGGCCGTCAGCTCCAGGCCCCACCAGGGCAGCATGCCGACGATCGGCCCGGCCAGCGCCGCAGCGGCCACGATGACCAGGGCGAGGTTGCGCAGCCGGTGCGGTTCCCAGCCGCGGGCCCACGCCCACAACACCAGCACATGCCCGACCACGGTGGCGGGCACCACGACCGCCGCGACCGCCACGAACACCTGCCCGACCGTGACACCACCGAACAACGGGATATCCGGAAGGTCCGGGGCCCGCGCGGCGCTTTCTGCTCCGGCGTTAATCACGGTTGCCCTGCCTGTGATCAGATGACATATTTCATCTCTTCCTATCCAAGGTGACCGCACATCGCACGCCACTATCTCTTCTTGGAGTTTCTATAGAGTTAACAGTGTAAACATTCCACCGGCAAGTAGCCCTATCAGTGCACCGACGATTACCTGCGCTGTGGCGTGGTCATGAAGATGCACGCGCGACCAGGCAACCGCACCCACTAACAGCGCCGCCGCCCACCATTCCGGACCGCCTGATGAGGCCATGATCGCCACCGCACTCATGCAGACAGCAGCGTGGATCGATACTTTCCATGCAAGAGTGATCGCGCTGGTGACGAACAGTGTGGCGAGCAATGTGAGATCGAGGGCGATGAGCGGCCATGGCGCACGGAGAACGATAAGTAGCCCCAGGCCGATGGCACTGAATCCGATAGTGGCGAGCAGGGGGATCAGCCGCCCTCGTCGGTTACGGACATGGTGGCCGTCCCATCGGCCGGTGCGGGCCCCCCAGACGATTACCGCCATCGGCAGAATGCTACTCGTGAGCGCGATGAGCAGTCCCCATCCTAGCGTCGGGAGCAGCGCCCGCGTAACAACCCAAGCGAGCGCCAGCGGCAGCAGTGCGACTACCACGGATGGGGCTAAAATCTCGGTTAGCACGCGGGCTGCCCGGTCGATGACCGTTTGAGTGTGGCCGGATACTCGATCAGGAGATGCCATAGTGCGCAAAACGCTACCCTAGCTGGTTGTCTGATTTTCTGTGGGGCTCAAGTCCGAGTCCGTCGGAGGTGAAGTGAGCATTCGATATAAATCAGGTGCCGCACGAAGAGCATGATAGGCTCGCAACAGCCGTCGCGCCTGAGCTTCGATGTCCATCTCCGGAATGGCATCAACCTCGGGAGTCTCCTTCTCCTTCTCCTTCTCCTTCTCCTTGCCTGGTTCTTGCTCGGCGGCCACTCCCTCGCGAACACGTAGGCGTCGCTGAGAGCGGACACGCCTAGGTGGCCGCGCCCGGCGACGATTTCACGGGTCACCGCGACGTCCTTCTCAGCTTCGGTCACATGACGGGAAGCGCGGAGTTCAATGTCGCAGATTTCAAAGACTCGCCCGCACAAACGTGTTGTGGGGCTGACAGACGATGGTGACGCTCGGCGAAGTATAGGTCCTTCAGGTTACCTTGGGCGATGAGCTCCCAGAGTGGCCTGAGTCGGCGGTAGAGGCGCTGATGCCGATAGTCAATTTGTTTGCGGACGATAAGTTTGACGAATTGGGGCGCCCAAAACCGCGAGAGCCAACCGAGAGTGCCGAGGACTAGTGCGACTAGCGGAAGTACCGTGCTGATGACGAGTTCCAGCGAGTCCTTATGGATTGTCCCCCACCTCGGGAGGAGCCCAACAGAGTAGGCGCCGACGCTCCACAAACGCCCGGCCAGATAGAGCAGTACTACAGCGCATACGGTGCGATGAAGATGCAGACTGACGCGACGCCATGCTTCCGGCTCCAAGCGGAGCTGCTTGGACAAAAGAACAGTAAGACCGATTATCGCCCACCCGAACCCAACACTGTATATCGTGTAATAAGCGATCACCGATGGATGTAGCCGGGGGACCAGGAAAACGGCCTCACTGATATGCGTTGCCGCGAAACATGCTGCCATTCCAGCGGAAGCAACCGACAGGACCGCGGCACGGCGCAGAATGAGCCGCCGCGCTGAAAGCAAGTCCAACTGACTAAACGCCACTACAGCGGTAACGCTCAACCCTGCCGCAAGAACCAGAACATTTCCCAGAAGCTGGGAAATGTTGGGGTAAACAATATCTATAATGTCCCTGCTGGGTGGGGCCATGACGGCCACTGCGAGCCCCAAGCTCGCCATGTACAACAACATTGCCCGTACTTCTGGCGGTGTAGTTCTACCCACCTTCCGTCGGTGAAGTCGCCATCGTATAGTAGCGACACAGAAACAGACCACGGGAAACAGATAGTACACCGTAGTGTTGGCAACTTCGGCAGGAGACATCTCGCCGCTAAACTCTTTCTGCGTTGGATATATGGGTTGTAATGCTCGATGCGGAGCACCTGAGTGCCGCTACCCACCCCCTTCCTGCGAGTCGCAATCTGTGTTTCCCGAGAAGCTTCGCAAGATGCGCAGGACAACCTCCCGATCCTGCTCCCCGATCTGTGTGCTCCGAAAGAAAATCTCCTTCACGTCCGCGCTTCGTGCCGCTACGAGGATTTCTATCTGCTTTTTAATGTCTTCCGCTTCGGGTCCGTCGAAGAAGTACCCAGCTGGAATTCTAAAGAATTCAGCTAAACCGCCTATGAAGTCCAGGGTGGGGTTTTTGCGTTGCCCGCGGCGGAGTACCCGCACGTACTGACTGGTCGCTTTATATCCGGCTTGTCGCACTCCGGCTGCGACTTCAGAATTTGAATAAGGTCCTCGCCCAGCGGGATAAAGATGGTCGAACAGATAGTTCAAGCGGTCAGCAAATGAATCGCTAGGATTGTGGTTCAGCTGGGATTCCTGGCCTTCTGATGTGCCCAACAGGTCTCCTTCGTCAAGCTTGCAATGCAGTAAAGCTACTCCAGTCGACAGCTCTTCGGCTGCACTCCTCACCGCCGAAAGTCGTTCTCATGCGAAGAGCTACAGTGTCACTCACTGCACCTTCTGTCTCCGATTTCGGCTCGGGCGAGGCGGCTGCAGCGGACAAGCAGGTAGCGAACGCCTCCGCTTCACGTTCCGCGCAGTCCTCGTAGACGCTCCTCCCGAGATAAACTGTCAGCGCCTCAGGAGTAATGCTGGCCATGCTTCGAAATAGAGGGGAATCTTCCGGCCTCCGCGCCGCGGCATGGTCGAGCACCATGTGTCCGACTTCATGCAGGATGATATGCGTAGCATGCGGAGCGTCCAATGGGAATCCTATCTCGTCATAGGTTCGCCTCGGGATGTATATTCCACACTCACCTCCTCCGAGTTCCCTAAATAAAAAGGTTCGCATCTTTATGGGCCGCCCCCTGTGGGTTTCTAATCGTTCCAGGTAGTCGCGGATCGACCCGTCAAAGTGGCCGATGGATTCGTTAAGATCGGAAATTACGCTCGCGCAGCGCTCAAGAACTTCCACATCAACTGACGGCTCTGTCACGGCGGCGGGGTTTCTCCGGAGACCTCTGCGTCGGCGAGGTGCGATCTGATCCTGCCCTCGGCGGGCCCATAGACCTCTACAACACCGAGGAGTGCCCCAAAATGTTATATCCATGTCGTAGGTCTCCGGTCCCGAAGAAGATGCGGGGAACTTTTCTTCGTCAGCCCCCAAGATGGGGACTCGCCATTTTTCGTCCTGCTCTCGTAGCGCTACGAGTCGCCGGAAGCAGCTTTCGACCGGGAGCCAGGACCCTGGATCGGCCGTCAGGGACCCCGTGGGGATTCCGATCCCCACAGCGACCTGGACGACTTCCTCCGCGGACAGCGCGACCCTCCCGTCCGAAGCCACCTGTCTCAGCACCCGGCGCGCATCAGGTCTCGGCCACGCCGAGTCGCTCCGCAGGCCGCGCGACTCGTGATCCAGCTTCAGCACGGTTGATGACAGAAAGCTGAGTCTTTCGAGTAAGGTTCCATCAACTGATCGTGTCGTCACGCGTACTCCACGTAGGCGCACTGCGGCAGGGGTAGGCCACTTCGCCCGGCGATCGTTCTTCGCGTCATCCGCCTCCACCTATCCGAACTATAGTTTGCTGACCCTAGCAGGGCATGCGGTCCCCGTCGCCACCGAGGCGGCCACGCCGGCCCGTCGCCTTTGCGATTTCCCCAGGTACATTGCCATATATCTAGCAGTATTGCGGACCCGCAGCGCCCAGTCTATAGTTTGGGCGCTCAGATGCGAGGGAGGCGCGATGATCGGTGTAAGCATGGACGGTGCGGCACTCGGCTTCCCGTCTGTCTCCGGCTGCGATCGGCCGGTCTGATGTCACGACGCAGCAGTCCTGGTCCCGCCGAGTGCGTCTCTCCGTGGCTGGTAGCGCCAGGACTCGGTTCCCGGGACACGGCGTCCGACAGTGCAGAACCTCGGGATGATCTTGGGACCGCATCCGTGCACGTCATTACCTCGCGGCGCCCACGACCGGACCGTCCAGCAGCGCAGCGTGGAGGGCCCGGCGGGCACTACTGCTCTGCTGCGCCCGATCCTGGTGATCATGTTGAGTTAGCGTCGCCGCAGGTCAGGTTCGACGAAGCGTTCCCAGCGGCGGCGCCGCGGCGGCGGCCTCTCGACCGTGTCCCGGCGGAGCCGTCGTTCGCCCGTGCGGTGCGTTCGGTGGAGCCGGTGTCGGATGTGGAGGCGTCGGCGTTCGCTGCCCGCTTCGCCTGCGATTTCCAGTCGTTCGACGAGGACGTGCCGTGGCGCCGCGCTGAGGTCCTGCGCGAGGTCCTGGCCGATGTGCAGGCGTGTACGTGGGGCTGGTCCGGTGCGGGCCGTCAGCGTGCGGATTCCCCGTTGCCGGGGCGGTTGTATCGGCGGTCGGACACGGTGGTGTTCGTCGAGGTCGTCGTCCGCGCCACGCCGTACGTCCGTGCTGGAACAGCGCCCGAGGCCGATGACTCGGCTGTGTCCGCCGCTGAGCACAGCGGTCTGGTGGAGCCGGCGGGGACGATCGGCCGCTCGTGCGCCCCGCCGGAGTCGGCCGCGGTGTGGACCGCGGTCGAGCCGCGGTGGGTGCGGATGACTGTGCCGGTCACCCGCGCCGCGGAGGACGGCCGTCTGGTCGTCGATCCCGGTCTGCTCACCGGGCCCACCGGTAACGAAACAGGCGGTGGTCGTTGATGTCGGGTAATCATGTGTCGTCGTCGGAGGCGGCGGAGTCGGGTGGGACGCCGGCGTGGCTGACCGGGGATGCTGCGGCGTGGGCGGTTCCCGGTACGCCGCCCGCGGCCGAGCCGCCGGTGTCGGCTCCCGAGGGCACGGGCGGGTCCCCGGAACCGCCGGTGGCTCCCGCCGCGGACCCGCAGACTGTTCGATCTGCTGTCGAGCCGCCGGAACCAGCGGCACCGCCGGCGGCGTTCTGGAGCACCGACACCGCCGAGTCCGGCGATGGCTCCGCACCTGGAGCACCCGGGTTTTCCGATGGTGGTGCGTTCGCTGATGTGGTGCGTCCGAAGCTCGCGGCGCCGACGCATGGTTGGCGGGCTGCGGTCTACGCGCTCACGGCTGGTCGGTGGAATCCGGGCCTGTCCGAGGCCGAGCTGCGGTTGAAGGACCAGGTGCGGCGGGTCACGACACCGCTGTCCGGGCCGTTCTCCGTCGCGGTCGGCAGCATCAAAGGTGGTGTCGGGAAGACGAACGTGTACCGGTGTGCTCGGGCTGGCGATGGCCGAGTACCGCGGGGACCGAGTCATCGCGATCGACGCCAATCCCGACGCGGGGACCTTGGGTGACCGCCTGGTCGGAGAGGCCCAGGCGGGGCGGCGGACGGTGCGTGACCTGCTACGCGACCTGGACCAGGTCCGTACTTCTACGCAGCTGTCGGGTTACACCCACCTCGCCGGCCGCTTACGCGTGCTCACCTCGGAGCAGGCCCCGGAGCTGTCGGAGATGTTCTCCGAGCGCGACTACGAGCGTGTCCTGCGGCTGCTCTCGATCTATCACGAGCTGCTGCTCACAGACTGCGGCACCGGCCTGGTGCATTCGGCGATGCAGGGCACGCTGCGCCACGCCGACTCCCTGGTCGTGGTGGGTGCGCCGACGAAGGACGGGGCGTCGCGGGCGGCGCGGACGTTGCAGTGGCTGGCCACCCACCAGGACTCGTCGGGCCGGTTTCGGTATCGGGACCTGGTCCGTGACGCCGTCGTCGTCCTGTCGTGTGATCGACAGTCCCGCTATGTCGATGACACCGTCATCCGCGACTACTTCGCCTCCAGGGTGCGGGCGGTGGTCGAACTGCCCGCCGACCCGCACCTGGCGACCGGGGACATCATCGATCTCGACGCCCTGGCCCCCGCGACGCGGGATGCGGTCCTCGAACTCGCCGCTGTGGTCGCCGACGGTTTCCAGAGCCGCACCCACGGTCTGGCCTCGCACGGTTTCCGCACCGACCACGCCGACCGTCAGGCCGGTATGCGGTGATCGGTTCCGGGCTGGTCACCGCCGTGGTGGGAGCGGTGACGTCGCTGGCGGTCGCGTTCGCTCCGGCCGCGCCTGTCCCGGCGGACGCACGAGTCGAATGCGGCTGGCGTATCACCGCGGTGCACGTCCTGGCCGAACTCGACGGCGATCGTTCCGAGCGGGCGCGGGCGTGGCGGTCGGCGTTGACCAGCGTCGGCGCCGACCAGCCCGGCTTCATCCCCGCCACCTGCTACCAGGCCGGGAACCACCCGGATGATCATGAAAGCGGATCCACCGATCATCCAGCACAGACCGGACAGACCGGACAGGACGCGCAGGGCGGTTCTTCTGCGCTGCCGGGCGTGCCCGGCCAGGGCGACACCGCAGGTGAGGTGTTCGGCTGGGGTGCCCCGGACGTTGTCGACGACTTCACCGGCACACAGCTGGGGCCCGGGTGGAACGCCTACGACGGCCCCGGGCATGCCGGGAACGGCACCCGCTCCCCGGCCGCGGCGA
This sequence comes from Pseudonocardia sp. ICBG601, assembly GCF_020496245.1. NCBI lineage: Bacteria > Bacillati > Actinomycetota > Actinomycetes > Pseudonocardiales > Pseudonocardiaceae > Pseudonocardia > Pseudonocardia sp. ICBG601. The sequence continues at coordinate 491 of NZ_JAHLJA010000238.1, read as the reverse complement.
CCGTCGCTGACGGCATTCTGACGATCGACGGGACCGGGGACGGCACGACCGCCGGCCTGGCCTGGACCGCGCACTCCCAGAAATACGGCCGCTGGGAAGTGCGGATGCGCGCCCCGACCGGGTCCCCCTCCTACAACGCCCTCGCCCTGTTGTGGCCGACCGAGGAGAACTTCCCGGTCGGCGGGGAGATCGACTTCGCGGAGATCATGGACCCGGCCCGCGACAAGATCGAACTGTTCCTGCACTACGGCGCGGACAACTCCCAGGTCCACGGCGAACTGACCATCGACGCCACGCAGTGGCACAACTACGCGGTCGAGTGGACACCCGACGGTGTGACCGCGTTCGTCGACGACGGCCGCGAATGGTGGAGAGACCACCGACACTTCGATCTTGCCGCCCGGCCCGATGCACCTCTGTTTGCAGCTTGACTGGTTCCCGCGCGGCGACGCGAACCGGGGCGGATGCAGGTCGACTGGGTCAAGCAGTGG
>NZ_JAHLJA010000237.1:0-7224 GCF_020496245.1 Pseudonocardia sp. ICBG601 | reverse complement strand
CGTCTGGACGGTAAAGACGCGTCCGGATCAGGGCCCACGGAACGACGAGTGCAAGGGAGAACGGCGATGTCACGGCCGGATGTCGGCGCACGGGGCGCGGCGAGGGACAGGGGCGGGCCGACGTGGCGCCGCTGCCCGGGCTGCGCGCCTGGCTCGCACTCGCGGTGCTCGCCATCCCCACGCTGCTGGTGTCGATCGACAACACGGTGCTCGGCGTATGGCAACTGCCGAGCTCTCCGCCGCGCTCCGCCCGGACGCGGCGACGCTGCTGTGGGTCGTCGACGTCACCCGCTGGTGCTTGGCCGGGCTGCTGGTCACGATGGGACCCTCGGTGACCGGATCGGCCGCCGCCGGCTGCTGATGATCGGCGTCGCCGGCTTCGGCGTGGTCTCGCGCTGCTCGCGCGTTCGCGACCTGGCCGCCCAGCTCGTCGCGGCGCGCGCCCTGCTCGGCGTGTTCGGCGCGATGCTGATGCACCTCCACGCTGGGCGCTGCTGCGGTCGGTGTTCCTCGACCGACCCACCGCAGGCTCGCGCTGGGCGATCTGGGCGACCGGGTTCGCCGCGGGCGCGGCGCTCGCCACCCGATCGTCGGCGGGCTGCTGCTCGAGCACTTCTGGTGGGGCTCGATCTTCGTGATGAGCGTGCCGCCGATGGCGCTGCTGCTCGTCGTCGCGCCGGCTGGTGGTGCCCGGAGTCGGGGAGACCGAGCCGGGCCGGCTCGACCTGGTCGGCGTGGTGCTGTCGCTGCTGACGATGGGACCAGCTGGCCTGCGCATGAGCTGGCCGGGTCCGCGGGCGGGGTGAGCCCCGCCGTCGTCCGCGTCGGTGCTGGTGGGTGTCGGCGCGGGCACCGCGTTCCTCGCCCACTACCGGCGACGACGGTGCGGCGGGCCTGGACCCGCTTGATCGACCTGGAGCTGTTCGCCCGCCCGGTGCTGCGGCACACAGCGCGCTGGCCAACGCCACCACCATGTTCTTCCTCACCGGGCTGCTGTTCTTCTCCGCCCAGTACCTCCAGCTGGTCGTCGGGTACTCGCCGCTGCAGGCGGGCCTGCTCCTGCTGCCGGGCTTCGTGGTGACGGTCGTGGCCGGGCTCGCCGCCGCGCGGCTGGCCCGCCGGTTCGCGCTGCACCAGCTCGTCGCGACCGGGCTCGCGCTCGTCCTGACCGGCTACGTGGCCTGCCTGTTCCTGCAGGTGGACTCGGCCGTCGTGCTGCTGATGTCGGCCGCTGTGCTGATCGGCGCGGGGATCGGGCTGTCCGAGACCGTCACCAACGACGCGATCCTGGCGGCCGCCCCGCCGGAGAAGGCCGGTGCCGCGGCCGCGGTCTCCGAGACCGCCTACGAGGTCGGTGCGGTGCTCGGCACCGCACTGATCGGCGGGTGCTGTCCGCGGTGTACCGGCGGCTACGTGCTCTCCCGACGGGACGCCGTCCTCGGCCGGGAGACCCTCGGCGGGGCGGCGGACGTCGCCACGACGATGCCCGCCGACGCCGCCGCGGCCCTGCTGGCCTCCGCACGGGAGGCGTTCGTGCACGGGTGGACGTCGCGTCCGGGACGGCGGCGGTCGTCGTCGCCGTGGTGCTGGTGACGGCCGGGCTCGGCCTGCGCCGCGCGCACCGTGACGTCCTGGCGGCCGGTGCCCTCCGCGGTGGACGCCGACGCCGAGCCGCGGGGCGCGCCGCCACTGAACCGCTCGTCGCGGGGTGTGAGCGACGATGTGACCACCCCGTGACGGTCCCGGGTGACACGTCCGACCGCCCGGACGAGTGGTTCCGGCGACGCGCGGCCCCGTCGGACGCCTCGTTCGGCGGATACGGTGTGCACCGGCTGGTTCACTACGGCTCGTCCGCGACGACCGGCACCGACGATCGGTGCCGGTCGTCGGTGCCGACTCCACACGGGAGACAGCCGTGCCGTACGAGGTGGTCAGCGCCTACACCCTGGTGCTCGGATGAACACCCCGCGACGTCGTGGAACCCGACCCCGGGGGCCCGGATGCCGGGGGTGCCGTCGCCGGTCGCCCAGAGGTCTCGATCCACACCACCGCCCGAGGACGCCTGGCGACGCGCTCGACGCCGGCGTCCGCGAGCGCTGCGGGATGCGGCCCCGGGCCGCGCCGGGTGATCGACCCGGACGCCGTCGTGCGGCTCGCCGACGCCTGGCGTGCCGGTGACCCCGGCGCCCGGTACTGGCAGGTAACCGCCCACCGGCTGCCGATCATGGTCCCGCGGGCTCGCGCGCTCCGTCGCAACCGTGCGCTGACCCTTCCGTTCTCGAAGCCCTAAGTGCGTTCCGAGAACGCGTTGAAGCGGTCGCGCTTCCGGTCTGCGGGTGAATTTCGGCGACGTTTCTCCGAGAATGTGTCGTGCCGATGTCACGGACCGTCGGCGAATCTGTCACCGGGAACAGGTTGCGTTCGTGTGACATGGCTGTCACCTGGGCGGACATCGCCGTCCGTCCAGCGCGTACTGGATCGATTTACATGATCGGTGCTGTGCCTGACCTCTCAACTCCACCCGTGGGTAGCGCACTATTTCGCAGGTAGCCTCGGAAACCACCTTTTCCCGTCTGGGCCCGTCACCGACTCCGGTCGCGGGCTCGTCGTAGTTCCCCCGGTGGCGGGCCGGGGCCGGCGAGGAGAACAGGACGACATGACTGCAGCGACCGTTCCGGGCACCGACAAGGCACCGACCACCAACCAGGGCGTCGCGGCCTGGGTCCAGGAGATCGCCGAGCTGGCCACCCCGGATCGCGTCGTGTGGTGCGACGGTTCGGACGAGGAGTGGACCCGGCTCACCGACCAGCTGTCGAGGCGGGGACCCTCACGCGCCTGGAGAAGAAACCCAACTCCTTCTACGCCGCCCTCCGACCCCGACGACGTCCCGCGCGGGTCGAGGAGCGGACCTTCATCTGTACCGAGACCGAGCGCGGCGCGGGCCCGACCAACAACTGGGCCGACCCCCCGCCGAGATGAAGCGGACCATGACCGAGCTGTACCGCGGCTCGATGAAGGGCCGGACGATGTACGTCGTCCCGTTCTGCATGGGGCCGACCGACTCGGACGACCCCGAAGATCGGCATCGAGATCACCGACTCCGAGTACGTCGTGATCTCCATGAGATCATGACCCGGATGGGTGTGCGCAGTCGTCCCGCTGCTCGACGTCGCGGGTGACCGCTGGGTCAAGGCGCTGCACTCGATCGGCGCCCCGCTCGCCGATGGCCAGGCCGACGTGCCGTGGCCGTGCAACGAGACCAAGTACATCAGCCACTTCCCGAGACCTGGGAGATCTGGAGGAGCTACGGCTCCGGCTACGGCGGCAAGCAACGCCCTGCTCGGCAAGAAGTGCTACGCGCTGCGCATCGCCTCGGCGATGGCCCCACGACGAGGGCTGGCTCGCCGAGCACATGCTGATCCTCAAGCTCATCAGCCCGGAGGAGAAGGCCTACTACGTCGCGGCGGCCTTCCCGAGCGCCTGCGGCAAGACCAACCTGGCGATGCTGCAGCCGACCATCCCGGCTGGCGCGCCGAGACCGTCGGTGACGACATCGCCTGGATGCGCTTCGGTGAGGACGGCCGACTCTACGCCATCAACCCGGAGTTCGGCTTCTTCGGTGTCGCGCCGGGCACCAACTGGAAGACCAACCCCAACGCGATGCGCACCATCGAGGAGGCAACGCGCTCTTCACCAACGTCGCGCTGACCGACGACGGCGACGTCTGGTGGGAGGGCCTGGAGGGCGACCCCCAGCACCTCACCGACTGGAAGGGCAACGACTGGACCCCCGAGTCCGGCACCGACGCCGCGCACCCGAACTCGCGCTACACCGTGCCGATCGCGCAGTGCCCGTCGTCGCGCCGGAGTGGCAGGACCCGAACGGCGTGCCGATCTCGGCCATCCTGTTCGGTGGCCGCCGCAAGACCACGATCCCGCTGGTCACCGAGGCCCGCAGCTGGCAGCACGGCACCTTCATGGGCGCCACCATGTCCTCGGAGAAGACCGCGGCCGCGGCCGGCGGTCTCGGCCAGGTCCGGCGCGACCCGATGGCGATGCTGCCGTTCCTCGGCTACAACGTCGGCGACTACTTCGCGCACTGGGTGAACCTCGGCAAGAGCGCCGACGCCGAGAAGCTCCCGAAGATCTTCTACGTCAACTGGTTCCGCCGCGGCGAGGACGGCCGCTTCCTGTGGCCCGGCTTCGGTGAGAACAGCCGCGTCCTCAAGTGGTGCATCCAGCGCATGGAGGGCACGGCGGCCGCCGTCGACACCCCCATCGGCTTCGTGCCCACCGTCGACCAGATCGACCTCGAGGGGGTCGACGCCGAGCGCGCCGACGTCGAGGAGGCCCTCGCGGTCGACGTCGAGGAGTGGAAGGCCGAGATCCCGCTGATCGAGGAGTGGTTCGCCAAGATCGGCGACGACAACCTCCCGACCTCGATCCGCGACGAGTTCGAGGCCCTGAAGCAGCGCCTCGGCGCCTGACCCACCGCGGCCCCTGCCGCGCGAGACCCACGGAGCCCCCACACGCCGTCCGGTGTGCGGGGCTCCGTGCTGCGCCTGCACGGGGCCCGTGAGGTGGGTGTCCCCGGATCGGGAAGGACGCGGCCGGTCGAGACTCGGTAACGGCGTCCCCGGACCGGTGACAGGCAACGTTGCCCGACGTAACGTTCCCGATCGGGCCGGCCCCACGACGGCGTCGGTCGCGCACGGTGCACGAGCGGGGGACGGCATGGTCACGACGGAGCGACCGGGAGAACCGGGGACCGGGGGGACGGGCACGACCCGTCGTCGCGACCCGAGGCAGATTGCGATCTGGGTCGCGGTGGCGGTGGTGGGCGCGATCGCCTGGTCGATCGTCGCGTTCACCCGCGGCGAGGAGATCTCCGCGGCCTGGCTGGTGTTCGCCGCCGTCGCCTCCTACGCGATCGCCTACCGCTTCTACTCCCGCTTCATCGCCCACCGCGCGTTGCGCGTGGACGACACCCGCGCCACACCGGCGAACGTCTCGACGACGGGCAGGACTTCCAGCCCACCGACCGGCGGGTGCTGTTCGGTCACCACTTCGCGGCCATCGCCGGCGCGGGCCCGCTGGTCGGCCCGGTGCTCGCGGCACAGATGGGCTACCTGCCCGGCACGATTTGGATCATCGTCGGGGTCGTGTTCGCGGGCGCGGTCCAGGACATGGTCACGCTGTTCTTCTCCACCCCCGGAGCGGGCGCAGCCTCGGCCAGATGGCCCGCGAGGAGATCGGGCCGGTCGGCGGGACGGCGGCCATCGTCGCCGTCCTCGCCATCATGGTGATCCTGCTGGCGGTGCTGGCGCTGGTCGTCGTCCAGGCCCTGGCCGACTCGCCGTGGGGCACGTTCTCGCTCGCGATGACGATCCCGATCGCCCTGTTCATGGGCTTCTACCTGCGCTACCTGCGCCCGGGGAAGATCATCGAGGTCTCGGTGCTCGGCGTCGCGCTGATGCTGCTGGCCATCGTCGGCGGCGGCTGGGTGCAGAACTCGTCGTGGGGCGAGGTCTTCCACCTGACCGCGAACCAGCTGACCCTCGCGCTGGTGGTCTACGGCTTCGCCGCCTCGGTGCTGCCGGTCTGGATGCTGCTCGCGCCGCGCGACTACCTGTCGTCGTTCATGAAGGTCGGCGTGGTCGTGCTGCTCGCCGCCTCGATCCTGCTGGCCTGGCCGTCGCTGCAGATGGACGCGCTGACCCGGTTCGCCTCCGACGGGCAGGGCCCGGTCGCGGCGGGCTCGCTGTTCCCGTTCGTCTTCATCACCATCGCCTGTGGTGCCCTGTCCGGGTTCCACGCCCTGGTCGCCTCGGGCACGACGCCGAAGCTGATCCAGAAGGAGTCCCAGATCCGGGTCATCGGCTACGGCGCGATGCTCACCGAGTCCTTCGTCGCGATCATGGCACTGGCCGCGGCCTGCATCCTCGACCCCGGCCTCTACTTCGCGATGAACATGCCCGCGACGGTGCTCGGGCCGACCGTCGAGACCGCCTCCGCCGCGGTGGCGCAGATCGGGTTCACCATCTCCCCGGCCGACCTCACCGCGGCCGCGCAGGCAGTGGAGGAGCACACACTGGTCGGCCGCTCCGGCGGGGCGCCGACCCTGGCCGTCGGGCTGTCGACGGTGTTCTCCCAGGTCTTCGGCGGCGACGCGATGCGCGCCTTCTGGTACCACTTCGTTTCTCATGTTCGAGGCGCTGTTCATCCTCACCACGGTGGACGCCGGCACCCGCGTCGGACGCTTCATCCTGCAGGACACGATCGGCAACGTGGTGCCGCGCTTCCGCGACACCAGCTGGCGGCCGGGCGCCTGGATCTGCAGCGCCGTCATCGTCGGGGCATGGGGCTACCTGCTCTACGCCGGCGTCAACGACCCGCTGGGCGGCATCTACCAGCTCTTCCCGCTGTTCGGCATCGCCAACCAGCTCCTCGCCGCCGTCGCACTGGCCGTCTGCACCACGCTGCTGATCCGCTCCGGCCGTGCCCGCTACGCACCGATCACGCTGGTCCCGCTGGTGTTCGACGCCGTCGTCACCCTGACCGCGAGCTACCAGAAGATCTTCTCCGACAACCCCAAGCTCGGGTTCTGGGCCCAGCGCGACCAGTACCAGGCCGCGCTCGACGCCGGGAAGACGAGCCTGGGCACCGCCAGGACCGTCGAGGCCATGCAGAAGGTGGTGGTGAACACGACCGTCGACACCGTGCTCACCGCCCTGTTCGCGCTGCTCATCGTGATCGTCCTGGCCGACTCGGTCCGGGTGTGGGTCGCCGCGCTGAGCGGACGCCCGCTGCCCGGCGGCTCCGAGGACCCGTACGTCGAGTCCCGGATCCAGGCCCCTGCCGGGCTGATCCCCACCTGCTCCGAACGCGAGCTCGCCAGGGCCGGGGGCTCCGGATGAGCCGGCTCCGGGCGTTCTGGACGTTCCTGCGCGAGCTCGCCGGGAGCGCGACTACGAGCGGTACCTGGCCCATCGGGCGGCCCACCACCCCGGTGCGCCGGTGCTGGGTGAGCGCGAGTTCTGGCGGGAGCGGACCGACCGCCAGGACCGTGTTCCCTCCGCCCGCTGTTGCTGATCGGGTAAATTCACTCCGATGGGGCAGTGTTTGAACTGCCTCGGTCGCTCAGTGTGGACAGCGAAGGACGCCGAAAGGGGCGACGTTGCCCGGTCTCGACGAGATCGGCCCAGCGTAGAGCCCTGACCGGTAG
>NZ_JAHLJA010000236.1:0-19562 GCF_020496245.1 Pseudonocardia sp. ICBG601 | reverse complement strand
CCGGAGACCTGGGAGATCTGGAGCTACGGCTCCGGCTACGGCGGCAACGCCCTGCTCGGCAAGAAGTGCTACGCGCTGCGCATCGCCTCGGCGATGGCCCACGACGAGGGCTGGCTCGCCGAGCACATGCTGATCCTCAAGCTCATCAGCCCGGAGGAGAAGGCCTACTACGTCGCGGCGGCCTTCCCGAGCGCCTGCGGCAAGACCAACCTGGCGATGCTGCAGCCGACCATCCCGGCTGGCGCGCCGAGACCGTCGGTGACGACATCGCCTGGATGCGCTTCGGTGAGGACGGCCGACTCTACGCCATCAACCCGGAGTTCGGCTTCTTCGGTGTCGCGCCGGGCACCAACTGGAAGACCAACCCCAACGCGATGCGCACCATCGAGGAGGGCAACGCGCTCTTCACCAACGTCGCGCTGACCGACGACGGCGACGTCTGGTGGGAGGGCCTGGAGGGCGACCCCCAGCACCTCACCGACTGGAAGGGCAACGACTGGACCCCCGAGTCCGGCACCGACGCCGCGCACCCGAACTCGCGCTACACCGTGCCGATCGCGCAGTGCCCGGTCGTCGCGCCGGAGTGGCAGGACCCGAACGGCGTGCCGATCTCGGCCATCCTGTTCGGTGGCCGCCGCAAGACCACGATCCCGCTGGTCACCGAGGCCCGCAGCTGGCAGCACGGCACCTTCATGGGCGCCACCATGTCCTCGGAGAAGACCGCGGCCGCGGCCGGCGGTCTCGGCCAGGTCCGGCGCGACCCGATGGCGATGCTGCCGTTCCTCGGCTACAACGTCGGCGACTACTTCGCGCACTGGGTGAACCTCGGCAAGAGCGCCGACGCCGAGAAGCTCCCGAAGATCTTCTACGTCAACTGGTTCCGCCGCGGCGAGGACGGCCGCTTCCTGTGGCCCGGCTTCGGTGAGAACAGCCGCGTCCTCAAGTGGTGCATCCAGCGCATGGAGGGCACGGCGGCCGCCGTCGACACCCCCATCGGCTTCGTGCCCACCGTCGACCAGATCGACCTCGAGGGGGTCGACGCCGAGCGCGCCGACGTCGAGGAGGCCCTCGCGGTCGACGTCGAGGAGTGGAAGGCCGAGATCCCGCTGATCGAGGAGTGGTTCGCCAAGATCGGCGACGACAACCTCCCGACCTCGATCCGCGACGAGTTCGAGGCCCTGAAGCAGCGCCTCGGCGCCTGACCCACCGCGGCCCCTGCCGCGCGAGACCCACGGAGCCCCCACACGCCGTCCGGTGTGCGGGGGCTCCGTGCTGCGCCTGCACGGGGCCCGTGAGGTGGGTGTCCCCGGATCGGGAAGGACGCGGCCGGTCGAGACTCGGTAACGGCGTCCCCGGACCGGTGACAGGCAACGTTGCCCGACGTAACGTTCCCGATCGGGCCGGCCCCACGACGGCGTCGGTCGCGCACGGTGCACGAGCGGGGGACGGCATGGTCACGACGGAGCGACCGGGAGAACCGGGGACCGGGGGGACGGGCACGACCCGTCGTCGCGACCCGAGGCAGATTGCGATCTGGGTCGCGGTGGCGGTGGTGGGCGCGATCGCCTGGTCGATCGTCGCGTTCACCCGCGGCGAGGAGATCTCCGCGGCCTGGCTGGTGTTCGCCGCCGTCGCCTCCTACGCGATCGCCTACCGCTTCTACTCCCGCTTCATCGCCCACCGCGCGTTGCGCGTGGACGACACCCGCGCCACACCGGCCGAACGTCTCGACGACGGGCAGGACTTCCAGCCCACCGACCGGCGGGTGCTGTTCGGTCACCACTTCGCGGCCATCGCCGGCGCGGGCCCGCTGGTCGGCCCGGTGCTCGCGGCACAGATGGGCTACCTGCCCGGCACGATTTGGATCATCGTCGGGGTCGTGTTCGCGGGCGCGGTCCAGGACATGGTCACGCTGTTCTTCTCCACCCGCCGGAGCGGGCGCAGCCTCGGCCAGATGGCCCGCGAGGAGATCGGGCCGGTCGGCGGGACGGCGGCCATCGTCGCCGTCCTCGCCATCATGGTGATCCTGCTGGCGGTGCTGGCGCTGGTCGTCGTCCAGGCCCTGGCCGACTCGCCGTGGGGCACGTTCTCGCTCGCGATGACGATCCCGATCGCCCTGTTCATGGGCTTCTACCTGCGCTACCTGCGCCCGGGAAGATCATCGAGGTCTCGGTGCTCGGCGTCGCGCTGATGCTGCTGGCCATCGTCGGCGGCGGCTGGGTGCAGAACTCGTCGTGGGGCGAGGTCTTCCACCTGACCGCGAACCAGCTGACCCTCGCGCTGGTGGTCTACGGCTTCGCCGCCTCGGTGCTGCCGGTCTGGATGCTGCTCGCGCCGCGCGACTACCTGTCGTCGTTCATGAAGGTCGGCGTGGTCGTGCTGCTCGCCGCCTCGATCCTGCTGGCCTGGCCGTCGCTGCAGATGGACGCGCTGACCCGGTTCGCCTCCGACGGGCAGGGCCCGGTCGCGGCGGGCTCGCTGTTCCCGTTCGTCTTCATCACCATCGCCTGTGGTGCCCTGTCCGGGTTCCACGCCCTGGTCGCCTCGGGCACGACGCCGAAGCTGATCCAGAAGGAGTCCCAGATCCGGGTCATCGGCTACGGCGCGATGCTCACCGAGTCCTTCGTCGCGATCATGGCACTGGCCGCGGCCTGCATCCTCGACCCCGGCCTCTACTTCGCGATGAACATGCCCGCGACGGTGCTCGGGCCGACCGTCGAGACCGCCTCCGCCGCGGTGGCGCAGATCGGGTTCACCATCTCCCCGGCCGACCTCACCGCGGCCGCGCAGGCAGTGGAGGAGCACACACTGGTCGGCCGCTCCGGCGGGGCGCCGACCCTGGCCGTCGGGCTGTCGACGGTGTTCTCCCAGGTCTTCGGCGGCGACGCGATGCGCGCCTTCTGGTACCACTTCGTTTCTCATGTTCGAGGCGCTGTTCATCCTCACCACGGTGGACGCCGGCACCCGCGTCGGACGCTTCATCCTGCAGGACACGATCGGCAACGTGGTGCCGCGCTTCCGCGACACCAGCTGGCGGCCGGGCGCCTGGATCTGCAGCGCCGTCATCGTCGGGGCATGGGGCTACCTGCTCTACGCCGGCGTCAACGACCCGCTGGGCGGCATCTACCAGCTCTTCCCGCTGTTCGGCATCGCCAACCAGCTCCTCGCCGCCGTCGCACTGGCCGTCTGCACCACGCTGCTGATCCGCTCCGGCCGTGCCCGCTACGCACCGATCACGCTGGTCCCGCTGGTGTTCGACGCCGTCGTCACCCTGACCGCGAGCTACCAGAAGATCTTCTCCGACAACCCCAAGCTCGGGTTCTGGGCCCAGCGCGACCAGTACCAGGCCGCGCTCGACGCCGGGAAGACGAGCCTGGGCACCGCCAGGACCGTCGAGGCCATGCAGAAGGTGGTGGTGAACACGACCGTCGACACCGTGCTCACCGCCCTGTTCGCGCTGCTCATCGTGATCGTCCTGGCCGACTCGGTCCGGGTGTGGGTCGCCGCGCTGAGCGGACGCCCGCTGCCCGGCGGCTCCGAGGACCCGTACGTCGAGTCCCGGATCCAGGCCCCTGCCGGGCTGATCCCCACCTGCTCCGAACGCGAGCTCGCCAGGGCCGGGGGCTCCGGATGAGCCGGCTCCGGGCGTTCTGGACGTTCCTGCGCGAGCTCGCCGGGGAGCGCGACTACGAGCGGTACCTGGCCCATCGGGCGGCCCACCACCCCGGTGCGCCGGTGCTGGGTGAGCGCGAGTTCTGGCGGGAGCGGACCGACCGCCAGGACCGTGTTCCCTCCGCCCGCTGTTGCTGATCGGGTAAATTCACTCCGATGGGGCAGTGTTTGAACTGCCTCGGTCGCTCAGTGTGGACAGCGAAGGACGCCGAAAGGGGCGACGTTGCCCGGTCTCGACGAGATCGGCCCAGCGTAGAGCCCTGACCGGTAGCCTTTCGCGGGAAATCGGGGACGTCCGAACGGCGATCCCGCACCCGCCGTGTACCCCGAACGGGACACGGCTCCGTCGCTCCTCGTGACGGCGGTCGGCCGGTCCCGGCCGGACGATCACGGCGGAGGCGGAACACCGGGCCGTCCACGGCGATACACACCGTGAACGTCGTCCCCGGGGCGACGACACGGGTACGGCGGAGGTGTGAGACGAGATGCTGGACGTCCGGGTGTCCGAGGACACGGACATCGACGCGCTCGTCGCGTTCGTCGAAGGGCTGGCGTCGGCCGGCCGCGGCGGAGGGGCACCGCGGTCGGCGGCGGCGCGGATCACCGCCGAACTGCGCGCCGGCCGGGTGCCGGCCGGTCTGCGGACCCTGTCGACCGCGCTGGGGGCCGCGGCCCCGCCGCGCTCCGAGGAGGACCCCGCCCACCCGTCGACACTGCTCGGCGTGGTGGCCGAGGAGCCGCTCGTCGTGCTCTCCGACAGCAGCCCCGGCGAGCTCGCCAGGGCGCTGGCCGAGCTGACCGGCTACGGCATGCGCGTACTGCTGACCGGTGCGTCCGCCGAGCGGGTCGCCGCGGTGCACGACTCGCTGCCGGTGAGCGTGGAGGGCCGGGTCGCCACCTCGTTCCCGGAGCTGCCGGTCCGCGAGCTGCAGCGGCTGCGCCGCCTGCTGGCCCGGGTCGGCGCGGACCGTACCGCCCGGCGCGGCCAGCGCCTCCCCGACGCCGACGGCATGCCCGACCCGGCCGACGTCGCGGGCTGCTGCGAGCGGGCCGCACGGGTCGTGGCCGGTGCCGAGACCGGCGAGGCCCGGATCGTCCCCGGTCTGCTGCGCGATCTCGACGCCGCCCGGCGCGGGGCCGTCACCCAGGTCTCCCGGTGCGTCCTGGGCTCGCTGCAGGCCATCGCCGCGGCCCCGGACGCCGAGCGGCTGCGCGAGGTCGTCGGTCGCCTGGTCCACCAGGGACTGCGCGCCGAGTTCGAGGCGCTGCAGGGGCACGCGGCCCGCCAGCGCGACGACCGCGCCCGGCACGCCGCCGGTCCCACGGTCGAGATCGTGGAGCCGCTGCCCCAGGGCGGCGCCGACCTCGTCCGCCGCTACCTGGACTTCCTCGACTCCGGCGGCCGGACCCGGTCCTACTTCCGCCCGCAGGAGCAGAAGGACGCCGAGCCGCACCTGCGCCGCTTCCATGTCGGCGGGGAGGCCCCGCAGACCTACGACCACGTGGTCGCGATCGTCCGGCACCTGGACTTGGCGCGCCGCGACGACGAGATCGCGCGGCTGTGCGCGGTGCTGGGCCTGCCGATCCCACATGACCCCTCCGAGCTGCCCGCGCTCACCGACACCCTGGACCGGGTGGCGGCGACCGCCCGGTCGGTCGGCGCGCTGCGCCACGACGTGCTGTTCCTGCAGCAGGACTCCCCGGTCTCGGTGCCGGACCTGGCCGCCGCCGAGCGGGTCGCCCGCGCGATCGTCGACTACGACGAGCACGGCGACCCCGCCGAGGCCGCCGACGAGCTGGAACGCCTGGCCGCCACCTGCGCCGACCGGGTGCCCTACGGGGCACGGGCGCCGGAGCACGACGCCGTCGTGGACGCGCTGCGGGCACACGACCCGCAGGCCTACGCCGACGCGCTCGAGGAGCTCGACCGTGCCCGGCGCGAGGTCGCCGACCGCGACGAGCTGGACCGGCTGCTCGGCGAGCTCGCCCGGACCCACCCGCAGCTCGCCGAGACCTGGGCGGCCGACGCCGGCCGTGGCGTCCCCGGCTTCGGCCTGGTCGTCTGCGAGCCCCTCGACGACGTCCTCGGCGCGCTGCCCCCGGCGGACACCGCCGACCTGGTGGTCGTGCTGGGTGCGGGCGCGATGCAGGCCGACGGTCTGCTGCTGACCGCGGCGGCGCCGCGGATGCTCGCCGTCGTCGGGGACGAGCCGCGGGCCGCCTCCTCCGGGACGACACTGCTCGAGGTGCTGAACCAGGCCTCGGCGCGGTTCCTGCGCGGCACCGGGGACCGCACCGCCGCCGTGCGGCCGGGCCCCGGGGCCCCGGACGTGCCCACGCTGCCGTCGGTCCCCGCCGCCCGGACGGCCGCGGAGGCACCGGAGGTCCCGGTCACCGTCCCGGTGCAGGCCGGACAGGCAGGCGCCCACGAGACCGTCGACCCGTCGGTGCCCGCGCCGCGCCCGGCTCCGCGCGGGTCGGACACGACCCCGCACGACGACGAGCCGTCCCGCCCGTCGACGCCGTCGGCCATGGCACCGGGCCCGCGCCCGGCGGTCACGGGCGGCCGGGACGACTGAGCGTCAGCTGCTCGCGCGGAGCGTCTCGGCGACCCGCGCGAGCAGCACGAACGGGTCGGTGTCCGGCGGCCCCGCCGGCTGCCAGCGCTGCCCCGAACCGGGGTCGGCGACGCGGTACAGCGTCCAGCTGCCCGGCCCGGGGTCGTCGACCCGCAGCTGCGCCAGTGCCGTCGACGACCACGCCGCACCCAGCTCCGGGAACGCGGGCGGCCGCCGGTCGAGGATCGTGACGGTGTTGCCGGCGGTGGTGTAGGCGATCCGGCGCCGGTCGCTCTCGCCGTCGGGTACCTGCTCGGTGCACCAGGTCGCGAGCTGCGTGCGGACCTGCTCCGGGACTCCCATGGCGCGACATGGTCCCGGATCGGGCCGCGGGTGCGGAAGAGCCGTCTCCGTCGGAGGTCGTAGGCCGCAGTGCCGACCTGCGCCCGATGTGCCGGGGGCCCGTTCCGGCGAGGCTCGACGACATGATCACCGTACGCCGGACCGGCGGCCCGCCCCGCCGCAGCGCCGCCACCGTCGCCCTGCTCGTCCTCCTGGTCGCGGCCCTGGTCGGTGGCTGTGCGGCCCCGGCCGCACCGGCCCCCGACCCGGCTCCGCGGACGGCCGTCCCGACCGCCCCGCTCACCGCCGCCGACGTCGGCGCCTGGCTGGACGGCCTCGTCCCCGCCGCGCTCGACCGGAGCGGGATCGCCGGGGCCGCGGTCACCGTCGTACGCGACGGGCAGGTGCTCGCCGCCCGCGGCTACGGCTCGGCCGGACCGGGCAGGCCGGTCGACCCCGCCCGGACGCTGTTCCGGGTCGGGTCGGTGTCGAAGGTGGCCACCGCGGTCGCCGTGCTGCAGCTCGCCGACCGCGGCCTGGTCGACCTTGACGCCGACGTCCGCCGCCATCTCGACATCGACGTGCCGATGCCCCGCGGCCCGGTGACACTGCGGAACCTGCTGAGCCACACCGCGGGCTTCGAGGAGCAGATCCGCGGGCTCATCCGCACCGGGCCGGGTGGCCCGTCGCTGCGGGAGTTCCTCGCCACCGACCCGCCCGAGCAGGTCAGCACCCCCGGCACCGTGCCGTCGTACTCCAACTACGGCTACGGCCTGGCCGGGCACGTCGTCGAGCGGGTCACCGGCGAGCCCTTCGAGCGGTACGTGCAGCGCGAGGTGCTCGACCGCGCCGGGATGACGACCGCGACCTTCGAGCAGCCGCTGCCCGCGGCCGCCGCCGCGGCGATGTCGGACGGCCACACCAGCGTCGACGCCCCGCCGATGCCGTTCGAGTTCGTCAGCCCGGCCCCGGCGGGGTCGCTCAGTGCGTCGGCCGCCGACATGGGCCGGTTCGCCTCGGCCCTGCTCGGCGCACCCGGTTCGACCCCGCTGCTCTCCCCCGCCGCGTGGGCACTCATGCAGCGCCCGGCGCTGGGCCCGGACACCCTCGGCGCGCTCGCCGACGGCCCGCGGATGGCACTCGGGCTGTTCGACGAGAGCCGCAACGGCCACCTCGTCCTCGGCCACGGCGGCGACACCCAGTGGTTCCACTCGCACCTGCAGCTGTACCCGGCCGAGCGGATCGGGGTGTTCGTCACGACGAACAGCAGCGGTCGCGGCGGTGCGGACACCCTGGATCTGCGGCGCGCGGTGACCGAGGGGTTCACCGACCGCTACCTCCCCGGTCCGGCGGGCCCGGCGCCGGCTCCGGACGCGGGCACCCCGGCCAGGGCCGCGGCGATCGCGGGGACCTACGAGTCGGCCCGGCGGTCGGAGAGCACCTTCATGGGGGCGATGAACCTGCTGGCCCAGATGCGCGTGGTGGCCCGGCCGGACGGCACGCTGCTGGTCTCGCCCGCCCCGAACGACGTCCGCCCTGCCGCCTACGCCGAGGTCCGGCCCGGGCTGTGGCGGGAGGTCGGCGGGCAGCGGCTGCTGGCCGTGCGCACCGACGCCGACGGCCGGGTCACCGCGCTGGGCCACGACGCGGCGTTCACCGAGCTGCCGGTCGGCCCGCTGCGTGACGCGGCGCTGCTCGGCACGGTGCTGGCCGGCTCGGTCGTGGTGCTCCTCGGTGCGCTCGTCGCCCGGCCGGCGGGGGCGCTGTGGCGCCGCCGGTACGGCGTGGTCGTCGCGACCCGGCCGCGGGCCGACCGGGTCGCGCACGGTCTCACCCGGGCTGCGGCGCTCGCGGCGCTCGTCGCGCTCACGGGCTGGGTGGTCTCGGTGCTCACGATTGCGTCGCTGGGCGAGGTGCCGCTCCCGGTGCTGCGCGGGCTCCAGGTGCTCCAGTGGATCGGGGTGGTGGGCGTGCCCGTCGCGGCGGCCGGGGTGGTCACCGCACTGCGCGCCAGGGCCGGTGCGTGGTCGGTGACCGGCCGGGTGATGCTGCTGCTCGCCCTGGCCGGCATCGCGGTGGTGGCGGTCGTGGCGGGCCTGCTGCTGCCGAGCCTCACCTACTGAGCCCTACGATCACCCCACCCGAGGCCGGAGACCCCATGCACCCGCACCCCGAACCGCCACCCCGCACGGTCGCGGAACGGCTCGACGCCCGGCTCACCGCGCTCGGCCTGGCCGGACCGCGACGCCGCGACGCCGCGCTGGCGGTGCTCGTCGCGGCCGGGACGCTCGCGGTGGTCACCCCGGTGGTGCTGGCACCGGGCCCGGCCGCGGAGCTGGGTCTCGCGCCGGGCACGGTGGCGCTGGCACTCGGGGTGGTGACCGTGCAGAACCTGCTGCTGGCGCTGCGCCGCACCGCCCCCGCGGTCTGTCTGGCGCTGACGGTCGGGCTGGGGCTGGTGAACGTCGTCCTGATGCCGGTGGGTGCGGCGCTGCGCGGCCCGGCGACGGCGATCGCGGCCGGCACCTGCGGGTCGCGGCTCCCGGCGCGCCGGGCCGGGGCCCTGGTCGGCGCCGCGGCGGTCGTCGAGACGGCCGTGGTGCTCACCGGGATCGCGGTACGCCCGTCCGGCGACGCGCTGCTCGGCGCGGGCGGACTGGCCGCCTCGCAGGTGCTGTCGGCGCTCCTGGTCTACGGCGGCCCGCTGCTGCTCGGTGTGTACCTCCGGACCCGGCGGCGCTACGCCGAGCTGGACCGGGTGCACACCGCCGGTGTCGTCGCGGCGTACCGGGAACGGGCGGACGCCGCCGTCGCCCGGGAGCGGGCCCGGATGGCCCGCGAGCTGCACGACGTCGCCGCGCACCACCTGTCGGCGATGGTGGTGCAGGCCGCGGTGGTCGAGCGGCTGGTGGACCGGGACCCGGACGAGGCGCGGCGGACGGCGTCCCGGCTGCGGGAGCAGGGTCGCCGCACCCTGCACGACCTGCGTCTGGTCGTCGGGGCGCTGCGGGAGCCGGGGGCGGGCGGTGCCGAGGCCGACACCCCGGTGCCCGGCCTCGCCGAGCTCGACGGGCTCGTGGAGCAGGCCCGGGAGCTGGGCGGTCCGGTGGAGCTGGTCCGGCGCGGGGACCCGGGCGAGCCGTCCCCGGTCGCCGACGTCACCTGCTACCGGGTGGTGCAGGAGGCACTGGCCAACGCCGGTGAGCACGCCCCCGGCGCCCCGGTCCGGGTGACGGTGACCCACGCCGACGACCGCGTCACCGTCGAGGTCGTGAACGGCCCGGCGCGCGGCACCCCGGCACCCTCCGCCGACGCCCCGGGCACCCGCGGGTTCGGGCTGGCCGGGATGCGCGAGCGCGCGCAGCTGGTCGGCGGGACGTTCTCCGCGGTCCGGACCGACGACGGCGGCTGGCAGGTCCGCCTGGTCGTCCCGCACGACCCCGGCCCGGAGACCGGAGGAGGACGCGCGTGATCAGGGTGCTGCTGGCCGACGACCAGGCCGTCGTCCGGGCCGGGTTCCGGATGTTCCTGGAGCTGGCCGGCGACGTCGAGGTCGTCGGCGAGGCGGCGAGCGGGCCGGAGGCGGTCGCGCTGGCGCGCGCGCACCGGCCCGACGTGGTCTGCATGGACGTCCGGATGCCCGGCGGGAACGGGCTCGTCGCGACCCGGGAGATCACCGGCCTCGACGACCCGGTCCCCGCGGTCCTCGTCGTCACCACCTTCGACCTCGACGACTACGTGTTCGGCGCGCTGGAGGCGGGCGCGAGCGGGTTCGTCCTCAAGGACACCCACCCCGACGACCTCGTCGACGCCGTCCGCCGTCTCGCCCGTGGCGACGGGCTGATCGACCGGGCCGTCACCCGCCGGGTGATCGCCGAGTTCGCGCGGCGCCGCCCCGCCCCGGACACCGCGCCCGACGGCGGGGTCGCCCCGCTGACACCGCGGGAGACCGAGATCGTGCGGATGCTGGCCCGCGGGCTCTCCAACGCCGAGATCGCCGAGGAGCTGGTCGTCGAGACGTCGACGGTCAAGTCGCACCTGGGCCGGGTGATGGCGAAGATCGGCACCCGGGACCGGCTGCAGACCGTCGTGTGGGCCTATCGGACGGGGGTCGCGGCGCCCGATCCCGACTAACGTCCGGGACATGGCACAGCACGAGGTGAGCAGGTTCGGGCACGTCGACCTCGACGGGCTTCCGCCGGACCTGGCGGAGCGGATCGGCGCGATCGCCGAGCGCTCCGGGTTCGTCCCCAACGTGTTCCGGGCCCTGGGCCGGCGCCCGCGGGAGCTGCGGTCGTTCCTGGACTACCACGACGCGTTGATGGACTCCGACGACGGACTGTCCAAGGCCGAACGCGAGCTGGTCGTCGTCGCCACCTCGGGGGCCAACAACTGCACCTACTGCGTCGTCGCGCACGGGGCGATCCTCCGGATCCGGTACAAGGACCCGGAGATCGCCGACCGCGTTGCGACCAACCCCTACGCGGTCGAGCTGTCGGAGCGCGAGCGCGCGATCGTCGACCTGGCCCTGCTGGTCGCCCGGAGCTCGGAGTCGCTGACCGAGGCCGACCTCGACGACGCCCGCGCCGCCGGCCTGACCTCCGACGAGATCTGGGACGTCGGCGCGATCACCGCCCTGTTCGCGATGTCGAAACCGGCTCGCGCACCTGACCGCGCTGCGCCCCAACCCGGAGTTCTTCCTGATGGGGCGCATCCCCCGGAGCTGAGCGCCGCGGCCGATGTTCCCGCAACGCCCCCCATCGGGTCCGGGAACGACGGCCCGGCTCCCGGGGGGCGGGCCCAGACTGCTCCACGGCGGGCCGCGGTGCGGGCGGTCGCCGGGAGGAGGACGGCGATGTCCCACGGGGTCCTGACCCGCGAGCAGCTCGGCCACCTGCGGCACTGGGACAACCTGTCCCGGCAGCTGCCCAACGACTGGTCGCTGATGCAGGGCAAGGGCGTGAGCCAGGACGACTTCGGCGGCTACCGCTTCCAGCTCGCCTACATGGTCTACGGGCTCGCCCTCACCCACCGGCACCGGTTGCCCGCGGCACCGGGCCTGTTCGGCCCCACGATCCGCAGGCTGGTCGAGAAGCTGCTCCTGCCCGAGGTGTGGCTCTACTGGCGCGACGTCTCCCGCGGCGGCTCGGTCTTCAACGCCCACCTCTCCGACGGTTACACCGAGCAGTGGGACCCGGTCGCCCGGGACAACATCATGTACTCGGCGTACGTGCAGTCCTGCGCCGCGCTGCACGACCAGCTCCTCGGCTCGGACCACTTCGCCGCCCCCGGCTCGCTCACGTTCCGGCACTGGTCGTTCTTCTGGGGCGGGCCGGAGAAGCGGTTCACCTACGACCGGGACTCCCTGACCGAGCACCTGTACTGGCTGATGGTGGACAGCGGCTACCTCGGTGTCGCCTGCGAGCCGAACTGCGTGTTCCAGATCTGCAACCAGCCCGCGATCATCGGGTTCCGGCTGCACGACCAGATCACCGGTGGCACCCGCGCCGATGACGTCGTGGCCGGCTACGAGCGGGCCTGGGCCGACTTCGGCCGGCTGGACGGCTCCGGCCACTACGCCATGATGATCTCCCAGGACACCGGCGAGGTACGCCCCAACGAGCAGCCCTCCCCCTGGGTCGACGCCTGGTGCGGTGCGCTGATGAACACCTGGAACGGCGACTTCGTGCGCCGTCACTACGCGCGCCAGGTCGCCGACTTCCTCACCCCCGGTCCCGACGGGACGCTCTCGGTGCCCTCCGCACCCGCCCGGCAGGTCATGGGCCAGCCGATCGTGTCCGACACCTGTGACTTCGGCTGGGTCGCGGCCTGGGCCTCGGAGATGGGCGACCGGGAGACCCTCGACGGACTGCTCGCCCACGCGGACCGGTTCATGGCCCCGGCCCGGCGCGACGGCGGCCTCTACTACCCGCGCGACGACACCCCCTGCGACGCCGACGGTCGGCGCACCGAGGTGGAGCCGATGACCGGCAACGTCCTGCTCGGCTACGCGCGGCTGAACGTCGAGGACGGCCTGCGCGGCCTCTATCGCGATCCCTGGCCCCCCGGGCACCACGACGCGCCCCGGCTCGCCGTGGTGGACCGCGACGTGGAGGTCAGCCGGGCCGAGGTCGTCGACGGTGTGCTGCACGCCCGTCTGCGCCGCGACCGGACCGTCCCGGGCGGAGGCACCGTGACCCTGGCCGGTCTCCCGGCCGGAGCCCGGCTTCGGCTGGGCGGCACCGAGCTCACCCCGCGCGCCCCGTCGGTGCTGGACGTGCCGGACGGCCCCGCGCTCGACCTGGTGGCCGTGCCGTGACCCGGCCGCCGATCCGGGCCACCTACTCGCTGGTGAACCACCACGGCGTCGAGGTCACCGAGGCGAGCTACCGCGGGCGCTGGCAGCTGGTCCGGTTCGGGTTCACCGCGTGCCGGGTGGTCTGCCCCCGCGCACTGGCCCTGCTCGACGACGTGCTCGACCGGCTGGGCGGGGCGGCCGCCGTCGTGGTCCCGCTCTACGTCACGGTCGATCCCGCGCGCGACACCCCGGACCGGCTGCGGAGCCACCTCGGGTCCACCCACCCCCGGTTCACCGGGCTGACCGGGACCGCGGAGCAGACCGCCGACGCGGCCGCGGCGTTCCGGGTCTTCGCCCGCCGCCGAGACACCCCGACGGGCTACGACGTGGCGCACACGGCGATGACCTACCTGCTCGACCCCGCCGCGGTCCCGGTCCTTTTCTGGCCGGACACCCGCGACGCCGCCGGGATCGCCGCCGACCTCGCCACGGTGCTCACCGCCGCGGGGACCCGGGCCCCCGGGCCGGCCCGGTGGGCGGCTCGCCCGGGCGGCCCCACGCTCCCGGGGTGACTCCGTACCGGCGCCGGAACGCCCGGGTGAAGGTGGTCGTGTCGGCGAACCCGCACCGGGCGGGGACGGCGGCGATCGTCGGGCGGTGCTCCCCGTCGAGCAGCCGGGCGGCCCGCCGCAGCCGCTCCTCGCGCAGGAACGTGGCGGGTGGCGGGTGGCCCGCCTCGGCGAACACCCGGGTGACGTAGCGGCCGGAGACCCCGAAGCGCCGGGCGACGGTGTCGACGGAGAGGCCGGGGTCGGTGAGGTGGTCCAGGACGAACCGTTGCATCGTCGCGGCGAGGGCGACCGGGCCGGTCGGGAGCGTCTCGGTGCCCCCGAGCGAGCCGAGCAGGGCGCCGAGCATCTCGAGCACGGCGGACGACATCCGGGCGGCGGGCACCGGGCCCAGGTCGCCGGCGGCCCGCCCGAGCGGGCCGAGCGTCGCGGCCAGCACGCGCAGCGCCGGCGTCGGGGCCGGGATCGTCCGCGCGAGCCCCGCGGCGACGGCCGTCCCGCCGCGCTCCGCGCACTCCCCGGTCACCTGCACCGTCACACAGGACGTGGACTCCTCGCAGACCAGGGACAGCCGGTCCCGGCTGCGGTACAGCACGGCCTCCCCGGCGACGGCCCGGGCGACCCGCCCCGCCTGGGCCACCCGCAGCGCGCCGCTGTGCTGGATCGACAGGAAGAGCGTGTCCGGTGCGTCGTCCACCGACCCGGACCGGGTCATCCGGCACGGGTCGGCGGCGATCCGGGAGACGCCCACCCGGCCGTCGACGGCGCACCCGGCGATCTCGCCGTGGAACCCCGACGGACCCGTGGCCGGGGGCCGGACCCGGAGCGGGACGAAACCGGTGTCCGCGATCGCGCTCCACTCGTCGAACGAGGAGGCCACCGCGGTGAACATCCCCGGATGCTAACCCGGCCGCGGCCTGCGCCCGACCGTTCAGAGCACCTTCGACAGGAACGCGCGGGTGCGCTCCTCCTTCGGGTCCGACAGCACCGCGCGCGGGTCACCGGACTCGACGATCCGGCCGTCGTCCATGAAGACCAGCGCATCGCCGACCTCGCGGGCGAAACCCATCTCGTGAGTTACGACGACCATCGTCATGCCCTCGCGGGCCAGCTCGCGCATCACGTCGAGCACCTCGCCGACCAGCTCCGGGTCCAGCGCCGAGGTCGGCTCGTCGAACAGCATCAGCTTCGGCCGCATCGCCAGCGCCCTGGCGATCGCCACCCGCTGCTGCTGCCCGCCGGACAGCTGCGCGGGGTAGGCGTCGGCGCGGTCGCCGAGCCCGACCCGGGTGAGCAGCTCGACCGCCCGCTCGCGCGCGGCCGCCCGGGACTCGCGGCGCACGACGACCGGCGCCTCCATCACGTTCTCCGCCGCGGTGCGGTGCGGGAACAGGTTGAACCGCTGGAACACCATGCCGACCTCGCGGCGCTGGCGGCCGAGCGCGGAGTCGCGGAGCCGGTAGAGCTTCCCGTTCTCCTCGCGCAGCCCCATCAGCTCGCCGTCGACCCACAGCCGTCCGGTGTCGATGGTCTCCAGGTGGTTGATGCACCGCAGCAGGGTCGACTTGCCCGAGCCGGACGGCCCGATCACGCAGCACACCTGCCCCGGCTCGACGACGAGGTCGACCCCGCGCAGCACCTCCACGTCGCCGAAGCTCTTGCCGACCGACTCGGCTCGCACCATCGGGGTCACGAGGTCTTCCCTCCGGTCCGGAACGAGAACAGCCGCACCAGCGGGGTCGCCTCGGTGACCGCACCGGCCACGCCGCGGCCGTAGCGACGTTCGACGACGCGCTGCCCCGCGGTGAGCAGCGAGGTCAGCAGCAGGTACCAGGCCGCGGCCACGATGAGCAGCGGGATGGTCTGGAAGTTCGTCGAGTAGATCCGCTGCACCGAGGTGAGCAGGTCGGTGTAGCCGATGACGACGACCAGCGACGTCGTCTTCAGCATGCCGATCGTCTCGTTGCCGGTCGGCGGGATGATCACCCGCATCGCCTGCGGGAGGACGACCCGGCGCAGGGTCTGCGCGCGGGTCATGCCGAGTGCTCCGGCGGCCTCGCTCTGACCCTGGTCGACCGACTGGATGCCACCGCGCACGATCTCGGCCATGTACGCGGCCTCGTTCAGGCCGAGGCCCAGCAGACACGCCAGGAACGGCGTGATCAGCGAGTTCGTGTCGAACACGACGAACTCCGGGCCGAACGGGATGCCGAGCGACAGGTTCGGGTAGAGCGAGGACAGGAAGCTCCAGAACAGCAGCTGGGCGATCAGCGGGGTGCCGCGGAACAGCCACAGGTAGACCCCGGACACCCCGGACAGCACCGGGTTCGGCGACAGCCGCATGACCGCCAGCCCGATCCCGCCGATGATGCCGATCAGCATCGACAGGACGGTCAGGACCAGGGTGTTCGCGAGCCCGTTCAGCACCGGGCCGGCGAACAGGTACTGCGCGACCACCGGCCAGCCGAAGTTCTCGTTGGTCAGCAGCGAGTTGACCAGCATCGCGCCCAGGACCGCGAGCACCGCGATCGCGATCCACCGTCCGGGGTGCCGGACCCCGATCGCGTCGCGGGGTTCGGGTCGGGCGCCGGTGGTCGCCGGCTCAGCCACCGTTCACCGAGGACGTGGGGATCGCGCCGTTGCCGACGTTCCACTTGTCGAGGATCCGCTTGTAGGTGCCGTCGTCGATCAGCGACTGGACCGCGCCCTGCACGGCCTGGGCGTACTGGCCGTCGTTCTTCTTCAGCGCGATGCCGTACGGCGCGGTGTCGTAGGGCTGCCCGACGACCTCGACCGCACCGTTGGGTGGTCTGCGCGTAGGCGGCGACCGGGGAGTCGGCGAGCATCGCGACGATCCGGTTCGAGTTCAGCGCGAGCGTCACGTCGGTCTGTGCCTGCAGCTCGGTGATCTGGATGGCCGGCTTGCCCTCGTCGGTGCACTTCTTGGTGCGGGCCTGCACGTCCTCGACCTGCACGGTGCCCTGCTGGACGCCGATCGCCTTGCCGCAGAGGTCGTTCGGGTCGATCCCGTCCGGGTTGCCCTTGCGGGTCGCCAGGCTGGTGCCCGCGGAGAAGTAGCTGACCATGTCCAGGACCTGGGTGCGCTCGGGGTTGACTGGTGAACGAGGAGATGCCCGCCTCGTAGCGGCCGCCGGTGATGCCCGGGATGATCCCGGAGAACTGGCTCTGCTCGAACCGCGCGGTCAGGCCCAGCTTCTGGGCGACCGCGGTGCCCAGGTCGACGTCCATGCCGATGATCGTCGTGCCGTCGGGGGCGGTGAACTCGTTCGGCGGGTAGGTCGGGTCGGTGCCGACGACCCACGTGCCGTCCCGCTTGACCTCGTCGGGGACGAGGGCGGCGAGCCGGTCGTCCTTGGGCGACGGCCGGGATCGGGGCGTCGGTACCGGTTGCTCCGGCGGAGCCGCCTCCCCCGCTGCCGTCGCCGCCGGCACCACAGCCGGCCAGGACCAGTGCGGTCAGTGCGGTCAGTGCGATCCCGGTCAGGGAGCGGACACTGCGGGTCCTCGCGGTCGTCATGCGGTTGCCTTCCAGATGATGCCGGGTCGAACGGCGGGGATCCTGCCACTTGGGAGGGTTCCGCCGCTGGCGGCCGATCCGTTACGTGCTCGTCCCATGACGCCGCGAGCCCGCGCCGGTCCGCGCACGTTCGCCTACTGTTGGTGCGACGACCGGGCGTCGCGGCACCGACGCGGCGCCCCACCGTCACGGAGGTCCTCGACGATGTCGTTGTTCCGCAGGCTCACCGTCCTGGCCGGGCGCGGTCGAGGCCGCCCGCCGCTACGCCCGGTCCCACCCGGACCAGGCGGGCAAGGCCCTCGACTCCCGCCGCCCAGTTCGTCGACAAGCAGACCAAGGGCAAGTACACGAACCAGATCGCCGGCGCCGCCCGCAAGGCGAAGGACGCCGCGGGCATCCCGCAGCCCGGCTACGGCTTCGGCTCGCCGGGCACCACCCCGCCCGCCCCGCCCCGCGCGGTCGCCGGGAACCCGCCGTACCGGCGGGCGGTGCCGACGCGCCGACGCAGCGCACCCCGCAGCAGCCCCCGGCGTTCCCGCCGCCGAACCCGGAGCGTCCGCACGGCGCCTGACTCCCTCCACGACGGTCCCGGCCGGGCGCCGGGACCGTCGTATGTGGGACGTCGATGGTCCGTCGTCCAGGCGTCGACCTGCGGGGCACCGGTTCTCCTCGGGGCCGGTGACGTGCCAGGATCGGCGGTGACGCGCCTGCGCGTCCCGGTCCGCACCACCCGCACGGGCCCGGAGCCGACGCTCCCGGGCGTGACCCCGCCCGGTGCGACCGAGGAGGTCTGCCGTGGACGAACCCCAGGCGTGGATACCGACCGATCCGCGGTCGCGGCCCAGCCACGACCAGGTCGTCGCGGGGCTGAAGGGCGTCGACGAGGGCGGGCCCGAGCTCGTCCAGCTGCTCACCCCCGAGGGCGAGCGGGTGCCGGACGAGCGGTTCGACCGCTACGCCGCCGACATCACCGCCGAGGACCTGCAGTCGCTCTACCGCGACCTCGTCCTGGTCCGGCGCGCCGACCGCGAGGGCAACTCCCTGCAGCGGCAGGGCGAGCTCGGCCTCTGGGTGCCGCTGCTCGGCCAGGAGGCCGCGCAGGTCGGGGCCGGCCGCGCGCTCGCGCCCGAGGACTGAGGACAGTGCTTCCCAGCTACCGCGAGCACGGCGTCGCCTGGTGCGCGCGGGGTCGACCCGACCGAGCTGCTCGGCATCTTCCGGGGGGACCGACCACGGCACCTGGGACCCCGGTCGCGACCCGGTTTCACCCGTACACGATCGTCATCGGCAACCAGTGCCTCAACGCCGCCGGCTACGCGATGGGCCAGCGCTTCGAGTCCAAGGTGGGCGGCAGTGTCGCTGGTGTCGGCACCGCCGACGGTGTCGCTGGTGTCGGCACGCCGACGGTGTCGGGTGTCGGCACCGCCGACGGTGATACGGGTGAGGCCACCATCTGCTACTTCGGCGACGGCGCCACCAGCCAGGGCGACGTGCACGAGGGCTTCGTCTGGGCCGCCGCCTACGACGCGCCGCTGGTCTTCTTCTGCCAGAACAACCAGTGGGCGATCTCGGTGCCCGCGGAGCGCCAGACCCGGGTGCCGCTCTACCAGCGCGCCCGCGGCTACGGCTTCCCCGGCGTCCGGGTGGACGGCAACGACGTGCTGGCCGCCTCGCCGTCACCCGCTGGGCGCTCGACGAGTGCCGCACCGGCAACGGCCCGGTGCTGATCGAGGCGTTCACCTACCGGATGGACTCCCACACCACCTCCGACGACGCGACCCGCTACCGGCTCGCCGACGAGTCGAGCTGTGGAAGCTCAAGGACCCGATCGAGCGGGGGTGCGGGTGCACCTGGCCCGGCGGCACGGCGTCGGCGCCGACTTCTTCGACGCCGTCGAGGCCGAGGCGGACGCGCTGGGCGAGCGGATGCGGGCCTTCTGCCGGGCGATGCCCCGCCCGGCCCGGAGCGGGATGTTCTCCCAGGTCTACGCCGAGCCGTCGCCGACGGTGGAGCGCCAGCGCGAGGAGTTCCTGGCCTACCACGCGTCGTTCGCCGACAGGAGGGCTGAGCCGTGCCGACCACGATGGCAAGGCGCTCAACGACGGGCCTGCGTGCCGCGATGGAGCGCGACCCCAAGGTGCTGGTCATGGGCGAGGACGTCGGCCGGCTCGGCGGCGTCTTCGCATCACACCGACGGGCTGCAGCAGAAGGACTTCGGCGAGCAGCGCGTGCTCGACACCCCGCTGTCGGAGTCCCGGGATCATCGGCGCCGCGATCGGACTCGCGGTGCGCGGGTCCGCCCGGTCTGCGAGATCCAGTTCGACGGGTTCGTCTTCCCCGGCTACGACCAGACGTGTCCCAGCTGGCGAAGCTGCGGTACCGGACGCAGGGCCGGGGTGCGGCCGGTCGTCGTCCGGATCCCCTACGGCGGCGGGATCGGTGCCGTCGAGCACCACTCCGAGTCGCCCGAGTCGCTGTTCGCGCACGTCGCGGGCCTCAAGGTGGTCACCTGCTCGACCCGGCCGGCGCGCACTGGATGATCCAGCAGGCGATCGTCTCCGACGACCCGGTGATCTTCTTCGAGC
>NZ_JAHLJA010000235.1:0-13892 GCF_020496245.1 Pseudonocardia sp. ICBG601 | reverse complement strand
CCCTCGCCCTGGTCGCCGGCCGGTACGACCGACCGCTGGCTCCCCGTCGACGGCGGCGCCGGGACGCCGGACCCGGTCGCGCTGCGGGCCCGGATCCTGGCAGGTGTCGTCCCCCACTCCGGGCTGGCGACGGCGACCGGCCGGCTCGGGCTGCCCACCGTCGCGCCGATCGGGTCCGCGGCCCGGCTGCTGTCCACCACCACCCGGATCCGCGTCCAGGTCGCCGACGCCGGCCGCTGGCGGGTCGACGAGCTGACCCCGGTCGGCGAGGTCGACACCTACCGCGACGGGCAGGTCGAGCAGGTCTGGGACTACGGCGCGAACCGGCTCACCACCATCGAGCCACTCGCCCCGGTGCGGTTCCCGCGGGCCTCGGACCTCGCCCCGGCCGACCTGGCCCGCCGGCTGCTCGGCGCCACCCCGGACGACCCGGTGACGGCGCTGCCGCCGCGCCGGGTGGCCGGGCTGGCCGCGGCCGGGCTGCGGGTGACCCCGGCCGACCCGGACAGCCTGGCCGGCCGGATCGACGTGTGGTCGGTCCTCGTCGGCGACGGCGCCCTCCCGGTCGCGGTCGAGATCGCCGCCCGGGACGGCGCGGGCCCGCTCCTGGAGACGGCGTTCGAGGCGGTGGAGACCGGCCCGCCACCCGGCTCCGGCCTCGTCCCGGCGCCGCCGTCGTCGGCGGAGCGGGTACGGACCCGCCCGGACGGCCTGACCGGGTCGCTGCAGGGGGTCGGCGCGGTCCCGCCGCCGGACCGGCTCGCCGGCCGGGACCGGGTGGAGCTGCCGGTGTCCGGGGACGTCCCGGCCGCCGAGCTGCTGCCCGGGGTCGGCGTCTACGGGACGGGGGTCGACCGGTTCGTGCTGGTCCCGGCCGGGCCGGAGGTCGTCGACGGGATCGTGCGCGGCTCGGCCGCCGCGGGCGGGGTGGACGGGCCGGGCCTGCCCGGCGGCTCGGCCGCCCGGGTGGCGACGCCGCTGCTCAGCCTGGTCGTCGCCCGTCGGCGACGGCGCGGGGTGCTGCTGGCCGGGACGGTGCGACCCGGTGTGCTGGAGTCCGCCGCCGTCGAGCTGATGGGGGCGGGCCGGTGAACGACCCGGTGGTCGCGACGCACGCCCTGACCAAGCGGTTCGGCCGGGTCACCGCCGTCGACGGCGTCGACCTGGCGGTGCCGGCCGGATCGCGGTTCGGGCTGCTGGGCCCGAACGGCTCGGGCAAGACGACGCTGGTGCGGATGCTGCTCGGACTGGTGCACGCCACCTCGGGGTCGATCGAGGTGCTGGGCTCGCCGATGCCGCGGGCCGCGGCCACGGTGCTGCCCCGGGGCGGGGCGCTGGTCGAGTCCCCCGCCGCCTGGCCGGGGCTGTCGGGGCGGGCGAACCTGACCCTGCTCGACGCGGCGGGCTCGGTGGGCGGCCCGCTGCACCGGCCCGCCGACCGGCGACGACGGGTGCAGGACGCGTTGGACCAGGTCGGCCTGGGCGGGGTCGACCGCCGCCCGGTGCGGGCGTACTCGCTGGGATGCGCCAGCGCCTGGGCATCGCCTCGGCGCTGCTGCGCACCCCGGAGCTGCTGCTGCTCGACGAGCCGACCAACGGCCTCGACCCGCGCGGCATCGGGGAGATGCGTGCCCTGCTGACCGCACTGAACGACCGGAGCACGACCGTGGTGCTGTCCAGCCACCTGCTCGCCGAGGTGGAGACGCTGTGCACCCGGGTCGGGGTGATGGACGCCGGGCACCTGGTGCTCGTCCAGGATCTCGACGAGCTGCGCGCACCCACCGGCCGGGTCATGGTCCGCACCCCGGCCCCGGCGGCCGCGGCGCGGGTGCTCGGCCGGGCGCTGGAGTCCGCCGACGGCGACCGGCTCGTGGTGCGGGCCGTCGACCCCGCCGACCTCAACGCGCACCTGGTGCGGGCCGGGGTGCCGGTGGCGTCGCTGGAACCCGAGCGACGCACTCTGGAACAGGTGGTCCTGGAACGCACCGGTGACGGCTCGGACCGGGTGGCGACGGCCGGGCGGGAGGTGGCGCGGTGATCCTCGTCGAGCTCGCGCTGCTGCTGCGCCGCACCCGGGTGTGGCTGTGCTGGCTGCTGCTGTGCGCGCTGCCGGCACTGGTCGCGGTGGTCGTCTCGGCCACCGGGATCCTCCCGCCGCCGGGGCAGGGACCGGCGTTCCTGTCCGCGGTCGCGACGAACGGGCAGATCTTCCCGGCGTTCGCGCTGGCGCTGGTGCTGCCGATCCTGCTGCCGATCACCGTGGCGGTGGTCGCCGGGGACACCATCGCCGGGGAGGCCGCCGCGGGGACGCTGCGCTACCTGCTGATCCGGCCGGTCGGACGGCTGCGGCTGCTCGTGGCGAAGCTGGTGTCGGTGGCGTTCTTCGTGGTCACCGCGGTGACCCTGGTGGTGCTGACGTCGTACGTCGTGGGGATCGCGGTGTTCGGCACCGGCACCACCACCGCCACCGGGGGCCTGACCCTGCCCCCGGTCGACGCCGGGCCCGGCTCGGTCGCGTCGCTGTCCGGGACGGTGATTGAGCCGGCGGACCTGGCGACCCGGACCGGGCTGACCGTGGCCTACCTGGCGCTGTGCATGCTCACCCTGGGCTCGCTGGGGATCTTCTTCTCCACCCTGACCGACTCGCCGCTGGCGGCGGCGCTGGCGGTGCTCGCGGTCGCCGTGACCAGCGCGTCGCTGCAGGCCCTCGACGCCTCGGCCGCGTTCGTCGACTTCCTGCCGACGGCGCACTGGCTCGCCTGGATCGACCTCTACCGCGACCCGGTCCTCTACGACGCCGCCCGCACCGGGGCGTGGGTGCAGGCCGGCTGGGTGGCCGTCGCCGTCGGGGCGGCGTGGGCGAACCTGGCGACCAAGGACATCGCGAGCTGACCGCCCGCCCGCAGCGGCCCGCCCGCCTCAGCCCGCCCGCTTCAGCCCGCGGCGCGCAGGGTGCCGCAGTCGGCCGGGGCCGCCTCGATCGGTGCGGTGGACAGCGCACGGACGACCAGGCCGATCACGGCGTCGTCGGCGGGCAGGGCGCCGTGGCCGACGGTCGAGCCCGGGCACAGCTGCTGCAGCTCCACGTTGACCGCGCCGTCGAGGCGGGCCGAGGTGGGCGGGGTGACGACCCGGTCGCGGTCGGTCCACACCGACAGCCACGGCACCGCCGTCCCGGCACCGGCGAGCTCCCCCAGCAGCGCCGAGCCCGGGACGAGCTGGCGGCAGGCCTGCGGGCACGCCTCCGGGGCGAGCGCGGCGGCGGACCCGGCGACGGTCGTCCCGGCCAGCGGGGAGCCGATCGACACGATCCGCCGGGCCCGGGCCGGGCCGTCGTCGCGGACCGCCCACAGCCCGGCGACGACGCCGACCGCGGAGTAGCCGACGACGTCGACCGACGGCGCCCCGGAATCGGTGGCGACGGTGACCGCGCGGTCCAGCACGTCCACCTGCCGGTCGAGGTCGCCGGTGCCGTCGCCGTCGAGGGCCAGGACGCGGGCGTCGCGGCCCTGGGCACGCAGGGCCCCGGCGAGGACCTCCAGGCCGGTGCGGTCGCCGCCGTAGCCGGGGACGAGCAGGACCGGTCCCGGTCGGTCCTGGGCGACGGGCCCGCGCGCGCCGCGGGACGCGCCGGGCAGGGCGACGACGACCGCGGCCACCACACCCACCGCGACCAGCAGCGCGACGACGACCAGCAGCGCCCGGCGGCGCGGGCTCACCGGACCCCCGCCGGGCCTGCGGTGCCGAGCACCCCCGCGGTGGCGGGACCGCTCGCGGTGGCGGGACCGGTCGCGGCGGGTTCCTCGTCGGCGATCAGCAGTTCGGTGACGACCCGGTCGGCCAGCAGCCGTCCGCGGTCGGTCAGCACGGCGCGGCCCGCCGCGTGCGCCACCGGGTCCAGCAGCCCCTCGGCGACGGCGCGGGCGGCGGCCGCGCGACCGCCGTCGTGCAGCAGGGTCATGGCCATGCCCTCGGCCAGGCGCAGCCGCAGCATGACCCGCTCGGTGTGCCGCTCGTCGGCGGTGAGCTCCTCGCGTCCGCCCTCGGGTGTCTCCCCCGCGGCGAGCGCGCCGGCCCAGCGCGCCGGGTGCTTGACGTTCCACCAGCGCGTCCCGGCCAGGTGGGAGTGCGCGCCGGGGCCGATCCCCCACCAGTCGCCGTCACGCCAGTAGCCCAGGTTGTGCCGGCACTCGGCCCCGGGCAGCGACCAGTTCGAGACCTCGTACCAGGCGAGTCCGGCGTCGCGCAGCCGGGCGTCGAGCAGCTCGTAACGGGTGGCGGCGACGTCGTCGTCGGGAGCGGGCAGCTCGCCGCGGCGGACCCGGCGGGCCAGCGCGGTCCCGTCCTCGACGATGAGCGCGTAGGCCGAGACGTGGTCGACACCGGCGTCGAGGACGGCGTCGGCGGAGGCGCGCAGGTCGTCGTCGGTCTCGCCGGGGGTGGCGTAGATCAGGTCCAGGTTGACGTGGGCGAACCCGGCAGCACGGGCCTCCCGGGCGGCGGCGACGGCGCGCCCGGGGGTGTGCGTGCGGTCGAGCACGGCGAGCACGTGCGGGGCGGCGGACTGCATGCCCAGCGAGATGCGGGTGAACCCGCCGGCCCGCAGCCGGTCGAAGAACTCCGGGGAGACCGACTCGGGGTTGGACTCGGTGGTGACCTCGGCGTCCTCGGCGAGCGGGAGGTGCTCGCGGACGCAGTCGAGCATCGCGACGAGCCGGTCCGCGCCGATCAGCGACGGGGTGCCGCCACCGACGAACACCGTCTCCACGGTGCGGTCCCCCACCGTGCGGGCGGCGAGCGCGATCTCGGCGCGGGCGGCGGCGAGCCAGCCGTCCGGGGACGCGGCGTCACCGGCCAGCTCGGAGGCGGTGTAGGTGTTGAAGTCGCAGTAGCCGCAGCGGGTCGCGCAGAACGGCACGTGGACGTAGAGCCCGAAGGCCGGCGGCACGGAGGTCACGTCCGGCGAGTGTGCCACTACCGGGTCGGACGGGTCGGCACCCGGACCTCGACCGGGACGCCGAGGGCGCGGGCCACCGCCGGGACGTCGAACCCGTCGAGCGGGTACTCCACGATCCCCGGATCGGTCTCCAGCAGCTCGTACACGGCGTCACCGACCGGCGGCACCGACAGCTCCAGGCGCAGGAACGCCGGGACCGGGAGCAGCCGTGGCGTGGACCGCATCGCGGTGTGCACGGTGACCCGGCGGAGGACGCCGCGGGGCAGCCGCACCGGACGGTCCGGCTCGACCGGGGCGACCAGCTCGACGGCGTCCGGCCCGACGACGACGCGGCGGGCGAGCCGGATGCGCGCGGCCGTCACGAAGAAGGCGACCGCCGCCACCAGCGCGATCAGGCCGAACACCAGGCCGATCAGCCGGGTCACGACGGTGTTGCCGGGGCGGCCGTCGTCCATCACCGACCAGCCGGTGGCCGCCGCCCGCAGGAAGGCGATCGCGGCGAGCATCGCCACGGCCGAGAGCACGACCCCGACCGCGCCGCGCACCGGTTGCGGCCGCAGGTGCACCACGTCCGTCGACGGGGTCGGGTCGTGCTGCCAGGAGGTGGCGTCGGGCGTCGTCATGGGCGGAGAATGGCCGAACCGGCACCCGCACCGTGGCGTTTCCGGCCGGAACGGCCGTCCCGGCGGCGAACGTCCGGACCTATCAGCCCACCTCTCCCAGGATGCGAACATCACTTTGTGGCAGGTCCGGACACCGTGGCACCCTGTATCCGTGCCCGCACTCCGTCTCCGCCTCGTGGCGCGTCGCCACGTGGACCTGAACCGGACCCGTAGCGCGCTCTGTCGTCGGCACTGACCCGACGGCCCCTTCTGAACCGCCCGGGCCGCTCCGCGCCCCGTCCCGGGCCGGAGTGCGCCCGAACCCACATCGGAGCACCCACCACATGGCGCCCTCGAAGACCGCACCCCGCCGCCCGAAGGGCCAGGGGCAGTGGAAGCTCGGCCACCGCGAACCGCTGAACCCCAACGAGCGCAGCAAGCGCGACGACAACCCGCTCAACGTGCGCGCGCGGATCGAGAACGTCTACGCCAAGCGCGGCTTCGACTCGATCGACCCCGCCGACCTGCGCGGTCGGTTCCGCTGGATGGGGCTCTACACCCAGCGCAGGCCCGGGATCGACGGCGGCCGCACCGCGGCGCTGGAGCCCGAGGAGCTCGACGACGAGTACTTCATGATGCGCGTGCGCCTCGACGGTGGCTCGGTCTCGGTCGAGCAGCTGCGCGCGCTCGGTGAGGTCTCGCAGCGCTACGGCCGCGACACCGCCGACGTCACCGACCGGGAGAACATCCAGTACCACTGGATCCGCGTCGAGGACGTCCCGGCGATCTGGAACCTGATCGAGCCGCTGGGCATGCAGACCACCGAGGCCTGCGGCGACTGCCCGCGCGTGGTCATGGGCTCCCCCGTCGCCGGCGTCTCCGCCGACGAGGTGGTGGACCCGACCCCGGCCATCGACGAGATCGTGCGCCGCTTCATCGGCGACCGCGAGCTGTCGAACTTGCCGCGCAAGTTCAAGTCCGCGATCTCCTGGCAGCAGGACGTCGCGCACGAGATCAACGACATCTCCTTCGTCGGCGTGGAGCACCCCGAGCACGGCCCCGGCTTCGACCTGTGGGTCGGCGGTGGCCTGTCGACCAACCCGCGGATCGCGGAGCGCCTCGGCGCCTGGGTCCCGCTGGACGAGGTGCCCGACGTGTGGCACGGCGTCATCCAGGTCTTCCGCGACTACGGCTACCGCCGCCTGCGCCACCGCGCCCGCATCAAGTTCCTCATCGCCGACTGGGGCCCGGAGAAGTTCCGCCAGGTCCTGGAGGACGAGTACCTGGGCCGGAAGCTGGTCGACGGCCCCGCTCCGGCGGTCCCCGAGCGCCCGATCGACCACGTCGGCGTCCACAAGCAGAAGGACGGCCGCAACTACGTCGGCGTCGCCCCGCCCTCGGGCCGGGTGTCGGGCACGACGCTGCTCGCCGTCGCCGACGCCGCCGAGCGCGCCGGGTCGGACCGCATCCGGTTCACCCCGTACCAGAAGATCGTCGTGCTGGACGTGGCCGACGACAAGCTCGACGGGCTGATCGAGGACCTGAACAAGCTCGGGCTGCCGGCCCGGCCGTCGACCTGGCGTCGTTCGACGATGGCCTGCACCGGCATCGAGTTCTGCAAGCTCGCGATCGTCGAGACCAAGGAACGGGCGATCCGGCTGGTCGAGGACCTGGAGAAGCGCCTCGCCGACGTCGTCCCCGACGTGCCGATCACGCTGCACCTCAACGGCTGCCCGAATGCCTGCGCCCGCACCCAGGTCGCCGACATCGGGCTCAAGGGCCAGATCGTCACCGACGCCGACGGCAACCAGGTCGAGGGCTTCCAGGTGCACCTGGGCGGCGGCCTCGGGCTCGACTCCGGGTTCGGCCGCAAGCTGCGCGGGCTCAAGGTCACCAGCGCCGAGCTCGGTGACTACGTCGAGCGGATCGTGCGCCGCTTCGCCGAGCAGCGCGACGGCGACGAGCGCTTCGCCCAGTGGGTCCTGCGGGCCGACGAGGCGGACCTGAAATGAGCGAGCGCGCCGCGACGTTCTACTGCCCGTACTGCGGCGAGGAGGACCTGCGTCCGGCCGAACGGTCGGACAAGGTCCCCGGCGCCGCCTGGTGGTGCGCCGGCTGCCTGCGCACCTTCGTCGTGACCTTCGTGGGGATCGGCGTCCCCGAGACCTCGGGAGCGGAATCATGAGTGTTGCCCTGGAGAACGACCTGCGGGTCACCGCCGAGCGCGGTGCCGCCGACCTCGGTCCGGACGCGACCGCCGAGCAGGTGCTCGCCTGGGCCGCGGAGACCTTCGGCGACCGGCTGATCGTCGCCTCCAACATGCAGGACGCCGTGCTGGTCGACCTCGCCCAGCGGGCGAAGCCGGACGTCGACGTGCTGTTCCTGGAGACCGGCTACCACTTCGCGGAGACCATCGGCACCCGCGACGCGGTCGACGCCGTCTACCCGCAGCTGCGCATCGTGAACGCGCAGGCGGACCAGTCGGTCGCCGAGCAGGACGCCGAGTACGGCAAGGACCTGTTCGCCCGCGAGCCGGACCGCTGCTGTGCGCTGCGCAAGGTCGTCCCGCTGGAGCGGACCCTGTCCGGCTACGACGCCTGGGTCACCGGCGTCCGCCGGGTCGAGGCCCCGACCCGGGCGAACACCCCGCTGGTCACCTACGACGAGAAGTTCGGCCTGGTGAAGGTCAACCCGATCGCCGCCTGGTCCGACGAGGACATGGACGCCTACATCGCCGAGCACGGAATCCTGGTGAACCCGCTGGTCGACGCCGGATACCCGAGCATCGGCTGCGCCCCCTGCACGGCGAAGCCGAAGCCCGGCGAGGACCCCCGCTCCGGTCGCTGGGCCGGTCGCGCCAAGACCGAGTGCGGGCTGCACGCATGACCGCCCTGGAGGAGACCGCCGTGACCCCCGCCGTCACGACCCCGGCCCTGGACGCGCTCGACGCCCTGGAGTCCGAGGCGATCCACGTGTTCCGCGAGGTCGCCGGCGAGTTCGACCGCCCGGTGATCCTGTTCTCCGGTGGCAAGGACTCGACACTGCTGGTGCACCTGGCGATCAAGGCGTTCGCGCCGGCCAAGGTGCCGTTCGGTCTGCTGCACGTCGACACCGGGCACAACTACCCCGAGGTCATCGAGTTCCGGGACCGGGTCGCCGCGCAGCACGGGCTGCGCCTGGACGTCGCCCGCGTCGAGGACTACCTCGCCGACGGCCGGCTCGTCGAGCGCGCCGACGGCACCCGCAACCCGCTGCAGACCCAGCCGCTGCTCGACGCGATCGCCGAGCACCGCTACGACGCCGTGTTCGGCGGCGGCCGGCGCGACGAGGAGCGCGCCAGGGCCAAGGAGCGGATCATGAGCCTGCGCGACGCGTTCGGCCGCTGGGACCCGCGCAAGCAGCGCCCGGAGCTGTGGACCCTCTACAACGGACGGCACGCCCCCGGCGAGCACGTCCGGGTGTTCCCCATCTCCAACTGGACCGAGCTCGACGTCTGGCGCTACATCCGGCGCGAGGGCATCGAGCTGCCGTCGATCTACTACGCGCACGAGCGCGAGGTGTTCCAGCGCGACGGCATGTGGCTCGCCGAGGGTCCCTGGGGCGGAGCGCGCGACGGCGAGAAGCTGGAACGCAGGTCGATCCGCTACCGCACGGTGGGCGACGGCTCGTGCACCGGAGCCGTCGAGTCCACCGCCACCACCCTCGACGAGGTCATCGCCGAGGTCACCGCGTCGCGGCTCACCGAGCGTGGCGCGACCCGGGCCGACGACCGGCTGTCCGAAGCCGCGATGGAGGACCGGAAGAAGGAGGGCTACTTCTGATGGTCGACACCGCCACCCCGCGCGACCTGCTGCGCTTCGCCACGGCGGGCTCCGTCGACGACGGCAAGTCCACCCTGGTCGGGCGCCTGCTCTACGACACCAAGTCGGTACTGGCCGACCAGATCGAGGCCGTCGAGCGCGCCTCGGTCGACAAGGGGATGTCCACCCCGGACCTGTCGCTGCTCGTCGACGGCCTGCGCGCCGAGCGCGAGCAGGGCATCACCATCGACGTCGCCTACCGCTACTTCGGCACGCCGCCGCGGGAGTTCGTGCTCGCCGACACCCCGGGTCACGTGCAGTACACCCGCAACACCGTCACCGGCGCCTCCACCGCCGAGCTGGCGGTGCTGCTGGTCGACGCCCGCAACGGCGTGGTCTCCCAGACCCGCCGGCACGCCGCGGTGCTGTCGCTGCTGCGCGTCCCGCGTCTGGTCCTGGCGATCAACAAGATCGACCTCATCGAGTACGACGAGGCCAAGATCGCCGACATCGAGCGCGAGTTCACCGAGCTCACCCGTTCGCTCGGCTTCGACGACGCCGCGGTGCAGGTCATCCCGGTGTCCGCGCTGGTCGGGGACAACGTGGCGTCCCGCAGCGGGCACACCCCCTGGTACACCGGGCCGACGCTGCTGGAGCACCTGGAGTCGGTCCCGGTCGAGGGCCCGGACACCACGGCCCCGTTCCGGATGCCGGTCCAGTACGTGATCCGGCCCCGCACGGACGAGCTCCACGACTACCGCGGCTACGCGGGCCAGGTCGCCTCGGGCACCGTCCGTCCGGGCGACGAGGTCGTCGTCCTGCCCGAGGGGCACCGCACCACCGTCTCCGAGGTCCGGACCGCCGACGGCCCGCTGGCGGCCGCCGGGGCCGGGCTCAGCGTGACGGTGCTGCTCGCCGACGACATCGACGCCCCCCGCGGCGCCCTGATCGCGGCCGCGTCCGACGTCCCGGAGGTCACCTCCGAGATCGACGCGACGCTGTGTTGGCTGGCCGAGAAGCCGCTGCTGCCCGGCGCGCGACTGCTGCTCAAGCACGGCACCCGCACCACCCAGGTGATCGTCGGGGCGCTGGGGTCGCGGCTGGACACCGAGACGGTGTCCTACGCCCCCGCCCCGGAGAAGCTGGAGATCAACGACATCGGACGGGTGTCGCTGCGCGTCGCCGACCCGCTGCCGGTCGACGCCTACGCCCGCGTCCGCACGACCGGCGGGTTCCTGCTGATCGACCCGCCGACGGGCAACACGCTCGCGGCCGGGCTGGTGGGCGACCCGCTCGCGGCGGTGCCGGCCGCCGGCTGACGGTGACCACGCCCGACGGCCCCGCACCCGCTCCGGGTGCGGGGCCGCGGTCGTCCCCGGCCCCGCGACGACGACCGTCGCGACCCGGCGATGATCGCGACGAGTGAGGGGAACGGTGCCCGAACCGGCACCGATCCTCTCACTGCCGGCGATCACCGGGTGGGCGCGACGGCGCACGGTGTCCGGACCGGCCCCGGTGTATCGGGTCACAGCCGCAGCCCACGACAGCGGGCCGACCCCGGAACCATCCCGACACCAGCTGGTCACAGCCGTTGTCCGGACATCTTCACCGCGGTCCCGACCTGCGGACGTCGGCTTGTCGACACCCCGCTCGCGTTCCACCATGGATCGGTGACCACCACCGCCACGCCCGCCGACCGGGTCCTGTCACCCGGCCGCTCGCAGGCGGATCCGGCGGTGTCCTGGCACCTCGTCGCGCACCTCGAGCGGTTCTGGCCGTCGCGCCGGCTCGACGCGTTCGACGAGTTCTGTCGCGCTCGCTGACCCGTCCCACGGCGCCGAGCGCCACCCCACCACACCACCGGTCACCGTGACCGCGGCCGCCCCCGCACCCGCGTCCCCCACCGGGACGCGCCGGGGCCCGGGACCGCGTCCGCCGGCAGTCCGGGAAGGATCGTCCGTGCCCACACTCATCGTCTTCGCCCTCGTCGGCCTCGCGGCCCAGCTGGTCGACGGCGCGCTCGGCATGGCCTACGGCATCACCTCGACCTCGCTGCTGGTCTTCGCCGGGATCAACCCGGCCACCGCGAGCGCCTCGGTGCACCTGGCCGAGGTCGGCACCACGCTCGCCTCCGGCGCCTCGCACTGGCGCTTCGGCAACGTCGACTGGAAGCTCGTCCTCAAGCTGGGCGTGCCGGGTGCGGTCGGCGCGTTCCTGGAGCGACGCTGCTGTCGGCGCTGTCCACCGAGAACGCCGCCCCGTTCATGTCGGGGATCCTGCTCGCCCTCGGCGTCTACGTCCTGCTGCGCTTCAGCGTGCGGCCGCCGAAGGTCGCCACCGCCCGCACCTCCCCGCACGGCGCCCGGTTCCTGTCCCCGCTCGGCCTGGTCGCCGGCTTCGTCGACGCGTCCGGCGGCGGCGGGTGGGGCCCGGTCTCCACCCCGGCCCTGCTCAGCGCCGGACGGACCGCACCGCGCACCGTCGTCGGTTCGGTCAGCGCCTCGGAGTTCCTGGTGCGCTCGCCGCGAGCGCCGGGTTCCTCGTCGGGCTCGGCCACGAGGTGCTCGACCCCTCCACCATCGGCGGGCTGCTGATCGGCGGGGTGCTGGCCGCGCCGCTGGCGGCCTGGCTCGTCACCCGCATCCCGGCGCCGGTCCTGGGCTCGGCGGTCGGCGGCGTCATCATCCTCACCAACGCCCGGACGCTGCTGCGGGCCGCCGACGCGAGCGGTGCGGTGACCGCGGCCGTCTACGCCGTCATCCTCGTGCTGTGGGCGCTGGCGATCGGCGCGGCGGTCACCCGGCTGCGCCGCAGCCGGACCGAGGACGCGGCGACGCCGGTCGACCAGGAGCAGCCGGTCTCCACCGGCTGACCTCCCCACGGGCCGGGCGGATGCGGTGTCCGGACACCCCGTCCGTCCCGTGGGCGACACCTTGTCCGCTTCGTCCCGACAGCGCACGATCGGGGCCATGACCGCCCCGGTGTCCCGTCGCTGCGCGACGCACCCCGCGGTCCTCGCGCACCTCGCGCGACACCGGGAGGAGTTCTGGCCGTCCCGGCGGCCGCACGCCTACCACGAGTTCTGTCCGCGGTTCTGACGCGCGTGGCCCGGCCGGGTCACGCGCCGCCGTGTACCCGCGCACCCACTCGTCGTGGAGGAACTCCATGTCCCGCACCACCTCCGGGGGCCACCCGTGAGCACCCCGTCCGACACCCACGCCGGCACCGACCACGAGCCCGGGGACGTCCCCGCACAGCGGCGCCTCGCCCTGAACGAGGACTGGGCCGCGACGGTCGTCGGCCTCCTCCTGCTCGTCCTGATCCTGTCCGGGCTCTGGCCGGGGTGGCTGGTCCCGTGACCGACCAGCACGCCGGCCGACCGACCGAGCCACGGACCACGCCGCCGACCGCGCCGCAGACCCAGCCGCAGACCCAGCCGGAGACCGGGCCCGACACCGGGACACAAGCGCCGACCCGCTCCCCCGTCCTGTGGAGGCTCGGCGGCGTCGCGGTCGTCCTCGTCCTCGGCGGACTCGTCCGCTACCTCGAACAGACCGTCCCGGACGCCGCCGAGGGCACCGCGCTGTCCGGGATCGCCGACGCGATCGAGTACCCGGTCTACGCGATCGCGCTCGGGCTGCTCGGCAACGTCGTGCTCACCCTGACCGGGCTGCGCGAACGGCTCTCGGGCGGCTTCCGCACCGAGTTCTTCATCAAGACCGGTCTGGTCCTGCTCGGCGCCTCGATCGACTTCTCGGTCATCGTCCGCGCCGCCGGACCGGCCGTGGTGCAGGCGGTCGTCCTGATCACCGTGGTCTTCGGCTTCACCTGGTGGCTCGCCGGGCGGGCCGGGGTCGACGACAAGCTCCGCGCCCTGCTGGCGTCCGCGGTGTCCATCTGCGGCGTCAGCGCGGCGATCGCGGCCGCCGGCGCGGTGCAGGCCCGCAAGGAGCAGCTCGCCTACACGGCCAGCCTGGTGATCCTCTTCGCGCTGCCGTCGATCTTCCTGCTGCCCGCCGCCGTCGGGGCGCTGGGGTTGTCGCCCGCCGTCGCCGGTGCGTGGATCGGCGGCAACATCGACACCACCGCCGCGGTCAGCGCGGCCGGGGCGATCGTCGGCGAGGAGGCGCTGCAGATCGCGACCATCGTGAAGACCACCCAGAACGCGCTGCTGGGCGTCGTCGCGGTGGCGCTGACGGCCTACTTCACGCTGAAGGTCGAGCGCAGCGGCTCGGCGGGCCGGCCGGCCCGCGCGAGTTCTGGGAGCGCTTCCCCCAAGTTCGTGCTCGGATTCCTCGCCGCCTCGATGATCGCGACCGTGTTCGTCGCGACCGCCGGCTCCGACGTCGCGAAGCCGCTGATCAGCGACGTCAACGCCTTCCGGACTACGTTCCTGATCCTGGCCTTCGTCTCGATCGGCCTGGAGTTCCGGATGGCACCGCTGCGGGAGGCCGGGTGGCGCCCGATCGGGGTGTTCGCCGCGGCGACCGGGGTCAACCTGGCCGTCGGCCTCGGACTGGCGGTCCTGCTGTT
>NZ_JAHLJA010000234.1:0-5578 GCF_020496245.1 Pseudonocardia sp. ICBG601 | reverse complement strand
GCATCGGCTGCGCCCCCTGCACGGCGAAGCCGAAGCCCGGCGAGGACCCCCGCTCCGGTCGCTGGGCCGGTCGCGCCAAGACCGAGTGCGGGCTGCACGCATGACCGCCCTGGAGGAGACCGCCGTGACCCCCGCCGTCACGACCCCGGCCCTGGACGCGCTCGACGCCCTGGAGTCCGAGGCGATCCACGTGTTCCGCGAGGTCGCCGGCGAGTTCGACCGCCCGGTGATCCTGTTCTCCGGTGGCAAGGACTCGACACTGCTGGTGCACCTGGCGATCAAGGCGTTCGCGCCGGCCAAGGTGCCGTCGGTCTGCTGCACGTCGACACCGGGCACAACTACCCCGAGGTCATCGAGTTCCGGGACCGGGTCGCCGCGCAGCACGGGCTGCGCCTGGACGTCGCCCGCGTCGAGGACTACCTCGCCGACGGCCGGCTCGTCGAGCGCGCCGACGGCACCCGCAACCCGCTGCAGACCCAGCCGCTGCTCGACGCGATCGCCGAGCACCGCTACGACGCCGTGTTCGGCGGCGGCCGGCGCGACGAGGAGCGCGCCAGGGCCAAGGAGCGGATCATGAGCCTGCGCGACGCGTTCGGCCGCTGGGACCCGCGCAAGCAGCGCCCGGAGCTGTGGACCCTCTACAACGGACGGCACGCCCCCGGCGAGCACGTCCGGGTGTTCCCCATCTCCAACTGGACCGAGCTCGACGTCTGGCGCTACATCCGGCGCGAGGGCATCGAGCTGCCGTCGATCTACTACGCGCACGAGCGCGAGGTGTTCCAGCGCGACGGCATGTGGCTCGCCGAGGGTCCCTGGGGCGGAGCGCGCGACGGCGAGAAGCTGGAACGCAGGTCGATCCGCTACCGCACGGTGGGCGACGGCTCGTGCACCGGAGCCGTCGAGTCCACCGCCACCACCCTCGACGAGGTCATCGCCGAGGTCACCGCGTCGCGGCTCACCGAGCGTGGCGCGACCCGGGCCGACGACCGGCTGTCCGAAGCCGCGATGGAGGACCGGAAGAAGGAGGGCTACTTCTGATGGTCGACACCGCCACCCCGCGCGACCTGCTGCGCTTCGCCACGGCGGGCTCCGTCGACGACGGCAAGTCCACCCTGGTCGGGCGCCTGCTCTACGACACCAAGTCGGTACTGGCCGACCAGATCGAGGCCGTCGAGCGCGCCTCGGTCGACAAGGGATGTCCACCCCGGACCTGTCGCTGCTCGTCGACGGCCTGCGCGCCGAGCGCGAGCAGGGCATCACCATCGACGTCGCCTACCGCTACTTCGGCACGCCGCCGCGGGAGTTCGTGCTCGCCGACACCCCGGGTCACGTGCAGTACACCCGCAACACCGTCACCGGCGCCTCCACCGCCGAGCTGGCGGTGCTGCTGGTCGACGCCCGCAACGGCGTGGTCTCCCAGACCCGCCGGCACGCCGCGGTGCTGTCGCTGCTGCGCGTCCCGCGTCTGGTCCTGGCGATCAACAAGATCGACCTCATCGAGTACGACGAGGCCAAGATCGCCGACATCGAGCGCGAGTTCACCGAGCTCACCCGTTCGCTCGGCTTCGACGACGCCGCGGTGCAGGTCATCCCGGTGTCCGCGCTGGTCGGGGACAACGTGGCGTCCCGCAGCGGGCACACCCCCTGGTACACCGGGCCGACGCTGCTGGAGCACCTGGAGTCGGTCCCGGTCGAGGGCCCGGACACCACGGCCCCGTTCCGGATGCCGGTCCAGTACGTGATCCGGCCCCGCACGGACGAGCTCCACGACTACCGCGGCTACGCGGGCCAGGTCGCCTCGGGCACCGTCCGTCCGGGCGACGAGGTCGTCGTCCTGCCCGAGGGGCACCGCACCACCGTCTCCGAGGTCCGGACCGCCGACGGCCCGCTGGCGGCCGCCGGGGCCGGGCTCAGCGTGACGGTGCTGCTCGCCGACGACATCGACGCCCCCCGCGGCGCCCTGATCGCGGCCGCGTCCGACGTCCCGGAGGTCACCTCCGAGATCGACGCGACGCTGTGTGTGGCTGGCCGAGAAGCCGCTGCTGCCCGGCGCGCGACTGCTGCTCAAGCACGGCACCCGCACCACCCAGGTGATCGTCGGGGCGCTGGGGTCGCGGCTGGACACCGAGACGGTGTCCTACGCCCCCGCCCCGGAGAAGCTGGAGATCAACGACATCGGACGGGTGTCGCTGCGCGTCGCCGACCCGCTGCCGGTCGACGCCTACGCCCGCGTCCGCACGACCGGCGGGTTCCTGCTGATCGACCCGCCGACGGGCAACACGCTCGCGGCCGGGCTGGTGGGCGACCCGCTCGCGGCGGTGCCGGCCGCCGGCTGACGGTGACCACGCCCGACGGCCCCGCACCCGCTCCGGGTGCGGGGCCGCGGTCGTCCCCGGCCCCGCGACGACGACCGTCGCGACCCGGCGATGATCGCGACGAGTGAGGGGAACGGTGCCCGAACCGGCACCGATCCTCTCACTGCCGGCGATCACCGGGTGGGCGCGACGGCGCACGGTGTCCGGACCGGCCCCGGTGTATCGGGTCACAGCCGCAGCCCACGACAGCGGGCCGACCCCGGAACCATCCCGACACCAGCTGGTCACAGCCGTTGTCCGGACATCTTCACCGCGGTCCCGACCTGCGGACGTCGGCTTGTCGACACCCCGCTCGCGTTCCACCATGGATCGGTGACCACCACCGCCAC
Organism: Pseudonocardia sp. ICBG601; assembly: GCF_020496245.1. Classification (NCBI taxonomy): domain Bacteria; kingdom Bacillati; phylum Actinomycetota; class Actinomycetes; order Pseudonocardiales; family Pseudonocardiaceae; genus Pseudonocardia; species Pseudonocardia sp. ICBG601. The sequence continues at coordinate 2,874 of NZ_JAHLJA010000234.1, read as the reverse complement.
GCCCGCCGACCGGGTCCTGTCACCCGGCCGCTCGCAGGCGGATCCGGCGGTGTCCTGGCACCTCGTCGCGCACCTCGAGCGGTTCTGGCCGTCGCGCCGGCTCGACGCGTTCGACGAGTTCTGTCGCGCTCGCTGACCCGTCCCACGGCGCCGAGCGCCACCCCACCACACCACCGGTCACCGTGACCGCGGCCGCCCCCGCACCCGCGTCCCCCACCGGGACGCGCCGGGGCCCGGGACCGCGTCCGCCGGCAGTCCGGGAAGGATCGTCCGTGCCCACACTCATCGTCTTCGCCCTCGTCGGCCTCGCGGCCCAGCTGGTCGACGGCGCGCTCGGCATGGCCTACGGCATCACCTCGACCTCGCTGCTGGTCTTCGCCGGGATCAACCCGGCCACCGCGAGCGCCTCGGTGCACCTGGCCGAGGTCGGCACCACGCTCGCCTCCGGCGCCTCGCACTGGCGCTTCGGCAACGTCGACTGGAAGCTCGTCCTCAAGCTGGGCGTGCCGGGTGCGGTCGGCGCGTTCCTGGGAGCGACGCTGCTGTCGGCGCTGTCCACCGAGAACGCCGCCCCGTTCATGTCGGGGATCCTGCTCGCCCTCGGCGTCTACGTCCTGCTGCGCTTCAGCGTGCGGCCGCCGAAGGTCGCCACCGCCCGCACCTCCCCGCACGGCGCCCGGTTCCTGTCCCCGCTCGGCCTGGTCGCCGGCTTCGTCGACGCGTCCGGCGGCGGCGGGGGGGCCCGGTCTCCACCCCGGCCCTGCTCAGCGCCGGACGGACCGCACCGCGCACCGTCGTCGGTTCGGTCAGCGCCTCGGAGTTCCTGGTGGCGCTCGCCGCGAGCGCCGGGTTCCTCGTCGGGCTCGGCCACGAGGTGCTCGACCCCTCCACCATCGGCGGGCTGCTGATCGGCGGGGTGCTGGCCGCGCCGCTGGCGGCCTGGCTCGTCACCCGCATCCCGGCGCCGGTCCTGGGCTCGGCGGTCGGCGGCGTCATCATCCTCACCAACGCCCGGACGCTGCTGCGGGCCGCCGACGCGAGCGGTGCGGTGACCGCGGCCGTCTACGCCGTCATCCTCGTGCTGTGGGCGCTGGCGATCGGCGCGGCGGTCACCCGGCTGCGCCGCAGCCGGACCGAGGACGCGGCGACGCCGGTCGACCAGGAGCAGCCGGTCTCCACCGGCTGACCTCCCCACGGGCCGGGCGGATGCGGTGTCCGGACACCCCGTCCGTCCCGTGGGCGACACCTTGTCCGCTTCGTCCCGACAGCGCACGATCGGGGCCATGACCGCCCCGGTGTCCCGTCGCTGCGCGACGCACCCCGCGGTCCTCGCGCACCTCGCGCGACACCGGGAGGAGTTCTGGCCGTCCCGGCGGCCGCACGCCTACCACGAGTTCTGTCCGCGGTTCTGACGCGCGTGGCCCGGCCGGGTCACGCGCCGCCGTGTACCCGCGCACCCACTCGTCGTGGAGGAACTCCATGTCCCGCACCACCTCCGGGGGCCACCCGTGAGCACCCCGTCCGACACCCACGCCGGCACCGACCACGAGCCCGGGGACGTCCCCGCACAGCGGCGCCTCGCCCTGAACGAGGACTGGGCCGCGACGGTCGTCGGCCTCCTCCTGCTCGTCCTGATCCTGTCCGGGCTCTGGCCGGGGGGCTGGTCCCGTGACCGACCAGCACGCCGGCCGACCGACCGAGCCACGGACCACGCCGCCGACCGCGCCGCAGACCCAGCCGCAGACCCAGCCGGAGACCGGGCCCGACACCGGGACACAAGCGCCGACCCGCCCCCCGTCCTGTGGAGGCTCGGCGGCGTCGCGGTCGTCCTCGTCCTCGGCGGACTCGTCCGCTACCTCGAACAGACCGTCCCGGACGCCGCCGAGGGCACCGCGCTGTCCGGGATCGCCGACGCGATCGAGTACCCGGTCTACGCGATCGCGCTCGGGCTGCTCGGCAACGTCGTGCTCACCCTGACCGGGCTGCGCGAACGGCTCTCGGGCGGCTTCCGCACCGAGTTCTTCATCAAGACCGGTCTGGTCCTGCTCGGCGCCTCGATCGACTTCTCGGTCATCGTCCGCGCCGCCGGACCGGCCGTGGTGCAGGCGGTCGTCCTGATCACCGTGGTCTTCGGCTTCACCTGGTGGCTCGCCGGGCGGGCCGGGGTCGACGACAAGCTCCGCGCCCTGCTGGCGTCCGCGGTGTCCATCTGCGGCGTCAGCGCGGCGATCGCGGCCGCCGGCGCGGTGCAGGCCCGCAAGGAGCAGCTCGCCTACACGGCCAGCCTGGTGATCCTCTTTCGCGCTGCCGTCGATCTTCCTGCTGCCCGCCGCCGTCGGGGCGCTGGGGTTGTCGCCCGCCGTCGCCGGTGCGTGGATCGGCGGCAACATCGACACCACCGCCGCGGTCAGCGCGGCCGGGGCGATCGTCGGCGAGGAGGCGCTGCAGATCGCGACCATCGTGAAGACCACCCAGAACGCGCTGCTGGGCGTCGTCGCGGTGGCGCTGACGGCCTACTTCACGCTGAAGGTCGAGCGCAGCGGCTCGGCGGGCCGGCCGGCCCGCGCGAGTTCTGGGAGCGCTTCCCCAAGTTCGTGCTCGGATTCCTCGCCGCCTCGATGATCGCGACCGTGTTCGTCGCGACCGCCGGCTCCGACGTCGCGAAGCCGCTGATCAGCGACGTCAACGCCTTCCGGACTACGTTCCTGATCCTGGCCTTCGTCTCGATCGGCCTGGAGTTCCGGATGGCACCGCTGCGGGAGGCCGGGTGGCGCCCGATCGGTGTGTTCGCCGCGGCGACCGGGGTCAACCTGGCCGTCGGCCTCGGACTGGCGGTCCTGCTGTTCTCCGGTCTGACGGTCTGAGTCCGGGTCC
>NZ_JAHLJA010000233.1:0-26318 GCF_020496245.1 Pseudonocardia sp. ICBG601 | reverse complement strand
CACCCGCTCGGTCGTCGCGGCGAAGGCGGCCATCAGGCTCCACGCCTCGTGCAGGCCTCGTCGGTGGGCGCGGGGACGGTGTGGAAGTGGTCCGTAGACCCAGACCGACTCCCAGACGTCGCCGCGGTCGGCGTGCTCGGCGAGGCCGCGCATCACGTCCCACTGCGCGGTGGGGTCGATGCGACGAGGTCGAGGCGCCAGCCCTGGGGCACGAAGAGTCCGAAACGCATGCAACGAGACTAGGACGCCCGCCGCTCGGCGGCCGGGAAGGGCCGATCTGCACAGTCAGTGACCCCGGACCGGGCACATCGCCCCGTGACCCGGCCCTGACCTGCACCTACCGTTCTCCCGACCAGCCGAGAGGAGACCGAGATGAGCGGGGGGTCGGTACGGACGACTACGCCCTGAGCAGGGTTCCGGAGCACGCCCGGTACTCGTGGTGGAGCGTGGCGGTACAGCGGTTCGGGCAGGTGTCGGCCCTGAGAGCGTGTTTGGAAATGGTGGGTGTGTCGGGATGGTCGACACGGCTGGGGTGCTCCATCGTGGTCGGCATGCAGGAACGACCGCGCCGGTACCCCTCGGACACCAGTGATGCCCAGTGGGTGGTGATCGAGCCGTTGTTACCGCCGCTCGCGCGGCGGGGGGCGGCCTGTTGCTCATGCTCGTCGGGACGTGCTGGACGCGATCTTGTATGTCGTGCGGACCGGGTGTGCCTGGCGGGCGTTGCCGGTGGACTTCCCGCCCTGGCAGACCGTCTACTGGTACTTCAACCAGTGGGAACAGCAGAAGGTCACCGAGAAGATCCTCCCGGTCGTGCGGGGGCAGTTACGTATCGCCGAGGGCCGTGATCCGGAGCCGAGTGCGGGGATCATCGATTCCCAGTCGGTCAAGGGCGCCGACACCGTCGGCCAGGACTCCCGCGGCTACGACGCCGGGAAGAAGACAGGCGGACGGAAACGGTTCATCGTGACCGACACCCTCGGTCTGCTGCTGACCACGATGGTGTGCTCGGCCTCGGTACAGGACCGCGACGGCGCCAAGCCGATCCTGCTCAACCTCTACCTGCGCACCAGGGTGCGGTTCGTCTACGCCGACGCCGGCTTCGCCGGGCGACTGCTCGACTGGGCCGCCACGATCCTGCAGACAACGATCGAGATCATCCGCAAGCCACCCGAGCAGCGCGGATTCACCGTCCTCCACGAAGGTGGGTGGTCGAACGGACCCTGGCCTGGCTCACCGCACACCGACGCCTGGCCCGAGACTACGAACGCCACCCCACCACATCCGAAGCCATGATCCGCTGGGCCGCGATCAACACCATCACCCGCCGCATCGCCCGTGGATACCCCGCCACCCGCCAGCAGAAACACACGACACCCTCAACCCACTAGAATTTCCAAACACGCTCTCAGTCCGAGCGAGCGCGACAAGCTCCTCGTCCACGTCGCCGCCGACGTCGCCCGCAGGCGACGCGAGCGGGGTCTGCGGATGAACTACCCGGAGTCGGTCGCCCTGATCACCGAGCACGTCCTGGAGGGCGCCCGCGACGGCCGCACCGTCAGCGAGCTGATGAGCAGCGGCCGGGAGGTCCTGACCCGCGACGACGTCCTCGACGGCGTCCCGGAGATGCTCGACTCGGTCCAGGTGGAGGCCACCTTCCCGGACGGCACGAAGCTCGTCACCGTGCACGGGCCGATCGCGTGACCCCCGGCGAGATCCTCGTCGGCGAGGAGCCGGTCGAGCTGCACCCCGGCCGCCCCCGACTGACCCTGACCGTGGTCAACGCCGCGGACCGCCCGGTGCAGGTCGGCTCGCACTACCACTTCGCCGCCGCGAACCCCGGCCTGTCCTTCGACCGCGACGCCGCCTGGGGACACCGGCTCGACGTCCCCGCCGGGACCTCGGTGCGGTTCGAGCCCGGGGTGGAGCGCGAGGTGACACTGGTGCCGATCGCCGGGGCACGCAGGGTCCCCGGTCTGCGCCCCGAACGGGCCGGCGCCCTCGACGAGCGGAGCTACGAGCAGTGAGCATCGACCGAGCGCGCTACGCCGACCTGTACGGCCCGACCGTCGGCGACCGGATCCGGCTCGCGGACACGAACCTGCTGATCGAGGTCACCGAGGACCGCTCCCGCGGCCCGGCGTCCGGCGACGAGGTGCTGTTCGGCGGCGGCAAGGTGATCCGGGAGTCGATGGGCCAGGCCGCCGTCCTCGCCGCGGACTGCCCGGACCTCGTGATCACCGGTGCCGTCGTGCTGGACCACTGGGGTGTGGTGAAGGCCGACGTCGGCGTGAAGGACGGCCGGATCGTCGCCATCGGCAAGGCCGGCAACCCCGACACCATGGACGGCGTCGACCCCGCCCTGGTCATCGGGCCCGGCACCGAGGTGCTGGCCGGCAACGGCCGCATCCTCACCGCGGGCGCGGTCGACGCGCACGTCCACTTCATCTGCCCGCAGCTGGTCGAGACCGCACTCGCCTCCGGCGTCACGACGCTGTTCGGTGGCGGCACCGGGCCAGTGGACGGCTCGAAGGCCACCACCGTCACCCCCGGCCCCTGGAACATCGGCCGGATGCTGGCGGCCATGGACCACCAGCCGGTGAACCTGCTCCTGATGGGCAAGGGCAACACCACGTCGCACGAGGCACTGCACGAGCAGCTGCGGGCCGGAGCGGGCGGGTTCAAACTGCACGAGGACTGGGGCACCACCCCGTCGGCGATCGACGCCTGCCTGCGGGTGTGCGAGGAGACCGGCGTGCAGGCCGCGATCCACACCGACACCCTCAACGAGGCCGGGTTCCTGCAGTCCACGCTGGCCGCGATCGACGGCCGCTCGATCAACGCCTTCCACACCGAGGGCGCGGGCGGCGGGCACGCCCCGGACATCATCGAGGTCGTCGGCACGGGGCACGTCCTGCCGTCGTCGACGAACCCGACCCGGCCGCACACCGTCAACACCCTCGACGAGCACCTCGACATGCTCATGGTGTGCCACCACCTCAACCCGTCGGTGCCCGAGGACCTGGCGTTCGCCGAGTCCCGGATCCGCCCGACGACGATCGCCGCCGAGGACGTGCTGCACGACCTGGGCGCGATCTCGATGATGAGCTCGGACTCCCAGGCGATGGGCCGCATCGGCGAGGTCGTCATCCGGACCTGGCAGACCGCGCACGTCATGAAGGCCGCCCGCGGGCCGCTGCCCGGCGACTCCGACCGCGCCGACAACCTGCGTGCCCGGCGCTACGTCGCGAAGTACACGATCAACCCGGCGCTGGCGCACGGCGCCGCCGAGCACATCGGGTCGGTCGAGGTCGGCAAGCTCGCCGACCTGGTGCTGTGGGAGCCGAAGTTCTTCGGGGTGCGCCCCGAGGTCGTGCTCAAGGGCGGGTTCGCCGTGTGGGCGCAGATGGGCGACGCGAACGCCTCCATCCCGACCCCGGGCCCGGTGTACGGCCGGCCGATGTTCGGCTACGCCCACACCCCCGCGGCGCTGGGGTCGCTGACGTTCATGGCCCCATCGGCCCTCGACGAGGGCGTCCCCGACCGGCTCGGTCTGGCGACCCCCGCGGTGCCGGTGGCCGACACGCGCTCGGTGCGCAAGGCCGGGATGCTCCTCAACGACGCGACCCCGGACGTGCGGGTCGACCCGGACTCGTTCACCGTGACGATCGACGGCGACGTCGTCGAGCCCGCCCCGGTCGCCGAGCTGCCGATGGCGCAGCGGTACTTCCTGTTCTGATGCTCGCCTCGCTCGTCCTGTCCGACGCCCGGTTCCCCGGCGGCGGGCACGTGCACTCCGGAGGTCTGGAGGAGGCCGCCGACCGCGGCCTGGTCACCGACGTCGCGTCGCTGCACGCCTTCCTCCGGGGGCGGCTGCGCACCGCGGGCCGGGTCGCCGCCTGCGCCGCCGCGGCCGCCGCCGACCTCGCCGCCGGCCCCGCTGCCGACCTCGCTGCGGGGAGCGGCGCCGGGTGGGCGGAGCTCGACGCCGCACTCGACGCGCGCACCCCCTCGGCGGCCCAGCGGGAGGCGTCCCGGTCCCAGGGCCGGGCGTCACTGCGCGCGGTCCGCTCGGCGTGGCCGTCGGCCGCCCTCGACGCCCTGGTCGCGGTCCACCGGCGGCCGCACCACCCGCTGCTCGTCGGGGTCGTCGTCGGCGCGGCCGGGGAGCCGCCGGCCGCGGCGGCCCGCTGCGTCGGCTACCTCGCCGTGTCCGGGCCCGCGTCGGCGGCGGTGCGGCTGCTCGGGCTGGACCCGTTCGCCGTCAACACCGCCGTCGTCGCCCTCGGCGACGAGCTGGAGGCCCTGGCCGCCGAGGCCGCGGCCCTGGCCGGGGGCGACCCCGCCGATCTCCCGGCGCCCGGGGCGCCGCTGCTCGACCTCATGGCCGAGTCCCACGTCCACCACCACCGCGAGAGGGTGCGTCTCTTTGCCTCCTGAGTCCGCAACGACCGGCCACGGTCACGGCCACGTGATCAGCTTCGACCCGACGGTCACCGACCACGACCACCACGCCCCGGCCCCCGCCGGCGGTCGCGCGGTGCGCATCGGCATCGGCGGCCCGGTCGGCTCCGGCAAGACCGCGCTGGTCGCGGCGCTGGCCCGCAGCCTCGCCGGGCGGGTCCGTCTCGCCGTGGTCACCAACGACATCTACACCACCGAGGACGCCGACTTCCTGCGCCGCAACGCCGTCCTCGCGCCGGAGCGGGTCGAGGCCGTGCAGACCGGCTGCTGCCCGCACACCGCCATCCGCGACGACATCACCGCCAACCTCGACGCGGTCGAGCTGCTGGAGGAGCGTTTCGCCGACGTCGACGGCGGGCTCGAGCTCGTGCTGGTCGAGTCCGGCGGGGACAACCTGACCGCGGTGTTCTCCCGCGGGCTGGTGGACCGGCAGATCTTCGTCGTCGACGTCGCCGGTGGGGACAAGGTGCCGCGCAAGGGCGGCCCGGGTGTCACCACCGCCGACCTGCTGGTGATCAACAAGACCGACCTGGCGCCGCTGGTGGGCGCCGACCTCGGGGTCATGACCGGCGACGCCGCGCGGATCCGCGGGGAGCTTCCGGTGATCGCGCAGTCGCTGGTGGAGGACCCGGGCGCGACCGAGGTCGGGGCGTGGGTGTGCGAGCAGGTCGCCGCCGTCCGCGCCACGGTCTGAGGTGCGGGCACGCGCCGAGCTGGTCGTCGACGAGCACGACGGCCGGACCGTCGTCCGGCGCCTGCGGGCGCAGTCCCCGCTCGCGCTGATCCCCCGCCGGGGCGCCGCCGGGGCCGGGGCCGACGGTGCGGTGGTGCACCTGGTCGGATCGGCGTCGACCCCGCTGGCCGGTGACGACGTCGAGCTCGTCGTCACCGTCGGGCCGAGCGCGCACCTGACGCTGTGCGGCGTCGCCGCCGCCGTCGCGCTGCCGGGCGGCGGCCCCGGCCGACCGAGCCGGACGGTGCTGCGCTGCACCGTCGGCGAGGGCGGCTCGCTGACCCACCTGCCCGAGCCGACGGTGGTCACCGCACGCGCCCACCACGAGACCGTCCTGGACGTGGAGCTGGCCGCGACCGCGTCGCTGCACGCCCGTGACGTCCTGGTCGCCGGCCGCACCGGCGAGCGACCCGGCCGCTACCGCGGCACCGTGCGGATCACCCAGGACGGCCGGCCGCTGCTGGTGCAGACCCAGGAGATCGGCGACCCGTTGCTCGACGGCTCCCCTGCCCATCTCGGCGGGCACCGGGTGCTGGGCACCGAGGTGCTCGTCGACGCTCCGGGCCCGGTGGCCGCGGCCGCCGGGCCGGGCTGGAGCCTGTCCCCGCTGGCGGTGCGCGGCGTGCTCGCGACCGCCGTCGGGCACGACGCCGTCACCGCGGGCCGCCGGCTCGCCGCCGCCGTGGCGGCCGCGGGTCCGGTCCCCGCGCCGGTGTGACCGTGCCCGGCCGCGGCCGGGAGCCCGGCCGCGGACCTCAGGGCTGCGCGGGCAGCACGTGCTCCTTGGCACGGTCGGTCGCCAGGCACAGCGAGCAGACGTGCCCACCCGCCGCGCTCGCCGTCATGTCCGGGCGCTCCAGGTCCTGTCCGCACGAGCGACAGTTCAGGACGGCGGCGGAGGGGTTGCCGTGCTCGTCGAACATCGGCTCGTCGATGCCGTCGTCGGTGCGTCGCAGGTAGTAGCGGCCTCGGGTCGCCACCGCGAGCACCGGCGGCAGGACGAACCCGAGGACGATCGCCACCACCGGCGAGAACGGCTGGACCGCGCTGCCGAGCGCGCCGAAGAACGTCGCGATGGACAGCCCGCCCGCCACGACGACCGACCCGAAGCCGACCGGGTTCACCGCGTAGAGCATGCCGCGGCGGAACTCCGGGACCTTCGGCGAGATCTTGAGCAGGTACTTGTTGACGACGATGTCGGTCGCGACGACCACGATCCAGGCGATGCCCATGTTGGCGTAGAAGCCGAGGATGGTGTTGAGGAAGTCGAACATGTTCGCCTCCATCAGCACCAGCGCGATCAGCAGGTTGACCCCGAGGAACACCAGCCGACCCGGGTAGTGCCCGGTGATGCGGGTGAAGGAGTTCGTCCACGCCAGCGAGCCCGAGTAGGCGTTCGTGACGTTGATCTTGATCTGGCTGATGACGACCAGCACGACGGCCAGGGTGATGGCCAGCCAGCCCGGCATGAGGTCCTGGTAGATGAGCAGGAACTGCTGCACGGGCTCGTTCGCGACCTCGGCACCGCCGGCGACGTTGGCGATGAAGTAGACCGCCAGGAACAGCCCGACGACCTGCTTCGCCGCGCCGAACAGCACCCAGCCCGGCCCGGCGAGCAGCGTCGCGGTCCACCAGCGGCGCGCGTTCTCCGGGGTCTTCGGGGGCATGAACCGCAGGTAGTCGATCTGCTCGGCGATCTGGGCGATCAGCGACAGGCAGACCCCGGCGGCGAGCATGACCGAACCGAGACTCGGCGTGCCCATCCCGTCCTCGCCCTGGTAGGCCAGGAAGGTCGACACCGAGTCGGGGTGGGCGAACAGCAGGTAGCCGAAGGGCAGCACCATCAGGACCAGCCACAACGGGGTCGTCCACAGCTGCAGCTTCGACAGCAGCGACATCCCGTAGACGACCAGCGGGAAGATCACCACGGTGGACAGCGCGTAGCCGAGCCAGACCGGGATGCCCAGTCCGAGCTCGAGGCCCTGGGCCATGATCGAGCCCTCGAGGGCGAAGAAGATGAAGGTGAACGTCGCGAAGATGACGTTGGTGAGGATCGAGCCGTAGTAGCCGAAGCCGCTGCCGCGGGTGATGAGGTCGAGGTCGAGGTTGTAGCGCGCGGCGTAGTAGGCCACCGGCGTGCCGGTCGCGATCACCACCAGGGCGAAGACGAGGATCCCCCACAACGCGTTCGTCGTGCCGTAGGCGATGCCGATGTTGGCCCCGATCGCGAAGTCGGCGAGGTAGGCGATCCCGCCGAGCGCGGTCACCCCGACCACCCCGGGCGACCAACGCCGGTAGCTGCGCGGCGCGAACCGCAGCGTGTAGTCCTCGAGCGTCTCGCGCGCCGCGCCGACGGCGGTCGGCGCGCCGTCGGTCGTCGCCGGCGAGCTCATCTCCTGGGTCATCTCCGCTCCTTCGGCAGCCGGGTCGGGGGCCGCCGGGGACGAATGCTCCGTCGCGCACCCGTCGCGCACGGTTGCCCGGATGTGACGACTGTGTGACGGCGCAGCCCGATGAACCGGATGTTCCGGACATCACGTGACGAGAGATCACCGGCGGTGACGACTGCGTGACGTTCGGGGCGGGGCGGGTGCGCCACGCCGCCGGCACGGACCACCGTGGAGGCCCGGAGCCCCCCTGCGCCCCACCGGGATCCGACGACACCCGGTGCCGGGACCGGCACATCGGGACCTCCACCGTGTCCGGACACCGCACGGTGAGCCTTGACACCGCGTCTTCCCGACACCAACACTGACATCGTTCGGAATCACGATTCCGCATCATGGAATGTGCGGAACCGCACGGAAGCAGGGCCCATGTCGGACGCACTGTCCCTCGATCATCTCAACACCGCGCCGCCGGACGAGCTGCGCCCCGTCCTGCGGGCCTGCGTCACCTCGTCCGCCTGGGCCGACCGGTTCCTCGCCGGCCGGCCCTACGCCCGCGTCGACGACGCCGTCGCCGCGGCGGAGAAGGCGGTGCTCGCCCTCGACACCGCGCAGATCGACGCCGCCCTCGCCGGGCACCCCCGGATCGGCGAGCGCCCCGGTGGCGCGCACGCCGACGGTGCCGCTTTCTCCCGCTCCGAGCAGTCCGGTGTGGACTCCGGGGCGGACACCGCGGCCCGGCTCGCCGCGGGCAACGCCGCCTACGAGCAGCGGTTCGGCCACCTCTTCCTGATCCGCGCCGCGGGCCGCGACGCGGACCAGATCCTGGCCGAGCTGGAGCGCAGGCTGGGCAACGACCCGGCCACCGAGCGCGCCGAGGCCGCCGGGCAGCTGGCCGAGATCACCGCGCTGCGGATGCGGCAGGTGCTGGCATGAGCAGCTTCTCCACCCACGTCCTCGACGCCGCGGCGGGCCGCCCGGCCACCGGCGTCCCGGTGACCCTGGCCGGCGCCGACGGGACCGTCCTGGCCTCGGGCACCACCGACGACGACGGGCGCTGGCGCGCCCCGGACTCCGCCGCGCTCACCGCGGGGGTGCTGCACCGGATCACGTTCACGACGCCGAGCCCGTTCTTCCCGGAGGTGTCGATCGCGTTCCGGCCGGAGCGCACCGACCGCCACCACCACGTCCCGCTGCTGCTGTCGCCCTACTCCTACTCCACCTACCTCGGGAGCTGACATGTCCGTCTCGGTCCACCTCGGCGACAACAAGTACGGCAAGGCGGAGGTCCGCGTGGTGCGGGTCGTGCGCGACACCGCCCGGCACGAGATCACCGATCTCAACGTCACCAGCCAGCTGCGCGGCGCGGCGCTGGAGAGCAGCTACCTGGCCGGGGACAACTCCAAGGTCGTCGCCACCGACACCCAGAAGAACGTCGTCTACGCCTTCGCCGCCGAGCACGGGATCACCTCCCCCGAGGAGTTCCTGATGCTGCTCGGGGACCACTTCACCGGCGAGTTCGAGTGGATCACCGGCGGGCTGTGGCAGGCCGAGCTCTACGAGTGGGAGCGGATCGTCGTCGACGGCGCGGGGCACGACCACTCCTTCGTCCGCAAGGGCCGCGCCACCCGGCTCGCCACCGTGCAGAAGGTCGGTGGGGCCACCCACGTCACCGCAGGGCTGAAGGACCTCACCGTGCTGAAGTCCACCGGCAGCGAGTTCCACGGCTTCCCCCGGGACCGCTACACGACCCTGGTCGAGACCGACGACCGCATCCTGGCCACCTCGGTCACCGCGCGCTGGCGCTACCTGCCCGAGGCCGTCGCCGCCGGGATCGACTACAACGCCGCCTACGACACGATCGGCGCGGCGATGCTGTCCGCGTTCGCCACCACCCACTCGCTCGCACTGCAGCAGTCGCTCTACGAGATGGGCCGCGCCGGCATCGAGGCGTGCGACGGCGTCGCCGAGATCCGGTTCGCGATGCCCAACAAGCACCACTTCCTGTCCGACCTCTCCCCGTTCGGCCTCAAGAACCCGAACGAGGTGTTCTACGCCGCGGACCGCCCCTACGGCCTGATCGAGGGCACCGTCGTCCGCGACGGCGTGACCCCGGCGCCGGAGGCGTGGACCGACGTCCCGTCGTCGGTCTGACCCATCCCACCACCTCCGCACCGAGGGGACGCCCATGAGCACCGACGACGCGGACGCGCCGGCGACGACCGGCCGACGCACGACCGCCACGACAGGCCCCCGCCCCGAGGACGACCGGCTCGGCCTCGGACCCACGGTGGGCTACGGCGTGCAGCACGTTCTCGCGATGTTCGGCGGCGTCATCGCCGTCCCGATCATCATCGGCGGCGCGGCCGGGCTCGACCCCGCGCAGAGCGCCGTCCTGGTGGCCAGCGGACTGTTCGTGAGCGGGCTCGCGACGCTCCTGCAGACGCTCGGGCTGCCGTTCTTCGGCTCCCAGCTGCCGCTGGTGCAGGGCACCTCGTTCGCCTCGGTGTCGACGATGATCGCGATCATCGGCGACGACGGCACCGACGGCCTGCGCGTCGTCTTCGGCGCGGTGATCGTGGCCGCGCTGGTCGGGCTGCTCATCTCGCCGTTCTTCGCGAAGGTGGTGCGGCTGTTCCCGCCGGTGGTCACCGGGTCGATCATCACCGTCATCGGGCTGTCGCTGATGCCGGTGGCGACCGGGTGGATCACCGGCCGGGAGACGGTCACGGTCGCCGGCGCGACGGTGCCCAACCCCGCGTTCGCCTCGCTGCCGAACATCGCGCTGGCCGCGTTCACCTTCCTGGTCGTGATCGTCGCCAGCAAGATCCGGGTCGTCTCCCGGCTCTCGGTGCTGCTCGGCCTGCTGGTGGGCACCGTCGTCGCCCTGGTGCTGGGGCTGAGCAGCTTCGCGAAGGTGGGCGAGGCGAGCGTGGCCGCCATCCCGACGCCGTTCGCGTTCGGCGGGCCGCTGTTCGAGATCGGCGCGATCGTCTCGATGGTCATCGTCATCCTGGTGGTCATGGTGGAGACGACCGCGGACATCCTCGCGGTCGGCGAGGTCGTCGGGGCCGAGGTGGACTCCCGCCGGGTCGGGGACGGCCTGCGCGCGGACATGGCGGCCTCGGCGCTCGCGCCGGTGTTCAACTCCTTCCCCGCGACGGCGTTCGCCCAGAACGTCGGCCTGGTCGCGCTGACCGGGATCCGGAGCCGGTTCGCCGTCGCCGCGGGCGGGCTGCTCCTGCTGGTGCTGGGGCTCTCGCCGATGGCCTCGGCGGTGTTCTCGGCGATCCCGCAGCCGGTGCTCGGCGGGGCCGGGATCGTGCTGTTCGGCACGGTCGCCGCCAGCGGCATCCGGACGCTCGCCTCGGTCGAGTACCGCAACACCAACAACATGGTGATCGTCGCGGCGGCGGTGGCGTTCGGTCTGATCCCGGTGGTGTCGCCGGACTTCTGGGCGAACTTCCCGGAGTGGTTCGCGACGATCTTCCACTCCGGCATCAGCTCGGCGGCGATCGTCGCGGTGCTGCTCAACCTGTTCTTCAACGTGCTCGCCCCCGGGCGGCCGTCGGCACCGTCCATCGTCGCCGCGGGGCCGCCGGTGCTCGTGCAGACCGGGGAGATCCGGATCCTGTCCTCCGGTGAGGTGCTGGGCCCGGACTCCTACGAGCCGGTCACTGCCAAGCCGGGGACCCAGGTCCGCGACGAGTGATCGTCTCCTCCGAGGGATCCGGTGCCGGATCCGGCACCGGACCCCTCAGGCGGCGCGATCACCGACGGCCCGCCGGATCCGCCCCACCGTCTCGCCCGGCCGGTCGTGCACGTCCGACCAGGTGAACCGCAGCACCGTCCACCCGGCCGCGACCAGCGCGTTCTGCTTGCGCCGGTCGGCCCGGAACCGCTCCGGGTCGCTGTGCCAGGCCCAGCCGTCGACCTCGACCGCCACCCGTGCCGCGGGGAAGGCGAGGTCGACCGTCCAGGGCCCGAACGGCATCGCCCGCACGAGCCCGGGGAGCCGGGCCTCGCGCAGCAGCCGCAGCAGCCGTCGTTCCAGGGCGGAGTCGGCCCGGTCCCCCGCCGCGACGAGCAACCGCGCGGCGGCCGCGATCCCCGGTGTACCCGCCACCCGGCAGTACGCCGCGTGCAGCTCGTCGTGGGACACCCACCGTTGCAGCGCCCGGGCCAGGAACGCGGGCCCGTCGGTGCCACCGAGCGCCGCGGCCGTCTCCAGCACGGTCAGCGGCGTCGCGGTCACGACGATGCCCCGGTGGACGACCCGGTCGGCCGGGTCCAGGGTGCGGCGACGCAGACGCACCCCCGGCCGCCGGGCCCGCTGCACCGTCGACGGGACGGCGAGCAGCACCTCGGCCGGGGCACCGGGACGCATCCCCAGCCAGTACGCGGCCGCGGGCCCGGTCACGACGCAGCGGGCGCCGCCCCAGAGCCACGCCGCCCGGACCCGGGTCTCGTCGGTGACCCGATGACCGGCGACCAGGTAGACCCCGGGGTGCCGCGCCCGCCAGGCCCCGGAGGACACCCGTCGCGCGACGGTGCGGGCAGGAACGCCGTAGGCGATCGCCTGGGTCCGGGTGACCAGGCCGCCCTGCCGGACCAGCAGCCGTTCCAGATCGGTCGGATCGGTCAGATCAGCCATCGGGGCAGGGTGGTGGACCGGCCCGGCTCCCGGAGGCGAACGGCGGCCCCGGTTCGCGGGTGCGAACGGCGAGCCCCGGGGCGGGACACCTGGTGATCGCGACGGGCGAGGGGTCCGGTGCCGGATGTGGCACGGAATCCCTCGCTCGTCGCGATCATGCCGGGGCGCCCGGGGCAGGCCGAGCCGTCGCGCCCGGTCGCGATCATGCCGGGGCGGCCGGAGCAGGCCGGGCAGGCGCGCCCGGTCGCGGCCATGCCTGCTCGGCGCAGCATGCCGGGCGGGCGCCCGGGATGTGCGGCGCCTGGGCGTCGGCACCGGGTGGGTCAGACCCCGGCCGCGTCCTGCCGGGCCAGCTCGGCCACCAGCGCGTCGGCGACGGCCTGCAGCTTCGGCACCGCGGAGTCGAGCAGCGCGTCGGTCATCCGGGTCGTCGGCCCGGAGATGGACACCGCGGCGGGCAGCGGCCCGTCGAGCGCGACGGCCACGCACCGCACCCCGAGCTCTTGTTCACCCTCGTCGACGGCGTACCCGGCGGCGCGGACCTTGTCGAGCTCGGCGAAGTACTCCTCGGGCGAGGTGATGGTGTTGTCGGTGTGCCGCACGAACTCGGTGTGCCGCAGGATCTCCCGCGCCCGCTCGACCGGCATCCGGGACAGCAGCGCCTTCCCGACGGCGGTGCAGTGCGGCGACACCCGTCGGCCGACCTCGGTGAACATCCGCATCGAGTGCCGGCCGGGCTCCTGGGCCACGTAGACGACCTGGTTGCCCTCCAGCAGCGCGAGGTTCGCGCTCTCCCCCAGGTCGTCGACCAGGGCGGCGAGCCGGGGCCGGGCCCACATGCCCACCAGACGTCCCGCGGTGTCGCCGAGCCGCACCAGGCGGGGGCCGAGGGCGTACTCGCGCGAGGACTGCTGGCGGACGTAGCCGCGCCCGGCCAGGGTCCTGACGAGCCGGTGGATGGTCGGCAGGGGAAGCCCGGAGGTGGCCGCGAGGTGGGACAGGCTGACCGTCCCGCCCGCGTCGGCCATCGCCTCCAGCAGGTCCACGGCCCGCTCCACGGACTGCACGCTCCCCGAGCGGGCCGGTGCGGCCGCGGCGACGTCCGCGGCGGCACCGACGCGACTGTCGGGATCGTTCTTCCGCATGACGGAAGTCTAGCCCTGCTCGGGCGGTGCGGCCGGGACCTCGGAGGCCTCCGGGGCGCCGGGGGCCTCCGGGGCGCCGGGGGCACCGGTCACCCGCTCCACCGAGCCACGGCGCAGCAGCCGTCCGTGCGGCTCGCCGGCCACGTCGACGTCGCGGCCGCCCAGGACGGTGCGCCGGACCACGCCGGACAGCGACCGTCCGGCGTAGGCGCTGACCTTGTTCTTGTGGTGCAGCCGCTCCGGGTCCACCACGTACGCGGCGTCGGGGGCGAAGACGACGAGGTCGGCGTCGTACCCCAGCGCGATCCGGCCCTTCGAGCGCAGCCCGACCAGGTCGGCCGGGTTCGAGGCCATCCACTGCACGACCTGCGCCAGCCCGATGCCGCGCCGGCGGGCCTCGCTCCACACCAGAGACAGTCCCAGCTGCAGCGACGACACCCCGCCCCAGGCGAGCCCGAAGTCCCCGGAGTCGAGCAGCTTCAGCTCGGCGGTACTCGGCGAGTGGTCGCTGACGATGCAGTCGATCGTCCCGTCGAGCAGCCCCTCCCAGAGCAGCTCCCGGTTGGACGCCTCGCGGATCGGCGGGCAGCACTTGTGGGTGGTGGCGCCGTCGGGGATCTCCTCGGCGAACAGCGTCAGGTAGTGCGGGCAGGTCTCGGCGGTGATCCGGACGCCGTCGCGGCGCGCGGTCGCGATCATCGGCAGCGCGTCGGAGGACGACACGTGCAGCACGTGCGCACGCGCCCCGGTCCAGCGGGCCCGCTCGATGACCTCGGCGATCGCCAGGTTCTCCGCGCCGCGCGGGCGCGAGCGCAGGAAGGTGTCGTACTTCGCGCCGTGCGGGGTGGGGGCCTTCTCGATGGCCCGGGAGTCCTCGGCGTGCACGATCATGACGGCGTCGAACGTGGCCAGCTCGGCCATGTCGCGTTCCATCTCGTCGGCGTCGAGCGGCGGGAACTCGCCGACCCCGGAGTGCAGCAGGAAGCACTTGAAGCCGAAGACTCCCTCGTCGTGCAGGCCGCGCAGGTCGCCCAGGTTGCCCGGCACCGCCCCGCCCCAGAACCCGACGTCGACGAACGCCTGGTGCTCGGCGACCTTGCGCTTCACCTCGAGTGCGGCGACGTCGACGGTCGGCGGGATCGAGTTGAGCGGCATGTCGACGATCGTGGTGACCCCGCCCGCCGCGGCGGCCCGGGTCGCCGAGGCGAAGCCCTCCCACTCGGTGCGGCCGGGCTCGTTGACGTGGACGTGGGTGTCGACGAGCCCGGGGAGCAGCACCTCGTCCTCGGCGAGGTCGATCACCCGGGCACCGTCGAGGCCGTTGCCGAGCGGCTCGATGGCGACGATCCGCCCGCCGGTCACACCGATCTCGCGGGGCTGCTCGCCCGCCGTGGTCATGATCCGCTGCCCGCGGACCACCAGGTCGTAGCTGGTCATGGCATCTCCAGGGGGAATCCGGTGATCTTCTTGGTTCGGGGGGCCGCGTAGGTGCGGGCCTTCGAGGTACTCAGAGCGTGTTTGGAAATTCTAGTGGGTTGAGGGTGTCGTGTGTTTCTGCTGGCGGGTGGCGGGGTATCCACGGGCGATGCGGCGGGTGATGGTGTTGATCGCGGCCCAGCGGATCATGGCTTCGGATGTGGTGGGGTGGCGTTCGTAGTCTCGGGCCAGGCGTCGGTGTGCGGTGAGCCAGGCCAGGGTCCGTTCGACCACCCACCTTCGTGGGAGGACGGTGAATCCGCGCTGCTCGGGTGGCTTGCGGATGATCTCGATCGTTGTCTGCAGGATCGTGGCGGCCCAGTCGAGCAGTCGCCCGGCGAAGCCGGCGTCGGCGTAGACGAACCGCACCCTGGTGCGCAGGTAGAGGTTGAGCAGGATCGGCTTGGCGCCGTCGCGGTCCTGTGCCGAGGCCGAGCACACCATCGTGGTCAGCAGCAGACCGAGGGTGTCGGTCACGATGAACCGTTTCCGTCCGCCTGTCTTCTTCCCGGCGTCGTAGCCGCGGGAGTCCTGGCCGACGGTGTCGGCGCCCTTGACCGACTGGGAATCGATGATCCCCGCACTCGGCTCCGGATCACGGCCCTCGGCGATACGTAACTGCCCCCGCACGACCGGGAGGATCTTCTCGGTGACCTTCTGCTGTTCCCACTGGTTGAAGTACCAGTAGACGGTCTGCCAGGGCGGGAAGTCCACCGGCAACGCCCGCCAGGCACACCCGGTCCGCACGACATACAAGATCGCGTCCAGCACGTCCCGACGAGCATGAGCAACAGGCCGCCCCCGCCGCGCGAGCGGCGGTAACAACGGCTCGATCACCACCCACTGGGCATCACTGGTGTCCGAGGGTACCGGCGCGGTCGTTCCTGCATGCCGACCACGATGGAGCACCCCAGCCGTGTCGACCATCCCGACACACCCACCATTTCCAAACACGCTCTGAGGGCCCCGGGCCGACCCCGGGCCGGTCGCGGTCAGGTGGCGGAGGAGACCGGCCGGTCGTCCGTGCGGTCCCTGCGGTCCCCCGTGCGGTCGTCGCCGGCCCGGCGCGGTCCGGGCACGCTCCCGCCCTCGCCAGCGGCACCGGGGCGGGCCGCGGTCAGTGCCCGGACGGCGACCTCGGCGGAGGGGAAGGCGCTGCACCGCTGCAGGACCTGGCGGGCACGCAGCGGCAGCAGCTCCGCCCGGCCGCCGCACCCGGCCAGGTGCAGCCGCACGCCGTCGGCACGCGAGCGGGCGACGACCGCACCGAGCAGCTCCGTGGCGGGCCCGTCGAAGGCGTTGACCCCGGAGAGGTCGACGACGAGGTGGCCCGGGATTCGGCCGCACCGCGTCTGGGCGTCGAGCATCCGGGCCAGTGCCTCCACGCCCGGACGGTCCAGCCACCCGGACACCCGGACCAGCCGCACCCCCGGCCCCGCCGTCTCGACCGCCAGCCCGATCGCCGTCTGCCCCGCCACGTCCGCCTCCTCGCTCGTGCCGAGCCCACCGCGGGACCGGCACCAGCGACCTTCCCGGTGATCCACGGGCTACACGCGCACCGCCGGCTGGATCGATACCGTCGCCCGGTTCGGGGAAAGCGGACCAACCGGGCCGCCCCACGTGATATACATCACCTCGCGTGGCCGGTCGGTCGACACCGGCAGCCTCAGCCCCGTCGCGGGCCACGCAGCCCGAGGACCCACCACCCGTCGCTGGGGAGCGGACGGGTGGTCGCCCCGGCCGGGGCCGGCGGATTCGGGACCGCCGACCCCGGCCGACACGGCCGTACGGACGGGGCGATCGCACCGCCCCGTCGGGACTCAGGCCGGGCGGTGCCCGGTGCCGGGTGCGGACCCGCCCACGGCGCGCCGCAGGTGCCGCGGGACACCGGCCGACCCCAGGGCCGACTCCCTGGCCGACTCCAGGGGGTGCAGCCGGTCGGCGCCGACCGCGGGCCGGACCGGCGCCGGGCGCAGCCGGTCGTGCGCCGCGGCCGTGAGCAGCTCGACCACGGCCTCGAACGACGGGTACCGCCCGTCCGGCAGCGGGACGAGCTGCTCGCGGACCAGGCCGCTCACCCCCCACGCCTCGGCCTCGGCGAGGATCTGCCAGCGGTGGGCGGGCCAGCGCAGACCGGCCAGCACGCGTCGGAGGTTCTCGCGCAGCCGTTCCAGGTCGGCCGACGACACCGGAAGCGGGTCGGCCGGCGGGAGCACGGTCCGGGCGGGCGGCGCGGTTCGGACATGCGGTGCGGGCCGGCCGGGCGGCACGGTCCGGGCGCGCGCGACCGGCGCGGGGACCGGGCGCAGCGTGCGTCCCGGCACGGGGAGCGCGCTCATGCGACCCACCTCGTCTCCAGCTCGGGCTGCTGCGCCCCGCTGCACGCCGGGTCACCGTCGAGGTGACGGTAGGAGAAGGTGGGCCTCTCCAGCGGAGCGGTGGGGTCGGAGTGCCGGAAGATCCGACAGACCGAGCCGTCCGCGACCGACGACCAGCATCGTTCGCAGATGCGGAGCCGGGGAGTGTTCTGCTGCACGATCCACCGCCTGGGGCGATTCCGGGACCCTGCCGGCCCGCCCCGTTCCGGTCGACGTCCGCAGGTCGGCAAGGTCATCTGCGCCAAGTGTGGTGGACGACATATCGACCCGCCACTCGTGACCGTGTAGTGCCAATCTCCCCGCGGAGGAATGTGGACGGCGGGCGGCGGCCGGGAACCGGTCAGCCGCCGTCGGCGCGGTAGCGCTGCTCGGGCTCGCGGACCTCCCCGAGCCCGGCGAGCTCGGCGAACGCATCGAGACCGCCGAGCCGGTCGATCAGCGTCGCCGGTGTGCCCTCCGCACGCAGCCGCTCGAGCAGCTCCCGCATCCCGGCCGTCGCCGCGAGCAGGGTGCCCACCGGGAACAGGACCAGGGCGAATCCGAGCTCGGCGAGCCGGTCGCGCGACAGCGGCGGGGTGCGGCCGCCCTCGGCCCGCACCGCTTGGGCATGACCTGATCCTCCAGGAGCAGCGCGGCGACCCCGGCCCGTTCGTAGTCGCGGACGGTCCGGATGACGTTGAGCGGGTTGCCGTAGCCAGTGTCCGCGTCGGCGATCACCGGGAGGTCGACGGCGTCGGCCAGCCTGCCCGCGTGCGCGGCCATCTCCGCACCCCCGAGCAGCCCGACGTCGGGGCGGCCGAGCACCCCGGCCGTCGTCCCGAACCCGGTCATGTAGACGACGTCGAACCCGGCCTGCTCGACCAGCCGCGCGGACAGCGCGTCGTAGGCGCCGGGGGCGAGCACCGGGGTGCCGGCGTCGAGCAGGGCACGCAGCCGGGCCCGCCGGTTCCCGGGTCGGCCGAGGAGGTCCGCCACGGCGAGGTCCCTTCGTCGAGCTCCGATGGTGTCCTGCGCCGGCCCCACGGCCAGACCTGAGAAGTCCTCACTCAGGTTACGTGAGGGGGGTTGTCCCCACTGTCCGTTCTGGTGCGAGCCGGAACCATCGTGGGCGTGACCGACACCCGGCCCGCGCCGCGCTCGGACTTCTCCGACCGGCTCCGCCATCCCGTACCGCACCTGTTCGTCTACGCGTTCGCGATCGTCCCGGCGGTCGCGCTTGTCGCCGCCGTCCCGCTCGCCTGGGGCTGGGGGCTGACCTGGCTCGACGCCGGCCTCGCGCTCGGCCTGTACGTCGTGTCGATGCTGGGGGTGACCGTCGGTTTCCACCGGTACTTCACCCACGGCTCGTTCACCGCGAACCGGCCCCTGCGGATCGCGCTCGCCGTCGCGGGCAGCCTCGCCGTGCAGGGGCCGGTCCGACACTGGGTGGCCGACCACCGCCGTCACCACGCCTACGCCGACGCCGAGGGCGATCCGCACTCGCCGTGGCGCTACGGCACCTCCCCCGCCGCACTGGTCCGCGGCTTCTGGCACGCCCACATGGGCTGGATCTTCGACCGGTCGCTGACCGACCAGCGCCGCTTCGCCCCGGACCTGCTCGCCGATCCCGACATCGACCGGGCGCACCGCGGCTTCACGGTCCTGACGATCCTGTCCGTGTTCGGGCCCGGCGTCGTCGGCGGCCTGGTGACCTGGTCCTGGTGGGGAGCGTTCACCGCGTTCTTCTGGGCCGGGCTGGTCCGAGTCGCGGTGTCGCACCACGTCGCGTGGTCGACCAACTCGATCTGCCACCTCGTCGGCGAGCGGCCGTACAAGGCACGGGACCGTTCCACCAACGTCTGGCTGCTCGCCATCCCCAGCATGGGCGAGTCCTGGCACAACCTGCACCACGCCGATCCCACCTCGGCCCGGCACGGTGTCGGCCGCGGCGAGATCGACATCTCGGCCGGCACGATCCGGCTGTTCGAGAAGCTGGGCTGGGCGTGGAACGTCCGCTGGCCGACCGAGAAGCGCCTGGCCAAGCTGGCCGTCCGGCCGGACGAGCCCGCCACCGCCTGAGTCCGTCCCCGCCCGGGTCCGCCCCCGGCGCGGGGGCTCCCGGCGTGGAGCTCACGCGGCGGCAGGGACGGCTCGGGCCGCCCGGGCCGCATCGGTGCAGAGTGTGCGCCGACGCACGATCGGCAAACTTGCACAGTCTGCATCTTTGCGTCAGAATCGTTGCGTGACGTCAACTACCCGCCCCGCGCGCACCCCCGAGGAGGCCGCGGCCCACCGCCGCGACGTACTGCTCCCCCTGACCGGCCTCCTGATGGCGCTGTTCGTCGGCGTGCTGTCCAGCACGATCGTGTCGAACGCGCTGCCCCGGATCCTGGGCGACCTCGGCGGGACGCAGGCCGAGTACACGTGGGTGGTCTCGGCGTCACTGCTGGCGATGACGGCCTCGACCCGATCTGGGGCAAGCTCGCCGACCTCTACTCCAAGAAGCTGCTGGTCCAGGCCGCGATCGGGATCTTCCTGGTCGGCTCGCTGCTCTGCGGGCTGGCGGTCTCCACCGGTCAGCTCATCGGCTTCCGGGTCCTGCAGGGCCGGGGCATGGGCGGTCTGCAGGCGCTGACCCAGGTCGTGATCGCGGCGATCATCACCCCGCGCGAGCGCGGCCGCTACATGGGCTACCTCTCCGGGATCATGTCGATCGCCGTCGTCGGCGGGCCACTGCTCGGCGGCATCATCGTCGACTCGCCGCTGGGCTGGCGCTGGTGCTTCTTCGTCGGCGTCCCGCTCGCCGCGCTGTCGCTGCTCGTGCTGCAGCGCACCCTGAACGTGCCCACCCCCGTCCGTGCCGACGGCGAGCGCGTCAGCATCGACTACCTGGGTGCCACCCTCATCGCCGCCGCGGTGTCGGCGCTGCTGCTGTGGACCTCGTTGGCCGGCAAGCAGTTCGCGTGGGCCTCGCCCACCTCGTTCGGCCTGATCGGCGCCGGCCTGGTGCTGCTGGTGGCCGCGGTCGTCGTCGAGCGACGGGCGAAGGACCCGGTCGTGCCGCCGTTCCTGTTCCGCGACCGCACCGTCGTGCTCGCCACCGTCGCGAGCCTCTTCGTCGGCGTCGCGATGTTCGGCTCCACGATCTTCCTGTCGCAGTACTTCCAGCTCGCCCGGGGCGCCACGGCCACCGAGGCCGGGCTGCTCACGCTGCCGATGATCGTCGGCATGTTCGGCGCGTCGAACATCGCGGGCCAGCTCATCAGCCGCACCGGCGTCTGGAAGCGCTACCTCGTCGGCGGTGCGGTCTCGCTGACCGCGGGCCTGTCGCTCGGTGCCGCGGTGATCTCCTCGACCGCGCCGTACTGGCTGGTCGCGGTCGCGATGGCGCTGGTCGGCATCGGCGTCGGCAGCACCCAGCAGAACCTCGTGCTCGCCGTGCAGAACACCGTCGCGCTGCGGAACATGGGCGCCGCGAGCTCCACGGTGACCTTCTTCCGCTCGCTGGGCGGTTCGGCCGGTGTCGCCGGGCTGGGCGCGCTGCTCGCCTCCGTGGTCGGCTCCCGGACCGCGGCCGGGCTGGCCGAGGCCGGCGTCGACGGCGGGGCGGCGGTCGGCGGCGGCCAGGTTCCGCACCTGGGCGACCTGCCCGAGCCGGTGCTCTCGATCGTCATGGAGGCCTACGGGCACGCCACCTCGATGATCTTCCTGGTGGCCGCGCCGCTCGCCGCACTGGCGCTGGTGGCGATCCTGGCCCTGCGCGAGGTGCCGCTGCGCGACACCCTCGACATCGAGAAGCCGGCCGACCCCGCTGCCGGGGCCACCGTCACCCCGGTCCCGCCGACCGGTCCGTCCGGTCCGGTGCTGCACGGGTTCGTGCGGGCCGACGGAGCCCCGGCGGGCGGTGCCGTGCTGACCGTCCTCGACCCCACCGGCGACGAGCTCGGCCGGACCCGCGCAGACGCCGACGGGCACTACCGCATCTGCGTCGCCACCGGGATCGTGTCCACCGTGTACCGCTGGGAGGGCCGCCCCGCCGCGCGCCGGGTCACCGTCGGTTCGGACGGGCTCCGCCTCGACGTCGACCTGCCGACCGGCACACCCGTCGACGGCCCCACCGACGGCATGGCAGGGACCGGCGGGCAACCGGGCCGCCGCGAGCTCGTCTCGGTCATCGAGGCGCCCGAGCGCGAGCGGACCGGAGCCGACCGTGGCTGAGCAGACCGCCCCCGGGCGTCGCGAGCGCAAGAAGGCCGCCACCCGCGCCGCGCTCGCCGGTGCCGCGCTGCGGCTGTGCAGCGCCCGCGGGCTGGACGCGGTGACCGTCGAGCAGATCGCCGACGCCGCCGACGTCGCGCCCCGTACCTTCTTCAACTACTTCACCTCCAAGGAGGAGGCGGTCGTGGCGGCCAACGAGTCGGCGGCCGACACCCTGCTGACCGCGTTCACCGCCCGCCCCGACGACGAGCCGGTCACCGAGTCGCTGCGGCACGCACTGCGCGCCGTGGTCACCGACCCCGGCTACCTCGACCGGGTGCAGGCGCTGCGGGCGCTGCGCGGGCACCCGACGATCGTGGCGCACCAGCTGGCCGTGTTCGCCGCCCAGGAGCGGGCGCTGGCCGAGGCCGTCGTCACCCGGACCGGGTCCGACCCGGCCCGCGACCTCTACCCGACCCTGGCCGCGGCCGCCGCGGTGACCGGGCTGCGCGTCGCGGTGCAGCACTGGCTGGGCGACCACGGCGTGGACCCGCGCTCGCCGACGCTGCCCCAGCTGGTGGACGAGGTCATGGCCGTGTTCGACGCCGGCCTGCGCACGCTGGCGGGGGTCCCGGCCTGACCCCGCGGGCGGCCGGGAGAGGATCACCGGCGTGCCCGTCACCATCGTCCTGGACCGTCCGGCCCCGGCCCCGCTGGAGCTGACCCTGCACCCGGTGCCCGACCCCGGTGCGCCCGTGCTGCTGGTCGTGCCCGCGATGGGGCTGCGGGCGTCGTTCTACGCCCCGCTGATGACCGCGCTGACCGACGCCGGTGTCGCCGCCGCGGTCACCGAGCTGCGCGGGCACCAGGCCCGCCCCGCTCCCCCGCCGGGACGCCGCAACGACTTCGGCTACGAGGACCTCGTCGGTGACCTCGCCGCCGCCGTGGAGGCGGTGCGGACCGCGCGGCCGGGCGCGCCGGTGTTCGTCGTCGGACACAGCCTCGGCGGGCACCTCGCCGCCGCCCATGCCGCACGGCACCCCGACCGCATCGACGGTGTCGCCCTGGTCGCGTCGGGCAGCGTCGCCTGGCGGGTCTGGGGGCTCGCGCACCTGCTGCGCACCCAGGCCGTCGTGGCCGCGTCGACGCTGATCGGGCACTTCCCCGGCGACCGGATCGGCTTCGCCGGGCGGGAGGCCCGCGGGCAGATGTGCGACTGGGGCCGGTGGGCCCGCACCGGGCGGCTCGCGTTCGGCACGCCGCGGGTCGACCACACCCCGTCGATCGCCGCGGTGCACCTGCCGGTTCTCGGGATCGGGTTCGACCGCGACGGGTTCGCCCCGCCCGCCTCGGTCGACGCGCTGCTGGCCATGTTCGGCGCGGCGACCCGGAGCCGCCACCACCTCGACGTCCCCGGGGCGCGCCCGCACATCGGGTGGGCACGCGAGCCGCAGGCACTCGCCGTCGTCGTGCCGGTGCTGACCGACTGGGCCCGCGGCGCCGCCGGGGCATGACCCCGGCGGCGCCGCCGTGCTCGGCAGCCGTGCTCGGGTCGCCGTGCCGCCGCGGCCGGTCAGACCCCGGTGTTCACCGACTCGTGCCACGGGATGACCAGGCGCTTCGCAGTCGTCACCATCATGTAGAGCAGCGACCCCAGCACCGCGAGCAGCACGATCACCGCGAACAGCCGTGGCGCGTCCAGGGCGTTGAGGCTCGACACCACGAGGTAGCCGAGCCCGGCGCTGCCGCCGAGGTACTCACCGACGATCGCGCCGATCACCGAGAACACGATCGCGACCTCGGCGCCGGCGAACACGTACGGCAGGGTCGCGGGCAGCTCCAGGTTCCGGAACGTCGCCCAGCGCGAGGCGCCCAGCCCGGTCATGACGTCGCGGTGCCCGCGCTCGACCGAGCGCACCCCCAGCATCACGTTGAGCATGATCGGGAAGAACGCGAGCAGCCCGGCCATGATGATCTTCGAGGTGGGGCCGAAGCCGAACCAGATCACGAAGATCGGCACGAACGCGACCTTGGGCACGACCTGCAGCGCGACCAGGGCGGGCTGCACCGCGCGGCGCAGCCACTCGATGCGCCCGAGCACCGCGCCGACGCAGACGCCCGCGACGAGCGCGGCGCCGAACCCGACGAGGACCTCCAGCAGCGTCACGCCGATGTGGCCCCAGATCTCCGGGTCGGCCAGCAGCTCCCCAGCGCCCCGACGACGGCGGCCGGCGCGGGCAGGATGAACTCCGAGACCCCGACCACCGAGACGGTGAACTGCCAGACCCCCACGAGCAGCAGCAGGAGCACCGGTCCGGAGATCCACGGCAGGCGCCGCAACCACGGCGACTCCTTCTCCGGGCCGCCCGGGTCGGTCACGGGGGTGGCGGGGTCGGTCGCCGCGGCGGGCCGTTCGGTCGTGGTCATCGGCTCAGTCCTCCCGGTCCAGCTCGGTGCGCAGCCCGGCGACCAGCGCGCCGAACTCCGGTGTCGTCTCGGTCGCCGCGGACCGCGGGCGGGGCAGGTCGATCGCGGTGACCGACCGGATCCGTCCCGGGCGCGGGGTCAGCAGCACGACGCGGTCGGCCAGGAACACGGCCTCGGGGATCGAGTGGGTCACGAACACGACGGTGGCGCCGGAGACGGCGTGGATCTGCTGCAGCTCCAGGTTCATCCGGTCGCGGGTCAGGGCGTCCAGCGCACCGAACGGTTCGTCCATCAGCAGTACCGACGGGTCACAGGCCAGCGCGCGGGCGATCGCCGCCCGCTGGCGCATCCCGCCGGACAGCTCGCGCGGGTAGGAGTCCTCGAACCCGCCGAGGCCGACGGTGGCGCACAGCTCTGCGGCCCGGGCCCGCCGCTCGGCGCGCGGCACGCCACGCAGCTTGAGCGGCAGCGCGACGTTGTCGGTGATCGTGAACCACGGGAACAGGTTCGCCTCCTGGAGGCTTATTCAGGGCCCGTGAAATAACGATCTAGCCCGGCGTGTCGGGTTGGGCGACAGCCCGTCCATCGCGAAGATTGGTTTGTCGAATCAATCCGAGATGAATGGGCTGTCGCAGTATGTACTATACCACTGGCTTTCGGCGTGATGAGATTCAGGATCTTGCCGCTCTGGTGCATGAGCAGGATCAGCGGAACGCGACTGGCCTGCGACGGCCTTGGCCGCCGATTCTGGGATTGTTCTGGTCGGTGGTGATCACGTTGGCGTATCTGCGCGGGAATCGTGTGCAGTGGGAGTTGGCGGAAACCTACGGGGTGTCGCAGTCGACGGTCAGTCGAGCGATCGCGGGGGTGACACCGTTGCTGGCGCAGGCGCTGCGGAGTGTAGTTCCGACTGCGGAGGAGCTTCGTGCCGATCGGCAGTACATCATCGACGGAACCCTGCTGCCCTGCTGGTCATGGACCGCCGTACCAGGTCTGTGGTCGGGCAAGCATCGCACCACCGGCGTCGTCGTCCAGGTCGCAGCCACCCTGGAAGGGCAGCTGTCGTGGATCTCCGACCCGACCCCAGGCTCCCGACACGACCTACATTGCCTCGACCAATCCGGCGCCCTCGACCACCTCGCCACATACCCCCCGATCGGCGATAAAGGATACATCGGGCGCGGCATTCTCACCCCGTTCAAAAACAACCCGGCCGGGAACTTCTCGACTGGCAGAAAACATTCAACAAGAGCCTCAACCGCACACGCGCCACCATCGAGCGAGTCATCGCCCATATCAAGTCGTGGAAAGTTCTCCACACAGACTACCGCCGACCTACGCCACATTTAAAACGACGATCTCGGCAGTCATCGGACTCATCTTCTACGCACTTACCTGACGGAGCCTGAATAAGCCTCCTGGAACACCAGCCCGAACTCGGCGAAGACCGCGTCGTCGCGACGGCCGGCGGCCCAGGCGGGCCGGGCGCCGGCCTCGACGAGCCCCGCGGACGGGGCGAGCAGACCGGACAGGATCCGCAACAACGTCGTCTTGCCGCAGCCCGAGCGCCCGACCAGCGAGACGAACTCGCCGCGGGCGACCTCCAGGTCGATCCCCGACAACGCGCGCACCTCGCCGCGCCGGGTCGGGTACACCTTGTCCACGCCGGACACCCGCAGGCCGACCGCGCCCCCGGTCGGGGCCGCCTGTGCGGTGGAGCGGATCGCCGTCTCCTGGGTCATGCTCGTCTCCTGCTCCGGTGCCGGGGACCGTCGTCGTGTCGTCGGGGTGCTCATCGGGTGCCCTCCGTGCCGTGAGGCCGGCGTCGAGCCACTGCGCCGGGTCCTGGCCGGCGGGGACCTGACCGACCGAGGAGACCTCGTCGTAGGTGGCCTGCCAGCGCTGCGGGTCGATGCCGGTCGGGCCCCGGCCCGCGGGCGTAGCCGTCGACGTAGGCGGCGAGCGCGGCGCGGGCGACCTCGGGCCAGTCCAGCGTCGAGACCTGGTACTTCGAGCCGATGAGCTGCATCGTCTCGGTGAAGCCGGCTGCCTCGTCGGCGGCGATGAAGGCGGTGGCGTCGGCGATCGCGGCCAGGTAGCGGCGCAGCTTGTCCTGCTCGGCCGGGTCGGCCGCGGTGGCCGTCGAGGTGGCGTAGATCTGCGACCCGGCGGAGATCGCGTCGTTGGGGTCGTAGACGACGGCCTCGGGCCGGGTCGCCTGCAGCAGCATCGCCGTGTCGAGCGAGACGATGAACGCGTCGACGCGGCCGGTGTTCACCAGGTCGAACACGCCCGGGCTGAGCCCGACGACCTGACGCCGCAGCTCGGCGGGGGCGATCCGGCCGACCCGGCGATCAGGTCGAGGGTGATGGAGCTGGTGCCACCCTCCGAGGGCGTCCCGACGAACTTGCCGCGCAGCTGCGCGGCGTCGGTGATCGGCGCGCCGCCGGGAGGAGACCAGGCGCAGCGGCCCGTCGT
>NZ_JAHLJA010000232.1:0-2404 GCF_020496245.1 Pseudonocardia sp. ICBG601 | reverse complement strand
ACGGTGGCGCCGGAGACGGCGGGATCTGCTGCAGCTCCAGGTTCATCCGGTCGCGGGTCAGGGCGTCCAGCGCACCGAACGGTTCGTCCATCAGGCAGTACCGACGGGTCACAGGCCAGCGCGCGGGGCGATCGCCGCCCGCTGGCGCATCCCGGGACAGCTCGCGCGGGTAGGAGTCCTCGAACCCGCCGAGGCCGACGGTGGCGCACAGCTCTGCGGCCCGGGCCCGCCGCTCGGGCGCGCGGCACGGCACGGCAGTCTGGAGCGGCAGCGCGACGTTGTCGGTGATCGTGAACCCACGGGAACAGGTTCGCCTCCTGGAGGCTTATTCAGGGCCGTGAAATAACGATCTAGCCGGCGTGTCGGGTGTGGGGCGACAGCCCGTCCATCGCGAAGATGGTTTGTCGTAATCAATCCGAGATGAATGGGCTGTCGCAGTATGTACTATCCACAATGGCTTTCGGCGTGATGAGATTCAGGATCTTGCCGCTCTGGTGCATGAGCAGGATCAGCGGAACGCGACTGGCCTGCGACGGCCTTGGCGCCGATTCTGGGATTGTTCTGTCGGTGGTGATCACGTTGGCGTATCTGCGCGGGAATCGTGTGCAGTGGGAGTTGGCGGAAACCTACGGGGTGTCGCAGTCGACGGTCAGTCGAGCGATCGCGGGGGGTGACACACGTTGCTGGCGCAGGCGCTGCGGAGTGTAGTGTCCGACTGCGGAGGAGCTTCGTGCGATCGGCAGTACATAATCGACGGAACCCTGCTGCCCTGCTGGTCATGGACCGCCGTACCAGGTCTGTGGTCGGGCAAGCATCGCACCACCGGCGTCGTCGTCCAGGTCGCAGCGCACACCCTGGAAGGGCAGCTGTCGGGGATCTCCGACCCGACCCCAGGCTCCCGACACGACCTACATTTGCCTCGACCAATCCGGCGCCCTCGACCACCTCGCACATACCCCCGATCGGCGATAAAGGATACATCGGGCGCGGCATTCTCACCCCGTTCAAAAAACAACCCGGCCGGGAAACTCTCGACTGGCAGAAAACATTCAACAAGAGCCTCAACGCACACGCGCGCACCATCGAGCGAGTCATCTGCCCATATCAAGTCGTGGAAAAAGTTCTCCACACAGACTACCGCGCGACCCACGCCACATTTAAAACGACGATCTCGGCAGTCATCGGACTCATCTTCTACGCACTTACCTGACGGAGCCTGATAAGCCTCCTGGAACACCAGCCCGAACTCGGCGAAGACCGGCGTCGTGCGACGGCCGGCGGCCCAGGCGGGGCCGGGCGCCGGCCTCGACGAGCCCCGCCGGACGGGGCGAGCAGACCGGACAGGATCCGCAAACAACGTCGTCTTGCCGCAGCCCGAGCGCCGACCAGCGAGACGAACTCGCCGCGGGCGACCTCCAGGTCGATCCCGACAACGCGCGCACCTCGCCGCGCCGGGTCGGGTACACCTTGTCCACGCCGGACACACCGCAGGCCGACCGCGCCCCGGTCGGGGCCGCCTGTGCCGGTGGAGCGGATCGCCGTCTCCTGGGTCATGCTCGTCTCCTGCTCCGGTGCCGGGGGACGCGTCGTCGTGTCGTCGGGGTGCTCATCGGGTGCCTCCGTGCCGTTGAGGCCCGGCGTCGAGCCACTGCTGGCCGGGTCCTGGCGGCGGGGACCTGACCGACCGAGGAGACCTCGTCGTAGGTGGCCTGCCAGCGCTGCGGGTCGATGCCGGAGTCGGGCCCCGGCCCGCGGCGTAGCCGTCGACGTAGGCGGCGAGCGCGGCGCGGGCGACCTCGGGCCAGTCCAGCGTCGAGAACTGGGTACTTCGAGCCGATGAGCTGCATCGTCTCGGTGAAGCCGGCTGCCTCGTCGGCGGCGATGAAGGCGGTGGCGTCGGCGATCGCGGCCAGGTAGCGGCGCAGCTTGTCCTGCTCGGCCGGGTCGGCGCGGCGGTGGCCGTCGAGGTGGCGTAGATCTGCGACCCGGCGGAGATCGCGTCGTTGGGGTCGTAGACGACGGCCTCGGGCCGGGTCGCCTGCAGCAGCATCGCCGTGTCGAGCGAGACGGATGAACGCGTCGACGCGGCGGTGGGTTCACCAGGTCGAAC
Organism: Pseudonocardia sp. ICBG601; assembly: GCF_020496245.1. Lineage (NCBI taxonomy): Bacteria > Bacillati > Actinomycetota > Actinomycetes > Pseudonocardiales > Pseudonocardiaceae > Pseudonocardia > Pseudonocardia sp. ICBG601. The sequence goes on along the minus strand of NZ_JAHLJA010000232.1, from coordinate 294 downwards.
ACGCCGGGCTGAGCCCGACGACCTGACGCCGCAGCTCGGCGGGGGCGATCCCGGCCGACCCGGCGATCAGGTCGAGGGTGATGGAGCTGGTGCGCTGACCTCCGAGGGCGTCCCGACGAACTTCGCCGCGCAGCTGCGCGGCGTCGGTGATCGGCGCCCGCCGGAGGAGACCAGGCGCAGCGGCCCGTCGTGCACCACACCCGCCGATCGCGACCAGCGGTGCGCCGCGCTCCCGCGCGGCGACCATCGTCTCGATGTCGCCGATCCGGGAGATCTCCGCGGACCCGGCGAGCA
>NZ_JAHLJA010000231.1:0-28636 GCF_020496245.1 Pseudonocardia sp. ICBG601 | reverse complement strand
CTGCCGGTCGGCTGCGAGTTCCTCGACCCGATCACCCCGCAGTACATCGCCGACGTGGTCACCTGGGGCTCGATCGGTGCCCGCACCGCGGAGAGCCAGGTGCACCGCCAGCTGGTCAGCGGCCTGTCGATGCCGGTCGGGATCAAGAACGCCACCGACGGCGACATCCGCGCGGCGATCGACGGAATGCGGGCGGCCGCGGCGTCGCACGTGTTCATGGGGGTCAACGCCGACGGGCTCGCCGGCCTGGTCACCACCATCGGCAACCCGGACACCCACGTCATCCTCCGCGGCGGTGCCACCCCGAACTACTCGGCCTCCGACGTCACCGCGACCGCCGACGCCCTGCGCGCGGCGGGCCTGCCGGAGCGGATCGTCGTCGACGCCAGCCACGGCAACAGCGGCAAGGACCACGTGCGGCAGGCCGGCGTCGTCACCGAGCTGGCCGAGCGGATCGCGGGCGGCGAGCGCGCGGTGACCGGGCTGATGATGGAGAGCTTCCTGGAGGCGGGACGCCAGGAGCTGGGCCCGGACATGGTCCGCGGCCGCTCGGTGACCGACGCCTGCATGTCCTGGCCCACCACCGACGAGCTGTTGGGCACGCTCGCCGACGCCGTGCGCCGCGGCCGCCGCTGAGCCCGGGCCGCTCACCCCGGGCCGTCCAGCCGGTCGAGGACCCGACGGCGCAGCAGCTCGTACTGCGCGCGGCAACGGCGCGGCGGGCCTGTCGGCCGCACGACCACCCGGGGCGGGTGGACCGTCTCGCCGGGCCGAACTGGTCCCGGGTCAGGTCCACCTCGGCGCCGCCGGGCAGCCGGTTCCACCAGTGGTAGCCCTGCAGCGTGCCGTCGGCGTGCCACACCTCGGCGAGCAGCAGGTCACCGCCGAACAGGTCGTGCAGGACCAGTGCGGTCGCCCCGCACTGGCCCCGCGACGGACGGTCCGGCGTCCAGGCGCCGACGTCCGCGACGTCGCAGGTGTCGCGGCTCCAGGAGGCGCGCAGCGCGGCCACCACCCGCGACGGGACGGGTGGCGAGGCCGGGGGCGACGGCGGGGCGGTGGTCATGGCTCCGACGCTACGAGCGACCCCCGACAGTTCCGCGTCGCCGCAGCTCAGCGGTCCGGCAGGCCGAGGTGCCGGGCCATCAGGACGTCGTCGACGGCGACCCCGTCGACCACGAACTCGGCGCGCAGCACGCCCTCCTCGACGAAGCCGCAGCGGCGGTACAGCTCCCGGGCCCGGGTGTTCGGACCGAGGACCCGTAGCGTGACCTTGCGGCCGCCGGTGCCACGGGCCCGGGCCACCGCGGCGTCCACCAGCGCGCGGCCGACGCCGCGACCGGCGTGACCGGGGTGCACCGCCAGACCCCCGATGTAGTGGACGTGGTCGTGCGCCGGGACGGCGGGCGGCGCGGGCCCGACGATCACGTACCCGACCACGGCGCCGTCGTCGTCGGCGACGAGCACGTCCCCGACCGGGGTCCGGTCGAGGAACGGTTCGGGCCGCGGCGGGGCGGGGCTGACCTCGGCCGTCCAGGTCAGGGCATCGATCCGGGTCAGCTCGGGGTCGTCGGCGGGCGCCGCGGGCCGGACGGTCAGCACCGCGAGACCGGACGGCCGACGGGCCGGTCCATCCGGGTCTCGCTGATGCCGTCGGGGCGCTCGACGACGCCCCGGTCGACGAACCCGAGCCGCCGGTAGAACGCCGCGGCGCGGTCGTTGCCGACCACCACGTGCAGCGCCAGCGTCCGCGCGCCCCACACGGCGGCGCGGTCGAGGACCGCGTCGACGAGCGCGGTCGCGGCATCGCCCCCGCGCGCGTGCGGGGCGACCCACAGGGCGATGAGGTCGGCGACCCCGTCGTCGTCCGGCGGGACGGCCACGACCTGCCCGGCGGGTCGGCCGCCGACCTCGACCACCAGGTACCGACCGGGCGCGGCCAGCCGGTCGCGCCATTCCTGCTCGCCCGCGCCGAGCCAGTCGGTGAGCCGGCTGTGGAACGCGTCGGGGGCCTCGGCCAGGGCGGCGAGGCGCAGGTCGCGCCAGGTCTCCCAGTCGTCGGGGCCCAGCTCCCGGACGGTGATCACGCATGGCCTCCCGGACGGACGGAGGCGCCGAACCTAGCAGCGCCCCGGAGCGCTCCCGCCGCCCGTCCGGCGATCGTCGATCCTGATGAGCCTGGTCCGCACGGCGCAACATCGACCCGCCGTCCGGCGAGAGGACCGGCATGACCGCGCCGCACCGCCGTACCCGTCCCGCCGGGCCCCGCCTGCTGCTGGCCGGGGCCGTCCTCGTGATCGCCCTGTTCGGGACCGTGGTCGCCGGGCCCGCCTCCGCCGGCACGGACTGCTCCGCAGCCTGGACCGCGGCCGGATGTCCCTGATCCCGCCCGGCGGGCGACGCGATGCCGGGTCGCCGCAACCGGGTGTCACCCGTTCGGCAGAATGGTGAGCGTGGATCCCCGGGCGGTGCGCACGCGACGGCGTCTCCAGGACGCGCTGCTCGCGCTGGCCAGGGAGCGCTCCCTCGAGTCGATCACGATCGCGGACGTCGCGGAGCACGCGTCGGTGAACCGCAGCAGCTTCTACCAGCACTACACCGACAAGGAGATGTTGCTGGCCGACGCGCTCGCCAACCGGGCGGCGGACGCCGGGGCGGACCTGTCGGACCTGTCGATCGACGACATCGGGCCCGAGCCGCCGGCGGCGCTGCTGCGCTGGTTCCACCACCTCGCGGAGCACGCGCCGTTGTACCGGCAGGCGCTCGGCGGTGCCGCGGCGCCGGACGCGGCGGCCGGGATGCGCCGGCGGATGCAGTCGGTCGTCGCCGACACGACGGTGGGGCTCGGCGTCTCCGAGGACGCGTTCGGCATGCCGCTGGACGTGTTCGCCGCCGGCCTGACCTGGACGCTGCTCGGCGTCGCGGCGAGCTGGCTGGAACGCGATCCGCTGCCCCCACCCGAGGTCGCCGCCGGGTGGGCGTGGCGGATGCTGGTCCGCCGGGACTTCTGAGCTCCGCTCGGAGGAACCGGTCGGCCGTACCGCCCGGGCCGGGTCAAGCGGCCCGGGCGGTACGCGCCTCACGGGTGTCCCGCGGCGCTCAGCCCTGCACGATGCCGGAGTTGCCCTGGTCGACCGTGGTGGTCGACTGCGACACCGGGCCGCCGGACAGCAGGCCGCCGATGTTGATCGACGGGTTGACGGTGGCCGCGATGTCGATCAGGCCGCCGCGCTGCGAGGCGTGCCCGCCACCGCCGTGCTTGCCGCCGGACTGCAGGATCCCGCTGTTGGAGTCGTCGACGGTGGTGGTCGACTGCTGCACCGGGCCGGAGTTCAGGATGCCGCCGATGTTGGCCGACGGGCTGACGTCCAGACCCAGCCCGACCAGGTCGTCGACCTGCACGGCGTCGCCCGCGCCGCAGCCGCTCTGCACGATGCCGGAGTTGGACCGGTCGAGCTTGGTGGTCTGCTGGGAGACCGCACCCTGGTTCAGGATGCCGCCGACGTTCAGCTGCGGGTCGACCGCGGCGTCGAGGCCGAGCAAACCGCCCTTCTGGTACGCCGAGGACGGCGCGCAGTCGCGACCCTTGTCGTGGTGCTTGCCGCCGTCGCCGTAGTCACCGGCGAAGGCCATGCCGGCCGAGCCCAGGACCAGCGGGACGGACAGGGCGCCGGCGGCGGCGATCCGCCGGGCGTTGCGACGGGCGGGAGTCGTCTCGGGGGCGTTCATGGCACTCCTTCTGTGGCGATGTGATCCGGCCGTCCTACTGACACTCCGCCACTGGCCGGTGCCGCAGAACGTACGGAGCCTGATCCCTCAAGCGAGAGCACCCCCTCGTTCGGGCGGCGTTATGTCCGTTTCGCTGCACCCGAACCGACCGCTCGCCGCCGACCAGCTACACACAGTGCTATCCGCCAGGTGTCGTTTAGCTACTCTCCGTACAGAATCGGCAGCTCGCCGATCGTTACGGAAAGCGTCCTGGAAGTGGCATGAATCACAGATGTGCAACGAGGAGGGCGAACGAGCGTCTCTAGCTCCCGGAGTCGCCGCCCGGACCGGGCGGACACCTCGAGATACCCGCATCCACCTGCAGGAATGGGCCGGACGGCGGGACGGGACTCGACCGTTCGTCGCGCGGGGAACGGGTGCGGGGTGTGTATCGATCGCCGAACGGCGGCCCGGAACGGGACTGGACAGCGCTTCGCACCAGACTGTCGCGGGGCGGCCGGCTCCCTCAGGATGGTCAACGACGTGGTCCGTCCGGAGTAACGCTGTCGGGGTGGATCCACACCCGGACGGGTTGTCCGGGGGACGACGTCGCCCCCGGAGCCAGGGTCGTTGTCGGCGGGGACCGGCGGCGCCCGGCCGTCGTGGGCCGGAAACCCGGTGTCGCGCGGGACGGACGACCGCGATTCTGGGCGGGTGCACATCGGACTGCGGCGCCTCGACGAGCCCCTGCTGGCGGCGTTGTGCGACACGGCGGCCGCCGGGGCGGACCCGCTCGAGGTGATGCCGCCGGCGCCCGGTCCGCCGGGGTGGACGGTGCGGCGGCGCGCGGCGTTCGTCGCGTTCCACCGGGAGCGGTCGGTCGCGGCGCCGAGGCCGGTCGAACGGACCTGGGCGGTCGTCGTCGACGGGGAGGTGGCCGGGGCGGCGCGGCTGGAACCGGTCGACGGCGGGGAGGAGGCCGGGATCTGGCTGGCCCGGCCGTGGCGGGGCCGCGGCGTCGGTGCCACCGTGCTGCGGATGCTCGTGGAACGCGCCCACGGACCGGTCGTCGCGGAGACCATCGCGGACAACGGCGCGGCGGTCGCGGTGCTGCGCGGACTCGGGGCGTGCGTGACCGTCGAGGGCGACGCCGTGCACGCCCGGTGGGGCCGGGCCGACGGGCGGCCGGGCAGCGACGCGGGCAGGGCGGTCCTCGCCGCGGGCCGACGGCACTCGGCCGGGCTGCGGGCCGACGGGACCGTCGTCGCGGTCGGGGACGGCCGCGCGGGTGAGTGCGCCGTCGACGGCTGGACCGGTGTCGTCGCCGTCGCGGTGGGGAACGTCCACACCGCCCGCAACACCGGCCGCTCCCACACCGTCGGGCTGCGCGCCGACGGCACGGTCCTGGCCACCGGCCGCGACAACGACGGCGAGTGCGCCGTCGGCGGCTGGCGTGGGGTCGTCGCGGTCGCCGCGGGCTGGCGTCGCACGCTGGGGCTGTGCGCCGAGGGCACCGTGCTCGCCGTCGGCCGCGCCGCCGAGGGCGCGTGCGCGGTGGCCGGGTGGCGCGGGATCCGAGCCCTGAGCTGCGGCGACTGGCACTCCGTCGGCGTGTGTGACGACGGCACCGCGGTCGCGACCGGCAACGACCGGTACGGCCAGTGCGCGGTCGACCGATGGCACGACCTGGTCGCGGTGTCCGCCGGATACCTGCACACCGTGGGGCTGCGCGCCGACGGCACGGTCGTATCGACCGGTCGAGGCGGCGGCGACGTCGCGGGGTGGCACGACGTCACCGCCGTGTCCGCGGGCAGCGGTCACACGGTGGGACTGCTCGCGGACGGGACGGTCGTCGCCGCCGGGGACGACGACCTCGGGCAGTGCGCCGTCGGGACCTGGCGGGACGTGGTGGCCGTCGCCGCCGGATCGGCGCACACGCTCGGGCTGCGGGCCGACGGGACCGTCGTCGCCGCGGGCGACCGCACCGGCGGCCGCTGCGACGTCGACGGCTGGACCCTCGCCGTCGGCACACCGGGATCGAGCGGCGGCCGGTGCTCACCACCCGGGCCCGGGTGACCGCTCAGTTCCCGACGCCCGCCGGGTCGTACCGGTCATGTCCGCTGCACACACCGCCCGCCGCATGTTCGAGCTGCTCGAGCCGATCTGCCTGGCCACCTACCTCGCCGACGAGCCGAACGAGGAGCTGGCCGCACTCGGCCACCGCACCTACTGGGACGGCTACTTCGCGAGCCGCGCCGCGCCGCTGGGCCGGGTCCCGGCCGAGGTCGTGCACGCGGCGTTCTACAGCTTCGCCGACGGCGAGGCCGCCCGGCACATCCCGAGCGCCTGGGCGACGGCCCCGCCGGAGGAGTCCTTCGCCGCGTGGCGACGGGGAAGCGTCGCGGCGCTGCGCCGGATCCTCGGCGCCGAGGTGTCCGACTCCCCCGGCGTGGCCCGCGCCGCCGACCTGCTCACCACCGCCTCGACGGGCGCGCCCGTCGAGGGCCGGGTGATGTACGCCGGGATGCGCGCCCTGGAGGTCCCCGCCGACCCGCTGACCCGGTTGTGGCAGTCCGCGACGACGCTGCGCGAGCACCGCGGCGACGGGCACGTGACCGCCCTGCTCGCCGAGCGGGTCGGGGGCACCGAGGCCCATCTGCTGTCCGCGCTGGACATGGGCATCCACCCGCCGGAGACGTTCGGGCGCGTGCACCACCTGCCGGCGGCCCGGCTGGCCGAGGTCATGGCCGGGCTGCGGCGACGCGGCCTGATCGACGACGACGGGTGGCTCACCGACCCGGGCCGGGAGGTCAAGGCACGCGTGGAGGCGCTGACCGACGAGCTCGCCGCACCGCCGTACGCGGTCCTGGCCGACGCGGAGCTCGACGAGCTGGTCGCGGAGCTGGAGCCGCTGTCCACGGTGATGACGGCGGCCTGGTCGCAGTGACCGTCGGTCAGAGCAGCAGTGCCGCCACCGCCGCCCGCGCCTGCCGCGCCGGCTCCGGGCTACCGCCGATCGCCGCGGTCACCATCGCCCCCTCCGCGAGCAGGCAGACCGGCTCGACGGGGTCCACCCCGGCCGCCGACGCCCACTCCCCGAGTTCCCGGTGGAACAGCTCCTTGTGCCTGCGCACCTCACGCAGCACCGGCACCGAGGTACTGCCGAGCTCGCCGTAGGCGTTGATCCAGGCGCAGCCGCGGAACCCCGGCCGGGCGAACCACTCCCCCAGCCAGTCGAAGGCGGCGAGGAGCCGCTGCCGCGGGTCCTCGACCCGGGTCACGTACGCCGCCAGGTCGGCGCGCCACCGCTCGTCGCGCCGGCGGAGCACCGCGACGACGAGGTCCTCCTTGGTGGCGAAGTCCCGGTAGATCCGCTTGAGCGGGAGCCCCGACGCCGACCTGACCTGGTCCATCCCGACGGCCCGGATGCCGCGCTCGTAGAACAGCAGCTCCGCCGCCTCCAGCAGGCCGTCCCGGTCGAGACGGGCCTGTTCCTCGGTGATGGCCGCAGGCACCGATGACCTCCTTGACATCGAGAACGGTCGTTCCCTACGTTACCGGAACGCATCGAGAACGATGGTTCTCGACCCATCGAGGAGGCAGCCGTGGCCGAAGGCCGTCCGCCCTACCCGCCGTTCACGTCGGAGACCGCGCGACAGAAGGTGCAGGCCGCCGAGGACGCCTGGAACACCCGTGACCCGGAGCGGGTCGCGGGCGCGTACACACCGGACTCGGTGTGGCGCAACCGCGACACCTTCGCCACCGGCCGGCAGGAGATCGTCGAGCTGCTGACCGCGAAGTGGCAGCGCGAGCAGGACTACGCGCTGCGCAAGAGCCTGTGGGCGTTCGACGACAACCGCATCGCCGTCCGGTTCCAGTACGAGTCCCGCGACGCCGACGGCCAGTGGTGGCGCAGCTACGGCAACGAGCTGTGGGAGTTCGACGAGCTGGGGCTCATGCGGCGGCGGGAGCCCAGCATCAACGACGTCCCGATCACCGAGGCGGAGCGGCGGATCCACGGCCCGCGCCCCGACTCCGAGCGGGGTGTCGACATCCCGCAGCAGTGAGCGACGTCAGACCGTGTCCGCGCCGATGGTGTTCCGCATCCGGGTGAGCAGATCCTGCTGCTCCCGCCCGGGCTGGTCCGGCGCCGCGGGCCGGATGCGGCCGTCGACGTCGTGCAGCGGGATGTCCGAGCGCCCGATCGCGGAGATCCGGGCCATCGACCAGCGGGAGAACACCCGGGAGTCCACCGTCGTCGACTCGAGGACCGACACGTCGGTGTGCCGGTCGTCTGCCTCGATCTTCTCGAACAGCCCGGTGACCACTGCCTCGTCGCCCTCCAGGGTCTGGACGAACCAGTTGTCCGAGATCAGCAGCGCACCGGTCACGCCGGCCTTCTTGTTCTTCGAGCGGGCCACGTCGAAGATCTCGGCGAGGACCTCGTCGCGGCGGTCGCTGGGCACGGTGCTGTGGCTGCGGTAGATCAGCCTGTGGACCTGCTCGGCCATGTGGTTCCCCCGTGTCGGTCGGGCCGCCTCACCGGAGACGGGCGCGGAACCGTCACGGACCCGGATCCCGGGTGATCGTCACGGCCGACCCGACGGTAGTGGCGTACGACACACTCCGACGTCGCGATATGAGACAACCTGTCGGAAGATCGGTCGCTACCGGGCCCCGTCGAACCGGACGTCCACCCGGACCTGTCGTCCGTCCCGCACCGCCACACCGTGGCCCGGCCGTTCCTCGCCGTCGACCCGGACCCGCAGCGGTGCGCCCTCGCCGGTGAAGTTGCGCCACCAGTTCTTCCGGTCCGGCAGCTCGACACGGATGACGCCGCCGTCGCCGGCGGGCTGGAAGGCCACGGGGAGCCGGAACTCCGTGCCGGATCGGCGTCCGTGGTAGCTGATCTCCGTCAACGGACCGAGCCTGCCCGAGCGCGCGAGGGGCGCGACGACGGTGTTGACGACCCGGGCCATGCGCTGGAGGAGGTTCACGCTCCGCCAGCGTAGCCGCGGGCGGCCGGCGCCGCCCGTGTCGCGACGGGGCGGTCAGAGCAGGTCAGCAGTCGCTCCGGGGCACCAGGCCCCGCTCGCACAGGTACTGCATCTGGGTCTCGCCGCTGGTCGGCGCCCGACCCGCGGACGTACCCGGGTCGAGGTACCCCTGGTAGGCGGAGCACGACGGGTCGAACCGGCCGGCCGCCATCGCCCGCTCCGCGCAGTCGGCACCGGAGGTCGTCGCCCTGCTCCGCTCGGCCTCCCGCGCCTCGGCCGCCGCAGCCCGGTCCATCGCCCGGCGGGCCGCGGTGATCGCGCCGTCCACCGCCGCGCCCGGCACGGACGCCGCCGGACCGACGCGGAGCAGAACACCGGTGGCGGGTGCGAACCGGGCGGACACCGGAGCGACCGCGGGTTCCGGGACGGTGCTCGGCTCGGCCCCGGACGCCGCGGCGCACGCACTGGTGGCGAACACGGCGGCGACGACGGCTGCCACGGCGAAGCGGCCCATGCCCATCGTCGTTCCCCCAGCCGGTCACACCGGCCCCGCTCGCCGAGGCCTCGCGCACAGTGTCGTGGCTGGCGCGACGACGGTCAGTGTGGGCGCCGGATCGTCACCCCTTCTGATGAGCGGGGACGCAGGTGGTCAGGCTGTTCGCTGGTCATGGAACTGCTCGAACATGACTTCGTAACCGTCCGGGTCGGCCCCGTAGAAGATCCTCGCCCAGCCGGTGTCCTCTCGTTCGAGCGTGATCGGCAGGCCGTGAGAGGTCCACAGCCGGTACATCTCGTCGAGGACGGTCGTAGGAATCGCGATGACGACACCGGCGCCACGAGGCCCCTGTTGCGCAGCCAGGGCGCTCTCCCGTGAGTGGAACCCGTGAGCGTGGAGGTCGCTGAGGATCAGCCAGGTGTGCCCGAACGTCAGGTACCGCAGGTTCGGTTGTTCGTGGTTGGGGATCTCGCGGAAGCCTGCTGCGCGGTACAGCTCGGTGGATCGGGCGAGATCGGAGACGCGCAGGCCGATCTTGAGCTGGCGTGTGCTCATCGTGCCGAGGCTCCCCTGCTCTCGCCGGCTGGATGCCTCAGCCTCTCAGCTGACGGTGGGCATGAGCACGTAGCAGAGTGTTGCGATGCGGTCGAGCGGCGATGATCAGACGGCCGCTGCGTCGGCCACCGTCACCCAGGCGGCCGCGCGATCGGCGTCGACACCGGCCGATCGGGCGATACTCCGACCGAGGAGGTGAGCCGTCTCCAGGTCGTCGTAGCTGAGTTTCAGAGCGAGCACGGCGACGTCGTAGGCGGCCTCGCCGTTCATCCCGCGCGGGCCGATGAACCACAGCCGACCGCGGCCGTGGAGGACGTGGGGCGGTGAGAGGTCGGCGTGGCACAGTCCGGCCGGCATGTCGGTGGCGAGCTGGTCGAGAACCACGTCGGCGGCCGGATCGGTGAGCCGTGCCCGGAGCCACGGGACGATGCTCGGCGCCGAGGGCACGCCGTCCTCGTCGGCGAGGGTGCGCAGCATCGTGGCTGCGCCCTCGAGGTCGCGCGGCCGCGGCTCCCGCTCGGCGAACGATGCCCCGGGCTCGACCGCGTCCAGTGCGGTCCACGTGCTCGTGGGCGTGTTCCGCAGGAGATGGACCGCAGGCGCCAGACCAGCACGCGAGAGCTGCTCCAGCACCGCGGCCTGGTGAACGGCGTCCGGGTCGGGGCTCGACCGCAGGACCACCCGAGCACCGGCGCTGGTCGTCGCCTCCACCACGTGGGCCGACCCGGCGGCGAACGTCGTGCCGGTCGGTGTGACCGAGAGTGCGGCGCAGACCTCGGCCAGCTCGACGGGGAGCGCCTCGATCCAGGCGGGTGCGCGGTCGGGCCATCGCGCGTGTACGGCTCGGGCGAGGTCGGGATGCAGCGGGGTCACGGGCGCAGTGCGGTGGCGACGGCGGGCCGGGTCAGACGTTGAAGCGGAACTCGACCACGTCGCCGTCGTGCATGACGTAGTCCTTCCCCTCCATCCGCACCTTCCCCGCGGCCTTCGCGGCGTTCATCGACCCCGCGGCGACCAGGTCGTCGAAGGAGACGATCTCGGCCTTGATGAAGCCCCGCTCGAAGTCGGTGTGGATGACCCCGGCCGCCTGCGGCGCGGTGGCGCCCTGCGGGATCGTCCAGGCCCGCGACTCCTTGGGCCCGGCGGTCAGGTAGGTCTGCAGCCCGAGGGTGGCGAACCCGGCGCGGGCCAGCTGGGCCAGTCCCGGCTCGTCCTGCCCGATCGACTCCAGCAGCTCGGCGGCGGACTCGTCGTCGAGCTCCAGCAGCTCGGCCTCGACCTTGGCGTCGAGGAACACGGCCCGGGCGGGGGCGACCAGCTCGGTGAGCTCCTTGCGCCGGGCGTCGTCGGTGAGGACGGCCTCGTCGGCGTTGAAGACGTAGAGGAACGGCTTCGTCGTGAGCAGCGTCAGCTCGCGCAGCAGCTCGGTGTCGGCCTCGGCCTGGAACAGCGTCCTGCCCTCGTTGAGGATCGCGACGGCGGCGTTCGCGGCGTCGAGGACCGGCTTGCGGTCCTTCTGCGTGCGGGCCTCCTTCTCCAGCCGCGGCACCGCCTTCTCCAGCGTCTGGAGGTCGGCCAGGACCAGCTCGGTCGCGATCGTCTCGATGTCGCTCGCGGCGTCGATGCGGCCGTCGACGTGCACCACGTCCGGGTCGTCGAAGACGCGGACGACCTGGCAGATCGCGTCGGACTCGCGGATGTTCGCGAGGAACTTGTTGCCCAGGCCCGCGCCCTCGGACGCGCCCTTGACGATGCCGGCGATGTCGACGAACGACACCGTCGCCGGGATGATCTTCTCCGACGAGAAGATCTCGGCCAGCTTCCCCAGGCGCTCGTCGGGGAGCGGGACGACGCCGACGTTGGGCTCGATCGTCGCGAACGGGTAGTTCGCGGCGAGCACGTCGTTGCGGGTCAGCGCGTTGAACAGGGTCGACTTGCCGACGTTGGGCAGGCCGACGATGCCGAGGGTGAGGGACACGGACGACCAGGGTAGTCGGGACTCCTCAGCCCGGTTCGAGCCGGTAGCCCGCGCCGCGCACCGTCGCGATCCAACCGGCGCCGAGCTTACGACGCAGGTAGCGCACGTAGACGTCGACGACGTTGGACGAGGCCCCCGACTCGGCGGGCCCCCAGACCAGCCGGAGCAGCTGGTCGCGGGACAGCACCTGGCCCGGGTGGCGCAGGAACGTCTCGGCCAGCGCGCACTCGCGCGTGGACAGCTCGACGGTGCGGCCGTGCACGCTCACGTGCCGGGTGCGGGGGTCGAGCTCGAGTCCGTGGAAGGTCAGCAGATCCGGGTCCGGGACCGGGCGGGCGCGCTCCAGCCGCAGCCGGATCCGGGCCACCAGCTCCTCGAACCGGAACGGTTTGGCCATGTAGTCGTCGGCGCCGCCGGTCAGCCCGGCGACGGTGTCGTGCACGCTGTCGCGCGCGGTCAGGATGATCACCGGGAGGCTGCTGCCGGCCGCCCGCAGTCGTCGCAGGACCTCGAAGCCGTCCATCCCGGGCAGCCCGATGTCGAGCACCAGCAGGTCGAACCCCCCGGACACGGCGTGGTCGTGCACGCCGGCCCCGTCGGCGACGACCGTGACCTCGAAACCCGGCTCCTACCAGGCCCTTCTTCACGAAGGACGCGATGCGCGGCTCGTCCTCGGCCACCAGGATCCGCTGGTCACGTCTCGCTCCTCGGCAGGTCCAGCGTGAAGGTCGCCCCGTGCCCGGGCGTGCTCTCGAGCAGCACGCGACCGCCGTGCGTCGTCGCGATGGCCTCGACGATGGACAGCCCGAGCCCGGCGCCGTCGGAGCGGGGTGCGTCGTCGCCGCGCGCGAAGCGTCGGAACACCCGCTGCCGGTCCTCCGGCGCGACGCCCGGTCCGGTGTCGGCCACCCAGATCCGCACCCGCCCGTCGACCGCCTCCGAGCCGAGCGCGATCCGGTCGCCGTCGCCGGTGAAGCGGGTCGCGTTGTCGGCCAGCGCGACGACGGCCTGGGTGATCCGCTGCGGGTCCATCCGGCACCGCACCGCGGCCACCGCCTCCAGCCGCCAGTCCCGGTCGGCGAGGCCGGTCAGCTTCTCGAACAGCTCCCGGGTCAGTGCGCCGACGTCGACGAGCTCGGTCCGGAGCAGCGACGGCTGTTCGGCCCGGGTCAGCGCGAGCATCTCCGACACCAGCCGGTTCATCCGCTCCAGCTCGTCGTCGACCAGGGCGACGGTCTCGACGACGTCGTCGGGGTCGTGCGGGTCGAGCACCCCGAGGTGCCCCCGCACGATGGTGATCGGGGTGCGCAGCTCGTGGCCGGCGTCGTCGACGAACCGCCGCTGGGACTCCATCCCGCTCTGCACCCGGTCGAGCATCGCGTTCAGCGTGATGGCCAGCTCGGCGATCTCGTCGCGGGCCTGCGCGCGCTGCGGCACCCGGCGCGACAGGTCCCGCCCGGTGATGGTGTTCGCGGTCGCGGCGACGTCGCGCAGCGGGCGCAGGATGCGCCCGGCCACCAGCCACGCCCCGACCGCGGACAGCAGCGCCGTACCGAACCCGACCAGCCCCATCAACCGCGCGGCCTCGTGGGCGAAGTCGTGCTCGCGGTCGGTGAAGTAGCCGATCACGATGACGCCGCGCTGCGGGTCGCCGGCGAGCCCGACCGGCAACGCCGACCAGCGCACCTCGCCCGCCGAGCTCTCGTAGGACCCGCGGGTGGGACGACGGACGTCGGCGACCAGCGCGGTGAACGCCGGGTCCTCGCGCAGCAGCACCCGCGGGCTGGTCCGCCGGGACTCCCAGCGGAAGCGCCCGTCGAGGTAGCCGAGGAACTTCTCGTTCGGCCGCGCGACGTTCGCGGCGATCACCGACCGCAGGATCTCGTCGACCGAGGAGTACGGCCGGCCGGTCGTCGGGTTGATGCCGGTCTCGGTGACGCGAGCGAACTCGGCGATCTCGGAGTTCAGCGCCCCGTCGATCCGACGGTCGGTCTCGTCGATCAGCAGCATCCAGGTCAGCAGCGTGACGACGCCCAGCGAGGCCAGCCCCAGCAGCACGACCCACCCGACGATGCGGGTGCGGGCCCCGATCGCCCGACCGACGCGGCGGGGCCCGGGGCCGGACCCGACGGCCTCGGTCGCGATGATCGCCTCCAGTTCGTCCGTGCCGGTGACCATGATCCCGTACCCGCTGCGGGACGGGCGCACCGTGGGCAGCGCTCTCGTGCCGACACCCGGCACGGATGAGCACCGTCGGTCGTCGATACAGCTCCGTTGGGAGTAAGGCACGCTCCGCCGTACGGCGCACAGGTGACACACGGACATCGTCGAACGGCTGCCACCACCCGGACGGCCGAGCACCACACCCGTCCGGGCCGAGCTCCGACGACCGGGACCGAGGGGACGTCGTGCGCCTGCCCTGGACCGGCCCCGGACACCGGTGACCGATTCCCGCCAGTGGCGGCGGCCGCCCAGTGGCATCGTCGGCACCGTGCTGCTCGACCACGACTCCTGCTACCGCGCCGTCGCCGCCAAGGACGCGCGGTTCGACGGCCAGTTCGTCACGGCCGTGCGCACCACCGGCATCTACTGCCGTCCGTCCTGCCCGGTACCGCCCCCGCGCTCGCGCAACGTCGAGTTCCTGCGGACCGCGGCCGCCGCGCAGACCGCGGGTTACCGGGCCTGCCGGCGGTGCCTGCCCGACGCCGTCCCCGGCTCGCCGGAGTGGAACCTGCGTGCCGACGCCGCGGGGCGGGCCATGCGCCTGATCGCCGACGGCGTCGTCGAGCGCGACGGGGTCCCCGGGCTCGCGTCGCGGCTGGGCTACTCGCCCCGCCAGCTCGGCCGGATCCTCACCTCCGAGGTGGGTGCCGGGCCGCTGGCCCTGGCCCGCGCGCAGCGCGCGCACACCGCCCGCATCCTGGTCGAGACCACCCCGCTCGGGCTGGCCGACGTCGCGTTCGCCGCCGGGTTCGGCAGCGTCCGGCAGTTCAACGACACCGTCCGAGCCGTCTACGGCGTCCCGCCCTCCCAGCTGCGCGCCGAGGCCGCCCGCCGCACGCGCAACCGCGAACCCGGCCCGCCCGGGGCGCTCGTGCTGCGGCTGCCCTACCGGTCCCCGTTCGACCCGCACGGTCTGCTCGACCACCTCGCGGCCCGCGCGGTCGACGGTGTCGAGACCGTCGACGGCGGCACCTACCGCCGCACGCTGCGGCTCCCGCACGGACCGGCCGCCGTCGTGCTGGACCTGACCGCGCGGCCCGGGGCCGTGGTCGCGACGCTGCGGGCGTCCGACCCGCGGGACGTCGGCCCCGCGGTGTACCGGCTGCGCCGATTGCTCGACCTCGACGCCGACCCGCTCGCCGTCGACGCCGTGCTGGGAGCCGACGACGCACTCGCCCCCCTGGTCGCCGCGACGCCCGGGATCCGGCTGGCGGGCACCGTCGACCCGGCCGAGACGGCGGTCCGCACGGTGCTGGGCCAGCAGGTGTCGGTCACCGCCGCCCGCACCGCCGCGGCCCGTCTCGCGGCCACCTACGGGACGCCGCTGCCCGCGGAGCTGTGCGACGACGGCGGACCGCACCTGCTGTTCCCCGAGCCGGGAACCCTCGTCGACGCCGACCTCGCGGGCCCGGCCCGACGGGCGTCGTCGCTGCGCGGGCTGTGTGCCGCGCTCGCCGACGGCACGCTCGCCCTCGACCCCGGGCGCGACCCGGACGACCTGCGCGCCGAGCTGTGCGCGCTGCCCGGGATCGGACCCTGGAGCGCCGGCTACCTGGCCATGCGGGTCCTGGGCGACCCCGACGAGCTGCTCGCCTCCGACCTCGCGGTGCGCCGCGGCGCCGAGGCGCTCGGACTGCCCGGCGACGGGGCCGCGCTCACCGCGCGCGCCCGCGCCTGGGCCCCCTGGCGGTCCTACGCCGCCACCCATCTCTGGCGGGCCGCGACGTCCGCCACCACCACCGCTCGGAGGAGCGCATGAGCACAGCAACGTGGTCCACACGGGACACCCCGGCCGGGCCGTTCACCGCGGTCGTCGACGACGACGGCCACGTCCTCGCCTCCGGCTGGACCGCCTCGGTCGACGAGCTGCTCGCCCTGGTGCACCGCTCACTGGCCCCGACGACCGTGGTCGAGGGCGACCTCGGCGCGGTCGGCGAGGCGGTCGACCGTTACCACGACGGCGAGCTGTCGGTGATCGACGACGTGCCCGTCCGCCAGCGGTCCGGCCCCTACCGGGAGCTGGCGTGGGACGTGCTGCGGACCGTGCCCGCGGGGGCGCCGGTCACCTACACCGGCTACGCCGAGAAGACCGGCCGCCCCGCGGCGGTGCGTGCCGCGGCCGGCGCCTGCGCGTCCAACGCGGCGGCGCTGTTCGTCCCGTGTCACCGGGTGCTGCGCAGCGACGGGACCCTGGGCGGGTTCCGCTACGGCCTGGCCGTGAAGCGGTGGCTGCTGGAGCACGAGGCGGTCTGAGACCGTCCCCGGCGACCGCGGATCGCGCACCGCGGTCGCCGGGTGCCCCGGCACCGGTGCCCCGGGTCAGCCCTCGGTGACCGGTCCGACCTGGATCCCGGCGTCGACGCCGATCGGTCCCCGGGCCAGGAAGCTGCCCGGGATGTCACCGCCGGGACCGTGCAGCGAGAACTCCAGCTCGTTCGCCGGGGCGGGCCCGGCGGAGTTGCGGATCTGCACGTCGAACTGCACGGGCTCCCCCGGCCCGAACTCGACGGCGCGGGTCTGGTCGCCGTAGGGCACCGCGACCTCGGAGGCGCGCGGCGAGCCGTTCAGGCTGAACACCAGGTCCGACGGCGATCCGGACAGCAGGCACGGCGCGGTGCCCGGGGCCGCGCTGAGCACGACCGAGTAGTGACGGTGCCCGGCGCTCGCCGGCGCCGGGTGGATGGTCGCCTGCTGGTTCGCCGGTCGGCAGGCGCTGGGCGCCGGGTCCCCCGCCGGCGTCGCGGGTGCGGCCGAGGCGACCCCGGCCGGGACGAGCACGGCCGCGGCGGCGACGGCCAGGGCGGCGGTGGTCGTGGCGGCCGTACGGCCGATGGTGCGGGCGAGTCGGGTGGTCATCACAGGTACCTCTCTCACTCTCGCGGCGCCCGGGCCCCCCGGCCCGGACCGTCGGCCCCCGAAGGTCCGACACCGGAGAAGACGTGTGCATAGCGAACCGGTTCGCCCCGCGTGGCATCCGTCTCGCCGGGGCAACCCGCCCGGCCGCAGGCCTCCCCCTGCGATCCGGTGCGCCACACCGGACTCCGGACACGCCGCCGACCTGCGGCGACGCGGAACTGTCGGGGGTGCGGTGCACGCTGCGGGGGTGGACGTCCTCAGCCTGCTCCTCGGATCGATGCTCGGTGCGGCGGTTGCCGCCGCCGTGGTCTGGTCGGTGGCCGCCGCCCGGTTCCGTGCCGAGGCGGCCGAGGCGGCCCGCGCCGCCGCGAACACCGCCGCCACCACCCGGGCGGACGCAGCAGGCCTGCGCGCCGAGCGCACCGCGCTGCTCGAGCGGGTCGAGGAGCTGCACGAGTCGCTCGACGACGCGACGAACCGGGCCCGGCGCGCCGAGTCCGAGGCCGCCGGGGCCACCGCCGCGCTGCGCGCCGAGCGGGAGGCCCGGGCGCAGGCCGAGGCCGCGACGACGCGCCGTGAGGCCGAGCTGAAGGACTCCTTCGCCGCGCTGTCGCAGGACGCGCTGGCCCGCAACAACGAGGCGTTCGTGGCGCTGGCGGAGAGCCGGATCAAGGAGGCGACCGCCGCGCTCGCGGCCAGGGCCGACGGCGACCAGGCGGCCCGCGCGAAGGCCGTCGAGCAGCTGCTCGACCCGGTCTCGGCGGCGCTGGGCCGGGTCGAGGGGCAGCTGCGGACGGTGGAGAAGGAACGCGAGTCCGCCTATGCCGGGCTCCGCGAGCAGGTCAGGGCGATGGCGGCGAGCTCGGACAGGCTCGGCACCGAGACGAAAGCGCTGGTCAACGCGCTGCGGGCGCCGCAGGTGCGGGGCCGCTGGGGTGAGATGCAGCTGCAGCGGGTCGCCGAGATGGCCGGGATGCTCGAGCACTGCGACTTCTCCACCCAGGTGTCCGCCGCCGGGGAGGACGGCGGGGTCCGCCCGGACATGCTGGTCCGGCTCGCGGGCGGCAAGCAGGTCGTCGTCGACGCGAAGGTGCCGTTCGCGGCCTACCTGCAGGCGGTCGAGGCCTCCGACCCGGACGTGCACACCGAGCGGCTCGCCGCGCACGCCCGGCAGCTGCGCACCCACGTGGACCAGCTCTCCGCCAAGGCCTACTGGGAGTCGTTCGAGCCGACACCGGAGTTCGTGGTGCTGTTCGTGCCCGGCGATCCGTTCCTGGAGGCCGCACTCCGCTCGGACCCGGGGCTGCTGGAGTACGCCTTCGGCCGCAACGTCGTGCTCTCGACGCCGACCACCCTCGTCGCGCTGCTGCGCACCGTCGCCTACGGCTGGAAGCAGGAGGCGCTGGCCCGCAACGCCGCCCAGGTGCACCGGCTCGGGCGCGAGCTGCACGGGCGCCTCGCGACGATGGGCACCCACGTCGCGAAGCTCGGCCGCAGCCTCGACGCGGTCGTGGACAGCTACAACCGGACCGTCTCCTCGCTGGAGGCCCGGGTCCTGGTGAGCGCCCGGAAGTTCACCGAGCTGCAGGTGTCCGACACCGAGCTGGAGACCCCCGCGACGGTCGACCGGACCCCGCGCGGTGTCTCCGCACCCGAGCTGGTCGCCTCCGCCGGGGACTCGCTGGTGTCCCTGGAGGACCTCGGGCGGCCCGACCACAACCGGACGGACGGCACCCGATCCGGCGGTGGCCGACCCGACGGCGCACATCCGGGCACGTTCGGCGACGGCGACACGGAACACGACGAGGCGGCCGGGACACCGTGGCGGGAGGGGTTAGGCTGACCGGGTGACCACGGCCCGATCGAGTTCGGCCCGCCGGCCCGGCCGGGGGTCCGCCCCCGCGCGCGGTGGCTGGCCGGTGCGCGAGCGGTCCCTGCTCCCCCCGGTCCTCGGGATCCCGCCGCTGGCGGCGACCGGCCTGGCCGTCGGCACCACAGCTCTCGGGGTCCTGGTGGACCTGCTGCGGATCGGCACCGTCGGCCGGGTGTTCGAGGTCTGCTACCTGCTCGGTTGCGTGCTCGCGGTGTCCTGGGTCCGCCGGCGCAGCCTGTTCCTGCCGGCCGTGCAGCCGCCGCTGCTGCTCGCCGTCGTCGTCCCGCTGGTCGCGGTGCTCATCGGCGCGCCGTCCGGTGGCGGCGCGGCGCAGAGCCTCTCATGGCGGGCGCACCGCTCATCAACGCGTTCCCGGCGATGGCGGTGACCACGCTGGTCGTGCTGGCTCTCGCCGGCCTGCGGGTGCTGCGCCAGGGCTCAGCCCGGACGACGCGGTCGGCCGGCTGCGGCAGCGCCTGGGCCGCGACCCGGCGGGACGACCCGGACGGGCCCGGCGGGCGGACCCGGGCGCCGCGCGGTGCGGTACGCCCGGCGACGGCGACCGCGGCCCGGTCCCGCACGTCCGGCACCGCCCGCACCGGGTCGGCCACCGGGTCGACCCCGACCGCTCCGCCCGACGCGACGCGGCCCGCACCGGGTCCACCGCGCGCGCCGGTTCCACCGGCACGGGTCTCGCGCACCGCTCCGCACGCGATCCCCCGGGATCTCGCGCAACCGGCTCGGCGGCACGCTCCACCGGGTCCGCACGCTCCGGCCTCCCGCGCGGAGTCCCCCCGTGTCGATCCGTCCCGCTCCGAGCCCACCCGCGGGTCCGACGCGCGGGGCGACCGGCCGGACACGCCGCGACACCCGCTGACGGCGGAACCGGCGCCCGCATGCATCCGCCCAGGTGGACGGCCGGAACGTACCCCGCAGACCGCCCGAGTGACGACGGACCGGACAATGGCAAACCCACTGCCCCTCCCGAACGTCTTCCCCATCGGGGGCACGGCGTGACCCCGCCGCTCCCCCCGACGCACGCCGGACCACTGGAGAGCCATGTCGACCACCCGCAGCCCCCGCAGGACGCGACCCGCGATCGTCGTCGCGCTGGTCACCGCGGCCGTCGCGCTGATCGGCGTCGGCACCGCGATCCGCCGGGCCCCGGCCGCCCAGGCCTTCCGGGACCAGCCGCTCGTCGCGGGCACCCCGTGCACCGTCACGGCCCGCGCCTGTGTCGACCTCGACTCGCAGCGCTCCTGGCTGTTCACCGACGGGAAGATCACCCACGGGCCCGTCCCGGTCGCCATCGGCGGCCCGGGCAAGGAGACCCCGATCGGCCACTCCCTGCGGGTGTACCGCAAGGAGCAGCTCCACAAGAGTGGCGAGTACACGATGACCAACGGCGAGCCCGCCCCGATGCCGTGGGCGGTGTTCTTCCAGGACGGCGGCATCGCCTTCCACGAGGGCCGCACCGACACCCCGTCGGCGGGCTGCGTCCGGCTCGCGCCGGAGAACGCGAAGCTCTGGTTCGACACCCTGCAGATCGGTGACCAGGTGCAGGTCGTGTCGGCGAAGCAGGTCCAGGCGGACCGCGCGGCGGGCTGACCGCCCACCCCCTGTACGACGCAGGCCCCGGACCGAGTCGGTCCGGGGCCTGCGTCGTGCGTGACGGGCTCAGTTCACCGGGGTCAGGCCCAGCGACCGGCCACGCGGCGGGCGCAGCTCACGGGGCAGCGAGAAGGTCAGCGTCTCCTCGGCGGTGTCGACCTCCTCGACCGAGCCGAAGCCGCGCTCGGCCAGGTACTCGACGACGCCCTGCACCAGGATCTCCGGCACCGACGCGCCGCTGGTGATCCCGACCGTCGTGACGCCGTCGAGCCACGACTCGTCGATCTCACGGGCGTAGTCGATCAGGTACGAGGCACCGGCCCCGGCGGAGGGCGACCTCGACCAGACGCACCGAGTTCGACGAGTTCCGCGACCCGACGACCAGCACGAGGTCGCAGCGCGGCGCCATCGTCTTCACCGCCACCTGACGGTTCTGCGTGGCGTAGCAGATGTCGTCCGACGGGGGGTTCTGCAGCTTCGGGAACCGCTCGCGCAGCGCGCGCACGGTGTCCATCGTCTCGTCGACGCTGAGCGTGGTCTGCGAGAGCCACACGACCTTCTCCGGGTCGCGGACGGTCACGGAGTCGACGGCGGCGGCGGACTCGACGAGCTGGATGTGCTGGGGCGCCTCACCGGAGGTCCCCTCGACCTCCTCGTGCCCGGCGTGCCCGACGAGCAGGATGTCGTAGTCCTCGCGGGCGAAACCGCTTCGCCTCCTGGTGGACCTTGGTCACCAGCGGGCAGGTCGCGTCGATGGTCTGCAGGTTCCGGCCCGAGGCCTCGGCGCGGACCGCGGGCGAGGGACGCCGTGCGCGGAGAACACGACGTGCGCACCCTCCGGGACCTCCGACGCCTCGTCGACGAAGATCGCGCCGCGCTCGCGCAGCGTCTCCACCACGTGCTTGTTGTGCACGATCTCCTTGCGGACGTACACGGGGGCGCCGTACTGGTCGAGTGCCTGCTCCACACCGCCTCGACGGCACGGTCGACGCCCGCGCAGTAGCCGCGGGGCTTGGCGGAGCAGGACCTGCTTGGCAGAACCGGACATGCCCCCAGGGTACGGACCACCCCGGGAACGGGCAGCCGCACGTGACCGGCCCGACCGGGCGCCCGGCGCGACAGGCGACCGCGGATCAGGGGACAATGGCGTGCATGTCTCCGCTGCCGTTCCCCGTGCGGATCGCCGCCGGCCTCGTCGTGACCGCCGTCGAGCAGGCCCGAGAGCTGCCGCGGCACGCCCGTCGAGCTGCCGGTGACCGCGGTCAGCCAGGCGTTGCAGGTGTCCATGCGGGTCCAGCAGCGGATCACCGAGCTGGCGATCAAGGGTGACCGCGCGCTGGGCACCCTGCGTCCCGCCGACGACGTCCCCAGCTGGGCGACCTTCGACGACGACCTGGCCGACGGCGCCGACCTCCTCGCGCTGCCCGACCCGGAGCCGATCGCCCCGCCGCTGCCGCCCCGCCGCCCCGGCCGGCCGCAAACGGCACCGTGTCGTCGCTGCGGCCCGCCCGCACCGGCATCCCGATCGACCGGTCCCCGTCGTTCCCGGCCGGCGGCGGCGTCGAACCGGGCCGAGGCGAGCGCGACCGTGCCGGCCGTGCTGCCCCGAGTACCCGACGATGACCGTGCCCAGCTGCGCGGCAAGCTCCGCACGCTGAGCCTCGACGACCTCGCGGACCTCCTCGCCTGGGAGACCGCACACGAGAACCGGCCGCCGTACGTCACGATGCTGACGAACCGGATCGCGACGGTGTCCGAGAACCGTTGAGCGCCACGACCTCCGAGGAGGACCCGTGGGCCGGTCCGCACGGTCGCCCGCAAGATCGCCGAGTGGGTCGACCGGCTCGGCGCGGTGTGGGTCGAGGGCCAGCTCGCCCAGGTCAACGCCCGCTCCGGGACCGCGTTCCTGACCCTGCGTGACCCGGCCGCCGACATCTCCCTGCAGCTGACGGCGCCGTCGTCGCTGGTGCGCGACGCCGGCGCCGCCGTGACCGAGGGCAGCCGGGTGATCGTGCACGGCAAGCCGTCGTTCTACCTGGGCCGCGGCACGCTGTCGCTGCGCGTCGACCGGATCCGCGCGGTCGGTCTCGGCGAGCTGCTGGCCCGCATCGAGCGGCTGCGCAGGCTGCTCGCCGCCGAGGGACTGTTCGACCCGTCCCTCAAGCGGCGCCCGCCACTGCTCCCGCACACCATCGGCCTGGTCACCGGGCGCGACTCCGCGGCCGAGCACGACGTGGTCCGCAACGCGACCGCGCGCTGGCCGCGGTGCGGTTCCGGATCGAGAACGTCGCCGTACAGGGCGGGCTGGCCGTGGAGCAGGTCGTCGGCGCGCTGCGGGCGCTCGACCGCGACCCGGACGTCGAGGTCATCGTGCTCGCCCGCGGCGGCGGCAGCGTCGAGGACCTGCTGCCCTTCTCCGACGAGACGCTGTGCCGCGCCGTCGCCGCCTGCCGGACCCCGGTCGTGTCGGCCATCGGGCACGAGCCGGACACCCCGCTGGTCGACCACGTCGCCGACGTGCGCTGCTCCACCCCGACCGAGGCCGGACGCAGCCTGGTCCCCGACCTCGCCGAGGAGACCGCGCGGATCTCCGGGCTGCGCGACCGGGCCCGCCGAGCCCTGCACGGCTGGGTCGACCGCGAGCAGCACCGCCTCGACGACCTGCGACGGCGGCCGGTGCTCGCCGACCCGCTGCGCATGGTCACCGCCCGGGAGGGCGAGATCGCCGACGCCCGCGCCGCCGCCCACCGCGCGGTGCTGCGCCGGCTGGACCGGGCGTCGTCGGAGCTGGAGCACCTGGGCGCCCGACTCGCCGCGCTCGGCCCGACCGCGACCCTGGCGCGCGGCTACGCGATCGTGCAGCTCGCCGACCGCACCGACGACGTGCCCCCGCTCCTGCGGTCGGTCGCCGACGCGCCCGCCGGCACCGGCCTGCGGATCCGGGTCGCCGACGGCGCCGTCGCCGCCACCGTGACCACCACCCCGACCCGGAGACCCGATGAGCGACCGACCGGCAGTGGAGACCCTGGGCTACGAGCAGGCCCGCGACGAGCTCATGGAGGTCGTGCGCGCGCTGGAGGTCGGCGGCCTCGGCCTGGACGAGTCCGTCGCGCTGTGGGAGCGCGGCGAGGCCCTGGCCAAGCGCTGCGACGCCCAGCTCGCCGGCGCCCGCACCCGCATCGAGGAAAAGCTCGCCGACGCCGACGCCGACCCCGACGACACCTGAGCTTCCGACACGGGATGCGGCGTCCCACACGGATTCCGAACCCGTGTGGGACGCCGCATCCGGTGTGGGAGGTCACCGGGGCGGCAGCCTCGTGCGGAGGCGGGTCAGGAGGGCAGCGGGGGCGTCCAGGTCGCGCCAGGTCCACCGGACGACGTGCAGGCCCAGGTCACGGAGCCGGTCCTCGCGGATCTTCTCCTCGGTGATCACCTGACCCGCCGTCCTCCCCGGCGGGAGCAGACGCCCGTACTTCACCTCGCCGTCGAACTCCCCGACGACGGGCGGGCTGCCGTCCCACCAGAAGTCGACGGTCGCGCACCACCGGCCGCCGGCGTCCCGGACCTCGCGCTGCAGGTCGGGGGCCGGGAGCCCGGCCGCGTGGAACAGCACGCGGCTCCGTGACTCGCCGGGGCTCGCGGCGCGCCCGTCGGCGAACCGCGCGACGCGCACCGCGGCCGCCGTCCCCCCGGCGACGACGCTCCGGGCGCGCCGCGGTCAGGAGCTCCGCGGTCCGGAGCCCGTACCGCCGGGCCAGACCGTCCGCGACGACGACCGCCTGACCGAACGGCACCGTCCTGGCCACGTCGGCGACGGTGCGGGCGGGCGCGGTCACCAGGATCCCGCGCACCCACAGCGTCTCCGCGGGATCGAGGGGCACCGTGTGGAGGACGAGGTCGTGTCCCCGGCGAGCCCCGGTCGGCGCCGACCGCGTGACGTGGACGCGGTCCAGCGGCACGTCCCAGATCTCGGTGCCGTGCACGACCGCGGCGGAGACGTGGCTGACGACCGCGGGCGACTCGAGCCGACGCACCACCCCGCGCACGGCGCGCTCGTGCCCGGCGACGAGCTCCTCCAGTGCCGACCGGGATCCCCCCGCGGCCCCAGCGAACCCGGCGGCCCCGGTGTCCCCCGCGGCCCCGGCGGCCCGGCGGCCCCGGCGGCACGGCACCGCGGTACATCCCACGGCAGACCCGCACGATCGCCCCCGAGCCGACGGCGTGGCGGATCTCGGCCTCGCTCATCCTCGCGGCGAGCAGCTCAGAGCGCCGCACGGGCGTCGTACCGGGCAGAAGGTCCATGCCCCGACCCTGCCCCGCAACACCCCGGCCGACGCCCCCGAACCGAACCCTGTGGATAACTCCCCGCAATGTGGACAACCACGTCCCACAGGGGTTCCGGCGTCCCACACGGGATCGGATCCCGTGTGGGACGTCGGACTCCGTGTGGGACCGGGGTCAGGAACCGGGTGGGAAGACTCGGGCGGTGGTGAGGGCATCGGCGAGGGTTCGGAACTGGTCCTCCGACGCCGAGCCGGTCACCAGGACGCGGACCTCGGGACGGCCGGGCAGCGTCGCGACCCGGAAGGGCTCGCCGCCCTCGGCGCCGTAGACCTCCCAGGTCAGGCCGCCCCGCCTGCACGGTGCCGCGCATCGTCGGGGGGGCCGTCGCCGCGCCCCGCGGAGCCGGACTCGGTGGCGAGGACGCCCTCGACCGACCCGTCGGTCTGGACGCAGGCTCAGGAAGTCCGCGTCGGGGGTGACGAAGCCCGATGCACGGCGGTGCCGCCGCCCTCGACCGGGCCACGACGATCGGTGGAGTTGGCCCGGCCGGAACCCGGCACGTCCGGCAGCCCGCAGCGGGAAGGTCGAGCCGCGGGCGTACTCGGCGATCCGGGCCCGGGGCGTCGACGCTGGCGCCGACGCGGCGTCCTCGGCCGGGCCGCCGGGCGAGAACGAGCACGACCCGCCGACCGAGAAGATCAGCAGGGCGACCGGGACGAGGATCAGACAGGCCCAGATCAGGTCGCGCACCGACGCGTCGCCGCGGCCGGGCTTGTGCATCGCCTGCGGGCCGGCCTCCGGGATCCGGCGGGTCACCGGCGGCGGCTGCGGCCGTCCGGCCCGGGCCGCACCCGCGGGCGCGGCGGCCGGAGCCCGGGCCGCAGCGGGAGCCGGTCCGAGTCCGCAGCCGCAGCCGGGTCCGCGGCTGGGGAAACAGGCGCGGCCGGGTCAGGGGCCGCCGGGTTCGGGCCGCCGGGGACCCGCCGGGCTCCGAGGCCTCCGGGCGCTCCGAGGACGGCGTTCCCGGGTCAGGTCGTGCGCTCACGTGTCCATCGTCCCAGGCATGGCGTCGGTCGCTCATCACTGCTCCCCGGCGCCCCACGTGCGAGGATCGCCGGGCGCCTCCCCGTACGCCGGTCACCACCCGGGCGAGGGGACGTCGCCGACGAGCACGCCGCCCGTGAATGGAGACGTATCCGTGAGCCAGTCCGCCCACCCCGCCGCCCCCCGCCGTCGTGAGGCGCCCGACCGCAACCTGGCGATGGAGCTGGTCCGGGTCACCGAGGCCGCCGCCATGGCCGCGGGGCGCTGGGTCGGCAAGGGCGACAAGAACGGTGGCGACGGCGCCGCCGTCGACGCCATGCGCCAGCTCATCTCGTCGGTGTCGATGCGCGGTGTCGTCGTCATCGGCGAGGGCGAGAAGGACGAGGCCCCGATGCTGTTCAACGGCGAGGAGGTCGGGAACGGCGAGGGCCCGTTCTGCGACGTCGCCGTCGACCCCATCGACGGCACCACGCTGATGGCCAAGGGCATGCCGAACGCGCTCGCGGTGCTCGCCGTCGCCGAGCGCGACGCGATGTTCGACCCGTCCGCGGTGTTCTACATGGAGAAGATCGCGGTCGGCCCGGACTCGGCCGACGTCATCGACATCACCGCGCCGGTCGCGGAGAACATCCGCCGGGTCGCGCGGGCCAAGGAGACCGACGTCGCGCCGACGTGACGGTCTGCGTGCTCGACCGCCCGCGACACGAGCAGATCGTCGCCGAGATCCGCGAGGCCGGCGCCCGGATCTCCTTCATCTCCGACGGCGACGTCGCCGGTGCCATCGCCGCGGCACGTCCCAACTCGGGCGTGGACATGCTCTACGGCGTCGGCGGCACCCCGGAGGGGATCATCACCGCGGCCGCGCTCAAGTGCATGGGCGGCGAGATCCAGGGCCGCCTCTGGCCCACCGACGACGCCGAGCGGGAGAAGGCCCTCGCCGCGGGCCACGACCTCGACAAGGTCCTGACCACCGCCGAGCTCGTGCGCGGCGAGAACGTCTTCTTCTGCGCCACCGGCATCACCGACGGCCCGCTGCTGCGCGGCGTCCACTACCGGGGCGGCGGCGCGACCACCCAGTCGATCGTGATGCGGTCCAAGTCCGGCACGGTGCGGCTGATCGACGGCTACCACCGCCTCACCAAGCTGCGCGAGTTCTCCTCCGTCGACTTCGACGGCGTCGAGGGCGAGGCCCCGCCGCTGCCGTGAGGTTAGGCTCACTTAACACTGCGGGACGGGTCGCGGAGGAGTAGACCTTCGCCATGAGCGAGGACTTCCGCATCGAGCACGACACCATGGGCGAGGTCCGGGTCCCCGCCGACGCGCTGTGGCGGGCCCAGACCCAGCGCGCGGTGGAGAACTTCCCGATCTCCGGCCGCGGCCTGGAGCGCGCCCAGATCCGCGCGCTCGGCCTGGTCAAGGCGGCCGCGGCCCGGGTGAACGGCGAGCTGGGCGTACTGGACGACGACCGGGCCCGCGCGATCGCCGCGGCCGCCGACGAGGTGGCCGCGGGCGGGCACGACGACCACTTCCCGGTCGACGTCTTCCAGACGGGCTCCGGCACGTCGTCGAACATGAACGCCAACGAGGTGATCGCCTCGCTGGCCGCCCGCGCCGGCACGGACGTGCACCCGAACGACCACGTCAAACGCCTCGCAGTCGTCGAACGACGTCTTTCCCGACGACCATCCACCTCGCCGCCACCGAGGCGCTGGCGACCGAGGTCGTCCCGGCGCTGGAGCACCTCGAGGCCGCGCTGCGCCGCCGCGCCGCGGACTGGTCGGAGGTCGTGAAGGCCGGCCGCACCCACCTGATGGACGCCGTCCCGATCACCCTCGGCCAGGAGGCGGGTGGCTGGGCCAGCCAGGCCGGCTACGGCGCGGACCGCGTCCGCGACGCGCTGCCCCGCCTCGCCGTCCTGCCGATCGGCGGGACCGCGGTCGGCACCGGGCTGAACGCGCCGGACGGTTCGGCGCCGCCGTCGTCGCGAAAGCTGCGCGAGACCACCGGTCTGGAGCAGCTCGCCGAGGCCGCCGACCACATCGAGGCCCAGGGCTCGCGTGACGGCCTGGTCGAGGCCTCCGGCGCGCTGCGCACCGTCGCCGTGTCGCTCTACAAGATCGCCAACGACCTGCGCTGGCTGTCGTCCGGACCGCGGACCGGGCTGGCCGAGATCCACCTGCCGGACCTGCAGCCGGGCAGCTCGATCATGCCGGGCAAGGTCAACCCGGTGATCTGCGAGGCCACGATGATGGTCTGCGCCCAGGTCAGGGCAACGACGCGTGCGTCGGCTTCTCCGGCAGCCAGGGCAACCTGGAGCTGAACGTGATGATGCCGGTGATGGCGCGCAACGTGCTGGAGTCCGCGCGACTGATCGCGAACGTGGCGCGGCTGCTCGCCGACAAGGTCGTCGACGGGATGGAGCCGACCTCGAGCGCACCCGCGAGTACGCCGAGTCCTCGCCGTCGATCGTCACCCCGCTGAACTCGAAGATCGGCTACGAGGAGGCGGCGGCGCATCGCGAAGCAGGCGCTGAAGGAGCGACGGACCATCCGCGAGGTCGTGATCGAGCGCGGGCACGTGGCGAACGGGACGCTCACCGAGGCCGAGCTGGACCGCGCCCTGGACGTGCTGGCGATGACCCGCGGCGAGAAGCGCTCCTGACCCGGCTGCGCCCGGTCACCGCGCCGGCGCACCGGGTCAGTCCACCCGCTGTTCATCTCCGGTCCCCGTTCGGTCCACATCGACGTGACACTGTGTGAGCGCCAGTCGATCACTTTCACTCGAACGGACCGCATCATGGCCGACCAGCGCTTCGCGTACGTCCCCTGTGCACGATCTGCGCACCGGTCGCGTCGCCGGGGTCGAGGTGGTGCCGCGCCAGCAGCACGACGCGGTGGCCGTCGTGGCCCGCGACCGCGGCTGGGACGCCCGCCGGATCGCCGAGCTCGACGCGGGTACCGCGGTCTCGGCGGTCGCGTCGGCCCGCGCGCACGGCGGCACGGTCCCGATCC
>NZ_JAHLJA010000230.1:0-4232 GCF_020496245.1 Pseudonocardia sp. ICBG601 | reverse complement strand
CCCCGCGGCCCCGGCGGGCCCGGCGGCCCCGGCGGCACGGCACCGCGGTACATCCCACGGCAGACCCGCACGATCGCCCCCGAGCCGACGGCGTGGCGGATCTCGGCCTCGCTCATCCTCGCGGCGAGCAGCTCAGAGCGCCGCACGGGCGTCGTACCGGGCAGAAAGGTCCATGCCCCGACCCTGCCCCGCAACACCCCGGCCGACGCCCCCGAACGAACCCTGTGGATAAACTCCCCGCAATGTGGACAACCACGTCCCACAGGGGTTCCGGCGTCCCACACGGGATCGGATCCCGTGTGGGACGTCGGACTCCGTGTGGGACCGGGTCAGGAACCGGGTGGGAAGACTCGGGCGGTGGTGAGGGCATCGGCGAGGGTTCGGAACTGGTCCTCCGACGCCGAGCCGGTCACCAGGACGCGGACCTCGGGACGGCCGGGCAGCGTCGCGAACCGGAAGGGCTCGCCGCCCTCGGCGCCGAGACCTCCCAGGTCAGGCCGCCCGCCTGCACGGTGCCGCGCATCGTCGGGGGGCCGTCGCCGCGGCCCGCGGAGCCGGACTCGGTGGCGAGGACGCCCTCGACCGACCCGTCGGTCTGGACAGGCTCAGGAAGTCCGCGTCGGGGGTGACGAAGCCGATGCGCACGGCGGGTGCCGCCGCCCCTCGACCGGGCCACGATCGGTGGAGTTGGCCCACCCGGAACGGCACGTCCGGCAGCCGCAGCCGCGGAAGGTCGAGCCGCGGGCGTACTCGGCGATCCGGGCCGGGGCGTCGACGCTGGGCGCCGACGCGGCGTCCTCGGCCGGGCCGCCGGGCGAGAACGAGCACGACCCGCCGACCGAGAAGATCAGCAGGGCGACCGGGACGAGGATCAGACAGGCCCAGATATCAGGTCGCGCACCCGACGCGTCGCCGCGGCCGGGCTTGTGCATCGCCTGCGGGCCGGCCTCCGGGATCCGGGGGTCACCGGCGGCGGCTGCGGCCGTCCGGCCCGGGGCCGCACCGCGGGCGCGGCGGCCGGAGCCCGGGCCGCAGCGGGAGCCGCCGTCCGAGTCCGCAGCCGCAGCCGGGTCCGCGGCTGGGGAAACAGGCGCGGCCGTGGTCAGGGGCCGCCGGGTTCGGGGCCGCCGGGGGACCCGCCGGGCTCCGAGGCCTCCCGGGCGCTCCGAGGACGGCTTTCTCCGGGTCAGGTCGTGCGCTCACGTGTCCATCGTCCCAGGCATGGCGTCGGTCGCTCATCACTGCTCCCCGGCGCCCCACGTGCGAGAATCGCCGGGCGCCTCCCCGTACGCCGGTCACCACCCCGGGCAGGGACGTCGCCGACGAGCACGCCGCCCGTGAATGGAGACGTATCCGTGAGCCAGTCCGCCAGCCCCCGCCGCCCCCCGCCGTCGTGAGGCGCCCGACCGCAACCTGGCGGATGGAGCTGGTCCGGGTCACCGAGGCCGCCGCCATGGCCGCGGGGCGCTGGGTCGGCAAGGGCGACAAGAACGGTGGCGACGGCTGGCCGCCGTCGACGCCATGCGCCAGCTCATCTCGTCGGTGTCGATGCGCGGTGTCGTCGTCATCGGCGAGGGCGAGAAGGACGAGGCCCCGATTGCTGTTCAACGGCGAGGAGGTCGGGAACGGCGAGGGCCCGTTCTGCGACGTCGCCGTCGACCCCATCGACGGCACCACGCTGATGGCCAAGGGGCATGCCGAACGCGCTCGCGGTGCTCACGCCGTCGCCGAGCGCGACGCGATGTTCGACCCGTCCGTCGGTGTTCTACATGGAGAAGATCCGCGGTCGGCCCGGATCGGCCGACGTCATCGACATCACCGCGCCGGTCGCGGAGAACATCCGCCGGGTCGCGCGGGCCAAGGAGACCGACGTCGCCGACGTGACGGTCTGCGTGCTCGACCGCCCGCGACACCCGAGTCAGATCCGTCGCGACGAGATCCGCGAGCCGGCGCCCGGATCTCCTTCATCTCCGACGGCGACGTCGCCGGTGCCATCGCCGCGGCACGTCCCAACTCGGGCGTGGACATGCTCTACGGCGTCGGCGGCACCACGGAGGGGATCATCACCGCGGCCGCGCTCAAGTGCATGGGCGGCGAGATCCAGGGCCGCCTCTGGCCCACCGACGACGCCGAGCGGGAGAAGGCCCTCGCCGCGGGCCACGACCTCCTCGACAAGGTCCTGACCACCGCCGAGCTTCGTGCGCGGCGAGAACGTCTTCTTCTGCGCCACCGGCATCACCGACGGCCCGCTGCTGCGCGGCGTCCACTACCGGGGGCGGGGCGCGACCCACCAGTCGATCGTGATGCGGTCCAAGTCCGGCACGGTGCGGCTGATCGACGGCTACCACCGCCTCACCAAGCTGCGCGAGTTCTCCTCCGTCGACTTCGACGGCGGCGTGGAGGGCGAGGCCCCGCCGCTGCCGTGAGGTTAGGCTCACTTAACACTGCGGGACGGGTCGCGGAGGAGTAGACCTTCGCCCATGAGCGAGGACTTCGCATCGAGCAACGACACCATGGGCGAGGTTCCGGGTCCCGCCGACGCGCTGTGGCGGGCCCAGACCCAGCGCGCGGTGGAGAACTTCCCGATCTCCGGCCGCGGCCTGGAGCGCGCCCAGATCCGCGCGCTCGGCCTGGTCAAGGCGGCCGCGGACCGGGTGAACGGCGAGCTGGGCGTACTGGACGACGACCGGGCCCGCGCGATCGCCACGCGGCCGGCCGACGAGGTGGCCGCGGGCGGGCACGACGACCACTTCCCGGTCGGACGTCTTCCAGACGGGCTCCGGCACGTCGTCGAACATGAACGCCAAACGAGGTGATCGCCTCGCTGGCCGCCCGCGCCGGCACGGACGTGCACCCGAAACGACCACGTCAACGCCTCGCAGTCGTCGAACGACGTCTTCCGACGACCTCCACCTCGCCGCCACCGAGGCGCTGGCGACCGAGGTCGTCCCGGCGCTGGAGCACCTCGAGGCCGCGCTGCGCCGCCGCGCCGCGGACTGGTCGGAGGTCGTGAAGGCCGGCCGCACCCACCTGATGGACGCCGTCCCGATCACCCTCGGCCAGGAGGGGGTGGCTGGGCCAGCCAGGCCGGCTACGGCGCGGACCGCGGCCGCGACGCGCTGCCCCGCTCGCCGTCCTGCCGATCGGCGCGGGACCGCGGTCGGCACCGGGCTGAACGCGCCGGACGGGTTCGGCGCCGCCGTCGTCGCGAAAGCTGCGCGAGACCACCGGTCTGGAGCAGCTCGCCGAGGCCGCCGACCACATCGAGGCCCAGGGCTCGCGTGACGGCCTGGTCGAGGCCTCCGGCGCGCTGCGCACCGTCGCCGTGTCGCTCTACAAGATCGCCAACGACCTGCTGGCTGTCGTCCGGACCGCGGACCGGCTGGGCCGAGATCCACCTGCCGGACCTGCAGCCGGGCAGCTCGATCATGCCGGGCAAGGTCCAACCCGGTGATCTGCGAGGCCACGATGATGGTCTGCGCCCAGGTCATGGGCAACGACGCGTGCGTCGGCTTCTCCGGCAGCCAGGGCAACCTGGAGCTGAACGTGATGATGCCGGTGATGGCGCGCAACGTGCTGGAGTCCGCGCGACTGATCGCGAACGTGGCGCGGCTGCTCGCCGACAAGGTCGTCGACGGGATGGAGGCCGACTCGAGCGCACCCGCGAGTACGCCGAGTCCTCGCCGTCGATCGTCACCCGCTGAACTCGAAGATCGGCTACGAGGAGGCGGCGGCCATCGCGAAGCAGGCGCTGAAGGAGCGACGGGACCATCCGCGAGGTCGTGATCGAGCGCGGGCACGTGGCGAACGGGACGCTCACCGAGGCCGAGCTGGACCGCGCCCTGGACGTGCTGGCGATGACCCGCGGCGAGAAGCGCTCCTGACCCGGCTGCGCCCGGTCACCGGCCGGGCGCACCGGGTTCAGTCCACCCGCTTCATCTCCGGTCCCCGTTCGTTCCACATCCGACGGACACTGTGTGAGCGCCAGTCGATCACTTTCACTCGAACGGACCGCATCATGGCCGACCAGCGCTTCGCGTACGTCCCCGTGCACGATCTGCGCACCGGTCGCGTCGCCGGGGTCGAGGTGGTGCCCGCGCCAGCAGCACGACGCGGTGGCCGTCGTGGCCGCGACCGCGGCTGGGACGCCCGCCGGATCGCCGAGCTCGACGCGGGTACCGCGGTCTCGGCGGTCGCGTCGGCCCGCGCGCACGGCGGCACGGTCCCGATCC
>NZ_JAHLJA010000229.1:0-13215 GCF_020496245.1 Pseudonocardia sp. ICBG601 | reverse complement strand
CCAGGGCGCCGCAGGTGCCCGCAAGCTTAAGCAGACAAGCCATCCCGACCCCAGGCATGTTGCGGGCACCTGCGACCCCCTGACGGCGCTCCGCGCGCCGACGTGACCGCAGCCCCACCCTCCAAGCCACAGCTGCGGTGTCGTCGTATCGACGACCACCCGAACGTCAACCACCCGTTGACGCCCGCGTTTTCGTTAAGAAAACGCCTAACTTGCTGCGCGGTGAACCGGCACCAGACGGTCGACGGCAAGCCGACCCGGACCGCACCCCGCCCCCGGCGGGGGAGGACCGGAAGCGGCGCGGCAGCACCCGATCCGTCCGCACGAAACCTCGCACCCGACCGACGGTCATCGGTGGATGCATAGGTCCTGTCGCCTGTAGAGCGGCGACACCGCCGACAGGACAATCCCGCTAGACAGCGCTAGACACCGGTCGCCTTGAGCCGACCCAACTCAAGGCTCGACAGCCCACCACATCCATGCATCATCTGATGATCGCCGGGCCGGGTGCCGGTTGCGTGCGGACGTACGCAACGAGGTCCACACCGAGAGTCAAGGCTCACGACATCGTCAATGAGTCATTGACATCAGCGCGCCAAAGATCATCTTGGACGCACTGAGGGGCCTTGAAGCGGCTTTGAAGCGGCTTTGAAGCGGCGTTGACGCGGCGTTGACGCGGCTCTGCGATCGTCGACGACCGACTTCGCGGTGTGACCTGCGGAAACGCTGGTCTCGGTGGGTGGGGTGGCGCCCGACACCTCAACCACCCTGCTTCGCTTGACGGCCGGTCGAGGTGTCGGGCGCCACCCCACCCACCTCAGCAATTCTCGATCTTGAGTCAGGGCTGGGGTCCTGACCTGATCGTTGCTCAGTGAACCGTTGCTCGGCGAACCGGTGTGTGGTGAACCAGCGTCGGCGTGCTCGGCGCTGCTCGGGGTCCTCGGCTGCCAGGGCTGCCTTGAGCCAGCCGAACGGTTGTCGCTCGGGTGGATCGTCGAGTTGCACGGCGCGTTCGGTGGTGTCGGTCTCGAACTCGAAGTCCAGACCCCGGGCGTCGAGCCAGGCGTGCGCGGCGGGGACACCGCCGTGGCGGGTCGCGAGCAGGAGGTCTTCGGCCTCGGGATAGACCTTGCGCCACGTCCGTGCAGGTAGAACCGCTGCGAGTTCGCCTCCGGCGTTCTCCTCGGCGATGGTCTCGTCGTCGATCTCCTCCAGCTTGCACTTGGCCTTGAGCCCGTTGGACCAGACCAGCTGCTGCATCCCCTTCGAGCCTTGCTCCCACTCCTGCCACAGCGCGATGTCACGTTCGTCGCCGGTCTCCAGGGCGTCAGCGAGGATCTCGAACGGGGTCCGTGACCCGTTCTTCCCCTGCTTCCAGCGGCCCCCGACGGTCTCGAACGCCAGCTTGGAGATGTACTTGGCCATCTTCTCCAGCGCCCCGGTCCCGACCCGGACATCGACCCCGTGCTCGAACGAGGCGGTGAAGCCCGACTTCGCCAACCCGGCGGTCCAGAGCTTGTAGATCGTCGCGACCAGCTCCGGG
Source organism: Pseudonocardia sp. ICBG601 (assembly GCF_020496245.1). NCBI lineage: Bacteria > Bacillati > Actinomycetota > Actinomycetes > Pseudonocardiales > Pseudonocardiaceae > Pseudonocardia > Pseudonocardia sp. ICBG601. Next base: position 11,672 of record NZ_JAHLJA010000229.1, on the reverse strand, counting down.
ACCCGCGGGCTCACATCGGCCGGGAAGATCAACAATGCGTGGATGTGCAGATGCCACCCGTTCGCGTCTGTCCTGGTCGAGTCGATGCCGCGTACGTAGTCCATGCCCAGCAGCTGCTTGAGCTCCTGCCAGGCCCGCGCCTTGGTCAGGTGCCGCCACGCCCGGGTCAACGCACGGCGGACCTCCCGCAGGCTGTGAGCTTTGTGATGGCTCATCGTCAAGCTGAGCAGCGCGACCGATCCGCCCCGCTCAGCGTTCCAGTTGATCAAGTGCTGGAGCTCTTTCGCCCGCTTGGCGCTGATCTTCGCCGAGCAGACCGGGCAGTCCCAGACGCTCCCACATGTCACCAGGCCGCCGAACCCGGCCGTGCCCGGCTCGCCGCCCGTGCCCGGGGTGTGATGCAGCGACACCTCACCTCCGGTGTTGATCGAGACCCGGCCACACCGCGCGACCCGCGGCAGCGTCGTGATCTTCGCAAGCTTCCGTCGAGCAGCGTACTTCTCCCGGAACGCCTGATCCTGACGCTCCCGGAACTCCCTCGCAAGATCATGCCTGTGGTCCTGACCTGCAGTGAAGGCACTTATCGCGTCGTTACCAAGCGGGGCGCCTGCGGCGCCCCCGGACGGGCCGCTCACGCCAGCGGAAACACCCTCAGGCACGCCAACGAGCGGGCCCGCAGACCCGCTTACGCCTCCGGCGACGCGGCCCCGCGACCCGCTCCCGGGCACCACAGAAGAACCGGAGACACCCCCGGACACAGGAGAAAAAAGAGAGAGACCGGCAGCACCTGCCGAGCGCGACACACCCGCACCAACCGGGACCCGGGTCTTGGCTGACGCGACAAGGGGCTCTACCCTGAGGGCTTCAAGCGCTGCAGTCATTCGAGGGACCCGTTCTTGTGAGGGCCGCTCGTACTGGCATCCAGAGGTCGTAACTCCGGATCGCCCTGCGGCGCTTGATCATGTTCCAAACCAGAACCTGGCCTATCTCAGGCCGCAACAGGGCCGCGACTCGCCGAGGACGCCCGGATTTTCTCCGCGTAATCGGCGTAAGAGCCGACATGCGGAGCGCGGAACCGGGTCAGCGGAGCGCCCGGCACCGACAACAGACCCACGCCCGGTAGGGCGCTGACGTGGGCTTCTGCGACATCCCGGGCCGCTCCCGGGTGCAGAAGCTCGACCGCCGCCGGGTTGTCGCTGCGGAAGCTGACCTTCACCGAGCACTGAGCCCGCTCAAACGCCCCCATCAACGCCGCCTCCGCCCGCTGCACCACCAGCACCACCCGGACACCGGCCTTCGCGCCCTCCGCCAACAGACGCCCAATCAACGCCCGCACCCGGCGCCCGGCGTCCTTCGACACCGCATCGGTGGCCCGGTAGAGACCGACCAGCTCCTCGAACACCACCAGCCGTAACGGCTCAGCCTCCGACACCGCCAGAGTGTCCCGACCCGCCGGGAGCCCGGCGATGCGGGCATCCATGTCAACGACCAGCCGCGTCAACAACGCCTCATGAGCATCGATGTCCGCGAGCCCAGAGACCTGCCACGGCGCGTGCCGAGACCCAGCGAACGGCCGCCACAACAGACCCGTCGGGTCACACCCCGCGACCGTGACCAGCGGACTCGACGCGAGCTGGCCCAGGAAGCCGTAGACGAACCGGGACTTCCCCGACCGCGTCACGCCCTGGATCGCCATATGCGCCTCCGACGCCCAGTCACGCACCAGGTCACGGCCCTGCTCGTCACGACCCAGCAGCACCGGGACCTGCACCAGCGCTAGAGAGTCCTCAACCGGGGCCGCGAACGGGTCCGACGGGACCAACTCGATCCGGGCGAACACGTCCCCACGCTGCTCCACCCGCAGACCGAACGCACCCAGATGCGGAGCAAGACGATCCGCCACCTGCTCCACATCCCTGACCAAATGCCCCGGCAACAGCCGGACCATCAACACCGTCGGCGGCCCCAACACAATCTGCACCACCTCCGGCGTCACCACCGTCAACCCCGACGCCGTCTCCACCCGCACACACAAGCCCGCGCCCTCACACGCACGACGCCAGGCACACCAGAGCGCATCCGCCTCCCGCGCATCCGCCTGACGCTCCTGACGACGCGACCACGAACTACGCCACGTCATGCCGCGTCCTGCTTCCGACTCTGACCCCGGACGCCCTCAGCGGTCCAACGCGGCGGCGTGAGCTGACCGGTCTTGCGCGACAGGTAGCCCGGCGACACCAGCAGACCCTCGAAGACCACCGGCTGACCGAACGGCCCCGGCTCCGGCCGGGCATGGCTCGCGACCGTCACCGTGATCACCTCGGTGCGATCACGCTCATCGCCCTCCACCGCAGGAGTCACGACCTCGACACGCCACAACGGACGACCATCCGCGCTGGACTCCTGACGACCCGACGGGTCCGGACGCCGAGAACCATCCGACAACTCAACCCACACCTGCACCGGCGACACCGCACCCGTGCTGATCATCACCGCACGCTCCGCGTCCACTGGGTAGTTACGCATTTCAGCTCCACCTTCCGCAGCATTCCGACACGATCAAGTCTAATCTACTGAGTCACTTTGGCGCAATGGCAGTCAGTGACACACTTGCGTACATGACCGACTTAACCCCTGAAGAGCGAGCCGCACTTGACTCCCTCGTGCCACCCAACCAGCAGACAGGCAAGACGCACGACGACCTCGTCACCGCCGCCCGGACAACCTGGCAGCGCCGCACCGAAAACTCCGACCTCGGCGGCCTCGTCCTCGGAGCGCTCCACCGAGACGTCAAGTCCTGGCGCATCGTCGAGTACGCCACCGGTATCCCCGCTGCCACCGCCCGCCGATGGGCCATCCCGCCCGCCCCAGCCGACACCCAAGAGCAGCCTCCGGCAGCCCCTCCGGGGAGGACCTCCGCTCCCGCAGCAGCCGAACGCCCCTCACCCGAGCACGGGGAGAGATAGAGGGAGCGGCTCCGGGTGGGGCTGCGCCCACGTCGGCCCCACAGGGCATCAGGGCGCCGCAGGTGCCCGCAAGCTTAAGCAGACAAGCCATCCCGACCCCAGGCATGTTGCGGGCACCTGCGACCCCCTGACGGCGCTCCGCGCGCCGACGTGACCGCAGCCCCACCCTCCAAGCCACAGCTGCGGTGTCGTCGTATCGACGACCACCCGAACGTCAACCACCCGTTGACGCCCGCGTTTTCGTTAAGAAAACGCCTAACTTGCTGCGCGGTGAACCGGCACCAGACGGTCGACGGCAAGCCGACCCGGACCGCACCCCGCCCCCGGCGGGGGAGGACCGGAAGCGGCGCGGCAGCACCCGATCCGTCCGCACGAAACCTCGCACCCGACCGACGGTCATCGGTGGATGCATAGGTCCTGTCGCCTGTAGAGCGGCGACACCGCCGACAGGACAATCCCGCTAGACAGCGCTAGACACCGGTCGCCTTGAGCCGACCCAACTCAAGGCTCGACAGCCCACCACATCCATGCATCATCTGATGATCGCCGGGCCGGGTGCCGGTTGCGTGCGGACGTACGCAACGAGGTCCACACCGAGAGTCAAGGCTCACGACATCGTCAATGAGTCATTGACATCAGCGCGCCAAAGATCATCTTGGACGCACTGAGGGGCCTTGAAGCGGCTTTGAAGCGGCTTTGAAGCGGCGTTGACGCGGCGTTGACGCGGCTCTGCGATCGTCGACGACCGACTTCGCGGTGTGACCTGCGGAAACGCTGGTCTCGGTGGGTGGGGTGGCGCCCGACACCTCAACCACCCTGCTTCGCTTGACGGCCGGTCGAGGTGTCGGGCGCCACCCCACCCACCTCAGCAATTCTCGATCTTGAGTCAGGGCTGGGGTCCTGACCTGATCGTTGCTCAGTGAACCGTTGCTCGGCGAACCGGTGTGTGGTGAACCAGCGTCGGCGTGCTCGGCGCTGCTCGGGGTCCTCGGCTGCCAGGGCTGCCTTGAGCCAGCCGAACGGTTGTCGCTCGGGTGGATCGTCGAGTTGCACGGCGCGTTCGGTGGTGTCGGTCTCGAACTCGAAGTCCAGACCCCGGGCGTCGAGCCAGGCGTGCGCGGCGGGGACACCGCCGTGGCGGGTCGCGAGCAGGAGGTCTTCGGCCTCGGGATAGACCTTGCGCCACGTCCGTGCAGGTAGAACCGCTGCGAGTTCGCCTCCGGCGTTCTCCTCGGCGATGGTCTCGTCGTCGATCTCCTCCAGCTTGCACTTGGCCTTGAGCCCGTTGGACCAGACCAGCTGCTGCATCCCCTTCGAGCCTTGCTCCCACTCCTGCCACAGCGCGATGTCACGTTCGTCGCCGGTCTCCAGGGCGTCAGCGAGGATCTCGAACGGGGTCCGTGACCCGTTCTTCCCCTGCTTCCAGCGGCCCCCGACGGTCTCGAACGCCAGCTTGGAGATGTACTTGGCCATCTTCTCCAGCGCCCCGGTCCCGACCCGGACATCGACCCCGTGCTCGAACGAGGCGGTGAAGCCCGACTTCGCCAACCCGGCGGTCCAGAGCTTGTAGATCGTCGCGACCAGCTCCGGGACCCGCGGGCTCACATCGGCCGGGAAGATCAACAATGCGTGGATGTGCAGATGCCACCCGTTCGCGTCTGTCCTGGTCGAGTCGATGCCGCGTACGTAGTCCATGCCCAGCAGCTGCTTGAGCTCCTGCCAGGCCCGCGCCTTGGTCAGGTGCCGCCACGCCCGGGTCAACGCACGGCGGACCTCCCGCAGGCTGTGAGCTTTGTGATGGCTCATCGTCAAGCTGAGCAGCGCGACCGATCCGCCCCGCTCAGCGTTCCAGTTGATCAAGTGCTGGAGCTCTTTCGCCCGCTTGGCGCTGATCTTCGCCGAGCAGACCGGGCAGTCCCAGACGCTCCCACATGTCACCAGGCCGCCGAACCCGGCCGTGCCCGGCTCGCCGCCCGTGCCCGGGGTGTGATGCAGCGACACCTCACCTCCGGTGTTGATCGAGACCCGGCCACACCGCGCGACCCGCGGCAGCGTCGTGATCTTCGCAAGCTTCCGTCGAGCAGCGTACTTCTCCCGGAACGCCTGATCCTGACGCTCCCGGAACTCCCTCGCAAGATCATGCCTGTGGTCCTGACCTGCAGTGAAGGCACTTATCGCGTCGTTACCAAGCGGGGCGCCTGCGGCGCCCCCGGACGGGCCGCTCACGCCAGCGGAAACACCCTCAGGCACGCCAACGAGCGGGCCCGCAGACCCGCTTACGCCTCCGGCGACGCGGCCCCGCGACCCGCTCCCGGGCACCACAGAAGAACCGGAGACACCCCCGGACACAGGAGAAAAAAGAGAGAGACCGGCAGCACCTGCCGAGCGCGACACACCCGCACCAACCGGGACCCGGGTCTTGGCTGACGCGACAAGGGGCTCTACCCTGAGGGCTTCAAGCGCTGCAGTCATTCGAGGGACCCGTTCTTGTGAGGGCCGCTCGTACTGGCATCCAGAGGTCGTAACTCCGGATCGCCCTGCGGCGCTTGATCATGTTCCAAACCAGAACCTGGCCTATCTCAGGCCGCAACAGGGCCGCGACTCGCCGAGGACGCCCGGATTTTCTCCGCGTAATCGGCGTAAGAGCCGACATGCGGAGCGCGGAACCGGGTCAGCGGAGCGCCCGGCACCGACAACAGACCCACGCCCGGTAGGGCGCTGACGTGGGCTTCTGCGACATCCCGGGCCGCTCCCGGGTGCAGAAGCTCGACCGCCGCCGGGTTGTCGCTGCGGAAGCTGACCTTCACCGAGCACTGAGCCCGCTCAAACGCCCCCATCAACGCCGCCTCCGCCCGCTGCACCACCAGCACCACCCGGACACCGGCCTTCGCGCCCTCCGCCAACAGACGCCCAATCAACGCCCGCACCCGGCGCCCGGCGTCCTTCGACACCGCATCGGTGGCCCGGTAGAGACCGACCAGCTCCTCGAACACCACCAGCCGTAACGGCTCAGCCTCCGACACCGCCAGAGTGTCCCGACCCGCCGGGAGCCCGGCGATGCGGGCATCCATGTCAACGACCAGCCGCGTCAACAACGCCTCATGAGCATCGATGTCCGCGAGCCCAGAGACCTGCCACGGCGCGTGCCGAGACCCAGCGAACGGCCGCCACAACAGACCCGTCGGGTCACACCCCGCGACCGTGACCAGCGGACTCGACGCGAGCTGGCCCAGGAAGCCGTAGACGAACCGGGACTTCCCCGACCGCGTCACGCCCTGGATCGCCATATGCGCCTCCGACGCCCAGTCACGCACCAGGTCACGGCCCTGCTCGTCACGACCCAGCAGCACCGGGACCTGCACCAGCGCTAGAGAGTCCTCAACCGGGGCCGCGAACGGGTCCGACGGGACCAACTCGATCCGGGCGAACACGTCCCCACGCTGCTCCACCCGCAGACCGAACGCACCCAGATGCGGAGCAAGACGATCCGCCACCTGCTCCACATCCCTGACCAAATGCCCCGGCAACAGCCGGACCATCAACACCGTCGGCGGCCCCAACACAATCTGCACCACCTCCGGCGTCACCACCGTCAACCCCGACGCCGTCTCCACCCGCACACACAAGCCCGCGCCCTCACACGCACGACGCCAGGCACACCAGAGCGCATCCGCCTCCCGCGCATCCGCCTGACGCTCCTGACGACGCGACCACGAACTACGCCACGTCATGCCGCGTCCTGCTTCCGACTCTGACCCCGGACGCCCTCAGCGGTCCAACGCGGCGGCGTGAGCTGACCGGTCTTGCGCGACAGGTAGCCCGGCGACACCAGCAGACCCTCGAAGACCACCGGCTGACCGAACGGCCCCGGCTCCGGCCGGGCATGGCTCGCGACCGTCACCGTGATCACCTCGGTGCGATCACGCTCATCGCCCTCCACCGCAGGAGTCACGACCTCGACACGCCACAACGGACGACCATCCGCGCTGGACTCCTGACGACCCGACGGGTCCGGACGCCGAGAACCATCCGACAACTCAACCCACACCTGCACCGGCGACACCGCACCCGTGCTGATCATCACCGCACGCTCCGCGTCCACTGGGTAGTTACGCATTTCAGCTCCACCTTCCGCAGCATTCCGACACGATCAAGTCTAATCTACTGCAGTAGATTAGACTTGATCGTGTCGGAATGCTGCGGAAGGTGGAGCTGAAATGCGTAACTACCCAGTGGACGCGGAGCGTGCGGTGATGATCAGCACGGGTGCGGTGTCGCCGGGCAGGTGTGGGTTGAGTTGTCGGATGGTTCTCGGCGTCCGGACCCGTCGGGTCGTCAGGAGTCCAGCGCGGATGGTCGTCCGTTGTGGCGTGTCGAGGTCGTGACTCCTGCGGTGGAGGGCGATGAGCGTGATCGCACCGAGGTGATCACGGTGACGGTCGCGAGCCATGCCCGGCCGGAGCCGGGGCCGTTCGGTCAGCCGGTGGTCTTCGAGGGTCTGCTGGTGTCGCCGGGCTACCTGTCGCGCAAGACCGGTCAGCTCACGCCGCCGCGTTGGACCGCTGAGGGCGTCCGGGGTCAGAGTCGGAAGCAGGACGCGGCATGACGTGGCGTAGTTCGTGGTCGCGTCGTCAGGAGCGTCAGGCGGATGCGCGGGAGGCGGATGCGCTCTGGTGTGCCTGGCGTCGTGCGTGTGAGGGCGCGGGCTTGTGTGTGCGGGTGGAGACGGCGTCGGGGTTGACGGTGGTGACGCCGGAGGTGGTGCAGATTGTGTTGGGGCCGCCGACGGTGTTGATGGTCCGGCTGTTGCCGGGGCATTTGGTCAGGGATGTGGAGCAGGTGGCGGATCGTCTTGCTCCGCATCTGGGTGCGTTCGGTCTGCGGGTGGAGCAGCGTGGGGACGTGTTCGCCCGGATCGAGTTGGTCCCGTCGGACCCGTTCGCGGCCCCGGTTGAGGACTCTCTAGCGCTGGTGCAGGTCCCGGTGCTGCTGGGTCGTGACGAGCAGGGCCGTGACCTGGTGCGTGACTGGGCGTCGGAGGCGCATATGGCGATCCAGGGCGTGACGCGGTCGGGGAAGTCCCGGTTCGTCTACGGCTTCCTGGGCCAGCTCGCGTCGAGTCCGCTGGTCACGGTCGCGGGGTGTGACCCGACGGGTCTGTTGTGGCGGCCGTTCGCTGGGTCTCGGCACGCGCCGTGGCAGGTCTCTGGGCTCGCGGACATCGATGCTCATGAGGCGTTGTTGACGCGGCTGGTCGTTGACATGGATGCCCGCATCGCCGGGCTCCCGGCGGGTCGGGACACTCTGGCGGTGTCGGAGGCTGAGCCGTTACGGCTGGTGGTGTTCGAGGAGCTGGTCGGTCTCTACCGGGCCACCGATGCGGTGTCGAAGGACGCCGGGCGCCGGGTGCGGGCGTTGATTGGGCGTCTGTTGGCGGAGGGCGCGAAGGCCGGTGTCCGGGTGGTGCTGGTGGTGCAGCGGGCGGAGGCGGCGTTGATGGGGGCGTTTGAGCGGGCTCAGTGCTCGGTGAAGGTCAGCTTCCGCAGCGACAACCCGGCGGCGGTCGAGCTTCTGCACCCGGGAGCGGCCCGGGATGTCGCAGAAGCCCACGTCAGCGCCCTACCGGGCGTGGGTCTGTTGTCGGTGCCGGGCGCTCCGCTGACCCGGTTCCGCGCTCCGCATGTCGGCTCTTACGCCGATTACGCGGAGAAAATCCGGGCGTCCTCGGCGAGTCGCGGCCCTGTTGCGGCCTGAGATAGGCCAGGTTCTGGTTTGGAACATGATCAAGCGCCGCAGGGCGATCCGGAGTTACGACCTCTGGATGCCAGTACGAGCGGCCCTCACAAGAACGGGTCCCTCGAATGACTGCAGCGCTTGAAGCCCTCAGGGTAGAGCCCCTTGTCGCGTCAGCCAAGACCCGGGTCCCGGTTGGTGCGGGTGTGTCGCGCTCGGCAGGTGCTGCCGGTCTCTCTCTTTTTTCTCCTGTGTCCGGGGGTGTCTCCGGTTCTTCTGTGGTGCCCGGGAGCGGGTCGCGGGGCCGCGTCGCCGGAGGCGTAAGCGGGTCTGCGGGCCCGCTCGTTGGCGTGCCTGAGGGTGTTTCCGCTGGCGTGAGCGGCCCGTCCGGGGGCGCCGCAGGCGCCCCGCTTGGTAACGACGCGATAAGTGCCTTCACTGCAGGTCAGGACCACAGGCATGATCTTGCGAGGGAGTTCCGGGAGCGTCAGGATCAGGCGTTCCGGGAGAAGTACGCTGCTCGACGGAAGCTTGCGAAGATCACGACGCTGCCGCGGGTCGCGCGGTGTGGCCGGGTCTCGATCAACACCGGAGGTGAGGTGTCGCTGCATCACACCCCGGGCACGGGCGGCGAGCCGGGCACGGCCGGGTTCGGCGGCCTGGTGACATGTGGGAGCGTCTGGGACTGCCCGGTCTGCTCGGCGAAGATCAGCGCCAAGCGGGCGAAAGAGCTCCAGCACTTGATCAACTGGAACGCTGAGCGGGGCGGATCGGTCGCGCTGCTCAGCTTGACGATGAGCCATCACAAAGCTCACAGCCTGCGGGAGGTCCGCCGTGCGTTGACCGGGCGTGGCGGCACCTGACCAAGGCGCGGGCCTGGCAGGAGCTCAAGCAGCTGCTGGGCATGGACTACGTACGCGGCATCGACTCGACCAGGACAGACGCGAACGGGTGGCATCTGCACATCCACGCATTGTTGATCTTCCCGGCCGATGTGAGCCCGCGGGTCCCGGAGCTGGTCGCGACGATCTACAAGCTCTGGACCGCCGGGTTGGCGAAGTCGGGCTTCACCGCCTCGTTCGAGCACGGGGTCGATGTCCGGGTCGGGACCGGGGCGCTGGAGAAGATGGCCAAGTACATCTCCAAGCTGGCGTTCGAGACCGTCGGGGGCCGCTGGAAGCAGGGGAAGAACGGGTCACGGACCCCGTTCGAGATCCTCGCTGACGCCCTGGAGACCGGCGACGAACGTGACATCGCGCTGTGGCAGGAGTGGGAGCAAGGCTCGAAGGGGATGCAGCAGCTGGTCTGGTCCAACGGGCTCAAGGCCAAGTGCAAGCTGGAGGAGATCGACGACGAGACCATCGCCGAGGAGAACGCCGGAGGCGAACTCGCAGCGGTTCTACCTGCACGGACGTGGCGCAAGGTCTATCCCGAGGCCGAAGACCTCCTGCTCGCGACCCGCCACGGCGGTGTCCCCGCCGCGCACGCCTGGCTCGACGCCCGGGGTCTGGACTTCGAGTTCGAGACCGACACCACCGAACGCGCCGTGCAACTCGACGATCCACCCGAGCGACAACCGTTCGGCTGGCTCAAGGCAGCCCTGGCAGCCGAGGACCCCGAGCAGCGCCGAGCACGCCGACGCTGGTTCACCACACACCGGTTCGCCGAGCAACGGTTCACTGAGCAACGATCAGGTCAGGACCCCAGCCCTGACTCAAGATCGAGAATTGCTGAGGTGGGTGGGGTGGCGCCCGACACCTCGACCGGCCGTCAAGCGAAGCAGGGTGGTTGAGGTGTCGGGCGCCACCCCACCCACCGAGACCAGCGTTTCCGCAGGTCACACCGCGAAGTCGGTCGTCGACGATCGCAGAGCCGCGTCAACGCCGCGTCAACGCCGCTTCAAAGCCGCTTCAAAGCCGCTTCAAGGCCCCTCAGTGCGTCCAAGATGATCTTTGGCGCGCTGATGTCAATGACTCATTGACGATGTCGTGAGCCTTGACTCTCGGTGTGGACCTCGTTGCGTACGTCCGCACGCAACCGGCACCCGGCCCGGCGATCATCAGATGATGCATGGATGTGGTGGGCTGTCGAGCCTTGAGTTGGGTCGGCTCAAGGCGACCGGTGTCTAGCGCTGTCTAGCGGGATTGTCCTGTCGGCGGTGTCGCCGCTCTACAGGCGACAGGACCTATGCATCCACCGATGACCGTCGGTCGGGTGCGAGGTTTCGTGCGGACGGATCGGGTGCTGCCGCGCCGCTTCCGGTCCCCCCGCCGGGGGCGGGGTGCGGTCCGGGTCGGCTTGCCGTCGACCGTCTGGTGCCGGTTCACCGCGCAGCAAGTTAGGCGTTTTCTTAACGAAACGCGGGCGTCAACGGGTGGTTGACGTTCGGGTGGTCGTCGATACGACGACACCGCAGCTGTGGCTTGGAGGGTGGGGCTGCGGTCACGTCGGCGCGCGGAGCGCCGTCAGGGGGTCGCAGGTGCCCGCAACATGCCTGGGGTCGGGATGGCTTGTCTGCTTAAGCTTGCGGGCACCTGCGGCGCCCTGATGCCCTGTGGGGCCGACGTGGGCGCAGCCCCACCCGGAGCCGCTCCCTCTATCTCTCCCCGTGCTCGGGTGAGGGGCGTTCGGCTGCTGCGGGAGCGGAGGTCCTCCCCGGAGGGGCTGCCGGAGGCTGCTCTTGGGTGTCGGCTGGGGCGGGCGGGATGGCCCATCGGCGGGCGGTGGCAGCGGGGATACCGGTGGCGTACTCGACGATGCGCCAGGACTTGACGTCTCGGTGGAGCGCTCCGAGGACGAGGCCGCCGAGGTCGGAGTTTTCGGTGCGGCGCTGCCAGGTTGTCCGGCGGCGGTGACGAGGTCGTCGTGCGTCTTGCCTGTCTGCTGGTGGGTGGCACGAGGGAGTCAAGTGCGGCTCGCTCTTCAGGGGTTAAGTCGGTCATGTACGCAAGTGTGTCACTGACGGCCATTGCG
>NZ_JAHLJA010000228.1:0-9099 GCF_020496245.1 Pseudonocardia sp. ICBG601 | reverse complement strand
AGTCACTTTGGCGCAATGGCAGTCCGTGACACACTTGCGTACATGACGCGACTTAACCCCTGAAGAGCGAGCCGCACTTGACTCCCTCGTGCACCCACCAGCAGACAGGCAAGACGCACGACGACCTCGTCACCGCCGCCCGGACAACCTGGCAGCGCCGCACCGAAAACTCCGACCTCGGCGGCCTCGTCCTCGGAGCGCTCCACCGAGACGTCAAGTCCTGGCGCATCGTCGAGTACGCCACCGGTATCCCCGCTGCCACCGCCCGCCGATGGGCCATCCCGCCCGCCCCAGCCGACACCCAAGAGCAGCCTCCGGCAGCCCCTCCGGGGAGGACCTCCGCTCCCGCAGCAGCCGAACGCCCTCACCCGGCACGGGGAGAGATAGAGGGAGCGGCTCCGGGTGGGGCTGCGCCCACGTCGGCCCCACAGGGCATCAGGGCGCCGCAGGTGCCCGCAAGCTTAAGCAGACAAGCCATCCCGACCCCAGGCATGTTGCGGGCACCTGCGACCCCCTGACGGCGCTCCGCGCGCCGACGTGACCGCAGCCCCACCCTCCAAGCCACAGCTGCGGTGTCGTCGTATCGACGACCACCCGAACGTCAACCACCCGTTGACGCCCGCGTTTTCGTTAAGAAAACGCCTAACTTGCTGCGCGGTGAACCGGCACCAGACGGTCGACGGCAAGCCGACCCGGACCGCACCCCGCCCCCGGCGGGGAGGACCGGAAGCGGCGCGGCAGCACCCGATCCGTCCGCACGAAACCTCGCACCCGACCGACGGTCATCGGTGGATGCATAGGTCCTGTCGCCTGTAGAGCGGCGACACCGCCGACAGGACAATCCCGCTAGACAGCGCTAGACACCGGTCGCCTTGAGCCGACCCAACTCAAGGCTCGACAGCCCACCACATCCATGCATCATCTGATGATCGCCGGGCCGGGTGCCGGTTGCGTGCGGACGTACGCAACGAGGTCCACACCGAGAGTCAAGGCTCACGACATCGTCAATGAGTCATTGACATCAGCGCGCCAAGATCATCTTGGACGCACTGAGGGGCCTTGAAGCGGCTTTGAAGCGGCTTTGAAGCGGCGTTGACGCGGCGTTGACGCGGCTCTGCGATCGTCGACGACCGACTTCGCGGTGTGACCTGCGGAAACGCTGGTCTCGGTGGGTGGGGTGGCGCCCGACACCTCAACCACCCTGCTTCGCTTGACGGCCGGTCGAGGTGTCGGGCGCCACCCCACCCACCTCAGCAATTCTCGATCTTGAGTCAGGGCTGGGGTCCTGACCTGATCGTTGCTCAGTGAACCGTTGCTCGGCGAACCGGTGTGTGGTGAACCAGCGTCGGCGTGCTCGGCGCTGCTCGGGGTCCTCGGCTGCCAGGGCTGCCTTGAGCCAGCCGAACGGTTGTCGCTCGGGTGGATCGTCGAGTTGCACGGCGCGTTCGGTGGTGTCGGTCTCGAACTCGAAGTCCAGACCCCGGGCGTCGAGCCAGGCGTGCGCGGCGGGGACACCGCCGTGGCGGGTCGCGAGCAGGAGGTCTTCGGCCTCGGGATAGACCTTGCGCCACGTCCGTGCAGGTAGAACCGCTGCGAGTTCGCCTCCGGCGTTCTCCTCGGCGATGGTCTCGTCGTCGATCTCCTCCAGCTTGCACTTGGCCTTGAGCCCGTTGGACCAGACCAGCTGCTGCATCCCCTTCGAGCCTTGCTCCCACTCCTGCCACAGCGCGATGTCACGTTCGTCGCCGGTCTCCAGGGCGTCAGCGAGGATCTCGAACGGGGTCCGTGACCCGTTCTTCCCTGCTTCCAGCGGCCCCCGACGGTCTCGAACGCCAGCTTGGAGATGTACTTGGCCATCTTCTCCAGCGCCCCGGTCCCGACCCGGACATCGACCCCGTGCTCGAACGAGGCGGTGAAGCCCGACTTCGCCAACCCGGCGGTCCAGAGCTTGTAGATCGTCGCGACCAGCTCCGGGACCCGCGGGCTCACATCGGCCGGGAAGATCAACAATGCGTGGATGTGCAGATGCCACCCGTTCGCGTCTGTCCTGGTCGAGTCGATGCCGCGTACGTAGTCCATGCCCAGCAGCTGCTTGAGCTCCTGCCAGGCCCGCGCCTTGGTCAGGTGCCGCCACGCCCGGGTCAACGCACGGCGGACCTCCCGCAGGCTGTGAGCTTTGTGATGGCTCATCGTCAAGCTGAGCAGCGCGACCGATCCGCCCCGCTCAGCGTTCCAGTTGATCAAGTGCTGGAGCTCTTTCGCCCGCTTGGCGCTGATCTTCGCCGAGCAGACCGGGCAGTCCCAGACGCTCCCACATGTCACCAGGCCGCCGAACCCGGCCGTGCCCGGCTCGCCGCCCGTGCCCGGGGTGTGATGCAGCGACACCTCACCTCCGGTGTTGATCGAGACCCGGCCACACCGCGCGACCCGCGGCAGCGTCGTGATCTTCGCAAGCTTCCGTCGAGCAGCGTACTTCTCCCGGAACGCCTGATCCTGACGCTCCCGGAACTCCCTCGCAAGATCATGCCTGTGGTCCTGACCTGCAGTGAAGGCACTTATCGCGTCGTTACCAAGCGGGGCGCCTGCGGCGCCCCCGGACGGGCCGCTCACGCCAGCGGAAACACCCTCAGGCACGCCAACGAGCGGGCCCGCAGACCCGCTTACGCCTCCGGCGACGCGGCCCCGCGACCCGCTCCCGGGCACCACAGAAGAACCGGAGACACCCCCGGACACAGGAGAAAAAGAGAGAGACCGGCAGCACCTGCCGAGCGCGACACACCCGCACCAACCGGGACCCGGGTCTTGGCTGACGCGACAAGGGGCTCTACCCTGAGGGCTTCAAGCGCTGCAGTCATTCGAGGGACCCGTTCTTGTGAGGGCCGCTCGTACTGGCATCCAGAGGTCGTAACTCCGGATCGCCCTGCGGCGCTTGATCATGTTCCAAACCAGAACCTGGCCTATCTCAGGCCGCAACAGGGCCGCGACTCGCCGAGGACGCCCGGATTTTCTCCGCGTAATCGGCGTAAGAGCCGACATGCGGAGCGCGGAACCGGGTCAGCGGAGCGCCCGGCACCGACAACAGACCCACGCCCGGTAGGGCGCTGACGTGGGCTTCTGCGACATCCCGGGCCGCTCCCGGGTGCAGAAGCTCGACCGCCGCCGGGTTGTCGCTGCGGAAGCTGACCTTCACCGAGCACTGAGCCCGCTCAAACGCCCCCATCAACGCCGCCTCCGCCCGCTGCACCACCAGCACCACCCGGACACCGGCCTTCGCGCCCTCCGCCAACAGACGCCCAATCAACGCCCGCACCCGGCGCCCGGCGTCCTTCGACACCGCATCGGTGGCCCGTAGAGACCGACCAGCTCCTCGAACACCACCAGCCGTAACGGCTCAGCCTCCGACACCGCCAGAGTGTCCCGACCCGCCGGGAGCCCGGCGATGCGGGCATCCATGTCAACGACCAGCCGCGTCAACAACGCCTCATGAGCATCGATGTCCGCGAGCCCAGAGACCTGCCACGGCGCGTGCCGAGACCCAGCGAACGGCCGCCACAACAGACCCGTCGGGTCACACCCCGCGACCGTGACCAGCGGACTCGACGCGAGCTGGCCCAGGAAGCCGTAGACGAACCGGGACTTCCCCGACCGCGTCACGCCCTGGATCGCCATATGCGCCTCCGACGCCCAGTCACGCACCAGGTCACGGCCCTGCTCGTCACGACCCAGCAGCACCGGGACCTGCACCAGCGCTAGAGAGTCCTCAACCGGGGCCGCGAACGGGTCCGACGGGACCAACTCGATCCGGGCGAACACGTCCCCACGCTGCTCCACCCGCAGACCGAACGCACCCAGATGCGGAGCAAGACGATCCGCCACCTGCTCCACATCCCTGACCAAATGCCCGGCAACAGCCGGACCATCAACACCGTCGGCGGCCCCAACACAATCTGCACCACCTCCGGCGTCACCACCGTCAACCCCGACGCCGTCTCCACCCGCACACACAAGCCCGCGCCCTCACACGCACGACGCCAGGCACACCAGAGCGCATCCGCCTCCCGCGCATCCGCCTGACGCTCCTGACGACGCGACCACGAACTACGCCACGTCATGCCGCGTCCTGCTTCCGACTCTGACCCCGGACGCCCTCAGCGGTCCAACGCGGCGGCGTGAGCTGACCGGTCTTGCGCGACAGGTAGCCCGGCGACACCAGCAGACCCTCGAAGACCACCGGCTGACCGAACGGCCCGGCTCCGGCCGGGCATGGCTCGCGACCGTCACCGTGATCACCTCGGTGCGATCACGCTCATCGCCCTCCACCGCAGGAGTCACGACCTCGACACGCCACAACGGACGACCATCCGCGCTGGACTCCTGACGACCCGACGGGTCCGGACGCCGAGAACCATCCGACAACTCAACCCACACCTGCACCGGCGACACCGCACCCGTGCTGATCATCACCGCACGCTCCGCGTCCACTGGGTAGTTACGCATTTCAGCTCCACCTTCCGCAGCATTCCGACACGATCAAGTCTAATCTACTGACAGTTAGATTAGACTTGATCGTGTCGGAATGCTGCGGAAGGTGGAGCTGAAATGCGTAACTACCCAGTGGACGCGGAGCGTGCGGTGATGATCAGCACGGGTGCGGTGTCGCCGGTGCAGGTGTGGGTTGAGTTGTCGGATGGTTCTCGGCGTCCGGACCCGTCGGGTCGTCAGGAGTCCAGCGCGGATGGTCGTCCGTTGTGGCGTGTCGAGGTCGTGACTCCTGCGGTGGAGGGCGATGAGCGTGATCGCACCGAGGTGATCACGGTGACGGTCGCGAGCCATGCCCGGCCGGAGCCGGGGCCGTTCGGTCAGCCGGTGGTCTTCGAGGGTCTGCTGGTGTCGCCGGGCTACCTGTCGCGCAAGACCGGTCAGCTCACGCCGCCGCGTTGGACCGCTGAGGGCGTCCGGGGTCAGAGTCGGAAGCAGGACGCGGCATGACGTGGCGTAGTTCGTGGTCGCGTCGTCAGGAGCGTCAGGCGGATGCGCGGGAGGCGGATGCGCTCTGGTGTGCCTGGCGTCGTGCGTGTGAGGGCGCGGGCTTGTGTGTGCGGGTGGAGACGGCGTCGGGGTTGACGGTGGTGACGCCGGAGGTGGTGCAGATTGTGTTGGGGCCGCCGACGGTGTTGATGGTCCGGCTGTTGCCGGGGCATTTGGTCAGGGATGTGGAGCAGGTGGCGGATCGTCTTGCTCCGCATCTGGGTGCGTTCGGTCTGCGGGTGGAGCAGCGTGGGGACGTGTTCGCCCGGATCGAGTTGGTCCCGTCGGACCCGTTCGCGGCCCCGGTTGAGGACTCTCTAGCGCTGGTGCAGGTCCCGGTGCTGCTGGGTCGTGACGAGCAGGGCCGTGACCTGGTGCGTGACTGGGCGTCGGAGGCGCATATGGCGATCCAGGGCGTGACGCGGTCGGGGAAGTCCCGGTTCGTCTACGGCTTCCTGGGCCAGCTCGCGTCGAGTCCGCTGGTCACGGTCGCGGGGTGTGACCCGACGGGTCTGTTGTGGCGGCCGTTCGCTGGGTCTCGGCACGCGCCGTGGCAGGTCTCTGGGCTCGCGGACATCGATGCTCATGAGGCGTTGTTGACGCGGCTGGTCGTTGACATGGATGCCCGCATCGCCGGGCTCCCGGCGGGTCGGGACACTCTGGCGGTGTCGGAGGCTGAGCCGTTACGGCTGGTGGTGTTCGAGGAGCTGGTCGGTCTCTACCGGGCCACCGATGCGGTGTCGAAGGACGCCGGGCGCCGGGTGCGGGCGTTGATTGGGCGTCTGTTGGCGGAGGGCGCGAAGGCCGGTGTCCGGGTGGTGCTGGTGGTGCAGCGGGCGGAGGCGGCGTTGATGGGGGCGTTTGAGCGGGCTCAGTGCTCGGTGAAGGTCAGCTTCCGCAGCGACAACCCGGCGGCGGTCGAGCTTCTGCACCCGGGAGCGGCCCGGGATGTCGCAGAAGCCCACGTCAGCGCCCTACCGGGCGTGGGTCTGTTGTCGGTGCCGGGCGCTCCGCTGACCCGGTTCCGCGCTCCGCATGTCGGCTCTTACGCCGATTACGCGGAGAAAATCCGGGCGTCCTCGGCGAGTCGCGGCCCTGTTGCGGCCTGAGATAGGCCAGGTTCTGGTTTGGAACATGATCAAGCGCCGCAGGGCGATCCGGAGTTACGACCTCTGGATGCCAGTACGAGCGGCCCTCACAAGAACGGGTCCCTCGAATGACTGCAGCGCTTGAAGCCCTCAGGGTAGAGCCCCTTGTCGCGTCAGCCAAGACCCGGGTCCCGGTTGGTGCGGGTGTGTCGCGCTCGGCAGGTGCTGCCGGTCTCTCTCTTTTTTCTCCTGTGTCCGGGGGTGTCTCCGGTTCTTCTGTGGTGCCCGGGAGCGGGTCGCGGGGCCGCGTCGCCGGAGGCGTAAGCGGGTCTGCGGGCCCGCTCGTTGGCGTGCCTGAGGGTGTTTCCGCTGGCGTGAGCGGCCCGTCCGGGGGCGCCGCAGGCGCCCCGCTTGGTAACGACGCGATAAGTGCCTTCACTGCAGGTCAGGACCACAGGCATGATCTTGCGAGGGAGTTCCGGGAGCGTCAGGATCAGGCGTTCCGGGAGAAGTACGCTGCTCGACGGAAGCTTGCGAAGATCACGACGCTGCCGCGGGTCGCGCGGTGTGGCCGGGTCTCGATCAACACCGGAGGTGAGGTGTCGCTGCATCACACCCCGGGCACGGGCGGCGAGCCGGGCACGGCCGGGTTCGGCGGCCTGGTGACATGTGGGAGCGTCTGGGACTGCCCGGTCTGCTCGGCGAAGATCAGCGCCAAGCGGGCGAAAGAGCTCCAGCACTTGATCAACTGGAACGCTGAGCGGGGCGGATCGGTCGCGCTGCTCAGCTTGACGATGAGCCATCACAAAGCTCACAGCCTGCGGGAGGTCCGCCGTGCGTTGACCCGGGCGTGGCGGCACCTGACCAAGGCGCGGGCCTGGCAGGAGCTCAAGCAGCTGCTGGGCATGGACTACGTACGCGGCATCGACTCGACCAGGACAGACGCGAACGGGTGGCATCTGCACATCCACGCATTGTTGATCTTCCCGGCCGATGTGAGCCCGCGGGTCCCGGAGCTGGTCGCGACGATCTACAAGCTCTGGACCGCCGGGTTGGCGAAGTCGGGCTTCACCGCCTCGTTCGAGCACGGGGTCGATGTCCGGGTCGGGACCGGGGCGCTGGAGAAGATGGCCAAGTACATCTCCAAGCTGGCGTTCGAGACCGTCGGGGGCCGCTGGAAGCAGGGGAAGAACGGGTCACGGACCCCGTTCGAGATCCTCGCTGACGCCCTGGAGACCGGCGACGAACGTGACATCGCGCTGTGGCAGGAGTGGGAGCAAGGCTCGAAGGGGATGCAGCAGCTGGTCTGGTCCAACGGGCTCAAGGCCAAGTGCAAGCTGGAGGAGATCGACGACGAGACCATCGCCGAGGAGAACGCCGGAGGCGAACTCGCAGCGGTTCTACCTGCACGGACGTGGCGCAAGGTCTATCCCGAGGCCGAAGACCTCCTGCTCGCGACCCGCCACGGCGGTGTCCCCGCCGCGCACGCCTGGCTCGACGCCCGGGGTCTGGACTTCGAGTTCGAGACCGACACCACCGAACGCGCCGTGCAACTCGACGATCCACCCGAGCGACAACCGTTCGGCTGGCTCAAGGCAGCCCTGGCAGCCGAGGACCCCGAGCAGCGCCGAGCACGCCGACGCTGGTTCACCACACACCGGTTCGCCGAGCAACGGTTCACTGAGCAACGATCAGGTCAGGACCCCAGCCCTGACTCAAGATCGAGAATTGCTGAGGTGGGTGGGGTGGCGCCCGACACCTCGACCGGCCGTCAAGCGAAGCAGGGTGGTTGAGGTGTCGGGCGCCACCCCACCCACCGAGACCAGCGTTTCCGCAGGTCACACCGCGAAGTCGGTCGTCGACGATCGCAGAGCCGCGTCAACGCCGCGTCAACGCCGCTTCAAAGCCGCTTCAAAGCCGCTTCAAGGCCCCTCAGTGCGTCCAAGATGATCTTTGGCGCGCTGATGTCAATGACTCATTGACGATGTCGTGAGCCTTGACTCTCGGTGTGGACCTCGTTGCGTACGTCCGCACGCAACCGGCACCCGGCCCGGCGATCATCAGATGATGCATGGATGTGGTGGGCTGTCGAGCCTTGAGTTGGGTCGGCTCAAGGCGACCGGTGTCTAGCGCTGTCTAGCGGGATTGTCCTGTCGGCGGTGTCGCCGCTCTACAGGCGACAGGACCTATGCATCCACCGATGACCGTCGGTCGGGTGCGAGGTTTCGTGCGGACGGATCGGGTGCTGCCGCGCCGCTTCCGGTCCTCCCCGCCGGGGGCGGGGTGCGGTCCGGGTCGGCTTGCCGTCGACCGTCTGGTGCCGGTTCACCGCGCAGCAAGTTAGGCGTTTTCTTAACGAAAACGCGGGCGTCAACGGGTGGTTGACGTTCGGGTGGTCGTCGATACGACGACACCGCAGCTGTGGCTTGGAGGGTGGGGCTGCGGTCACGTCGGCGCGCGGAGCGCCGTCAGGGGGTCGCAGGTGCCCGCAACATGCCTGGGGTCGGGATGGCTTGTCTGCTTAAGCTTGCGGGCACCTGCGGCGCCCTGATGCCCTGTGGGGCCGACGTGGGCGCAGCCCCACCCGGAGCCGCTCCCTCTATCTCTCCCCGTGCTCGGGTGAGGGGCGTTCGGCTGCTGCGGGAGCGGAGGTCCTCCCCGGAGGGGCTGCCGGAGGCTGCTCTTGGGTGTCGGCTGGGGCGGGCGGGATGGCCCATCGGCGGGCGGTGGCAGCGGGGATACCGGTGGCGTACTCGACGATGCGCCAGGACTTGACGTCTCGGTGGAGCGCTCCGAGGACGAGGCCGCCGAGGTCGGAGTTTTCGGTGCGGCGCTGCCAGGTTGTCCGGGCGGCGGTGACGAGGTCGTCGTGCGTCTTGCCTGTCTGCTGGTTGGGTGGCACGAGGGAGTCAAGTGCGGCTCGCTCTTCAGGGTTAAGTCGGTCATGTACGCAAGTGTGTCACTGACTGCCATTGCGCCAAAG
>NZ_JAHLJA010000227.1:0-9395 GCF_020496245.1 Pseudonocardia sp. ICBG601 | reverse complement strand
CCGGGACGACGGCCGCTGGCGGGTCGCCGGGGCCGCGCTGCTGTTCGTCGGCGGGTTCACCGTCGTGTTCGGCGCGATCATGGTCGGCGTCGTGTGGCTGTCCGACGTCCTCATCGACAACGAGGCGCTGCTGCAGCGCATCGGCGGCGTCGTGATGATCGTGATGGGGCTGGCGTTCGCCGGGGCCATCCCCGCGCTGCAGCGCGAGTACCGCTCGCACTGGACGCCGCGGGTCGGCCTCGCGGGCGCCCCGCTGCTGGGCGCGGTCTTCGGCCTGGGCTGGGTGCCCTGCATCGGACCGACGCTGGCCGGGGTCGTCGCCGTCGCCGCGGCACCGGGGGCGGCTCGGTGCGCGGGATCGTGCTGATCCTGGCCTACTGCGCCGGGCTCGGGATCCCGTTCGTGCTGATCGCGCTGGGCGCGACCCGGGCGGTGCGCGCGCTGGGCTGGCTGCGCCGTCACACCCGGGCGGTGCAGATCGCCGGGGGAGCGCTGCTGGTCGCGGTCGGGGCGCTGCTGGTGTCCGGTCTGTGGTCCCAGTGGCTGGTCGCGCTGCAGGTCTCGATCGCCGGATTCACCCCGCCGATCTGATGAGCTCCCCGCCGCAGGCCCCACCGCAGCCGTCCGTGTCGACACCGGACGGCGGCCCGCCGCCGTCGCAGCGGCCCGGGCCGCTGGTCCGCGCGCTGGCGTTCCTGCGCAACACCTGGCGCGGGCTGACCAGCATGCGCACCGCGCTGGTGCTCCTGTTCCTGCTCGCGCTGGCGGCGATGCCCGGGGCCCTGCTGCCGCCGCCGCGCTCGCTGAACGCGTTCCTCGTGGACGACTTCTACCGCGACAACCGACCATCGCGCCGGTGATCGACGCGGTCGGCGGGTTCGAGGTGTTCGCGAGCCCGTGGTTCGCCGCCATCTACCTGCTGCTGATGATCTCGCTGGTCGGCTGCGTGTTCCCGCGCACCGCACCGGCGAGTACCTGCGCTCGGTCCGCCAGCCCCCGGTGATGACCCCGCGCAACCTGGCGCGGCTGCCGCACCACGCCGAGGGCGACACCACCGCCGGCGTCGACGACGAGCTGGCCAGGGCCGCGGCGGCTGCTGCGTGGCTGGCGCACCGTGGAGCGCACCGAGGACGACGGCTCCCGCACGATCTCGGCGGAGAAGGGGTTCCTGCGCGAGACCGGCAACCTCGTC
This sequence comes from Pseudonocardia sp. ICBG601, assembly GCF_020496245.1. Classification (NCBI taxonomy): domain Bacteria; kingdom Bacillati; phylum Actinomycetota; class Actinomycetes; order Pseudonocardiales; family Pseudonocardiaceae; genus Pseudonocardia; species Pseudonocardia sp. ICBG601. The sequence continues at coordinate 8,203 of NZ_JAHLJA010000227.1, read as the reverse complement.
TTCCACCTCAGCCTGATCGGCATCCTGCTCGGCCTGGCCGGCGGGAAGATGTACGGCTACGAGGGCGACGTCATCGTGCGCGCCGACGGCAGCGAGTTCTGCAACAGCTCGATCCTCGGCTACGACAGCTTCCGCGCCGGGCTGCGCGTCGACGGCACCGACCTCAACGACTTCTGCGTGAAGGTCGACCGGTTCGACGGCACCTGGCTGCCGAACGGCCAGCCGTCGACCTTCGGTGCCTCGGTCGGGTACCAGACCGGGCAGGACGTCCGTGACGGCGTCAGCACCTGGCGTCCCGACGAGATCGCGGTCAACCACCCGCTGCGCACCGACGGCGACCGCGTCTACCTGACCGGATACGGCTACGCCCGGAGTTCACGGTGACCTGGCCGGACGGGCAGAGCCGCACCGGCGAGGTCCAGTGGCGTCCGGTCGACCAGTCCGGCACCCAGCTGTCGGAGGGGGCGACGAAGTTCGAGCGCCCCGGCATCACCGACCCGGAGCAGCGGCGCACCACGCAGCTCGCCGTCACCGGGACGTTCGCGCCGACCGGCGCGGTCGACCCCGAGGGCAGGCTGGTGTCGGTGCACCCGGACCTGCGGTCGCCGACCGCCGACGTCGATGTGCTCCTCGGCGACCTCGGCATCGACGACGGCCGCGGCCAGTCGATCTTCAGCGTCGACCAGAGCAAGATCGACGACGGCGAGCTGCGCTCCGTCGCCACCGCGCGGCTCGGGATCGGCGACACCACCCGGCTGCCGGACGGCACGGTCGTCCGGTTCGACGGCGTCACCCCGTGGGTGAACCTGCAGGTGGGCCACGACCCCGGCCAGTCCTGGGTGCTGGCCGCGGCGGTGCTGATGGTCGGCGGCCTCGCGCTGTCGCTGTCGGTCACGCGTCGCCGGTTCTGGGTGCGGGTGACCACGCGCGACGGTGGGGGCGCGCGCATCACCCTCGGTGGTCTGGCCCGGACCGACCGGGCAGGCTACGGCGAGGAGTTCGACCGGCTCGCGACCGAGCTGCTCGACCCGACGGACAAGAAGGACGGTTAACCGGAGATGCTCGTCGACCCGATCACCGCGATGTGGAGCGACCGCCTGTTCCAGGCGACGCTCGTCGTGCTGCTGCTGGCGCTGGTGTTCGCGTCGCTGGAGTACGCGGCCCGCGTGTCGCCAGGGCCTCCGCCCGGCAGTCGGAGCCCGCCCCGGTCGGGGCGGGGTCCACGGCGGTCGCCGCGCCCGAGGAGCCCCCGTCCGACGACGGCCGCCGCTCCCGCGCCGACCGCTACGGCCGGATCGGCATCTCGCTGATGGTGCTGGCGTTCCTGACCCACCTCGGGTCGATCGTGCTGCGCGGCTTCGCCGCCTACCGGTGGCCGCTGGGCAACATGTACGAGTTCACCTCGGCGCTGTGCCTGATGGCCGTCGGGGCGTGGCTGGTGCTCGTGCGCCGGCACCCGGGGCTGCGGCCGGCCGGGGTGTTCGTGCTGACGCCGGTCGTGCTGCTGATGTTCGTCACCGGCACCGTGCTCTACCTCGACGCCGGCGCCGGTCGTCCCGGCCCTGCAGTCGTACTGGATCATCATCCACGTCACGACGATCACGCTGGCCTCCGGTCTGCTGCTCGTCCCCGGTGTGGCGAGCCTGCTGTTCCTGGTCAAGCGGAACGGGAAGCCGGCGTCGTGGGCCGCGAAGCTGCCGTCGGCGGAGTCGCTCGACCGGCTGGCGTACCGCGTGACGGTGCTCGCGTTCCCGCTCTACACCTTCGGGATCATCACCGGCGCGGTGTGGGCCGAGGCGGCCTGGGGCCGGTTCTGGGGCTGGGACCCGAAGGAGACCGTCGCCTTCGTCGCCTGGGTGCTCTACGCCGCCTACCTGCACGCCCGGGCCACCGCGGGGTGGAAGAACTCCGGCGCCGCGGCGTGGATCAACACGGCGGGCTTCGCCACGATCGTGTTCAACCTGTTCTTCATCAACATGGTGGTCGCCGGGTTGCACTCGTACGCGGGGGTGTGAGGCGCCTCGACCACCGGGTTCCGCCCGGCTACCGTCGTTTCCCGTGAGTGAGAACGGTTCCGGCGAGCAGCCCGACGGGTCGGTGGGCCGCTACGTGCGGGAGCGCTGGGCCACGACGGAGTCCCCCGGCCGGTCGTTCGGACGGCGCAGGCGGACCGGCGGTGACGACGCTGCGGAGCCGGCCGCCGAGCCCGGTGACACGCCGCCGCGGACCCCGACGGCCGCCGAGCGCGCCGCGTCGGCGCCCGCCCCGGGCCGCGCGGCCATCGGCACGCAGACCCCGCCGGCGGGCTCGGCGTGGGGCAGCGAGCTGCCCGAGATCGACGACGACCTGGTCGACGAGATCGACCCGTCCACCCCGCCGCACGGGATGGACCTGTCCGCCCTGCGCGAGACCCCGCGCCCGACCACCCCCGCCGGCACCGCGGCGGCCGCGGACGCCGAGGAGGAGGAGCCCGCCCAGGCCTCCGCGGGCGACCCCCGGCACCGGCGCGACGACGCCTCCCCGGACCCGGGCGTGCACGACCACGGCCGACGACACCGGCCTACCGGGCCTCTACCGGCCGGGGGCGGGCACCGACTCCGAGCCGTGGTGGGCGGTGCCCGCCTCCGCGGTGCCCGACGACGATCCCGACGCGGACCTCATCTGGCGTGCCGACCGGTCCGGGGGGCGCACGGCCGCCGGCGCCGGCGACCGCGCCCCGACGTCCGGGGACGACTCCCCGGCGGCCGCGCCCGACTCCCCGGTCCGCTCCTCGGCGGCCGACCCGGACCCCCGGACCGCTCCTCGGCTGCTGCAGCCGACTCCCGGGACCGCTCCTCGGTCGCTGCATACGACTCCTCGGACCGCTCCGCGCCCGCCGGTACGACGGACGGTCGTGCCGCCGCCGTGGCGCACCCGGATCCCACGGGTCGGTCCCACCCTGGTGCGGCGGGTCCGGCGCCCACGGATCCCGCGGGTCCGGGGCCCGCGGACCCCGCGGAGAGCCGTGGCCGCGCGGCGCGGGGCGGGTATCAGCCGTACGCCGAGCCGGCCGCACCCGGACGTGGTGCCGCGGCTCCCACCGAGGGGACACGGGAGCCGCCGGAGCCGCCCCGACGCCCCCCGCCCGGCCCGGGACCCCACGGACGGATCGTTCCCGTGACGACCGGTCCCGTGACGACCGGTCCCGCGACGACCGCCGCCCCCGTCAGACGGACCGTCCCTGGCGCGCGGCGTGGGACGACGAGTCCGCGGAGACCGGACCCCAGCGCACCCTGACCCCGCCGCGCGGCCGCCGCAGACGGGGGTGAAGCGGCCCCGCTGGACGGCCCCGAGGCGATCGAGGCCCGGGCCGCGCAGCACCGCCGCAGCGACGAGCCGCACGGCGGGCTGGACCTCGCGCCGTCGCGCATGGGGCACGGTGGCGCGGGGCGTCCGCCGACGAGCGGATGGCGGCGCTGGGTCTACGTGCTCACCGGCGGCCTGGTGAACCCGGGGGAGAGCCCCGCGGAGCTGCACCGGCGCGACCTCGTGGCCCGCGCGAACCGCCCGCTGATCAGCTCGCACAAGATCGCGATGCTGAGCCTCAAGGGCGGGGTCGGGAAGACGACGGTCACGCGACCCTCGGGGCGACGTTCGCGTCGCACCGCGGCGACCGGGTGGTGGCCGTCGACGCCAACCCCGACCGCGGGACGCTGAGCCAGAAGATCCCGTTGGAGACCACCGCGACCGTCCGCCACCTGCTGCGCGACGCCGACCGGGTCCGCCGCTACAGCGACGTCCGGGCCTACACCTCACAGGGTGTGTCCCGGCTCGAGGTGCTCGCCAGCGAGCAGGACCCGGCGGTGTCGGAGGCGTTCAGCGAGGACGACTACCGGCGCGCGGTCGACCTGCTGGAGCACTTCTACAACCTCGTCCTGACCGACTGCGGCACCGGCCTGATGCACTCCGCGATGTACGGCGTGCTGGGGATGGCCGACCAGATCGTCGTCGTGTCGTCGGGCTCGATCGACGGGGCCCGCAGCGCCTCGGCGACCCTGGACTGGCTCGACGCGCACGGCTACGGGGCGCTGGTGCGCAACGCCGTCGTCGTCATCAACACCGTCTACCGGCGGGGGACCGGTGGCGGGGTGGACCTCGACCGCGTCGCCGAGCACTTCTCCGGACGGTGCCGGGCCGTGGTCAAGGTGCCGTTCGACCCGCACCTGGAGGAGGGCGCGGAGATCGACCTGGACCGCCTGGAGGAGGCGACCCGCACGGCGTTGCTGGAGCTGGCGGCGGCCGTCGCCGACGGCTTCCCGGTCTGATCCCGGGCCACGGACGGGCCTGGCGACGCCCGATATGTGAGCGGAGACACCGAAGGGCGGTCCGCCCGGTCGGGGGGACCGCCCTTCGGTAAAGGCGTCTTGGTGGAGGTGCCGGCCGTGCGAACCCGCTCAGGGACGCTCGGGCGGGTCCTCCTGGTTGCGGACCTTCTCGTCGAGTTCACGCAGGAAGTCGGGGTCGTCGTCGGGGCCGGTCGCCCGTGGCTTCTCGGGCCGCTGGCCCGATGACCAGGGGAACTCCGCGCGCGGGATGCGGTCGGAGACCACCTGTTCGGACCGCAGGGTCCGCACGAGCAGCACCGCGACCACGGCCGCGCCGACGAGAAGGATCAGGAAGAACAACATCAGGCCACCTCCGCTGTCCAGCCTAGCGAAGGTGGCCTGACGTACGGGTGAAGTCGAGACCCTCACCCCATGTGCGTGGTCCGGATCAGCGCAGGCCGCTGTTCGCCTCGCTGGTGAGGTCGGCCAGCAGGCCACGGACCTCGGACTCGCGGAACCGGCGGTGTCCGCCCGGCGTACGGATCGAGCCGATCCGCCCGGCCGACGCCCAGCGGGTCACGGTCTTGGGGTCGACGCGGAAGAGCGTGGCCACCTCACCCGGGGTGAGAAGTCGCTCGGGTGCCTGAGTCGGAGCTGCCATGGGGATCCTCCCGAAGTGCACGTGGAGTATGTGTCACGGTGCTCGCCGGAGGCATCCGGCCGGGTACCGCTCTCTCTTTCCGGGCCATCGTGACACCACAGACCCCGGGTACTCGAACGGTGTTGTGTGGGTAAAGGGTTCTTAAAGGGCAAAGCCGGTGAACGAGTCGAACCGGACAGCCGGGGGCATCCGGGGAGGGACCGCCACCCGGTGGGGTGGCGGCGATCCGGACGTCCGGTGCCGAGCCCGGGCGGAACCGGGCAGCCGCGGCCCGGCCGGTCCGGCCCGTACCCTGGTGGCCATGACGTCTCCGACCCCGCCGCAGGCCGCGGCGCCGGAGCGTGCCGGTGAGCCCGGGCTGGCCACCACGGTGGCGCTCTACACGCTCGCGCGGCTCGGTCTGCTCGCCGTGATGACGGTCGTCCTCGCGCTGATCGGTGTGCCGTGGCTCGTCGCGCTGCTCGTGGCGCTCGTCGTGGCACTGCCGCTGTCGATGGTGCTGTTCCGCGGGCTGCGGGAGCGGCTGGACCGGGCGATCGCCGCGTCGACGGCCCGCCGGTCGTCCGAGCGGGCGTCGCTGCGTGCCCAGCTGCGCGGCGACGTCGGCCCGCCGCCGACCCCTGTCACACCCGCCGAGCCGGCCTCCCCGTCGGCCGACACGTCCCCGTCGGCGACGGAGCACCGTCCACCGCGTCTCCGTCCGGCGCGTCTCCGTCGGCGCTTCCCCGTCTGCCGCGTCGCAGTCGATCGCTGACGGCGCTGACGGCGCTGACGGCGCTGAGGCGTCCGCCGGGTCCGACCCGGCCCCGTCGGCGGCCGACGGCCCGGCCCGCTGACGGTCGGAGGGGCCCCGGCCCGCCGGCCGGTCGCGCTCCGACGTGTGGGCCCGCGGGCCCCTTCCCGGGACGGATCGCCCCGGTACGGCCGACCGCCGTACTCCGACGTGCGGATGGCGCGCCTCGGTCCGGGGACGGATCGATCCGCCGGCGGTGTCGGGACCGGTCTCAGCCGAACGCGAGCCCGACCGCCACGGCCACGCCCCAGGCCAGCAGGAGCAGGCGGTGTCCTTGAGGACGGGGATGAGCGCGGGGCCCTGGCCCCGCCGAGCACGATCCGCACCGGCCGCACGGCCGCGGGCAGTGCGAGGAGCGCCAGCAGCACGCCGCGGCCGGTCGAAGGCGGCACCGACCGCGACGACGAACGGCACCAGCACCAGCGCGAGGTAGAGCAGCCGGGTGCCGCGGTCCCCGAGCGCACCGCGAGGGTGCGCTTGCCGACGACCCGGTCGCCCGGGATGTCCCGCAGGTTGTTCGCGACGAGCACGGCGCAGGTCAGCAGCCCGGCACCGACCGCGGCCCCGACGGCGGCGGCGTCGACGCGCCCGGCCTGGGTCACCATGGTTCCCAGCACCGCGACCGGGCCGAAGAACACGACCACCGCGACCTCGCCGAGCCCGGCGTAGCCGTAGGGCCGCGATCCGCCGGTGTAGTACCAGGCCCCGACGATGCACAGGCCCCGACGAGCAGCAGCCACCACTGGCCGAGACCGCCGTGAGCACCAGCCCGGCGACGGCCGCGATCCCGAAGCAGGCGAACGCCGCGGTCTTCACGATGGCCGGTTCGGCGGCCCGGGAGCCGACCAGCGCTGGGGGCCGACGCGCTCGTCGTCGGTGCCGCGGATGCCGTCGGAGTAGTCGTTGGCGAAGTTCACCCCGATCACCAGCGCGACCGCCACCAGGAGGGCGAGCAGTGCGGAGCCGGGAGCGACGGCGCCCGCGCCGAGCGCGGCGCCGGTCCCGACGAGGACGGGGGAGATCGCGGTGGGAAGGGTGCGCGGCCGCGCACCCTCGACCCACTCTGCCGTGGTGGCCACCCCGGAAACCTATCCCGCCGCAGGGCCGTCCCGCCGGAACCGTCCCACCTCACAGCCACACCCCTGGGCCGGTCGCCACACCCGCTGCAACGGGTGTGAGGACTGGCCAGGGGTGTGGCTGCGGACCCGGGAGGTCAGGGGGTGCCGGAGGGTGCGCGTTGGGCCGAGCCGGGCATCACGCGGGCGGCCTGGCTGGCGCCGTCGGGGACGTCGCTCGTGGGTGCTGGCGTGGGGGTGGATCCGCCGGGGCCGGAGCCCCGGTGCCCGGCCGGTCCGCCCCGGAGGGGTGACGGTGCGGGGCGGCCGGAGCGACGCCTGCCGGGGCGGAGGGGTGGCCGGAGCCGGTGAGCCGGCCGCCCCGGCGGACCGCCGGGTGCCGGAGAGATCGCGGACCCGCCGGGTCCCGGAGAGGTCGCGGACCCGCCGGGCGCGGGGGAAGCCGCGGGCCCGGCGGGGCGCCGCCGGAGCAGCGGAGCCGGCGGCCGCCTGAGCAGCGGTGCCGCCGGACGCGGCGGGAGCAGGAACCACCGGACGCGGCGGGCGCAGCAGACCCACCAGGCGCAGCGGAGGCGCCGGCGCGGACGGCGCAGCGGGCGTGGGCCGGCGGCAGAGGCGTCGGACGGAGTGGGCGCGGCGGGCGCGGCCGGGGCGTCGCAGGCCGGGACGTCGCCCGGCAGCCCGGCGAACGCCGTCGTCGGGAGGTACTGGCCGTCGCCGATCCGGACGAACGCGCCCGAGGTGCACTGCACCGGCACCTCGGTGGCGTCGACGGCGATCCCGACCGACTCCGCGCCGGCCTCGGGACGGGCGAGGATCTGCACGTCCGGGGCACCCTCGGTGCGGATCGCGGACAGCCGCTGCGACCCGGTCCACAGGTAGTCGACCTGGACCTGCGAGTTGTCCTTCAGTCCCAGGACGTCCCAGAAGATGCCGTCGCCCAGGTCGATGCCCGCCGGGTTGGCGACCTTGCGGCCGAACTGGTCCTTGCCGCCGTTGTGCCCGTTGCGCGCGGCCGCGGCCTGCGGCACGCCCTGGGGCAGGTCCTTCCACATCTGGCGCTGGTTCGACGGGTTCCAGTAGTCGTCCTTGGTGTTCCACGGACCGATGTCCCACACCGGGGCGATCGCGCAGCGGCCCGTTGGGGGCGCAGACCTTCACCGAGTAGTCGGTCTTGCCGTGGCCGAGAGCGCCCGACGCGACGGCAGCGCGACGAAGCGGTCCCGGTTGACGATCTTGTGGCCGTTCGCGGTGGTGCCGCCGACGAGCCCCTCGCGGGTCGCGAACACCGAGTAGCTGCCGCGGAGCGGCCTCGGTGAGCCGCTCGCCCCGGCGCCTGCGCTCGGCGTCGCGGTGAGGGTGACCTCCC
>NZ_JAHLJA010000226.1:0-42488 GCF_020496245.1 Pseudonocardia sp. ICBG601 | reverse complement strand
GGTCGTCGCCGTCGCCGCGGGCACCGGGGGCGGCTCGGTGCGCGGGATCGTGCTGATCCTGGCCTACTGCGCCGGGCTCGGGATCCCGTTCGTGCTGATCGCGCTGGGCGCGACCCGGGCGGTGCGCGCGCTGGGCTGGCTGCGCCGTCACACCCGGGCGGTGCAGATCGCCGGGGGAGCGCTGCTGGTCGCGGTCGGGGCGCTGCTGGTGTCCGGTCTGTGGTCCCAGTGGCTGGTCGCGCTGCAGGTCTCGATCGCCGGATTCACCCCGCCGATCTGATGAGCTCCCCGCCGCAGGCCCCACCGCAGCCGTCCGTGTCGACACCGGACGGCGGACCGCCGCCGTCGCAGCGGCCCGGGCCGCTGGTCCGCGCGCTGGCGTTCCTGCGCAACACCTGGCGCGGGCTGACCAGCATGCGCACCGCGCTGGTGCTCCTGTTCCTGCTCGCGCTGGCGGCGATGCCGGGGGCCCTGCTGCCGCAGCGCTCGCTGAACGCGTTCCTCGTGGACGACTTCTACCGCGACAACCCGACCATCGCGCCGGTGATCGACGCGGTCGGTGGGTTCGAGGTGTTCGCGAGCCCGTGGTTCGCCGCCATCTACCTGCTGCTGATGATCTCGCTGGTCGGCTGCGTGTTCCCGCGCACCGGCGAGTACCTGCGCTCGGTCCGCCAGCCCCCGGTGATGACCCCGCGCAACCTGGCGCGGCTGCCGCACCACGCCGAGGGCGACACCACCGCCGGCGTCGACGACGAGCTGGCCAGGGCCCGGCGGCTGCTGCGTGGCTGGCGCACCGTGGAGCGCACCGAGGACGACGGCTCCCGCACGATCTCGGCGGAGAAGGGGTTCCTGCGCGAGACCGGCAACCTCGTGTTCCACCTCAGCCTGATCGGCATCCTGCTCGGCCTGGCCGGCGGGAAGATGTACGGCTACGAGGGCGACGTCATCGTGCGCGCCGACGGCAGCGAGTTCTGCAACAGCTCGATCCTCGGCTACGACAGCTTCCGCGCCGGGCTGCGCGTCGACGGCACCGACCTCAACGACTTCTGCGTGAAGGTCGACCGGTTCGACGGCACCTGGCTGCCGAACGGCCAGCCGTCGACCTTCGGTGCCTCGGTCGGGTACCAGACCGGGCAGGACGTCCGTGACGGCGTCAGCACCTGGCGTCCCGACGAGATCGCGGTCAACCACCCGCTGCGCACCGACGGCGACCGCGTCTACCTGACCGGATACGGCTACGCCCCGGAGTTCACGGTGACCTGGCCGGACGGGCAGAGCCGCACCGGCGAGGTCCAGTGGCGTCCGGTCGACCAGTCCGGCACCCAGCTGTCGGAGGGGGCGACGAAGTTCGAGCGCCCCGGCATCACCGACCCGGAGCAGCGGCGCACCACGCAGCTCGCCGTCACCGGGACGTTCGCGCCGACCGGCGCGGTCGACCCCGAGGGCAGGCTGGTGTCGGTGCACCCGGACCTGCGGTCGCCGACCGCCGACGTCGATGTGCTCCTCGGCGACCTCGGCATCGACGACGGCCGCGGCCAGTCGATCTTCAGCGTCGACCAGAGCAAGATCGACGACGGCGAGCTGCGCTCCGTCGCCACCGCGCGGCTCGGGATCGGCGACACCACCCGGCTGCCGGACGGCACGGTCGTCCGGTTCGACGGCGTCACCCCGTGGGTGAACCTGCAGGTGGGCCACGACCCCGGCCAGTCCTGGGTGCTGGCCGCGGCGGTGCTGATGGTCGGCGGCCTCGCGCTGTCGCTGTCGGTCACGCGTCGCCGGTTCTGGGTGCGGGTGACCACGCGCGACGGTGGGGGCGCGCGCATCACCCTCGGTGGTCTGGCCCGGACCGACCGGGCAGGCTACGGCGAGGAGTTCGACCGGCTCGCGACCGAGCTGCTCGACCCGACGGACAAGAAGGACGGTTAACCGGAGATGCTCGTCGACCCGATCACCGCGATGTGGAGCGACCGCCTGTTCCAGGCGACGCTCGTCGTGCTGCTGCTGGCGCTGGTGTTCGCGTCGCTGGAGTACGCGGCCCGCCGTGTCGCCAGGGCCTCCGCCCGGCAGTCGGAGCCCGCCCCGGTCGGGGCGGGGTCCACGGCGGTCGCCGCGCCCGAGGAGCCCCCGTCCGACGACGGCCGCCGCTCCCGCGCCGACCGCTACGGCCGGATCGGCATCTCGCTGATGGTGCTGGCGTTCCTGACCCACCTCGGGTCGATCGTGCTGCGCGGCTTCGCCGCCTACCGGTGGCCGCTGGGCAACATGTACGAGTTCACCTCGGCGCTGTGCCTGATGGCCGTCGGGGCGTGGCTGGTGCTCGTGCGCCGGCACCCGGGGCTGCGGCCGGCCGGGGTGTTCGTGCTGACGCCGGTCGTGCTGCTGATGTTCGTCACCGGCACCGTGCTCTACCTCGACGCGGCGCCGGTCGTCCCGGCCCTGCAGTCGTACTGGATCATCATCCACGTCACGACGATCACGCTGGCCTCCGGTCTGCTGCTCGTCCCCGGTGTGGCGAGCCTGCTGTTCCTGGTCAAGCGGAACGGGAAGCCGGCGTCGTGGGCCGCGAAGCTGCCGTCGGCGGAGTCGCTCGACCGGCTGGCGTACCGCGTGACGGTGCTCGCGTTCCCGCTCTACACCTTCGGGATCATCACCGGCGCGGTGTGGGCCGAGGCGGCCTGGGGCCGGTTCTGGGGCTGGGACCCGAAGGAGACCGTCGCCTTCGTCGCCTGGGTGCTCTACGCCGCCTACCTGCACGCCCGGGCCACCGCGGGGTGGAAGAACTCCGGCGCCGCGGCGTGGATCAACACGGCGGGCTTCGCCACGATCGTGTTCAACCTGTTCTTCATCAACATGGTGGTCGCCGGGTTGCACTCGTACGCGGGGGTGTGAGGCGCCTCGACCACCGGGTTCCGCCCGGCTACCGTCGTTTCCCGTGAGTGAGAACGGTTCCGGCGAGCAGCCCGACGGGTCGGTGGGCCGCTACGTGCGGGAGCGCTGGGCCACGACGGAGTCCCCCGGCCGGTCGTTCGGACGGCGCAGGCGGACCGGCGGTGACGACGCTGCGGAGCCGGCCGCCGAGCCCGGTGACACGCCGCCGCGGACCCCGACGGCCGCCGAGCGCGCCGCGTCGGCGCCCGCCCCGGGCCGCGCGGCCATCGGCACGCAGACCCCGCCGGCGGGCTCGGCGTGGGGCAGCGAGCTGCCCGAGATCGACGACGACCTGGTCGACGAGATCGACCCGTCCACCCCGCCGCACGGGATGGACCTGTCCGCCCTGCGCGAGACCCCGCGCCCGACCACCCCCGCCGGCACCGCGGCGGCCGCGGACGCCGAGGAGGAGGAGCCCGCCCAGGCCTCCGCGGGCGACCCCCGGCACCGGCGCGACGACGCCTCCCCGGACCCGGGCGTGCACGACCACGGCCCCGACGACACCGGCCTCTACCGGGCCGGGGGCACCGACTCCGAGCCGTGGTGGGCGGTGCCCGCCTCCGCGGTGCCCGACGACGATCCCGACGCGGACCTCATCTGGCGTGCCGACCGGTCCGGGGGCGCACGGCCGCCGGCGCCGGCGACCGCGCCCCGACGTCCGGGGACGACTCCCCGGCGGCCGCGCCCGACTCCCCGGTCCGCTCCTCGGCGGCCGACCCGGACTCCCCGGACCGCTCCTCGGCTGCTGCAGCCGACTCCCGGGACCGCTCCTCGGTCGCTGCATACGACTCCTCGGACCGCTCCGCGCCCGCCGGGTACGACGGACCGGTCGTGCCCGCCGCCGTGGCGCACCCGGATCCCACGGGTCGGTCCCACCCTGGTGCGGCGGGTCCGGCGCCCACGGATCCCGCGGGTCCGGGGCCCGCGGACCCCGCGGAGAGCCGTGGCCGCGCGGCGCGGGGCGGGTATCAGCCGTACGCCGAGCCGGCCGCACCCGGACGTGGTGCCGCGGCTCCCACCGAGGGGACACGGGAGCCCGCCGGAGCCGCCCCGACGCCCCCCGCCCGGCCCGGGACCCCACGGACGGATCGTTCCCGTGACGACCGGTCCCGTGACGACCGGTCCCGCGACGACCGCCGCCCCCGTCAGACGGACCGTCCCTGGCGCGCGGCGTGGGACGACGAGTCCGCGGAGACCGGACCCCAGCGCACCCTGACCCCGCCGCGCGGCCGCCCGCAGACGGGGGTGAAGCGGCCCCGCTGGACGGCCCCCGAGGCGATCGAGGCCCGGGCCGCGCAGCACCGCCGCAGCGACGAGCCGCACGGCGGGCTGGACCTCGCGCCGTCGCGCATGGGGCACGGTGGCGCGGGGCGTCCGCCGACGAGCGGATGGCGGCGCTGGGTCTACGTGCTCACCGGCGGCCTGGTGAACCCGGGGGAGAGCCCCGCGGAGCTGCACCGGCGCGACCTCGTGGCCCGCGCGAACCGCCCGCTGATCAGCTCGCACAAGATCGCGATGCTGAGCCTCAAGGGCGGGGTCGGGAAGACGACGGTCACCGCGACCCTCGGGGCGACGTTCGCGTCGCACCGCGGCGACCGGGTGGTGGCCGTCGACGCCAACCCCGACCGCGGGACGCTGAGCCAGAAGATCCCGTTGGAGACCACCGCGACCGTCCGCCACCTGCTGCGCGACGCCGACCGGGTCCGCCGCTACAGCGACGTCCGGGCCTACACCTCACAGGGTGTGTCCCGGCTCGAGGTGCTCGCCAGCGAGCAGGACCCGGCGGTGTCGGAGGCGTTCAGCGAGGACGACTACCGGCGCGCGGTCGACCTGCTGGAGCACTTCTACAACCTCGTCCTGACCGACTGCGGCACCGGCCTGATGCACTCCGCGATGTACGGCGTGCTGGGGATGGCCGACCAGATCGTCGTCGTGTCGTCGGGCTCGATCGACGGGGCCCGCAGCGCCTCGGCGACCCTGGACTGGCTCGACGCGCACGGCTACGGGGCGCTGGTGCGCAACGCCGTCGTCGTCATCAACACCGTCTACCGGCGGGGGACCGGTGGCGGGGTGGACCTCGACCGCGTCGCCGAGCACTTCTCCGGACGGTGCCGGGCCGTGGTCAAGGTGCCGTTCGACCCGCACCTGGAGGAGGGCGCGGAGATCGACCTGGACCGCCTGGAGGAGGCGACCCGCACGGCGTTGCTGGAGCTGGCGGCGGCCGTCGCCGACGGCTTCCCGGTCTGATCCCGGGCCACGGACGGGCCTGGCGACGCCCGATATGTGAGCGGAGACACCGAAGGGCGGTCCGCCCGGTCGGGGGGACCGCCCTTCGGTAAAGGCGTCTTGGTGGAGGTGCCGGCCGTGCGAACCCGCTCAGGGACGCTCGGGCGGGTCCTCCTGGTTGCGGACCTTCTCGTCGAGTTCACGCAGGAAGTCGGGGTCGTCGTCGGGGCCGGTCGCCCGTGGCTTCTCGGGCCGCTGGCCCGATGACCAGGGGAACTCCGCGCGCGGGATGCGGTCGGAGACCACCTGTTCGGACCGCAGGGTCCGCACGAGCAGCACCGCGACCACGGCCGCGCCGACGAGAAGGATCAGGAAGAACAACATCAGGCCACCTCCGCTGTCCAGCCTAGCGAAGGTGGCCTGACGTACGGGTGAAGTCGAGACCCTCACCCCATGTGCGTGGTCCGGATCAGCGCAGGCCGCTGTTCGCCTCGCTGGTGAGGTCGGCCAGCAGGCCACGGACCTCGGACTCGCGGAACCGGCGGTGTCCGCCCGGCGTACGGATCGAGCCGATCCGCCCGGCCGACGCCCAGCGGGTCACGGTCTTGGGGTCGACGCGGAAGAGCGTGGCCACCTCACCCGGGGTGAGAAGTCGCTCGGGTGCCTGAGTCGGAGCTGCCATGGGGATCCTCCCGAAGTGCACGTGGAGTATGTGTCACGGTGCTCGCCGGAGGCATCCGGCCGGGTACCGCTCTCTCTTTCCGGGCCATCGTGACACCACAGACCCCGGGTACTCGAACGGTGTTGTGTGGGTAAAGGGTTCTTAAAGGGCAAAGCCGGTGAACGAGTCGAACCGGACAGCCGGGGGCATCCGGGGAGGGACCGCCACCCGGTGGGGTGGCGGCGATCCGGACGTCCGTGCCGAGCCCGGGCGGAACCGGGCAGCCGCGGCCCGGCCGGTCCGGCCCGTACCCTGGTGGCCATGACGTCTCCGACCCCGCCGCAGGCCGCGGCGCCGGAGCGTGCCGGTGAGCCCGGGCTGGCCACCACGGTGGCGCTCTACACGCTCGCGCGGCTCGGTCTGCTCGCCGTGATGACGGTCGTCCTCGCGCTGATCGGTGTGCCGTGGCTCGTCGCGCTGCTCGTGGCGCTCGTCGTGGCACTGCCGCTGTCGATGGTGCTGTTCCGCGGGCTGCGGGAGCGGCTGGACCGGGCGATCGCCGCGTCGACGGCCCGCCGGTCGTCCGAGCGGGCGTCGCTGCGTGCCCAGCTGCGCGGCGACGTCGGCCCGCCGCCGACCCCTGTCACACCCGCCGAGCCGGCCTCCCCGTCGGCCGACACGTCCCCGTCGGCGACCGGAGCACCGTCCACCGCGTCTCCGTCCGGCGCGTCTCCGTCGGGCGCTTCCCCGTCTGCCGCGTCGCAGTCGATCGCTGACGGCGCTGACGGCGCTGACGGCGCTGAGGCGTCCGCCGGGTCCGACCCGGCCCCGTCGGCGGCCGACGGCCCGGCCCGCTGACGGTCGGACGGCCCCGGCCCGCCGGCCGGTCGCGCTCCGACGTGTGGGCCCGCGGGCCCCTTCCCGGGACGGATCGCCCCGGTACGGCCGACCGCCGTACTCCGACGTGCGGATGGCGCGCCTCGGTCCGGGGACGGATCGATCCGCCGGCGGTGTCGGGACCGGTCTCAGCCGAACGCGAGCCCGACCGCCACGGCCACGCCCCAGGCCAGCAGGAGCAGGCCGGTGTCCTTGAGGACGGGGATGAGCGCGGGGCCCTGTGCCCCGCCGAGCACGATCCGCACCGGCCGCACGGCCGCGGGCAGTGCGAGGAGCGCCAGCAGCACGCCGGGCCGGTCGAAGGCGGCACCGACCGCGACGACGAACGGCACCAGCACCAGCGCGAGGTAGAGCAGCCGGGTGCCGCGGTCCCCGAGCCGCACCGCGAGGGTGCGCTTGCCGACGACCCGGTCGCCCGGGATGTCCCGCAGGTTGTTCGCGACGAGCACGGCGCAGGTCAGCAGCCCGGCACCGACCGCGGCCCCGACGGCGGCGGCGTCGACGCGCCCGGCCTGGGTCACCATGGTTCCCAGCACCGCGACCGGGCCGAAGAACACGACCACCGCGACCTCGCCGAGCCCGGCGTAGCCGTAGGGCCGCGATCCGCCGGTGTAGTACCAGGCCCCGACGATGCACAGGGCCCCGACGAGCAGCAGCCACCACTGGCCCGAGACCGCCGTGAGCACCAGCCCGGCGACGGCCGCGATCCCGAAGCAGGCGAACGCCGCGGTCTTCACGATGGCCGGTTCGGCGGCCCGGGAGCCGACCAGGCGCTGGGGGCCGACGCGCTCGTCGTCGGTGCCGCGGATGCCGTCGGAGTAGTCGTTGGCGAAGTTCACCCCGATCACCAGCGCGACCGCCACCAGGAGGGCGAGCAGTGCGGAGCCGGGAGCGACGGCGCCCGCGCCGAGCGCGGCGCCGGTCCCGACGAGGACGGGGGAGATCGCGGTGGGAAGGGTGCGCGGCCGCGCACCCTCGACCCACTCTGCCGTGGTGGCCACCCCGGAAACCTATCCCGCCGCAGGGCCGTCCCGCCGGAACCGTCCCACCTCACAGCCACACCCCTGGGCCGGTCGCCACACCCGCTGCAACGGGTGTGAGGACTGGCCCAGGGGTGTGGCTGCGGACCCGGGAGGTCAGGGGGTGCCGGAGGGTGCGCGTTGGGCCGAGCCGGGCATCACGCGGGCGGCCTGGCTGGCGCCGTCGGGGACGTCGCTCGTGGGTGCTGGCGTGGGGGTGGATCCGCCGGCGGCCGGAGCCCCGGTGCCCGGCCGGTCCGCCCCGGAGGGTGACGGTGCGGGGGCGGCCGGAGCGACGCCTGCCGGGGCGGAGGGGGTGGCCGGAGCCGGTGAGCCGGCCGCCCCGGCGGACCCGCCGGGTGCCGGAGAGATCGCGGACCCGCCGGGTCCCGGAGAGGTCGCGGACCCGCCGGGCGCGGGGGAAGCCGCGGGCCCGGCGGGCGCCGCCGGAGCAGCGGAGCCGGCGGCCGCCTGAGCAGCGGTGCCGCCGGACGCGGCGGGAGCAGTGGAACCACCGGACGCGGCGGGCGCAGCAGACCCACCAGGCGCAGCGGAGGCGCCGGGCGCGGACGGCGCAGCGGGCGTGGGCCCGGCGGCAGAGGCGTCGGACGGAGTGGGCGCGGCGGGCGCGGCCGGGGCGTCGCAGGCCGGGACGTCGCCCGGCAGCCCGGCGAACGCCGTCGTCGGGAGGTACTGGCCGTCGCCGATCCGGACGAACGCGCCCGAGGTGCACTGCACCGGCACCTCGGTGGCGTCGACGGCGATCCCGACCGACTCCGCGCCGGCCTCGGGACGGGCGAGGATCTGCACGTCCGGGGCACCCTCGGTGCGGATCGCGGACAGCCGCTGCGACCCGGTCCACAGGTAGTCGACCTGGACCTGCGAGTTGTCCTTCAGTCCCAGGACGTCCCAGAAGATGCCGTCGCCCAGGTCGATGCCCGCCGGGTTGGCGACCTTGCGGCCGAACTGGTCCTTGCCGCCGTTGTGCCCGTTGCGCGCGGCCGCGGCCTGCGGCACGCCCTGGGGCAGGTCCTTCCACATCTGGCGCTGGTTCGACGGGTTCCAGTAGTCGTCCTTGGTGTTCCACGGACCGATGTCCCACACCGGGGCGATCGCGCAGCGGCCGTTGGGGGCGCAGACCTTCACCGAGTAGTCGGTCTTGCCGTTGGCCGAGAGCGCCCGACGCGACGGCAGCGCGACGAAGCGGTCCCGGTTGACGATCTTGTGGCCGTTCGCGGTGGTGCCGCCGACGAGCCCCTCGCGGGTCGCGAACACCGAGTAGCTGCGCGGAGCGGCCTCGGTGAGCGGCTCGCCCTCGGCGCCTGCGCTCGGCGTCGCGGTGAGGGTGACCTCCCGGACGGTCGGACCGGCCGACCCGGTGGCGGTGAGGACCAGGCGTCCCTGCACCTCGGTGACGGCCTCCGGCAGCTCGGTGCGGGAGCCCTCGGCGGGGATCCACTCGGTCCAGCCACCGCCTGCCCGCTTGCCCCGGACGTCGACCGACGCCGTCGAACCGGGAGGGGTGTCCGCGACCAGCCGGGAGTCGACCTCGCGGGTCGGGGTGTCCAGGGTGCGCGGAGCGAGGGTCAGCAGCCCGGTCGGGACGACCTCGGCCGGGTCCGCGGAGGACTCCGTGTCCCCCTCGTCCGCCGGGGCCCCGAAGGCCGTCGAACGGTCGAACCGGGCCCCGTCGGACGAGACGACGACACCGTTGCCGGTGCCCTCGCTCAGCTCCGGCTGCCACGTCGTGCCCGGCTCGCCGGCCCTCGCCGGGACCGTGGCGGCGGCACAGAGCGCGCCGGTCGCGGCGAGCAGACCGATGGCCCGCAGCCCGGCCCGCGTGATGCTGCGCATGGACAACCCCCGCTGATAGCTGTGACTCGTGTGACGACGGGGAACCCTGTGATGGGTGTGGGTTCTGAGTCGCCAGTGGTCGTAGCACACTCGATTTCAGGGGCGCGCGCAACGCACTCTGTGTGAACCAACTCCAAGGTGTGTACGCGGATCGGGTGGTGGAGACCGTGACGCAACGGTGCGATCCCACTGCTGAACGTGACCGACAACTCCGCTGGGTGAGCGGTCAGGCGGAGCGTGCCCTCGTCAGGAGCTCCGCGACGGCGGTGCGGTCGGGCTTGCCGATCCCGCGCTCGGGCACGGTGTCGGCCCGCAGCAGCAACCGCGGCACGGCGGCCCGACCGCAGGCCGCGCGGACCGCGGCGCACAGAGCGTGATCGTCCGGGGCGGCCGCGGCGGGCACCACGAGCGCGGCCACGATCTGACCCCACTCGTCGTCGGGAAGGCCGACGACACACGCCGCGCGGACGCCGTCGACCGCCAGGAGAGCCCGTTCCACCGCGGCCGGCGCGACCTTCTCGCCCCCGGTGTTGACGACGTCGTCGGCCCGGCCCAGGACGGTCAGCGTCCCGTCCGGCGCGAGGGTGCCGAGGTCCCCCGTCCGGAACCGGCGGACGCCCCCGTCGGACACGAAGGCCTCCGCGGTCGCCTCCGGTGCCCCCAGGTACCCGCCGGCGACGACCGGCCCGCCCAGCACCACCCGACCGTCGGCCGGGTCGAGGGTGACCTCGACGCCGTCGAGCGGGACGCCGTCGTAGACGCAGCCGCCGCAGGTCTCGCTCATCCCGTAGGTGGTGACCACCCGCACCCCCGCGGCGAGCGCGCGCTCGCGCAGCCGCGGGTCCAGCGCCGCCCCGCCGACGAGCACGGCGTCGTACCCGGCCAGGGCGTACAGCGGGGCGGCGCCGTGGTCGAGGACCCGTGCCAGCTGGGTCGGGACGAGGCTGGTGTAGCGACGGGTGCCGTGCGCCATCCGCCCGGTCGCACGGGCCAGGCCGTCGGGCCGGAAGCCGTCGCGGACGTCCTGGACCACACAGGCCGTGTCCGCGAGCAGGGCCCGCAGCACCACCTGGACCCCGGCGACGTGCTCGGCGGGCAGCGTGAGCAGCCACGACCCCGGGCCGCCGAGACGGGCGTGCGTCGCCGCGGCGGAGGCCCGCAGCGCGTCCGCGGTGAGCGCGACGTACTTGGGCTCCCCGGTCGATCCCGACGTGGCGACGACGGCGACCAGCCCGTCGGGCAGCTCCCCGGCGGCTGCCGCCCGCGCCACCGGCCCCGGCAGCGCGGCGGTCTGCCCGGTGTCGGCCTGCCCTGCGCCGGGCTGCCTGGTGTCGGCCTGGCCTGTGCCGGGCCGGTTCGGGTCGGCCTGCCCGGCGCCCGCGTCCGGACCGGGCCCGGATCGCACGGGCAGCACCGCGGGCCCCGCGCCGTCGAGGGCGGCCCGCAGCGCGGCGGCCAGCCGGATCACCGACTCCGCGGAGCCGTCCACCGGAAGTGCACGCACAGTCATGCTGTCAACCCTGTCTGCCGTGACGCACGCAACCGGAAGCAGCGTCCGAACGGCCTCTTTCATCAGATTCGGGGAACGGTGTAGGGCACGTGCAACGCGGACGGCCTCCCGCCCGACTCAGGGGGTGAGAGCGGCGGCGCACCCGCCCGCCGGTCACGGGTTCGAAGGAGCTCACCATGCCGTACACCGCCTCCGCCGACGCGTCCCCGACCGGGAGCCCGCGCTCGCTGCGCTGCCGTCGGCCCGCCGGCTCCGGGCACCGTGCGGACGCCGGTGAACTCGCGGCACTGGCCTTCGAGCTGCCGTCCGGCCCGGTCGGCGCTCCGGCCCCGGTGCCGACCCCCGCCCCGGCCCCGGTGCCGGTCCGGGTCCCGGTGCCGCAGCGCCCGGCGGTCGCGGTCCCGCAGCAGAGCGGCCCGCGGGGCGCCGCGGCGCGGCCGGTCCCCGTGCCCCGGCCGCGCCCGACCGCGGAGTGAGGACCTAGTAGTGCCAGGGGAAGGGCGACCAGTCCGGGTCGCGCTTCTCCAGGAACGAGTCCCGGCCCTCCACCGCCTCGTCGGTCATGTAGGCCAGCCGGGTCGCCTCGCCGGCGAAGAGCTGCTGGCCGACCAGGCCGTCGTCGGCGAGGTTGAAGGCGTACTTCAGCATTCGTTGTGCCTGGGGTGACTTGCCGTTGATCTCGGCGGCCCAGAGCAGGGCCTCGGTTTCGATGTCAGCGTGGTCGATGACGGCGTTGACCGCGCCCATGTGGTGCATCTGTTCGGCGGTGTAGGTGCGGCCGAGGAAGAAGATCTCCCGGGCGAACTTCTGGCCGACCTGGCGGGCGAGGTAGGCCGAGCCGTAGCCGCCGTCGAAGGAGCCGACGTCGGCGTCGGTCTGCTTGAAGCGGGCGTGTTCGCGGGAGGCGATCGTGAGGTCGGCGACGGCGTGCAGCGAGTGCCCGCCTCCGGCGGCCCAGCCGTTGACCACGGCGATGACGACCTTGGGCATGAAGCGGATCAGGCGCTGGCACTCCAGGATGTGGAGCCGCCCGGCCCGCCCGGTCTGCACGGTGTCGGCGGTGTCGCCGTCGGCGTACTGGTAGCCGGTGCGGCCGCGGATGCGCTGGTCGCCGCCGGAGCAGAAGGCGCGCTTGCCGTCCTTGGGGGAGGGCCCGTTGCCGGTCAGCAGGACGGCGCCGACGTCGGCGCTGGTCCGGGCGTGCTCCAGGGCGCGGTACAGCTCGTCGACGGTGCCCGGCCGGAAGGCGTTGAGGACCTCGGGGCGGTCGAACGCGATCCGGACCGCGCCGGTGTCGCGGGCGCGGTGGTAGGTGATGTCGCGGAAGTCGAACCCGTCGACCGGTGTCCACGCGTCCGGATCGAAGGTCTCGGAGACGGTCATGGCCGCACTGTAAGGACTCAGAGCGTGTTTGGAAATGGTGGGTGTGTCGGGATGGTCGACACGGCTGGGGTGCTCCATCGTGGTCGGCATGCAGGAACGACCGCGCCGGTACCCCTCGGACACCAGTGATGCCCAGTGGGTGGTGATCGAGCCGTTGTTACCGCCGCTCGCGCGGCGGGGGCGGCCTGTTGCTCATGCTCGTCGGGACGTGCTGGACGCGATCTTGTATGTCGTGCGGACCGGGTGTGCCTGGCGGGCGTTGCCGGTGGACTTCCCGCCCTGGCAGACCGTCTACTGGTACTTCAACCAGTGGGAACAGCAGAAGGTCACCGAGAAGATCCTCCCGGTCGTGCGGGGGCAGTTACGTATCGCCGAGGGCCGTGATCCGGAGCCGAGTGCGGGGATCATCGATTCCCAGTCGGTCAAGGGCGCCGACACCGTCGGCCAGGACTCCCGCGGCTACGACGCCGGGAAGAAGACAGGCGGACGGAAACGGTTCATCGTGACCGACACCCTCGGTCTGCTGCTGACCACGATGGTGTGCTCGGCCTCGGTACAGGACCGCGACGGCGCCAAGTCGATCCTGCTCAACCTCTACCTGCGCACCAGGGTGCGGTTCGTCTACGCCGACGCCGGCTTCGCCGGGCGACTGCTCGACTGGGCCGCCACGATCCTGCAGACAACGATCGAGATCATCCGCAAGCCACCCGAGCAGCGCGGATTCACCGTCCTCCCACGAAGGTGGGTGGTCGAACGGACCCTGGCCTGGCTCACCGCACACCGACGCCTGGCCCGAGACTACGAACGCCACCCCACCACATCCGAAGCCATGATCCGCTGGGCCGCGATCAACACCATCACCCGCCGCATCGCCCGTGGATACCCCGCCACCCGCCAGCAGAAACACACGACACCCTCAACCCACTAGAATTTCCAAACACGCTCTCAGTCCGCGACGAGCGGCGCCAGCCGCTGTGCGACGGCGAGCGCGGGGCCGGGGCCGGTCCACCCGGCGTCGCCGTCGGCGTCCCAGACCTCCGACAGCACGCACACCGCGAACCCCCACGCCACCGCGCGGTCCCACCCGATCCCGACGGCGTCGGCGAGCCGTTCCAGCCGACCCGGGGCGCGGCGGGCCAGCTCGGCCGGGTCGGCGTCCAGGGGGTTGTACAGCAGCTGCCCGCAGTCGTAGCCGGGGTCGCCGACCCGGCCGTGCGGGTCGATCGCCAGCCACGGCTCGCGGGTCGCGGCGAGGACGTTGTGCTGGTGCAGGTCCCCGTGCAGCAGCACCTCGCGCTCCGCGGAGCCGCACAGCTGCGTCCACACCGCCGCCGCCCGTTCCACCAGCGGCCGGGGCAGGACAGCGTCGGGGCGGGCCAGGTGCGCGTCGAACGCCGCCCGCTCGACCGCGACGTGGTCGAGCCCCGCCGGGACGGGCGCGCGGTGCAGCCGGGCGAGCAGCCCCCCGATCACCTCGACGGCCCGGTCGTCGGGCACGGCCGTGAGCTCGGTGCCGGGCTCGGCGCGCTCCAGCAGCAGCGCGCCGCGGGCCGGGTCGGCCCACAGCAGCCGGACCGCGCCGTCGCCGTCCCAGGCGCGCAGCGCGGCGGTCTCGGCGTCGAGGTGGCCGTCGGGCACGCCGGCCTTCAGCACGGCCGGGGTGCCGTCCGCGCAGGTCACCGCGCGCACCGCGTGGAAGGTCTGCGGCAGCGCCGCGCCGAGCTCCAGGCCCAGCTCGCCCGCGAGGTCGCCGAGCAGCCGGTCCCGGGTCGCCAGCCAGGTCGCGCCCGCCGGGCCCCAGGTACGCACCACGGTGTCGGCGAGCTCGTCACGGGGCATCGGCGCAGCGTGCCGAGGCGATCCGGATCACCGCAACCGGGTTCCCGTCGACGGGAGCGACCCGGGGACCGCGGGGTAGCGTCGGCTCCCAGTCCCGACCCGTCGCACGGGCCGGAGTCTGCGCCGAGAGGAGCCCCGTGACCACCGACAGCGCCGCGCGTCCCACCACCGCGAGGAGCGAAGGCGGATCGCGTTCGACCACCGCGTACCGCGCCCTGGAGAACGACCTGCGTGCCGCCATCGGCGGGGAGGTCCGGTTCGACGCGGGCAGCCGTGCGATGTGGTCGGCGGACGCCTCGAACTACCGGGGCGTCCCGATCGGCGTGATCGCCCCGCGCGACGCCGCCGACGTCGAGGCCGCCATGGCCGTGTGCCGCGCGCACGACGTCCCGGTCATGCCGGTCGGGTCCCGCACCTCCATCGCGGGCCAGGCCGTCAACACCGCGGTCGCGATGGACTTCCGCACGCACATGGACGCGATCCTGTCCGTGGACCCCGACGCCCGCACCGCGACCGTGCAGCCCGGCGCCGTCTGCGACGCCGTGCGCGACGCCGGCAAGCCGCACGGGCTGACGTTCGGCCCGGACCCGTCGACGCACAACCGCTGCTCGATCGGCGGCATGATCGGCAACAACGCCTGCGGCTCGCACTCGGTGGCCTGGGGCAAGACCGTCGACAACGTCCGCGAGCTGGAGGTCCTCACCTACCGCGGCGAGCGGATCGTCCTCGGCGGCGAGGGCACCGAGACCGGCGCGATCCCGGACGCGCTGCGCGCCCTGGGCACGAGGGTCGCCGGCGACGTCGAGAGGCACGTGCCCGAGCTGACCCGGCGGGTGTCGGGCTACAACCTCGACCAGCTCGTGCCGGGGAACGTGAACCTGGCGAAGGCACTGGTCGGCACCGAGGGGACCTGCGCGACGATCCTGTCCGCGACCGTCGACCTGGTCGAGTCCCCGCCCGCCCGCGCGCTGGCCGTGCTCGGCTTCCCGGACGCCTACCACGCCGCGGACAACGTGATGATCGTCCGCGAGCAGAAGCCGCTGACCATCGAGGGCATGGACGCCGGGCTGATCGCCTCGCTGCGGGCGCTGCGCCCCGACGAGACGACCAGCCGGATGCTGCCCGAGGGCAACGGCTGGCTCTACGTCGAGACCGGCGGCGCCACCCGCGCCGAGGCCGAGGCCGCCGCGCAGGCCGTCGTCGACGCGATGAAGGCCTACACGACCGGCGCCGTCGTCGTCGGTGAGCCGAAGCGGATGGTCGCGCTGTGGAAGGTGCGCGAGGAGGGCGCCGGGCTGCTGACCCGCTCGCCCGAGGGCGGCGAGGCCTGGCCCGGCTGGGAGGACGCCGCCGTCCCGCCGGAGCGCTTCGGCGCCTACCTGCGCGAGTTCGACAAGGTCCTGGAGTCCCACGGCCGCAAGGGCATCTACTACGGCCACTTCGGCGACGGCTGCCTGCACGTGCGGATCGACTTCGACCTGCTCACCAAGCCCGGTGTGCAGAACTTCCGAGACTTCATGATCGCGGCCGCGGACCTCGTCGTCGCGCACGGCGGGTCGCTGTCCGGCGAGCACGGCGACGGCCAGGCCCGCGCCGAGCTGCTCCCGCGGATGTACCCGCCGCAGATCATCACCGCGTTCGAGGAATTCAAGGGGATCTGGGACCCGGACGACCGGATGAACCCGGGTCGCGTCGTGCGCCCGGCGACGATGGACGAGAACCTGCGCGTCCAGCTCGGCATGCCGACCATGCCGGACGAGCCGAAGCTGGCCTTCGGCCGCGACCGCGGCAGCTTCCACCGGGCGACCCGGCGCTGCCTGGGCGTCGGCAAGTGCGCCGTCGACACCGGCTCCGGGGTGATGTGCCCCAGCTGGAACGTGACCAAGGAGGAGAAGCACTCCACCCGCGGCCGCGCCCGGCTGCTGTTCGAGATGGCGAACGGCGAGATCATCACCGACGGCTGGCAGTCCGACGAGGTCGCCGAGTCGCTCGACCTGTGCCTGTCCTGCAAGGGCTGCAAGTCCGACTGCCCGGTCGGGGTCGACATGGCCTCGTACAAGACCGAGTTCCTCGCGAACCGCTACCACCGCAAGCTGCGCCCGCGCACGCACTATTCGATGGGTGCCCTCCCGCGCTGGCTGCGCGCGGTCGGGGTGCTGCCGGCCGCGGCCGTCGACGGGCTGAACCGGCTCGCGCAGGTCCCGTTCCTGGCGAAGGTCGCGAAGAAGGCAGGCGGCATCGACGCCCGCCGCGCCATCCCGCCGATCGCCCGGGAGACCTACACCGCCCAGGCCGCCAGCGGGCTGCCCATGTCGACGGTGCCGGACCTCGGTGTTCCGCCCGGCAGCCGCGGCCCGCTGCTGTTGTGGACCGACACCTTCACCGACCACTTCGACCCGGAGATCGCCGCCGACGCCGTCGCGGTGCTGACCGGGCTCGGGTACCGGGTGGAGCTGCCCCCGCGCAACGTCTGCTGCGGCCTGACCTGGACCTCCACCGGCCAGGTCACCGCGGCCCGCCGGGTGCTGGCGCGCAGCCTGCGCGCGATCGGCCCGGCGCTCGACGCCGGGATCCCGGTCGTCGGGCTGGAGCCGTCCTGCACCGCGGCGCTGCGCAGCGACGCCGCCGAGCTCCTGCCCGACGAGCCCCGGGTGAAGGCCCTGAAGAACCAGGTGTCGACCTTCGCCGAGCTGCTGGCCCGGCACGCCGACGAGCTGTCCGCCGTCGCGGGCGAGGGCAACGGCGCGGCGCTGGTGCAGATCCACTGCCACCAGCACGCCGAGCTGGGCTCCGAGCCCGACCGCGCGGTGCTCGCGGCACTCGGCGTCGACGCCACCGTGCTCGACTCCGGCTGCTGCGGTCTGGCCGGCAACTTCGGCTTCGAGGACGGCCACTACGACGTCTCGATGGCGTGTGCCGAGCGGGCCCTGCTGCCCGCGGTCCGGGCCGCCGACGAGTCCGTGGCCCTGCTGGCCGACGGCTACTCCTGCCGCACCCAGGTCCGCCAGGCCGGCGAACGGGAGCCGGTGCACCTGGCCCAGATCGCGTACCGCGCCCTGCGAGGGTGATCGTCGGGAGTGAGGGGCCCGGTGCCGGATCCGGCACCGGACCCCTCACCCGTGGTGATCATGCAGGGCGCCGACGAGGAGGACCCATGTCCGACGACCGACGGGCGCTGGTGCTGGGCGGCGGCGGGCTGACCGGCGTCGCCTGGATGTACGGGCTGCTGGCCGGGCTCCTCGCCGACGGCGTCGACCTGCGGGACGCCGACCTCGTCGTCGGGACCTCGGCGGGGTCGGTGGTGGGCGCCAACCTGGCGGTCGGGCGTGACCCGGCCGCGCTCGCCCGGACCCAGCTCGCCGCGCCGTCCGGGGAGATCGCCGCGGCCCTCGGGCTGCGGCTCGCGGTCCGCTACGGCCTCGCCGCGCTCGCCGGCCCGCGCGACGCGACCCGGGTGCGGGCCCGGATCGGCCGCCTCGCCCTCGAGGCCGAGACGGTGCCGGAGGCGGATCGGATCGCGGTGATCCGGTCCCGGCTCGACGGCGCCGACTGGCCTGCCGACCGGGACCTGCGGGTGACCGCCGTCGACGCCCACACCGGCGCGTTCCGGGCCTTCGGCCGCGACGACGGCGTCGAGCTCGCCACCGCGGTCGCTGCCAGCTGCGCGGTGCCCGGCGTCTGGCCGCCGGTCACGGCCACGGGCACCCGCTGGATCGACGGCGGGGCCCGCTCGGCGGCCAACGCCGACCTCGCCGCCGGTACGGCCGCGTCGTCGTCATCGCGCCGCTCTCCCTGGGGCTCGGCGGGGCCGGGCCGCCGCGGGTGCAGGCCGAGGCGCTCGGCGCGCTGGCCCGGGTCGCCGTCGTCGAGCCGGACCGGCGTTCGCGCCGGGCGTTCGGCCGCAACCCGCTCGACCCGGCCCGCCGTCCCGCGTCGGCGCGGGCCGGCCGGGCGCAGGCGGCGGACGTCGCCGCCGAGGTCGCACGGGTCTGGCGCTGAGCCGGGCCCGCATTCCCGCCCGAGACGGATCCCACGGGCCGGTATGAGCGCGCGCCGGTGCGGGTAGCCGACGGACATGACTGTTCCCACGATCAAGCTGAACGACGGCCGGCAGATCCCGCAGCTCGGTTTCGGTGTCTTCCAGATCGAGCCCGGTGACACCGCGGACAAGGTCAAGGCGGCCCTGGACCTCGGCTACCGCCACATCGACACCGCGCAGATGTACGGCAACGAGGAGGGCGTCGGCAAGGCCGTCGCTGACTCCGGCATCCCGCGCGACGAGCTGTGGATCACCACCAAGCTGAACAACGACGGGCACAGCCGCGAGGCCGCGGTCCGCAAGCTCGACGAGAGCCTCACCAAGCTCGGCCTCGACCACGTGGACCTCTACCTGATCCACTGGCCGCAGCCGAAGCAGGACCGCTACGTCGAGACCTGGCAGGGCCTCGAGGACGCGCAGAAGGCGGGCAAGGCGCTGTCCATCGGCGTCTCGAACTTCCAGACCGACCACCTCGACCGGCTGGCGAAGGAGACCTCCACGGTCCCGGCGGTCAACCAGATCGAGTTCCACCCGCGCCTGGTGCAGCGCGAGCTGCGCGAGTACCTCCAGCAGCACGACATCGCGCTGGAGGCGTGGAGCCCGATCGGCCAGGGCAAGGGACTGCTCGAGGCGCCCGAGCTGACGGAGATCGCCCAGCGGGTCGGCAAGTCGGCCGCGCAGGTCGTGCTCCGCTGGCACATCCAGCTCGGGAACATCGTGTTCCCGGAGTCGAACAACCCGGAGCGCATCAAGGAGAACTTCGAGATCTTCGACTTCGCGCTGAGCGAGGACGACATCGCCGCGGTGGAGAAGCTCCACACCGGCAAGCGCATCGGCCCGGACCCCGACGACTTCGGCTGATCCGCGCCCCGCGACACCACGGCCCGGCACCCTCGCGCAGGGGCGCCGGGCCGTCGTCGTGACGGGGAGGGTGACGCGTGTCACTCCGACTGTTTCCGGTGGGCACGGCGCCGGTCGTCACCCGACGGGGGCCCGGCACGGGGCGACCCGGTGGACGTGGGCGCACACGTCCGTACGGTGGGGACGATGTTGGCGATCACCGAGAACGCCGCCGAGGCGATCAAGACCCTGAGCACCGACGCCGAGCTGCCCGAGGACGGGGGCCTGCGCATCTCCGCGCCGGACCCGGCGCAGGGGCTGGAGCTGGCCCTCGCGCAGGCGGGCGACGCGCAGGACACCGTGCTGCGAGGGGAGGGCATCACCGTCTTCCTCGAGCCGGCCGCGGCCCAGCTGCTGGACGACAAGGTCCTCGACGTCCAGCCCGTGGCGACCGAGCAGGGCGAGCAGGAGCTGCGCTTCGCGATCGTCGAGCAGCCCGAGGCCCCGGACGCCCCGCAGGCCTGACCCCACGCCGACCGCGCGTCGTGGCCCCGCCGGACACCGGTGGGGCCACGGTCGTCCCGGAGCGACTCAGAGTTCGGTGACGGTCCCGTCGCGCACGTCCCAGCGGCGGGTGGCGCGCAC
This sequence comes from Pseudonocardia sp. ICBG601, assembly GCF_020496245.1. NCBI lineage: Bacteria > Bacillati > Actinomycetota > Actinomycetes > Pseudonocardiales > Pseudonocardiaceae > Pseudonocardia > Pseudonocardia sp. ICBG601. Next base: position 22,647 of record NZ_JAHLJA010000226.1, on the reverse strand, counting down.
CGTGTCGAGCATCCGCCGGTCGTGGGTCACCAGCAGGACGGTCCCGTCGAACTCCTCGACCGCCCGTTCCAGCTGCTCGATGGCGGGCAGGTCGAGGTGGTTGGTCGGCTCGTCGAGCACCAGCAGGTTCACCCCGCGTGCCTGGAGCAGCGCCAGCGCGGCGCGGGTCCGCTCACCGGGCGACAGCGACGACGCCGTCCGCAGCACCTGGTCGGCGCCCAGGGAGAACTTCGCGAGCAGCGTCCGCACCTCGGACTCCGGCCAGTCCGGCACCTGCTCGCCGAAGGCGCGCAGCAGCGTCGCCTCCCCGAGGAACGCCCCGCGGGCCTGGTCGATCTCGCCGACCAGCACCCCCGAGCCGAGACCGGCCGAACCCGAGTCCGGGGTGATCCGCCCCAGCAGCAGCCCGAGCAGCGTCGACTTGCCCGCCCCGTTCGCACCGGTGACGACGACCCGGTCCGCCCAGCCCACCTGCACGGTGGCTGGGCCGAACACGAAGTCACCGCGGCGCACTGCGGCGGCGTCGGCCCGCGCGACGACCGACCCGGACCGGGGCGCGGAGGCGATCTCCATCCGCAGCTCCCACTCCTTGCGGGGCTCCTCCACGACCTCCAGCCGCTCGATCGCCCGCTCGGTCTGCCGGGCCTTCGCGGCCTGCTTCTCGCTGGACTCCTGGCGCTGCGCGCGGACGTTCTTGTCCGGGTCCTTCGTCTTGCGCCGGGCGTTGCGCACGCCCTGGGCCATCCAGTTGCGCTGCATGGCGGCGCGCTGCTGGAGGGACCCGAGCTTCCCCGCGTACTCCTCGTAGTCCTCGCGGGCGTGCCGCCGGGCCACCTCGCGCTCGGCGAGGTAGGACTCGTAACCGCCGTCGTAGACGTCGATCCGCTGCTGGACCAGGTCCAGCTCGACGATCCGATTCACCGTGCGTGCCAGGAACTCCGGTCGTGGCTGACCAGCACGGTCGGCGTGCCCTGCCGGGCGAGGCCGCCCACGAACCGCTCCAGCCGCTCCAGGCCGTCGAGGTCGAGGTCGTTGGTGGGCTCGTCGAGGAGCAGCAGGTCGTAGCGGGACAGCAGCAGCGCGGCGAGGTTCGCCCGCGCCGCCTGCCCACCGGACAGCCCGGTCATCGGGGCGTCCGGACCGACGGCCAGGCCCACCTCGCGCAGCACCTCCCCGGAGCGCTCGTCGAGGTCGGCGCCACCGAGGGCCAGCCAGCGGTCCAGCGCGGCGGCGTAGCGGTCGTCGGCGCCGGGAGTGCCCGACGCCAGCCCCTCCGCCTCGGCGTCCATCGTCGCCTGCGCGTCGGCGACGCCGGTCCGGCGCGCCAGGAACCCGGCGACCGTCTCCCCGGGACGCCGGTCGGGCTCCTGCGGCAGGTGCCCGACGGTCGCGTCGGGCGGGGCCAGGGTCAGCGACCCGTCGTCCGCGGGCCGCGAGCCGGCCAGCACCGTCAGCAGGGTGGACTTGCCGGCGCCGTTGGCACCGACCAGCCCGATGACGTCGCCGGGTGCGACGACGAGGTCCAGCCCGGAGAACAGGGGGCGGTCGCCGTGGCCCGCGGCCAGGCCCGTCACGTGAAGGGTCGCGCTCATGTCGAGCGCAGACGCTACCCCTAAAGGTTTCGCCCCGAAGAGGCGGTGCAGGGCCTCCCAGTGCCGCTGCTCGGCGTCGTCGTCGTGGGTGGGGGCGTCCGGCACCGCGAAACCGTGCGCGGCCGGGTAGGTCTCCAGGGTCGCCGACACCCCGGCGGCGGAGAACGCGTCGGCGAGGCGCTGCTTCTGCTCGTCGGGGAAGGAGGAGTCGTCGGTCGCGCCGGCCACGTACACCTCGGCCCGGATGCGGTCGGCGAGTCGGTGCACGCTGGTCGGGTCGTCGGTGGCGAGGTTGCCGCCGTGGAACGACGCCGCGGCCGCGACCCGCTCCGGCTGGGTCGCCGCGGTGCGCAGGCTCATCACCCCGCCCATGCAGTAGCCGGTGGTGCCGACCGCCGTGCCGTGGACCTCGGGGCGCGCCAGCAGCGCGGTCACCCAGGCCTCGGCGTCGACCGCCACGAGCTCGGGCGTCAGCGACCGCACCATGCCCATCAGCCGTTCCCGCTCGGGCTGGTCGGAGAACACGGTGGCGAAGTCGAACGGGGCCCAGTCGCCGTGCCGGTGGTAGACGTCGGGCAGCAGCACCGCGTAGCCCAGCGACGCCAGGTGCGCGGCCATGTCGTGGATGGCCGGCCGGACACCCGCCGGCGTCGGGTAGAGGAGCACGCCCGGCCACGGGCCGTCGCCGTCGGGGGTGTGCAGCCAGGCGGCGGCGTCGCCGTCGGGGGTGCTGATCGTGAAGTCGGTGCGTGGCACGTCTCCGGCCTCCCGGGGTGAGCGACGGGTCGACCCCGTTCTACGCCCCCGAACCGCGTCCCGCCGGAGCGCGACGCGGTTCGGGCGGTACGTACCGGATCAGGTCCTGGGTGGCGCGGTCCTGGTCGCCCGGGACCCGCGGTGTTCCGGCCTGCCGGGCTCGGACACGGTCCCTCCCCATCGACGGACTTCTGCGCCTTCGTCACGGTAGGGCCCTCGTGGGGTGATTTCACCGGTTCCGGCCGGATCGGTACCGGCCTGGTGCGGACCGCGGTCACCGCGCCGGTACCGTCGTCGCGAGGGGTGATGGGGTGAACGGCTCGACCGCGCAGGCGCGCGTCCTCGTCGACGAGCTGGCGCGAGCCGGTGTCACCGACGCGGTCCTGTGCCCCGGATCCCGCAACGCGCCGCCCGCGTTCGCGCTGGCCCGGCCCGACGCGTGCGGCACGGTCCGGCTGCACGTGCGCATCGACGAGCGCGCCGCGGGCTTCCTCGCGCTCGGCCTGTCGCTGGCGTCGGGCCGCCCGGTCCCGGTCGTCGTCACGTCCGGGACGGCGGCGGCGAACCTGCACCCTGCGGTGCTGGAGGCGTCGCACTCGGGGGTCCCGCTGCTGGTCCTGACCGCGGACCGGCCGCCGGAGCTGGTCGGCACCGGCGCCAGCCAGACCGTGGACCAGTCCGGCCTGTACGGCGGCGCGGTGCGCTGGGCCGGCGCGCTGCCGGTGCCGCTGGGCAGCACCGAGCCGAGGCGCGGCGCTGGCGGGCGGTCGTCGCGCGGATGCTCGCCGCGGCCACCGGTGCCGGTGCGGGTGCCCCCGGCCCGGTGCACCTCGACCTGCCCTACACCGCGACCCGCTCGTGCCCGACGACGACCCGGCCGGGCCGGGCACCGGGCAGCACGACGCCGGTCCGCCGGGCACGGACCTGCCCGCCGGGCGCCCCGGTGGCGCGCCCTGGACCGCGGTGTCCCGCCCGGTCCACACGCTGCCGCCGCTGGAGCTGGACCCGGGGGCGCGCACGCTCGTCGTCGCCGGGGCGGGCGGGCCCGCGCCGGACCCCGCGCTGCTCGGCGGGGCCCCGCTGGTCGCGGAGCCGTCCTCGCGCTGGTGGCCGCACGCGCTGCGCACCGGCCCGTGGCTGCTCGGCCGCCCCGGGCTGCGCCCCGCCCAGGTCGTCGTGCTCGGCAGGCCCACCCTGCACCGGGGGGTCGCCGCGCTGCTGGCCGACCCGTCGGTGGCGGTGTTCGCCGACCCCGGCCCGGACGGCGCTCCCTGGACCGACGTCGCCGGTACGGTCCGGGCCGTCGGCGCGCTGCCTGCGCTGTCCCCGCCCGAGGACTGGGTGCGGTCCTGGCGCGACGCGGACCGGGTCGCGGCCACGTCCCTCGACACCGCGCTCGACGACGGCACCGCCGCGGGTGCGCCCGGCCTGCGGCTGGCCCGTGACCTGGTCGCCGCCCAGCCCGACGGCGGGCAGCTCGTCCTCGGCTCGTCGAACCCGGTGCGCGACGTCGCGTTGGCCGCCGTACCCCGCCCCGGGCTCACCGTGCGGTCCAACCGCGGCGTCGCGGGCATCGACGGGACGGTGTCGACGGCCCTCGGCGCCGCGCTCGCGCACCCGGGCCCGACGGCGCTGCTGCTCGGCGACCTCACGCTGCTGCACGACACCACCGGGCTGGTCGTCGGACCGGGGGAGCCGTCCCCGGACCTGACCGTCACCGTCCTCGACGACGACGGCGGCGGCATCTTCCACCTGCTCGAACAGGGCGGCCCGGCGCACGCCCACGCCTTCGAGCGCGTCTTCGGCACGCCGACCGGGGTGGACGTCGTCGCGCTGGCCCGGGCGGCGGGCTGGGCGGCGACCGACTGGGGCGGCGACGCATGCGAGCTCGCGGCCCGGCCCGGTTCGGGACGGCGGCTGGTCCGGGTCGCGGCGCGCCGCGACGGGCTGCGCGACGCGCACGCCGGGCTCCGCCGGACGCTCGCCGCGGCGCTCGACTGAGCCCCCGGGCCCGCGTCGCGGCCGGTCGGGGCTCAGCCCTCCAGGGACTCGCGGACCGCGCGCATCTTGGCGTCGGCCTCGCGCACCTCGCCGTCGGGATCGGAGTCGGCGACGATCCCGCACCCGGCGAACAGCCGTGCCGTGCGTCCCTGCAGCTCCGCGCAGCGCAGCGCGATGCCCATCTCGCCGGCGCCCTCGGCGTCGACCCAGCCGACCGGGCCCGCGTAGCGGCCGCGGTCGAGACCCTCGATCTCGGAGATCAGCGCCGTCGCGTCCGGGGTCGGGGTGCCGCCGACGGCGGCGGTCGGGTGCACGGCGCCGACCAGCGTCAGCAGCGACGCGGGCCGGGACGGGTCGAGGCGGGCGTGCACGTCGCTGGACAGGTGCGAGACGTTCGGGAGGGTGAGCACCGTCGGCGCGTCCGGCACGTGCAGCTCGGCCACCAGCGGGCGCAGCGACTCGGCGAGGGAGTCCACGGCGTAGGTGTGCTCGCGGCGGTCCTTCGACGAGCCGATCAGCGCGCCCGCGGTGTCGGCGTCCGGTCCGGACCCGGGCCACATCGTGCCGGCCAGCACCCGCGATTCCACGGTGCGCCCGCGCAGCCGCAGCAGCAGCTCGGGGGTGGCGCCGACCAGGCCGTCGACCGCGTAGCTCCAGCAGGTCGGGTAGCGCCGGGCCAGCCCGCGGAGCAGGAACCGTGGATCCAGCGGGCGGTCGGCGACGGCGAGCAGGTCGTGCGCGAGCACCACCTTCTCCAGCTCCCCGTCGCGCATCCGCCCGACCGCCGAGGCGACGGCGGCCCGGTACCGGTGCGCGGAGACCTGGCCGTCGGCGTAGCGCAGCCGTCCGCTGGGACGCACCGGCGACGGGACCGGCAGCCTGCCGGGAGTCTCCGGGGCGTCGGCGGTGGTGATCTCGGTGATCCAGGCTCGGTGCCCGCGCCGTCCCACGATCACCCGCGGGACGACGAGCACCGAGCCCGGGCAGCCGTCGGCGAAGGTGAACGAGGCGAACGCGAGGGCGCCGGTGCCGGGGAGGTGGACATCGTCGTAGCCGGCGCCGGCGTCGAGCCGGTCGACCACTCGGCGCCACCAACGGTCGGCCTCGGCGAAGCGCTCGGGCCCCGACGCGGTGAACCGGGCGACCTCGCCCCAGCCGACCACGCCCTCGCCGTCGCGCACCCAGGACAGCGCCCCGGCGTCGGCGGGCAGCACGTCCAGCAGCCGCCCGTCGAGTCGCAGGGGGCGTGTCCGGACGCGCAACGCGGTGCTGGCCGGTGCGACGGTCACCCTTCGAGAGTAGGCAACCTCCGCCGGGGAGGCTGGCGTGAGGGGGCGAGGCACCGGACACACCCGGGTGCCGGGGCGCTCCTAGAATCGGGCCCCGTGACCAGTCCGAGCGGCCGTCCCACCGGCGATGTGCTGACCGAGACCTCGGCCGTCGCGGCCCGGCTGCTCCGCCGGACGCGGTACCACCTGCCCGAGATCGTCCTGGTCGTCGCGCTGGTGTGGACGCTGGTCGCGCTGGTGGCGCTGGGTGGCGCGTTCCTGGAGGACGCGGCGATCGACGGCAACCGCGGCACCACCGCCGCGACCGTCCTGCCGGGCTCGGACTACTGGCGCACCCTGGTCAGCTTCGTCGACGACGAGGGCCGGCTGCAGACCCCGGCCGCGGGCATCTCCTACCCGGTCGGGCTCACCCCGGGCGAGAACATCTACGTGGAGTACGACACCGCCGACCCGACGCACGTGCGTGTCGCGGGTCGCACCGCCGTCGACGGGATCCTCCCGATCGCCGGGCTGATCGCGGGCGGCTGGGTCCTCCTCGGTCCGCTGTACGTGTGGCTGCGTCGCCGCCGGGCCCGCACCGGCACCGTCTGAGGCCGCCGGCCCGACCCGCCCGCGCCGCCCGGCCGTGTCGGGCGGTGGGCAGCGATGTCGTGCTTCAGCCCCGCCAGAGCGCCCCGACCTCGGCGACTACCTGCGGCGCCACGACGAGCAGCCCGCCCTCGGGCAGCGGCGTCGACCGGCCGTCGCGGCCCAGCACCAGCGCGCCGGCCTCGGCGTCCAGGCAGAGCGCCCCGGCGATGTCCCACTCGTGGTAGCGGGTCAGCACCGCGGCGACGGCGTTGCCGAGCGCGACCTGGGTGATCGCCAGCGCGGCGGAGCCGAGCACCCGCACGCCGACGTGCGCGGCGCGGGCGCGCTCGACGAACCCGGGCTCGGGATCCTCGGCGCAGATGAGCGACCCGGCGACCCGGGCGGTGCGCCGCTCCGGCACCGGCACGCCGTTGGCCCGGAAGCCGCGCCCGCGGGCGGCGGCGTAGATCTGCCCGCGCCCAGGGTCGGCGACGACGCCCACGGCCGGGCCGTCGCCGTCGACCAGGGCCAGGCTGTAGGCGCACCAGGGCAGGCCCGCGACGTAGTTCGCGGTCCCGTCGACCGGGTCGACGACCCAGCGCAGCGGCGCGGTGTCGGCACCGGTGTCGGCGCCGAACTCCTCGCCGACGACCGGGCAGCCGGGGAACTCCGCGGCCAGCACCCGGCGGGTGTGCCGCTCCAGGGTGCGGTCCGTGTCGGTGACCCAGTCGAAGGGGTTGGCCTTGGCGGAGGCGTCGAGGGAACCGGTGTGCTCGCGACCCAGCGTCGCGGTGATCACCTCGGCGGCGTCGTTGGCCAGCCTGCCCGCGGTCTCGAGGGCACGGGAGAGCAGTGCCGGGTCCACCGGCCGGGGGTGCCGGTAAGGATCGTGTCATCAGCCGCAAACGAGCGCTGGGGGCTTGACCCTGAATCTCTGGTCGCGGCGGTGTCCGGGGGGTGGGAGTAGCGTCCGTGCGTGGCGCGTGAGCTGGGTCAGGACGAACTGATCGATCGGTGGACGCTGGTCGAGGCCGAGCTGGCGATGGTGGCCGGCAAGCGTGGCGCGACGCGGCTCGGGTTCGCGGTGTTGCTGCGCTTTTACACCGAGCACGGCCGGTTTCCCCGCAGCCGGAGCGAGATCCCCGACGCCGCTGTGGACTACGTGGCCCGGCAGGTCGGTGTGCCGGTGACCGAGCTGGCGTTCTACGACTGGTCCGGCCGCACGATCGAGTTCCATCGCAGCCAGATTCGCCGGACACTGGGGTTCCGGGAGTGCAGCGTCGCCGACGCCGACAAGCTCACCGAGTGGCTGGTCACCACCGTCACCCAGACCGAGCGCGGCGCTGAACGTGTCCGTGACCAGCTGCTGGACCGGTGCCGGGAGGAACGTATCGAGCCGCCCACCGGCGGCCGCGTCGACCGGATCGTGCGCTCGGCGCTGCACCGCGGCGAGGAGCTGCTGTTCGCACGGGTGGCGATCCGCTTATCCGAGGCGGTGCGCGTTCGGCTGTTCGCCTTGGTCGCGGCCGGTGCCGATGACGACGGCCAACCCGGCGGGGACGGTGACGGGCCGGCGGTGCTGGCCTCGATCCGGTCCGATCCGGGCAACGTCAGCCTGAACACGATGTTGACCGAGATCGCCAAGCTGGAAGCGGTACGGGCGGTCGGCCTGTCAGCCGGCGTGTTCGCCGACATCGCCCCGAAGGTGGTCGCCGCCTGGCGTGCGCGGGCGGCGGTCGAGGCGCCCAGCCACCTGCGCGGACACGCGCCTGAGGTGACGCTGGCCCTGCTGGCGGCGTTGTTGCACTGCCGGGAACGGGAGATCACCGACACGCTGGTCGAGCTGCTGATCTCCACCGTGCACCGGATCAACGCCCGCGCCGAGGTCCGGGTGACCAAGGAGCTGATCAAGGAGTTCAAGCGGGTCACCGGCAAGGAGAACTTGCTGTTCCGGGTCGCCGAGGCGACCGTGAACGCCGGCGACCAGCTCGTGCGCGACACCGTGTTCCCGGTCGCGCCGCAGGCCGTGCTGGCCGACCTGATCGCGGAGTTCAAGTCCTCCGGGCCGACCTACCAGCGCACCGTGAAGGCCACGCTGAAGGGCTCCTACACCAACCACTACCGGACTGGGCTGATCAAGCTGCTGGACGTGCTGGAGTTCCGCAGCAACAACACCACCCACCGGCCGGTGCTCGACGCGCTGGAGCTGATCACCCGCTACGCCAGCGCCGGGAACCTGCACTACTACCCGGCCGGCGAGCACATCCCGGTCCATCGCGGCCTGAGCGAGGACTGGGAGGCGCTGGTTTACAAGGACGACAAGCGCCGCCGGCAACGGGTCGTGCGCATGGTCTACGAGGTGTGCACCTTCCAGGCGCTACGCGAGCAGTTGCGGTGCAAGGAAATCTGGGTCGTCGGCGCGGACACCTGGCGCAACCCGGCCGAAGACCTTCCGACCGATTTCGAGGACCATCGCGTCGAGCACTACCAGGCGCTGCGCAAGCCGCTGGACCCCAGCCAGTTCATCGCCGACCTGCAAGCCGAGATGCGCGCCGAGCTGGAGGCCCTGCACACCGCCCTGCCGGGCTGCGATTGGTTGTCGATTAGCGACCGCGCGGCTGGCGCGGTCAAGCTGGCCCCGCTGGAGGCCTCGCCGGAGCCGCGCAACCTGCGCCGGCTCAAGCAGGCTGTGCAGGCCCGGTGGGGCACGGTGCCGCTGATCGACATGCTCAAGGAGGCGGTGCTGCGCACCGGCTGCCTGTCGGCGGTGACCTCGGTCGCCGACCGCGGCACCTTGCCCGAGCACGTGCTGGCCGAGCGGTTGCTGCTGGCTATCTACGGGTACGGCACCAACACCGGCATCCGTGCGGTCGCCGGCGGCGAGCACGGGCATTCCGAGGACGAGATTCGCTACGCCCGGCGCCGCTACCTGAGCACCGAGGCCGCGCGGCAGATCGCGATCGAGATCGCCAACGCCACCTTCGCCGCCCGCCAGCAGACACTGTGGGGCGACGGATCCACCGCCGTGGCCAGCGACTCGACTCACTTCGGCGCGTTCGACCAGAACATCTTCACCGAGTGGCACTCCCGCTACGGCGGCCGAGGGGTGCTGATCTACTGGCACGTCGAGCGCGGCTCCGTGGTGATCCACTCGCAGCGGCTGAACTGCTCGGCCTCCGAGGTGCACGCGATGGTCGACGGCGCGATCCGGCATGGCACCGACATGCAGGTCGAGGCCAATTACGTGGACACGCATGGTCAGTCCGAGATCGGGTTCGGCATCACGAAGCTGCTCGGGTTCGACCTGCTGCCGAGGATCAAGCGGATCAACAAGGTCAAGCTGTACCGCCCGGCTGCTGGCGAGCCAGACGCCTGGCCGGGTCTGGCACCGGCGATGACCCGCCCGGTCCGGTGGGACCGCATCGCTGAGCAGTACGACCAGATGCTCAAGTACGCCACCGCGATCCGCGTGGGCACCGCCTCGACCGAGGCGATCCTGCGGCGATTCATGAAGGCCAACGCAGCGCACCCGACCTACCAGGCGATGATCGAGCTGGGCCGGGCGCAAAAGACCATCTTCTTGGCCCGTTACCTGCACAGCCGGGCACTCCAGCGAGAGATCCACGAGGGCCTGAACGTGGTCGAGTCGTGGAATCGGGCCAACGCGGTCATCTTCTACGGCAAGGGCGGGGACCTGGCCACCAACCGGCGCGACGAGCAGGAGATGAGCGTGCTGTGCCTGCGGATCTTGCAGGCCGCCCTGGTGTACGTGAACACCCTGATGATCCAGGACCTGCTCGCTGGCTCCGAGTGGGACGACGCGCTCACCGCTGAGGATCGGCGCGGGCTGACGCCGCTGTTCTGGGCGCACGTGCTGCCCTACGGCGAGGTGCGGCTGAACATGGACGCCCGTCTTCGCCTGGCCGCCGCCGCCTCCAGCGGCTGACTGGCCGGTCTCGAAACCAAGGTTCCGCGACAGCGTGCAGGCGAGTTCGGACATCGACATCACCCCAGGTCACGCTGTCTCACAATCTAACGTCGAAACACCGCCTCGAAACACGGCCACATGGTAAACTTATGAGACAGTTGCGGGAGGAAACGAGACGATCATGACCGGCGAGTCCGCCATTACCGACCCGCGGATCGCCGCCGCCCTGGATGCCGACCGGGACCAGGCCAGGACGGTGACGTGATGGAACTGGGCTACGCCCGCGTCTCGACCACACACCAGGACCTCGAACGACAGCTCGACGCCCTGGGCCACCACGGCATACCCGACGAGCGGATCTACACCGACAAGAAGACCGGCGCCACCATCGACCGGCCCGGCTTCACCGAGCTGCGCCGCTACGCCCGCTCCGGCGACACGATCATCGCGACCAACCTCGACCGACTCGGCCGCAATCTGCGCGAATGCCTCAACGTCGTGCACGAGCTGCGCGAGCAGGGCATCGGGATCAAGACCCTGAAGGACCCGATCCCGATCGACACCACCGACGACTCGCCGATGGCCGAACTCGCCGTCGCGCTACTGGCGCTGTTCGCACACATGGAACGAGTGTTCATGCGCGAACGCGCCGCCCACGCCCGCGAGGCCACCGCAGCCACGGGCAAACTGCCCGGCCGACCCCGCAAACTCGACCCCAACCAGCTCGCCGCGGCCCAGGCCGCCCTCGACACCGGCCAGACCGCCGACCAGATCGCAGCCGCGTTCGGCGTCAGCCGCGCCACCCTCTACCGCAACCTCACCGAAAATAAACCCGCTGACCAGCAATGATCGACTCGTTTGCGGCTGGTGACAACTCCCTTACCGGCGCCCCGGCCGGGGGGACGGCACCAGGGGTGGCACCGTGTGTGGCGGGGTGTGGGGCACGGCCGTCATGCGACCCGAGTGTCCGGGCGGGTGATGTCCTGGCGACGACGCGCGGGTGTCCACCTTGTGCCGGACGCGCCAACTCGTGACCCGCCCACCCGATGTTCGCCCAGGGTTGGGTGGTTGATCACGCCAGGGACCCGACCCGCTGTCCCGACCCCGTCACCGTTCCGGCCGTGCGCGTCGCAATCGTCTCGGAATGCTTCCTGCCGGTGGTCAACGGCGTCACCAACTCGGTGCTGCGGGTGTGCGAGCACCTGCGGGCAGGGGGTCACGACGTCGTGGTGATCGCGCCGGGCACCGGTGAGCCGGACTCCCACGAGGGGATCCCGGTCGTGCGGATCCCGGCCGTCGAGCTGCCGGTGGTGAACTCGATGCCGGTCGGGGTGCCCAGCAGGCGGATCCTGACCGCGCTGCGCCGGTTCCGGCCCGACGTGGTGCACCTGGCGGCGCCGTTCGTCGTCGGGGCACGGGGGCTGGCGGCGGCGCGGCGCCTCGGCGTGCCGACGGTCGCGATCTACCAGACCGACGTCGCCGGGTTCGCCTCCGCCTACGGGCTCGGGCTGACCGCGCGGGCGGCGTGGCGCTGGACCTGCCGGCTGCACGGCATGGCCGACCGGACCCTCGCGCCGTCGAGCTGGGCGACCGGGGCGCTGCGCGAGCGCGGTGTCCCGCGGGTGCACCAGTGGGCGCGCGGCGTCGACACCCGCCGGTTCACCCCGTCGCGGCGCAGCGACGCACTGCGCGGCCGGCTGGCCCCGAACGGCGAGCGGCTCATCGGGTTCGTCGGCCGCCTCGCCCCGGAGAAGCAGGTCGAGCGGCTCGCCGTGCTGGGTGAGCTGCCCGGGACGCGGCTGGTCGTCGTCGGTGACGGCCCCAGCGCCGACGGGTTGCGCGAGCGGCTGCCGTCGGCGGCGTTCCTCGGGCACCGCGGCGGCGACGAGCTCGCGCAGATCTACGCGAGCCTCGACGTGTTCGTCCACACCGGACAGGCCGAGACGTTCTGCCAGGCCGTGCAGGAGGCGCTCGCCTCGGGCGTCCCGGTCGTGGCGCCCGACGCGGGCGGCTTGCGCGACCTCGTGCTGCCCGACCGCACCGGCTACCTCGTGGCACCCCGTCCGGACGGCGGAGCGCCCGGCGACCCGGCCACCGACTCCGCCGACCGTGAGCTGGTCGCCGCGGTCGCGGCGCTGTGCGAGCCGCAGCGCAACCGGGAGTTCGGCCTGGCCGCCCGCCAGTCGGTGCTGCGCCGCACCTGGACCGCGGTCGGCGACGAGCTGCTCGCCCACTACGGCGAGGTGCTCCGCGCCGCGGCGCCGGAGCGCGTCGCGGCCTGATCGTCGCGGCCTGATCGTTCTCAGCCGGATCGTCAGGCTGATCGTCGCGGCCCGATCGGGCCGGCTCCGTAGTCGTGCGGATCCGGGGCCGCGGCAGGTCGGCGACGGTGGGCCCATGAGCCGCACCGTCGTCGTCGCGCCCCGTGGCGAGCTCGCCACGGTCGACACCTCCGCCGCCGTCCGCCTGATGTCCCATCTGCTCGACCCCGCGCCCACGGTCCGGTCCGCCGCCCGCGCCGACGTCCTCGACGCCCCGCACCGGCAGATGCCGCCGGTGCTGTTCGCCCTGTCGGAGAACCTCGGCGCCGACGGCGAGATGGCCGAGGCCGCCCGCTGGTTCTACGCGGGCCAGCTGCGGGCCCGCTACGACGCCTGCCGCTGTACCGACACCACCGCTGCCCAGGCGCTGGCGGTGTTGCGCGACCGGTTCGGGGAGCCGGTGAACCGGTGGGCCTTCGCCGACCCGGCCCGGGTCCGCCGCGCGGCGATCCGCGCCGTCGCCTGGGACCGGGCGGCGCCCCACGACTACGACCACCGCTGGATCGCCCTGCACGGCATGGGCGCCCTCACCGGCGACGGCACCGGGGTGGCCACGCCGTCGGCCGAGTGGGCCGGCGTCGCCGCCCGGGTGCGCGCGGAGTACCTGAGGGGCCTGCGCGAGGTGCTGCGCGAGCAGTTCGGTCAGCGGTGAGGGCCGGCCGGGTCGCCTAAGCTGTGTCCGTGTCCCGCGCCGAGCTCGACAAGAACCCGACCGACGTCGCCCGCATGTTCGACGGCGTCGCCCGGCGCTACGACCTGACCAACACCGCGCTGTCGGGCGGCCAGGACCGCTACTGGCGGATCCAGACCCGCCGTGCCCTCGGGCTCCGCCCGGGAGAGAAGGTCCTCGACCTCGCCGCGGGCACCGCGGTCTCGACCGTCGAGCTGGCGAAGGACGGCGCCTGGTGCGTCGCCGCGGACTTCTCCCTCGGCATGCTGCGGGCCGGTGCCCGCCGGGACGTACCGAAGGCCGCCGCCGACGCGCTGCACCTGCCCTTCGCCGACGGCAGCTTCGACGCCGTCACCATCTCCTTCGGCCTGCGCAACGTGAACGACACCGTCGCCGGCCTGCGCGAGATGGCCCGCGTGACCCGCCCCGGCGGCCGCCTGGTCGTCTGCGAGTTCTCGACGCCGACCTGGGCCCCCTTCCGCGTGCTCTACCAGAACGCGGTCCTCGGCCACGCCCTCCCGGCGATCGCCCGGACGGTCTCGTCGAACCCCGAGGCCTACCTGTACCTGGCCGAGTCGATCCGGGACTGGCCCGACCAGCCCTCGCTCGCCGCCAAGATCGCCGACGCAGGCTGGGAGCGCCCAGCCTGGCGGAACCTGACCTTCGGAGCCGTCGCGCTGCACCGGGCGTACAAGCCGGCCTGACTCCGCCGGTCCTGCCCGCCGGGTCGCCTCGCCCCGCCGGGGTGTCGCACCCCGCCGCGCTCGCCCCGCCCCGCCGTTCCCACCCCGCTCTGCCGCGCCCGCCCCGCTGTTCCCGCCCCGCCGTCTCGCCCGCTGCCGGCCGGCCCCTGGAGCCGGCATCTCCCCGGGACCAGGTCCTGAGGACCGGAACCCACGGATTGAGCCTTTTTCAACCTGACGTTTGTGCTGGTCAGGTAGCTGTGATCATGAGGGTCTGGACCGCGGCGACGAGCTGGGTGGCCTGGTTGGGGCTGGAGCGGATCTTGCGGAGGATCTTCCAGTTCTTCAGCTCGGCGTTGACCCGTTCACCGGGTGCCCGTCGTCGGGCGTGGGCGGCGTTGACCGCTTTCTGATTCGCTGACAGGGGCCGGTACCGGCCGGTGTCGAGGTCGCGGCGGCGGCGTCGGTGGGGGACGGTGATCGCGGGCCCGCCGCCTTGGTAGGCGGTGTCAGCGATCGCCCGCACCCCGGCGGTGTTGACCGCGTCGATGATCCCGTGGGCGCGGGCGGCACCCATGTCGTGCCGGGCTCCGGGTAGCGGTGGGGAGATCCACACCAGCCTGCCGACGGGGTCGGCGATGACCTGCACGTTCAGGCCGTGGCACTTGTGTTTGCCGGAGTAGAACGCCCGGTCGTAGCCGGATGTCATGCCGACCCGGTCGATACGCAGCAGCGTGCCGTCCAGGATCACGAACGCCTTCCCAGCGGCGACGGTGATGGCCTGTTCCAGGGTCGGGGCGAGCGCGGCGAGCAGACCGATCGCCTCGGTCAGGTACCGGTACACCGTCGCGGTGCTCACCGCGAACCCGCAGGCCAGGGCAGCGTAGGTCTCGCCCTTACGCAGGTAGGCGAGCACCAGCAAGGCCTGCCGACCGGCTGAGAGCCGGCGCCAGCGTGTTCCACGCTGACGCCGATGCCCCCGGAGAAGATCAGCAAGATCACGGACGCTACGGCTGGACACGTTCATCCCGGATGGGTAGGACAGCACACGGGGCTCCTGGCAGACGACGGTTCGACACCCATCCGTCTACCAGGAGCCCCACCCCGGCCGGCCTTCACGCCCCTGACCAGCACAAACGTCAGGTTGAAAAAGGCTCATTCGCTTACCCGGTAAGCGAGTTCTCCCGACACTCCCCTCGGCCCCAGGGCCCGGTCCGACGCAGGCCGACTCCCGACCGCGTCACGTCACGGAATCGCGACCCCGGGCCCACCTGGACCTCGTGCGACGGTCGTGCTCGGCCCGGCCTCCCGACGAGGAATCGCGACGAGGAACCCGGCAGGGAAGGGGATCGGTATTCGCTTACCGGGTAAGCGAATACCGCGGTAGTAGGGCGCCGGGTCCGGGCCAGGGCCCCGGCAAAGTCGCGATAGGCGGCGGTAGTCGCCCCACGCGGCCTTCTGATTGCCGCGCTGCACCTGCCCGGGACCAGCTATAGCGCCGAGCGGCGGCGCAGCTGCGCCGCTTGTCACGGCTCGCCACAAGATCATCTAACGACTTTGCCGGGGCCCTGGGGTCCGGGCTGCGGCGGGCGCCCCGGGGTTCGTCGGGCCGGGCGGACCGATCGTCACCACCCGGTGACACCGCGTCGAGCCCCGTTGCGCCGCAAGGACTCCCCGAGCATCGCCCGATCCGCCCACGCGATCACCGCGGCACCGTCCTACACTGCTCGCGCAGTTCGTGAACTTTTTCACAAGGGTGGTGGGGGTCACGCGGCCCGCAGCGCGCCGACCTGCACGGATGCGGATCACATGTGACCTGCACCCGTGCCAGGTAAGGCTCGCCTGGGTTCTTGGTCACAGGGGACCGGACATAGGGTCGCCGCGACCGGCTCGTCGATCACCACCAACGACGGTGGCGCCGCGACAACGAAGGTGTAGGAATGCTCGATCCCTATCTCCCGCTCGTCCTGCTGTTCGTGTTGGCGGCGGGCTTCGCGCTGTTCTCGGTCGCGTCCGCGCCGCTGATCGGTCCGCGCCGGTTCAACCGGGCCAAGCTGGACTCCTACGAGTGCGGTATCGAGCCCTCGCCGCAGCCGGTCGTCGGTGGCGGTCGGGTGCCGGTCGCCTACTACCTCACGGCGATGCTGTTCATCCTGTTCGACATCGAGCTGGTGTTCATGTACCCGTACGCCGTCGTCGCCGATGCGGTCGGCGTCTTCGGGTTCGTGGCCATCACGCTCTACATCGCCACGATCGCCTTCGCGTACGCCTATGAGTGGCGTCGCGGCGGGCTCGAGTGGAGCTGAGGCCGTCATGGGACTCGAGGAGAACCTGCCCAGCGGCGTCCTGCTGACCAATGTCGAGAAGCTGGTCAACTGGACCCGGAAGTCGTCGCTCTGGCCCGCCACGTTCGGCCTGGCCTGCTGCGCCATCGAGATGATGACCACCGGCGCCCCGCGCTACGACCTCGCCCGCTTCGGCATGGAGGTCTTCCGGGCCTCGCCGCGCCAGGCGGACGTGATGATCGTCGCGGGCCGGGTGAGCAACAAGATGGCGCCGGTCCTGCGCCAGATCTACGACCAGATGCCCGAGCCGCGCTGGGTCCTGGCCATGGGCGTCTGCGCCAGCTCCGGCGGCATGTTCAACAACTACGCGATCGTCCAGGGCGTGGACCACGTCGTGCCGGTGGACATGTACCTGCCCGGCTGTCCGCCGCGGCCGGAGATGCTGATCGACGCGATCCTCAAGATCCACGCCAAGATCATGGACGAGCCGCTCGGCCCGAAGCGGGCCGCCGAGCTCGCCGAGTCCGGGTACCGGACGCCGATGGTGCCGTCGTCGGTCAAGTACGCGCCGAAGCACAAGCGGCTCGGCGCGCTGAAGACCACGCACACCCCCGACGTCCCGAACTACCTGGAGCCGGGCTCGCAGCCCAAGCCGGCCCCGAACGCGCTCGCGCCGGGGGAGACCATGGAGCTGCCGTCGCTGGCCGACGCCGCCCGCGGAGGTGACGCGACGTGACCGAGCCGACCGGCACCTCCAAGGACGGGACCGAGCCCACCGGCGGCGCGCACTCGTCGTCGCAGGAGAGCGGCGCCGCGGCCGAGGAACAGCGGGCGGCGGGCGGCGAGGCCCCCGGCGACCTGGCCGGCCCCGAGGACGCGGCCACCCCGTCCGACGCGCTGGGCGGCGCCCGCCCCGCCCAGAAGATGACCGAGACCCGCACGCGCTCGGGCATGTTCGGCGTCCGCGGCTCCGGCGACACCTCCGGCTACGGCGGACTGCGCCTGCCCGGCTGGGCCCCGGCACCGGCCGAGC
Organism: Pseudonocardia sp. ICBG601; assembly: GCF_020496245.1. Lineage (NCBI taxonomy): Bacteria > Bacillati > Actinomycetota > Actinomycetes > Pseudonocardiales > Pseudonocardiaceae > Pseudonocardia > Pseudonocardia sp. ICBG601. The sequence continues at coordinate 5,519 of NZ_JAHLJA010000226.1, read as the reverse complement.
GGCCCTTCGGCGGCTGGTTCGACGAGTTCGCCGACGAGCTCGGCGCGGCCCTCGACGAGCGCGGCATCCCGCGTTCGGCGATCGAGCAGGTCACGATCGACCGCGACGAGATGACCCTCTACGTCGAGCCCGCCCGGCTGCACGAGGTCGCCCGCACCCTGCGCGACGACCCGGGCCTGCGCTTCGAGTTCTGCTCCGGGGTGTCCGGTGTGGACTACTCGGCGCCGGACGGTGCGCCGGTCGACCGGCCGCTGCACGTCGTCTACCACCTGCTGTCGATGACCTACCGGCGCCGGGTGCGCCTGGAGGTCGCCCTCGACATCGGAGACGCTGCGAACCCGCCCACCGTGTCCAGCGTCGTCGACGTCTACCCGACGGCCGACTGGCACGAGCGCGAGACCTGGGACATGTACGGCGTCGTCTTCGACGGCCACCCGGCGCTGACCCGGATTCTCATGCCGGACGACTGGGACGGCCACCCCCAGCGCAAGAGCTACCCGCTGGGTGGCATCCCCGTGGAGTACAAGGGCGCGGAGATCCCCCCGCCCGACGAGCGGAGGGCCTACTCGTGACCACCGAGAGCAGCGCACGCGGAACGAGCATCGGCACCGACGCGGACCCCACCACGGGCACCGACCCGTACGCCGCGCCCGGCCGGGAGACCACCGAGGGCACGGTCTACACCGTCACCGGCGGCGACTGGGACGACCTGCTCGAGGTCGAGCACGACGACCGGATCGTCATCAACATGGGCCCGCAGCACCCGTCGACGCACGGGGTGCTGCGCCTGGTCCTGGAGCTGGAGGGCGAGACCGTCACCCAGGGCCGCGCGGTCATCGGCTACCTGCACACCGGTATCGAGAAGAACTGCGAGTACCGGACCTGGACCCAGGGCGTCACCTTCGTGACCCGCGCGGACTACCTGTCCCCGCTGTTCAACGAGGGCGCCTACTGCATGGCCGTCGAGAAGCTGCTCGGCGTCGAGGTCCCGCAGCGGGCCGAGCACCTGCGGGTGCTGCTCTGGGAGCTGAACCGGATCGGCTCGCACCTCGTCGCGCTGGCCACCGGCGGCATGGAGCTGGGCGCGCTGACCGGTATGACCTCGGGCTTCCGGGAGCGCGAGGAGGTGCTCCACCTGCTGGAGTTCCTCACCGGCCTGCGGATGAACCACGCGTTCATCCGGCCCGGCGGGCTCGCCCAGGATATGCCCGAGGGCTGGCAGGACAAGGTCCGCGACTTCCTGAAGGTCATGAACTCCCGGCTGCCCGACTACGACCGGCTGCTCACCGGGCAGCCGATCTGGCGCCAGCGCCTGGAGGGCGTGGGCTACCTGCCCGTCGACGGCTGCCTGGCGCTCGGCGCGTCCGGCCCGATCCTGCGTTCGGCGGGGCTCGCCTGGGACCTGCGCAAGCACATGCCGTACTCGGTGTACGACCAGTACGACTTCGAGGTCCCGACGGCCACCGAGGCCGACTGCTTCGCCCGCTACCGGATGCGCGTCGCCGAGATCCACGAGTCGCTCAAGATCATGGAGCAGGCGGTGACCAAGCTCGACGAGCTGGGGCCGGGTCGCGTCATGGTCGACGACCCGAAGGTCGCCTGGCCCGCGCAGCTGTCGATCGGCAGCGACGGCATGGGCAACACCCTCGAGCACGTCCGCAAGATCATGGGGCAGTCGATGGAGTCGCTGATCCACCACTTCAAGCTGGTCACCGAGGGGTTCCACGTCCCGCCGGGGCAGGCCTACGCGGCCGTCGAGTCCCCGCGCGGCGAGCTCGCGGTGCACGCCGTGTCCGACGGCGGCACCCGCCCGGTCCGCATCCACGTCCGCGACCCCAGCTTCGTGAACCTGCAGACGATGCCCGCGATGAGCGAGGGCGGCCAGGTCGCCGACGTCATCGCGGCCGTCGCCTCGATCGACCCCGTGATGGGAGGTTGCGACCGATGACGGTCCCCCCGCAGGAGAAGAGCCCGGTCTCGCCGATCTTCGACGAGCTGACCCGGCAGCGCACGGCGGAGATCATCTCCCTCTACCCGGAGTCCCGGTCGGCGCTGCTACCGCTGCTGCACCTGGTGCAGTCGGTCGAGGGCTACGTCAGCCCGGACGGCGTCCGCTACTGCGCCGAGGCCCTCGGGCTCACCACGGCCGAGGTATCCGCGGTCGCGACGTTCTACACGATGTACAAGCGCTCCCCCTGCGGCGAGCACCTGGTGAGCGTCTGCACCAACACCCTGTGCGCGGCGCTGGGCGGCGACGACATCTACGCCCGCCTGCGCACGCAGCTGGGCACCGAGGACCGCCCGCTGGGTCACGAGGAGACCGCGGGGGAGCCCGGCACCACCGGATCGATCACCCTCGAGCACGCCGAGTGCCTCGCGGCCTGCGACCTCGCCCCGGTGCTGCAGGTCAACTACGAGTACTTCGACAACCAGACCGTCGAGTCCGCTGTGGAGCTCGTCGAGGCACTGCGTCGCGGTGAGCGCCCGCAGCCCACCCGCGGCGCGCCGCTGACCGACCTACGGACCGTCGAGCTGGAGCTGGCCGGGTTCACCGACGACGCCGGAGGCGTCGACACGACGGCCCGTGTCGAGGGTCCGTCCGGCGCGATCGAGTCGGTGCGCGGGGCCCGGATGGCCCAGGAGAACGGCTGGACCGCTCCGGCGCTGCCCGACGAGCCGCCGGCGATGCCCGCGCTACCGGAGAAGAAGTGATCGCATGAGCACCACCGAGCCCGTGCGCAAGCCGGACCCGATCACGCCCGTCCTGACCAGGCGCTGGCTGTCGCCGCGGTCCTGGTCGATCGACACCTACGAGCAGCTGGAGGGCTACACCTCCCTGCGGACCGCGTTCGCCGCCCACCCCGACCAGCTCATCCAGCTGGTCAAGGACTCCGGGCTGCGCGGACGCGGCGGTGCCGGGTTCCCCACCGGCATGAAGTGGGGGTTCATCCCGCAGGACGACGGCAGCGGATCCGGACCCGGCGCGAAGCCGAAGTACCTGGTCATCAACGCCGACGAGGCGAGCCGGGTACCTGCAAGGACATCCCGACGATGATGGCCGACCCGCACGCCCTCATCGAGGGCTGCATCGTCACCAGCTACGCGATCCGCGCGAACTTCTGCGCGATCTACGTCCGCGGCGAGGCGCTGCACTGCATCCGCAGGCTGCGCGCCGCCGTCCGCGAGGCGAAGGCGAAGGGCTACCTCGGACGCGACATCCTCGGCTCCGGCTTCGACCTGGAGATCGTGGTGCACGCCGGTGCGGGTGCCTACATCTGCGGCGAGGAGACGGCGCTGCTCGACTCGCTCGAGGGTCGTCGCGGACAGCCCGGCTCAAGCCGCCGTTCCCGGCGACCGCCGGGCTCTACGCCTGCCCGACCGTCGTCAACAACGTCGAGACCATCGCCAGCGTCCCCGCCATCGTCAACGGCGGCGCGGCCTGGTTCCGCTCGATGGGCGGGAGAAGTCGCCCGGCCCGAAGATCTACTCGGTCTCCGGGCACGTCGAGCGGCCCGGCCAGTACGAGGCGCCGCTCGGCATCACGCTGCGGAGCTCCTGGAGCTCGCCGGCGGGATGAAGGACGGGGTCCCGCTGAAGTTCTGGACCCCGGGCGGCTCGTCGACACCGCTGTTCACCGCAGAGCACCTCGACGTCCCGCTGGACTTCGAGGGCGCCGCCGAGGCCGGCTCCATGCTGGGGACGACCGCGGTGCAGGTCTTCAACGAGACCGTCTCGGTGCCGTGGGCGGTCATGAAGTGGACCGAGTTCTACAAGCACGAGAGCTGCGGCAAGTGCACCCCCGTGCCGCGAGGGCACCTACTGGCTGGTCCAGGTGCTGCAGCGGATGGTGCGTGGCGAGGGCACCTCGACCGACATCGACACCCTGCTCGACGTCTGCGACAACATCCTCGGCCGCTCCTTCTGTGCCCTCGGCGACGGCGCGACGAGCCCCATCACCAGCGCCATCAAGTACTTCCGCCAGGAGTTCCTGGACCTCATCGCGGAGCAGCCCGATGTGGACCGCCCGGAGCAGCTGGCGGACGTGGAGCTCGCGGAACGGACCAACGGAACAGCACTGACCGGAGCCCCCGCATGACGCTGACACCGGAGCGGAACGCCACCGAGGAGACACCCGTCCCCGAGGGCCACGTCCGCCTCACCATCGACGGCCAGGTCGTCGACGCCCCCAAGGGCGAGCTGCTGATCCGCACCTGCGAGCGCCTCGGCATCGTGATCCCGCGGTTCTGCGACCACCCGCTCCTCGACCCGGCCGGCGCCTGCCGCCAGTGCCTGGTCGAGGTGGAGATGGCGGCCGGCCGATGCCGAAGCCGCAGGCCAGCTGCACCATGACCGTCGCCGACGGGGATGGTGGTGAAGACGCAGCACACCTCCGAGCGGGCCGACAAGGCGCAGCAGGGTGTGATGGAGCTGCTGCTCATCAACCACCCGCTGGACTGCCCGATCTGCGACAAGGGCGGCGAGTGCCCGCTGCAGAACCAGGCGATGGCGCACGGCCGGGCGGACTCGCGGTTCGTGGAGAAGAAGCGGACCTTCCCGAAGCCGCTGCCGATCTCCAGCCAGGTACTGCTCGAACCGCGAGCGCTGCGTGCTCTGCCAGCGCTGCACGCGCTTCTCCGAGGAGATCGCCGGCGACCCGTTCATCGACCTGCTCGAGCGCGGGGCGAAGCAGCAGATCGGGATCGCCGAGGACCAGCCGTTCCAGTCCTACTTCTCGGGCAACACCATCCAGATCTGCCCGGTCGGCGCGCTGACCAGTGCCGCCTACCGTTCCGGTCGCGCCCGTTCGACCTGCGCTCGAACCGCGGGGACCTGCGAGCACTGCAGCTCCGGCTGCTCGATGCGCACCGACTCCCGGCGCGGGACCGGTGCTGCGCCGCCTCGCCGGCAACGACCCGGAGGTCAACGAGGAGTGGCTCTGCGACAAGGGCCGGTTTCGCCTTCCGCTACACCGGTAGCCAGGGCCGCATCACCCGGCCGCTGGTCCGGCGCGCGGACGGCACCCTGACCGAGGCCTCCTGGACCGAGGCGCTGGCCGTCGCCGCGGAGGGGCTGCTCGCGGCCCGCTCGGCGGCGGGATCGGCGTCCTGCCCGGGGGGCGGCTGACCGTCGAGGACGCCTACGCCTACGCCAAGTTCGCCCGCGTCGTCGCCGGCACCAACGACATCGACTTCCGTGCCCGGCCGCACTCGGACGAGGAGCTGGAGTTCCTCGCCGCGCACGTCGTCGGCGGGACGCCCGAGGACTCGGTCACGTTCACCGCGATCGAGACGCCCCGGCCGTGCTCACCGTCGGCACCGACCCGGAGGAGGAGTCGGGCATCGTCTTCCTCCGCCTGCGCAAGGCGTACCGGAAGAAGGGCCTGCGTCACTTCCAGGTCGGTCCGTTCACCAGCTACGGCGCGGAGAAGACCGGCGCCACCGTGCTGCATGCGGTGCCCGGCGCGGAGGCCGCGGTCGTCGCCGACCCGGGCGCCGACGTCGTCGCCGCGCTGGAGCAGC
>NZ_JAHLJA010000225.1:0-49350 GCF_020496245.1 Pseudonocardia sp. ICBG601 | reverse complement strand
CCGGAGCAGATCGTGGAGAAGCTCTCCGCCACTGGCGGCCGTCGGCATGAGCTACGGCATCTTCTACTTCCCCGAGGCCGCCTACGACCGGTCGGCATCGAGCTGTTCGAGCGCGAGGTCGTCCCGGCCCTGCGGACTGACCGGTGCCGACCGCGCGACGGGTGGCCGAGGACTACCTCGACCACTGGCCGTCGAAGGGGACGGGCGCAGAACACCCTGCACTCCTACCGGCTCGACCTCGGGCGCTACCTCGACCACCTCGACCACCTGGGACGTACGGAGCTGACCCAGGTGGCCGAGGGCCGACGTCGCCGCGTTCGTCGCGGCCCTGCGCACGGGGGAGCGTCCGCTGGCCGCGTCGTCGGCGGCGCGGGCGCTGGCCGCGGTCCGCGGGCTGCACCGGTTCGCGCTGCACGAGGGGCTGACCCCGACCGACGTCGCGGCCGGGGTGACGCCGCCCGCCCTGGGCTCGCGGCTGCCGTCGGCGCTGTCGGTCGACCAGGTCGACCAGCTGCTCGCCGGCTGCGTCTCCGACGGCCGGTCGGACTGCGCGACCGCGCCCTGCTGGAGCTGCTGTACTCCACCGGCGCCCGGATCTCCGAGGTCGTCGGCGCCGACCTCGAACGACCTCGACCCGGACGCGCGGACGATCCTGCTGCACGGCAAGGGGAACAAACAGCGGATCGTGCCGGTCGGTCGTCCCGCGCTCGCCGCCGTCGACGCCTACCGGGTCCGCGCCCGCCCCGCCCTCGCGGCACGGGGCACGGGCAGCCCGGCGCGCTGCTCAACGCCCGCGGCAACCGGCTGTCGCGCCAGAGCGCCTGGCACGTCCTGCGGCCGCCCGCCGCCGAGGCGTCCGGGCTGCCCGGCGACGTCGTCGCCACCGTCTCCCCGCACACGCTGCGGCACTGCTTCGCCACCCACCTGCTCTCCGGTGGCGCCGACGTGCGGGTCGTGCAGGAGCTGCTCGGGCACGCGAGCGTCGCGACCACGCAGATCTACACCCACGTCACCGTCGACACGCTGCGCGAGGTCTACGCCACCGCGCACCCCCGCGCCGGGGGTGACCACGGACCCCGGGGCGGCGGGCCGCGGGGGAGGACGAACGACTACGTTCCGGGCCATGCGGTACGGAACGTGGGTGACGGCGGTCGTGGCGGGACTCCTCCTGGCCGGGTGCGGTGGTGTCGCCGCCGGGCCGGAGCAGCAGCAGACGGTGAACGAGCCCGTCGACGGGCCGGTCACCCGCGTCGAGGTCGACTCCGACGCCGGGGACGTGCGCCTCGTCGCGGGGGAGAGTGCTGCGGTCGAGCAGGACCTGCGGTGGACCGGCGACGCCCGCCCGCAGGTCGAGCAGAAGGTCGAGGGCGGCGTCCTGCGGATCACCGCCCGCTGCCCGGACCGGGGCGGCGACCGCTGCCAGGCGGGGCTCGTGGTGACCGCGCCTGCCGCGTCCTCGGCGCTGGTCGACCTGCGCGCTGGCGGCATCGAGGTCCGGGGGCTGACCGGGGCGCTGGACCTGACCTCGTCGGCGGGCGGGGTCGACGCCACCGGCGTCGGACCGGGCGACGTGCGTGCGAAGTCCAGCGCCGGCTCGGTCGAGCTGACCTTCGCCGCGGCGGCCGCGGACGTGACCGCGGAGTCCAGCGCCGGCGGCGTCGAGGTCCGGGTCCCGGTCGGCCCGGCCTACGAGGTGACCGCCGAGACCTCCGCCGGGTCGACCGAGGTCGGTGTCCCCGACCAGCCCGGTGCCGACCACCGGATCACCGCGAAGAGCAGCGCGGGAGGCGTGTCGGTCCTGCCCGCGGGCTGAGGCGCGACACGCCGGGGCGCACCGTCGGCCGGACGGCGCACGACCGCGGGTAGGGTGACCGGAAATCCATACCGCGACGTGGCCCGACAGGGACGTCGCCGCACGTGGGGCATCTCCTGCAGTGCGGTCTCAGGCCCTGACCGGGACCCGAGACCCGGCACGGTACCCGCGACGAGACCGGAGACCGCATGAACCCGACGCGGCCGGAGGCCCAGGGCAGGTTCGACGACCCGAGCGACGAGCCGGCGCCGGATCACGGGCGAGGCACCCAGACCACCAGCGCGCGCGCTCCCGAGCCCGCACCGCTGTCGGTGCACGGGCGGCCCGCGTGATCGCGGTGGCGAACAGAAGGGCGGCGTCGGTAAGACGACGTCGACCATCAACCTCGGGGCCGCGCTCGCCGAGTACGGCCGCAAGTCCTGCTCGTCGACTTCGACCCGCAGGGCGCGCTGTCGGTGGGCCTCGGCGTGCAGCCCCACCAGCTCGAGTCCACCGTCTACAACCTGCTGATGGAAGCGCGGCGTCGAGGCCGACGAGGTGCTCCAGGACACCGGCGTGGAGAACCTCGACCTGCTGCCGTCGAACATCGACCTGTCGGCGGCCGAGGTCCAGCTCGTCACCGAAGTCGGCCGGGAGCAGGCCCTCGGCCGCGCCCTCAAGCGCGGTTCCTGCCCGACTACGACATCGTCCTCATCGACTGCCAGCCGTCGCTGGGCCTGCTCACGATCAACGCGCTCGCCTGCGCCGACGAGGTCCTCATCCCGCTGGCCTGCGAGTTCTTCTCGCTGCGCGGCGTCGCGCTGCTGATGGACACCATCGACAAGGTGACCGAGCGGCTCAACCCGGACCTGCGCCTGCTCGGCGTGCTCCCGACGATGTTCGACACCCGCACGCTGCACACCCGCGAGGTCCACGACCGCGTGGTGGAGGCGTTCGGGGAGAAGGTGTTCGACGCCGTCATCAACCGGACGATCAAGTTCCCGGAGACCACGGTCGCCGGGGAGCCGATCACGACGTGGGCGCCCACGTCGTACGCCGCGGAGGCCTACCGGATGCTCGCGCGCGAGGTCATCGCCCGGTGACGCTGCTCGCCGACGGCGCCCCCGAGGGGCTCGACGACGGGGACGTGGCGGCGCCGCGGACCCGGCGCTTCACCGTCCGGCTGTACAACTTCGAGGGCCCGTTCGACCTGCTGCTGCAGCTGATCGGCAAGCACGAGCTCGACCTCACCGAGATGGCCCTGCACAAGGTCACCGACGACTTCATCGCCCATCTCACCGACCTCGGCGACGACGCCGACCTCGACGAGATCACCGAGTTCCTGGTGGTCGCGGCGACCCTGCTCGACCTGAAGGCCGCGCGGCTCGTGCCCGGCGCCGAGGTCGACGACGAGGACGACCTCGCCCTGCTCGAGGCCCGTGACCTGCTGTTCGCCCGGCTGCTGCAGTACCGTGCCTACAAGGAGGCCGCGGCGCTGTTCGTCGAGCTGGAGAACGGCGCGATGCGCCGCTTCCCGCGCTCGGTCGCGATCGAGGACCGCTACGCCGACCTGCTGCCCGAGGTGCTGCTCGGCGTCGACGCGCAGGCCTTCGCCGAGCTCGCCGCCGCGGTGTTCCGGCCCCGCCCGCCGGACGAGGTCGGCGTCGACCACCTGCACACGCGGTGCACGTGTCGGTGCCCGAGCACGCGGCGATCCTGCGGGAACGCCTCGCGCTCGTCGGCACGGCCACCTTCGCCGACCTGACCGCCGACTGCGTCGCGACGCTGGAGGTCATCGCCCGGTTCATGGCGCTGCTGGAGCTGTACCGGGAGCGCTCGGTCGCCCTGGAGCAGCCGGAGGCGTTCGCCGACCTGACGGTCACCTGGACCGCGGACCGCGACGACGACCCGGTCGCCTACGCCGCCGCGCTGGAGGACGAGGCCGCCGCCGCCGAGGAGGCGGTGCGGGCCCGCGACCGGCGCCGCAGGAAGAAGAACCGCGCCGAACCGGACGCGCACCCGGCCGCGTCCGGCTCCGACGCCGCCGCGGACCCGAGGGTCCCGGTTCCGAGGACCCGGATCGGGAGGACCTCGATCCGGAGGACACCGATCCGGAGGACACCGACCTCGCCGGTCACGGCTCCGACCAGGACCCGGCGGACGTGCTCCACCCCGAACCCGACGACGAGAGGACCGGAACCACCGGTGACTGAGCCGGACGACCGGCCGGGCTCCGACGACCCGGAGGACCCGTCCGAGCTGCTGCGCCTGATCGGCCGCACGGTGCCGCGCAGCCCGCACGCCAGTGCGTCGCCGCAGGCCGAGGACGACCCGGAGGACCGCCCGGCCCTGGAACCGGAGGCCCCACCCGCCGCCACCGCACCCGTGACGACCGGGCCGAGCGATCGAGATGCACGTTCCGGCCCCGCCGAGGGCGAGAACGTGCCTCTCGATGTGAGCCGGGAGCCACGACGCGACCCCACCGGCAGCGATCCTCCCACGGGTCGGTCCCCTCCCGGGCCGAGGACCCCACGGACCGAGGACTCGGAGCCCGAGAACGATCAGGACCCCGAGGACCCCGAGTTCCACGAGCTCGCCGACGACACCGAGCTCGAGCACGCCCTGGAGGCCCTGCTGCTCGTCGTCGACGCCCCCGTCGACGAGGCGTCGCTGGCCACGGCGCTGCACCAGACGCCGTCGCGGATCCGGCAGACGCTGCACCGGATGTCGCTGGCCTACACCGCCGACCGGCGCGGCATCGACCTGCGACGGGCGGGGGAGGGGTGGCGGTTCTACACCCGCGACCGCTACGCCCCCTACGTCGAGAAGATGCTGATGGACGGCCAGCGCGCCCGGCTGACCCGGGCCGCTCTGGAGACCCTCGCCGTCGTCGCGTACCGCCAGCCGGTCACCCGTGCCCGGGTCTCCGCGGTCCGGGGCGTCAACTGCGACGGCGTGCTCCGCACGCTCCTCACCCGCGGGCTGGTGGAGGAGGCGGGCACCGAGGAGCACACCGGGGGGACGCTGTTCCGGACCACCGAGCTGTTCCTCGAACGGCTCGGGATATCCTCGGTGGCCGAGCTGCCCCCGCTGGCACCGCTGCTCCCCGACATCGACGCGATCGACGACCTGGACAGCTGACCCCGGTCCGGGAACGTCGACACCGGACCCGGCGCGCGCCGCCTGTCGGCGCCGCAGCCGAGCACGCCGGGTACCGTCGGTACCGGCCGGTCCGGCGCCCTGCCGACGACCACCCGGCCCCACCGATTCCGGCCCTGACATTTCTGGACGAGGCAACAAGTCATCATGAGCAACACACACGACCCCGACGGCGTCCGGCTCCAGAAGGTGCTGGCCCGCGCGGGCGTCGCCTCCCGGCGCGCGGCCGAGGATCTCATCGCGCAGGGACGCGTGCAGGTCGACGGCGAGACCGTCCGCGAGCAGGGCCGCCGGATCGACCCGGAGACCGCGGTCGTCCACGTCGACGGCGCCCGGGTCACCCTGCGTGACGACCAGGTCTACCTGGCGCTGAACAAGCCGTACGGGCTGCACTCCACGATGTCCGACGACTGGGCCGGCCGTGCATCGGTGACCTGCTCGCCGACCGCGTCGAGATCATGAACACCGCGCAGCGGCTGTTCCACGTCGGCCGGCTCGACGCCGAGACCGAGGGACTGCTGCTGCTCACCAACGACGGCGAGCTCGGCCACCGGCTGATGCACCCGTCCTACGAGGTGCCCAAGACCTACCTCGCCGAGATCGAGGGCAAGATCGCCCGGGACCTCGGGCGACGGCTGCGCGACGGCATCGAGCTGGAGGACGGCATCGCCCGCGTCGACGCGTTCAAGCTCGTCGACGCCGTCCCCGGCCGCGCCACGGTGCAGCTGGTCCTGCACGAGGGCCGTAAGCACATCGTGCGGCGGATGCTCGCCGAGGTCGGTCACCCGGTGCTCCGCCTGGTGCGGACCCACGTCGGGCACGGTCGCGCTGGGCAACCAGCGGCCCGGCAAGCTCCGTCCCCTCGACCGTGTCGAGGTGGGTTCCCTGTACAAGGCGGTCGGTCTCTGATGGCCGTGCGGGCCCTGCGGGGCGCGACCCAGGTCGACGCCGACGACCGGCAGCAGATCCTCGACCGCTCCGCCGAGCTGGTCACCGCGGTGCTGGAGCGCAACGAGCTGGTCTCCGACGACATCATCTCGATCTGGTTCACCGCCACGCCGGACCTCACCGCCGAGTTCCCGGCGTACGCGGCACGGCTGCTCGGGCTCACCGACGTGCCGCTGATGTGCGCCACCGAGATGTCGGTGCCCGGCGCGCTGCCGCGGGTGCTGCGGCTGCTCGCCCACGTCGACACCCCGAAGCCGCGCTCGGCGATGCGTCACGTCTACCTGCACGGGGCCCGGGCGCTGCGCACCGATCTACCGCAGTAGGACACCCCGCCCCGTCGTGGCGGGGGCCGACCGGCGACAATGCCGGACGCAGCACACTCGAACACGGTGGGGGAACAAGGTGGCCTTGCGGGGCGTCGTCGCGATGGACGGTCCGTCCGGGACGGGCAAGTCGACCGTCTCCCGGCGGCTGGCGCAGGCCTGCTCTGCGGCCTATCTGGACACCGGGGCGATGTACCGCGCCGCGACCCTGGCCGCGCTGCGCGCCGGGCTGCGGGAGGGCGCGGCGGAGGACGAGATCGCCCGCGCCGCCGTCGGGGCCCGCCTGGAGTCGGGCACCGACCCGGACGCGCCGACGATCACCCTGGACGGCGAGGACGTCTCCGTCCGTCCCGATCCGCGGCCCGGAGGTGACCGGGTCGTCTCGGCCGTCTCGGCGGTGCCGCAGGTCCGCGCCGAGATGGTCGCCCGTCAGCACGCCCTGATCCGGGCGGCCGTCGAGAGCGGGGCGGGATGGTCGTCGAGGCCGCGACATCGGTACCGTGGTGGTGCCGGACGCGCCGCTCAAGGTCTACCTGACGGCGTCGCCGGAGGTCCGCGCGGCGCGGCGCGGGCGGCAGGACGAGAAGGCGGGCCGCAAGGCCGACCTGCACGTCACCCTCGCCGACGTCGAACGCCGGGACCGGCTCGACTCGTCGCGGCGGGTGTCCCCGCTCTACGCGGCGGCGGACGCGCTGGTGCTCGACACCGACCACCTGTCGGCGGACGCGGTGCTGGCGAAGCTGCGCGAGCTCGTCGCCGCGCGGGGGGCTGGACGGGTGAGCCGGGCGCGTGCGCTGCCGGAGCACGCTCTCGGGTGGCTGCACGACCTCGGCCGCTGGATCGGCACGTGGGTGTGGGTGCCGTTCTTCCGGGTGCGGATCCGGCACCGGGAGCGGATCCCGGCGACCGGCCCGGTGGTGCTCGTCGCGAACCCCACCGCGTTCGTCGACGGACCGCTGCTGTTCGGCATGTTCGGGCGCCGCGTGGTGTTCCTGGTGAAGGCGGAGATGTTCGCCGGGATCGTGGGGACGTTGCTGCGGTGGCTGGGGCAGGTGCCGGTGCGGCGTGACGTCGTCGACCGGAGGCCGCTGACGACGCTGCTGGAGGTCCTGCGCGACGGCGGCATGGTGGCCGTCTTCCCGGAGGGTACCCGCGGCACCGGCGAGCTCGGCGGCGACATCGGGAAGGCCCGGCAGGGCGCGGCCTGGCTGGCCCGTTCGGCATCGGCGCCGCTGCTCCCGGTGGCGGTGCGCGGCACGCACCGCCCGGCGGGTGCGGCCCGCCGCTTCCGCCCCCGGGTGGACGTGCTGGTCGGTGACCCGCTGCCGGCGCCGACGGCGCCGGGACGGGACGGCCTGGCCGCCGCGACCGCCCAGGTCACGGAGGCCCTGCGGACACTGGTCCGCGAACTGGACAACGAACACAGGCAAGTGACACGGCCCGACGCGGCCGGGGACGTGAGAGAGCAGTGAGCGAGAACAGCGAACGCGGAACGAGCCTCGGCGCGGCGTACGACGCCGGCGTCGGGATCGGTGACGCGGCCGACCGGGCCGAGATGGACCGGCTCGGGCTGGACCCGGCCGAGTTCGTCGCGGTCGACTCCGACGGTGTGGTCACCGCCGGGATCGACCCCGACGAGGTCCTGGCGACCCCGACCCTGGCCGTCGTCGGCCGTCCGAACGTCGGCAAGTCCACCCTGGTCAACCGGATGCTCGGTCGTCGCGAGGCGGTCGTGCAGGACGTGCCGGGGGTGACCCGTGACCGCGTCGTCTACGACGCGCTGTGGAACGGCCGCCGGTTCAAGCTGATGGACACCGGGGGCTGGGAGCCCGACGCCGACGGCCTGCAGGGCTTCGTCGCCCGCCAGGCCGAGACCGCGATGCGGATCGCCGACGCGGTGCTGCTCGTCGTCGACGCCACGGTCGGTGCGACCGCGACCGACCAGGCGGTGGCGCGGGTCCTGCGCCGCGCCGACGTCCCGGTGATGCTGTGCGCCACCAAGGTCGACGACGACCGGCTCACCTCCGACACCGCCGACCTGTGGCGGCTCGGGCTCGGCGAGCCGCACCCGGTGTCGGGCCTGCACGGCCGCGGCTCCGGTGACCTCCTCGACGCCATCCTGGAGATCCTCCCCGAGACCCCGCGCGACGACTTCGGCGCGTCCGGGGGCGGTCCGCGCCGGGTGGCGCTGGTCGGCAAGCCGAACGTCGGCAAGTCCAGCCTGCTGAACAAGCTGGCGGGCGAGGAGCGGTCGGTCGTCCACGACGTCGCGGGCACCACCGTCGACCCGGTCGACTCCCTGGTCGAGCTCGACGGCCAGGTGTTCCGCTTCGTCGACACCGCCGGCCTGCGCAAGCGGGTCAAGATGGCCTCGGGCATGGAGTACTACGCCTCGCTGCGGACGAGCTCCGCGATCGAGTCGGCCGAGGTCGCCCTGGTGCTGATCGACGCCTCCGAGCCGATCGCCGAGCAGGACCAGCGGGTCCTGACGATGGTGGTGGAGTCCGGGCGTGCCTTGGTCATCCTGTTCAACAAGTGGGACAAGGTCGACGAGGAGCGCCGCCACCAGCTCACCCGCGAGCTGGAGCGCGACCTGATCAGCGTGCGCTGGGCGGAGCGGGTCAACGTGTCCGCGCTGACCGGCCGGTCGACCCAGCGGATCGCGCCCGCGCTGAACCGCGCGCTGGCGTCCTGGGACACCCGGGTGCCGACCGGGCGGCTCAACCAGTGGCTCAACGACCTCGTCGCCGCGACCCCGCCGCCGGTCCGCGGCGGCAAGCAGCCGAAGATCATGTTCGCGACGCAGGCGCAGACCCGTCCGCCGACGTTCGTGCTGTTCACCAGCGGGTTCCTCGAGGCGGGCTACCGGCGCTTCATCGAGCGGCGGCTGCGCGAGGAGTTCGGGTTCGGCGGCACGCCGATCCGCGTCTCGGTCCGGGTCCGCGAGAAGCGCGCCCGGAAGAAGTGATGCGGGCCCTGCGCGGCCGTCCGGGTGCGCGGACCTGGGAGGTCGGCCGGATCGACACCCCGGTCCCCGGTCCGGGGGAGCTGCTCGTGCGGGTCCGGGCGGCCGGGGTGAACCGGGCCGACCTGCTCGCGCTGGGCGGTGGCTACCCCGTTCCGCACGCCGACGACGACGGCTCCTTCACCGCGGGCATGGAGCTCGCGGGTGAGGTCGTCGCCGCCGGTCCGGGCATCACCGGCGCCCCGGGCCGCGGGCCGGGGGACCGGGTGTTCGCGTCCGCCCGGCCGCGTTCGCCGAGTACGCCGTCGTCGACGCCCGCCGCGCCCTGCCCGTCCCGTCCGGGCTGACCTGGACCGAGGCCGCCGCGCTGCCGGTCGCGCTGGAGACCGCGCACGACGCGCTGGTCACCCAGGCCGGGTTCGACGCCGACGGCGGCGCCGTCCTGGTGCTCGGGGGCAGCACCGGGGTCGGGCAGGTCGCGATCCGGCTGGCCGCTGCGCTGGGGGCGTCGCCGGTCCTCGCGACGACGACCTCGCCCGCCAAGCGCTCCGCGCTCGTCGATGCCGGGGCGATCCCGCTCGTCGGGATCGATGCGCTGGGTGATCTCGACGGACCCGTCGACGTCGTGCTGGACCTCGGCGGCGGCGATTACCTGGCGGCCGCCCTGTCCGCCGTGCGGATCGGCGGGACGATCGTGCAGATCGGCCGGCTCGCCGGGCCGTCGGCGACGCTGGACCTGAACACCCTGTCCTTCCGCAGGCTGCGCCTGATCGGCACCACCTTCAGCGTCCGTGGCGCCGACGAGCGTGCCGCCGTCGCCGCCGCGCTGACGCCGGTACTCGGCCTCGTCGGCGACGGGCGGGTGCGTGCCACCGTCGACCGCGTCGTGGCTCTCGACGACGCCCCGGACGTCGTCGCGCACCTGCGGTCCGGCAGTGCCGTCGGCAAGGTCGTGATCGAGGTGTCCGGCTCGTGACGCCACGCCCGCCCCCACCGGCGCCGCCCCGATGTGACGGTGTCGAGGTGACGGTGCAGAGGTGACGGTGCCGGAGTGACGGCCGTCGCACGACTCCGGCGGGCGGGTGCTGCCTGCGAGCCCTCGATCCTGCTCGCTCGGCGCACCGTCACCACGGGCCCCCTGGAACGGTGACGACACGGTCACTATCGTGGCCGGACGTGAGGGAGACACCGGCCGAGGTCTTCCGCGGCCGGGTCGCGGAGCTGGACCTGCTCGCCGAGGCGCTGCGCGACGCCGTCGCCGGCGGCGCCTCGGCCGTGCTCCTCGGCGGCGACGCCGGGGTCGGCAAGACCCGGCTGGTGTCGGAGTTCGGTCGGACCGCGACGAGCGGTGGCGCGGTCGTGCTGTCCGGCCGCGCGCTGGACATCGCCGACGCCCCGCCGTTCTGGCCGGTCGTGTCCGCCCTGCGCGAGCAGTCCCGCAGCCGCGGCGCGGTGGGTCGGGAGTGTGCCGTCGGCACTGAGCCTTTCCCAACCTGTTTGTGCTGGTCAGGGGTGTGAGGTGCGTGGCTTGTCGTGAGATGGGTGGGGCTCCTGGTAGACGGATAGCTGTCGCGCCACCGCCTACCGAGGAGCCCCGCGTGTTGTCCTACCCATCCGGGATGTCGATGTCCACTCGCACGGTTCGTGTCCTGGCCGGGCTGCTGCGCGGACATCGTCGCCGGATCGGGACCCGGTGGCGGCTCCTGACCCCGGCCCGTCAGGCCCTGCTCGTGCTCGCGCACCTACGTAAGGGCGAGACCTACACCGACCTGGCCAGCGGATTCAGAGTCGGGAAGTCCACGGTGTCCCGGTATGTCGCCGAGGCGATCGGGCTGCTCGCTGCGCTCGCGCCGACCCTGGAGCAGGCCATCACGGTCGCGGCCGGGAAGGCGTTCGTGATCCTGGACGGGACGCTGCTGCGTATCGACCGGGTCGGCATGGGCTCGGGCTATGACCGGGCGTTCTATAGCGGGAAGCACAAGTGTCACGGGCTGAATGTGCAGGTCATCGCCGACCCCGCGGGTCGGCTGGTGTGGATCTCCCCGCCGCTACCGGGGGCACGGCACGACATGGGCGCTGCCCGGATCCACGGGATCATCGACGCGGTCAACACCACCGGGGTGCGGGCGGTCGCTGACACCGCCTACCAGGGCGGCGGTCCCGCGATCACCGTCCCGCACCGACGCCGACGCCGCGATCTCGACACCGGCCGGTACCGGCCCCTGTCAGCGAATCAGAAGGCCGTCAACGCCGCTCACGCCCGACGGCGGGCACCGGGTGAGCGGGTCAACGCCGAGCTGAAGAACTGGAAGATCCTCCGCAAGATCCGCTCCAGCCCCTCCCAGGCTGCTCAGCTCGTCGCAGCGATCCAGACCCTCATGATCACCACCGCCTGACCAGCACAAACAGGTTGGGAAAGGCTCACTGTCCCGGCTGGACCGTGCCGACGGCCCGGCCGGGCGGGTCGAGATGCTGGGGGAGCTGGCCGCCGTCGTCGAGCGGGCGGCCCGCCGGGCACCGGTGGTGCTCGTCGTCGACGACCTGCACCGCGCCGACCGCTCCACCCGCGACCTGTTCGCCTACCTGCTGGCGGCGCTGTCGTCGTCGCCGGTGCTGTTGGTCGGCACCTACCGCGACGACCCGGCGGGCGGTGTCCCGGTCGACCTCCTCGGGCTCACCGGGGAGCTGCGCCGGCACCGTGGGGTGCGTTTCGCCCGGGTGGAGCCGCTGCCCCGGCACGAGCTGGCCGAGCTGGTCGCGCGGTGGGCACCCGAGCGGCACGACGTCGAGGACCTGGTGTGGCGGCACTCCGGTGGGAACGTGTTCCTGGCCCGCGAGACCGTCCGCGCCGTGCTGGACGGGGACCCGCACGGCGTGCCGCAGACCGTCCGCGAGCTGGTGCGGGCCGGCGCCGCCGGGCTGTCGGCGGCGGCGCCGGCGGTCGTGCGGGCCGTCGCGGCCGGGGTCGGGGAGGTCGAGCACGCGTTGCTGGCGGCCGTCGTCGACGTCGACGGGGCGGAGCTGGCCGCCGCCGTGCGGGAGGCTGCCGACGCCGGGTTCGTCGTCGTCGCCGGTGCCGACGGCTACACGCTGCGGCACGGTCTGATGACCGAGGTCGTCTCCGCGGACCTGCTCCCCGCCGAGCGGGTCGAGCTGCACGGCCGCTACGCCACCGCGCTGCACGGCGGCCACCGCGTCCCCGGGTCGGCGGCCCGTCTCGCGCACCACTGGCAGCTCGCCGGGCGCCCGGACGAGGCGCTGGAGGCGACCCTCGACGCCGCGCAGGAGGCGGAACGGCTGCGCGGCTACGCCGAGGCGCACCGGCACTGGCTGCGCGCGGCCACGTTGCCGGTCCCTGCCGCCGTCCGCGACCGCAGCCGCTACCTGGAACGGGCGGCGGCCGCCGCGGCCCTGGCAGGCGACCACGGCTCGGCCGTGGCGCTGCTGGCCGAACGGCTCGGCGAACCCGACGCGCCCAGCGGCACCGAGCAGGCGGTGCTGCGGTCCCGGCTCGGCCGCTACCTCGGTGCGGCGGGTCAGCTGACCGAGGCCGAGGGGGCCCACCGGCGCGCCGTCGCCACCCTGCCCGCCGACGACGACCCGGACGACACCGCCGTCGCCGCCCGCGCCGAGGTCCTCGCCGGGTACGCGGCCGCGCTCCTCGACCGGGCCGACTACGCCGGTGCCCGCACCGTCGCCGAGGAGGCGCTGGTCGCGGCGCGCCGGGTGGGGGAGCCGCGGGCACTGGCGTCGGTGCTGGCGACGCTCGGGTTCGGTGCCGCGCACTCCCGCGACGGCACTGCCGGGCTCGACGCGCTGACCGAGGCGGTCGCCGTCGCCGAGGCCGGCGGCGACCCGGAGACGCTGGGGGAGTGCCTGGCCCGGCGGGCGGAGCTGCTGACCGGCCCGCTCAACGCCCTCGACGACGGCGTCGCCGCGGCCCGGGCGGGCGCCGAGCGGATGGCCGGGCTGGGGCTGGGGCGGACCGCGTCGGTGTCGCTGCGCGTGGTGGCGGCGAACGGGCTGTTCCGCGCCGGAGCCTGGGTCGACGCCGAGCGGGAGGTGGCGACGGCGTGGGCGGCCGCCCCGTCCGGTGCGCAGATGCTGGAGCTGCGCCTGGCCCGCGCCCGGCTCCGGATGGGTCGTGGCGACCTCGACGGCTCCGACGTCGACCTCACCGCGGCCGAGCTCGTCGCCGGGTCGACGGGCCTGCCCAAGCAGCGGCTGCCGCTGCTGATCCTGCGCGCCGGGCTGGAGATGTGGCGGGGCAACCCGGAGCTGGCGTTCGCCCACGTCGGGAAGGGGCTCGACGTCGTCGAGTCCGGCATCGACGACGTCTTCGCGGTGGCGCCGCTGCTCTGGCACGGCGCCCGCGCGCACGCCCAGGCCGTCCTCGCCGGACGACCCCCCGACGCCAGCGGGCTCCGGCGGCTGCGCCGCCACCGCCGCGACCTCGTCGAGCGCGGGGAGCGTTCGGCCCCGGCGCTGCGCGGGGTGATCGCGAGCTACGAGGCCATGTGCTCCGCCGAGGACGCCCGGACCACCCCGGGTGCCGACCCGGACACCTGGCGGGGTGTCGCCGACCTGCTCGACGGCCTCGGCCAGCCCTACCCGGGGTCCTACGCCCGGCTGCGCAGCGCCGAAGCGCTGCTGTCGGGCCGACGCACCGAGGACGGCGCCGCAGACCTGCGCCGTGCCGCCGAGCTCGCCGCGGGACTGCGGGCCGGTCCGCTGCTGACCGAGATCGCCGAGGTCGCCCACCGGGCCCGGATCGAGGTGCCAGCACTCGCCGCGGTCGGCGCGGTCGGTCATGCCCCGGTCGCCGTGGACGGCCCGCTGGCCCGGCTCACCGACCGGGAACGTGAGGTGCTGGAGGTCCTCGCCGACGGCGCCACCAACAAGCAGATCGCGGCCCGGCTGTTCATCACCCCGAAGACGGTCGGTGCCCACCTCGCCTCGGTCTTCGCCAAGCTCGACGTCACCAACCGCACCAGCGCCGCGGCCGTCCTGCGTGAGCACCGCGCCGACATCTAGGTCATTCGCCCTATACCGTCGCCACGCCCGCTCGACCAAGGTGATCACCGGACCGAGCGACGCGGAGGAACCGATGACGGCCACCATCGACACGCCCTCCGACGAGGGCGCCGCCGCGGCGGGCCGGGCGCGCGTCGCGGAACTGCTCGCCACCCCACCCGAGACGATCGACGGCGTCATCGCGCACCAGGAACGCCTCCAGGAGATCCTCGAGTGCGAGTACGGCCCCGGCGACGGCGTCGCCTCGTTCAACCGGCTGTACCTGCGCATCACCCGCGGGATCCGCGACCAGCTCGACGACGACCTGTTCGCCGACCGGGACTTCCTGGTCCGGCTCGACGTGGAGTTCGCCCGCCGCTACTTCCGGGCGCTGCACGCCGAGGCGACCGGCGGGACCCCGCCGCGGTCCTGGGGGGTGCTGCTGGAGCGCCGTCGGCACGAGCGGATCTCCCCGGTGGAGTACGCGGTCGTCGGGGTGAACGCGCACGTCAACTTCGACCTGGCACCCGCGGTCGTGCGGACCTGCACCGTCCTCGGGCGCAGCGCCCCCGGTCCCGCCGAGCGAGCCGACTACCGGGCCGTGAACGACGTGTTCTCCCTGCACATGGTCCGCCTGCTCGACGATTTCGACGAGACGGCCCCCGGTGAGATCTCGCTGACCGAGCAGCTGCTGGGCTGCGTCGCCGACGTGCCGGTGGTGCTGGCCCGCGACGTCGCCTGGCGGCAGGCGCTCGAGTTGTGGGAGCTCCGCTCCCGGCCGATGGAGTACGAGAACGAGGTCGCGGCGCTCGACCGCCGGACCGCGCTCCTGGGGCGTGGCCTGCTCACGCTGGGAGCCCTGACGTGACACCCGCCCGAGTGGGGGGCGGGCGGGTGTCACACCCTCGGTCGGCGGCGGCCCCGCCGCTCGACAGCGTGCTGATCATCGACGACCACGAGCTCGTCGGGTCGTCGCTGGCGCTGGCGCTGCGCGCGGAGGGAGAACCGGCGTCGTTCCGGCCCGCGCACTCCCACGTCGACGTGCACCGCGCCGTCGCGGGGGTCGAGCCCGGGTTGCTGGTCCTCGACCTGGACCTCGGTCGCGACGCCGACGGCCGCCGGATCGACACCGTCCCGCTCGTCCCGGGGCTGCGTGCCCAGGGCTGGCGGGTCCTCGTGCTCTCGGGGAGCTCCAACCCCATCCGGATCGGCGCCGCCCTGCACCACGGCGGCTTCACCTGGGTGTCGAAGACGGCCTCGATGCCGGCGCTGGTCGTCGCGATCCGCGAGGCCCGCGCCGGTCGTTCGCTGCTGCACGCCACCCACCGCGACGAGCTCGTGCAGCGCTACGTCGAGTGGGACCGCCGCCAGCGAGCCGTCCGCGGACGCATCGCGACCCTGACCCGCCGCGAGCGGGAAGTCCTCGAACTGCTCGCCGCCGGTATGCGGGCGCACGCCATCGCCGAGCACTTCGTCGTGTCGCTCCCGACGGTCCGCACGCAGGTCAGGGCGGTGCTCGCGAAGCTCGACGTCGGCTCGCAGCTGGAGGCGGTCGCGCTCGTGCGCAGCGTCGACGCCACGGACGACACCCCTGGTGGGGTCCTGCCGTGGATGCGGTAAAGTTCCACGTGCCCCGCGAGGGGTGGCCGGGACGTGGCGCAGCTTGGTAGCGCACTTGACTGGGGGTCAAGGGGTCGCAGGTTCAAATCCTGTCGTCCCGACAGGCCGGAGGCCGGTATCCGAGAGCATCGGGTACCGGCCTTTACTCGTGTGACCAGCGGATTCGTGGCAGTGTCGTGGTCCCCGGATGGTCCCCGGGGCTGGTGGGCCCGAGTCCTCGGGCGGTCCTGCGAACCGTTGTGTGACTAGCTGAGTGACTATGTGCGGGAGGCTGGCCCGCCATGATCGTCGTTGTCGAGGGTCCCAGTGCGGCGGGGAAGTCGACGTGGTGTGCGCGGTTCGGGGAAGGGCCAGGTGGTCCCGGAGTACGGCCCGACAGGGCACGAGCCCGACGGTGTGGATCGGGAAGCCCAAGCGGCCTACTGGGTCGGGGTGCACGCGAATCGCTGGGCGGCGGCCAGGTCGATCGACGCGGATGGTGGTGTCGCGGTGTGTGACAGCGACCCGCTGAAGCTGCAGTACAGCTGGTGTCTGGCGCGGGTCGGAGCGGGCCCGATCGACCGGTGGGATCACGAGTTGCGCGCGGTGCGCCGGGCGTTCGGGACCGGTCGGCTGGGGTTCGCCGATCTCGTGCTGGTGTCGGTCTCTGATCTGTCGACGTTGCGGTCGCGGAAGGGGTTGGCGACCGGGCGAGGTTGCGGCGCAGTTTCGAGTTGCACGCGCGGCTTCGTGAGCCGTTGCGGGAGTGGTATCGGGCTGTGGACGTGCTGGAGCCGGGGCGTGTGGTGGGAGCTGCCGGGTTCGGGCGTGCCGAGGGGCATCGAGCCCCGCCGGGACCGGTCGGACCCCGCGTTGCTCGATGGCCTTGTCGACTCACTTCCCTCGATTGCGACTGCGTGAGCCGATGGCCTAGCGGTCGAGGACCGGGAAGATGTCGTCCTGGAGATGTGCTCCAGCAGCATTCCGGAGTCGGCCGTCGCGGTACGGATGGTCCGCACCCTGCGTGCCGAACCGGGGCACGATCGCGGCAAGGCGGATCGCAGACCAACTCGGCTACGGGATCGGGTTGGTGCGGCTGTGGGTTCGAGGGACTGACGATGGCGTCCGGCCGTGTGCGGCTCGTGACCGGCAGGCGATGTCGTCCCAGCAGCCGGGCCACGGCCTGGTTGGAGGCGGGCATCATCGGTGCCGTGATGGCAGACGGGAGTGGGTTCTGTGCCGATGACTCCGCCTCCGGAGTCGGCGTCATGGGCTCGGCCCAGGACCGCTCGGAGTGGACGACGAGCTCGCCGTGCAGACCGCCGCCGTGCTCGACCCGGGGCTGTGCGGTCAGGCGTTTCCCGCGGACTCCTCGATCTCGGCGAGCAGCGCTTCGAACACTTCAGAGCCCGCGAGCTCGCCCTGCGCGCGGACGATTCGTGGGGCCAGCTCGTCGACGGACGGTGATTCGAACACGTCCCGTACGGTGACCTCCACGCCGAACGCATCGCGGACGCGGGCCACGAGCCGAGTCGCGAGCATGGAGAAGCCGCCGAGTTCGAAGAAGCTGTCGTGCACACCGACGTTCGTGAGCGAGAGCAGCTCTTCGATCATCGCGACCAGCTGTCGCTCCATCTCGGTGCGCGGCGCGGCATGGCTCGGACCGTCGTCGTCCCCTGCTGGACGGGGCAGTGCGCGCAGGTCGTAGTCACCCCACGGAGTGCGCGGCAATGAGTCGAGCACGACGATGCGGCGAGGCGCGAGATGCTCCGGCAGCCGTGTCCGGAGATGGTTGTGCAGCGCGATGACGTCCGGCCGAGAGGTGCCTCCGGCGGCGTAGGCGATGAGATCCGGCGGAGATCCTGCGGTCGTCTCGATGACCAGCGCGTCCTGCACGCCCAGGGCGTCCCGGAGGAATGACACGATCTCGGCAGGGTCGATTCCTGGCTGCGTGCCGACGCGGCCTGCGAGCTCCAGGGTCCCGTCTGGGCGCCGGCGCGCGAGATCGCCGGTCGGCTCCGGTCCGATCCAGATCTCACCGGGCTCGCCGACCGCGGTGGAGCGGCCTGACGGGTGTCGCAGCGTGACCGGCGCGGCCGGGGTCCCGATCGGGACGCGCAGTGGTGCGGTGGCGACGTGCATGTCGTGAGGAACGTCGAACCAGGCACTGGGACGGCCGTCGGTGGCCACCCGGTACAAGCCGACACACCGACAGTCCTCGGCCATGCCGCGCAGGGCCTCGACGTCATGAGGCAGCAGAGAACCGTCGTTCTCCACGAGAACACAGCGTAGGTCGGGGAGTCGGCGCCCGGTGGCCGCGAGTGCGCGAAGCACCGGCGGGTCGACGTAGACGACCGTGGCCTCCTGCTCGCGCAGCCAGTCCGCGAGCCCGGCGGCGTCGGTGCCGAACGGCCGGTCAGGAACGACGATCGTGGCGCCCGCGTCGAATCCCGTGCAGAGCGCGGACATCAGGTGTCCGGGGCGGTGAGAGAGAATCACGAAGCGGTCTGCGGGACCGAGGCCGAAGCGACCTGTTGCCCAGTCGCGCCCTGCTGCCGGAGATGCTGCGCCGCCGGGTTCGGATGTGCCGTCGTCGGCCACCGCTGCGCTGAGATCGACCGTTCCGGCTGCCGGGACGCCGCCCTGTGGACACGGGTCGAGAACGTGCGTGAGACCGAGTGGTCGGGTGAGGGCCGGGTCGTCGGTCTCGATGACCTGAACGTCGGCGCCGGTGCCGGCCACCGCGGCGAGCGTGACCAGGAACGACGCTGTCGGTCTCCGAACCACGCCGACCCGACGAGTCAGGGCGCTGCCCGGGTGCGTAGACAGCTCGGAGACAACCCGACGCGCGGCGGTGGCGGCCCACCGGTAGGTCCACCGTCCTCTGGCGTCGACGACCGCGACCCTGTTCCCGTCGGTGGCGTGCCGGTCGAGTGCCAGGGCCGGCGCCGGCGCCGGGGCGGGCTCGTTCGGACCGGGCTCGGCGTCCGGTTCTGCGGCAATGTCGAGCAACCGCACCGAGGTGTCGGCGACGGCGGCACGCAGCAGGTTGCGCATCTGCCCGAGCAGGGCGCGCCCTGTCGCGTCGTCGCACCGATCGGCTGGGAAGTCGAGCGCGAACCGGAGCGCCCCACCGGCTTCCTGAGCGGTGAGGTTCAGGTCGAAACGGCTGAACAGGGACGGTGTGTCGATCGGCTCGATGCGCAGCGTCGGTACCTGCTCGGCCTCCGGGTTCCCGACGACGTTCAGTACGACCTCGAAGAGCGGGGTGCGACGTGGGTCGCGGACGATGTCCAGATCGCGTACCAGCTCGTCCATCGGTGCCTCGGCGTGTGCGTAGGCGTCGAGTGCCACGCGCCGGACGCGCTCGAGCTGGTCGGCGAAGGTCGGCGAGCCCGAGAGGTCGGCGCGGAGGGGAAGCAGGTTGACGAAGAAGCCGATCAGGCGGTCGGACACGCTCGTCGTCCGGCCGGCGACCGGGACCCCCACCACGATGTCGTGTTGTCCGCTCCACCGAGCCAGCACCGTCGTGAACACGGTGAAGAGCACCATGAACGACGTCACGCCCTGTTCACGACACAGTTCGTGCAGGGCAGCAGTCTCCTCGGTGGGGAGCACCTCGGTCACCTGGCCGGCTTCCGCGCGCATGTCACCGGTCCGCCGCTGCACGGTCGGCAGCGCGAGGGCACGCGGTGCCTGTTCCAAGTGGGTACGCCAGTGGCTGAGCTGGCTCTCGAGTACGTCACCGGTGAGCCAGTCCCGTTGCCACGCCGCGTAGTCGCGGTACTGCACCGGCAAGGGCGCCAGCCCGGCGCGTTCCGTGTCACCGTCCGCCTCGTAGAGGGCGGTCAACTCCCTGATGAACAGGCCGATCGACCACGCGTCGGAGACGATGTGGTGCATCGTGACGCCGAGCGCGTGTACGTCGTCGTCGAGCTGGATCAGCACGCACCGCAGCAGCGGGCCGGTGGTCAGGTCGAAGGGGGTCGTGAGCTCCTCGTCGAGGACGATGCGAGCTGCGACATCCGGTTCGGCGCGGTCACGCACGTCCTCGAACCGGATGCGCCATGTCGGATCCGGCGGGTCGACGATCTGGCGAGGCTCGCCGGACTCCGCGGTGAAACGGGTGCGGAGCGACTCGTGCCGCGTCATGATCGAGCAGATGCTCCTCTGGATCGCCGCGGTGTCGAGCGGCCCGGTGATCCGCCTGCGTCCGTGCACGTTGTAGATCGGCCCAGGGAGAAGTTGGTTCTCCATCCACAGCCGATACTGGTCGAACGAGAGGATCGTGTCCGGTTCCGCGGGCCGGGCGCGGAGCTCGGGAGGTCGGGCAGCAGCACGCGCGGTGCGCGACCGCGCCGAGACGACGGCGGCCAGTCCTGCGACCGTCCGTGCCTCGACGTAGTCCGCGACCGGCACGTCCACCCCGGTCGTCCGGCGGATCCGAGCGACGACGCCCGGCACTTGCCCGAGATCGGTCAGCGTCAGCAGTGCGTCGTCGACCTCGACGTCGCGACCGAGCGTCTCGGCGAGGATCCCGAGTACGGCGTCCTCGTAGGGTGTGGTGGGAGGCAGGGCGGGTGCGATCCGCTGCGAGGTTGACCGGCGCGCCATGATCCGACGGTAGGCCGCGGTCATGGCCGACGGTTGTCCCGCGAATCCGGCGCTCGTCGTGCCGCCGCGGTGTGGCTCAGATCCGGGTCGGAACGATGCGCAGCGGCAACGGGGCTTGACCCCAGATCTTGGACACGCTGATTCCAGCACTGCTGGGGAAGCGAGATGATCCAGCGATCATGGCCAGGAAGAGTTTCACCGACGAGTTCCGTCGGCAGGCTGTTGATCTGTATGAGTCCACCCCGGGTGCCACCGTCCGTGGTATCGCCGACGACCTGGGCATCGCGCGGGGCACGTTGCGGGACTGGCTCACGATCCACGGCACGGGGAACAAGACCGCAGCTGATGGCAGTAGCTGCCCCAGCCCGGTACAGCCCATGCGTACCACGCCGGGGTCGGGCCTGGGTGGGGAGGAACCACCGAGGCAGAAGATCGCCCGTCTCGAGGCCCGGGTCCGTGAACTCGAGATCAGCGAGAAGAAGCTGACCGCCGAGCGGGAGATCCTGCAGCGGGCGGCCAAGTATTTCGCGGGGGAGACGCGCTGGTGACCCGCTTCCAGTTCGTCGCTGACCACCGGCACACCTTCGAGGTGAAGCGGTTGTGCGAGCTCGTGCACGTCTCGAGGTCGTCGTTCTACGCCTGGTTGGCTGCGGCCCCGGTCCGGGCGCGGCGGGCCGCTGGTGATGCGGTGTTGGTGGCGCGGATCCAGACGATCCATGACGGCGACAACACCATCGGTGCGCCGCGGGCCACCACAGAGCTCAACGACGGTGTCGCCGCCGCCGATCGGGTCAACCACAAACGCGTCGCGCGGGTCATGCGCGCGGCCGGGATCGCCGGCTACCGCCGCCGACGCCGCGTGCACACCACGATCGTCGAGCAGCCCCGGCAGACGGTGCCCGACCTGCTCAGGCGGGATTTCACCGCCCCAGCACCGAACCAGGTCTACGTCGGTGACATCACCTACCTGCCCCTCGCAGGCGGGACGAACCTGTATCTGGCCACGGTGATCGACTGCTGCTCCCGCAAACTCGCCGGCTGGGCCCTGGCTGATCACATGCGCACCGACCTGGTCAACGACGCGCTCCACGCCGCGGAACGGGCTCGTGGGTCGCTGCGCGGGGCGGTCTTCCACAGCGACCACGGAGCGGTCTACACCTCGAGTGCCTACGCCGAGCTCTGCGACCGGCTCGGGGTGACCCGTTCCATGGGCGCGGTCGGGTCGTCGGCGGACAACGCCTTGGCCGAGTCGTTCAACGCCACCGTCAAACGCGAGGTCCTCCAGGACAACACCTGCTGGCCCGACGCGGCCACCTGCCGACGGCAGGTCTTCAGATGGCTGACCCGCTACAACACCCGCCGACGGCACTCCTACTGCCAGCACCTGTCCCCGAACACCTACGAACAGGCCCTCCCGGCTACCGTCACAGCCACAGCCGCGTAATCAACCACCGTGTCCAAGATCCGGGGTCAAGGCCCAACCGCGCGTAGCCGTGCAGGAAGTTCGACCGCATGAGCTCGGCCGGTCCCGCCGGCTCGAGGAGTTCGACGGTATCCACAAGACGATTCAGAACGCTCCGGATCTGTACCCGGGCCAGACCGGTCCCGGGGCAGCTGTGTGGGCCGGCGGCGAACCCGATGTGTGGGTTCGGGTAGCGGTACACGTCGAACTCCTCGGCCTGCTCGAAGACGTCCGCGTCGCGGTTCGCCGACCGTGGGAACACGACGACCGGCTCGCCGGCACGGATGGCGCGGCCGCCCAGCTCGACGTCTCGGACGGCGACGCGCGCCAGGTGCCGTACCGGGTTGGCCCATCGGACGGCCTCCTCGACCGCTGTCGGGACAGTCGTCGGGTCGGCCCTCAGCGCGGCCAACACGGCTGGTCGTGTGCTCAACACCTGCAGCAGATTGCCGAGCAGGCTGCGAGTGGTCGTGGTCCCGCCTATGGCCAGGTTCAGCGCGTTGAGAACGGCTTCCCCGACGCTCAGCCCCTCCCGGTTCCCCTTGCCCGTGACGAGACGGCGGACCAGACCGGAGTTCGTCGAGCGGGGGGAGCGGAGCAACCGCGCGAAGTAGGAGAGCAGCTCGTCGTCCGCGCGACCGGCCTCGACGCGCAGATCGCTCGCGCCGTCCTCGCTCGGTCCGGAGAGGAACACCTGCGCGGTGCGGGCCGTGATCCAGTTCAGGTCCTCGGCGGGGAGCTCGAGCAGTAGTCCGGCGGCGTGCGTCGGGACCTGCGATGCGAGCGCGACCATGACGTCCACCGGCCCCGGTCCGGACACCAGCTCCGACACGAGTTCTCGGACGTGCCGATCGATCGTCGGTTCCAGCGATCCGACTGCTCCGTCTGCGAAGAAGGCGCCGACGCTGCGGCGAAGTCTGCGGTGCTCCGGTGGGTCGGTCACCTCCACCATCATCCCGGCTGCCGGGTCCTTGTCGGGTCTCAGAGCGTGTTTGGAAATTCTAGTGGGTTGAGGGTGTCGTGTGTTTCTGCTGGCGGGTGGCGGGGTATCCACGGGCGATGCGGCGGGTGATGGTGTTGATCGCGGCCCAGCGGATCATGGCTTCGGATGTGGTGGGGTGGCGTTCGTAGTCTCGGGCCAGGCGTCGGTGTGCGGTGAGCCAGGCCAGGGTCCGTTCGACCACCCACCTTCGTGGGAGGACGGTGAATCCGCGCTGCTCGGGTGGCTTGCGGATGATCTCGATCGTTGTCTGCAGGATCGTGGCGGCCCAGTCGAGCAGTCGCCCGGCGAAGCCGGCGTCGGCGTAGACGAACCGCACCCTGGTGCGCAGGTAGAGGTTGAGCAGGATCGGCTTGGCGCCGTCGCGGTCCTGTACCGAGGCCGAGCACACCATCGTGGTCAGCAGCAGACCGAGGGTGTCGGTCACGATGAACCGTTTCCGTCCGCCTGTCTTCTTCCCGGCGTCGTAGCCGCGGGAGTCCTGGCCGACGGTGTCGGCGCCCTTGACCGACTGGGAATCGATGATCCCCGCACTCGGCTCCGGATCACGGCCCTCGGCGATACGTAACTGCCCCCGCACGACCGGGAGGATCTTCTCGGTGACCTTCTGCTGTTCCCACTGGTTGAAGTACCAGTAGACGGTCTGCCAGGGCGGGAAGTCCACCGGCAACGCCCGCCAGGCACACCCGGTCCGCACGACATACAAGATCGCGTCCAGCACGTCCCGACGAGCATGAGCAACAGGCCGCCCCCGCCGCGCGAGCGGCGGTAACAACGGCTCGATCACCACCCACTGGGCATCACTGGTGTCCGAGGGGTACCGGCGCGGTCGTTCCTGCATGCCGACCACGATGGAGCACCCCAGCCGTGTCGACCATCCCGACACACCCACCATTTCCAAACACGCTCTCAGGCTGTCCAGGGTCATGCCGTGCGTGGCCGAGAAGGTGGCTGTGTCGCGGTAGACGCGCAGTGCCTCGGCGTAACGGATGACGGCCCAGAACCCGTTCCTGCTCTTCGGCGCGTGCCAGAAGACGGAGCACTCCGGCCGCAGTCCCGAGAGCACGCCGTCCACCAGGGCTGCTCGAGCCGGATGCGGGTCGGCGAGATCGACGGAGGGTATCGGATCGCTGTGATCCGGGCGGCTCATCCGGCGGCCTCCCCGGAGGATCCTGCGACCTCGGTCATGACCGTGCTGCAGGCGTCGACGAGTTGCAGGACCGTCGCCTCGTCGAGCAGGTCCCTCGCGTAGACGACGGCGCCTTCCATACCGTCATCGATGCGCTGGGTGAGGTGGATGGTGACGTCGAAGTGGGTGTGCGGCGGGAAGGGCACAACGAACCCGGGTGGGTCGGCAGGTGCGCCGTGCAGCGCGACGAACACGTCGAACAGTGGGTGGCGTCCCGATGAGCTGGTCGGTTCGATCTCGGTGGACGCGACCATGTCCTCGAACGGCAGGACCGCGTGCTCCGTCGCGGCATCCCGACGTGCCCTGACCTGCCTGGCCAGCTGGGTGAACGTGGGACGCTCCCCGAGATCGAGCCGCAGCACCGCTGTCTGCTCGATCATCCCCACGACGTCGTCGAGGGACGGGTGGTCCCGGCCGTCGACCGCGACGCCGAGGTTCACGGTCGTGCTGTCGATCCAGCGACTCAGGCCGCTGACGACGGTCGTGAGTGCTCCGGTCGGCTGGTCGCCGCCGGCTGCGTCGCGCACCGCTCGTATGGCGGGAGGCGACACGGAGAACCGCACCACGGCGCATCGGCTGTCCCGCACTTCGCGACGCGGTCGGTCGAGCGGGAGGTCGGCGAGTGGAGGGCCGGACAGCGTGGTCCGCCAGAACTCGCGGTGCCGGGCGGCTCCTGCGCTCGCAGAGCGGTCTCGTTCCCATGTCGCGTAGTCGTTGTAGCTCAGGGCGGGGGAGACGACTGCACGACCGCGGTACGTCGCCCGCAACTGCGACGTGACCAGCGCACGCGACCTCTCGTCGGCCGCGATCTGATGCACGACCGCCAAGAGGAACGGCGCGGCGCACGGGGTCGGCCGGACCAGACGCAGCCGTACGGGCGGCTCGTGTGCGAGATCGAAGGGCCTGGCCAGCTCGGCGGCCAGGACCGATTCCGGATCGGCCGTCTCGAGCGGGGGTGGTCCGGGAGGTGGGCCCACGGCGGCGACGGGCAGCCCGGCCGCGTCGGCTTCGTAGCGGGTGCACAACATCGGGTGTCGTCGGAACAGTCCGTCCAATGCCGTGTCCAGTGCCGCCCGGTCGAACGGCCCCGGTAGCCGCACGACGACGGCCGAGCCGTCGGCAGTGTTCTCGGGGTCGGCGCGGTGTCGCAGCCAGAGTCGCCACTGGGCCGCGGAGAGCCGTGCCTCGTCACCGGCGGCGGGGCTGGGCATCGGTGTCGCATCGGCGCCGCTGTCCAGTATCCGGGCGAGCCCGTACACCGTGCGGACCTCGAACAGCGAGTTGATCGGCACCTCCGTGGCGAGCTGCTCGTTCAGCCGCAGGACGATCTGTACGGCGCGCAGTGAGTCGCCACCCATGGCGAAGAAGTCCTCGTGGACACCGACCGTGTCGCGGCCGAGGACATCGGCCAGCACGGAGGCGATCAGCCGTGCGGTGGGGCCCGCGTCGTCGTCGGACAGCGCGTCGGTCGTCGCCGGCTGATGCGCGCCGACAGCGGGCCGGCCCGACGTGGCGAGGGCCGCACGGTCGAGCTTGCCGTTCGGGGTCCGTGGGAACGTGTCGTGCACCAGGAAGCGGGCCGGGATCATGTAGCCGGGAAGGACGCGGCTCAGGCTGCTGCGCAACCGGTCGGCGTCCGGCGGCCGACTCACGTCGACGGGCCGGATGTGACCGTCCAGTGACGTGCTGCCCTCTGGGCTCCTGACGCTGGTCACCACCGCCTCGGCGACTCCGGGAACGCCCACCAGGGCGTGCTCGATCTCACCGGGCTCGATCCGGAATCCGCGGATCTTGACCTGGTCGTCGCAGCGACCGAGGATCCGGATCCGCCCGTCCGGGGACGACCGGGCGAGATCACCGGTGCGGTAGAGGCGGCCGCCGTGCGGGGACGTCGGGTCGGCGACGAATCGCATCGAGGTCAGTCCGGCTCGACGGTGGTAGCCGACGGCGAGCCCCGCACCGCCGATGTACAGTTCGCCGACCTCCTCCGCAAGAACGGGTGCTGTCCGCGGTACACGGTGCTCCCCTCGGCGAACGACGTCCGGGTGTAGGACAGCTGTCCTCTCCGGACAAGCTCGCCGAGCAGGTCCGGGAACTCCGTCCGGCTCGACGTCCCGATGTTCCCGGGGCGGCGGGCCGGCAACGGTTCCGCCTGACCCACCACCCTGTGCGCGAGCTCCCCCACAGCGCCTCCACGGCGTATCGGACTCCTGCCCGGTCTGGGCGGTGAGTTCGGTACGTCCGACCGTAGGTGTGTGGGCTATCAGGGCCCTATCGAGCTGTATGTCCGATACGGCGGCGGCAGCGGTGATCGGTGCGGGTCGCCCGATCACCGCGCCGAGCCGGTCAGCTCCTGGTGCGCAGACCCAGCACGATCGCCACCGCCATCACGGCGGACAGCACCGCACTGACCAGGCCGATCGTCGACAGCGACGAGGTGAACGCCTGGGTGCCCGCTGCGACCAGCTCTCCGGCCTCCGTGCCGGGGAGCCGGCCGGCAGCCTCCACGGTGCCGGCGAAGGTGTCGGCACCTCCCGCCTCTCCTCCGACAGGGGATCCCGCGAGCTGAGTGCGGTAGATGAACGTGCCGAGCGCGCCGAGCACCGCGACGCCCAGTGCCATGCCCAGCTCGGTCGCGGTCTCGGAGACGGCGGCCGCCGAGCCCGCCTTCTCCGGCGGGGAGGAGCCGACGATCAGGTCGGTGCCCAGGGCGATCAGCGGGCCGCCACCGGCGTAGGTCAGGCTGAATCCGACCACCGCCACCCACAGTCCGGTCTCCGGGCCGACCGTTGCGAGCATCAGGTGTCCGACGATGGAGATCAGGAGACCGCCGGCGACGATGTGGGCCGGCGCGAAGCGTCCGGCCAGGGCCGGAGCGGCCATCGAGGTCACGATCAGCCCGAGCGCCGCGGGCAGCAGCCAGAGGCCGGCCGCCATGGGGGGACTGCCCCTGTGCCAGCTGCAGGTACTGGGTCACGTAGAGGTAGGTGCCGCCGGCGACGAACATCGCCAGCAGCATGGCCACGGCGGCGGTGCTGAAGGCCCGGCTCCGGAACAGGGTGAGGTCGATCAGCGGGGTCGTCAGGCGCCGCTGCCGGCGGGCGAAGACGACGCCGAGTGTCAGACCGGCGACGATCGCCATCGCGGCGATGCCGGCGTTGCCTCCCACCGCGAGCTCCTTGAGGCCGTAGACGACGGGCATGATCGCGCCGAGGGACAGGGCGACGCTCGCCAGATCGATCGGGTCGGCCTGGTCGGCGCGGTACTCCGGCAGCAGGAGCGGTCCGGCGACGAGCAGCAGCGCCATGACCGGCACCGCGATCAGGAAGACCGAGCCCCACCAGAAGACCTGCAGCAGCGCGCCGCCGATCACCGGACCGAGCGCGATCCCGACCGAGAACATGGTGACCCACAGCCCGATCGCCATGCCGCGCTGGCGCGGGTCGCCGAACATCGCGCTGATCAGTGACAGGGTCGAGGGCATCAGGGTCGCGCCGGCGATCCCCAGAGCGGCCCGGCTGACCAGGAGAGCCTCCGGGCTGGTCGCCAGTGCGGCCACGATCGACGCGACGCCGAAGGCGGCCGCGCCGATCAGGAGCAGCTTCCGCCGCCCGATGCGGTCGCCGAGGCTGCCCATCGTGACCAGCAGGCCCGCGATCATGAAGCCGTAGATGTCGATGATCCACAGCATCTGCTGTGCGGTGGCGCCGAGATCCAGGGTGATCGCGGGACCGGCCAGGTGCAGGACGCTGACGTCCATCGAGACGAGGAGGGTGGGAAGTGCCAGTACCGCGAGGCCGAGCCATTCGCGGGTACCGGCGCGCTGCTCGCGAGGCGCGACGGTGGTCATGACGGGACTCCTTGGTCGAAGTTGGCGTACCATCGGTACGTACAAGGGGACCGTAGCACGTTCACATACCGTCGGTACATGAAATCGGGGAGGGTCGATGACCGGAGTGCGGGTCCGGCAGCGGGAGCAGACGCGCCAGGCGCTGATCCAGGAGGCGCGGACGTTGTTCGCCCAGCGTGGCTACGGCGCGGTCGGGCTGGCCGAGATCGTGGCCGCCGCCGGTGTCACCAAGGGGGCCCTCTACCACAGCTTCGACGGCAAGATCGGCCTGTTCCGCGAGGTCCTCGCGCAGGTCCAGTCGGAGGTCGCCGACCGGGTGGCCACATCGGTGTCCGACGACGCGGACTCCTGGGTCTCCTTCGTCGAAGGGTGCCGGGCGTTCCTGTCGGTGTCGAACGACCCCGAGCTGTCCCGGATCATGCTGATCGACGGGCCCGCGGTCCTGGGGTGGGCGGAGTGGCGGCGGCTGGACGAGCAGACCTCCGCGCGGCATCTGGCGGAGTCGCTGCAGCAGCTCGTCGACGACGGGGTGATCGCGGCGCAGCCGGTCGAGCCGCTGACCAGGCTGTTGTCCGGTGCGATGAACGAGGCTGCCCTGTGGCTGGCCGAGGCGCGGGGGACGGTGGACAGCGAGGCCGTCTGGACCGCGTTCCACGGCCTGCTCTGCTCGCTCCGCTGACGTCGGACCGCCGACCGGGGTGTCGGCCGGGTCGTCCGCTCCGGGCAGCAGAGGTCTCTCCGCCGGCATGCCCTCGGCGCAGCCGGGTAGTCCGCTCGTCATGACCCACGACCGTCGCAGCTCCGGGTCCGGCTCCGTGCTCGGTCCCTCCGGTGCGGGTGTCCGCCCTCCCGGCGCGGCTCGACGGGATCCGGTGGGCCACGTGATCGCGCGTCGAGCCGTCGTCCGCCGACCGTGTCGAGGAACAGGGCCGCGTGCGGTGCGCGGATTCCGGTTCCCGGCAGATGGTCGGCGCGATCCTCTGTTCCCCTCGATATCGACCCCCCATGGTGCGTCGCCAGGAATAGGGCCGTCGTCGGAATCGGTTCGTCTGTGTCGAGAACGCGATGTGACAGCGCCGCGCGATCGGTTCCGCGAGGACCGGGGTGCCGCGCGGACATCGCCGGAACAGGGGTGCGAGAAGGAGGGCTTCTGTGATGGGAGTTGATCGGATCAGAGTGGACTCCCCGCATCCGGATGTGTATCGGATCCGGGTGTGGGGCTTCCTGGACACCACAGCGGGTGCGCGGATCCTGCGCCAGGTCGACGCCCGCCTCGCCCTGCTCGACGACGCCCGTGTGCGGGCCGGGCACATCCTGGCCGACCTGGCCGGGGTCGCGGCTGCGCCCTCGCCGGGGCTGTCCGCTCTGCGCCACGCCACCTACGCGACCGCGCGCCGCGGGGTGGGTTTCCACCTCGTCGGTGCGGGGCACCTCGCGGCACGGGCCGGGGTGCGGGCCCACGCCGTGCTGGAGCGGATCGGGCAGTTCCCCGATCTGTCGGCTGCACTGGACACGCTGGTCACGGCCCCGGACCATCGCGACGGGGGCCGGTCACCGCGCCCGTGCCGGGGCGTCGCGTCACCGAGCCCCCGGTCCCGAGGGTGAGCACCGCAGGAGAAGGAGGAAGGTGGAGAACGATGCAGGCAGTCGTGGGCGACCACATCGTCGTCGAGTCCGCCACGCTGGGGCGAACCGCCCGACTCGGTGAGGTGCTCGGCGTGCTGGGACAGAACGGGGAGCCGCCGTACCGGGTCCGGTGGGCCGATGGGGCGGAGTCGCTCTACAGTCCCGGCGCCGACGCCCGGGTGCGGCTCGTCGCGCCCGAGCCCGACCCGGAGGAAACCGTGATCGGGGAGGGCGACGTCGAGTGGGTGGAACCGGTTCGCGACGACGGTTCTCCGGAGGCTTATTCAGGCTCCGTCAGGTAAGTGCGTAGAAGATGAGTCCGATGACTGCCGAGATCGTCGTTTTAAATGTGGCGTAGGGTCGGCGGTAGTCTGTGTGGAGGGCTTTCCACGACTTGATATGGGCGATGACTCGCTCGATGGTGGCGCGTGTGCGGTTGAGGCTCTTGTTGAATGTTTTCTGCCAGTCGAGAAGTTCCCGGCCGGGTTGTTTTTTGAACGGGGTGAGCATGCCGCGCCCGATGTAGCCTTTATCGCCGATCGGTGGGTATGTGGCGAGGTGGTCGAGGGCGCCGGATTGGTCGAGGCAATGTAGGTCGTGTCGGGAGCCTGGGGTCGGGTCGGAGATCCACGACAGCTGCCCTTCCAGGGTGGCTGCGACCTGGACGACGACGCCGGTGGTGCGATGCTTGCCCGACCACAGACCTGGTACGGCGGTCCATGACCAGCAGGGCAGCAGGGTTCCGTCGATGATGTACTGCCGATCGGCACGAAGCTCCTCCGCAGTCGGAACTACACTCCGCAGCGCCTGCGCCAGCAACGGTGTCACCCCCGCGATCGCTCGACTGACCGTCGACTGCGACACCCCGTAGGTTTCCGCCAACTCCCACTGCACACGATTCCCGCGCAGATACGCCAACGTGATCACCACCGACCAGAACAATCCCAGAATCGGCGGCCAAGGCCGTCGCAGGCCAGTCGCGTTCCGCTGATCCTGCTCATGCACCAGAGCGGCAAGATCCTGAATCTCATCACGCCGAAAGCCAGTGGTATAGTACATACTGCGACAGCCCATTCATCTCGGATTGATTCGACAAACCAATCTTCGCGATGGACGGACTGTCGCCCAACCCGACACGCCGGGCTAGATCGTTATTTCACGGGCCCTGAATAAGCCTCCCGGAGGCTTATTCAGGCTCCGTCAGGTAAGTGCGTAGAAGATGAGTCCGATGACTGCCGAGATCGTCGTTTTAAATGTGGCGTAGGGTCGGCGGTAGTCTGTGTGGAGAACTTTCCACGACTTGATATGGGCGATGACTCGCTCGATGGTGGCGCGTGTGCGGTTGAGGCTCTTGTTGAATGTTTTCTGCCAGTCGAGAAGTTCCCGGCCGGGTTGTTTTTTGAACGGGGTGAGCATGCCGCGCCCGATGTAGCCTTTATCGCCGATCGGTGGGTATGTGGCGAGGTGGTCGAGGGCGCCGGATTGGTCGAGGCAATGTAGGTCGTGTCGGGAGCCTGGGGTCGGGTCGGAGATCCACGACAGCTGCCCTTCCAGGGTGGCTGCGACCTGGACGACGACGCCGGTGGTGCGATGCTTGCCCGACCACAGACCTGGTACGGCGGTCCATGACCAGCAGGGCAGCAGGGTTCCGTCGATGATGTACTGCCGATCGGCACGAAGCTCCTCCGCAGTCGGAACTACACTCCGCAGCGCCTGCGCCAGCAACGGTGTCACCCCCGCGATCGCTCGACTGACCGTCGACTGCGACACCCCGTAGGTTTCCGCCAACTCCCACTGCACACGATTCCCGCGCAGATACGCCAACGTGATCACCACCGACCAGAACAATCCCAGAATCGGCGGCCAAGGCCGTCGCAGGCCAGTCGCGTTCCGCTGATCCTGCTCATGCACCAGAGCGGCAAGATCCTGAATCTCATCACGCCGAAAGCCAGTGGTATAGTACATACTGCGACAGCCCATTCATCTCGGATTGATTCGACAAACCAATCTTCGCGATGGACGGGCTGTCGCCCAACCCGACACGCCGGGCTAGATCGTTATTTCACGGGCCCTGAATAAGCCTCCCGGTATCGGACCTGACTTCGGTCACTTGTCTTAGTGCTTCGCCGCGGGCTGACGGAGCGCGTCGAGGAGGGCCTGTTTGTCGGCGGGGACGGCGGGCGGGAAGGTCTGCTGGGTGCCGTTGATGGCGATGGTGGCCGAGCGCAGTGGTCGGAGCTGGCGGACGACGTTGCGGATGGTGAGCCCGGTGCGGTTCTGGATCTCGCGGGCGACTGCGAGGGCGGTGAACACGATGGTCAGGTGCGCTTCGATGGACTGGCGTTGGTGGTGGAACATCGGGCGGGCGCGTAGGTCGGTTTTGCTCATCCGGAAGGACTGCTCGACGTGCCAGAGGTCGTGGTAGTCGCCGATGATCTCCCCGGCCGCTGCGCCGCCGGCCGGGATGTTGGTCACGTAGCCCTTCAACCCGACCAACCGGTATGCCCGAGCCAAGGAGGCCTCGTCCAGGGCGCGGGAGCCGTTGGTGACCTTGACGAACCGCGGTGTGCGCGCGGGCTTCTCGCCGGCGATGACCTCGCGGGCCCGGTTCTCCTGCAGGGTCAACGTGCGCCGGTCCCGGACGGCCCGCTTCGTGGAGTAGGCCCAGACCGCCCGCCAGGATCCCGGATGCTGGTTGGGGTTCCAGACGGGCTCGGCCTTGACCTTCGGGCTGTTCTCGCTGCGCCCGGTGCGGCGGTCGCGTGGTGTGAGGGTGTCGATGATCTGCCCGTCGACGAAGGCGTCGCCGTGCCAGTGGAAGTGCGACTCCAGGTCAACCGGGGCCTTGGTGAGTCGGGAGCCGACGATGAACCGCAGGTCGGCCTCGTCGAGGTCGCGCAGGTTCGCGGCCGAGAGCATCCCTGCGTCGGCGACCACGACCATCCCGCCCGGCTCGACCGGCAGCTGGTGTCGGGCCCGGAAGGCCTCGATGATCGGCAGGATCGTCGCGGTCTCGGTCTTGTTGCCCTCGAAACAGCCGATCTCGAGGGGGAACCCTGCGCGATCGACCAGCAGCCCGACGACGACCTGCGGGTCGACCCGGCGTTCCTTGGAGAACCCGACCTTGCGCAGGTCGTCCTCCTTCTCCGCCTCGAAGTAGAGGGTGGTGACGTCGTAGAGACACAACGACACATCCCCACTGCCACGGGCGTGGGTGAAGCAGGCCCTCGCGATCTCGTCGCGGTAGCTGCGCCCGGTGCAGCGCAGCAGGGTGCGGCGCATCGTCTTTTCGCTCGCCGCGGTGACGCCCAGACCGGCCAGCACCCGACCGGTGTCCAGGATGGACGTGGGCTCGACGATCCGGGCGATCACCAGGTCGCGGAACGTGTCATCAGCGACCTCTGCGAACCCGAGGCCCGCGTAGACCTCGGCGAGGATGTCGAACAGCACCCGCGACCCGGTCGTGATCACCTGCGGCGCACCCACCCGCCGGGTTGTGGTGCTCGGGGCGCGCCGCGGCATCTGGCCGAACAGCCCCTCCTGCGTGGCACCGCCGGCCGCGGTGGGCGCGATCAGCTCGGCCCGCCGGGGTGACGGCGCGACGCCCAGATCCAGGGCCTGCTGTGCAGCGTCGTCGATCAGCCCACGGGCCTGCTCGACCAGCAGGCCCAGCTCGGCCTCGGTGTGCGCTGACCCGACATGGGCCACGATCCGTCGATGGCCCTGCACGGACTCGGCGATCTGGACCGCGGTCGCCCCGGAGGCCGTCCGTACCCGCCTCACCCACGCCACCTGACCGAGCGTAGAGCACCGAATTAGTGCCTCACACCGCTCCCGCGCAAACACATCACCGCAGCTCAGCGCAGTACAAGCTGCGAAACCAGGCTCGGGTGACCAAAGTCAGGTCGGATCCGCGTCCTTGACAACCGCCGTGGAGTGTCTTATTAGTGGAGGTGTCCGAGAGATCGGACACCGCACGACAACCGTCCGAGTGTGAGCGACGGTTCCTCCGAGCAGGCCGGGAATGGTAGGCCGAAGTGAGCCCGGGCGACAGATATGGTGACGTCGTCCGTGCCGTGCCCCGTTTCCCGGTGTGCGTGGAAAAGGTCGGAAAGGGAGGTGAGAACCTGGTGATGCGTACCAATCCGTTCCGTGCGCTGGACCGGTTCCTCGACCCGGACGCCAGACCGTTCGTCCCGGCGGCCCCGGGTTGGCCGACGCACGTCGCGATCGGGTCGACGATCGCGGACGACAGCTCCTGGTCCGGTCCTCCCTGACGCGGCGGTCCGCCGAGGTCACGGCCACCGAACGGCCACGGAACGGCCACGACGACAGGTTCGGAAGGGGGTGGCAGCCACCTCGAGACTTCTGATCATCGACCGACCATCACTCGAACCGCACGGTGGAGTCGCCCACGGGTCGGGCACCGTCCGCGGTGCTCCGACCGGGGCGACTCCGCTCCTCGACCCTCGTGAGGTGATGACGATGCTGGACGCCCCGTGTGTAGCGCCCTCGGGTGTTCCGGCCCGAGCCGACACGGCCCCCGTCGTCGAGATGCCGCTCGACGGCCGTACCTCACCCGACTGCGGGGTCACCGCCCACGTCGAGACCGGGCCCGACACCGACGCCGCGTTCTTCGCCATCGTCGCCGCGTCCGGTCCGTGGCCCGAAGCCCGGCCTCGGACCGCCCGCCGTCGCACGATCCGGCGTCCTCGCACCGACACCGCCACCGACCGCGAGGACACGCCCGACCGCGCCGGCCCGGGAGGCGCCGGACCGGGAACGCGACCAACGCGGCACGACGCCGGGCGCCGAAGAGTGCGCCCCGACCAACGCTCGCCTCCGACCGCATGAGCAGGGGCCCCGGGCCGTCACGGCCCGGGGCCCCTGCTCATGCGCGTCGGTCCTCATCGGACCATCGTGACTGTGCGGTGCCGCACCGATACCGCGACCGATCTTCCGCGGACGAGTACCTCCTGCGTAACTTACGAGGTATGCCTAAGTTAAGTCGCCGAGGACTCCTCGGTGCCGCCGTGTGCGGCGCGCTGCTGTTCGGAACCGTCGCCTGCGGCAGTGAGTCCTCCGGTGCCCCCGACACCGCCCAGGGCTCGGTCACGGTCACCCACGCACTGGGCACCACGACCGTGCCGCCCGGTGTCTCACGGATCGTGGCGCTCGGGCCCACCGGGTTCGACGTCGCACTGGCGCTGCAGGCGCCCGTCGTCGGAGCGTCCTCCAGCGGCAGCGAGTCCGGTCTCTCCCCGTGGACGTCGCAGGCCCCGGGGGCCAAGGACGTCGAGGTGCTCCCCGTGACCGGCGAGGCCACCGAGGTGAACATCGAGCAGGTCGCCGCCCTGAAGCCGGACCTGATCTTCGCCCCTGGCTACTTCGCGCTGCAGAAGTCCTACCAGCAGCTCAGTGCGATCGCGCCGACGATCGGCTACCAGAAGGGCCCGGCCCAGGACACCTGGCAGGAGATGACGACGCAGCTCGCGACGGCGCTCGGCCGGCCGGCCGACGCCGAGCGGGTCATCGGCCAGGTGCAGACGAAGCTCGACGAGACGCGGGCCGCGCACCCGGCGCTGCAGGGTGCCACCTACACCTTCGGCTTCGTGCAGCCCGGTGCGGTGACCGCCCTGCGTGACCCGGACGACGCGATGAACTCGGTGCCCGCGGCGCTGGGGCTCTCGCTGTCGCCGCAGATCCTCGCGCTGCCGAAGGGGGAGTCGTTCGGGGTGCAGCTCTCCTCCGAGCAGATCGCCTCGCTCGACGCGGACGCCCTCGTCCTGTTCGACGGCGGTGACGCGGAGGCACTCAGGACCCTCCAGCAGAACCCGCTGTACGAGCGGCTGCCGGTGGTGCAGCGCGGCGCGGTCGTGACCTACGACTACGACGAGTTCATCGGGCTGCGCAACCCGTCCCCGCTGTCGATCCCATGGATCGTCGACCGGATCGCCCCGCGTCTGTCGGACGCCGTGTCCAAGTAGTCCCTCGTCCTCCACTGCGGCCGGCTCCGGCATCCCCGGTGCCGGCCGCAGTCGTGTGCGGAGGGTTGATCCCCGGGGCCGGGGCCTCCGTCGAACGGGCCGAGGAGGCCCGGGGCGTCACACCAGGACGCAGTAACGCCAACGCGCGACGAGATCAGTCAAACGAGTGACGCTGGCCTCCTCACGCTACTCCGACCTGGCGTTTCGGGCGGTGTGGGAGTTCTGCGTGATGTCACTCTCTAGGCGGGATGTTGATCGATGTGATGAAGTTAGGCTCGCCTTAGAGAAGTGCAGCCGACCATGTGCAAGGGACAGTGATGGCCGACCCCGCGAGGGTGCGAAGCGGTGGCGGTCGGACGACCGGCTGCGTCGCCGAGTGTCGGGACGAGGTCGGGCGGCACCACGGCAGCCTCACCGAGGACACCACGACGGGGAGCGCGAGCCTCGGGAGCCCGGTCGCTCTCCGTGATACCAGCAGCCCCCGACCGTCGACCCGCGACGGCCACGACCAGCTCGAGCGGGCGGTGTCCGCCGGCACCGAGCGGTCCGGCCCGTGTCCCGCCGGTCGCGCCGCGCGCTGATCCGACCCGACCGACGACAGAGGAGACAGCCATGTCCGTCAACCCGTTCGACGACGAGACCGGGACGTTCTACGCCCTGGTCAACGACGAGGGTCAGTACTCCCTGTGGCCCGGGTTCGCCGCCGTCCCCGCGGGTTGGCAGGTCGCGCACGGTCCGGCCGACCGCGCGTCCTGCCTCGCGCACGTCGAGCAGCACTGGACCGACCTGCGACCGCGCAGCTTGGCCGACCGCACCGGCTGACCCGCTCCACCCCTCACCCCCGAAACGGAAGGAACCCCCATGTCCGGCGTCGCCGATGTCGTCCCGCAGGTGTACCGCACGCTGCTCAGCGGCAAGATCCACCGCGCCACGGTCACCCAGGCCGACCTGCACTACGTCGGTTCGCTCACCGTCGACGAGGACCTCATGGACGCGGCCGGGCTGGTCGAGGGCGAGAAGGTCCAGGTCCTCGACATCGACAACGGCAACCGCCTCGAGACCTACGTCATCACCGGTGAGCGCGGTACCGGCGTGATCGGTGTCAACGGGGCCGCGGCACACCTCGTGCACCCCGGCGACCTCACGATCATCGTCGCCTACCAGCAGGTCCCGCAGTCCGCTGTCGCCGACCACGTGCCGCGGGTCGTCCACGTCGACGCCCACAACCGGATCGTCGAGCTCGACACCGACCCCGCCGCTCCGGTGCCCGGAGCCCTCGACCAGTTCGCCGGTCGCTGAGCGTCCGCAACCACCGCGCAGGAGGAACCACCCCGATGAGCCCCGTGTCCACCGACGAGCTCCGTGAGCTGATCGCCGACCTGGTCGACGAGGAGCCCGCGGACGTCGGCGACGACGACGACCTGTTCGAGCTCGGCCTGCAGTCCATCGCGCTCATGCGCCTGGTCTCGCGCTGGCGCGACGAGGGGCTCGACGTGGGGTTCGGCGACCTCGCCGCCCGCCCGACCGTCGCGGCGTGGGCCGCGCTCCTGGCCCGCCGTCCCGACGCCGCCCCGGCGACGGACGGCACCGACGAGCAGCCCACCGACGCGGGGCAGCCCGCCGCGACCGACGAGTCCGCCGAGTTCGGGCTGGCCCTGCTCCAGCACGCGTACTGGGCCGGCCGCGACCCGGCCCAGCCCCTGGGCGGGG
The DNA here is from genome assembly GCF_020496245.1 of Pseudonocardia sp. ICBG601. Lineage (NCBI taxonomy): Bacteria > Bacillati > Actinomycetota > Actinomycetes > Pseudonocardiales > Pseudonocardiaceae > Pseudonocardia > Pseudonocardia sp. ICBG601. Next base: position 12,113 of record NZ_JAHLJA010000225.1, on the reverse strand, counting down.
TGGCCCCGCACCTGTACCTGGAGTTCGACGGGCCCGGTCTCGACCCCGACCGGCTGGCCGCGGCCGTCCGCCGGCTCGTCGACCGGCACCCCATGCTGCGCGCCCGCATCACCGACAACGGCCGCCAGGAGATCCTGCCCGCCGACGGCCAGGGCACGCCCGTCGTGCACGACCTGCGTGCGGTGTCCGACACCGAGCGCGAGCAGCGGCTGGCCGCGACCCGGGACGCGATGTCGCACGAGATGCTCGCGATCGAGCGGGGCGAGGTCTTCCGGGTCGCGGTGAGCCTGCTGCCCGACGGAGCCCGGCTGCACGTCGACGTCGACATGGTCGCCGCGGACGCCGTCAGCTTCCGGGTGCTGCTCGCCGACCTGGCCCACTGCTACGCCCACCGCCTCGACGCGCCCGAGACCGAACCGATCGGCGTCACCTACCGGGAGTACCTGCAGGCCAGGCCGGCTGCACGCCGGGCGGTGTCCGACGCCGCCCGTGCCTACTGGGAGACCCGGGCCGCCGACCTGCCCGGGGCGCCCGAGCTGCCCGCGGTGGAACACGGCACCGGCCGGCCGCGCGCCCAGCGGCTCGCGTTCACCCTGGCCGGCGACGAGCGGGACGCGGTCTTCGCCGCGTGCCGCCGCCACGGTCTGACCGCGGCCGCCGTCATCGCCACCGCCTACGCCGAGGTGGTCGGCGCGTGGAGCGCGCAGCCACGGTTCGTGGTGAACGTCCCGCTGTTCGACCGCGACCCGGTCCACCCCGAGATCGACCGGGTCGTCGGTGACTTCACCGGCTCGGTCCTGCTCGAGGTCGACCTGACCACGCCCGCGACGTTCCTGGAACGGGCACGGGCCGTCCAGCACCGGCTGCACTCCGACGCCGAGCACGCCGCCTTCTCCGGTGTGGAGGTGCTGCGCGAGCTCGGCCGCCGCGCGGGCGAGCAGGTACTCGCACCGGTGGTCTTCACCAGCGGGCTGAACCTCGGCGAGCTGTTCGACGAGCAGGCGCGGGCGCTGTTCGGCGACCCGGTGTGGATGATCTCGCAGGGGCCGCAGGTCCTGCTCGACGCGCAGATCACCGAGGTCGGCGGGCAGATCGTGGTCAACTGGGACGTCCGCGCCGACCTGCTGCCCGACGGCGTCGGCGAGGCCATGTTCGCCGCGTTCAGCCGGCTCGTGCGCGGTCTGGGCGAGGAGCGGACCTGGTCCGTACCCGTCCCGGCGCTGCTGCCCGCCGACCAGCTCGCCGTGCGCGAGCGCGTCAACACCACCGCCGAGCTGCCGCCGGCGCGACCGCTGCACCACGACTTCTTCGCCGGCGCCGTCGCCCGCGGGGACGCCCCCGCCGTCGTCGCCGACTCCGGGGTGCTGGGCCACGCCGAGCTGGCCGACCGGGCACTGCGGGTCGCGGCCGGGCTGCGCGAGCGCGGGGTCGCGCCGGGCGAGCCGGTCGCGGTGACGCTGCCGCGCGGACCGGAGCAGGTCGTCGCGGTGCTCGGGGTGCTCGCCGCGGGCGGCACCTACGTGCCGCTGGGCGTGGAGCAGCCCCCCGCCAGGGTCGAGCGGATCCGGGCGGTGTCCGGGCACCGGTGGGCGATCACCGCCGAGCCGGGGGAGGACCGGGTGACGCTCACCGAGCTCCTGGCCCACGCGCCGCTGCCCGAGGCGGCCGGCCCGGACCCGGAGCAGGCCGCCTACCTGCTGTTCACCTCCGGCTCCACCGGCGAGCCCAAGGGAGTCGAGGTCCCGCACCGCGCCGCCGTCGCCACCCTCGACGACCTCGTCCGCCGCTACCGGATCGGGAGCGGCGTCCGGACGCTCACGGTCTCCGCACTCGACTTCGACCTGTCGGTGTTCGACCTGTTCGCGGTGCTCGGCACCGGCGGTGCCGCCGTCGTCGTGCCCGAGGGCGCCCAGCGCGACCCCGACCACTGGGCACGCGCGATCCGCGAGCACGGCGTCACGATCCTCAACTGCGTGCCGGCGCTGCTCGACGCGCTGCTGGCCACCGGGCACGACCTCGGCGACACCCTGCGCCAGGTCCTGCTCGGCGGCGACCGGGTGGGCACCGATCTGCCGGGCCGGCTGCGCGAACGGGTGCCCGGCTGCGGCTTCGCCGGGCTCGGCGGCACGACCGAGACCGCGATCCACTCCACCGTCACCGAGGTCGGCGACGGCCCCGGTGCCGTCGACCCGGAGTGGCGGTGCGTTCCCTACGGCACCCCGCTCGACGGGGTCGCGCTGCGCGTCGTCGACCACCTCGGCCGCGACGCACCCGACCACGTTCCCGGCGAACTGTGGATCGGCGGCGCCGGGGTGGCGCACGGCTACCGCGGCGACCCGGACCGCACCGCGGACCGCTTCCTGACGCTCGACGGGCGCCGCTGGTACCGCACCGGGGACCTCGCCCGCTACCGATCCGACGGCACCGTCGAGTTCCTCGGCCGTCGCGACGACCAGGTCAAGCTGAACGGTTTCCGGGTCGAGCTGGGGGAGGTCGAGGCCGCCACCGCCGCCGTCGACGGGGTCGCCCGCGCGGTCGCCGTCGTCGTCGGCGACGCGGTGCTCGCGGTCGCCGTGCACGGCACCGCCGACCCCGACACCGTCGCGGCCGCGCTCCCGGACGCGCTGCCGCCGCACATGGTCCCGCGGGCGGTCGTCGCGCTGGACCGGATGCCGCTGACCGCGAACGGCAAGATCGACCGCCGGGCCGTGCGGGCCGCCGTCGCCGAGCGGGTGGCCGAGGGCGGAGACCGGGTCGAGCCCGACTCCGCCCTGGAGCGGGTGGTGACTCGGGTGTGGGCGCAGGTGCTCGAGCACGACGGCCCGGTGGGCGTCGAGACCCCGCTGTTCGCCCTCGGCGGGGACTCGGTCCTGGTCACGGTGATCGTCTCCCAGCTGCGGGAGCTGCTCGACACCGACGCCGTCTCCGCACGCACGGTCTTCGCCCACCCGACGGTGCGGGAGCTGTGCCGGGCCCTGCGCGCGCAGGAGCCCGAACGCCTCGACGCCGTCGCCGAGGTCGTCGACGAGATCGAGTCGCTCGCCGAGGACGAGGTCGACCGGGCGCTGGCCGACCGGTGAGCGGTCCTCTGCACTGCTGAGCCCCGCCGCCGCGCCGCGCCCGAACTGCGGCACCCGAACGACCGCACCCGAACGACCGCACCCATCCGTCCCGCCCGGGACACCGGAGGCCACCACCATGACCAGTCTCGACGAGCGCAAGCGCGCCCTGATCGCCGGCGCCTGGCCGAGTCCGGCCTGCGCCGCAGCGACCCCGGCGCCGCGCCGCGCCGGGCCGGTCGGACCGAGTTCCCGCTGTCGTTCGCGCAGCGACGGATGTGGCTGCACCACCAGATCGTGCCGGGCAGCACCGCGTTCAACCTGTGCATCGAGCTGACCGTCGACGGCGACCTCGACGTGGCGGCCCTGCGGGCGGCCTTCGACGCGCTGGTGGCCCGGCACGAGGTGTTGCGCACCACCTATCACGCGGGCGACGACGGCGACCCGTTCCAGCGGGTGCACGACTCGCTCGACTACCCCTGGGAGGTCCTCGACGCGCCCGGGGCCGACGCCGACGCGCGTCGTGCCCGGGTTCGCGAGCTGGCCCGCGAGCGGGCGTCGCGGCCCTACGACCTCGCCGCGGACTCCGCGCTGCGGGTGGCGGTGGTCCGGGAGGGCCCGGCACGCACGACGGTGTTGCTGCAGGTCCACCACATCGCCTGGGACGGCCTCACCTTCGCCGTGATCTCCCGCGACCTGGAGCGCGCCTACCGGCAGGCCCTGGACGGTGCGGTGACCACGACCCCACCGCAGCGCCAGGTCGCGGACTTCGCCGATGCCGAACAGCGGGCGTGGGCCGCGGCCGGGCAGGGGAGCGGCCACGACGCCGACGCCGCGTTCTGGCGGGAGCGGCTCGCCGAACCGGTCCCCGCGCTGTTCGACCGGCTGCCGGCCGAGGACCCCACGGCCGGGGTCGAGACGGGTGGACGGGTCGACCGGCGCTTCTCCCCGGCCGCCGCCCGCGCGGTCCGGGAGCTGTCCGCGCAGCTGGGCACGACGCCGTACACGGTGGTCCTCGCCTGCTACAGCGCCGTGCTGAGCCGGTTCGCCGGCACCGGCGACGTCGCCGTCGGCACCGCCGTGGTCAACCGCGAGGAGGGCGGGGTCACCGAGCTCGTCGGCAACTTCGGCAACCTGGTCGTACTGCGCTCGCAGGTGCGGTCCGACGACACCGTCCGGTCGCTCACCGGCCGGGTCGCGGGCGTCGCGGCCGACGGGTTCGCCCACCAGGGCTTCCCCTACGACCGGCTCGTCGAGCAGCTGAACCCGTCGGCGTCGGGACAGGACCGTTCGCTGTTCGAGGCCCAGCTGCTGTTCCTCACCCAGAAGCTGGACGGCCCGCAGCTGCCCGGTGCCACCACGAGCTGGCTGCGCACCGACAACGGCACCGCCCAGCACCCGCTGGCGCTGGAGGTGTTCCTCACCGACGACGGCTTCGACGTCGAGGCCACCTACGCCGCGGCGCACCTCACCGCGGACGCCGTGTCCACCCTGCTGGCCGACCTCGAGGCACTGATCGAGGACGCCGGTGACGACCCGGACCGCCGGCTCGCCGACGTCTTCACCACCCGCCCGGTGCACCGGTCGCTCACCGCCACCGACGGCGCGCCCCGCTGGAACCCGGCCGACGCGCTCGGCCCGGGCGTCGCCGACCGCGCCGACGAGGTGGCCCTGGTCGGCGCGCCCGGCCCCGGGAAGGCTCCGGTGGAGGTGACCGTCGCCGAGCTCGACGACACCGCCGACCGCGTCGCCGCCGCGCTGCGTGCGCGCGGCATCGGGCCGGAGGACCGGGTCGCCGTGCTGCTGCCCCGCACCACCGGCCTGGTCGCCGCCGTGCTCGGCGTCCTGCGCGCCGGCGCGGTCCTCGTACCGGTGGATCCCGGCTACCCGGCCGCACGGATCCGGCACGTGCTCACCGACTCCGCGCCCGCCCTGGTGATCACCGACGGTGCCGCCGTCACGACCGGTGCGGCCACGGCGAGCGTCGCGGACCTGGCGACGGGCCCGGCCCCGGACCGGCCGTTCGTCCGGCCGCGCCCCGAGCAGGCCGCCTACCTCGTCTACACCTCCGGATCGACCGGCGTGCCCAAGGGCGTCCTCGGCACCCACCGCGGCCTGGCCCGGCGGCTGGACTGGGCGGGCCGGGCCTGGCCGGTCGAGCCCGGTGACGTCCGGGTCGCCAAGAGCTCGATCGCCTTCATCGACGGGGTCACCGAACTGCTCGCCGCGCTGGCCGGTGGGGCGCGGGTGCTGGTCGCCGACGACGCCACCGCGACGGAGCCGGAGGCACTGGCCCGGCTGCTGCGCACCGAGCCGGTCGCGCAGGTCACCGCCGTCCCGTCGCTGGTGTCCGTGCTCGCCGAGACCCCCGGCCCGGTCGCGGTGCGCCGCTGGATCTGCTCCGGCGAGCCGCTGACCGCCACCGCCGTCGCGGCCGCGCGCGCGTGGGCGCCCGGCTCGGTCGTCGTGAACTCCTACGGATCCTCCGAGGTCGCCGGCGACGTGCTCGCCGGCGAGGTCGACGGCGAGCACGTCACGGCCGGACGGGTGGTGCCCGGCAGCACCGTCGCGCTGCTCGACCGGTTCCTGGCCCCGGTACCCGACGGCGTCGTCGGCGAGCTGTACGTCGGCGGCGAGCAGGTGGCCCGCGGCTACGCCGGCCGGCCGGCCGAGACCGCCGCCCGGTTCGTCGCCGACCCTGCCGTGCCCGGTGCCCGCCTCTACCGCACCGGTGACCTCGCCCGGCGCCTGCCCGACGGCCGGTTCGAGCTGCTCGGCCGCGCCGACGACCAGGTCACCGTGCGCGGCGTGCGGGTCGAACCCGGCGAGGTGGAGGCCGCCCTGGTCGCACAGCCGGGTGTGCGCGCGCGCCGTGGTCGTCGCCCGCACGGTCGGCGACGGACCGTCCCTGGTCGCCTACGTCGTCCCCGCCGACGACACCGCCGAGCTCGTGGGGGAGGACCTGCGCCCGGCCGTCGCGCAGCGGCTGCCCTCGCAGTTCGTGCCGGCCACGGTCGTCGTGCTCCCGGAGCTGCCGCGCACCCCCGGCGGCAAGATCGACACGCGTGCGCTGCCGGTCCCCGACCGCGTCCACGGTGGCTCGCGCCCGCCCCGGGACGACCGCGAGCGCGCACTGTGCGCACTGTTCGAACAGCTCCTCGACCGCACCGGGGTCGGCGTCGACGACGACTTCTTCGTCCTCGGCGGGCACTCGCTGTCCGCGCTGCGGCTGGCCAACCGGGTGCGGGCACGGCTCGGCGCCCCGGTCACGGTCCCCGACGTCTTCGCCCGCCCGACCGTCGCCGGACTCGCCGCGCTGGTCGCGGACCGCGCCCTCGCCGGTACCGACGACCGGGACCCGGCTGCCGCCGACGGCCCGGTCCGCCGCCCGGACACCGCACCCGCGGTCCTCGCCCCTGCCCAGCATCCGATGTGGACGCTGTACCGGATGCAGGGCCCCGGCGCGGCCTACAACGTCCCCCGCGAGTGGACCGTCGCCGGCCCGTTCGACCCCGAGGCGTTCCGTGCCGCGCTGCACGACGTCGTCGCCCGTCACGAGGTGCTGCGCACCACCTACGGCGAGACCGCCGACGGCACGGTCACGGTGGACGTCCATCCGCCCGGTGAGCTCCCGGTGCACGTCGGGACCGGAGCGTCGGACGAGGCGGGCGCCGACGCGACGCTCGCCGCGCTCGTCGGGCACCGCTTCGACCTGGAGCGCGAGGCCCCGGTCCGCGCCGAGATCGTCCGCACTGCCGACGACCGCCACCGCATCGGGCTCGTCTGCCACCACATCGCCGTCGACGAGTGGTCCCTGCGGGTCCTGCTCGCCGACCTCGGCACCGCCTACGCCGCCCGCCGCGCCGGGCGCGCCCCCGCCCTGCCCGCACCGCCGCTGCGCTTCGGCGACGTCGCCGCCTGGCAGGCCGCGCTCGTCGGGACCCCGCAGGAGCCGACCGACCGGGCACGACGCCAGCTGGAGTTCTGGGCCGACCGGCTGACCGGCGCACCGCCGGTCAGCACGCTCCCCACCGACCGGCCCCGGCCCGCGACGCCCGGTGGGCACGGCGCCGAGGTCCGCTCCGAGTTCCGCACCGAGCTGGCCGCGGCGCTCGGCGCCGCCGCCCAGCGGCACGGGACCAGCATGTTCATGCTCCTGCACGCCGCACTGGCCGTGCTGCTGGAGGCGCACGCCGACGCCGACCGCGACCCCGGCGACGACGCCGGGGAGACCGTCGTGGTCGGCACCCCGGTCTCGGCGCGGCGGCACGCGGGGGCCGAGGACGTCGTCGGGTTCGCGCTGACCACCCTGGCGCTGCGGCTGGACCTGCACGGTGACCCGACCCTGGCCGAGGTCCTGGACCGGGCCCGCACCGCGGACCTGGCCGCGATGGAGCACGCCGACGTCCCCTTCGACCGCGTCGTCGACCGGATCGGCCCGGAGCGGGGCGCGGCCTCGCCCCTGTTCCAGGTGGAGCTGCTCTACCTGCGCACCGACCCCGACCGCAGCGAACTCGACCTGGACGGCGCCGTCACCACGGCCCGGCGCACCGGCACCGGCTCGGCGAAGTTCGACGCGACCTTCGCCTTCCACGAGTCCGTCACCGAGACCGGCGACCCGCGGCTGGGCGTGATCGTCGAGTACGCCACCGAGCTCTACGACGCCACGACGATCGAGGCGGTGCTCGCGCGGCTGGAGCGGCTGCTGGACCTGGTCGCCTCGGCGCCCGGCACCCGGCTCTCCCAGCTGCGGCTCGACCCGCCGGCCCCGGCACCCGCTCCGGCGCCGACCGGCACCGACCGGCTCCCGGAGACCCTCCCCGCCACCCTCGCGGCGCTGTTCGCCGCGACCGTCGCGGCCCGGCCCGCCGCCCCCGCGCTGGTCGCCGGGGCGGAGCGGCTGACCTGGCGCGAGCTCGGTGACCGTGCCGGGCGGCTGGCCGCCGTGCTCGTCGCCGACGGGGTCCGCCCGGGGGACCGGGTGGCCGTCGGCGTCCCGCGCGGCGCAGACATGGTCGTCGCGGTGCTCGCCGTCGCCCTCGCCGGGGCCACCGCGGTCCCGCTGGACGTCGACTCCCCGGCCGGTCGCCTCGCGCTCATCGTCGGCGACGCCCGGCCGCACAGCCTGCTGGCCGTCGCCACGACCCCGCAGAGCGTGACCGGTCTCGGCCCGCGCGTGGTCAGGGTCGACGCGCTCCCGGCGGACGTCGCACCGCTGCCCGAGCCCGTCGCCGTCCCCGCAGCGCAGCCGGCGTACATCGTCTACACCTCCGGGTCCACCGGCCGGCCCAAGGGCGTCGAGGTCCCGCACCGCGCGGTGCTGTCGCTGCTGGCGGCGACCGTGGCACCCGGCGGCACCATGGACGTCACCGCCGACGACGTGTTCTCCCTGGTCCACTCGATCGCCTTCGACGTGTCGGTGTTCGAGCTGTGGGGCGCGGTCGCGACCGGCGCGACGGTCGTGGTCGTCGACGGCGACACCGCCCGTGACCCGGAGCGCCTCTGGGCACTGATCGCGGCCGAGCGGGTCAGCGTGCTCAGCCAGACGCCCTCGGCGTTCGGCCCCCTGGCCCTCGCCGAGCCCACCGGCGGCGCGGCGGCCGAGACCCTGCGCTACGTGGTGTTCGCCGGGGAGGCACTGGAGCCGCGGCTGCTGCGGGACTGGTGCGCCCGGCACGCCCCCGGCGCCCCGGTGCTGGCCAACCTCTACGGCATCACCGAGACCACGGTGCACACCACCTACCGCGAGATCGGCCCCGCCGACCTCGACCGGCCGGTCAGCCCGGTCGGTGGCCCACTGGCCGGGCTGGAGGTACGGCTGCTGGACCGGCGGCTGCGACCGGTCCCGCAGGGCGTCGTCGGCGAGATCCACGTCGCCGGCGCCCAGCTCGCCCAGGGCTACGCCGACCGCCCCGACCTCACCGCCGTCCGGTTCGTGGCCGACCCCGACGGCCCACCCGGCACCCGGCTCTACCGGTCCGGTGACCTCGCCCGGTTCGACCGGGCCGGGGAGCTGGAGTTCGCCGGCCGCGCCGACGAACAGGTGAAGATCCGCGGGTACCGGGTCGAGCTGGGGGAGGTCGACGCCGGCCTGCTCACGCTGCCGGGGATCGCGCAGGCGGTCACCCGGGTGCACACCGGCACCGACGCCGCCGACCGGCGGCTCGTCGGCTACGTCGTGCCGACCCCCGGCACCACGGCCGACCCCGCCGCCGTGCGCACCGCGCTGGGCGCCGTCCTGCCCGGGTACATGGTCCCGGCTGCGATCGTCGTGCTGGAGCGGCTGCCGTTGACCGTCAACGGCAAGCTCGACCGCCGCGCCCTGCCCGAGCCCGACTTCGGCGGGGGCCCCGTCACCGCGGACCGCGAGCCCGCCGACGACGTCGAGCGGACCCTGTGCGCCGCGTTCGCCCAGGTCCTCGGTGCTGCCCGGGTCGGCCCGGACGACGACTTCTTCACCCTCGGCGGCGACAGCATCCTCGCCACCCGGGTCGTGCGGGCCGCGCGCGAGGCCGGACTCGACGTCCGCACCTCGCACGTGTTCGCCCACCGGACCCCGGCCGGGATGGCCCGCGTCGCGGGCACGGCACCGCAGACGGTCCGCACCGACACCCGGCTGCTGCGCGACCTGCTCGGGCTCGGCCCGGCCGACGTCGCCGCGCTCGGCGAGCGGGTCGGCGGCACCGCCACCGACGTCTGGCCGATGTCCCCGCTGCAGGAGGGCCTCTACTTCCAGTCCGTCTACGACGCCGCCGAGGGCACCGGCGGTGACACGGCCGGCAGCGGCGTCTACATCCTGCAGACCGTGTTCACCCTGGACCGCACCCTGGACCGCGAGCGGCTCCGGGACGCGCTGGCCCGGCTGGTCGCGGCCACGCCGCTGCTGCGGGTGGGGTTCACCACCGACGACCGCGGTCGCCCGGTCCAGGTCGTCCGGGGTCACCTCCCCGACCTGCCGGTGCCGGAGCTGTCCGTGGCGTCCGTGGACGGTGCCCGCGAGGCCGCCGAGCAGGAGCGGGCGCGCCCCATCCCGCTCGACGCGCCGCCGCTGTTCCGCCTGCTCCTCGTGCACCTGCCCGACGGCCGGGACCGGCTGGTGCTCACCAACCACTTCCAGCTGTTCGACGGCGCCTCGGCCATGCGCGTCGTCGACCGCCTGCTCACCCTGCACGACGGTGGCGAGCCCCCGGCGGCGCCCGGCTACGACACGTACCTGCGCTGGACCGCCGACCAGGACGAGAAGACCTCGCGCGAGGTGTGGGAGCGGGCCTACGCCGACCTCGCCGCCCCGACCCTGGTCGCGGGCGAGGAGCAGCGGTCCTTCACCGAACCCTCGGCCCGGATTGGGACCCGGCTCGGGGTCCCGCTGTCCGACCGGGTCCGGGTCGTCGCCGCCGGGCACGGGGTCACCATCAACACCGTCCTGATCGCGGCGCTCGGCGTCGTGCTCGGCCATGCCACCGGCGGCGACGACGTCGTGCTCGGCACGCCGATGGCCGTCGCACCGGACGAGATCGCCGGGGTGGAGCATGCCGTCGGGCTCTTCCTCAACACCGTCCCCGTCCGGGTCCGGCTCGCCCCCACCGACACCGGCGCCGACGTGCTGCGCCGCCTCGCCGACGAGCGCGCCGACCTCGTCGCGCACGAGTACCTCGGGCTGGGGCAGATCCAGCAGGCCACCGGCCGTCCGCGGCTGTTCGACACCCTGTTCACCCTGCGCAACGCCTGGGACGCGTTCGCCGAGGCCGCGCAGCGGCACGGGATGGCCGACGTCGAGACCCTCGACGACTCCCACTTCCCGCTGTCGTTCGCGGTCAACCCGTTCGACGACATGGAGCTGACCGTCGACCACCGTCCGGAGGCGGTCGACACCGATACCGCACGGTCGCTGATGGACCGCTTCGTCGCGGTGCTCGACGCCCTCACCGCCGCGCCGGACGCCCCGCTCGCCGCGGTCGACCTCGGCGTCGCCGTTGACACCGGTGCGACCGCCACCCCGGTCCCGGACGCCACGATCGCCGAGCTGCTCGCCGAGCGGGCCGCGACCTGCCCGGACCGCACCGCCCTGGTGGCGGGGGAGTCCCGTCTGACCTTCGCCGAGCTCGACGCCCGGGTCACCCGCACCGCGCGGGTCCTGCGGGCCCGCGGTGCCGGCCCCGAGACCGTCGTGGCGCTGGGTCTGCCGCGCTCGACGGCCAACGTCGTCGCGTTGTTCGCGGTGCTGCGTGCCGGTGCGGCCTACGTGCCGTTGGAGCTGGACCATCCCGACGAGCGGCTCGCGGAGATCCTCGACGCGTCGGGTGCGGCGCTGTTGGTCACCGATTCCACCGTCGCCGCCCGCTTCGATCCGTCCGTGCCGCAGGTGCGTCTGGACGAGGCCGGTCTGTTCGACGGGTGTCCCGGACACGCCGCTGACCGACGAGGAGCTGGGTGCTTTCGCGCCCGGTACCCCGGGCCGGCTGGACCACCCTGCGTACGTGATCTTCACGTCGGGGTCGACGGGGAAACCGAAGGGTGTCGTCACTCCGTTCCGCGGGTTGACGAACATGCAGGTCAACCATCGCCGCGAGATCTTCGCCCCGACGATCGAGGCGGCGGGTGGTCGTGTGTTGCGGATCGCGCACACGGTGTCGTTCGCGTTCGACATGTCGTGGGAGGAGCTCCTGTGGCTGGTCGAGGGGCACGAGGTGCACGTGTGTGACGAGCAGCTGCGCCGGGACGCGGAGCGTCTGGTGGCCTACTGCGCCGAGCACGCGGTCGACGTCGTGAACGTGACCCCGACCTATGCCCATCACCTGTTCGCCGCGGGTCTGTTGGACGGTCCGCACGTGCCGCCGTTGGTGCTGCTCGGTGGTGAGGCGGTGCCGGAGTCGGTGTGGTCGCGGTTGCGCGAACCGAGGGGACGTGGGGCTACAACCTGTACGGGCCGACCGAGTACACGATCAACACCCTCGGCGCGGGCACCATCGACAGCGCCACCTCCACGGTCGGCACCGCCATCACCAAACACCGCGGCCCACGTCCTCGACGGCTGGCTGCGGCCGGTGCCCGACG
>NZ_JAHLJA010000224.1:0-2921 GCF_020496245.1 Pseudonocardia sp. ICBG601 | reverse complement strand
CGGCGGCTCGTCGGCTACGTCGTGCCGACCCCCGGCACCACGGCCGACCCCGCCGCCGTGCGCACCGCGCTGGGCGCCGTCCTGCCCGGGTACATGGTCCCGGCTGCGATCGTCGTGCTGGAGCGGCTGCCTTGACCGTCAACGGCAAGCTCGACCGCCGCGCCCTGCCCGAGCCCGACTTCGGCGGGGGCCCCGTCACCGCGGACCGCGAGCCCGCCGACGACGTCGAGCGGACCTGTGCGCCGCGTTCGCCCAGGTCCTCGGTGCTGCCCGGGTCGGCCCGGACGACGACTTCTTCACCCTCGGCGGCGACAGCATCCTCGCCACCCGGGTCGTGCGGGCCGCGCGCGAGGCCGGACTCGACGTCCGCACCTCGCACGTGTTCGCCCACCGGACCCCGGCGGGGATGGCCCGCGTCGCGGGCACGGCACCGCAGACGGTCCGCACCGACACCCGGCTGCTGCGCGACCTGCTCGGGCTCGGCCCGGGACGTCGACCGCGCTCGCGCGCGAGCGGTCGGCGGGGCACGCGCACCCCACCGACGTCTGGCCGATGTCCCGCTGCAGAGGAGGGCTCTACTTCCAGTCCGTCTACGACGCCGCCGAGGGCCACCGGCGGTGACACGGCCGGCAGCGGCGTCTACATCCTGCAGACCTGTGTGTTCACCCTGGACCGCACCCTGGACCGCGAGCGGCTCCGGGACGCGCTGGCCCGGCTGGTCGCGGCCACGCCGCTGCTGCGGGTGGGGTTCACCACCGACGACCGCGGTCGCCCGGTCCAGGTCGTCCGGGGTCACCTCCCCGACCTGCCGGTGCCGGAGCTGTCCGTGGCGTCCGTGGACGGTGCCCGCGAGGCCGCCGAGCAGGAGCGGGCGCGCCCCATCCCGCTCGACGCGCCCGCCGCCGTGCCCTGTTCCGCCTGCTCCTCGTTGCACGCCCGACGGCCGCAGGGACCGGCTGGTGCTCACCAACCACTTCCAGCTGTTCGACGGCGCCTCGGCCATGCGCGTCGTCGACGCCGCCTCCCCCCTGCACGACGGTGGCGAGAGCCCCGCGGCGGCCCGGCTACGACACGTACCTGCGCTGGACCGCCGACCAGGACGAGAAGACCTCGCGCGAGTGTGTGGGGAGCGGCCTACGCCGACCTCGCCGCCCCGACCCTGGTCGCGGGCGAGGAGCAGCGGTCCTTCACCGAACCCTCGGCCCGGATTGGGACCCGGCTCGGGGTCCCGCTGTCCGACCGGGTCCGGGTCGTCGCCGCCGGGCACGGGGTCACCATCAACACCGTCCTGATCGCGGCGCTCGGCGTCGTGCTCGGCCATGCCACCGGCGGCGACGACGTCGTGCTCGGCACGCCGATGGCCGCTCGCACCGGACGAGATCGCCGGGGTGGAGCATGCCGTCGGGCTCTTCCTCAACACCGTCCCCGTCCGGGTCCGGCTCGCCCCCACCGACACCGGCGCCGACGTGCTGCGCCGCCTCGCCGACGAGCGCGCCGACCTCGTCGCGCACGAGTACCTCGGGCTGGGGCAGATCCAGCAGGCCACCGGCCGTCCGCGGCTGTTCGACACCCTGTTCACCCTGCGCAACGCCTGGGACGCGTTCGCCGAGGCCGCGCAGCGGCACGGGATGGCCGACGTCGAGACCCTCGACGACTCCCACTTCCCGCTGTCGTTCGCGGTCAACCCGTTCGACGACATGGAGCTGACCGTCGACACCGTCCGGAGGCGGTCGACACCGATACCGCACGGTCGCTGATGGACCGCTTCGTCGCGGTGCTCGACGCCCTCACCGCCGCGCCGGACGCCCCGCTCGCCGCGGTCGACCTCGGCGTCGCCGTTGACACCGGTGCGACCGCCACCCGGTCCCGGACGCCACGATCGCCGAGCTGCTCGCCGAGCGGGCCGCGACCTGCCCGGACCGCACCGCCCTGGTGGCGGGGGAGTTCCCGTCTGACCTTCGCCGAGCTCGACGCCCGGGTCACCCGCACCGCGCGGGTCCTGCGGCCCGCGGTGCCGGCCCCGAGACCGTCGTGGCGCTGGGTCTGCCGCGCTCGACGGCCAACGTCGTCGCGTTGTTCGCGGTGCTGCGTGCCGGTGCGGCCTACGTGCCGTTGGAGCTGGACCATCCCGACGAGCGGCTCGCGGAGATCCTCGACGCGTCGGGTGCGGCGCTGTGTGGTCACCGATTCCACCGTCGCCGCCCGCTTCGATCCGTCCGTGCCGCAGGTGCGCTGGACGAGGCCGGTTGTCTGACGACGGTGTCCCGGACACGCCGCTGACCGACGAGGAGCTGGGTGCTTTCGCGCCCGGTACCCCGGGCGGCTGGACCACCCTGCGTACGTGATCTTCACGTCGGGGGTCGACGGGGAAACCGAAGGGTGTCGTCACTCCGTTCCGCGGGTGACGAACATGCAGGTCAACCATCGCCGCGAGATCTTCGCCCCGACGATCGAGGCGGCGGGTGGTCGTGTTTTGCGGATCGCGCACACGGTGTCGTTCGCGTTCGACATGTCGTGGGAGGAGCTCCTGTGGCTGGTCGAGGGGCACGAGGTGCACGTGTGTGACGAGCAGCTGCGCCGGGACGCGGAGCGTCTGGTGGCCTACTGCGCCGAGCACGCGGTCGACGTCGTGAACGTGACCCCGACCTATGCCCATCACCTGTTCGCCGCGGGTCTGTTGGACGGTCCGCACGTGCCGCCGTTGGTGCTGCTCGGTGGTGAGGCGGTGCCGGAGTCGGTGTGGTCGCGGTTGCGCGAACACCGAGGGGACGTGGGGCTACAACCTGTACGGGCCGACCGAGTACACGATCAACACCCTCGGCGCGGGCACCATCGACAGCGCCACCTCCACGGTCGGCACCGCCATCACCAACACCGCGGCCCACGTCCTCGACGGCTGGCTGCGGCCGGTGCCCGACGGC
>NZ_JAHLJA010000223.1:0-4287 GCF_020496245.1 Pseudonocardia sp. ICBG601 | reverse complement strand
GGCAGCGCCGGCCTGTGGACCCAGATCGTCCTGTTCGGTGTCCTGGGCGTGTTCTTCCTGGTCACCGCCTCCCGCGGGATTCCGTGCGGCCCCTCGGGGCGGCTCGCGGGCGCGGCGCACGCGCTGATGGCCGCGGCGATGGTCTGGATGCTGGCCGCGATGCCGCTGATCATGGCCTCGCCGGCGGAGGCCGCGGGCGGCGGCGGTGCCCACGCCCACCACGGCGGCGGCGACGCCATGGACATGGCCGGGACCGCCCACGCAGCGGGCCCGGCCGGATGGGCGGTCGCGGTGACCGTGGCGCTGTGCGCCGTGCTGCTGGCCGCCGCCGGGTACTGGGGTGCCCGCGCGCTGAGCCACGACCGCGTCGCGGGGACCCGCTGACCCCCGACGACGCCCGCGCGACCGGCGACGCGACCGACCCCGCCGCCTGCGACTGCGCCGACCCCGCCGGGGGCACGGCGGCCGGTGCCGCGCGGACGGCGCCGGCCGAGGTCGGTGGGACGGCAGAGACGACGGGCACAGCGGGCACGGGGGGCACGACCACCGCGGTCGCCGAGCGGGTCGAGGCCCCGGCGGCACCGGTGCGCCGGCTGGGCGCGCGCTCCGACGCCGCCTGCCACGCGGCGATGAGCCTCGGCATGGGTCGTCATGCTCGCGGCGATGGTGGCGGGCTGGTGAGCGCCGGCCTCGACACCCGGCCCGGGACCCCCGTCCCGCCGCCCGGGCGCCCGCCGCTGTTCCGGGGCCTGAAGGGCCTCGTCACCCGGATCCACTTCTACGCCGGGCTGTTCGTCGGCCCGTTCCTGCTCGTCGCGGCCCTGACCGGGCTGCTCTACACGCTGTCGCCGCCGATCGAGCGCTGGCTCTACGCCGACGCGCTGACCGCCCCGGTCAGCGGCCCGGAGCTCCCGCTGTCCCGGCAGGTCGAGGCGGCCGTCGCGACCCAGCCGGGCCTGCCCGTCACCGAGATCCGACCCGCGCGCGAGCCCGGTGCGACGACCCGGGTGTCGTTCGACGCCGACCTGCCCGAGAGCTACAGCCGCACCGTGTTCGTCGACCCGTACACCGCGCAGGTGCGGGCCACCCTCGACACCTACGCCGAGTGGCTCCCGGCCCGCGGGGTGATCGACAACCTGCACCGCTCGCTGCTGCTGGGCCCGCCCGGGCAAGTCTACACCGAGCTCGCGGCGTCGTGGCTGGCCGTGCTCACGCTGTCCGGCCTCGTGGCGCAGGTGACCCGCCGGGTACGACGACGCCGTGAGCGACTGCTACCGCGGACCGGCGGCTCGTCGCGGTCGCGGCTGCGGTCCTGGCACGGCGCGGTGGGCGTCTGGGCCTCGGTCGGGTTCCTGTTCCTCGCCGCGACCGGCCTGACCTGGTCGCAGTTCGCGGGGGCCAACGTGAGCGCGCTGCGCACCGCCCTGGACTGGACGACGCCGTCGGTCAGCAGCACACTGCCCGCCGCCGGTGGCGACGCGGCCGCGCCCGTGGCGGGTTCCGCGACGGCTCCGGTCGCCCCGCAGGCGGTCCCCGCCGTCGCCCAGCGGGTCCTCGACGCCGCCCGCGCCGACGGCCTCGCCGGGCCGGTGGAGCTCACCCCGGGCGACCCCGGGGAGGCCTGGAAGGTCCAGCAGACGGTGCGCAGCTGGCCGTCGCAGCAGGACTCCGTGGCCGTGGACCCGGCGACCGGGACGGTCACCGACCGGCTCGCCTTCGCGGACTGGCCGGTCGCGGCGAAGCTCGCCCGCTGGGGCATCGACGCGCACATGGGCCTGCTGTTCGGCACGGTCAACCTGGTGGCGCTCGCCGCGCTCGCCTGCGCCGTGGTCGTGCTGGTCGTGTGGGGCTACCGGATGTGGTGGCTGCGCAGACCGACCCGGCCGGACGGTTCGCGTGGCCTCGCCGGACCGCCCGGGTCGCGGGAGCGGCCCTCCCCCGCCGCGGTGGCGCTGGTCGGGTTCGCCGCGGTGGCGGCCGGGCTGGTCCTGCCGGTGCTGGGGGTCTCGCTGATCGTGTTCCTGCTCGTCGACGCCCTGGTCTCGGCCCGGCGCGACCGGAGGGCCGCCGAGGTGGCGGGCTGACCCGTCCGGGGTGTGGGCGGGCGGGACCCGGGCCGACCGGGTAGACCTGGGGACCCGTCCCCCGTGAAGGAGTCCTCCCGTGTTCCGGACCTCACCCGCCCCCTGGACGACGGCGGACATCCCGCCCCAGCAGGGCAGGACTGTGATCGTCACCGGCGCCACCAGCGGCCTCGGACTGGAGACCACCCGGGCCCTGGTGCACGCCGGTGCACGCGTCGTGCTGGCCGTGCGGAACACCACGCGCGGCGAGGAGATCGCCTCCGAGCTCGGTGGTGCGGTGTCGGTGCGCCGGCTCGACCTGGGCGACCTCACCTCGGTCCGCGAGTTCGCCGCCGGGTTCGAGGGCACCGCCGACGTGCTCGTCAACAACGCCGGGCTGATGGCGGTGCCGTTCTCCCGCACCGCGGACGGCTTCGAGACCCAGCTCGGGGTCAACTTCCTCGGCCACTTCGCGCTGACCGGTCTGC
Organism: Pseudonocardia sp. ICBG601; assembly: GCF_020496245.1. Classification (NCBI taxonomy): domain Bacteria; kingdom Bacillati; phylum Actinomycetota; class Actinomycetes; order Pseudonocardiales; family Pseudonocardiaceae; genus Pseudonocardia; species Pseudonocardia sp. ICBG601. The sequence goes on along the minus strand of NZ_JAHLJA010000223.1, from coordinate 1,736 downwards.
TGGCCGACCGGATCACCGACCGCGTCGTGACGCTGTCCAGCGTGGTCCACCGGATGGGCCGGATCGGCATCGACGACCTGAACTTCGAGCGCCGCCGCTACGAGCGCTGGACCGCCTACGGCCAGTCGAAGCTCGCCTGCCTGATGTTCGCCTACGAGCTGGAGCACCGGTTCGTGGCGGCCGGGTCGCGGCTGCGCTCGATGGCCGCGCACCCGGCTACGCGGCGACCAACCTGCAGTCGCGCACCGAGTCCGTCCAGGACGCGCTGATGGGCGTGCTCAACAAGGTGGTCGCCCAGTCGCGGCGGCCGGCCGGGGCGCTGCCGACGCTGTTCGCCGCGACCGTCCCGGACCTGCCCGGCGGCGCCTACATCGGACCGGACGGCATCGGCGAGACGCGCGGCAACCCGCGCCCGGTCGGGTCCAGCGCGGCCTCGCACGACCGGCGGATGCAGCGGGCGCTCTGGGAGCGCGCCGAGGAGCTGACCCGGGTCACGTTCCCGCTCTGAACCGACGGTGGCGGGGCCCGGTCGCGCCGGGCCCCGCACCACCCGGCGCTCAGAACTTCGAGACGCGGGTGAAGTTCTCCGGGACGATCAGGTCGTCGCGGGAGAGCTCGTGGATCGACTTCTTCCCCAGGCCCAGCAGCGCCTCGTCGATGCCCTTGTAGAGGATCGACAGGACGTTGGTGACCCCGCGCTCGCCCTGCGCGGCCATGCCCCACAGGTAGGCGCGGCCGATCAGGACCGCGCGGGCCCCGAGCGCGAGCGCCTTGACGACGTCGCCGCCGCGGCGGATGCCGCCGTCCATCACGACCTCGACCTGGTCCCCGACGGCGTCGACGATCGCGGGCAGCGCCCGGATCGCGGCCGGGGTGCCGTCGAGGTTGTTGCCGCCGTGGTTGGACACCGAGATCGCGGTGGCGCGCCCGCGTCGACGGCGCGGCGGGCGTCGTCGGGGTGCATGATGCCCTTGACCATGAACGGGCCGCCCCACTTCTCGCGGAGCCAGGCGATGTCGTCCCAGGTCGGCAGCGGGGTGGTCCACCAGACGCCGTAGGCGCCGAAGAAGGTGGGGCCTCACCACCGCCGGGGGGCGCCATGTTCGGGGCCTTCAGGTCCGGGATCCTCCCGGACTTCGCCCAGTCCAGCAGGTAACGCGGCTTGGTGATCATCTCGGGCGCGAACTGCAGCGCGGCCCTTGACGTCGACCTTCTCCGGGATGGGCGGGCTGCCCCAGTCACGGCGGGTGGCGAAGGTCCAGTCGAGGGTCACGATGAGGCCCTTGGCGCCCGCCCGCCTCGCACGCAGGGCGCGCTCGAGGATGTCCTCCTTGGACCCGGCCCAGTAGACCTGGAAGAAGACCTTGTCGTGGACGGCGCAGACGTCCTCGACCGAGCGGGACGCGAACGACGACAGCCCCATGGCCGTCGACACGGTCTGCTCGGGGTTCAGCGGGTTCTGGATGTTGGAGCTGTGCGCGGCCCGCGCGACGGCGACCTCGCCCTCCGGGTCGACGGCCTGGACGCCGGTCGGCGAGATCAGGACCGGGAGGTCGATCTCCTGGCCCATCACGGTCGTCTTCTGGTCCCGCTGCGGCGGGAGCCCCGCGATGTGCGGGCGGAAGCCGAGCTCGTCGAAGGCGGCGACGTTGTCCGCCAGCGTGATCCCCTGCTCCGCACCGGCGACCAGCGCGTAGTAGACCGACTTCGGCAGGCGCCTGCGCGCCCGTCGCTGC
>NZ_JAHLJA010000222.1:0-1034 GCF_020496245.1 Pseudonocardia sp. ICBG601 | reverse complement strand
ATGCCCCACAGGTAGGCGCGGCCGATCAGGACCGCGCGGGCCCCGAGCGCGAGCGCCTTGACGACGTCGCCGCCGCGGCCGGATGCCGCCGTCCATCACGACCTCGACCTGGTCCCCGACGGCGTCGACGATCGCGGGCAGCGCCCGGATCGCGGCCGGGGTGCCGTCGAGTGTTTGTTGCCGCCGTGGTTGGACACCGAGATCGCGGTGGCGCCCGCGTCGACGGCGCGGCGGGCGTCGTCGCCGGGGTGCATGATGCCCTTGACCATGAACGGGCCGCCCCACTTCTCGCGGAGCCAGGCGATGTCGTCCCCAGTCGGCAGCGGGTGTGGTCAACACAGACGCCGTAGGCGCCGAAGAAGGTGGGGGGCCTCACCACCGCCGGGGGGCGCCATGTTCGGGGCCTTCAGGTCCGGGATCCTCCCGGACTTCGGCCCAGTCCAGCAGGTAACGCGGCTTGGTGATCATCTCGGGCGCGAACTGCAGCGCGGCTCCTTGACGTCGACCTTCTCCGGGATGGGCGGGCTGCCCAGTCACGGCGGGTGGCGAAGGTCCAGTCGAGGGTCACGATGAGGCCCTTGGCGCGCCCGCCGCCTCGCACGCAGGGCGCGCGCTCGAGGATGTCCTCCTTGGACCCGGCCCAGTAGACCTGGAAGAAGACCTTGTCGTGGACGGCGCAGACGTCCTCGACCGAGCGGGACGCGAACGACGACAGCCCCATGGCCGTCGACACGGTCTGCTCGGGGTTCAGCGGGTTCTGGATGTTGGAGCCTGTGCGCGGCCCGCGCGACGGCGACCTCGCCCTCCGGGTCGACGGCCTGGACGCCGGTCGGCGAGATCAGGCCGGGAGGTCGATCTCCTGGCCCATCACGGTCGTCTTCTGGTCCCGCTGCGGCGGGAGCCCCGCGATGTGCGGGCGGAAGCCGAGCTCGTCGAAGGCGGCGACGTTGTCCGCCAGCGTGATCCCCTGCTCCGCACCGGCGACCAGCGCGTAGTAGACCGACTTCGGCAGGCGCCTGCGCGCCCGTCGCTGC
>NZ_JAHLJA010000221.1:0-7945 GCF_020496245.1 Pseudonocardia sp. ICBG601 | reverse complement strand
GCGTGGTCCTTGTATAGGGCATGGCTGACCATGGCTCGGACCCTACGAGCAGTTGCGCACCACAAGCTGAGCAATGCGACCCCCGATGACGTCGTGCTGTCTCCCCTCGGCCGAGATCGTGCACGTCTCCACGGCGGCCGCAAGGGCGCCTACGGTGTCGCTTCGCGATGGCGCAAGCCGCCACCCTTGCCCCACCGCTTCGACGAGCAATCCTGCGGCTAGGACGAGGAGGCAGGGGAGAGTGGGCCCGAGCGCGAGACAGCCCCAACCACTGCGCCGGTCTCAATATGGGGGTAGACGCATCCTCATTTCCTCTCCCGACCTGACTTTGGTCACCCGAGCCTGGTTTCGCAGCTTGTACTGCGCTGAGCTGCGGTGATGTGTTTGCGCGGGAGCGGTGTGAGGCACTAATTCGGTGCTCTACGCTCGGTCAGGTGGCGTGGGTGAGGCGGGTACGGACGGCCTCCGGGGCGACCGCGGTCCAGATCGCCGAGTCCGTGCAGGGCCATCGACGGATCGTGGCCCATGTCGGGTCAGCGCACACCGAGGCCGAGCTGGGCCTGCTGGTCGAGCAGGCCCGTGGGCTGATCGACGACGCTGCACAGCAGGCCCTGGATCTGGGCGTCGCGCCGTCACCCCGGCGGGCCGAGCTGATCGCGCCCACCGCGGCCGGCGGTGCCACGCAGGAGGGGCTGTTCGGCCAGATGCCGCGGCGCGCCCCGAGCACCACAACCCGGCGGGTGGGTGCGCCGCAGGTGATCACGACCGGGTCGCGGGTGCTGTTCGACATCCTCGCCGAGGTCTACGCGGGCCTCGGGTTCGCAGAGGTCGCTGATGACACGTTCCGCGACCTGGTGATCGCCCGGATCGTCGAGCCCACGTCCATCCTGGACACCGGTCGGGTGCTGGCCGGTCTGGGCGTCACCGCGGCGAGCGAAAAGACGATGCGCCGCACCCTGCTGCGCTGCACCGGGCGCAGCTACCGCGACGAGATCGCGAGGGCCTGCTTCACCCACGCCCGTGGCAGTGGGGATGTGTCGTTGTGTCTCTACGACGTCACCACCCTCTACTTCGAGGCGGAGAAGGAGGACGACCTGCGCAAGGTCGGGTTCTCCAAGGAACGCCGGGTCGACCCGCAGGTCGTCGTCGGGCTGCTGGTCGATCGCGCAGGGTTCCCCCTCGAGATCGGCTGTTTCGAGGGCAACAAGACCGAGACCGCGACGATCCTGCCGATCATCGAGGCCTTCCGGGCCCGACACCAGCTGCCGGTCGAGCCGGGCGGGATGGTCGTGGTCGCCGACGCAGGGATGCTCTCGGCCGCGAACCTGCGCGACCTCGACGAGGCCGGCCTGCGGTTCATCGTCGGCTCCCGACTCACCAAGGCCCCGGTTGACCTGGAGTCGCACTTCCACTGGCACGGCGACGCCTTCGTCGACGGGCAGATCATCGACACCCTCACACCACGCGACCGCCGCACCGGGCGCAGCGAGAACAGCCCGAAGGTCAAGGCCGAGCCCGTCTGGAACCCCAACCAGCATCCGGGATCCTGGCGGGCGGTCTGGGCCTACTCCACGAAGCGGGCCGTCCGGGACCGGCGCACGTTGACCCTGCAGGAGAACCGGGCCCGCGAGGTCATCGCCGGCGAGAAGCCCGCGCGCACACCGCGGTTCGTCAAGGTCACCAACGGCTCCCGCGCCCTGGACGAGGCCTCCTTGGCTCGGGCATACCGGTTGGTCGGGTTGAAGGGCTACGTGACCAACATCCCGGCCGGCGGCGCAGCGGCCGGGGAGATCATCGGCGACTACCACGACCTCTGGCACGTCGAGCAGTCCTTCCGGATGAGCAAAACCGACCTACGCGCCCGCCCGATGTTCCACCACCAACGCCAGTCCATCGAAGCGCACCTGACCATCGTGTTCACCGCCCTCGCAGTCGCCCGCGAGATCCAGAACCGCACCGGGCTCACCATCCGCAACGTCGTCCGCCAGCTCCGACCACTGCGCTCGGCCACCATCGCCATCAACGGCACCCAGCAGACCTTCCCGCCCGCCGTCCCCGCCGACAAACAGGCCCTCCTCGACGCGCTCCGTCAGCCCGCGGCGAAGCACTAAGAGCGTGTTTGGAAATGGTGGGTGTGTCGGGATGGTCGACACGGCTGGGGTGCTCCATCGTGGTCGGCATGCAGGAACGACCGCGCCGGTACCCCTCGGACACCAGTGATGCCCAGTGGGTGGTGATCGAGCCGTTGTTACCGCCGCTCGCGCGGCGGGGGCGGCCTGTTGCTCATGCTCGTCGGGACGTGCTGGACGCGATCTTGTATGTCGTGCGGACCGGGTGTGCCTGGCGGGCGTTGCCGGTGGACTTCCCGCCCTGGCAGACCGTCTACTGGTACTTCAACCAGTGGGAACAGCAGAAGGTCACCGAGAAGATCCTCCCGGTCGTGCGGGGGCAGTTACGTATCGCCGAGGGCCGTGATCCGGAGCCGAGTGCGGGGATCATCGATTCCCAGTCGGTCAAGGGCGCCGACACCGTCGGCCAGGACTCCCGCGGCTACGACGCCGGGAAGAAGACAGGCGGACGGAAACGGTTCATCGTGACCGACACCCTCGGTCTGCTGCTGACCACGATGGTGTGCTCGGCCTCGGTACAGGACCGCGACGGCGCCAAGCCGATCCTGCTCAACCTCTACCTGCGCACCAGGGTGCGGTTCGTCTACGCCGACGCCGGCTTCGCCGGGCGACTGCTCGACTGGGCCGCCACGATCCTGCAGACAACGATCGAGATCATCCGCAAGCCACCCGAGCAGCGCGGATTCACCGTCCTCCCACGAAGGTGGGTGGTGTCGAACGGACCCTGGCCTGGCTCACCGCACACCGACGCCTGGCCCGAGACTACGAACGCCACCCCACCACATCCGAAGCCATGATCCGCTGGGCCGCGATCAACACCATCACCCGCCGCATCGCCCGTGGATACCCCGCCACCCGCCAGCAGAAACACACGACACCCTCAACCCACTAGAATTTCCAAACACGCTCTAAGACAAGTGACCGAAGTCAGGCCCGATGATGCGCCGAGCCAGGAGCGGGAAACTCTCAGCCAGCAATCTCCCGTGCCGATATCACTGGGTGTCAAGGCGCCGCGGAGCCGGCCACGCCGGCCCTGCCGGCTCGCTCCCTACACCTCCGGCCCGTTCGCGGCCGCTCGGGGCCGGCCCGCTAGCCCCGAGCCACGGAGAAGGTGCCCTGATCTCAGGGGCTGATGGCCCGCATGTCGCACGCCATACTCGCCGGGTGTACGCACGCCTACATCACATGCAGCTGGCCATGCCCCGCGGTCGTGAGGACGACGCGCGGCACTTCTTCGCAGATGTCCTCGGTATGACGGAGATCCCTAAGCCGTCGGTGCTCGCAGCCCGCGGCGGTGCCTGGTTTCGGGGCGGAGGTGTCGAGCTTCATCTCGGCGTCGAGGATGACTTCCGCCCTGCCCGCAAGGGGCACCCGGGCATCCAGGAGGCTTATTCAGGCTCCGTCAGGTAAGTGCGTAGAAGATGAGTCCGATGACTGCCGAGATCGTCGTTTTAAATGTGGCGTAGGGTCGGCGGTAGTCTGTGTGGAGAACTTTCCACGACTTGATATGGGCGATGACTCGCTCGATGGTGGCGCGTGTGCGGTTGAGGCTCTTGTTGAATGTTTTCTGCCAGTCGAGAAGTTCCCGGCCGGGTTGTTTTTTGAACGGGGTGAGCATGCCGCGCCCGATGTAGCCTTTATCGCCGATCGGTGGGTATGTGGCGAGGTGGTCGAGGGCGCCGGATTGGTCGAGGCAATGTAGGTCGTGTCGGGAGCCTGGGGTCGGGTCGGAGATCCACGACAGCTGCCCTTCCAGGGTGGCTGCGACCTGGACGACGACGCCGGTGGTGCGATGCTTGCCCGACCACAGACCTGGTACGGCGGTCCATGACCAGCAGGGCAGCAGGGTTCCGTCGATGATGAGGCTTATTCAGGCTCCGTCAGGTAAGTGCGTAGAAGATGAGTCCGATGACTGCCGAGATCGTCGTTTTAAATGTGGCGTAGGGTCGACGGTAGTCTGTGTGGAGAACTTTCCACGACTTGATATGGGCGATGACTCGCTCGATGGTGGCGCGTGTGCGGTTGAGGCTCTTGTTGAATGTTTTCTGCCAGTCGAGAAGTTCCCGGCCGGGTTGTTTTTTGAACGGGGTGAGCATGCCGCGCCCGATGTAGCCTTTATCGCCGATCGGTGGGTATGTGGCGAGGTGGTCGAGGGCGCCGGATTGGTCGAGGCAATGTAGGTCGTGTCGGGAGCCTGGGGTCGGGTCGGAGATCCACGACAGCTGCCCTTCCAGGGTGGCTGCGACCTGGACGACGACGCCGGTGGTGCGATGCTTGCCCGACCACAGACCTGGTATGGCGGTCCATGACCAGCAGGGCAGTAGGGTTCCGTCGATGATGTACTGCCGATCGGCACGAAGCTCCTCCGCAGTCGGACGAACGACACTCCGCAGTGCCTGTGCCAGCAACGGTGTCACCCCCGCGATCGCTCGACTGACCGTCGACTGCGACACCCCGTAGGTTTCCGCCAACTCCCACTGCACACGATTCCCGCGCAGATACGCCAACGTGATCACCACCGACCAGAACAATCCCAGAATCGGCGGCCAAGGCCGTCGCAGGCCAGTCGCGTTCCGCTGATCCTGCTCATGCACCAGAGCGGCAAGATCCTGAATCTCATCACGCCGAAAGCCAGTGGTATAGTACATACTGCGACAACCCGTTCATCTTGGATTGATTCGGCAAATTAATCTTCGCGATGGACGGGCTGTCGCCCAACCCGACACGCCGGGCTAGATCGTTATTTCACGGGCCCTGAATAAGCCTCGATGTACTGCCGATCGGCACGAAGCTCCTCCGCAGTCGGAACTACACTCCGCAGCGCCTGCGCCAGCAACGGTGTCACCCCCGCGATCGCTCGACTGACCGTCGACTGCGACACCCCGTAGGTTTCCGCCAACTCCCACTGCACACGATTCCCGCGCAGATACGCCAACGTGATCACCACCGACCAGAACAATCCCAGAATCGGCGGCCAAGGCCGTCGCAGGCCAGTCGCGTTCCGCTGATCCTGCTCATGCACCAGAGCGGCAAGATCCTGAATCTCATCACGCCGAAAGCCAGTGGTATAGTACATACTGCGACAGCCCATTCATCTCGGATTGATTCGACAAACCAATCTTCGCGATGGACGGGCTGTCGCCCAAACCGGGGGCTTATTCACAAGGGAGTAATTCTGTTGATCTGCGGAAGCCGTCACCGGCGATTTTGTCTCGATACCGGCACGGCGGTGTGTCGCGCTTGAAGTGCAACAGCCCTTGCCGGTTTGTTCGGTGTTCCCAGGCATCGAACGAGGATCGGCGAAGAGCTGTTGCGATTCAAAGCTATGACAGGGTTGGACGATAGACAACTCACCGATCTGGTGGTGAGAGTACACGCCCGATGCGGCGGCAAGTTCGTTTCTGCAGGTAGGCCTGTTGCGTTGGGCTTGTTCCGGTCAGTGGCCATGGTGGTGACGCTGATGCGCAAGAACGTGACCCAGGACTTCGCGGGCGCGATCTTCGGGGTCAGCCAGTCCACGGTCAGTCGCCGCTGGGACCTGCTGCGCCCGGTGATCGGCGAGGTCCTCGCCGACGTCGTGCCCGACCCGCGGGAGGTCCTCGGAGGCGGAACAGTGCTGGTCGATGGCACCGTGTGCCCGACGTGGGACTGGAACGCAGTGTCCGACCTGTTCTCGGTCAAGGCCGGCTACTCGGGCATGAACCTGCAGATCGCCGCCACCCTCGACGGAGTCCTCGTCGCGGTCGGCGAAGTCCCGATTCACGGCGCCCGCCACGACGCACATGCCTACGCCGCATCCGGGCTGGCGGAGCGTCTGCGCGATCTCCCGTCCGTCGCCGACCTCGGCTACATCGGCGTCGAGGGCATCAACACGGTCCCGCACAAGCGATCCCCCGGTATCGACCTCGACCCCAGCCAAGTCGAGTTCAACACCGCCCTCGGCAGAATCCGCGCAGCCGTCGAACACGCCATCGCGCACCTCAAAACATGGCGCATGCTCAGCGAAGAAGGTGGCCGATACCGCTACCCCATCAGCAAATACGAAAGCACAGTTGCGGCAATCGTAGGCCTCTACTTCTTTGCGGCTTATGAATAAGCCTCCCGACACGCCGGGCTAGATCGTTATTTCACGGGCCCTGAATAAGCCTCCCGGTACCGGGGGGCTTATTCACAAGGGAGTAATTCTGTCGATCTGAGGACGCCGTGGTCCGTCACCAGCAATTTTGTCTCGACATCGGCACGGCGGCGTGTTGCGCTTGAAGTGCAACAGCCCTTGCCGGTTTGTTCGGTGTTCCCAGGCATTGAACGAGGATCGGCGAAGAGCTGTTGCGATTCAAAGCTATGACAGGGTTGGACGATAGACAACTCACCGATCTGGTGGTGAGAGTACACGCCCGATGCGGCGGCAAGTTCGTTTCTGCAGGTAGGCCTGTTGCGTTGGGCTTGTTCCGATCAGTGGCCATGGTGGTGACGCTGATGCGCAAGAACGTGACCCAGGACTTCGCGGGCGCGATCTTCGGGGTCAGCCAGTCCACGGTCAGTCGCCGCTGGGACCTGCTGCGCCCGGTGATCGGCGAGGTCCTCGCCGACGTCGTGCCCGACCCGCGGGAGGTCCTCGGAGGCGGAACAGTGCTGGTCGATGGCACCGTGTGCCCGACGTGGGACTGGAACGCAGTGTCCGACCTGTTCTCGGTCAAGGCCGGCTACCCGGGCATGAACCTGCAGATCGCCGCCACCCTCGACGGAGTCCTCGTCGCGGTCGGCGAAGTCCCGATTCACGGCGCCCCGCCACGACGCACATGCCTACGCCGCATCCGGACTGGCGGAGCGTCTGCGCGATCTCCCGTCCGTCGCCGACCTCGGCTACATCGGCGTCGAGGGCATCAACACGGTCCCGCACAAGCGATCCCCCGGCATCGACCTCGACCCCAGCCAAGTCGAGTTCAACACCGCCCTCGGCAGAATCCGCGCAGCCGTCGAACACGCCATCGCGCACCTCAAAACATGGCGCATGCTCAGCGAAGAAGGCGGCCGATACCGCTACCCCATCAGCAAATACGCAAGCACAGTTGCAGCAATCGTAGGCCTCTACTTCTTTGCGGCTTATGAATAAGCCCCCGGCCTTCGGTGTAGATGACGAATGGTTCGAGCACACTGGACCGGGGCGGCCTGCCCTCCAGGACCGGCATCGGGTGTCGCTGCCAACGGCCGTCTCGGTACTCGAGGAAGCCGATCGCGTACCGGCTTCGCGGACCGTAATGCCGTAGGGAAGCCCAGGGCCCGGCAAAGTCGTGATGGGTGGGTCCTGAGCTGCGGTGATGTGGGGGGGGGGGTGGGTGCGGACACAGGCTTGGCGTGATCATGAGGGTGTCGAATCCTTGCTCACGTCAGGAAGCCTGTGTCCGCAGTGTCAGTGTCTCCGATCGTTGCTGCTCTGGAAGGCCTGGAGGTCGGTCCTGACGCGGGGAGAGCCGCGCCGGTCGGTGAGGCGGCGGGGTTGTCGCTGGTGGAGGCCCTGTCGCGAGTGCCGGACCCGCGGAAACCACGCGGTGTCCGCCACGGTGTCCTCGCGGTGTTGCTACTGGGGGCGTGCGCGGTGTTGGCGGGGGCCCGGTCGTTCACCGCGATCGCCGAGTACGCCCATGACGTCGGCCGCGCCGTGCTGGACGTGCTCGGGGTGGGCGCGGTCGCTCCGCACGAGTCGACCATCCGCCGGGTCCTGCAACGGGTCGACGCCTCGGCGCTGGAGGCGGCGTTGCAGTCCTGGGTGTTGCCCCAGCTCAGCGCCCAGCCGGCGGCGGAGGGCACACACCGGC
>NZ_JAHLJA010000220.1:25000-59099 GCF_020496245.1 Pseudonocardia sp. ICBG601 | reverse complement strand
CGCACCCTGCTGCGCTGCACCGGGCGCAGCTACCGCGACGAGATCGCGAGGGCCTGCTTCACCCACGCCCGTGGCAGTGGGGATGTGTCGTTGTGTCTCTACGACGTCACCACCCTCTACTTCGAGGCGGAGAAGGAGGACGACCTGCGCAAGGTCGGGTTCTCCAAGGAACGCCGGGTCGACCCGCAGGTCGTCGTCGGGCTGCTGGTCGATCGCGCAGGGTTCCCCCTCGAGATCGGCTGTTTCGAGGGCAACAAGACCGAGACCGCGACGATCCTGCCGATCATCGAGGCCTTCCGGGCCCGACACCAGCTGCCGGTCGAGCCGGGCGGGATGGTCGTGGTCGCCGACGCAGGGATGCTCTCGGCCGCGAACCTGCGCGACCTCGACGAGGCCGGCCTGCGGTTCATCGTCGGCTCCCGACTCACCAAGGCCCCGGTTGACCTGGAGTCGCACTTCCACTGGCACGGCGACGCCTTCGTCGACGGGCAGATCATCGACACCCTCACACCACGCGACCGCCGCACCGGGCGCAGCGAGAACAGCCCGAAGGTCAAGGCCGAGCCCGTCTGGAACCCCAACCAGCATCCGGGATCCTGGCGGGCGGTCTGGGCCTACTCCACGAAGCGGGCCGTCCGGGACCGGCGCACGTTGACCCTGCAGGAGAACCGGGCCCGCGAGGTCATCGCCGGCGAGAAGCCCGCGCGCACACCGCGGTTCGTCAAGGTCACCAACGGCTCCCGCGCCCTGGACGAGGCCTCCTTGGCTCGGGCATACCGGTTGGTCGGGTTGAAGGGCTACGTGACCAACATCCCGGCCGGCGGCGCAGCGGCCGGGGAGATCATCGGCGACTACCACGACCTCTGGCACGTCGAGCAGTCCTTCCGGATGAGCAAAACCGACCTACGCGCCCGCCCGATGTTCCACCACCAACGCCAGTCCATCGAAGCGCACCTGACCATCGTGTTCACCGCCCTCGCAGTCGCCCGCGAGATCCAGAACCGCACCGGGCTCACCATCCGCAACGTCGTCCGCCAGCTCCGACCACTGCGCTCGGCCACCATCGCCATCAACGGCACCCAGCAGACCTTCCCGCCCGCCGTCCCCGCCGACAAACAGGCCCTCCTCGACGCGCTCCGTCAGCCCGCGGCGAAGCACTAAGAGCGTGTTTGGAAATGGTGGGTGTGTCGGGATGGTCGACACGGCTGGGGTGCTCCATCGTGGTCGGCATGCAGGAACGACCGCGCCGGTACCCCTCGGACACCAGTGATGCCCAGTGGGTGGTGATCGAGCCGTTGTTACCGCCGCTCGCGCGGCGGGGGCGGCCTGTTGCTCATGCTCGTCGGGACGTGCTGGACGCGATCTTGTATGTCGTGCGGACCGGGTGTGCCTGGCGGGCGTTGCCGGTGGACTTCCCGCCCTGGCAGACCGTCTACTGGTACTTCAACCAGTGGGAACAGCAGAAGGTCACCGAGAAGATCCTCCCGGTCGTGCGGGGGCAGTTACGTATCGCCGAGGGCCGTGATCCGGAGCCGAGTGCGGGGATCATCGATTCCCAGTCGGTCAAGGGCGCCGACACCGTCGGCCAGGACTCCCGCGGCTACGACGCCGGGAAGAAGACAGGCGGACGGAAACGGTTCATCGTGACCGACACCCTCGGTCTGCTGCTGACCACGATGGTGTGCTCGGCCTCGGTACAGGACCGCGACGGCGCCAAGCCGATCCTGCTCAACCTCTACCTGCGCACCAGGGTGCGGTTCGTCTACGCCGACGCCGGCTTCGCCGGGCGACTGCTCGACTGGGCCGCCACGATCCTGCAGACAACGATCGAGATCATCCGCAAGCCACCCGAGCAGCGCGGATTCACCGTCCTCCCACGAAGGTGGGTGGTCGAACGGACCCTGGCCTGGCTCACCGCACACCGACGCCTGGCCCGAGACTACGAACGCCACCCCACCACATCCGAAGCCATGATCCGCTGGGCCGCGATCAACACCATCACCCGCCGCATCGCCCGTGGATACCCCGCCACCCGCCAGCAGAAACACACGACACCCTCAACCCACTAGAATTTCCAAACACGCTCTAAGACAAGTGACCGAAGTCAGGCCCGATGATGCGCCGAGCCAGGAGCGGGAAACTCTCAGCCAGCAATCTCCCGTGCCGATATCACTGGGTGTCAAGGCGCCGCGGAGCCGGCCACGCCGGCCCTGCCGGCTCGCTCCCTACACCTCCGGCCCGTTCGCGGCCGCTCGGGGCCGGCCCGCTAGCCCCGAGCCACGGAGAAGGTGCCCTGATCTCAGGGGCTGATGGCCCGCATGTCGCACGCCATACTCGCCGGGTGTACGCACGCCTACATCACATGCAGCTGGCCATGCCCCGCGGTCGTGAGGACGACGCGCGGCACTTCTTCGCAGATGTCCTCGGTATGACGGAGATCCCTAAGCCGTCGGTGCTCGCAGCCCGCGGCGGTGCCTGGTTTCGGGGCGGAGGTGTCGAGCTTCATCTCGGCGTCGAGGATGACTTCCGCCCTGCCCGCAAGGGGCACCCGGGCATCCAGGAGGCTTATTCAGGCTCCGTCAGGTAAGTGCGTAGAAGATGAGTCCGATGACTGCCGAGATCGTCGTTTTAAATGTGGCGTAGGGTCGGCGGTAGTCTGTGTGGAGAACTTTCCACGACTTGATATGGGCGATGACTCGCTCGATGGTGGCGCGTGTGCGGTTGAGGCTCTTGTTGAATGTTTTCTGCCAGTCGAGAAGTTCCCGGCCGGGTTGTTTTTTGAACGGGGTGAGCATGCCGCGCCCGATGTAGCCTTTATCGCCGATCGGTGGGTATGTGGCGAGGTGGTCGAGGGCGCCGGATTGGTCGAGGCAATGTAGGTCGTGTCGGGAGCCTGGGGTCGGGTCGGAGATCCACGACAGCTGCCCTTCCAGGGTGGCTGCGACCTGGACGACGACGCCGGTGGTGCGATGCTTGCCCGACCACAGACCTGGTACGGCGGTCCATGACCAGCAGGGCAGCAGGGTTCCGTCGATGATGAGGCTTATTCAGGCTCCGTCAGGTAAGTGCGTAGAAGATGAGTCCGATGACTGCCGAGATCGTCGTTTTAAATGTGGCGTAGGGTCGACGGTAGTCTGTGTGGAGAACTTTCCACGACTTGATATGGGCGATGACTCGCTCGATGGTGGCGCGTGTGCGGTTGAGGCTCTTGTTGAATGTTTTCTGCCAGTCGAGAAGTTCCCGGCCGGGTTGTTTTTTGAACGGGGTGAGCATGCCGCGCCCGATGTAGCCTTTATCGCCGATCGGTGGGTATGTGGCGAGGTGGTCGAGGGCGCCGGATTGGTCGAGGCAATGTAGGTCGTGTCGGGAGCCTGGGGTCGGGTCGGAGATCCACGACAGCTGCCCTTCCAGGGTGGCTGCGACCTGGACGACGACGCCGGTGGTGCGATGCTTGCCCGACCACAGACCTGGTATGGCGGTCCATGACCAGCAGGGCAGTAGGGTTCCGTCGATGATGTACTGCCGATCGGCACGAAGCTCCTCCGCAGTCGGAACGACACTCCGCAGTGCCTGTGCCAGCAACGGTGTCACCCCCGCGATCGCTCGACTGACCGTCGACTGCGACACCCCGTAGGTTTCCGCCAACTCCCACTGCACACGATTCCCGCGCAGATACGCCAACGTGATCACCACCGACCAGAACAATCCCAGAATCGGCGGCCAAGGCCGTCGCAGGCCAGTCGCGTTCCGCTGATCCTGCTCATGCACCAGAGCGGCAAGATCCTGAATCTCATCACGCCGAAAGCCAGTGGTATAGTACATACTGCGACAACCCGTTCATCTTGGATTGATTCGGCAAATTAATCTTCGCGATGGACGGGCTGTCGCCCAACCCGACACGCCGGGCTAGATCGTTATTTCACGGGCCCTGAATAAGCCTCGATGTACTGCCGATCGGCACGAAGCTCCTCCGCAGTCGGAACTACACTCCGCAGCGCCTGCGCCAGCAACGGTGTCACCCCCGCGATCGCTCGACTGACCGTCGACTGCGACACCCCGTAGGTTTCCGCCAACTCCCACTGCACACGATTCCCGCGCAGATACGCCAACGTGATCACCACCGACCAGAACAATCCCAGAATCGGCGGCCAAGGCCGTCGCAGGCCAGTCGCGTTCCGCTGATCCTGCTCATGCACCAGAGCGGCAAGATCCTGAATCTCATCACGCCGAAAGCCAGTGGTATAGTACATACTGCGACAGCCCATTCATCTCGGATTGATTCGACAAACCAATCTTCGCGATGGACGGGCTGTCGCCCAACCCGGGGGCTTATTCACAAGGGAGTAATTCTGTTGATCTGCGGAAGCCGTCACCGGCGATTTTGTCTCGATACCGGCACGGCGGTGTGTCGCGCTTGAAGTGCAACAGCCCTTGCCGGTTTGTTCGGTGTTCCCAGGCATCGAACGAGGATCGGCGAAGAGCTGTTGCGATTCAAAGCTATGACAGGGTTGGACGATAGACAACTCACCGATCTGGTGGTGAGAGTACACGCCCGATGCGGCGGCAAGTTCGTTTCTGCAGGTAGGCCTGTTGCGTTGGGCTTGTTCCGGTCAGTGGCCATGGTGGTGACGCTGATGCGCAAGAACGTGACCCAGGACTTCGCGGGCGCGATCTTCGGGGTCAGCCAGTCCACGGTCAGTCGCCGCTGGGACCTGCTGCGCCCGGTGATCGGCGAGGTCCTCGCCGACGTCGTGCCCGACCCGCGGGAGGTCCTCGGAGGCGGAACAGTGCTGGTCGATGGCACCGTGTGCCCGACGTGGGACTGGAACGCAGTGTCCGACCTGTTCTCGGTCAAGGCCGGCTACTCGGGCATGAACCTGCAGATCGCCGCCACCCTCGACGGAGTCCTCGTCGCGGTCGGCGAAGTCCCGATTCACGGCGCCCGCCACGACGCACATGCCTACGCCGCATCCGGGCTGGCGGAGCGTCTGCGCGATCTCCCGTCCGTCGCCGACCTCGGCTACATCGGCGTCGAGGGCATCAACACGGTCCCGCACAAGCGATCCCCCGGTATCGACCTCGACCCCAGCCAAGTCGAGTTCAACACCGCCCTCGGCAGAATCCGCGCAGCCGTCGAACACGCCATCGCGCACCTCAAAACATGGCGCATGCTCAGCGAAGAAGGTGGCCGATACCGCTACCCCATCAGCAAATACGAAAGCACAGTTGCGGCAATCGTAGGCCTCTACTTCTTTGCGGCTTATGAATAAGCCTCCCGACACGCCGGGCTAGATCGTTATTTCACGGGCCCTGAATAAGCCTCCCGGTACCGGGGGGCTTATTCACAAGGGAGTAATTCTGTCGATCTGAGGACGCCGTGGTCCGTCACCAGCAATTTTGTCTCGACATCGGCACGGCGGCGTGTTGCGCTTGAAGTGCAACAGCCCTTGCCGGTTTGTTCGGTGTTCCCAGGCATTGAACGAGGATCGGCGAAGAGCTGTTGCGATTCAAAGCTATGACAGGGTTGGACGATAGACAACTCACCGATCTGGTGGTGAGAGTACACGCCCGATGCGGCGGCAAGTTCGTTTCTGCAGGTAGGCCTGTTGCGTTGGGCTTGTTCCGATCAGTGGCCATGGTGGTGACGCTGATGCGCAAGAACGTGACCCAGGACTTCGCGGGCGCGATCTTCGGGGTCAGCCAGTCCACGGTCAGTCGCCGCTGGGACCTGCTGCGCCCGGTGATCGGCGAGGTCCTCGCCGACGTCGTGCCCGACCCGCGGGAGGTCCTCGGAGGCGGAACAGTGCTGGTCGATGGCACCGTGTGCCCGACGTGGGACTGGAACGCAGTGTCCGACCTGTTCTCGGTCAAGGCCGGCTACCCGGGCATGAACCTGCAGATCGCCGCCACCCTCGACGGAGTCCTCGTCGCGGTCGGCGAAGTCCCGATTCACGGCGCCCGCCACGACGCACATGCCTACGCCGCATCCGGACTGGCGGAGCGTCTGCGCGATCTCCCGTCCGTCGCCGACCTCGGCTACATCGGCGTCGAGGGCATCAACACGGTCCCGCACAAGCGATCCCCCGGCATCGACCTCGACCCCAGCCAAGTCGAGTTCAACACCGCCCTCGGCAGAATCCGCGCAGCCGTCGAACACGCCATCGCGCACCTCAAAACATGGCGCATGCTCAGCGAAGAAGGCGGCCGATACCGCTACCCCATCAGCAAATACGCAAGCACAGTTGCAGCAATCGTAGGCCTCTACTTCTTTGCGGCTTATGAATAAGCCCCCGGCCTTCGGTGTAGATGACGAATGGTTCGAGCACACTGGACCGGGGCGGCCTGCCCTCCAGGACCGGCATCGGGTGTCGCTGCCAACGGCCGTCTCGGTACTCGAGGAAGCCGATCGCGTACCGGCTTCGCGGACCGTAATGCCGTAGGGAAGCCCAGGGCCCCGGCAAAGTCGTGATGGGTGGGTCCTGAGCTGCGGTGATGTGGGGGGTGGGGGTGGGTGCGGACACAGGCTTGGCGTGATCATGAGGGTGTCGAATCCTTGCTCACGTCAGGAAGCCTGTGTCCGCAGTGTCAGTGTCTCCGATCGTTGCTGCTCTGGAAGGCCTGGAGGTCGGTCCTGACGCGGGGAGAGCCGCGCCGGTCGGTGAGGCGGCGGGGTTGTCGCTGGTGGAGGCCCTGTCGCGAGTGCCGGACCCGCGGAAACCACGCGGTGTCCGCCACGGTGTCCTCGCGGTGTTGCTACTGGGGGCGTGCGCGGTGTTGGCGGGGGCCCGGTCGTTCACCGCGATCGCCGAGTACGCCCATGACGTCGGCCGCGCCGTGCTGGACGTGCTCGGGGTGGGCGCGGTCGCTCCGCACGAGTCGACCATCCGCCGGGTCCTGCAACGGGTCGACGCCTCGGCGCTGGAGGCGGCGTTGCAGTCCTGGGTGTTGCCCCAGCTCAGCGCCCAGCCGGCGGCGGAGGGCACACCCCGGCGAGAACAGCGTCGCGTGCTGGCCTTGGACGGCAAGACCCTGCGCGGCGCCCGCGTCCGTGCCGCCGACGGCAGGGTCTGGCTCCCGCATCTGGTGTCGGTGCTCGACCAGACCAGCGGTGGCGTGCTCGGCCAGGTTCAGGTCGCAGAGAAGGGCAGCGAGATCACCGCGTTCACCGCGCTGCTCGACCCCCTCGACCTCGACGATGTACTGGTCACCGCGGACGCTCTGCACACCCAGCGAGCCCACGCCGACTACCTACACCGCCGCGGCGGGCACTACCTGATGACGATCAAAGCGAACCAGCCCACGCTGCTGGCACGGGTACGGGCGCTGCCCTGGACCCAGATCGGCGTCGCTGATCGTCAACGCGGGCGTGGGCACGGCCGCGTCGAGACCCGCACGATCAGCGTGGTCAGCCTGCACCCCTGTCCCGACCTGGGCGCAGAGTTCTTCCCCCACGCATCCCAGGCGATCAAGCTGGTGCGCCGGCGTCGCCCACTGCGGCCTGGCGGGAAGTGGAGAACCGAGACCGCCTACGCGATCACCAGCCTGACCAGCACCGACGCCGATCCAGGACTGCTCGCCCGCTGGATCCGTGGGCACTGGTCGATCGAGAATCGCCTGCACTGGGTCCGTGATGTCTGCTTCGACGAAGACCGCGCCACCGCCCACACCGGTCACGCCCCGCAGGTCATGTCGGCGTTGCGGAACCTCGCGATCACCGCGCTACGCCTGCACGGCGTCAGCAACATCGCCGCAGCACTCCGCCACCACGCCCGCGACCCCCATCGACCACTGACCACCTACAAGATCATCTAGCGACTTTGCCGGGGCCCTGTAGGGAAGCCCGGCCGGTGTAATACAGGCGCGCCCCGTTGCCGCCGGACGGAGGCACATAGCTGGGTGTGTGCATCCCCGCTGCGTCCCAGCTGCCGCGTGGTGGGTCCGGAGCCAGAGCGGCTGCACGTCCACGAGGGTCGGCGTCGATGCGCCACGGCCCACGGGGTGAGCCCCCGGGCGGGGCCGTGGCGCGGTAGAGGCGGTTGCGAAAGCCGGTCGAGAAGCCGCCCAAGAACATCGTCCAACGGCCGTCGATGCAGTGGACATCCGGGTCGCCGACGCCGAGAAGGCCCCGCGGCATGGGCCCGGTCACCATGTCCCACAGAACGTGCGCGGCCGGCGCGCCTTGCGCTCGCCACTGATCGGTGTGCGACGGATCCATGGAGATCGACCTCCTGCTCGGGGCCGCGCAAGAACGCGGTGACTCCCCTGCGGATCAGGTAGGTCGGTGATTCGGAACATACCAGTCATATGCCGGCCGTCCAACCGTCCACGGTGCCGCAGGAGGACCTCTCACCTCTGGTCGTCCACGACGACCTCCAGTAGCCCGCCGAGGCGCGCCACGCCTGCGTGGATGCTGTCCACGTCGGCTCCGCCGAGGTCACGGACCGCCCTGCACGGCGTGAACCGAACCGCGGTGCCCGTGGTGCCGTCTCCGGCAACGTCGACCAAGCCGCCGACAGGCAGTCCGTCGCGATACGTCTGCGACCATGCGCCGTCGTGCCGACGGTTCACGTGATCCAGCCTGGTGCTCAACGCTGCCACGACCGAGATGCCTCGGCGCGCGTGACCGTCACCGAGCAGCGGTGGGGTCTCCGCGTCGAAGAACCGGAGGTCACGCGTAGCCATGATCGGCTTACGGATGACGGCTCCTGTCGGGCTGCGGCGAGTGTCGGTGCCCCGTCCGTCGTCGACGATCAGGATGGACCCGTCCGGCGCCAGCTCGATGAGGCACCGGCCGCGACGGTTGCGTGCCTCGGCCTCGTCAGCCGCGTAGGCCACGACCTCCAACACGAGGTGCAGGGCACCCGTCGGTGCATAGCGCTCCGGCTGCTCCCGGACCTCACGCAGGTGGCCGACATCGAGATCACGACTCCAGTCGTGCGTCGTGTTGACCCAGGGACGGTCCGGCCGCGACACCGCTCGGCACTGACTAGTGCGTAGCCGGCGCCGGCAGGTCCAGGACGCGGGAGTTGCGTAGCCGCCAGACGAGATAAGCCAGCCCGAGGCGGGTTCGTCCCATGCCGTCGTCGAGCGGGTTGTAGCCGAGGTCGGCGGTCAGGCCGTCGATCCTGGCCTGCAGCGTGCTGTGGTGGACCCCGGCCAGCCGCGCGGCTTGGCGCACCGAACCCGCTCGGACGAGGGCGTCCAGTGTGGTCGGACCCCAGGGGTGGCGCATCACCAGGTCGACGGACTCGACATCGGGCTGGTCGCTGTCGTGGGGCAGATCGGCGAGGAGGCCGATGAGGCCGCCGAAGTCGTCGGCCAGCACGGTGGGTGTCGCCGGAGGGGCGCACAGCCGCAGAGCGACGACTGCGGCTCGGAAGGACCGGTGCAGGCCGTCGATCTCGTCAGCCGTTCCGATGCCGGACGGTGTCGCGTCCACGACTGTCCGATCGCAGGCGACGACGCTGGCGTGGATCGGGCCGTACGAGGTCGCGATGACGTCTTCCGGGCCGGGCGGGTGGCTGCCCCAGACCGCGAAGAGGGGCGCCGCGACGGTCCGGTACCGCACCCCGGGCAGGAGACCGATGCGGGCGGCGGCCACACGGCGTTCCTCGGTGGGGACCGCGCGATCCAGTACCAGGCTCAGGTCACGGCGACCGTCGGCGTCGCTCCGCCCTCGCCCGTGCCGCATCCGCACCGCCAGGGACAGACGTTCCAGGATGATCGCGTCGTTGGCGTGCGGTGCACCGTCGCGTTCGAGCCACACCGTGATCCCCGGAGCCACCTCGGACAGGGTCCGCGGCGGCGGGGCGTCCAGCGGCTGTGGTGCGGCCTCTCCGCGCGGTGTGATGCGGACCGAGCGGGGCGGTGTGTCCTGGCCGTACCCGGCGGTGCAGCCGGCGAGCGAAGCGGCCGCGCTGAGCAGGCCGCGTGTGTTCACGTTGCCGATGACCAGCTCGTCGAAACAGGCGATCACCCGTAGGCCGAGGCTCGCCTGGGGATCGAGCGCAGAGAGCCGGCCGAGCAGTTCCTGCACGTGACCTCCCGACGGGTGACGGTCGGACTGTAGTGGTGGCGGTCACTCTAGTCAGTCGGCGAGTATCTTCTCGACCCACGCGTCCCGGGTCCGGATCATGCCGCGCCCGACGCCGGTGTGCGGGGCGAAGATGTCGAAGGCGTGGAATCCCCGGACCAGACGTGCAGCTCCGCGTCCCCGCCGGCGCTCCAGATCCGGTTCGCGTAGTCGATCGCCTCGTCCCGGAAGATCTCGGCCGCGCCGACGTCGATGAACGCCGGGGGCAGCCGGGAGAGGTCGTCCGCGCGCGCGGGGGCGGCGTACGGGCTGACGTCCGGGCCTCCCCGCGCGTCGCCGAGCAGGGCCGTCCATCCGGTCTCGTTGCTGATGCGGTCCCACACGCCCACCCCGTCGAACTGGGTGGTCGAGCCGGTGCGGCCGCGGTCGTCGAGCATCGGATAGTCGAGGACCTGCCCACACAGGGCGGGGCCGCCACGATCGCGGGCGGCGAGCGCCATGCCGGCGACGAGGCCTCCGCCGGAACTCGCCCCGGCGAGCATCAACCGGTCCGGCCGGATGCCGAGCCGACCGGCCATGCCCGCCGTCCACTCCAGCGCTGCGTAGCAGTCCTCGCGGGGGAACGGGTCGGGGAACTCCGGGGCCAACCGGTACTCGACGGCGACGAGCACCGCCCCCAGCCGGTCCACCCAGTCCAGGACCAGGTCCGCCCCGCTGAAGCGGTCGCCGAACATCAGGCCCCCCGAGTGCACGAACACGACGCCCGGACGAGGCCCGGAAGCGCCGTCGGGGGTCAACACCGAGACCTCGACGGGGTCGCCGCGATGGCCGGCGATCGTGTGCTCGCTCCGGGTGATCGGCCGGCCGGCGAGTGTCCGGTCGATGGGCGGGGAGGCGTAGGAGCGCCGCATGAAGCCGATCAGCTCGGGCGTGATCGTCGGAGGGAACACCCCGCCGACGACGGCCAGCCCGGCCTTGAGCTCAGGGTCGAAATCCGGACGAGCAACCGCGGCCATCCTGGTCCTCCCGACGCACCCGGACACGACCGCGGCGGCGGCCGCCGACCATGCCGGCGGCCGCCGCAGCGGTGGTCACAGGGACGAGTACAGCGCTGCCTCGAAGTCGTTGTACATCTTCCAGGCCTGGTGCTCGGTGATGAACGGCAGCGAGTTGGTGTAGATCGAGGCGCACACCCCGGTCGTGCGGTCGATGAAGAAGTGGGTGTTGAACAGGCCGGCCCACGCGCCGGTCCCGGCACGCCGGGCGCCCGGCACGTCCTGGGTGTTGATCAGGAGTCCGTACCCCCAGGTCCAGCCCGGGCCGAGGTGCAGGGTGTCGGTGATGGGTGCGTCCGCCGAGCGGATCTCGGTCGGCATCGGTGCACCGTCGAGCTGGTCGGAGAACGCCGCGTCGACCGTCTCCTGCGAGAGGATGCGGACTCCGTCGAGCTCGCCGCCGCGTAGCAGGGCCCGCTCGAAGCGGATGTAGTCGCGCGGGGTGGAGTGCAGGCCGTGTCCGCCCGCCCACCACTGCGGGTCGTCGGGCAGGACGTTGCCGGCCGAGACCCACGTGCCGTCCTCGCCCTGGACGTGGACCGGGGACTTGTTCGCCTTCCGGGCCTCGTCGAGAGCGAACATGGTGTCGTCCATGCCCAGCGGGCCGGTGACGTTCTCCTTGATCACGACGTCGAGGGTGGTGCCGGCGACGGCCTCGACGACGCGGCCGAGCCAGTCGGTGTTGATGCCGTACTCGAAGCGGGTGCCCGGGTCGGCCACCATCGGCGCGTCGAACGCGGCCATGTCACCGGGCACCACGTTCGGGGTGCCGGTGACCTCCTCGTACTTCTTCAGGTCGGCGTTCCAGAACCAGTAGCCCAGGCCCGAGGTGTGGGTGATGAGGTGCTTGACGGTGGCCTTCGTCCGCGGGGCGCGGAGGAGGGGCGTGTCACCGTCGAAGCCGTCGAGGACCTGGACCCGGGCGAAGTCGGGGACGTAGTCCTCCACCGGCGCGGACAGGTCCAGGCCGCCGCGCTCGACCTGCTGCAGGGCTGCGACCGTGGCGACCATCTTCGTCATCGACATGATCCGGAAATGGGTACCGGTCGTGACCGGCTGCGGCCCGCCGTCGGTGTGGCGGACGCCGGCCGCGCCCTCGTAGAACACCCCGTCGGCATCGGCGGCGATGGCCGCGACGTGCGGCACCGCCCCGGCGGCGACCGCGTCCTGCAGGATCTTGTCGATCCCTGATCCGTCGATCGTCCTGGACATCGGACCTCCTGTGTCGTCGACGGCGCGCGGAGGCCCTCGCGGCATCACTGGCGCGCATCATTCGAACAGGCACCAGGATGGCGTGGATCACACCCGGGGATAACCGCCGCCGCAACGCAACGCGATTCTCCCGACCCGCCATCTGGCGGGTGGCGAACGCCGGGTCCGAGCCCCGCGGTCGGTCAGGCGTCCGAGGCGCTCCGGGCCCCCGTCTCCGCCGGCTCCCCGGCGCGGACACCGTCGTAGACCTCCCGGTCGATCTCCCCGTCGGGTGCGCGACGAGCATCGCCACCAGGGTGTCGGCGTTGACGTTGAGGAAGGTCCGCAGGATCCCGGTGAACCAGTCGACGGCGATGAGCAGCCCGACGGCCGCGAGGGGCAGTCCGAGGGTGGTCCCGAGGAACAGGGCCACGACGGGGAACCCGCCCGGCACGGTGATCGTGCCCATGTTGAGCAGGATCGCGAGGACCATCCCGAACGCGATCTGCCCGGCCGAGAGGTCGACGCCGCCGGCCTGGGCGAGGAACAGCACGACGATCGTGTAGTTGAGGACGGCGCCGTAGGAACCCATGGTCAGCCCCACCGACAGCGTGAAGTTGGCGACCCGGGGGCTGACACCGATCTTCTCGATCGTGGTGCGCAGGACGGTGGGATAGGTGACGGCCGAGCTCGTCGTCGTGACCGCGACGGCGGTCTGCTCGGCGAGCTTGCGCGGCAGGCGGGCGGTGTTGAGCCGGGTGCGCCCGGCGACGATCGCCACGAACAGTGCGGTGAGCAGGACGACGCCCAGCAGGGTGGTGCCGAGGTAGGCCAGGGCCGACCCGACCACGGCGAAGCCGATTCGGCCGGACAGGTCGGCGAGCAGTGCGAACACCCCGATCGGCGCGACGTACATGACCAGCCGGATCAAGGTGAGCAGGACCTGCTGGAACTGCCCCACGACGTCGAGGACGAGTGTGTTCCCCGTCGCGGTGACGTGCCGGTGGAGGGCGACGCCGAACAGCAGCGAGAACAGGATGATCGGCACCATCGCCGCCTCGGCCATCGACTCGACGACGTTGGTGGTGAAGAAGCCGAGGACCGTGTCCTGCCAGCTCTCCGGGGCCGCCGCGGCCGGCAGCGCGGCGTCCGGTGCGGCCGTCGCGACCATCCCGGCACCCGGGCGGAACAGCAGCCCGAGCACCACCGCGACCACCGCGGCCACGACCGACAGGCCGATCATCCAGGCGAAGGTCCGCAGCGCGAGCCGGCCGGTGCCGGATCCGGTCATGGACCCGCAGGCCGCGATCACCGAGGTCATGACCAGCGGCACGATCGCCATCTGGACGAGCCGGATGAAGGCGTCGCCGACGACCTTCAGGTTGCCGGCCCACTCGCCGGTCACCAGGCCGAACGCGATCCCGGCGACCGCGGCGAGCGCGATCAGGACGGCGGGATGCTTCATCGCGGCGAGTCTCATGAGGTCCTCACGTCGAGGGTGGCCGGGCCGCGGCGGCGGTCCCGGGTGTCGGTGGCGAGCAGGGCACGACCGGCGCGCTCGGTGACGATCTCCAGCGACGCGCCCATGTGCTGGTGCAGCAGGTGGCGGGCGGTGTCGAGCCGTCCGGCGAGGACCGCCTCACCGATGGCGACGTGCTCGGACACGGCCGCCTCGACGCGACCGGGGAGCACGTAGTCGTTCATCCGCACCCGCCGGATCCGGCGGTGCACGTCGGTCAGCACCGCGACGAGCTCGGGGTTGCCCGACGCCGCGAGCAGCGTGCTGTGGAACCGTTCGTCCTCCAGCACGAAGCCCGGACCCGCCTCGGGCGGCTCCTCGAGCATCCGGTGCCAGCGGGCCAGCTCCGCGCGGAGCGCCCCGGCGTCGTGCACGGTGCCCGGGTTCTCCCGGCACCGGTCGATCCCGCGCAGTTCGACCGCGATGCGGACCTCCCAGAGGTCGCGCACCCCCGCCAGGTCGGGGACGACGACCGAGTAGCCGTAGTCCTCCTCGCGCTGCAGGAGGCCGTCGGCGACGAGCCGGCCGAGGGCCTCGCGCACCGGGGTGCGCGAGATGCCGAACCGCGCTGCGAGCTTCGGCTCGGTGAGGCGGGTCCCCGCGCCGATGGTGCCGTTGACGACGTCGTCCCGCAGGGCGGCGTAGACGCGCTCGCGCAGCGGTGGCGGGCCCGCGTGCTCGACGGCGCTCGACATCGACGATTCTCCCCACCTGTTGTGTCCAGGGCTGGATACAGCAGGTGGAGACGGTAGGAGCGGCACGTTGCGTCGGCGTCTCGCGCCGGTGTCGTCGTGTTTCGTGCGGGTGTGCTCCCTTCTATTCTGGTGCTAGAATATCGGCCGTGGAACTGACCATCGGCGAGCTCGTCGTCCTCGGGGCACTGGCCGAGCGCCCTCGCCACGGCTACGACATCGAGCAGGTCATCGAGGAGCGTGGCGTCCGCCGCTGGACCGACATCGGCTTCTCCTCGATCTACTACCTGCTCGACAAGCTGACCGCCCGCGGCCTGGCCGAGGCCGACGACGACCGCCCCTCCCCGAAGGCCCGCCGCGTCGTCCGCATCACCGACCGGGGGCGCCGCACCGCGGCCGCCGACGTCCGGGAGCTGCTCTCCGACGCCGGGGTCCCCGCCCGCTCCTTCCTCGCCGGCCTCGCCCACTCGACCCTGCTGCCCGCGCACGAGGTCGAGGAGGCGCTCCGGGCCCGGCTCGCCGGGCTCGACACGCGGATCGGCGCGGTCGTCGCGGCCCGGACCGCACAGGAGCCACTCCCGTCGGAGGCGCGCGACGTCTTCTCGTTCTCCCTGTCCCAGCTGCATGCGGAGAGGTCGTGGCTCGCCGAGCGGGTCCAGGTGTCCGATGACTGATGCGTCCACCGGCGTCCCCTCCACGGGAGGCCTCCACTGCGAGACGACGGCGCTCGGCGCGCTCCTCGGGCACGCCGGCGTCCACCTCGACGAACCGATGCTGTTCGGGCTCGGTTCCGGGCTGTCGTACGTCTACTGGGACTCCAAGCGGCAGTCGGCGCCGTTCCTGGGTGGCCGGGTCAAGCCGTTCGAGCTGACCCGCACCCTCGCCCGCCGCCTCGATCTCGACCTGCGCGTGCAGGAGACCTCGTCCGCCCGCCGGGCGTGGGACCAGGTCCGCACCCTCGTCGACGACGGCGTTCCCGTCGGACTGCAGCTCGACAGCCACGACCTGGACTACTTCGGCTCCCGGGTCCACTTCGCGGGCCACGTCGTTGCTCTGCTCGGCTACGACGCGGACACCGCGTACCTCCTCGACACCGCGCAGCAGGGCGGCCGGGTCAGCACGAGCCTGGACAGCCTGGCCCGGGCGCGCGCCGCACGGGGGCCGATGTCGGCGCCGCACCGGTCGTTCACGTTCGGCCGGGTCCGGGAGCCGGTCGACCCCGGCCCCGCGATCGTGCCTGCGATCGTCGAGTGCGCCGAGGCGTTCCTGCACCCGCCGATCGCCAACATCGGGCACCGCGGCATCCGGACGACGGCGAAGCGCGCCGGGTCCTGGTTCGACCGCGTCGAGGACCCGCACCGGGACCTGCCGCAGATGGCGATGCTCATGGAACGGGCCGGCACCGGCGGGGCGCTGTTCCGCAACCTCTACCGCGACTTCCTCACCGCCTGCCTGCCGCTGCTCGACGACGCCGGCCCGGGTGAGCGCGTCGCGTCGGTCGAACGGGGCCGGGACCTGTACGCCGAGGCGGCGACGCTGTGGACCCGCGTCGCCGGACTCGTCGAGCGGGCCGGGCTGGACGAGGACCCGGCCGCCCTGACCGAGGCCGCCGGGCTGCTGCTGCGGATCGCGGACCTGGAGACCGCGGCGATGACCATCCTCCGGTCGCTCTGAGAGCGTGTTTGGAAATGGTGGGTGTGTCGGGATGGTCGACACGGCTGGGGTGCTCCATCGTGGTCGGCATGCAGGAACGACCGCGCCGGTACCCCTCGGACACCAGTGATGCCCAGTGGGTGGTGATCGAGCCGTTGTTACCGCCGCTCGCGCGGCGGGGGCGGCCTGTTGCTCATGCTCGTCGGGACGTGCTGGACGCGATCTTGTATGTCGTGCGGACCGGGTGTGCCTGGCGGGCGTTGCCGGTGGACTTCCCGCCCTGGCAGACCGTCTACTGGTACTTCAACCAGTGGGAACAGCAGAAGGTCACCGAGAAGATCCTCCCGGTCGTGCGGGGGCAGTTACGTATCGCCGAGGGCCGTGATCCGGAGCCGAGTGCGGGGATCATCGATTCCCAGTCGGTCAAGGGCGCCGACACCGTCGGCCAGGACTCCCGCGGCTACGACGCCGGGAAGAAGACAGGCGGACGGAAACGGTTCATCGTGACCGACACCCTCGGTCTGCTGCTGACCACGATGGTGTGCTCGGCCTCGGTACAGGACCGCGACGGCGCCAAGCCGATCCTGCTCAACCTCTACCTGCGCACCAGGGTGCGGTTCGTCTACGCCGACGCCGGCTTCGCCGGGCGACTGCTCGACTGGGCCGCCACGATCCTGCAGACAACGATCGAGATCATCCGCAAGCCACCCGAGCAGCGCGGATTCACCGTCCTCCCACGAAGGTGGGTGGTCGAACGGACCCTGGCCTGGCTCACCGCACACCGACGCCTGGCCCGAGACTACGAACGCCACCCCACCACATCCGAAGCCATGATCCGCTGGGCCGCGATCAACACCATCACCCGCCGCATCGCCCGTGGATACCCCGCCACCCGCCAGCAGAAACACACGACACCCTCAACCCACTAGAATTTCCAAACACGCTCTGAGCCGGGCCGGAGGTCAGCCGGTGGGCCGGTGCTCCTCCCGCGGCGTCATCGGGCGGTGCCCCGGGGCTTCGCCATGTGGACCAGCGCGTAGGTCCCCGCGTCGGTCCGGTGGGTCTCCCGGAACCCGAGCCGGTCGTAGAGCCGCAGGTTCGTGACGCTGTGCTCGCCGGTGAACAGCTCGATCACCGACACGCCGTCGTCGAGCTGCTCCTCCGCGTGGCGGAGCAGGCCCGACCCCAGGCCCTCGCCCTGCCGGTCCGGAGCGACCACCAGCCGGCTCACGACGGCGGTGCTCCCCGACCGGGTGATCCGTACGGCGGCGACCAGCCGGCCGTCGTCGCGGATACCCCAGGCGGTCACCGACCCGTCGGCCAGCTGTTCGCGGATCTCCGCCAGGTGCTCGGTGAGCGGCGGCAGGTCGATGTCCTCGTGCGCCCGGGCCTCCGGCACGTAGGCCGCACGCTGCAGGGTCAGGACCTCGCCGGCGTCGGCGGGCCGGAGGCGGAGGGTCCGTGCACGCGTGCGGTGGCTGCGGAGCTCCTGCGGCCGGGGTGCGTCGAGCAGCGCGTTCAGCTCGTGGAGCACCTCGGCCGGGTCGGCCCGGTCGTTGCCGAGGACGTCGTGGGCGGCACCGAGACCAGCGTCGTCCACGAGCCCCTTCTCGCCCAGGACCCACGCACCCCGCCCGGCCATGACGGCGTGCGCCGCCTGAGCGGTGGCGCGCGACATCATGCCGAGTGCGAGGGTCCGGTCGCCCCGCCGGACGTGCTGCTCGGCGATCGCCAGTGAGAACGCGGCGTTCCAGCGCCAGCGTTCCTGCGCCGCCTCGCGCAGGTCCGCGGGGTAGGCGATGGTCGGCAGCTGACCGGCGAGCACCTGGTTCACGGCGATCTCGCCGAGCGGGGTGTACGTGGGCAGCCCGGCGAGATGACCCTCGACCTGGTCGATCTCGAACCGGCCGTGGTCGGCGTCGGCGCGCCAGGCGTCGACGACGTCGAGGTCGCGCAGCAGCACGTCCACCGGTTCGCCCTCGACGGTCAGCCACGCCCCGCCGTTGACGATGCGTCCCCACTCGCCCGGCGGCGCGACGTGCCCGGCGAAGCCGAGGCGCCCGAGCGCCCGGGCGTCGAACCCGCCGCGGTAGTAGACGCCGAGGTCCCAGTCGCTGTCCGGGCGGTGGGTGCCCCGGGCCCGGCTGCCGCCCAGCGACACGGCGAGCACCCCGGGCAACGCGACGAGCCGCGGCAGGAGGACGTCCAGGACGGTCATGGGGCGATCGTCGACGGCGCCGCTCCCGGTGTCGACCGTGATCCGGGCCGCCGCCCGTCGCGGACGCCGGCCCGCGGTGGGCGAACCCGGTCGACACCGCTGCGATCCTGTCCCGGTGAGCAGCTCCCCGACCGTCCGCACGGCCACCCCCGCCGACCACCCCGAGCTGGTCCGCATCTGGCGGCGGGCGGTCGAGGCCACGCACACCTTCCTCACCCCGGACGACGTCGACGAGATCGAGACCGAGGTCCGCACGGCTGCCCTGCCCGCACTGTCGGTCCTGGTCGCGCAGCGCGCCGACGGCACCCCGGTCGGCTGGATCGGCACCGACGGCCACCGGGTCGAGGCGCTGTTCGTCGATCCGTCCGCGCACGGTCGGGCGTCGGCTCCGCGCTCCTGGCCGCGGCCACCGTCGGCACGGCGCGGGTGGAGCTCGACGTGAACGAGCAGAACCCGGGCGCGGTCGGGTTCTACGAGCGCCTGGGGTTCGTCCGGACCGGGCGCTCCGAGCGCGACGGTCGGGGCCGGCCGTTCCCGCTGCTGCACCTGCGCCGGGACCCCGGCTCCCCGAGCCGTCCGACCCGGCTCCTTCCACGACCGCCCTGCTGCTCGGTTACGTCGACTTCTACCGTGACCGCGTCCTCGACAAGTACGCCGCGCTGCCCGAGCCCGAGCGCACGGCCAGCAGGCTCCCGTCGGGCTGGTCTCCCGCGGAGCTGCTGCACCACCTCCGCTGCATGGAGCGCCGCTGGCTGGAGTGGGGCTTCGTCGACGCCGACCTCCCGGACCCCTGGGCCGACCACGTCGACGGGCTGTGGGCGCTGCCGTCCGGGGACGGCGCGGACGACGTCGCCGCCGCGCTCGCCGCGCAGGGCCGGCGTACCCGCGAGATCGCGGAGTCGGTGGGGCCCGGTGCCGCGGGGGTGCCGAGCGGGCGCTGGGCCGGCGCACCGCCCGCGACGATCGAGCGGACGCTGCTGCACGTCGTCCAGGAGTACGCCCGCCACCTCGGCCACCTGGACGTCGTCGTCGAGCTCGCCACCGGATCCACCGGCGAGTAGCCGCCTCAGGGCGCGACGCGGTGCAGGTCCCAGCCGTCGAGCGCGACGCCGGGGCGGCGCCAGGCGTGGCGGACGGCGGCGGTGTGGGCGAACACCGGTCCGGGCAGGTCGTCCGGGTCGGCCCAGGCCCAGGCGTCGATCGCGTGCGGCTCGGTCACCCGCAGCTCCGCCCCGGCGGGTGCGGGCACGTGCACCGCGAAGGTCACCCCCGCGCCGTCGAGCCGGACGCACACCGCGAACAACGTCCCCGTCGCCGCGACGACGCCGGTCTCCTCCGCCAGCTCGCGCAGCGCCGCGGCGACGACCGGCTCCCCGCCCTCCAGATGGCCGCCCGGGAACGACCAGCTCGGCGTCTCCCCGGCGGTGACCCGGTGCCCGACGGCGACCGCGCCGTCGGCGCGCTCCAGGACGACGCCGACACCGGACAGCGGACGCGGAAGGCTCACCACCGCAGTCTGCCGGGGCGCATCCTGGGGTGGTGGACCCCACCACCCTCGCCGCCGCCCGCGCCCGTGCCCAGGAGTGGGTCGGCTCGCTGCGCCACGAGCTCGACGACCTCGCCGACCAGCAGGCCCTGACCAGCCACGACGACGAGCACGACCCCGAGGGCGTGACGATCGCGGTGCAGCGCGCCCAGCTCCAGGGGCTGCTCGCCGCCGCGGAGCAGGAGCGCGACGACCTCGACCGGGCGGCGGAGCGCCTGGCCGCGGGCGGCTACGGGCGCTGCGTGGTCTGTGGCGGACCGATCGCGCCGGAACGGCTGGAGGCGCTGCCTGCCGCGACGACCTGCATCAGCTGCGCGTCGGACCCGCGCCGGCGTCGCCGCCGGTAGCGGGCGCGGGCGGCCGGGGCGGTGTCGGTGTCGGTGTCGGCAGGACCGTCACCGTCGGAGTGGGGGCGGCCGTGCCGGCGGGCGGGCGATCGGCTCCGGCTCGTCGTCGAGGGTCACCCCGCACCCGGTGACGAGCAGCAGCCCCAGCGCCGCGGTGCACAGCCGGGTCCTCACGTGTCCACCCCTGGCAACTCGACGACGACCCGGGTCCCGCCGCCGGGGCGTTCCTCCACCCACACCCGGCCGTCGTGGCGGCGCACGTGCGCGGCGACCAGGGACAGCCCGAGACCGGTGCCGCCGCCGTCGCCGCGGCTGCCGGCCAGGGTCCCACGGGCGAACCGTTCGAACACCGCCCGCCGCTGCTCGGGCGGGATGCCGGGGCCCGCGTCGTCGACCTCGATCCGGGCGAACCGGCCCCGGCGCGCGACGCCGATCCGCAGCGCGCCGCCGCCGTGTGCGTCGGCGTTGTCCAGCAGGTTGCCCAGGATCTGGTCGAGACGACGGCGGTCGACCCGCACGGTCACCGGCTCCGTGGCGTCGACCTCGGGGACGTGCTCCCCGCCGCGGACCGCGACGAGCCCCCGGACCAACGCGCCGAGCTCGCCGTCCTCCCGCTGCAGGGTGTCGCTGCGGGAGATCTCCAGCAGGTCCAGGACCATCCGGCGGAAGCGCTGGATCTCGCCGTCGAGCAGCTCGACGGCCTCCCGCGCGGTCGGCGCGAGCTCGGCGCGCCGCCGGGTCAGCACCGCGGCCGCGTTCACCAGCGTCGTCAGCGGTGACCGCAGCTCGTGCGCGACGGCCGCGGCGAACCGGGCGTCGCGCGACACCCGCTGCTCCAGGTCGTCGGCGGTCCGGTTGAACGTCGCGACGAGCGGGGCGAGCTCGGCGTCGGTGCTCGACGGCAGCCGTGCGGTCAGGTCGCCGCCGGCGATCCGCTCCGCGGCCCGGGTCACCGCGGTGAGCGGCAGCAGCGCACGCCGCCCGGCCCACTGGCCCAGCGCGAGCCCCAGCAGGGCACTCACCGCGACCCGGCGAACAGCACGACGCTGAGGAACTTCAGGTTGGCGTCGAGCCGCTGCATCGGGAAGACCTCGACGAACACGTCGCCGCCGGACATCGGCGCCGCGACGACGACGCTCGGCATCCCCGCCACCATCACCCGCTGTCGTGCCCCGGTCCCGTTCCCGGCCATCGCCAGCAGCCCCGCCGGAAGCGCCTCGGGATCGACCTCACGGCCGCTGGTCGTCCACGTCCCGTCGCGGCGCAGCGCGACCGTGGTGCCCGGGGTGCCCGCGAGGCCGGTCAGCAGGTCGTCGAGACCGCCGACGTGCGTGTCATCGACCAACGCCCGGTCGACGAGCTGGAGGTTCACCGCGAGCTGGCGGGTGGCGCTCTCCACCCGCTGCTCCACCAGGTAGTACGATGCGAGGCTCCAGGTGACCGCCGCGAACAACCCGGTCACCACCATCGACACCCCGGCGAACGCGACGCCGACCCGGTGACGCAGCGGAAGCCGGCCCAGTGGCAGTCGGTCCAGCGGCAGTCGGTCCAGCACGGACCGCATCCTGCCGCGCCCGCTCACCCACCGCGGCCCGACACCGGGACGACGCCCGGCAGCGCGGCGTCCGGTCCGGCGTCGCCGATCTTGTACCCGGCGCCGCGCACGGTCAGTACGAGGACCGGCCGGTCCGGGTCGAGCTCGACCTTGCGCCGCAGTCGTCGCACGTGGACGTCCAGCAGCCGGGTGTCGCCGTGGTACTCGTAGCCCCACACTCGCGACAGCAGCTCGTCGCGGGTCACGATCCGCCCGCCCGCCGCGGCGAGCTCGGCGAACAGCCGGAACTCGGTGCGGGTCAGGTGCACCGGGACGCCGTCCCGGAGCACCGTGCCCTCGTCCGGGCGCAACTCCACGTCCCCGACGGTGATCCGGCGTGGTGCCGCCGGTGCCGGACGCCGGCGACGCAGCAGCGCCCGGATGCGGGCGGCCAGCTCCCCGGCCACCAGCGGCTTGGTCACGTAGTCGTCGGCGCCCGCCTCCAGCCCGGCGATGACGTCGGCGCAGTCCGAGCGCGCGGTCACCATGATGATCGGCAGGTCACCGGTCTCCCGCAGCCGCCGGCAGACCGTGAGGCCGTCGATGCCGGGCAACATCAGGTCCAGCAGCACCACGTCGACGTCCGGCCGGGCGGCACTGACCAGGGCCTGCTCGCCGGTGTGCACCGCCTCGACGTCGACGCCCTCGTCGCCCAGGGCGAGACCGAGGGCACGCCCGATCCGGACGTCGTCGTCGACCAGCAGCACCCGGGTCCGGCCGTGTTCGCTCATGATGACGGCGATTCCACCGGATCCGGGCCGGTCCCGTCGACTCCGGCGCCGGGCCGGAGACGATCGTCAGGCGATCGCAAGCCGGACGGGTGCGTGACGGCGGCGCCGCAGCGCCAGCAGGTCTGCGGCGGCCCGCCGTCGCCGGTGGGGGAGGGCATCGCCCCGCAGTCCGTGCAGAGCCGGTCCAGCCAGCACACCGGGTCGCCGACCTCGGCCTCGTGGCCGTGGTCGGGGTGTCGTCCGGTGACCGGGGTTCCGGCGGACGGTGTGTCGGACACACCGCCATCGGACCACGGGGGTCACGCCCCGTCCAGGTATCAGGCCGCGGCGGCTCCGCGGCGGGGCGGGCGCACCACGGGGCGGCCGCGCAGCAGCGTTGCGCAACCGATCATCGCGACGGCGACGACCACCAGGGCCGCACCCACGACGTCCGGGGCGACGGCGGCGCTCAGCAGCGCGACGACGCCGCCGGCAGCGAGCACCACCCGCGACGCGACACGCGAGCGCGCGCAGACCAGTCCGGCCAGCCCGGTGACCAGGTGCAGAACGTTCTGCAGCACCGACACCGGCAGCAGCCCGGCGAGCACCGCGGTGCCGCCACCGGGCAGCACGGCGAGTTCGCCCGAGGTCACCCCCGGGACGAATCCCAGGGCTCCGACCAGCAGGAACGCCACGGCGAACGCCGCCGCGACCGGCTGTACCGGGGTGAAGGGCCGGGAGAACCCGCCCGTCGTGCGCATCATCGACCCGACCTCCTCGGTCCGTCGTCCTCCGGCGCGCCGCTGCGCCCTGTCCGACGGCGGTTGCCCGGCCGGACCCGCTCCCAACCCCGGGAGCGACGCACCTCACGTGGCGGCGCGGGCCACCAGGACGGAGTTGACGACGTCGGTGCGCGGGTGCACCTCGAGGAGCACGTCGAGTGCGGGCAGGTCGGCCGGGACGATCTCGGGGTAGAGCAGCGTCCGCAGCCCCGCGGCGGACCGGACGAGCAGGGTCGCGCCCGGACCGGTCGCCGTGACCAGCCGGGCGGTGATCGCTGCCTTGGCGGCGGCGTCGGCACCGACCAGCGCCCCGACGAGCACGAGGTCGGCCCGGCCCAGCTCGTCGGCGAGGGCGGGGGACAGCCGCGGGTCGTCGAGGTCGGCGACCAGACTGCGGACCCGCCCGTCGGTCCCGAGGGCGGCGGCGACCGCGTCCCCCGCGGCGGCGGCAGCCCGGTCCCGGTCGACGTGCAGCACCTGCGCGTCGTGCTCGGTGGCCAGCACCAGACCGGTCAGGGGCAGCGGCCCCGACCCGAGCACGACGACGCGGCGCGGCGCCGGCAGGCCGACGGCGGTCAGCGCGGCGAGCTCCAGCCGGACGAGGTCGTGATAGTTGCCCAGGTAGGGGAACCGTTCCAGCTCGGCCCGGGCGTCGGGGGCGGCGGCGATCCGGTCCGCCCAGTGGCTCTCCATGTGGCCCTCGCCGGTCGCGGCGAGGGTCCGCAGGGCGTCCGAGTGCGGGGCGACCCGCGCCAGGACGCCCTCGGTACAGCCCGCGGGCGGAAAACAACAGAGCCCGACGAGCTCGCCGAACGCGTCGTCGGTGTCCTGGGCGGGCCGCAGGTCGGTGCGCTCCAGCCGTCGTCGCAGGGCCACGAGGCGGGACGCGACATCGGCGACGGAGCCGTCGTCGCGCGGACGGCGGGGTGCGGGGAAACCGGGCGCGGTCGTCCGACTGCTCTGCGTGGTCACGATGATCCACCGTAAGCCAATGACAATCATGTCGGGCTCGTTCGTCCGGGTGGCAGAAAACCTGAGCGATCGCTCTACAATGTGGCCGGTAACGGACAGACGGGGAGGAGCCCGGCGATGTGGGGATGGCTCGCGCTCGCGATCGGCGCCGAGGTCACCGGAACGGTGGCGCTGCGGTTCTCGCAGGGTTTCAGCAGGCTGGTGCCGTCGATGATCACGGTGGTCGGCTACGGGCTGGCGTTCTGGTCGCTGTCCCAGGCGCTCGGCCGCGGGATGTCGCTCGGGGTCGCCTACGGCACCTGGGCCGCGGCGGGGGTGGCGCTCGTCGCCCTGATCGGGGTGTTCTTCCTCGGTGAGTCGCTGACCTGGGTCCAGCTCGGCGGGATCGGGCTGGTGATCGCCGGGGTGCTCGCCCTGGAGCTGGGTGGTGCGACCTCGCATGCCTGATCCGGCGGGACCGGACACCCCCGGGGGCGACGGCCGCCGCCGTCGGGGGGACCGGCGCCGTCGCGAGCTGGTCGAGGCCACGCTGCGGCTGGTCGGCGCGGGTGGGGTCGCCGCGGTCAGCCAGCGGGCGGTCGCGGCGGAGGCGGGGGTGCCGCCCAGTGCGGTCTTCTACTACCACCCCAGCGTCGACGCGCTGCTGGTCGCGACCCTCACCGCGGTGAACGACCGCTGGATCGCCCGGCTCGACGCGGTCACGACCCCCGACGACCTCGTCGCGCTCGTCGAGGACTGCGCCCGTCAGGAGCGGGTCACCGCGATCGCCGAGTACGAGCTGTTCCTGCTGGCCGCGCGGCGCCCGGACCTGCGCGGAGAGCTGGACCGCTGGGACGCCGCGCTCGACGCGGCCGCCGCCCGGCTCCTCCCCGACGACGCCGACCGGCGCGCCCTGCTGGCCGCCGCGGTCAACGGGCTGACCCTCGGCGGGGCGCTCGGCTCGCCGGTCGACGCCGGTCTGCTGGCCCGGCTCTGCGCGGCCGGAACCGCCTGAGTCCCCCGCGCCGGGATACCGTGGTGGCATGAGCGCCGAGCGCCTCTCGGAGTCCGTGGAGAACTACCTGAAGACCATCTTCCTGCTCTCGGAGCGGTGGGAGGGGTCGGTCGGGGTCTCCGCGCTGGCCGAGCGGCTGCAGGTCTCGTCGCCGTCGGCGTCGGGGATGGTGCGCAAGCTCGTCGACGCCGGGCTGGTCGACCACGCCCGCTACGCCGGGATCACCCTCACCCCGGCCGGGCGGGCCTCCGCGCTCGCCGTGGTGCGCAGGCACCGGCTGCTGGAGATGTTCCTGGTCACCGAGCTGGACCTGGCGTGGGACGAGGTGCACGAGGAGGCGGAGGCGCTCGAGCACGCGGTCTCCGACCGGTTGCTCGACCGGATCGACAGCCGGCTCGGGCATCCCCGGTTCGACCCGCACGGCGATCCCATCCCGGCGAGCGACGGCACGATGCCGGTGGTCCACGCCCGCCGGCTGCCGGACCTGCGCTACGGCGAGGGCGGCACCCTGGTCCGCGTCGACGACACCGACCCCGAGGTGCTCCGCTTCCTCGACGCGCACGACGTGCGCCTCGGCGACCGGGTCGACCTGTTGACCCGCAAGCCCTTCGAGGGGCCGTTCGTGGTGCGGCTGCGCCGTGACCGCGAACAGACCCGTCCCGCACCGGCCGAGGTCGAGCACGAGTGGGGCCCGACGCTGGCGATGGCCCTGTGGGTGGGCGCCGTCGAGGGGGCCGGCTCGGGCTGAGCACGACGGAGGCCCGGCCCCGCACGACGGCGGGACCGGGCCTCGGGATCGAGCGGCGGGAAGGTCAGCGCGCGGCGTCGGCCGCGCCCGCCTCACCGTTGCTGCCCTGCGTGTTCAGCGAACCGTCGGCGTTCTCCAGGTGCGCCCGGACGAACCACTGGTACTGCTCCAGCTCGCCCGCCTGGGCGATGAGCATGTCCTCGGTCACCGGGTCGAGAGCGCCGACCTTCTCGATCTGGGTCCGGTGGTCGGAGATGACCCCGGTGTAGACGACGTCGAGCGCGCCGAGGTGGGCGATCGCCTGGTCGCGGCCGATCGAGTAGTCGTCCCAGGTGCGGTCCCTGACCAGAGCGCCGGGGGTGCCGTTCGGCGAGCCGCCGAGGGTCGCGATGCGCTCGGCGACGTCGTCGACGAACCCGCGACCCGCGTCCACCTGCGGGTCGAGCATCTCGTGCACCGCGATGAAGTTCGGGCCGATCACGTTCCAGTGCACGTGCTTGAGCGTGAGCTGGAGGTCGTTGAGGGCGTGCAGACGGTGCTGCAGGATGTCGACGACCTGCTCGGCGTCGCCGCGCTCGAGGCCGGGGACGGTGTAACGGATCGTGGCCATGGTCTGTGCAGTCCTTCCGTAACGGGTGCGTTGCTCAGGACGCCGCAGTGCGGGGGTCGTCGTCCTCGACGGGCTGGGCGGCGAGATGGACGCCGTCGCCGTCGGGGGTCTCGTCGACCGGGGTGTCGCTCTGCTCGGTCGGGACCGCGTTCTCGTCGTGCTGGTCCTTCTCCGGCGTCGTCATGACAGGCGGGTACCCGGTCGGCGGGATTTCATGTCCGCCGTCGCCACGCCGGCCGAGCGGCTCAGGTGTCGAGCTTCTGCTCCCGCGCCGACCCGCCGGCGCCGGTGAGGTGCTCCAGGGTGCTGGTGACGCGCAGCAGCCGCTCCAGCGCGCCGGAGCGGTTGTCCAGGTGCAGCACGACCCCTGCGGCGTGGGTCCGCCTGCGGACCATCAGCAGCGACGACAGGCCGTAGGAGTCGCAGTACTCGATCCCGGCGCAGTCGATCCGCAGCTCGCGGATACCGGGCCGCTCGTCCAGCAGGGCGGCGACGGCGTCGGCCAGGGCGTCGGAGGTGGCGTAGTCGAGGTCACCGTCCGGCGCGACCGTCACGAGGTCGGGCGCGGGGCTGGTCCAGGTGAGGGACAGCTCTCGCGGGGCGCTCATGCGGGCCTTCCGGTTCGGTGCAGGGTCGCGGCGTCGGGATCTGTGTCGGTGCCGGAGCCCTCGGTGACGGCGACGGTCGGGACGGGGGAGCCCGGGCCGCGGGTGAGCGCCGCGGACGCGGCCGCGTGCCGCAGCAGCGCCGCCGCCCGGGTGAAGTCGCGCAGCTCGTCGCCGAGCAGATCCAGGACCGGGCGCAGGACGGCCACCGGGACCGACCGGGCCTCGAGTACGTCGGCGGTCCAGCCGAGGAACTGCTCGAACAGCTCGGCGTCGCCGGTGTAGAGGGCGACGGCGAGGAAGTCGACCACGTGCCGGACGTCCTCGGCGGTGTGTCGGCGCTGGTCGTCGTCGTAGTCGGCCATCGCCGGGACACGCTCGGGCAGGCGGTCCAGCACCGCCGCGACCAGCCGCGGCGCACCACGGGTGACCAGCGTGTACTCCTGGTCGGACAGGTGCGGCAGGTCGTCGAGCGGCTGGGCGTGCGGGTGCGCCGGGGCGGGCAGCCCGTCGGCGAGGGTCCGTGCGGCGGCCCGTGCGTCCGGGGCCCAGGCGTCGGCGCCGAGCAGCCGGGCGTAGCGGCCGTCCGGCCCGAACGCCCCGCCACCGACGATCACCGGGACGCCCGCGGCCTGGCAGGCCGTGATGGTGGCGTGCGCGGTCGGCAGCCGGGTCGCGATCGACGACGACAGCGCCACCGCGTCCGGGCCGGTCCGGTGCAGGTGGGTGACCAGGTGCGCCGCGGGGACCTGCGCACCCAGGTAGTCGACACTGAACCCGCGCAGCCGCAGCACCTCGGCCAGCAGCCGGGCGGGCAGCGCGTGCCACTCGCCGTCGACGCAGGCGACGGTGATCCGGCCCAGGTCGCCGCGGCGACGCCCGCTGGACAGCGCCAGGGTGCTGATCACACGCTCGTTGATCGCGGTCGCGGCGTGCTCCTGGGCGACGGAGATGCGGTTGGCCGCCCACTCGCGCCCCACCCGCCGCTGTACTGCGCCGATCACCTCGAGCAGCACCGTCTCGGCCTCCAGGCCGTCGCGCAGCGCGTCCACGACGACGTCGACCGCGGTGTATTCGTCGCTGCGCAGCACCGCGTCCCACAGCAGGTCGGTGTAGCGCCCGGCCGTCATGCGGTGTACCTGCCCCGGCTCGAACCACCCACCGCGGTGAGGTGTCGGCCGCGCGGCGCGGTGACCGCGAGGAGGGCCATGTCGTCGTGGGCGTTGCGCCCCACCCACTCGGTGGCGAGCATCTGCACCCGCTCGACGACGGCCTCGGCCGGCATCCCGGCGCACTCGGCCGCCGCGCGACGCAGGCGCTCCTCGCCGAACTGCTCGCGGCCCAGCGGGCCGCCCTGGGCCTCGGTGATGCCGTCGGTGTACAGCAGACAGGTCTCGCCGGGCCCGAGCCGGGTCTCCCACGTCGACGCGTGGACCTCGGGCAGCGCCCCGATCAGCGTGCCGAGCGTCGCCGCGTCCTCGACGCGGCCGTCGGCGCGGATGATCATCGGTGGCGGGTGGCCCGCGCAGGTCAGGCGCAGCCGGACGTCCGCCCCGGCGCGCGCCACCGACGCCAGCACCAGCGTCACGAAACGGGCGTGGTCGTCGGACAGCAGCGCGTTGTTGAGCAGGCGCAGCAGCCGCAGGTGGTCGTCGGCCATCGGCAGCAGCGCGTGCACCGCGCTGCGGATCTTGCCGGTGAGCACGGCGGCCTCCAGGCCCTTGCCGCACACGTCCCCCAGCACGGCGAGGGTCTCCTCGGACCCGTCCACGCCGGAGTGCACGTCGTAGAAGTCCCCGCCGACCCGCTCGGAGTCCTGCGCCAGCCGGTAGCCACCGGCGAACTCGACGCCGCAGACGTGCTGCAGCGACGGCGGCAGCAGGTCGCGCATGAGGACCTCGGTGATCGAGGCCTGCTGGGCGAACATGCGGGCCGCCGACATCGCGAGTCCCGACCGGGCTGCGAACTCGCGGGCGGTCGCCTCCTCGCCCTCGCTGAACGGCCCGGTGTCGGCGCGGCGCAGGAGCACGATGGCGCCGGCCGGGATGCCGTGCCCCGGCAGCGGGGTGACGACGATCGAGCCGACGTCACCGAACCCCTCCGGTGTCACCCAGGCGGGAGCGACGGCGGGGTCGATCCAGCGCGAGGGGACCGGCGGGTAGCCCTGCAGTGCCTCGGCCAGGCCGGGGACCTCGTCCGGGTCGACGTGCAGCATCCGGTGCCGCAGCGGGCCGCCGCTGACGGCGTCGACGACCTCGAACTGCCCGCGGGTGCCCGGGGTCATCACGAGCGCCCCGTCGGCCAGCCGGCTCACGGCGAGCTGGGCGGTGACCTCCATGCAGCGACGGAGGTTCAGCGAGCCCAGCAGCGCGGCCGAGGCCTCGGACAGGAACGCGGCGCGGGCCTGCTCCAGGTGCAGCTCGTCGCGGATCGACCGGACGTCGGTGACGTCGAACAGCCACCAGGTGACCGAGCCGTCCTCGTGCCGGACGGGCTGGGCCTCCAGCGCGCGGCCGTCGACGACGTCGGAGAACGCCCGGGGGATGCTCTGGTCACAGCCGCCCGCGGTCGCCAGCCACGGGGCGACCCGGGACACCGGGTCCCCGACCCGGACCCGGGGCAGCAGCGGGCGTGCGGCGTCGTTGGCCTGCAGCACGGTCCCGTCGGTCCCGACGGTGAGTGCGGCACAGGGGGCGTTGGTCCAGCGCCGATCGACCACGGCCGGCGCGTCCGGAAGTACGGTCGCGTCGCCGGTCGTCGGCTCCAGTTCGGTCACATCAACTCCTGGCCCGGTGCGGGCCGCTTGTCGGCGCCCGGGGAGACCCGGGACGCGGAACTGCCCCACCGTACCGCGCATCGGACCCGTGTCCCTCCGTGGCGCGCAGCGTCGCGGATCAGACCGGGCCGGGGAGCGTGGCCGGTCCGGGGCCCTCGCCGCGCAGCGGCCGCGCCGACCGCGGGTCCAACGGGTCGACGGTGCCCGCGTCGCGCAGCGTCCCGTCGCCGGGTCGGCGCAGTGAGCGGACCCCGGCGTCGGCGAGGGTCACCAGCGGCACCGCGAGCAGCGCTCCGGGGACCCCGCCGACGATCAGACCGGCGCTGATCGGCAGCACCACCGCGAGCGGGTGCAGCCGCACCGACCGGCCCAGCAGCAACGGCTGCAGGATGTAGCCCTCGACGTTCTGCACGATCAGGAGCAGACCGATCACGAGTAGCGCGTCCACCCAACCGCCGGAGGCGAGCGCGACCAGCACCGCCACGATCCCGGTCACGACCGCGCCGACGGTCGGGACGAACGCGCCGAAGAAGATCAGCGTCGCCAGCGGGACGACCAGCGGTACGCCGATCAGCCACAGGCCGACCGCGGCGGTCACCGCGTCGACCGCCGCGACGACGACCGTCGCCCGGGTGTAGCCGACCAGCGACGCGAACGCCCGCCGGCCCGCGACGTCGGCCCGGCGGCGCACGTGCTGCGGCGCCGCACCGAGGACGAACCGCCAGATCCGCGCTCCGTCGTGGATCAGGAAGATCAGCACGAACAGCATGAGCAGGGTCTCGGCGGCCAGCTCGCCCGCGGTGCCCAGGGCGCCGATCACGTTGTTCGCCAGCGCGGCCTGGTTGCGTTGCAGCGTGTCGAGCACCGACTGGAACACGGCCGCGAGCTGGGTGTCGTCGAGCCGGAACGGCGGGCCGGCCAGCCGGTCCCGCAGCGCGACGACGGTCTCCCCGATGCTCGCCGACAGGCTCGGCAGCC
This sequence comes from Pseudonocardia sp. ICBG601, assembly GCF_020496245.1. Classification (NCBI taxonomy): domain Bacteria; kingdom Bacillati; phylum Actinomycetota; class Actinomycetes; order Pseudonocardiales; family Pseudonocardiaceae; genus Pseudonocardia; species Pseudonocardia sp. ICBG601. The sequence goes on along the minus strand of NZ_JAHLJA010000220.1, from coordinate 28,076 downwards.
CGTCGAGGAACGCCGCGACCGCCCACCACAGCACCCCGACCGCCACCGCCAGCCCGCCCGCGACGACGACGCCCGTCGCGACGCCGCGGGGCACCAGCGGCACCCGGTTCACGACCCGGGCCACCGGCGCGAGCAGCGCGGTCAGGATCAGCGCGAGCACCACCGGTACGACGAGCACCGCGAGCTGCGCGATCAGCCACAGCACGACGGCGACGGCGGTCGCGACGAGCAGACCGCGCCAGGCCAGGCTCGACGCGGTGACCAGACCCCGGGGGATCCGCGGTTCCTCGGTCACCGCGGCCTCCTGGATCGGGTGTCGTCGGGCTGGCGGTTGCGTGACGTCACGACGGTAGTCCGCCGCCGCCGTCCGGGCCCGTCACGGGCAGGGTGAGGACGAAGGTGGCGCCGTCGTCGTCGGGCGGGCAGGTGAGCTCGCCGCCGTGCGCGCGGGCGAGGCCGCGGGCGATCGCCAGGCCGAGCCCGGCGCCCCCGCTGTCCCGGTCGCGGGCGTCCTGCAGCCGGACGAGCCGGTCGAAGACGCGCTCGCGGTCGCCGTCGGCGATCGGGGTGCCGGTGTTGCGCACCGAGACCGAGACGGTCCCGGCCGCCAGGTCGGCCCGGGTGACGACGTCGATCCGTCCGCCGGCGGGGGTGTGCCTGCGGGCGTTGTCGAGCAGGTTGGCGAGGATGCGCGACACCGCCTGCGGGTCGGCGCGCACCGTGGCGGGCTCCCCGCGGCCGTCGACGGTCAGGCCGGGCGCGAGCACCGCGGCCCGTTCGGTCTCGGCGCGGGCGATCCCGGCGACGTCGACCTCCCGGGGCGCCACCGCGGTGCCGCCGTCGATGCGGGCGAGGTCGAGCATGTCGGTGACGAGCCGCCCGGCCCGGCGCGTCTCGCCGAGCAGCAGTTCCAGGCGTCGGGCCCGCCGTGCGGGGTCGGCGTCGAGCCCGGACCGCTCCAGCGTCTCGGCGACGGCGGTGATCCCGGCCAGCGGCGTCCGCAGCTCGTGCGCGGCGTCGGCGAGGAACACCCGGGTCCGCTCGGCCTCCTCCCGGGAGCGCCGCGCGGCGTCGGTGAGGGCGTCGAGCATGCCGTCCATCGCCGCGGCCGCGGTGCCGAGGTCGGTGTGCGGGCGGTCGGGCCGCAGGCGTGCGTCGCGTTCGCCGGCGGTGATCCGCCCGGCGAGCGCGGTCATCCGGTCCAGGGGACGCAGCGCGGTCCGCACGACGAACGACACCGCCCCGAGGGCGACGAGCAGGGTCAGCAGCACCGACCCGGCCAGCACCGCGCGCAGGCCGTTGCGGACCTGGGTGACGTCGGCGGCGTCGGCGACGAGCTCGACCTCCGCCCCGTCGGTGGCGTCGAGGGTCACGGTGCGGCTGCCGATGTCCGGCGGGACGGGTGGGCGCCCGCCCGGGACCGGGGCGGCCGGCACGACGGCGGGGTCGTCGGTGTGCTCGTCCCCGGCGTGGTCGGTGGTGTCGCCCCCGGTGTCGTCGCCCCCGGTGCGGTCCCCACCGGGGCCGCGGTCCCGGCGCCCGCCGGGCGGCGGGGTGCCGGGTGGGCTCAGACCGGGGTCGCCCATGACCTTCCCGTCGGCGGTGGTCACCTTGATCCGGATCTGCTGCCCGGAGAGCTGGTGACCAGCTCCTCCGGGGTGGCGCCCGCGGCGATCAGCTGCTGGGCCTGCACCACCCGGCCCCGCAGTTCGGAGTCCAGATCGGACTCCAGACGGGCCCCGAGCAGCACGTCGACGAGCACCACCACCAGGACCAGCAGCACCGCCACCACCCCGAGCACCGCGGCCGTGACCCGGCGGCGCAGCGACGGCGTCGCGGTGCGGGCCCGTGGTGTGGTGCGGGCCGGCGCGGCGGCGGAGCTCATGCCGGTCCGCGCAGCGAGTAGCCGAGGCCCCGCACGGTGTGCAGCAGCCGGGGGCCGTGGGCCTCCAGCTTGCGACGCAGCGCCGACACGTGGACCTCGACGAGGTTGGGGTCGTAGGCGTCGTAGCCCCAGACCGAGCGCAGGATCTGCGCCTTGGAGACGGTGCGTCCGCGCTGCTCGGCGAGGTAAGTGAGGAGCCGCAGCTCGGTTGCGGACAGCTCCAGCACCGTCCCCCCGCGGGCGGCGACGGCGGCGTCCGGGTCGAGGACGAGGTCGCCCACCTGCACCGCGGACGGCAGCCTGCCCCGGCGACGCAGCACCGCCGCGACCCGGGCGACGAGCTCGTCGAGCGCGAACGGCTTGAGGACGTAGTCGTCGGCGCCGGAGTCGAGCCCGCGGAGCCGGTCGGTCAGCGCGTCGCGCGCGGTGAGCATGACGATCCCGGCGTCCCCGTACCCGCGCACGACGTCGATCAGCTCGAACCCGTCGCGCCCGCCGGGCAGCATCACGTCCAGGACGACGAGGTCCGGCCGGAACGCGGCGAGCCGCTCCTCGAACGCGACGCCGTCGACGACGCCCTCGGCCACGTGCCCGGCGTCGGCCAGCGCGTCCACGACGGACTCGCGGATGGCGTCGGAGTCCTCGAGCACCAGGACCCGGGTCGTGGGGCCACGGCTGTCGTCGTCCTGGCGTGTGCTCACCGGACAAGGGTGCGCCGTGCGGCTGAGGGGGAGCTGAAGGACCCGCCGGATTCAGGTCCGTCTCAGGTACCGCGGGCACTGTCGAGCCGGACACCGAGACGACGAGCCACCCGGCCCGCGGCACGGAGAGGAAGAGATGACCCTGCTCGACGTGATCGTCCTGATCATCGTGCTGGCCGCCGCGATCGGCGGGTTCCGCCGCCTCGGCGGCGTGGCCCGCGCCGGGCGCCTGCTCGGCCTCGTGGTCGGCGCCGGCCTCGGCGCCGCCTGGGGCTCGAACCTGGCCCGCTACGGGGACACCCCCGACTCGGCCTGGCTGTGGGGCCTGGCCGGGGTGATCGCAGGCCTGCTGCTGGGCTCGCTGGTCGGCGGGTTCCTCGGCGGACTGGTCAGCCGGGTTCTCGCCCGCGGCAAGCTGTCCTTCCTGGACCGCATCGTCGGCGCCGTCACCGGCGCCGTGACCGCCCTCCTGGTGATCTGGCTGGTCTCG
>NZ_JAHLJA010000220.1:0-20000 GCF_020496245.1 Pseudonocardia sp. ICBG601 | reverse complement strand
AGATCACCGGCTAAGGCCCCTAAGCGTGCGCTAAGTGGGAAAGGATGTGGGATCGCCCGGACAACCAGGAGGTTGGCTTAGAAGCAGCCACCCTTGAAAGAGTGCGTAATAGCTCACTGGTCAAGTGGTCCTGCGCCGACAATGTAGCGGGGCTCAAGCGCACCGCCGAAGCCGTGGCAATGACATCTTTGTGGTGTTGTTGGGTAGGGGAGCGTCCTGCGTCTGGTGAAGCCCGGGAGTGATTTACGGGTGGAGGGTGTGGGAGTGAGAATGCAGGCATGAGTAGCGAATGCAGAGTGAGAATCTCTGCCGCCGGATGACCAAGGGTTCCTGGGCCAGGTTGTTCCGCCCAGGGTGAGCCGGGACCTAAGGCGAGGCCGTCAGGCGTAGTCGATGGACAACGGGTTGATATTCCCGTGCTCGTGATAGTGCGTCCATGCCGAGGCTGGTGATGCTAACCATCCGAACCCACCTTCGCTCCTTCGGGAGTGTTGTTTGTGGGGGAGCGTGGGATCCGATCTGGTAGTAGGCAAGTGATGGGGTGACGCAGGAGGGTAGCTCCGCCACGCGGTGGTTGTCGTGGTGTAAGCCTGTAGCCTGATCTCCTAGGTAAATCCGGGGGTCGTGAAGGGTGAGAGGTGATGCGTAGCCGATTGAGGCGAAGAGGGTGATCCCATGCTGTCGAGAAAAGCCTCTAGCGAGTGCTGTTGCGGCCCGTACCCCAAACCGACACAGGTGGTCAGGTAGAGAATACCGAGGCGATCGAGCGAACTGTGGTTAAGGAATTCGGCAAAATACCTCCGTAACTTCGGGAGAAGGAGGGCCGGTTGTCTTGATGCCCTGTGCGGGCTAGGGATGGCCGGTCGCAGAGACCAGGCCCAAGCGACTGTTTACTAAAAACACAGGTCCGTGCGAAGTCGCAAGACGATGTATACGGACTGACGCCTGCCCGGTGCTGGAACGTTAAGAGGACCTGTTAGTCCCTTTCGGGGGCGAAGCGGAGAATTTAAGCGCCAGTAAACGGCGGTGGTAACTATAACCATCCTAAGGTAGCGAAATTCCTTGTCGGGTAAGTTCCGACCTGCACGAATGGCGTAACGACTTGGGCGCTGTCTCGACCACAGACTCGGCGAAATTGCACTACGAGTAAAGATGCTCGTTACGCGCGGCAGGACGGAAAGACCCGGGACCTTTACTATAGCTTGGTATTGGTGCTCGGTTCGGCTTGTGTAGGATAGGTGGGAGACTGTGAAGCTATCACGCCAGTGGTGGTGGAGTCGTTGTTGAAATACCACTCTGGTCGAATTGGGTGTCTTAACCTCGGGCCATGATCTGGTTCAGGGACAGTGCCTGGTGGGTAGTTTAACTGGGGCGGTTGCCTCCCAAAGAGTAACGGAGGCGCCCAAAGGTTCCCTCAGCCTGGTTGGCAATCAGGTGTTGAGTGTAAGTGCACAAGGGAGCTTGACTGTGAGACTGACGGGTCGAGCAGGGACGAAAGTCGGGACTAGTGATCCGGCACCACCTTGTGGAAGGGGTGTCGCTCAACGGATAAAAGGTACCCCGGGGATAACAGGCTGATCTTGCCCAAGAGTCCATATCGACGGCATGGTTTGGCACCTCGATGTCGGCTCGTCGCATCCTGGGGCTGGAGTAGGTCCCAAGGGTTGGGCTGTTCGCCCATTAAAGCGGTACGCGAGCTGGGTTTAGAACGTCGTGAGACAGTTCGGTCCCTATCCGCCGCGCGCGTTGGAGACTTGAGGAAGGCTGTCCCTAGTACGAGAGGACCGGGACGGACGAACCTCTGGTGTGCCAGTTGTCCCGCCAGGGGCACGGCTGGTTGGCTATGTTCGGGAGGGATAACCGCTGAAGGCATCTAAGCGGGAAGCCTGTTCCAAGATGAGGTCTCCCACCACCTTTGAGTGGGTAAGGCTCCCAGGAGATGACTGGTTGATAGGCCGGAGATGGAAGCCCTGTGAGGGGTGGAGTTGACCGGTACTAATAGGCCGAGGGCTTGCCACAACGAGTTGTTCGCATCCACTGTGTGACCCTGAGCCCACAACCCTGTGCGGGTTGTGTGTTCGTAGGTCCCCCCATGTTTGTGTGGGGGTTTGTTGAATAGTGTTGTCGGTGGTCATTGCGGTAGGGGAACGCCCGGTCCCATTCCGAACCCGGTAGCTAAGCCTTCCAGCGCCGATGGTACTGTACTCGCCAGGGTGTGGGAGAGTAGGTCGCCGCCGACATTCAACATGAACTGGAAACGCCCCGGACTTCATTGTCCGGGGCGTTTCCTGTTTTCTGGGCTCTGTTCCGGTCGGCTCTTCGTAGGCTGCCAGGGCACGACAGCGCTGCCCACAGTGCGGCCGGCGGGGTGCGGGGCGTTGTGTGCCTGTGCTCGGGGCCCCGCTTTCGGTTGTGGAGTCGCACCCTCCCCGTCCCGCCCCCTCCCGTCCCGTTCTGTTCTGCGCCGGCTGTGAGCCGGGCGGGGCACGTTGCACAGGTTTCTGTGACCTCGCATCTGCTGCAAGGGCTGCGAGGTCGCAGGACGGTGTGCGAGGTCGAACACGCACCCGCGGCGATAGATGAGGCGCGGTAAGGCACCTGACTTCGGTCACTTGTCTTAGTGCTTCGCCGCGGGCTGACGGAGCGCGTCGAGGAGGGCCTGTTTGTCGGCGGGGACGGCGGGCGGGAAGGTCTGCTGGGTGCCGTTGATGGCGATGGTGGCCGAGCGCAGTGGTCGGAGCTGGCGGACGACGTTGCGGATGGTGAGCCCGGTGCGGTTCTGGATCTCGCGGGCGACTGCGAGGGCGGTGAACACGATGGTCAGGTGCGCTTCGATGGACTGGCGTTGGTGGTGGAACATCGGGCGGGCGCGTAGGTCGGTTTTGCTCATCCGGAAGGACTGCTCGACGTGCCAGAGGTCGTGGTAGTCGCCGATGATCTCCCCGGCCGCTGCGCCGCCGGCCGGGATGTTGGTCACGTAGCCCTTCAACCCGACCAACCGGTATGCCCGAGCCAAGGAGGCCTCGTCCAGGGCGCGGGAGCCGTTGGTGACCTTGACGAACCGCGGTGTGCGCGCGGGCTTCTCGCCGGCGATGACCTCGCGGGCCCGGTTCTCCTGCAGGGTCAACGTGCGCCGGTCCCGGACGGCCCGCTTCGTGGAGTAGGCCCAGACCGCCCGCCAGGATCCCGGATGCTGGTTGGGGTTCCAGACGGGCTCGGCCTTGACCTTCGGGCTGTTCTCGCTGCGCCCGGTGCGGCGGTCGCGTGGTGTGAGGGTGTCGATGATCTGCCCGTCGACGAAGGCGTCGCCGTGCCAGTGGAAGTGCGACTCCAGGTCAACCGGGGCCTTGGTGAGTCGGGAGCCGACGATGAACCGCAGGCCGGCCTCGTCGAGGTCGCGCAGGTTCGCGGCCGAGAGCATCCCTGCGTCGGCGACCACGACCATCCCGCCCGGCTCGACCGGCAGCTGGTGTCGGGCCCGGAAGGCCTCGATGATCGGCAGGATCGTCGCGGTCTCGGTCTTGTTGCCCTCGAAACAGCCGATCTCGAGGGGGAACCCTGCGCGATCGACCAGCAGCCCGACGACGACCTGCGGGTCGACCCGGCGTTCCTTGGAGAACCCGACCTTGCGCAGGTCGTCCTCCTTCTCCGCCTCGAAGTAGAGGGTGGTGACGTCGTAGAGACACAACGACACATCCCCACTGCCACGGGCGTGGGTGAAGCAGGCCCTCGCGATCTCGTCGCGGTAGCTGCGCCCGGTGCAGCGCAGCAGGGTGCGGCGCATCGTCTTTTCGCTCGCCGCGGTGACGCCCAGACCGGCCAGCACCCGACCGGTGTCCAGGATGGACGTGGGCTCGACGATCCGGGCGATCACCAGGTCGCGGAACGTGTCATCAGCGACCTCTGCGAACCCGAGGCCCGCGTAGACCTCGGCGAGGATGTCGAACAGCACCCGCGACCCGGTCGTGATCACCTGCGGCGCACCCACCCGCCGGGTTGTGGTGCTCGGGGCGCGCCGCGGCATCTGGCCGAACAGCCCCTCCTGCGTGGCACCGCCGGCCGCGGTGGGCGCGATCAGCTCGGCCCGCCGGGGTGACGGCGCGACGCCCAGATCCAGGGCCTGCTGTGCAGCGTCGTCGATCAGCCCACGGGCCTGCTCGACCAGCAGGCCCAGCTCGGCCTCGGTGTGCGCTGACCCGACATGGGCCACGATCCGTCGATGGCCCTGCACGGACTCGGCGATCTGGACCGCGGTCGCCCGGAGGCCGTCCGTACCCGCCTCACCCACGCCACCTGACCGAGCGTAGAGCACCGAATTAGTGCCTCACACCGCTCCCGCGCAAACACATCACCGCAGCTCAGCGCAGTACAAGCTGCGAAACCAGGCTCGGGTGACCAAAGTCAGGATAGATGAGGCGCGGTAAGGCAGGGCGGGTGAGAGTAGGCGGGGACTCGGCCCGGAGCCGGGGCCCCGGCGACCCCCGGCCCACCGACAACGCTGCACCACCGACGCTGCTCCACCCCGACTCTGGACCGTCGATAAGCCGTGACCCTGCACCACCGGTGAGCCGTGACCCGGCACTACCGGCGAGCCGCGACACTGCACCACCGGCGAGAGAGGACAAGAACGCCGAGAGGGGACACAACGGCGGAATCCAGGTTGGGGACCCAGTGGCCGAGAACAGCCGCCGGCGGCACACCAGCCACAAGGCCTCAGAGATCGGCACCCACGGCGTCGTCGACACACGAGAACCCGTCGGCGCGCAGCAGCGCCGCGAGCTCCCGGTGGACCCGCGCGGGCCAGAGCAGACCGCCGTAGATGAACCCGGTGTAGGCCTGCACCAGCGCCGCACCGGAGCGGATCCGCCGGTAGGCCTCCTCCGCGTCGGCGATCCCACCGACGGAGATGACGACCTGGCCGTCGTCGAGCCGGGTGCGCAGCTGGCGGACGACCGACCGGGCACGCTCGGTCAACGGGCGTCCGGACAAGCCGCCGGCACCGGCCGCGGCGACGACGTCGGGAGCGGTGCGGAGACCGTCGCGAGACACGGTCGTGTTCGTGGCGACGACCCCGTCGAGGCGCAGGCGCCGGGCCAGGTCGGCCACGGCGTCGAGGTCCTCCGGGGCCAGGTCCACGGTGATCTTCACGAGCAGCGGCACACGACGTCCGCCGGAGACCCGGTCCAGCTCCTCGCGCACCGCGACGAGCAGCGGCTCCAGTACGTCGACCTGCTGCAGGTCCCGCAGACCTGGGGTGTTCGGTGAGCTGACGTTGACCACGACGTAGTCGGCGTAGGCGCCCAGCGCTGCGGCGCTCGCGCGGTAGTCCGACGCCGCGTCCTCGGCGGGCACCGCCTTGCTCTTGCCGATGTTGACCCCCAGCACCGGCATCCCCGGTCCGGGGCGGGTGCGCAGCGCGGCGAGGCGCGGCCCGACGGTCCCGGCACCGGAGTTGTTGAAGCCCATCCGGTTGACCAGGGCGGCGTCGTCGACCAGCCGGAACAGGCGGGGCCGTGGGTTCCCGGGCTGCGCCCGCCCGGTCACCGTCCCGATCTCGACCGCGCCGAACCCGAGCCTGCCGAGTGCGAGAACACCCTCGGCGTCCTTGTCGAAACCGGCGGCCAGACCGAGCGGGCCGGCGAACTCCAGACCCAGCGCCCGGGTGCGCAGCACCGGGTCCGACGGGGCGAGCCGCTCCGCGACCCGCTCACCCACGACGGGCGCGGTCCCGAGTGCGCGGACCACACCGAACCCCATCCGGTGCGCGGGCTCGGACGGGAGGTGCCGGAGCACGTGGCGCATGAGGGCGTCGTACATGCCCCCATCCTCACACCGGCCTAGGAGGTGCGGCGGGACAGCCCCAGCTGATCGAGCATCCGGCGGTCGCGTTTCGTCGGACGCCCCGCCCCGCGGTCGCGGTGGGCGAACAGCGGCTGTCCCGCGGCGGTCGGCTCCGGCGGGGTGTGGTCGATGTAGCACTCCTGCGCGATCGGCGCGCCGACCCGCTTCTCGATCACCCGGGTGACCTCGACGATCCGGTTCCGGTCGTACACCCGCACTCGCACCCGGTCACCGACCTGCACCGTCGCGGCCGGCTTCGCAGGCCGGTCGTTGATCCGCACGTGCCCGCCGCGGCAGGCCGTCGCGGCGTCGGCGCGGGTCTTGGCCAGCCGCACCGACCACAGCCACCGGTCCACGCGGGTCCCCTCCATTCGACCATCGTGCCATCCGGGAGGGCCGTCCGGGCCGATCCGGCCTTGCGGTCGGGCGGCGGCGGTCCGCTCGCCGGGCCTCAGTAGTGCACGACCCCCGGTGTCCCTCCGCCCGCGGCGACGGCGTCCCCGGTGACGGCGACCGAACGGGGCGAGCACAGGAAGGTGATGACGTCGGCGACCTCTGCGGCGGTCGTGATGCGGCCGATCGTCGTCGTCGCTTCGAGCTCCGCGCGCGCCTGCGCCTCGGTGATCCCCGCCGACTCCGCCCGCGCGGCGAGGGCGGCGGGCGTCCGCTCGGTCTCGGTGGCACCGGGGTGCACGACCGTCACGTTGATGCCGTGCGGACCCAGCTCCTGGGCGAGCGCCGCCGTCATCGAGGCCACCGCGACGTTGCGCACCGACCCCACCAGCGACGACGACTTCCGCGCGTTCAGACCGCTGACGTTCACGATCCGGCCCCACCCCTGCGCGCGCATCAGCGGCGCGACGGCCCGCGCACACCGCAGGTAGCCGAGCACCTTCGTCTCCAGCTCGACCCGCACCGCGTCGTCGGTGATGGAGGCCAGGTCGGTCGGCGGGCCCGCGCTCGCCGGTCGCGCGGCGGCGTTCACCAGCACGTCGACCCCGCCGAGCCGGTCCGCGACCACGGCGACGCCGCGGCGGACCGCGTCGTCGTCGGTGGTGTCGACGGCGACGGCGAGCACCTCCGGTGCCCCCTCGGCGCGCAGCGCGGCCGCGGCGGACTCCAGGGCCCCGGCGTCACGCGCGAACAACGCGACCCGGGCGCCTTCGGCGGCGAGCGCCCTGGCCGTCGCCAACCCGATGCCGCGGCTCCCGCCCGTCACGATCGCCCGACGCCCGTTCAGTTGCAGATCCATGACTCCCACCGTGCCGCAACGGTGGCGGGGCCGCAGGCGTCTACGGTGTGCGCGTGGCTGAGCCGATCGACTCCGTGCTGGTGGTCTTCAACCCGGGCAGTACCGGGGATGCCGACGTGCTCGCCGAACAGCTGCGCGACGAGCTCCACGCCGCCCGGCCCGAGCTGAGCGTGCGGCTGGTACCCACCGAGTACGCCGGGCACGCCCGGGTCATCGCCCGGGACGCCGCGTCCGCCGGTGGGCGCCCGCTCATCGTCTCGGCGTCCGGCGACGGCGGCTACAACGAGGTCGTCAACGGGATCATGGACGTGCCGGGCACCTCCGCCGCGGCCGCCGTCCTGGCCGCCGGGAACGCGAACGACCACGACCGCGTCACCGCACGGCGTCCGCTGGCCGAGGCGATCCTCGACGGCCGCCCCGAGCCGATGGACCTGCTCGAGATGCACCGCGACGAGGACCCGCCGCGCTACGCGCACTCCTACATCGGGTTCGGGCTGACCCCGGTCGTCGCGCTGCAGATCGAGAAGGGCGGCAAGGGCAGCATCCGGGAGGTCATCACCACGGTGCGGGCGTTCTGGGCGTTCACCCCGTTCGAGGTGGAGTTCTCCCGCGGCGACCGGCGCCGGATCGACAACCTGGTCTTCGCCAACATCGGCGAGATGGCCAAGGTCGCCGAGCTGTCGGCCACCAGCCGTCCCGACGACGGCCGGTTCGAGGTCGTGCTGCTGGAGCACCGTCCGAAGTGGAAGCAGCTGTGGGTGGCCGCCCGGGCTGCGTTCTCCGGACTCGGTCGGCAGCCGTCCACATCGGACTTCCGGTTCACCGCGTGCGGGCCGATGCCGGTGCAGATCGACGGCGAGGTCGACGAGGTCGCGGCCGGGACCGCGATCCGCATCCGCTGCGCGGCGGGGGCGTTGAACGTCGTGCGCTGACGCCCGGCCGGTCACGGGGCGAGGCTGAACTCCACCGAGCCGAGGTCGTCGCCGAAGCTCGCCCGGACCCGGGCGCCGCGGTGCACGGGCACGGGGGTGGTCGTCGTCCCCGTGGTGACGACCGTGCCCGCCTCCAGCCGGAGCCCGTAGCCGGGCAGGACGTCGGCGAGCCAGGCCAGTGCCGCCCACGGGTCGCCGAGAACGGCCGCGCCGGAGCCGGTCGCCGTGGCGTCGTCGACCCGGAGGGTGGTCGGGGTCGACGCGAGGTCCAGGTCGAGGGCACCGGGCAGCTCCGGGCCCAGCACGAACCGTCCGGCGCACGCGGCGTCGGCCAGCATCGACGGTGCCCCGGCCGCGACGAAGTCGGTGAACCGCGACTCGGGCAGCTCCACCGCGCCGTGCACAGCGGCGACCGCGGCCCGGACCTCCTCGCGGGTCGCGTCGGCGCCGACCGCCGCGCCCATGACGAACGCGAACTCCGCCTCGGCGACGGCCATGTGCAGGTCGTCGGAGGGCACCACGTCGCCGGGGGAGTGCCGGAACCGCTCGAACAGCGCCCCCGGCAGCGGGGCGTCCACGCCGATGTGGGCCTGCCCGGCGGGCGCGGTCGCCGCGAGCTTCCAGCCGTAGGACGGCCCGGCCCGCTCCGACAGCCTGCGCTGCGCGCTGAAGCCCTCGGCGAGACTGCGCGGGCGCAGCAGCTCCGGCAGCGCGGCGATCCGTTCGCCGGTGGTCCAGGCCTGCCACAGCGCACCGGCGGTGCCGTCGGCCCGCACGAGGTCGACGGCGGTCGGGTCCATTCCCGCGGAGGTGTTCTCGACGCTCATCGGGGCGGCATCCTGCCAGGGCCGCGGGTCAGTCGTCGTCGCCGGTCCGGGCGCGCAGCACCTCGGCGACGCGGCGGACCCGGTCGTCGGCGAGCGCGTCCTCCAACGACACCGGCAGCGGGATCCGCCAGTTCGGGTACTCGTCGACGGTGCCCGGCAGGTTGGGCTGCCGGGTCTCGCCCAGCACGTCGTAGAGGGAGGCCAGGACCAGCCGCGACGGCGCCGACGCCAGCAGCGCGTGCAGCGCGACGACGATCGTGTCCTCGTCGGTCTCGTCCGGGGAGTCGAGCAGCCCCTCCGCGGTCAGCAGCGCCAGCAGCTCGTCCCGCTCGGCGCCCGCCTTCGCCTCCTCGGTCGTCGGGTCGTCGAGCAGCCCCAGCTCGGCGCGCACCCGCACCTGCTCGCCGGCCAGGAACCCGGGCGCGGTCGGCAGGTCGTGGGTGGAGATCGTCGCGACCGACCGCTCGGGCCAGCGGCGCGGCGGGCGCAGCGGACCGTCGTCGCCGCCGGTCACCGGGTCGGGGTCGCGGGAGAACCACAGCACCGTCGAGCCCAGCAGGTTCCGCTCGGCCATGTCCTCGCGGATCCGCGGGATCACCGTGCCCAGGTCCTCACCGACGACCAGCGCGCCCGCGCGGTGGGCCTCCAGCAGCAGGACGGCGAGCATCGCGTCGGCGTCGTAGTGGACGTAGGTGCCGCGGTCGGCGGTCTGCCCGGACGGCACCCACCACAGCCGCCACAGCCCCATGACGTGGTCGATCCGCAGGCCGTCGGCGTGCGCGAGCAGCGCGCGGGTCATGTCGCCGAACGCGGCGTAGCCGGTGTCGGCGAGCCGGTCCGGGCGCCACGGCGGCAGGCCCCACGTCTGACCGCGCTGGTTGAACGCGTCCGGCGGCGCACCGACCGTCGCGTCGAGCGCGAGCACGTCCTGCAGCATCCACGCGTCGGCACCCTCGGGATCGCAGCCGACGGCGAGGTCGTGGATGACCCCGACCGGCATGCCCGCGTCCTTCGCGGCGGTGCGGACCGCGGCCAGCTGGGCCTCGGCCTGGCGCTGCACCCACGCGTGGAACGCGACCCGCGGGGCCAGTTCCTCGCGGCCGCGGCGACCCCGGGACCGTCCGGCCGGCGCAGCTCCGCAGGCCACAGCGACCAGCGGCCGCCGTAGCGCTCGGCGAGGGCGCAGTAGGTCGCGAAGTCGCGCAGGTCGTCGTCGGGATGGCCGTCGGGGTGGCCGGCGCTGCGCCACAGCGCCTCCAGCGCGGACCGCTTCGCCGCCCACACGCGGTCGTGGGCGATCCGGTCACCGGTCGTCTCCGGACGCAGCGCGTCGACCTCGGCGCGGGTGACGGCGTCGGCGGCCGCGTAGGCGGGCAGGTCGGTGATCCGCAGTGCCAACGGGGTGGCGTAGCGGCGCGACGACGGCGTGTACGGCGACGGCTGCACCGGCGGCACCGGGGTGATCGCGTGCAGCGGGTTGAGCAGCACCGCGCCCGCCCCGTGCCCGCCGCGGATCAGCGCGGTGAGGTCTCCCAGGTCGCCGATGCCCCACGACCCGCGCGAGTGCAGGGCGTAGAGCTGCAGCATCCAGCCCCAGGTCCGGGGCGGGTCGGGCAGCGTCGGCGGTGCGACGACGACGTGGGCCCGCCCGGCCGTCGTCTCCAGCGCGTAGCGGCCCGGCTCCAGCCCGGCGGGGAGCTCGCCGTCGACGTCACGGGCCCAGCCCTGCTCGCCCCGCGCGCCGTCGACGGCGGTCAGCCGCCCGCGGCCCGGCACGGCGCGGGAACGGTCGCTGCGCAGCCCGATCGTCGGCGGCAGTGCCCCGGCGCCGGCGCGCTCGCGGGCCCCGGCGAGTGCCACGCGTTCCGCGTCGGGGAAGCGACGTCGACCTCCAGCAACCCGAGGACGGTGCGGACCACCTCCGCGTCGATCCGCTGCTCGGTCCTGCTGCCGTCGAGGTACGAGGTCGCGACGCCGTGGGCGTCGGCGATCTCGGCGAGCTCGGGGGTCACCGGGTCGCTGGTCATGGGTCGATCCTGGCGGATGAGCAGCGGTCCGGCCCGGCCGCACGGGGTGAGACGGGCAACGTCGGTGACCGACACGCGGGACGCCTCCGCTCACCCCCGGTCAGGGGGTCCGCGGTGCTACGGTGCGTCGCCGGATGCGCCGAGCGGGTCACCGTGACCGGCCGGGCGGCGGGGCCCGGCGACGGGCACCTCCTCCTGGGCCGCACCGTGTCGTGGACGACGGTTCGCGCAGCTCCGGCAGGAGGACTTCCAGATGTCGACGTGGGCCCTGCTCGGGCTGGTTGTGGTGGTGGTGCTGGTGGCCGTCGGGATCGCCGGGTTCCTGCGGTGGGGACGGGGCCGGGAGGACGACGTCGCGTCGTCCGAAGAGGACCGTCCGCGCACCGTCGCCGATCTCGTCGACCGCCGCGCCCGCGGCCTCGACGACGGGTCTCGCAGGCCCGCGCCCGACCCGTCGCCGGCACCTCCCGCGTCCCCTTCCCCGGCGTCCCCGGTGGACGAGGACCTGCCGGAGCCCGAGGCCGACGAGGAGCAGTCCACGGACCGTGCGGGCACCGGGACCGCCGCCGCGGTGGACGACGATCCCGCTGACGCGGCCTCCGCGACCACGCCCGTCGCCGTGGTCGGCCCGCGGGAGGAGCGTCCGCGGACCCCCGCCGTCGCGGACACCGTGGAGGAGTTCGGCCCCTCGTCGTCGGCGCCCGACATCACCGAGGCGGTCGGCGCGGCCGACCCCACCGATGAGCTGCCGGCGGTCCCGCGGGTCACCCCCGACGTGAGCGCCGGGCCGGTCGGCCCGCCCTGGTCGCGCGGGTTCAAGGACGGCAAGCCGCTCGAGCCCGTCGAGCCGGCACCGGTCCGGCGGACCCCGGCCCCGACTCCGTTCGTGCGGCGACGGGCCGTCGCGGACCCGGCCGCCCGCGCCGCCGACGAGGTGACCGTGGCCGGCGGCCCGGGCCCGGACAGCTCGGCGCCGGACATCAGCACGCCCACCTCCGGGACCGCGGTCGTCGGGGACACGTCGACGACCGCCACCGGGGAGCCCGCCGCCGCGTCCTCGGAGGACACCGAGGGTGCCGCGTCCGCCGGGACCCCCTCCGCTGGTGCCACCGCCGGGGCCACCGCCGCGGGGATTGCTGCGGCCGGCGCCGCCGCCGGGGCCGCCGCCGACGAGAAGGCCGGCGACGAGCAGGCCGCCGACGAGCAGGCCGGCGAGGAGGGCGACGCCGAGGTCGACGAGGCCCAGCCCGCCACCACGGCCCAGCCCCGCGCACCGTTCGACCCGGACCTGGTCCGGCGGGTCACGGCACTGCCGTCGGAGCGCACGTCGGTGCGCGCCCCGGCCGACCCGGACACCGAGCGGGAGTTCCGCGAGGCCCGGGACCGCATCTCGACCCCGCACGCCTGGGCGGGCCGCGTCCCCGAGCAGGCCGGCGCGCCCGAGACCGCCACCGACACCTCCCCGGTGAGCCGGATCCCGTCGATCGGGCTCGCGGCCGCCGGCGGCCGCGCCGCGCGCGAGACCGGCGACAACCCCGAGCCGCCGCCTCGGCCCGCCCCGCGGGTCCTGCGGTCCGCGCGTCCGGGGAGCGGACCGCGGCATCTCGCTCCGTCGCTGCGCGGGACGCCCGCGGCCGACAGCGGCCCCACAGAGGACACCGCAGACGACCCCACGGCTCCCGACGACACCGCGGCTCTCGACGACACCGCGGCCCCCGAGGTCGCCCCTGTTCGAGGACCGATGGGAGACGGCTCGACGGAGGACGGCCCGACGGAGGACGGCCCGACCGCCGACGACACCCCCGTCGCCGCCACCGCGCCCGACACGACCGCCCCGGCCCCGCTCCACCGGGAGCCGCACGAGCAGGGACCACAGGAGCAGGAGCCGCAGGAGCAGGGACTGCAGGAGCAGGACCCGCAGGCCGAGGCCCCGACCCCGGACCCCACCATCCCGGAGCGGTCCACGACCGCACCGGAGGCCGAGGAGGCCCCCGTGCACGCCGGCCCGACCACCGCCGTCCGCCCCGACCGCGCCGAGGACGTGGCCCTGTCCGTTCCCCGGACCGGCCCCGCGCCGTCGACGGTCGTACCGGGCACCGCGCCGCAGGACGTCGAGGTCCGCGTCGTCGACGCCACCGACGCCCCGCTGCGCGGCGCCGAGGTCGCGCTGCGCGACCGCTCCGGCGGGCCCCTCGGCTCCGCGACCACCGACGCCGACGGGACGGCGCAGGTCACGGCGCCGGGCGCCGGGGCCTTCGTCGTCGTCGCCCGTGCCGACGGGTACCTGCCCGGCGTCGCCACCTGCACCGTCGGCGACGACCAGGCCGGCACCACCCTGCGCCTGGTCGCTGCCGCCGCCGTTCACGGCTCGGCGCCCGCGGGCAGCGTCGTCGTGCTCTCCCAGGACGGCGACCCGGTCGCCTCGTCGTCTGCCGCGGCGGACGGGACCTACCGCCTCACCGACCTCGATCCCGGCCGCTACCTGCTCGCCGCGGGCGACGGCCCCGGCGTGGAGGTCGAGCTCGTCGCCGGCGACGACGTGCGGCACGACCTGGCGGGCTGATGACCGGCACCACGGAGGTCCACGGCCGGCTCCCAGGCGTCGGTGGCATCGAGCTGTTCTGGCAGGGCCGCCTCCCCGCCGAGGAGCCGCCCGGCGTCCTGCTCGTCAGCCACGGCATCGGCGAGCACTCCGGCCGCTACGCCACCGTCGTCGACACCCTGGTCCCCGACGGCTGGGCCGTGTACGGCCTCGACCACCGCGGCCACGGCCGCTCCGGCGGCACCCGGGTGCACGTCCGCCGCTACGACGACCTGCTCACCGACTTCGAGACGTTCCGTCGCGAGACAATCGCCCGCCACCCCGGCATCCCGGTGTTCCTGCTCGGGCACAGCCTCGGCGGCCAGATCGCGCTCGCCTACGCGCTGCGCCACCAGAACCGCCTCGACGGACTCGTGCTGTCCGCTCCCGCGCTGGCCTCCGACGCCGTCCCGGCCGCGCTCGTCCCGCTGCTGTCGGTCGTCGCGAAGGTGCTGCCCACGGTCCGCCCGGTCGGGATCGACACGTCCGCGATCAGCTCGGACCCGGCCGTCGTCGCCGACTACGACGCCGACCCGCTCGTGCACCACGGCCGCCCCACACTGGCCCTCGGCGCGGAGATCTACCGGCAGATGGCCGAGCTGCCCGTCCGGGCCGCCGAGCTGCGGATCCCGCTGCTCGTGCAGCACGGCACCGCGGACCGGCTCACCGACCCGGCGGGCACCCGGCTGCTCGACGAGCGCTCCGGGTCCGCCGACACCACCGTGCTCTGGTACGACGACTTCTGGCACGAGATCTACCACGAACCGGGCCGGGCGGCCCCGCTCGCGGACCTGCGGGACTGGCTCGACCGGCACCGCGACGCGGCCCGTCGGGTGACCTGACCCGAGCGATCTCCCGCCTCACCGCGCCGGATCCGCACCGGTGGTGCGATCCTGGGGCCGGAACGGCAGAACGGGGTGGCGCGCACGGTGGATCGGTTCGACCGGCGGACGGAGGACGAGTACGTCCCCGTCCGCGACCTGCTGGCGACGATCGACTGGTCGGCGACCCCGCTCGGCGCGCGCGACACCTGGGACCGCGAGCTCGAGGACACCATCCGGTTCATCCTGGAGAGCCGCCAGCCGCTCGTCGCGTGGTGGGGACCCGAGCTCGTGGTGTTCTACAACGACGAGTTCGTCCCGCACGCGGGCCTGCGTCATCCCGGGGGCTTCGGCACACCGCTGCGCGACGCCTGGCCCGAGGCCTTCGCTCATCTCTCCGGAGTTCTGGAGGAGATGCTCGGCGGCCGGCGTGACGGCATCTACCGGCGCGACGACCGCCTGGTGCTGCGGCGGTGGGACGTGCCGGAGGCGACGTGGTGGACCTACTCCGCCACCCCCGTCCGTGGCCCCGACGGCGACGTCCGGGGTCTGATCGTCTTCACCGCCGAGTCCACGGCCCAGGTGGTCGGTGGCCGGCGGATGACGATCCTGGCCGCGCTCGGCGAGGTGTCCCGTGACGCCCCGACCCTCGACATCGCCGTCGAACGGCTCTGCACGGTCCTGACCGACCTGCCCGACGACGTCGGCTGCGCCGTCGTGACGGCGATCGGCGCCGACTCCGGCCCACTGGCGACCGTCCGCATCGACGCGCCGCCCGCGGACTGGCTCCCGGACGGCCTCGACTCCGACCGCGCCACCGACGTCGAGTTCCTCGCCGTCGACCCGGTGGAGGTCCACGGCAACGACGGCGTCCCGGTCACCGACGTCGTGCGGTCCACGGTGTACACCCCCGACGGGTCGACCGGCGTCGCCGTCGTCATCGGGGCGCCGCCACTGCTCCCGCTCGACGACGACCACCGCTTGTTCCTGCGGCTGATCGCGGGCACCATCGGCGGCCTGCTGACCGCCGCGCTCGCCCGCGACCGCGAGCGCGACCGGCGCGACGACGCCGGCCTGGTCGAGCAGGCCCGTGCCGAGTACTACGCCGGTCTCGGCGACGAGTTCCGTGACCCGCTGGCCCTCGTCCTCGGACCGCTGGAGCGGCTGCGCGACCACGACGACGCCGCCGTCCGCACCCAGGTGGAGCTCGCGCAGCGCAACGCGCAGCGGATGCTCAAGCTCGTCGACGGTCTGCTGGACGTCTCCGCCCTGCAGACCGGCAGGTACGACGGCATGTTCGCGCCGACCGAGATCGGGAAGACCACCGCGGCGCTCGTCGACGCGTTCGCGCCCGTCGTCGAACGGGCCGGGCTGGAGCTGTCGGTGTCCTGCCCGCCGCAGGCCCGGCCGGTCTGGGTGGACCGCGATGCCTGGGAGAAGATCGTCCTCAACCTGCTCAGCAACGCGGTCAAGTACACCCGCGAGGGCGGGATCACCGTCGACCTCGCCCAGGACGGCGAGCAGGTCGTGCTGCGGGTCTCCGACACCGGCGCCGGCATCGAGGACGGCGAGCTGGAGGCGGTGTTCGACCGTTTCCACCGGCCCACCCGGCGGCACGGCCGCAGCGGCGACGGCAGCGGCCTCGGCCTGCCGCTGATCCGCCAGCTGGTCCGCCTGCACGGCGGCACCATCGGCGCGACCAGCGACCCCGGCGCGGGCAGCACGTTCACCGTGCGGCTGCCGCTGGGCTTCGCCCATCTGCCCCCCGAACGCCTCGTCCGGGCCCGGGTCGGGTCCCGATCCGCTCCGCAGCTCGCCGCGCCCTACGTCGCGGAGGCGCTGCGCTGGCTCCCCGACGAGCCCGCCGACGTCCCGCCGGTCCTCGCCCGCGGCCGCTCGGTGGACGGGTCGGTCGTCGACGGGCTGGAGGTCGACCACCGAGACCGGGTGCTCGTCGTCGACGACGACCGCGAGATGCGTGGCTACCTGCGCGACCTGCTCACCGAACGCTGGACCGTGCGGGTCGTCGCCGACGGCTCGGCCGCGCTGGAGTCCGCCCGCACCGACCCGCCGGACCTGGTCGTCGCGGACGCGGCGCTGCCCGGCAACGGTGGCATCGAGCTCCTGCGGGCGTTGCGGTCGGACCCCCGCACGGTCGGGGTGCCGGTCGTGCTGCTGTCGTCGCGGGCCGGGGAGGAGGGCCGCCGTCGAGGGCTTCGCCGCCGGCGCCGACGACTACCTGGTCCGCCCGTTCTCCGCCCGCGAGCTGCTCGCGCGGGTCGCGAACCACCTGCATCTCGGCCGGGTCCGGCGGGCCGCCGAGCTGCAGTTCCGCGCCATGGCCGACTCCACCCCGGCGCTGATCTGGGTCGACGACCCCGGCGGGCACCGGCTGTTCGTCAACCGCGGCTGGCTGGACTTCACCGGCGTCGAGGACGCCGTGCAGGAGCTGGGCCACGACTGGCGCCGCCGCATCCACCCCGACGACCGCGAGCGCTACCGCTCGGTGACCTCCGCCGCCGCCCGCGCGCACGCGCCGTTCGAGGTCGAGTACCGGCTCCTGGACCGGGCGGGCCGCTACCGCTGGGTGCTCGACCGGGGCGCTCCGGTCCGCGACGGCGAACGCTCCGCGGGCTACGTCGGCGGTTGTCTCGACATCGACGTCCAGCACCGTGAGCAGCGCCGGCACCGCATCTACTCCGAGGTCGCCGAGTCCCTGGAACGGGAGATCACCCGCACCGGACGCACGGACCAGCTCGTCCGGGCCGTCGTCGAGGACCGGCTCGCCGACATCGCGGTCGTCCACGACGGCGACGCGGTCACCGGAACCGGCACGCTCGCCGTGGCCGCGGAGCGCTCGGCGCTGGAACCCTCGCTGTGGCGGCTCGCCCCGCTGGTCCCCGCCGCCGACGACGGCCGCCCCGAGATCCTCGACGCCGCCCACCTCGACGAGGTCCTGAGCCGGCTCGCACCCACCCAGCGCCGGGCCTGGACCCGGCTGCGCATGACCTCGGTGATGGTCGTGCCGCTGCCCGCTCGCGTCCGCACCAGCGCCGTGCTGACCGTCGTCCGCACCGAGACCGGCGACCCCTACACCGACGACGACCTGGACCTGCTGTCCGAGATCGGCCGCCGGGCCGGGCTGGCCGTCGACAACGCCCGCCTGCTGGAGCAGGAACGTGCCTCGGCCCAGCGCTGGGCCTGCTGCACCGGGCCACCGCCAAGATGTCGGCCGCCGCGACCCCCGGTGAGGTCGCCGCCATCGCCGCCGACCACATCGTCGACCTGCTCGCCGCCGACCACGCCGGGCTCTGGGAGGTCCGGGGCGAGTGGCTGCAGGCGCTCACCGGGCACGGCTGGGACCGCGACATGTGGCAGCGGGCCGCCCGGATCCGGACCGACGCGCCGCTGGCGTTCACCGAGGTCCTGTCCGGGCACGAGCCGTTGTGGTTCACCACCGCGCACGAGTGGGCGACGCGCTACCCCCGGCCATCGGCATCGCACCGGACCACGCCCAGACCATCGGCTACCTGCCGCTCGTCGCCGGTGGGCGCTCGCTCGGGGTCCTCGCGGTCGCCATGCTGACCGAACGACGGCTGTCCGACGCGGACAAGGAGGCGGCCGTCGCCGTCGCCGAGCTCGCCGCGCAGGCGCTGGACCGGGCCTCGATGCTGGAGGCCGAGACCGAGGCCCGCCGGCTCGCCGAGCGCCTCGGCGCGGTCGCGACCGGGCTGGCCAGGGCCACCGACCTGGAGTCGGTCGCCGAGGTCGTCGTCGAGCACGGCCGGATCTCGATCGGGGCCGAGGCGGTCGCGGTGCTCGTGGTCGACGAGGGCGGCACGCTCTCGCTGCTGCGCGAGTCCGGCTGGCCGGCCGACGGCCCGCCGATGCGCACCCCCGGCCGCGCGCACCCGCTGAGCCGCGCCGTCAGCAGCGGCGAGCCGATCTGGAACGCCGGGGAGCCCGCCGAGGGCGAGGTACGGCGCTACCCGGTGCAGACCGCGGTGCCGCTGATGGTCGCGGCCCGCCCGATCGGCGTCATCGGGCTGCGGTTCCCGGTCGAGCCGGTGTTCACCCCCGAGCAGCGCAGCTTCGTGCTCACACTCGCCAACCAGTGCGCGCAGGCGATCGTCCGCGCCCAGCTGCACCAGGCGGAGCACGAGGTCGCGGTCACCCTGCAACGCAGCCTGCTGCCCCAGCGCCTGCCCGACATCGAACGGCTGTCGCTGGCCACCCGCTACCGCCCCGGCACCCAGGGCACCGAGGCCGGTGGCGACTGGTTCGACGTCCTGGACCTCGGCGACGACCTGGTGGCGCTCGTCGTCGGCGACGTCGTCGGCCGCGGCCCGGCGGCGGCCGCGGTGATGGGGCAGTTGCGGTCCGCGGTCGCGTCGAACCTGGTCAACGGCCAGCCCCCGGCGCGGGCCCTCGAGCAGCTCGACCAGTACGCGCTGCGGGTGCGCGGCGCGATGGCCAGCACCGTGGCCATCGCGACGATCGACACCGGGTCCGGCGAGATGCGCTACGCCAGCGCCGGGCACCCCCCGCCGCTGGTCGCCGGCCCGGACGGGGTGCGGACCCTGTCCGAGGGCCGCGGCGTGCCGCTGGGGATCTCGGGTCGGCCCCCGTTCCCCGAGGCCGTGGACCGGATGGAACCCGGCGAGACGATCCTGCTCTGCTCGGACGGTCTGTTCGAACGCCGTGACGAGGTCATCGACGACGGCCTGGCCCGGCTGTCCGCCGCGTTCGACGAGCT
This sequence comes from Pseudonocardia sp. ICBG601, assembly GCF_020496245.1. Lineage (NCBI taxonomy): Bacteria > Bacillati > Actinomycetota > Actinomycetes > Pseudonocardiales > Pseudonocardiaceae > Pseudonocardia > Pseudonocardia sp. ICBG601. The sequence continues at coordinate 963 of NZ_JAHLJA010000220.1, read as the reverse complement.
GTCCGCCGCGCAGCCCCGCGACATGGCGGACACGCTGCTGCACCGGATGTCCGAGGGGATGGTCATCCCGGACGACACGGTCGTCGTCGTCGCCCGGCTGATGCCGCCGCCGCTGCGGATCGCGATCGAGGCCGACCCGAAACGGCTCGCCCCGCTGCGTCGCGCGGTGGCGGCCTGGGCCGCGCGGTGCGGGATGGGCCCGGACGCGGTCAGCGACCTGCAGCTGACCGTCGGCGAGGCCGTCACCAACTCCATCGAGCACGCCTACCTGCCCGAGGACACCGACGGGCGCGCCGGCGTCGACGTCGACCTGGCGTTGACCGCGGACGGCTCGGTCGCGGTGCGCGTCACCGACGGCGGACGCTGGCGGCCCCGCCGGCCGACCCCGGCTACCGCGGCCCGCGGCATCGCGCTCATCCGCGAGCTCGCCGGGGACGTGCACATCGACGCGTCGGACTCCGGCACCACCCGTGCGGTTCCTGCTGCCCGCGATCCCGGTCGAGGTGGGCACCCGGGCGCGGGCCCGCCGGTGGAGTTCGTCGCCGGGGGAGCCCGAAACGGCGGACCGCGACCGGGACGACACCTCGTCCGGCGAGGGTGACGACGGCACCGTCCGGGCCCGGCTGCGGGCCGTCCCGGACGCGCACGGTGTGCGGATCGGGATCGTCGGTGACCTCGACCTCGGTGGGGTCTCGGCGATCCGGGCCCCGCTGATGGAGCACGTCGACCGCGGGCTGCCGATCACCCTGAACCTGCCAGGTGAGGCGTTCGTCAGCAGCGCCGGGATGGCCCTGTTGTCGGAGGTCGCGCGCGGATGCGGGCAGGAGGGCCGCGCGCTGACCTCTCGTCGCGCCTGCCGGCAGCCAGGGCCCGTCGTTCGCTGGTCCTGTCGGGTCTCGACACCGTCATCGGCATGTCCGACGACGACGGCGCCTGACCCGACCTGTCCGGACACCCGCGGGG
>NZ_JAHLJA010000219.1:0-34508 GCF_020496245.1 Pseudonocardia sp. ICBG601 | reverse complement strand
CGGCTACTGGTGTCGCACCGAGGTCAACCGCGCGGTGTTCCAGGGCCGCTGGATGCGCACCGGCGACCAGTACGTCCGCGGCGAGGACGGGTCGTGGACCTGCCTGGGCCGGGCCGACGACGTCCTCAAGGTCGGGGGCATCTGGGTCTCCCCCGGCGAGGTCGAGACCCGCCTGCTGGAGCACCCGGGGCTCGTGGAGGCGGTCGTCGTCGGGATCCCGGACGACGACGGACTGGACAAGCCGGTCGCGTTCGTGGTGCCCCGCGACCCCCGGCGGCGCGCCGTCGGAGAGCGAGCTGGTCGCGTTCTGCCGCGAGGGGCTGGCCGCGTTCAAGCGGCCGCGCGCCGTGGTCACCGTCGACGAGCTGCCCAAGACCCCCACCGGAAGATCCAGCGCTACCGGCTGCGCGCGCACGCGGCCGCCCTGCCGGGGGCCGCCGGCCGCCCCGGCACCACGGAGACCGTGGTCTGAGGCCCCTCCGGGTGTCTCGATGTAGGACGTTCGCTCGACCCGGAGTGCCCCGCCGGGGTTCACTCACCGGACACACCGACGGCGAGGAGGCCGCGTGGACACGTGGGACTGGATCCCGGAGACCCCCGCGACCTGGGACGACCGCAAGCGCCGGGTGCTCGACGGGCTCGACCCCGCGCTGTTCGGCCTCGGCCGGCCCGGGGACGGCGACCCGCTCGGCGACGAGTGGTGGCGCGTCGAGGACGCCGACGGCGCGACCGTCGCCTACGGCAGGCTCGACGGCAGCTGGGGCGACGCCGAGATCCTGGTCCTGGTCGCCCCCGCTGCCGGCCACACCGGCGTCGGCTCGTTCGTGCTGGAGCGTCTGGAGGCCGAGGCGGGCCGGCGGCGGCTGAACTACCTCTACAACGTCGTGCCGCACGGCCACCCCGACCCCGAGCCGGTGACCGGCTGGCTCACCGCGCGGGGCTTCGTCCGCAACGACACGGGTGAGCTGCGCAAGCAGGTCCCGTCCGCGGCGGTGCGCAACCGGGGCTGAGACCCGGACCCCGGCGGTGACTCGGACCCCGGCGGTGACTCAGGCCCCGGCGGTCCGCAGCGCGGTCTCCAGGATCCCGCCGGCCGCGCGCCGCAGGGATCCGTCGGGGCCGACGCGACCACCGACAGGGCCCCCGACCCGGCGTCGACGACGGCCATGCAGGTGCCCTCGGTCTCCGACACCGCGGCGCGGCGCCCGTCGAGGGTCTCCTCGGTGAGGGTGCTGCCCTGGGCCCGCAGCTGGGCGAGACCGGCGTCGTAGGCGCCGGGCTGCGCGGCGACGATCAGCGTGGTCGGGATCGAGTACGAGAACCCGGTCGTTCCCCCGCCGGTGCCGGCGGTGTCCCAGCGGCAGCTGGGGGCGGGCTGTCCCGTGGCCTTCCCCGGCCCGGTGAGGCCGAGGCCGGACAGCTCGCCGTCGGGGACGAGGGAGCAGGGCGGCACCGAGAGGTTCGCGTCCGCGGGGCGTCGGCCGTCGGGCCGACGGCGGATCCGCCGCCCGCGCCGGCGCACCCGGCGAGCAGGGACACGGCCACGGTGGCGAGCGCGAGGCCCGCGAGCTGGGGTCGATTCACGAATGGATCATGCACGGCGCCGGACCTGACTTTGGTCACCCGAGCCTGGTTTCGCAGCTTGTACTGCGCTGAGCTGCGGTGATGTGTTTGCGCGGGAGCGGTGTGAGGCACTAATTCGGTGCTCTACGCTCGGTCAGGTGGCGTGGGTGAGGCGGGTACGGACGGCCTCCGGGGCGACCGCGGTCCAGATCGCCGAGTCCGTGCAGGGCCATCGACGGATCGTGGCCCATGTCGGGTCAGCGCACACCGAGGCCGAGCTGGGCCTGCTGGTCGAGCAGGCCCGTGGGCTGATCGACGACGCTGCACAGCAGGCCCTGGATCTGGGCGTCGCGCCGTCACCCCGGCGGGCCGAGCTGATCGCGCCCACCGCGGCCGGCGGTGCCACGCAGGAGGGGCTGTTCGGCCAGATGCCGCGGCGCGCCCCGAGCACCACAACCCGGCGGGTGGGTGCGCCCGCAGGTGATCACGACCGGGTCGCGGGTGCTGTTCGACATCCTCGCCGAGGTCTACGCGGGCCTCGGGTTCGCAGAGGTCGCTGATGACACGTTCCGCGACTGGTGATCGCCCGGATCGTCGAGCCCACGTCCATCCTGGACACCGGTCGGGTGCTGGCCGGTCTGGGCGTCACCGCGGCGAGCGAAAAGACGATGCGCCGCACCCTGCTGCGCTGCACCGGGCGCAGCTACCGCGACGAGATCGCGAGGCCTGCTTCACCCACGCCCGTGGCAGTGGGGATGTGTCGTTGTGTCTCTCTACGACGTCACCACCCTCTACTTCGAGGCGGAGAAGGAGGACGACCTGCGCAAGGTCGGGTTCTCCAAGGAACGCCGGGTCGACCCGCAGGTCGTCGTCGGGCTGCTGGTCGATCGCGCAGGGTTCCCCCTCGAGATCGGCTGTTTCGAGGGCAACAAGACCGAGACCGCGACGATCCTGCCGATCATCGAGGCCTTCCGGGCCCGACACCAGCTGCCGTCGAGCCGGCGGGATGGTCGTGGTCGCCGACGCAGGGATGCTCTCGGCCGCGAACCTGCGCGACCTCGACGAGGCCGGCCTGCGGTTCATCGTCGGCTCCCGACTCACCAAGGCCCCGGTTGACCTGGAGTCGCACTTCCACTGGCACGGCGACGCCTTCGTCGACGGGCAGATCATCGACACCCTCACACCACGCGACCGCCGCACCGGGCGCAGCGAGAACAGCCCGAAGGTCAAGGCCGAGCCCGTCTGGAACCCCAACCAGCATCCGGGATCCTGGCGGGCGGTCTGGGCCTACTCCACGAAGCGGGCCGTCCGGGACCGGCGCACGTTGACCCTGCAGGAGAACCGGGCCCGCGAGGTCATCGCCGGCGAGAAGCCCGCGCGCCACACCGCGGTTCGTCAAGGTCACCAACGGCTCCGCGCCCTGGACGAGGCCTCCTTGGCTCGGGCATACCGGTTGGTCGGGTTGAAGGGCTACGTGACCAACATCCCGGGCGGCGGCGCAGCGGCCGGGGAGATCATCGGCGACTACCACGACCTCTGGCACGTCGAGCAGTCCTTCCGGATGAGCAAAACCGACCTACGCGCCCGCCCGATGTTCCACCACCAACGCCAGTCCATCGAAGCGCACCTGACCATCGTGTTCACCGCCCTCGCAGTCGCCCGCGAGATCCAGAACCGCACCGGGCTCACCATCCGCAACGTCGTCCGCCAGCTCCGACACTGCGCTCGGCCACCATCGCCATCAACGGCACCCAGCAGACCTTCCCGCCCGCCGTCCCCGCCGACAAACAGGCCCTCCTCGACGCGCTCCGTCAGCCCGCGGCGAAGCACTAAGACAAGTGACCGAAGTCAGGCCGGACGCCGCCACGTGTGATTCGCAGAACGGGCTACCGCGGGCTGGTCGTGGGGACGGACGGCGGCGACACCGTCCGTGACCCCGAACACTCCACACTCTTCCGTCGCAGCATCGCTTGGTTGTAGTCTTTACAGCGTCGCAGTGACGCGAGGAGGAGTGGACTCCATGAGCAGTGACGACCCGGTCGCCGGCACGGACGTCCCCCGGGTGGACTTCGACCGCGACCCGTCGGGCTACCGGCACTGGCAGCTCGCGATCGACCCGGACGACCCCAGGGTCGCGTACGTGCGGCTCGACGTCGACGAGGCGGGCGGCCTCGTCCCCGGCTACGAGCTCAAGATGAACTCCTACGACCTCGGCGTCGACATCGAGCTCTACGACATCACCCAGCGCCTGCGCTTCACCCATCCGCAGGTCAGGGCCGTCGTGCTGACCAGCGCGAAGGACCGCAACTTCTGCGCGGGCGCGAACATCCGGATGCTCGCCGGGTCCTCGCACCCGTGGAAGGTGAACTTCTGCAAGTTCACCAACGAGACCCGCAACGGCATCGAGGACGCGACCGCGCACTCCGGCCAGACCTGGATCGCCGCCGTCAACGGCACGGCACCGCCGCCGGCGGCGGCTACGAGATGGCGCTGGCCTGCGAGCGGATCCTGCTGATCGACGACAACTCCTCCACCGTCTCCCTGCCGAGGTCCCGCTGCTGGGCGTGCTGCCCGGCACCGGCGGCCTCACCCGCGTCACCGACAAGCGCCGCGTCCGCAAGGACCGCGCCGACGTGTTCGCGACGAAGCCCGAGGGCTTCGGCGGGAAGCAGGCCGTCGAGTGGAAGCTCGTCGACGAGGTGATCCCGAAGCGCCGCTGGGACTCCACGGTGGCCGAGCGGGCGGTCGAGGCCGCGGCGGCGTCGACCCGGCTGCCCGCGGGCGAGGGGATCGAGCTGCCCCCGCTGGAGCGCACCGAGACCGCCGACGGCATCACCTACCCGCACGTGCGGGCGGAGTTCGACCGCGACCGCGGCCTCGTGGAGATCACCGTCGACGGTCCCGCCGGCGGTGTCCCGGAGAGCATCGAGCGCGTCCACGCCCTCGGCGCGGAGTTCTGGCCGCTGGCCATGACCCGCCAGCTCGACGACCTGATCCTGCGGCTGCGCAGCAACGAACCGGAGCTGGGCACCTGGGTGATCCGCACCCGGGGCGACGTCGAGGACGCGCTGGCGTTCGAGCGCGTCATCGAGCAGCACTCCGGCGACGACTGGCTGGTCAACGAGATCCGGCACTACTTCAAGCGCACCCTCAAGCGCCTGGACGTGACCAGCCGCAGCCTGATCGCGCTGATCGAGCCGGGGTCCTGCTTCGCCGGGGCGCTGCTGGAGCTGGCCCTGGCCTGCGACCGCCAGTACATGCTCGACGGCACGCTCGACGAGGACGGCGACGAGCAGGGCGACGAGGCCCAGATCATGCTCACGGCGTCGAACTTCGGCACGTTCCCGATGCCCAACGGGCCGTCCCGGCTGGCGAGCCGCTTCCACGGCGACGACGACCACGTCGCCGTGCTGCGCAAGGAGGTGGGGCGCCGCCTCACCGCGGGCGAGGCGCTGGAGCTGGGCCTGGGCACCGACGCCCCGGACGACATCGACTGGGACGACGAGGTCCGCATCATGCTCGAGGAGCGGGCCTCGCTGTCGCCGGACGCGCTGACCGGGATGGAGGCCAACCACCGGTTCGTCGGGCCGGAGACGATGGAGAGCCGCATCTTCGGCCGGCTCACCGCCTGGCAGAACTGGATCTTCGTGCGGCCGAACGCCTCCGGGCCGGAGGGCGCGCTGCGCAAGTACGGCACGGGCCGCAGGGCCGACTTCGACCGCAAGCGGGTGTGAGCCATGAGCATCGACTACTCCGAGAAGATCCCCAACAACGTCGACCTCGCCGGGGACCGCAAGCTGCAGCGCGCCCTGGAGTCGTGGCAGCCCAACTTCCTCACCTGGTGGAAGACGATGGGCCCGGCCGTGCCGACCCAGGACGTCTACTTGCGCACCGCCGTCGACGTCGGCAAGGAGGGCTGGGCGCAGTTCGGGCACGTCGCGATGGAGGAGTACCGCTGGGGCGTGTTCCTGGCCGAGCGCAGCGACGACCGCCGGATCGCGTTCGGTGAGAACCGCGGCGAGCCGGTCTGGCAGCAGGTCCCCGGCGAGTACCGCGCCGACCTGCAGCGCCTGATCGTCATCCAGGGCGACACCGAGCCGGCCTCGGTCGAGCAGCAGCGCCGCCTCGGCGAGACCGCCCCCAGCCTCTACGACCTGCGCAACCTGTTCCAGGTCAACGTCGAGGAGGGCCGCCACCTCTGGGCCATGGTGTACCTGCTGCACGCCTACTTCGGCCGCAACGGCCGCGAGGAGGCCGAGGCGCTGCTGCAGCGCAACTCCGGTGACCTCGACAGCCCCCGCATCCTCGGCGCGTTCAACGAGGAGACCCCGGACTGGCTGTCGTTCTTCATGTTCACCTACTTCACCGACCGGGACGGCAAGTACCAGCTCGGCACGCTGAAGGAGTCCGCCTTCGACCCGCTCTCGCGCACCTGCGAGTTCATGTTGAAGGAGGAGGCCCACCACATGTTCGTGGGCACCACCGGCATCGACCGGGTGATCCAGCGGACCTGCGAGCTGATGCGCGAGCACGACACCGCCGACATCGCCCCGCACGGCGGCATCCCGCTGGACGTGATCCAGAAGTACATCAACTTCCACTACTCGGTCAGCCTCGACCTGTTCGGCTCCGAGCAGTCGACCAACGCCGCGAACTACTTCACCGCCGGGCTCAAGGGCCGCTGGCAGGAGGAGCGGCGCCGCGACGACCATGTGCTGACCGAGGACGGCTACGGCATGGAGCAGGTCCGCGACGGCCGCGTCGTCACCGACGAGGTCCCGGCCCTGCTGGCGCTCAACCTGGACCTGCGCAACGAGTACGTGAAGGACTGCGGCTCCGGGCTGAAGCGCTGGAACCGCATCCTGGAGAAGAACGGGTTCGACGACCGCGTCTACCTCCCGCACGTCGGGTTCAACCGGCAGGTGGGGCTGTTCTCCTCCCACGAGCTGACCCCGAAGGGCGACCTGATCTCGTCCGAGGTGTGGGCGTCCCGCCGGGACGACTGGCTGCCGTCGGAGGCGGACCGGACGTTCGTGCAGAACCTGATGCGCCCGGTCTACGAGCCCGGGAAGATCGCCGGCTGGATCGCGCCGCCGTCGAACGGGATCAACGGCAAGCCCGTCGAGTACGAGTACGTCCACCTCGCCTGACCCCGGGGGCTCCCGGACCGCCCGTCAGCCGAAGTTCTCCACGTGCACGCGACGCTCCGGCACCCCGGCGGCGAGGACGGTGCGCCGGACCATCGCGGTCCACCGGCCGGGTCCGCACACGTACACCTCGCGCACCGCGATGTCCGGGATCCGGGCCCGCAGCGCGGCGAGGGCGTCGGCCCGGCCCGCGTCGGCGCCGAACCACGACCCCGACCGCCGGCGTGGCCCGGGCGAGGTCACGACGTGCAGCTTCCGCTCCCGGGCGAGACGGGTGAACTCCCGGCGAACAGCGGCTCGCGGGTGAAGCGGTGCACCACCACGACGTCGGCGGACTCGTTGAGGAACTTCTCCGCCAGCGCCCGCAACGGGGTCATCCCGACGCCGGCACCGATCAGCGCGACCCGCGGGCTGGTCCGCGTGCGCGGGGTGAGCCTGCCGTAGGGGCCCTCGATGTAGACCCGGGTGCCCTGCCGCAGGTTCGGGACGGCGGCGCTCCCGTCGCCGAGCTGCTTGACGGTGATCCGGAGCGAGCGGGCCGTCGGCGGCGCCGACAGCGAGTACGGGTTGCCCGCGGGCCAGCCCGCGCCCGGACCGGAACCGCCAGACGAAGAACTGCCCGGCAGAGGCGCCGAGCTCGCGCAGCCGTTCGCCGGTCATGTGCACCGACACGCTGCCGTCGCCCTCGGGCAGCACCGCGGCGACGGTGATCCGGTGCCGGCGCGACCGCACCACCGGGACCGCGACCCGCCAGACCGCGACGGCGAGCACCGCGGCGGTCCACAACCCCCACCAGAACACCGTCCGCAACGGCGAGGTGGTGAACTCCCGCCCCGCCCACAGCTGGTGCGGCAGCGCGAGGAACACCCCGGCGTAGCCCCACAGGTGCAGCAGGTGCCACCACTCGTAGCGCAGGCGGGTGCGGATCCAGCGTGCGCTGGTCACGACGACCAGCACCACCAGGACGGTCCCGAGCGAGGCGACCGCCATCCCGGGCCAGGTCCAGGTCAGCTCCCAGAAGCCGGCGGGGACACGACCGGCGCCGGCGGGGCCGTGCGCCCAGCTCGCGCATCCGACGTGCGCCAGCACCCCGGCGAACGAGGCGATGCCGGTCCCGCGGTGCAGCGCGATGAGGTGCCGCTGGCCGAACGCGTGCTCCAGCAGCGGGATCCGGGCGGCGAGCAGCACCTGCCCGAGCAGCAGCAGCGACGACAGCAGCCCACAGAGCCGTCCGGTCTCGGCGACCGCGCTGGTGCCGCCCTCCAGCAGCCCGACGGGGCCGCCGCCGTCGACCCACCAGGCGATGACGAGCAGCACCGCCAGGGCGGCGAGCACCCCCGACGCACGGCGGACCCTGCGGTCGGCGCGCGCGACGTCGCGTGCGGGGACCGGTGGGTCCGGTTTGAAGCGGCCACCGGGCACCCGGACGGTGGGGGCGAAGAGGGATGACACAGTGTGGTCGTCCTCCCCGACCGCCGGGCGGCGCCGTCGCCGGACCCGGTGTTCGGCGCGCCGACGCGACCACCGACCGCCACGACCGGGTGGCCGTCCGCACCGCCCGGGGCCGGTCCGCGCGGCGGCGACGAGGATCGACGTCGATGTCCGAGTCGAACCTCCTCCTGCTCGTGACCGTCCTCGCGGTCGTGCTGCCCGTCGTCGTCGCGGTCGTCGTCACGGTGGTCACCATGCGGCGGGTCCGGCGCGATCCCCGGCGGCTGGGCAACGCCTACTGGCTGCTCGCCACGGCGGTGCTCCTCGGGTGGGTGCTCTCGATCGCCGGGTCGAGCGGCAACCCGGTGTTCGGCGCGCTCGTGCTCGCCGTGGTGCTGTCGCCACTGATCACGCTGGTGTTCGCGGTGTTCTGCGTCCTCAACGGCGCGGTCATGCTCCGCCGGGAGCGCCTCTCGCTCGGCAACTCGCTGTCACTGCTCACCGGCCTGGCGATCATCGGCCTGCTCGTCGCCGTCTGGCCGGTGCTGGCGCTGGACTCGCTCGTGCTGCGCGCGCTGTGGCTGGCCTGCCTGCTCGCGGCGGCGTTCCTGGCGTTCCAGTTCGCCGCGTTCCTCGGCTACGCGTGGCTCTACCGGTGGCTGGTGCGCGACCGGCCCGCGGACTGGGTGGTCGTGCTCGGCTCCGGGCTGCACGGCAGCGAGGTGCCACCGCTGCTGGCGTCGCGGATCGCGACCGGATGGACGAGCTGGCCCGGCGTGGCGCCGGGCGGCTGGTGCTGTCAGGCGGCAAGGGCGACGACGAGCGGCTCGCCGAGGGCGAGGCGATGGCCCGCTGGGCCGCGGCGCACGGCGCCGACCCGGCGGTGCTGACCGCGGAGACCGGCTCGCGGACCACCGAGGAGAACCTGCGGTTCAGCTCGGCGCTGGTCGGCGACGGCCCCGGGGTCATCGTGACCAGCAACTACCACGCGTTGCGGGCCGCGCTGCTGGCCCGGCGGCTGGGCATCGACGCCCAGGCCGTCGGGGCGCCGACCGCCGGCTACTACTGGCCCAGCGCGGTGCTGCGCGAGTTCGTCGCCGTGCTGCGGGAGTACCGAGTGGCCAACGCGGTGCTGCTGGCGCTGGTCGCCGTCCCGGTGCCGCTGGCGCTCGTGCTGCTCGCCGGCTGAGCCCCGCTCAGCTGCCCGCGGTCGTCGGGGACGGCGGTGGCAGCGGCGGGCACTGCTTGTCCGACCGGTCCCCGCCGGTCCGCTTCGGCAGCACGCCGGTGAGCAGGTAGTCGGCGACCGCGTCGTCGGTGCAGGCGATCCCCGACAGCGACGACGAGTGGGTGTGCCCCCCGACACCCTCGATCAGCGACGAGCCGGGGAAGGTCCGCCGGGCCTGCAGCGCGCCGGCGTAGGGGGTGGCTCCGTCGTAGGTCTCGGAGATCAGCAGCGGACCGGTCTTCAGCGTCCCGGCGACCTTCGGGGCGGGCCCTGGCTTCACCGGCCAGTCCCGGCAGGGCGCGTTGTACCAGGCGTTGCCCCAGGTCTCGAATGGCGCCTTCCGGTCGGTGGCGGTGTTGTCGCGCTTCCAGGTGGCCCAGTCGCGCGGGAACGGGGCGTCGGTGCACTGGGTGGCGAGGTAGACGGCGTAGTTGTTGTCGTCGGTCGGCGAGCCAGCCTGGTCGAAGGCGGCCTTGAGCGTCGCGGCGTCCTTCTTCGCCCCCGCGACGAACGCGTCGGCGACGGAGGTGTACTCCGCCACGTTGTAGCCGGCCCGCAGGAAGATGTCGGTCCACTCCGAGGAGCCGATCTTCCCGCCCAGCGGGGCCCTCCGGAACTCGTCGTAGAGCGCGTAGAGAAGCGCTTCTCGACGGCGTCACCGGTGTTGCCGAGGTGGTAGACGGCGTCGTTCTTGGCGACCCAGTCGAAGAAGGTCTCGATGTTGCGCTGGAACGCGACGTCCTGGTTCAGGTTGGCCCGGTACCACCAGTCGCGGGGGTCGACGACGCCGTCGAGGACCATCCGGCGGACCTTGTCCGGGAACATCGTCGCGTAGACCTGGCCGAGCAGCGTGCCGTAGGAGAAGCCGTAGTAGTTGATCTGCTTCGCGCCGAGCGCCTGGCGGATCAGGTCCATGTCACGGACGGTGTCCTCGGTGCGCAGGTGCGCGAGCAGCTCGCCGCCGGCCTTCCCGCAGGCCTGGGCGTAGGCCTTGGCCTTCGGCAGCCACGCCTTCTCGGCGCCGTTCTCCGGCCGGTAGTCCGGGCGCGCGTAGCCGCCGTAGTCGGGGTCGCAGCTGAGCGCGGGCCGGCTGGTGCCGACCCCGCGCGGGTCGAAGCCGATCCAGTCGTAGGCGGCGCCGGCGTTCTTCGGGACGGCGGCGCCGAGCCGGGACAGGCCCAGCCCGGGGCCGCCCGGTCCGCCCGGGTTCACGAGCACGACGCCCTGGTACTGCGCCTGCGGGACGGTGTGCCGGATCCGCGAGACCGCGATCTCGATCTTCTTGCCGGCGGGCTTCGCGTGGTCCAGCGGGACCTTCAGGAAGCCGCACTCGGCCTTGGCCTGCTGCAGCGACGGGCTGGTGCAGGCGCCCCAGACGATGCCCGCCCCCGGCGGGGGCGGCGCGGGTGCCGCCGGCGCGGCGACGGCGGGACCGGCGGTCCCGAGCGTCACCCCCACGGCGACGAGCAGCGTGATGATCGTCCTGCGCACCGGCTCCACCTCTCCGGGCGCACGCGCCCGCCCCCCGACCGAGAGCCAGACCGTGCCACCGGCGACGCTGCGTCCACAATCGCCACGCCCGACGGTAGCCCGAACGGATCAACGAGAAACGGACGTCTCAGCCTCGACCGCCACAACCTCCGACGAGCGCGCAGGTCGCGCACCGTGCGGACGGCACCAGTCCCTCGATGACGTCCGCGGCCGCCGCGGCCCCGCCGGCCGCACGGGCGGTCGCCTTCTCCTCGGCGCAGCGACGCGCGACCTCCTCCGACGACGACACCCGCAGCACCGCGTCGCGCAGGCTCTCCGGGGTGACCGCGTCGGCGGGCAGGTGCTCCCCCACCCCCAGCGCGGCGATCCGGTCGGCGTTCCCGAACTGGTCCACGGCCTGCGGCACGGCGACCATCGGCACCCCGTGCCAGAGGCCCTCGGTGCAGCCGCCCATCCCGGCGTGGGTGACGAACGCCGACGCGTGCGCCAGCACCGCCAGCTGCGGCACCCACTCCCGGACGGTGACGTCGTCGGGGATCGCGCCGAGGTCGGCCGGGGAGACGTGCGGGCCGGTGGCGAGCACGGTCTGCCAGCCGGTGCCGGTCATGGCCTCGATGCAGTCCCACCAGAACGCGGGCCGGTCGGTGTAGGCCGAGCCGAGTGACACCAGCAGCAACGGGGCCTTCGGCTTGGGCCACAGCCCCTGGTGGGAGCGGTCGCCGATGACCGGGCCGACGAAGGTGTAGCGGTCGCGGTCGACCCGGTCGAGCTCGGGCTGCATCGCCTCCGGGATCAGCACCACCGAGCGGTCCGGCCGGCCGAGGAACTCCCGGTTCCCGACGCCCGCGCCGACCTCGTCGAGCCAGGCGTCCAACTCGGCCCGCCAGGCGAGCCCCTCCGGGGTCTCCAGGAACGCGAAGGCCTCTGCCATGTCGGTCTCGAAGCCGTCCCAGGCCACCATGTGCGGGGCCAGCTCGACCCGCGAGATGCCGCCGCGGACCCGGGAGAAGGCGTGCCCGGCCCAGCCGGAGCCGTCGTAGCAGACGACGGCGGGGTGCTCGTACTGCAGCGCGTCGGCGATCTGCTCGTAGGCGGAGCGGGCCTCGGCGGAGAACAGCCGCATCGCCGCGACGCCGCCGTCGGGCCACTGCTCGCCCTTCGCCGGGTCGGGCAGGTCGGTGCGGATCCGCAACGGGGTCGCCCCGGTCGCGGCGACGGCCTCGGCGAACCGCTCGGGGACCGGGTAGGTGACGCGGTGGCCACGTGCGACCAGCTCGGCCATCACCGGCAGGTTCGGGTGGACGTGGCCGTGCGCGGCGGTGGTCGACATGAGGACGTGCACACCCGCGAGTCTGCCTTGACCGTCCCGGGACGCGCCGACGAGTATCGCCGGATGGCCCGGCTGCGCTGCGACGTCGTCGCCGACTCCCTCGGACTGGCCACCTCGGTCACGGTGCTGCTGCCCCAGCCGTCGCGGACCCGGATCGGGGGCGGGGTGCGCGACCTCGACGCCCCGCCGCCGGTGCTCTACCTGCTGCACGGCCTGTCCGACGACGACACCGCCTGGACCCGCTACACCTCCGTCGAGCGTTACGCCGACGAGCTGGGGCTGGCCGTGGTGATGCCGCAGGTGCACCGCAGCTTCTACACCGACCAGGCCTACGGCGGCCGCTACCGCACCTGGGTGACCGAGGAGCTGCCCGCGCTGGTGGCGCGGTTCTTCCGGGTGTCGGCCGACCCGGCGGAGACGTTCGTGGCCGGGCTGTCGATGGGCGGCTACGGTGCGCTGTCCTGGGCACTGTCCGAGCCGGACCGCTTCGCGGCAGCGGCGTCGCTGTCCGGGGCGCTGGACCTCGCCGCGCTGGCCGCGGGTCCGCCGCGCGAGGAGGACCCCCGGATCTGGGAACGGATCTTCGACGGCGCCCCGGTGGCCGGGAGCGACGCCGACCTGTTCGCGCTGCTCGACCGGCTCGACCCGGGAGCGGCGCCCGCCCTGTACGTGTGTGCCGGGACCGAGGACCCGCTGCACCCGCAGTCGGTGCGGTTCGCGGAGCGGGCCCGGGCCGCCGGGGTGGCCGTGACCTCGTCGTTCGGCCCCGGCGAGCACGAGTGGGGCTACTGGGAGGCCCGGATCCGCGACGTCCTGGACTGGCTGCCGCTCCCCCACTGACCCCGTCCCGGTTCCGCGGCGTTCGACGGTCGCGGCCGGCGTCGAGCTGCACGTTTCCGCCCCGCGCGGGGCGGAAACGTGCGGCTCGGCGTCGGCCGGGGTGCCGTGTCGGCGAGGTGGGGCGGGGCAGGGCGGGGCGGGGTGTCAGCGGGGCGCGGGGACCAGGCGGACGGGCTCGCCCGCCGCGGGGTGCAGGAGCAGGGCCTCACCGTCGGTCTCGACGCGGACGGCCCCGGAGACCCAGCGCGCGACCGGCACGTTCTCGCAGCCGATCAGCGTGCTGGGGCCCGCCGTCGCGCGCAGGGCGCCGTCGCCGCCGAGGGTCCACTCGCCACTCTGCCCGTTGCAGCCGTCCGAGCCGGTCCAGGTGCCGTCCGGGGCGAACTCGGCGAACGCGCGGCCCTGCGCGGTGCCGTCGGCGGGCAGCCAGCGCACGCCGGTGAGGTCGGAGGCCTCGGCGGCGCGCGGGCCGTCGCGGTCCGCCGCGCCGTCGGGATCGCCGGCCGCACCGCAGCCGGACAGGACGAGCGCGGCGGCGGCGAGTGCGGCGAGTGCAGTTGTCCGGTTCGTCACCTCCCCGGTGTACCGGATCGCGGCCCCGGCCGGGGCGGTCAGCTCCCGGCCTCGTCGTCGCGGTGCGCGGCACCGATCTCGAAGGCGGGCAGGCAGACGGCCACGTACTCCGCCCCCTCCGGACCGGGCGAGCTGTAGCGCACCCACTCCCCCGGCGCGGTGTGCACGGCCTGCCCGGCGGCCACGGTGAGCTCGCCGCCGTCGTACTCGACGCGCAGCGCGCCCCGCAGGACCAGGGTGTACTCGTCGAACTCCGGGGTCTGGCCGGGCTCTGCCCAGCCGGACGGGCTGCGCATGTGGGCGACCGACACCGCGTCGTCGCCGGAGTTCACCCGGCCCACGTACTCGTCGATGGTCTTGGGCGGGGTCCCGGCGGCGGTGACCCGGCTGGCGTTCTCGATCAGCTTCGGCACCGCACCATCCTGCCGCCTCAGTGCTCGGCGGGCGGCCGGGGTGCGGGCAGCGGTGGCGCGGGGCGCCCGTCCACCGGCTCGGCGGGGAACGGTCCGCCGTGCGCGGACAGGTCGATGCACACCGACCAGGCGGGCGGCGCGACGAGCACCGTCTGGGCGGCGCCGGGCCGCATCGGGTGTCGGTAGTGCGCGGCGACCCAGCTGCGGTTGCGCCAGTGCCCCTCGACCCTGACCACGCCGACCACCTCCCGTGGTGTCCCCGCGGGACGACCGCGACGGTACCCCGCGGGAACCGCACCGGGGGAATACCCTGGGGGGGTATTAACGCTCCAGCGGGCGTCCACGACGTCGGGAGGTAGACGATGCACGGCGGGCCACGGGCGGCCTCGGCCCCGCAGGAGCACGGGACGCACCCCGGGGGTGGTCACGGAGGGCACGACGACCACTCGGGACACGGGCACGCCGACCACGCGGCGGCGTTCCGGGACCGGTTCGTCGTCGCACTGGTGCTCGCCGTCCCCGTCGTCGGGTTCAGCGCGATGACCGGGATGCTGCTCGGGTACACGCCACCGGCGTGGTCGGCGTGGGTCCCACCGGTGCTCGGCACCGTGATCCTCTTCTGGCCGGGGTGGCCGTTCCTGTCCGGCGCCGTCGCCGAGATCCGGGCGCGCCGGCCCGGGATGATGCTGCTGATCGGCATGGCGGTGGGCGTCGCGTGGGTGGCGAGCCTGCTGAGCTCGCTCGGCGTCGGCGGGCTGGACTTCTGGTGGGAGCTGGCGCTGCTGGTCGTGATCATGCTGCTCGGGCACTGGCTCGAGATGCGTGCGCTCGGCCAGGCGTCCGGAGCCCTCGACGCACTGGCCGCGCTGCTGCCCGACACCGCCGAGCGGATCGGGGCCGACGGCGCGATCGGCACGGTCGCACCGGCCGACCTGACCGTCGGCGACGTCGTGCTGGTCCGGTCCGGCGCCCGGGTGCCCGCCGACGGCACGGTCGTCGACGGTGCTGCCGAGGTGGACGAGTCGATGATCACCGGCGAGTCCCGGCCGGTCGCGCGCGGGACCGGCGACCGCGTGGTCGCGGGCACCGTCGCCACCGACTCCGCGCTGCGGGTCCGGGTCGACGCCGTCGGCGAGGACACCGCACTGTCGGGCATCCGCCGCCTGGTCGCGAACGCGCAGGCCTCGCGCTCCCGGGCCCAGGCACTCGCCGACCGCGCGGCGGCGCTGCTGTTCTGGTTCGCCGCGGGTGCCGGGGTGGCGACCTTCGCCGCGTGGACGCTGCTCGGCGACACCGCGCAGGCGGTCACCCGCACCGTCACCGTGCTGGTGATCGCCTGCCCGCACGCGCTGGGGTTGGCGATCCCGCTGGTCATCGCCATCTCCACGGCCCGCGCGGCGCGGTCGGGGGTGCTGGTCACCGACCGGCTCGCGCTGGAGCGCACCCGCACCGTCGACACGGTGCTGTTCGACAAGGAGCGCAAGCAGTTCGGCCGTCCGGTCGGCACCTTCCAGGCCCTGCGCCACCGCATCGCCGACAACGCCACCGAGCTGGAGGCGACCCGGCTCCTGGTGCACGACACCGCGCGGGTGATCGACGAGGCCCCGGCCGGAGCGCTGTTCCCGCGCGAGGCGTCGATGGCCAAGCTCAAGGCCACCGAACTCGCCAAGCACCTGTCCCTGGAGGGGATGCAGATGCTCGGCGGCTACGGCTACGCCACCGAGTACGGCATGGAGCGGCTGCTGCGCCAGAGCGTGGTCTCGACGGTGTACGGCGGGACCAGCGAGATCCAACGCGACATCATCGGCAAGTCCTACGGGCTGTAGGCCTCAGAGCGTGTTTGGAAATTCTAGTGGGTTGAGGGTGTCGTGTGTTTCTGCTGGCGGGTGGCGGGGTATCCACGGGCGATGCGGCGGGTGATGGTGTTGATCGCGGCCCAGCGGATCATGGCTTCGGATGTGGTGGGGTGGCGTTCGTAGTCTCGGGCCAGGCGTCGGTGTGCGGTGAGCCAGGCCAGGGTCCGTTCGACCACCCACCTTCGTGGGAGGACGGTGAATCCGCGCTGCTCGGGTGGCTTGCGGATGATCTCGATCGTTGTCTGCAGGATCGTGGCGGCCCAGTCGAGCAGTCGCCCGGCGAAGCCGGCGTCGGCGTAGACGAACCGCACCCTGGTGCGCAGGTAGAGGTTGAGCAGGATCGGCTTGGCGCCGTCGCGGTCCTGTACCGAGGCCGAGCACACCATCGTGGTCAGCAGCAGACCGAGGGTGTCGGTCACGATGAACCGTTTCCGTCCGCCTGTCTTCTTCCCGGCGTCGTAGCCGCGGGAGTCCTGGCCGACGGTGTCGGCGCCCTTGACCGACTGGGAATCGATGATCCCCGCACTCGGCTCCGGATCACGGCCCTCGGCGATACGTAACTGCCCCCGCACGACCGGGAGGATCTTCTCGGTGACCTTCTGCTGTTCCCACTGGTTGAAGTACCAGTAGACGGTCTGCCAGGGCGGGAAGTCCACCGGCAACGCCCGCCAGGCACACCCGGTCCGCACGACATACAAGATCGCGTCCAGCACGTCCCGACGAGCATGAGCAACAGGCCGCCCCCGCCGCGCGAGCGGCGGTAACAACGGCTCGATCACCACCCACTGGGCATCACTGGTGTCCGAGGGGTACCGGCGCGGTCGTTCCTGCATGCCGACCACGATGGAGCACCCCAGCCGTGTCGACCATCCCGACACACCCACCATTTCCAAACACGCTCTCAGGCCGCGGAGTTCCGGGCGAGCTCTGCGGCCCCGCGGTCGTCGTCCGCCTCGGCCTGCTGGTCGGGGCGCGGGGCGGGGACGGCCGTCGGGCCGACGTGGGCGGCGTGGGCGGCCGCCTCGGCGCGGACCCGCGCGGCCTCGGCGGCACGGCGGATGTGCGCCGGGACGAGCGCGGACCGCTCGGGCAGCCGCATCGGCGGCACCGCGCCACCGTTGCGGCGCACCTCACGGGACCGCTGCAGGTAGGCCCAGCCGCCACGGGCGAGCCGGCTACCCCGCTCGACCAACCCGCTGTCGGGCATGGCGTCGCCGGCGCCGGCCTCGCGGTCGGAGATGTGGCGCAGCCGGGCGACCGCGGCCGGGAGCCGGCGCAGCGCGACCGACCGGCCCTGCGGGACAGCGCCACCTTGGCCAGGAAACTGCCCAGCCCGATCGCGTAGCCCTCGAGCTGGGCGGTCAGCGCCGCCTGGTCGGGGCGGTGGTGGTGCCACAGGTAGGCGCCGGGTGCGTAGCCCAGGACGTGGCCGGCGAGGATCATGCGGACGAGGAACTCGCAGTCCTCGCCGCCGTGGGTGGGGGTGCCGGGGCCCATGGCCTCGTCGAAGCCGCCGACGGCGCGGGCGGCGCTGGCGCGGACGGCGAGGTTGGCGCCCGATGCCGAACAGGCCGGGGGCGAAGGGGAAGATCGGGGAGTCCGCGGGGGGTTCGGCGAGGGTGAACCGGCGCGGGGTGAAGCCTTGTGCCAGGCCAGGGCGACGTCGGCGGCGCGTTCCTCGGGGCTGGCGAGGCGGGCGGCCAGGACGGGGCCGGAGACGCAGGCGAGTTCGGGATCGGCGGCGGCGAAGGCGCCGGCGATGCGGGAGGCCCAGGCGGGGTCGACCTCGGTGTCGTCGTCGTGAAGGCGACGATCTCGGTGCGCGCCTCGGCCAGACCCGGTTGCGCCCGATGGACGCGCCGCGACGCGGTTCGCGGACGTAGCGGACCCGGTCGGAGCCAGCGGCACGCACGACCAGCTCGGTCCGCTCGTCGTCCGGGTCGTTGTCGACGACGACCGACAGCCGGGTGATCGGAGGCGAGGACCGCGCGCAGGCAGCGGGCCAGCGACTCGGGACGGTTGCGCGTCGCGACGACCACGGTGACCGGGTCGGTTCGCGGACGGCGCGGGGGCGACGGTGTCGGCCGCGGGCAGCCCGCCCACGGCGAGCGCGAGCTCCGCGGCCGTCGCCCGGCCGCCGCTCAGCGGCACCGTGACCTGGCCCTGCGGGGTGCCACCGACGGTGACCAGCAGCCGTGCCGCGGCGAACCGCGGATCGACCTCGAGGTCGCGGGCCGGGGCGAGCCGGTCGAGCTCACCCACCCAGGTCGGTACGTCGGGAGTCGTCGCCATGAGCCCTATCCTGCTCACCGTCGCTGTGACGACGCTGAGACCGACCTGTGGGGACCACGGAGTGTGGGACGCACCACCCCCCGGACAGGGCCCGCCCGTGCCTCAGAGCGTGTTTGGAAATGGTGGGTGTGTCGGGATGGTCGACACGGCTGGGGTGCTCCATCGTGGTCGGCATGCAGGAACGACCGCGCCGGTACCCCTCGGACACCAGTGATGCCCAGTGGGTGGTGATCGAGCCGTTGTTACCGCCGCTCGCGCGGCGGGGGCGGCCTGTTGCTCATGCTCGTCGGACGTGCTGGACGCGATCTTGTATGTCGTGCGGACCGGGTGTGCCTGGCGGGCGTTGCCGGTGGACTTCCCGCCCTGGCAGACCGTCTACTGGTACTTCAACCAGTGGGAACAGCAGAAGGTCACCGAGAAGATCCTCCCGGTCGTGCGGGGGCAGTTACGTATCGCCGAGGGCCGTGATCCGGAGCCGAGTGCGGGGATCATCGATTCCCAGTCGGTCAAGGGCGCCGACACCGTCGGCCAGGACTCCCGCGGCTACGACGCCGGGAAGAAGACAGGCGGACGGAAACGGTTCATCGTGACCGACACCCTCGGTCTGCTGCTGACCACGATGGTGTGCTCGGCCTCGGTACAGGACCGCGACGGCGCCAAGCCGATCCTGCTCAACCTCTACCTGCGCACCAGGGTGCGGTTCGTCTACGCCGACGCCGGCTTCGCCGGGCGACTGCTCGACTGGGCCGCCACGATCCTGCAGACAACGATCGAGATCATCCGCAAGCCACCCGAGCAGCGCGGATTCACCGTCCTCCCACGAAGGTGGGTGGTCGAACGGACCCTGGCCTGGCTCACCGCACACCGACGCCTGGCCCGAGACTACGAACGCCACCCCACCACATCCGAAGCCATGATCCGCTGGGCCGCGATCAACACCATCACCCGCCGCATCGCCCGTGGATACCCCGCCACCCGCCAGCAGAAACACACGACACCCTCAACCCACTAGAATTTCCAAACACGCTCTAAGTCTATAGCTTGCTCCGCCGCAGACGGGCCCGTGGCCCGTTCTCCCGTGGCACCGCGTGAGGGAGTGAAGCGTCCGCGCGGAACCGGCACCGGACCCGGGATCACAACGCGGGTTCGGAGATGACCGCAACGATGCCGCAAGGTGACGTCCCCCCGGGTGGTGTAAGTCGCTCGCGAGGGTCTCTACAGGTCAGATCATGCCGTGATGAGTTCGGGCTCGGCCACCTCCTTGTCCTCCTGACTTTGGTCACCCGAGCCTGGTTTCGCAGCTTGTACTGCGCTGAGCTGCGGTGATGTGTTTGCGCGGGAGCGGTGTGAGGCACTAATTCGGTGCTCTACGCTCGGTCAGGTGGCGTGGGTGAGGCGGGTACGGACGGCCTCCGGGCGACCGCGGTCCAGATCGCCGAGTCCGTGCAGGGCCATCGACGGATCGTGGCCCATGTCGGGTCAGCGCACACCGAGGCCGAGCTGGGCCTGCTGGTCGAGCAGGCCCGTGGGCTGATCGACGACGCTGCACAGCAGGCCCTGGATCTGGGCGTCGCGCCGTCACCCCGGCGGGCCGAGCTGATCGCGCCCACCGCGGCCGGCGGTGCCACGCAGGAGGGGCTGTTCGGCCAGATGCCGCGGCGCGCCCCGAGCACCACAACCCGGCGGGTGGGTGCGCCGCAGGTGATCACGACCGGGTCGCGGGTGCTGTTCGACATCCTCGCCGAGGTCTACGCGGGCCTCGGGTTCGCAGAGGTCGCTGATGACACGTTCCGCGACCTGGTGATCGCCCGGATCGTCGAGCCCACGTCCATCCTGGACACCGGTCGGGTGCTGGCCGGTCTGGGCGTCACCGCGGCGAGCGAAAAGACGATGCGCCGCACCCTGCTGCGCTGCACCGGGCGCAGCTACCGCGACGAGATCGCGAGGGCCTGCTTCACCCACGCCCGTGGCAGTGGGGATGTGTCGTTGTGTCTCTACGACGTCACCACCCTCTACTTCGAGGCGGAGAAGGAGGACGACCTGCGCAAGGTCGGGTTCTCCAAGGAACGCCGGGTCGACCCGCAGGTCGTCGTCGGGCTGCTGGTCGATCGCGCAGGGTTCCCCCTCGAGATCGGCTGTTTCGAGGGCAACAAGACCGAGACCGCGACGATCCTGCCGATCATCGAGGCCTTCCGGGCCCGACACCAGCTGCCGGTCGAGCCGGGCGGGATGGTCGTGGTCGCCGACGCAGGGATGCTCTCGGCCGCGAACCTGCGCGACCTCGACGAGGCCGGCCTGCGGTTCATCGTCGGCTCCCGACTCACCAAGGCCCCGGTTGACCTGGAGTCGCACTTCCACTGGCACGGCGACGCCTTCGTCGACGGGCAGATCATCGACACCCTCACACCACGCGACCGCCGCACCGGGCGCAGCGAGAACAGCCCGAAGGTCAAGGCCGAGCCCGTCTGGAACCCCAACCAGCATCCGGGATCCTGGCGGGCGGTCTGGGCCTACTCCACGAAGCGGGCCGTCCGGGACCGGCGCACGTTGACCCTGCAGGAGAACCGGGCCCGCGAGGTCATCGCCGGCGAGAAGCCCGCGCGCACACCGCGGTTCGTCAAGGTCACCAACGGCTCCCGCGCCCTGGACGAGGCCTCCTTGGCTCGGGCATACCGGTTGGTCGGGTTGAAGGGTGAACCGTCCTGGGTCTGCGAGAGGCTGAGAGGCTTATTCAGGGCCCGTGAAATAACGATCTAGCCCGGCGTGTCGGGTTGGGCGACAGCCCGTCCATCGCGAAGATTAATTTGCCGAATCAATCCAAGATGAACGGGGGGCTTATTCACAAGGGAGTAATTCTGTTGATCTGCGGAAGCCGTCACCGGCGATTTTGTCTCGATACCGGCACGGCGGTGTGTCGCGCTTGAAGTGCAACAGCCCTTGCCGGTTTGTTCGGTGTTCCCAGGCATCGAACGAGGATCGGCGAAGAGCTGTTGCGATTCAAAGCTATGACAGGGTTGGACGATAGACAACTCACCGATCTGGTGGTGAGAGTACACGCCCGATGCGGCGGCAAGTTCGTTTCTGCAGGTAGGCCTGTTGCGTTGGGCTTGTTCCGGTCAGTGGCCATGGTGGTGACGCTGATGCGCAAGAACGTGACCCAGGACTTCGCGGGCGCGATCTTCGGGGTCAGCCAGTCCACGGTCAGTCGCCGCTGGGACCTGCTGCGCCCGGTGATCGGCGAGGTCCTCGCCGACGTCGTGCCCGACCCGCGGGAGGTCCTCGGAGGCGGAACAGTGCTGGTCGATGGCACCGTGTGCCCGACGTGGGACTGGAACGCAGTGTCCGACCTGTTCTCGGTCAAGGCCGGCTACTCGGGCATGAACCTGCAGATCGCCGCCACCCTCGACGGAGTCCTCGTCGCGGTCGGCGAAGTCCCGATTCACGGCGCCCGCCACGACGCACATGCCTACGCCGCATCCGGGCTGGCGGAGCGTCTGCGCGATCTCCCGTCCGTCGCCGACCTCGGCTACATCGGCGTCGAGGGCATCAACACGGTCCCGCACAAGCGATCCCCCGGTATCGACCTCGACCCCAGCCAAGTCGAGTTCAACACCGCCCTCGGCAGAATCCGCGCAGCCGTCGAACACGCCATCGCGCACCTCAAAACATGGCGCATGCTCAGCGAAGAAGGTGGCCGATACCGCTACCCCATCAGCAAATACGAAAGCACAGTTGCGGCAATCGTAGGCCTCTACTTCTTTGCGGCTTATGAATAAGCCTCCTGGAGGACATGCGTGATGTGGAAGAAGGCCGGAATTGTCGTGGCTGCGTCGGCGGCATCGCTGATGGCGCTCTCGCCGGTGGCGATGGCCCACACCAGCAGCGACCGGGGTGACCATGGTGACCACGGGATCGACAAGAGCGCCGAAGGCCTGATCGCCGGGCTGAACGGCAACAACGTCAACGTGCCCGTGCAGGTGTGCAACAACAACATCCCGGTCAACCTCGTCGGCCTGCAGGTCCCCATCGAGGACGCCGCCGCTGCGAACGGCCTCACCGGCGCCCTCGGCATCCTCGGAGAGGCCAAGGCCAAGTCTGGGGACTCGGTCACCGACCAGTCCGATAACTGCGCCCAGGCCAGCGACACCGGCGACACCGTGAAGGGCCACAAGTAACACCCCCCGCACAACGCGGTCATTTGCCCCGCGCGTGCAGAACAGAGCCCCGCACTCCGAGCGGCCACGGCACCGACAGCACAGGGTGCCGACAACCCCCGGGGTGCGGGGCTCTCCCACACCCCCCGGGCGCCCCACGCCGGGCGACGGTCACACCGGGCGCTTCTACACTGGTCCCCGTGTCTGACCGCTCCGACCCGATGGGCCCCGACGACATCCTGGTCATCGCCAGCCAGGACTTCACCGTCCGCGGCAACAAAGACCTCTACCAGGCCTCCTACGCCCTGATGAGCTACTTCTCCGGGCTCTGCCGACACGGCCGCATCGCCGACGCCTACGCCGGACCCACCCAGCCTCCCGCCGAACACGGCTACGACCCCGACGACCTCGGCGGCGAGCACCTCACCGTCCGGATCGAAGTCATCGCCGACACCGTCGACCACGGCACCACCACCGCCCTCGAGACCATGCACCGCGGCTTCACCACCCTCGCCCGGACACTGCCCGACCAGTACAGCCCCGACGAGATCCAAGTGCTGACCATCGCCATCGGCGGCGACGACCTGACCATCACCCACCTCGACCGCACCGCCGCCTACCGACGGGTCGGCCTCACCCCCTGACCCGAATCAGCAGTGACCACCAGTCTCCAGGCCCGACCCGCCGGGATCGAGCAACTCCGGATGGGCCCGTAGATAGGCATCCCGCACCTGCCCCGACAACCGCCCCCGCGCACCCACCGGATAACCCTGAGCCTGCGCCCACACCCGCACCGCACCCACCGACACCGACGACCTCGGCGGCGAAGTCGAAGTCGGGGTCGGGGTCGGCGCAGCCTTCCCGGGACCGCCCTGGTCCCGACCGACCGCGGCGCCACCCGCGGCCTCCTCGCCCGACACATCCTCAGCAGCACCGGCCCTGACACCAGAGCTGGTGCCGACCTCAGGGCCGATCTCGGGACCGCTGATGACGCCGGCGGTGGCGCAGGGAATGTCGTGAACAATGTCGGAGGGAACGTCGCCGAGCGGCCACAAGGCCAGAGGCACATCCCCCTCATGCGCGATAACGCGGCGAGTGGCCGAGCGCCGACGCCGGACCCGCTCCGACCTATCACGAACCGAATCGCCAGCACCAGCTCCATCAGCACCAGCAGCAGCCACGACGCCGGCCTGGGCTGACCCGGTGACAACCGCCGCGGAGGCGTGAGCCCCGACCTCGCTGACCCGGTGGACCTCTCCGAGAACGGTGAGGTCGGCCAGGTCGCGGAGCAGGGTGTTGACGAACACCTGAGCGACGTCGGTGTGGGCGTGATGATCCAGAAACGCCGACACCACCCGCACCGCGGTCAGCGCCTCAGCCTCCCGATCACCCCACACCGGATGCGACTCCACACCCCGCGCCGCCCGCCGCGCCGCCCGCACCACCTCCGCGAACCGGCGAACCCGCACAATCTCCCCCGCCACACCCGACCCCACAGCATCGGGCACCGCAGCAGCGGGAACCGCGCCGTCCAGTACCCCGGCGTCCGGGTCGGGTCTGCTCACCCGCCCATGCTCACCCAGACGACCCTGGACCCGCTACCGCAGCGAGGTAGGCGTCCCGGACATGGGCTGGGAGCCGCCCCCGCTCACCGACGGTGTAGCCGTTCTCCCGAGCCCACTCCCGCACCAACCGCGCATCCGGAACCACCGACACCGCCGACACCGACACCGCCGACGAGCCAGGGGCAGGGGCAGGGGCAGAGACCGGCGCGGGAGCCGCAGTAGCGGCAGCCCCGGCCGCCGCGGCGGACGTAGCGGCGCCAGCACCTGCCGCAGCGGCGGCGGCAGTGTCCATGATCGGTCGCAGGATCTTCGCCAACGCATACGCCGCGACGTCACACGCCTTCATCTTCGCCCCCTCCGTCGCCGTACACACCACGACCTCACCCGCAGTGTCGCCCACCAACAGACGCGCCGACACCGTCGCGGCGAACCCCTGCGGATGCCCCGACTTCCCCACCCCCGCCGGGACCGCACCGATCTCCAGATCCGCGATCCGCTCCACCTGCCGCCAATGATGCAACAACGCCCGCGGCGAGGTGTACTTCCCCAACACCGGATCCTGACCCGGCTTCACCCCACCCGGCACCACACCCTTCCGGCCGGCCCCCCTCGACCCCGCACCCCTCGACCCGGACGGTGCCGCCCCGGACGGCTCCTTCTGCACGGCATTCTGCTGCGTGGCCTTCTGCAACCCCGGACCTGTCGAACCGGCCTGCCCAGCGCTACCCTCACCCCGAACAGCCCCGGACCCGACACCGACCTCACCATCAGCCTCGGCGTCGGGCGCCCCCGCCCCAGCACCCACCTGCGACACCGGCACGGCCTGCACCGCGCCGGGCCCCGCACGTCCCGCCCCGGCCGCCGAGGGCGGGACGCTGCCCGGGGCAGCGAACACCGGCGTCACCGTCGGCGCCTCCACCGGATCAGGAACCACAGGGATCCCCGCAGCCTTCAACCACGTCCGCAACGCCGCCGGCGGCACCTGAAGAACATCCGCGGCAGCCTTCGCCGACATCCCCCGACGGATCATCGTCTCCGCCCGCTCCAACACCCGAGCCCGATCCCGCTCCGCATCCACCGACGTCCCCAGACGTACAGCATGCTCACGCTCCCCCAGCTTCAAATCCTCCGCAGCCGACAACACACACGCCAACGAGCAATACATCCCCAACCGCAGATGACGACCCCCACCACCCGGCGACCGCTCCAACAAATACCAACCGGTCGGGACACTGATCCCCACCGCCGTCAACTTGCACGACCGACAAAAATACGACCGCTCCACACCCCCCGACGGCGACGGCCCCCACGGCCCCGCAGAGGGTGTCGCCCGCCGATCCGGCACCCGACGACCCGGCTCCCGCCGCGCCCCACCCGAACCCGACGACCTACCCGCACCCGACATCCTGGAATGCTCGTACCGCACCGTGACCCCGCCAATCAGAAATATCGCGAACCCGACCCCTGCAACGGTAACCAGAACGGCACCCACGCCAGGTCATGAGACAGCGGACCGGACACGAAGCGGTCCCGTACCCTCCCGATGATGATCGTGCGCGCCACCGCGAAAGTACTCACCGCCATCCGGCAACGCCCCGACCAGCTCCCCACCCTCCCCCCGACCGGGGACGACTGGTACCTGCACCTGGCCTGGCTCCGCGCACGCAAATGCCTCCTACTCACCCACGC
This sequence comes from Pseudonocardia sp. ICBG601, assembly GCF_020496245.1. Classification (NCBI taxonomy): domain Bacteria; kingdom Bacillati; phylum Actinomycetota; class Actinomycetes; order Pseudonocardiales; family Pseudonocardiaceae; genus Pseudonocardia; species Pseudonocardia sp. ICBG601. The sequence continues at coordinate 8,936 of NZ_JAHLJA010000219.1, read as the reverse complement.
CGACACCCTATTCTCGGTGTTCATCCCCGACATCCGCGTCCACGACCTGCGCCCACCCGGCCCCCTGCTCGTGGCACGCATCCACGCCGCCCTCGACGCCGCGGACCTCCCCACCGACGCCCTCGGCGAACTCGACCCCGACACCGTCGCCCTGGCCAAAACCCTCGACCGACGCGTCCGAGGCGTCATGAACGACCACCTCTACACCGTCGAACACCTCCTCGACCACCACAGCATCGGCATCGACCCCGACCGACCCGGCATCACCGCCCCCGACACCCTCGACCTCATCCACCGCCACCTACGCCGCACCATCAACAGCCCCACCGGCTACACCCAACCCATCGACGCCATCCGCGCCCGCCTCACCACCTGACAACAAGCCGACACCCCCACGGGACGACAGCTGTCAACAGCGACGCAGACTCCCCTCCCTTGTTCAGGCGACCGTCCGTGTGACCAACAGGCGTCTACCGGCCACGCACAGTTCGTGCCCTACTCTCATTGCGTGACGATCATGCTTCCCGACAGGGCTACACGAGGTTCCCGCCGACACGGCATCGCCCGCCGTGCCGTGGCCGGACTGACCGCCGCGGCCGCGCTGGCCGCGTCCCTGCTCCTGGCCCCCGCCGCCAGCGCCGCCGACACACCACCACCCGGGCAGCCCTACGGCCAGGGCCAGTCCAGCCAGTCCACCGTGCGCCCCGGCGGGAACCCCGAATGCCGCCCAGGTGACCCCCTGTGGTGCGAGGTCGATGGCGGGTTCATCACCATCCGCTTCTTCGAACCCGGCACCTACGAGTTCGAGTTCACCATGAGCGACGCCGACAACCGCGGCGAATACACCACCCGCCACACCGTCACCAACGACGGCCACAGCGGACCGGTCACCATCCAGGTCGTCAGCCCCTACTTCCGCGAAATGGGCTTCAAGATCGACAAGTTCAGCTACCGCTGGTAGGGCACCCACGCACGCCGGTGGGGCGGCCCCCGGGGAGTCGGGGCCGCCCCACCGGGGGTGGCAACAACAGCGCCGTTCAGCGGCGCCATTCAGTCGCGCTGGTCAGCCGAGGGGGATGACTCCCAGCGCGATCGCCGTTGCCATCATCACCAGCGAGCACACGGCGGCCCGCCAGATGACCTTCTTGTGATGATCAGCGAGGTCGACCTTGGCCAGCGACACCAGCAGCAGCATCGCCGGGACCAGGGGGCTGGTCATGTGCACCGGCTGCCCGATGATCGAGGCGCGTGCCATCTCCACCGGCGAGATGCCGTAATGCCCGGCCGCCTCGGACAAGATCGGCAGGATCCCGAAGTAGAACGCGTCGTTGGTGAGGAAGAACGTCAACGGCATACTCAGCACACTGACAATCACCGCGAACCAGCTGCCCACCTCCGCCGGGACCGCCGTGACGATCCCGTTCGCCATCGCCGCGACCATCCCGGTACCCGACAGCACCCCGACCAACACCGACGCGGCGAACACCATCGCGACCACCGCCACGATCGAGCTGGCATGCGCGGTCACGGCGGTGACCTGATCGGCCGGGCGAGGGAAGTTCACGACCAACGCGATCGCTGACGCGGCGACGAACACCAGCGACAACGGCAACACATCCAGCCCCAACACCACCAACAGCGCCGCGGTCAACACCAGGTTGAACCAGATCAACTTCGGGCGCAGCGTCGGCCTGTTCGGATCCAGCACCCCACCTGCGTCGATGAACCCGTCCCCCGGACCTGCCGCATCCCCGCCAGCACCAGCTGTGACAGCCGCGGCAGGCGCGGACTGTCCCGCAGGACCAGCACCGTCAGCACCAGCACCGCCCGGGTCAGGCGCGGCACCGACGGGCTCGAGGACACCCTCGAGTTCATCGGCGACGATCGGCAACGGCCGCCCGGCCCTGGCAAGCCGACGACGTTCCGAACGGCCGAGGAACCAGGCCAGGATCAGCACCGTGGCCATCCCCAGCACCATGCTCGGGATCATCGGGTTGAACAGCTCCGAGGGAGACACCTTCAGCGCCGTCGCCGCCCGCGCGGTCGGTCCACCCCACGGCAGGATGTTGAGCACCCCGTTGGCCAGATTCGCCACCACAGTCAACACCACCGGACTCAGCCCGAGGCGCAGATAGATCGGCAGCAACGCCGAGACCGTGATGATGAACGTGGTCGACCCATCCCCATCCAGCGACACCGCCCCCGCCAGGACCGCAGTCAGCACCACCAGACGGACCGGGTCGTTGTTCACCGCGCGCAGCACGAACCGGATCAACGGATCGAACAACCCGACATCGATCATCGTCCCGAAGAAGATGATCGCGAAGAACAACAACACCGCAGTCGGAGCGAAATCCTTCATCGCCGACGTGATCGACTTGACGACCCCGTCCTCACCCGACTCCGCGACCCCCGCAGGGCCCCGGCAAAGTCGTTAGATGATCTTGTGGCGAGCCGTGACAAGCGGCGCAGCTGCGCCGCCGCTCGGCGCTATAGCTGGTCCCGGGCAGGTGCAGCGCGGCAATCAGAAGGCCGCGTGGGGCGACTACCGCCGCCTATCGCGACTTTGCCGGGGCCCTGGCGACCCCCGTACCAACCGCGACCAGAGCGAAGGTCAACGGCACCAACACCAGCGCCAACGTCGGAGCGAGCCGCTTCGACAAGATCAAGTACATGAAGACCGCGATCATCGCGGACCCCAGAGCGATAAGCATGCAGGTCCTCGCATCATTGCCGGGGCCACGCCCCATCGGCCGACTTGCGGACAGTAACCAGCCACCGGCCAGTGTCCACAAGATTTGACCATAAAGAAACTAAAGACCACGATGCGTGACGAAAATTCCGGGGTCCCGCTGGTCTGCCTCACCCGGACACCGAACGCGCTCAGGCCCCCACCCGCGCCGTGCCACCCGACGCGGTCGAGACGCTCCAGCAGCGCCCGGTCTTGACCGCAAGCCCGGCCCCGGCCAGCGCGGTCAGTGCTTTCGACACCGCCGGGGCCTTCCGGCCAGTCGCTGCGGCGATGTCCCCGGTCCGGGTGTGCCCGGCGGCCAGGGCGGCGTAGACCTCCCGCTGCGCAGGCGACAACCCACTCACAGCGCCAGGCTCAGCGCTGCACTCGGCCCCGGCCGCGGCATCGGGCCCCTCGACCGAGGCCGGTCGGGACACGACGTCGGCGGCGGTCAACGCCGCCGGCACGGCGACACCCGCCCCCCCGCCGGCAACGCCACCACCGACACCGGCGCCGACGCAGCCAAGTCCGGGGCCGGAGCCGGGGCGTCTGGGAACGACTCGGCAGCCCCACCAGGGCTGGTGGTGCAGGGCCCCGGCAAAGTCGCTAGATGATCTTGTGGTGGGCCGTGACACGCGGCACCGTTGCGGCGCCGCGCGGCGCTATAGCTGGTCACAGACAGGTGCAGTGCGGCAATCAGAAGGCCGCGGGGGACGGTTCCCACCGTCTATCACGACTTTGCCGGGGCCCTGGCTGGTGGTGCGCCGCCAGGCCGCCAGCTTCGCCGTCTGGGTCTCCCACCGCGCCTGCGGCGACAGACCCCCGCCGGGCCAGCTCCAAGCCCTCGACCAGAGTGACCGGGCGCTCCACCGCGGCCCGGCAGCCCGCGCCAGCACCAGCAGCGGCGGCGCGACGCCGATACCCGCTCACCGCCGACCACCCCGCCCCACACCACGCCGGCGGTCGAGGGCCCGGGTCACCAGACCAGCTGGCTCTTCCCCGCCGCCTACGCAGGACCGGGCGCTCCACCGCGGCCCGGCAGCCCGCGCCAGCACCAGCAGCGGCGGCGCGACGCCGATACCCGCTCACCGCCGACCACCCCGCCCCACACCACGCCGGCGGTCGAGGGCCCGGGTCACCACCGCCGCCAAGCCCATCACGATCCGCGGCGACGACCAGTCCCCGGCCGACGGGAACATCGCCTCCACCAGCACAAACACCGCGAACCCCACACCACCAGCGGCGATCAGCACCGGCACCGACGACACCCCCGACCCCAACCGGGACACCGCAGCACGCACCGGGTGCGGCGCGAACTTCGGGCGGCGCACCCGCACCCGCTCCGGCGGGAACAACGACAACTGACCCGACCGGTCTGGCGAGTGATCCAACGCCCGGTCCAGCGGCCGGTCCGACACTCGACGCGACGATCGACGCGGCACCAGCCGGGACACTCCAGATGACGACACAGCAACAGACACGCAAACCTCACCCCAAAAAGGAAGAAGCAGAACAAACAGGAGATAACGGACACCATCGGGCCCACGGCAGCCCCACAGCAGCTACAGCACGCGGCGCTACAACCAGCCGAAGACGACCCGAGAAAAACCTAGACAGACCTGCACGGCAGAGCCGAACTGAACGCCGCCGCGCCAGGACTATGCGAAGGCGGCGACCCGGAGGCTTATTCAGGGCCCGTGAAATAACGATCTAGCCCGGCGTGTCGGGTTGGGCGACAGCCCGTCCATCGCGAAGATTAATTTGCCGAATCAATCCAAGATGAACGGGTTGTCGCAGTATGTACTATACCACTGGCTTTCGGCGTGATGAGATTCAGGATCTTGCCGCTCTGGTGCATGAGCAGGATCAGCGGAACGCGACTGGCCTGCGACGGCCTTGGCCGCCGATTCTGGGATTGTTCTGGTCGGTGGTGATCACGTTGGCGTATCTGCGCGGGAATCGTGTGCAGTGGGAGTTGGCGGAAACCTACGGGGTGTCGCAGTCGACGGTCAGTCGAGCGATCGCGGGGGTGACACCGTTGCTGGCGCAGGCACTGCGGAGTGTCGTTCCGACGGCGGAGGAGCTTCGTGCCGATCGGCAGTACATCATCGACGGAACCCTACTGCCCTGCTGGTCATGGACCGCCGTACCAGGTCTGTGGTCGGGCAAGCATCGCACCACCGGCGTCGTCGTCCAGGTCGCAGCCACCCTGGAAGGGCAGCTGTCGTGGATCTCCGACCCGACCCCAGGCTCCCGACACGACCTACATTGCCTCGACCAATCCGGCGCCCGCGACCACCTCGCCACATACCCACCGATCGGCGATAAAGGCTACATCGGGCGCGGCATGCTCACCCCGTTCAAAAACAACCCGGCCGGGAACTTCTCGACTGGCAGAAAACATTCAACAAGAGCCTCAACCGCACACGCGCCACCATCGAGCGAGTCATCGCCCATATCAAAACGTGGAAAGTTCTCCACACAGACTACCGCCGACCCTACGCCACATTTAAAACGACGATCTCGGCAGTCATCGGACTCATCTTCTACGCACTTACCTGACGGAGCCTGAATAAGCCTCTGGGGTCTGCGTCACTGCCAACGGGATGCGCGTGGCCCCTACTGGGTTAGGATACCTGCTGGCATCGGCTGCGGTCTTGTTCCCGGGGCCGTAGTTCGTGAGCCAGTCCCGCAACGTACCCCGCGCGATGCCCAGCTCCCCAGTGATACCGCAGACCGCGGTACTCAGGGTGGACTCTTACAGATCAACAGCCTGTCCACGGAACTCCTCGGATGGTGGCGCAACATCTCTGCTACGCCACCATCCGAGGAAAGCGATCAGCGTGAGATCACGATCGAACAGCCGCCGCTGCACGAGCGGGTAGTGCAATGCATCATTCCCGTGATGCAACCCGGAGTGCACAGCGACTTACTCGTGACTCTCGAGGTGTTGTTCGAGCTTGCTGGCGCATCCATACGGACATCCAGAGGCTTATTCAGGGTGATCATGGAGCGAGGCGCTTCCCCAGGTCAGCGTCTCAACGCAGCAGTCTGTTGAGCGTCCCTGAATAAGCCTCCCAGATCGAAATCAGACATTGGGTCGTTCCTTTCATTTTTCGAGCAGCTCGCCGGCGGCATGCTCGCCAAGCAAGACTATGCCCGACGAAAGTCACATAGTCGTCACAGCTACGGGGTGCATCTATACAACGACAGACTGTCACTTTTGCAGCCTTTAAATCGGGCGCTAGACTTGTTACCTCGCAGAGCGTCGGGGGGCTGTAAGAACATCGGTGTAACTCCGATCAAGGAGTGTGGACCTGAGAGCGTGTTTGGAAATTCTAGTGGGTTGAGGGTGTCGTGTGTTTCTGCTGGCGGGTGGCGGGGTATCCACGGGCGATGCGGCGGGTGATGGTGTTGATCGCGGCCCAGCGGATCATGGCTTCGGATGTGGTGGGGTGGCGTTCGTAGTCTCGGGCGTCGGTGTGCGGTGAGCCAGGCCAGGGTCCGTTCGACCACCCACCTTCGTGGGAGGACGGTGAATCCGCGCTGCTCGGGTGGCTTGCGGATGATCTCGATCGTTGTCTGCAGGATCGTGGCGGCCCAGTCGAGCAGTCGCCCGGCGAAGCCGGCGTCGGCGTAGACGAACCGCACCCTGGTGCGCAGGTAGAGGTTGAGCAGGATCGGCTTGGCGCCGTCGCGGTCCTGTACCGAGGCCGAGCACACCATCGTGGTCAGCAGCAGACCGAGGGTGTCGGTCACGATGAACCGTTTCCGTCCGCCTGTCTTCTTCCCGGCGTCGTAGCCGCGGGAGTCCTGGCCGACGGTGTCGGCGCCCTTGACCGACTGGGAATCGATGATCCCCGCACTCGGCTCCGGATCACGGCCCTCGGCGATACGTAACTGCCCCCGCACGACCGGGAGGATCTTCTCGGTGACCTTCTGCTGTTCCCACTGGTTGAAGTACCAGTAGACGGTCTGCCAGGGCGGGAAGTCCACCGGCAACGCCCGCCAGGCACACCCGGTCCGCACGACATACAAGATCGCGTCCAGCACGTCCCGACGAGCATGAGCAACAGGCCGCCCCCGCCGCGCGAGCGGCGGTAACAACGGCTCGATCACCACCCACTGGGCATCACTGGTGTCCGAGGGGTACCGGCGCGGTCGTTCCTGCATGCCGACCACGATGGAGCACCCCAGCCGTGTCGACCATCCCGACACACCCACCATTTCCAAACACGCTCTCAGACCCGCCACGAGCGCCGGGGCGGCGGGGCCTAGGCGCGCTCGCGCGCCGCCAGCACCTCGGGGATCCGGTCCTCGATCCAGCCGACGAGCCCCGCGAGGTGTCCGGTCACGCCGCGGCCGAGCTCGGTCAGGCCGTAGCTGACCTGCGGCGGGGTGGTCGGCGCGACCTCGCGGTGCACGAACCCGTCGTTCTCCAGGGTGCGCAGGGTCTGCGCCAGCATCTTCTCGCTGATCCCACCGACGGCGCGGCGGAGCGCGGAGAACCGGTGGTCCTCGCGGGACAGGACGACGAGGACGAGCACCGCCCACTTCGACGTCACGTGGTCGAGGACGGACCGCGACGGGCAGCTGCTGTCGAACGCGTCACCCGAGAACAGACCCGTGCGCCGTTCCACCTGCGTGCTCACCGTGCACCCACCTACTTACCCCTAGGTACGTACTTACCGATCGAAAGCTTATCGGGCAGTGTGGCCACCGTCCACGACGAGATGGGGAGACAGCAATGATCATCGTGACCGGAGCGAGCGGGAAGCTGGGCGGCGCGGCCGTGCGGGCGCTGCTGGAGACCGTGCCGGCGGAGCAGGTGGGCGTGCTCGCCCGGTCCGCGGAGAAGGTCGCCGACCTGGCGGCGGCCGGGGTCCGGGTGCATGTCGGCGACTACGAGGACCCGGCCTCGCTGAAGGCGGCGTTCCCCGGTGCCGACGGTCTGCTCTTCGTGTCCGGCTCCGACGTGACCCCCGGGGTGCGCGAGCGCCAGCACGGCAACGTGGTCCGGGCCGCGGCCGAGGCCGGCGTCGGGCACGTCGTCTACACCAGCGCCGTCGGGGCCGACCGGCCCGACGCGCCCGGCTTCCTCGCCGACCACACCGTGACCGAGGGCCTGCTGCGCGACTCCGGACTTCCGGTGACGCCGCTGCGCAACACCTTCTACTCCGACTCCTTCGTCAACCCGGCCGTGGTCCGGGCAGCGGTCGAGGCCGGGGAGACGATCGCCGCGGACGGCGGCCGGGCGCTGAACACGGCCACGATCGCGGACCTGGCGCGGGCGGCCGCCGTCGTCGTGGCGGGTGGGCCGGGCGAGCACGCCGGGCGCGCCTACGAACTGCGCGGTCCGCTGTGGACCTACGACGAGCTGGCCGCGACCATCGCCGCGGAGTCCGGGCGGCCGGTGACCCACCGCCGGATCCCGCTCGACGAGGCTCATCGACTGTTGACAAAGTATCCGGTACTAGCTCATACTGCTTTAGATGCGTATAGCGCGAGCTGCCGAGTACATGGGCATGTCGGTGGTGGGTGTTCGGAAGGCTGCCCGAGAGGGTCGGCTGCCGTGTCGAGTTTCAGCCTCTGGTCAGCGTTTGTTTGATCGTGCTGATCTTGATGTCTTCCTTGGGCGCGAACCGATTCAGCCGGAAGCGGCGGAGCGGGTTGAGGCGTTGTATTGTCGTGTTTCTGGTTCGACGGGTCAGGAGTCGTCGTTGGCGAACCAGGAATCGGTGTTGCGGGAGACGTCCAGGGGGACAGTATTCCGAGTGTATCGTGATCGCGCGTCCGGTTTGCGAGAAAATCGGAAGGGGTTGACTCGGCTACTTGATGACGCCGCTGCTGGGCGGTTCACGGTAGTTCGCGTAGTGTGGCGTGACCGACTGGCTCGGTTTGGTGTCGCCTATATTGAGCGGTATCTGGCGCAGGTCGGAGTTGCAGTTGAGACTGTTCATGCTCATGCGGACAAGTCGCTGCTTGAAGAGCTGATGGATGACTTCATGGCGTTACTTGCGTCCTTTTCTGGTCGGTTCTATCAGTTGCGGTCAAAGACGAATCAGCAACGACTGCTTGATGCCGCGCAGGCACGCCTGCAGGAGCAGGGACCTCCGACGTGACGGGTTGGCAGAAATCCAATGTATTGACGTCTTCAACGACATCTCGAGCTTCACGAGCAGTGTGTGAAGTGTCTGGTGCTGTC
>NZ_JAHLJA010000218.1:0-6550 GCF_020496245.1 Pseudonocardia sp. ICBG601 | reverse complement strand
GTCAACGGCACCAACACCAGCGCCAACGTCGGAGCGAGCCGCTTCGACAAGATCAAGTACATGAAGACCGCGATCATCGCGGACCCCAGAGCGATAAGCATGCAGGTCCTCGCATCATTGCCGGGGCCACGCCCCATCGGCCGACTTGCGGACAGTAACCAGCCACCGGCCAGTGTCCACAAGATTTGACCATAAAGAAACTAAAGACCACGATGCGTGACGAAAATTCCGGGGTCCCGCTGGTCTGCCTCACCCGGACACCGAACGCGCTCAGGCCCCCACCCGCGCCGTGCCACCCGACGCGGTCGAGACGCTCCAGCAGCGCCCGGTCTTGACCGCAAGCCCGGCCCCGGCCAGCGCGGTCAGTGCTTTCGACACCGCCGGGGCCTTCCGGCCAGTCGCTGCGGCGATGTCCCCGGTCCGGGTGTGCCCGGCGGCCAGGGCGGCGTAGACCTCCCGCTGCGCAGGCGACAACCCACTCACAGCGCCAGGCTCAGCGCTGCACTCGGCCCCGGCCGCGGCATCGGGCCCCTCGACCGAGGCCGGTCGGGACACGACGTCGGCGGCGGTCAACGCCGCCGGCACGGCGACACCGCCCCCCCGCCGGCAACGCCACCACCGACACCGGCGCCGACGCAGCCAAGTCCGGGGCCGGAGCCGGGGCGTCTGGGAACGACTCGGCAGCCCCACCAGGGCTGGTGGTGCAGGGCCCGGCAAAGTCGCTAGATGATCTTGTGGTGGGCCGTGACACGCGGCACCGTTGCGGCGCCGCGCGGCGCTATAGCTGGTCACAGACAGGTGCAGTGCGGCAATCAGAAGGCCGCGGGGGACGGTTCCCACCGTCTATCACGACTTTGCCGGGGCCCTGGCTGGTGGTGCGCCGCCAGGCCGCCAGCTTCGCCGTCTGGGTTCTCCCACCGCGCTGCGGCGACAGACCCCCGCCGGGCCAGCTCCAAGCCCTCGACCAGAGTGACCGGGCGCTACACCGCGGCCCGGCAGCCCGCGCCAGCACCAGCAGCGGCGGCGCGACGCCGATACCCGCTCACCGCCGACCACCCCGCCCCACACCACGCCGGCGGTCGAGGGCCCGGGTCACCAGACCAGCTGGCTCTTCCCCGCCGCCTACGCAGGACCGGGCGCTCCACCGCGGCCCGGCAGCCCGCGCCAGCACCAGCAGCGGCGGCGCGACGCCGATACCCGCTCACCGCCGACCACCCCGCCCCACACCACGCCGGCGGTCGAGGGCCCGGGTCACCACCGCCGCCAAGCCCATCACGATCCGCGGCGACGACCAGTCCCCGGCCGACGGGAACATCGCCTCCACCAGCACAAACACCGCGAAACCCCACACCACCAGCGGCGATCAGCACCGGCACCGACGACACCCCCGACCCCAACCGGGACACCGCAGCACGCACCGGGTGCGGCGCGAACTTCGGGCGGCGCACCCGCACCCGCTCCGGCGGGAACAACGACAACTGACCCGACCGGTCTGGCGAGTGATCCAACGCCCGGTCCAGCGGCCGGTCCGACACTCGACGCGACGATCGACGCGGCACCAGCCGGGACACTCCAGATGACGACACAGCAACAGACACGCAAACCTCACCCAAAAAGGAAGAAGCAGAACAAACAGGAGATAACGGACACCATCGGGCCCACGGCAGCCCCACAGCAGCTACAGCACGCGGCGCTACAACCAGCCGAAGACGACCCGAGAAAAACCTAGACAGACCTGCACGGCAGAGCCGAACTGAACGCCGCCGCGCCAGGACTATGCGAAGGCGGCGACCCGGAGGCTTATTCAGGGCCCGTGAAATAACGATCTAGCCCGGCGTGTCGGGTTGGGCGACAGCCCGTCCATCGCGAAGATTAATTTGCCGAATCAATCCAAGATGAACGGGTTGTCGCAGTATGTACTATACCACTGGCTTTCGGCGTGATGAGATTCAGGATCTTGCCGCTCTGGTGCATGAGCAGGATCAGCGGAACGCGACTGGCCTGCGACGGCCTTGGCCGCCGATTCTGGGATTGTTCTGGTCGGTGGTGATCACGTTGGCGTATCTGCGCGGGAATCGTGTGCAGTGGGAGTTGGCGGAAACCTACGGGGTGTCGCAGTCGACGGTCAGTCGAGCGATCGCGGGGGTGACACCGTTGCTGGCGCAGGCACTGCGGAGTGTCGTTCCGACGGCGGAGGAGCTTCGTGCCGATCGGCAGTACATCATCGACGGAACCCTACTGCCCTGCTGGTCATGGACCGCCGTACCAGGTCTGTGGTCGGGCAAGCATCGCACCACCGGCGTCGTCGTCCAGGTCGCAGCCACCCTGGAAGGGCAGCTGTCGTGGATCTCCGACCCGACCCCAGGCTCCCGACACGACCTACATTGCCTCGACCAATCCGGCGCCCGCGACCACCTCGCCACATACCCACCGATCGGCGATAAAGGCTACATCGGGCGCGGCATGCTCACCCCGTTCAAAAACAACCCGGCCGGGAACTTCTCGACTGGCAGAAAACATTCAACAAGAGCCTCAACCGCACACGCGCCACCATCGAGCGAGTCATCGCCCATATCAAAACGTGGAAAGTTCTCCACACAGACTACCGCCGACCCTACGCCACATTTAAAACGACGATCTCGGCAGTCATCGGACTCATCTTCTACGCACTTACCTGACGGAGCCTGAATAAGCCTCTGGGGTCTGCGTCACTGCCAACGGGATGCGCGTGGCCCCTACTGGGTTAGGATACCTGCTGGCATCGGCTGCGGTCTTGTTCCCGGGCCGTAGTTCGTGAGCCAGTCCCGCAACGTACCCCGCGCGATGCCCAGCTCCCCAGTGATACCGCAGACCGCGGTACTCAGGGTGGACTCTTACAGATCAACAGCCTGTCCACGGAACTCCTCGGATGGTGGCGCAACATCTCTGCTACGCCACCATCCGAGGAAAGCGATCAGCGTGAGATCACGATCGAACAGCCGCCGCTGCACGAGCGGGTAGTGCAATGCATCATTCCCGTGATGCAACCCGGAGTGCACAGCGACTTACTCGTGACTCTCGAGGTGTTGTTCGAGCTTGCTGGCGCATCCATACGGACATCCAGAGGCTTATTCAGGGTGATCATGGAGCGAGGCGCTTCCCCAGGTCAGCGTCTCAACGCAGCAGTCTGTTGAGCGTCCCTGAATAAGCCTCCCAGATCGAAATCAGACATTGGGTCGTTCCTTTCATTTTTCGAGCAGCTCGCCGGCGGCATGCTCGCCAAGCAAGACTATGCCCGACGAAAGTCACATAGTCGTCACAGCTACGGGTGCATCTATACAACGACAGACTGTCACTTTTGCAGCCTTTAAATCGGGCGCTAGACTTGTTACCTCGCAGAGCGTCGGGGGGCTGTAAGAACATCGGTGTAACTCCGATCAAGGAGTGTGGACCTGAGAGCGTGTTTGGAAATTCTAGTGGGTTGAGGGTGTCGTGTGTTTCTGCTGGCGGGTGGCGGGGTATCCACGGGCGATGCGGCGGGTGATGGTGTTGATCGCGGCCCAGCGGATCATGGCTTCGGATGTGGTGGGGTGGCGTTCGTAGTCTCGGGCGTCGGTGTGCGGTGAGCCAGGCCAGGGTCCGTTCGACCACCCACCTTCGTGGGAGGACGGTGAATCCGCGCTGCTCGGGTGGCTTGCGGATGATCTCGATCGTTGTCTGCAGGATCGTGGCGGCCCAGTCGAGCAGTCGCCCGGCGAAGCCGGCGTCGGCGTAGACGAACCGCACCCTGGTGCGCAGGTAGAGGTTGAGCAGGATCGGCTTGGCGCCGTCGCGGTCCTGTACCGAGGCCGAGCACACCATCGTGGTCAGCAGCAGACCGAGGGTGTCGGTCACGATGAACCGTTTCCGTCCGCCTGTCTTCTTCCCGGCGTCGTAGCCGCGGGAGTCCTGGCCGACGGTGTCGGCGCCCTTGACCGACTGGGAATCGATGATCCCCGCACTCGGCTCCGGATCACGGCCCTCGGCGATACGTAACTGCCCCCGCACGACCGGGAGGATCTTCTCGGTGACCTTCTGCTGTTCCCACTGGTTGAAGTACCAGTAGACGGTCTGCCAGGGCGGGAAGTCCACCGGCAACGCCCGCCAGGCACACCCGGTCCGCACGACATACAAGATCGCGTCCAGCACGTCCCGACGAGCATGAGCAACAGGCCGCCCCCGCCGCGCGAGCGGCGGTAACAACGGCTCGATCACCACCCACTGGGCATCACTGGTGTCCGAGGGGTACCGGCGCGGTCGTTCCTGCATGCCGACCACGATGGAGCACCCCAGCCGTGTCGACCATCCCGACACACCCACCATTTCCAAACACGCTCTCAGACCCGCCACGAGCGCCGGGGCGGCGGGGCCTAGGCGCGCTCGCGCGCCGCCAGCACCTCGGGGATCCGGTCCTCGATCCAGCCGACGAGCCCCGCGAGGTGTCCGGTCACGCCGCGGCCGAGCTCGGTCAGGCCGTAGCTGACCTGCGGCGGGGTGGTCGGCGCGACCTCGCGGTGCACGAACCCGTCGTTCTCCAGGGTGCGCAGGGGTCTGCGCCAGCATCTTCTCGCTGATCCCACCGACGGCGCGGCGGAGCGCGGAGAACCGGTGGTCCTCGCGGGACAGGACGACGAGGACGAGCACCGCCCACTTCGACGTCACGTGGTCGAGGACGGACCGCGACGGGCAGCTGCTGTCGAACGCGTCACCCGAGAACAGACCCGTGCGCCGTTCCACCTGCGTGCTCACCGTGCACCCACCTACTTACCCCTAGGTACGTACTTACCGATCGAAAGCTTATCGGGCAGTGTGGCCACCGTCCACGACGAGATGGGGAGACAGCAATGATCATCGTGACCGGAGCGAGCGGGAAGCTGGGCGGCGCGGCCGTGCGGGCGCTGCTGGAGACCGTGCCGGCGGAGCAGGTGGGCGTGCTCGCCCGGTCCGCGGAGAAGGTCGCCGACCTGGCGGCGGCCGGGGTCCGGGGGTGCGATGTCGGCGACTACGAGGAGGCCTCCAGGCCTCCGGCTGAAGGCGGCGTTCCCCGGTGCCGACGGTCTGCTCTTCGTGTCCGGCTCCGACGTGACCCCCGGGGTGCGCGAGCGCCAGCACGGCAACGTGGTCCGGGCCGCGGCCGAGGCCGGCGTCGGGCACGTCGTCTACACCAGCGCCGTCCGTCGGCGGCGCGACCCGCCGGCCGCGACGACCGGCCCGACGCGCCCGGCTTCCTCGCCGACCACACCGTGACCGAGGGCTGCTGCGCGACTCCGGACTTCCGGTGACGCCGCTGCGCAAAACACCTTCTACTCCGACTCCTTCGTCAACCCGGCCGTGGTCCGGGCAGCGGTCGAGGCCGGGGAGACGATCGCCGCGGACGGCGGCCGGGCGCTGAACACGGCACATCGCGGATCGCGGACCTGGCGCGCGCGGCCGCCGTCGTCGTGGCGGGTGGGCCGGGCGAGCACGCCGGGCGCGCCTACGAACTGCGCGGTCCGCTGTGGACCTACGACGAGCTGGCCGCGACCATCGCCGCGGAGTCCGGGCGGCCGGTGACCCACCGCCGGATCCCGCTCGACGAGGCTCATCGACTGTTGACAAAGTATCCGGTACTAGCTCATACTGCTTTAGATGCGTATAGCGCGAGCTGCCGAGTACATGGGCATGTCGGTGGTGGGTGTTCGGAAGGCTGCCCGAGAGGGTCGGCTGCCGTGTCGAGTTTCAGCCTCTGGTCAGCGTTTGTTTGATCGTGCTGATCTTGATGTCTTCCTTGGGCGCGAACCGATTCAGCCGGAAGCGGCGGAGCGGGTTGAGGCGTTGTATTGTCGTGTTTCTGGTTCGACGGGTCAGGAGTCGTCGTTGGCGAACCAGGAATCGGTGTTGCGGGAGACGTCCAGGGGGACAGTATTCCGAGTGTATCGTGATCGCGCGTCCGGTTTGCGAGAAAATCGGAAGGGGTTGACTCGGCTACTTGATGACGCCGCTGCTGGGCGGTTCACGGTAGTTCGCGTAGTGTGGCGTGACCGACTGGCTCGGTTTGGTGTCGCCTATATTGAGCGGTATCTGGCGCAGGTCGGAGTTGCAGTTGAGACTGTTCATGCTCATGCGGACAAGTCGCTGCTTGAAGAGCTGATGGATGACTTCATGGCGTTACTTGCGTCCTTTTCTGGTCGGTTCTATCAGTTGCGGTCAAAGACGAATCAGCAACGACTGCTTGATGCCGCGCAGGCACGCCTGCAGGAGCAGGGACCTCCGACGTGACGGGTTGGCAGAAATCCAATGTATTGACGTCTTCAACGACATCTCGAGCTTCACGAGCAGTGTGTGAAGTGTCTGGTGCTGTCGTGTCGCGAGATGACTTGACGGAGCGGGTGCGTTGGCTGCTCGACATTGTGGAGGGCGCCGAACGCGATCTGCTATCCGAGTTGTGGGTTCCGGAAACTTTTGACCGTATACATTCCGGTGTGGATGAGGGCGGCCGTCGATTGCCTGCGGCTGCAGCGGTGGTGGGGCAGCGTTGCGGATGGCGACCTCA
>NZ_JAHLJA010000217.1:0-88645 GCF_020496245.1 Pseudonocardia sp. ICBG601 | reverse complement strand
GCTCCTCACCTCGCTGGCCACACTGCTCGTGCGCGGTGTGCGGTCGACCTGACGCCGTCGCTGCCCGGCGGCCGCCCGGTCCCGCTGCCGACCTACGCGTTCCGCCGCCGCCGCTTCTGGCCCGGCCCGCGACCCCGTCGGCCCGCGGCACCGGGGACGGGGCCGAGTCCGAGCTGTTCGCGCTGCTCGACTCCGGTGCGCTCGCCGAGGAGCTGGGTGTTCCCGGCGCCGACGCCCTGCTCCCCGCACTCGCCGGCTGGCGGGACCGACGCGCCGCCCGCGCCGGCACCGACGCGCTCCGGTACCGGGAACGCTGGCTGCCGCTCACCCTCGGTGCCCCCGTGACGGGGTCCCGGCTCGTCCTGGGCACGTCCGGCGGAGACGACGGCACCGCCGCCGCGGTGCGCGACGCCCTCGGACCGGCGACCGCGCTCGCCGACCTCACCGACGCGCTGCGCGACCCGGCCGCGTTCGCCGAGCAGGCCCGCGCCACCGCCGGTGTCGTCGCCGTCCTCACCGAACCCGCCGACCCCGTGAACCCCGCCGACCCCGCCCACCGGGCGCGCGGAGATCGCCGCGCTCGCCGCCGCACTGGACGCCGCCGGCGTCGCCGTGCCGCTGTGGTGCCTGACCCGGGGCGCCGTCGTCGCCGCACCGGGGGAGCGGGCCACCGACCCCGCCCGCGCGGGCCTGTGGACCCGGGCCGGCCTCGCCGACCTCGCGGGCCCCGCCCGCGCCGGTGGCCTGGTCGACCTGCCGTCCCGGCTCGACGACCGCGCTGCCGCCCGGCTGGCCGCCGTCCTCGGCGGCACCGAGGACCAGGTGGCGCTGCGCGCCGCCGGGGCGTTCGGCCGCAGGCTGGTCCGCGACCCCGCCGACCCGGCCCGGGCGGGCCGCTGGCGGACCTCGGGCACCGCCCTGGTCACCGGCGACCCCGACACGGAGCTGCTCACCGCGCTGCTCGACCGCGGCGCCGGGCGACTGCTCCTCACCGGTGCCGTCCCGCAGGCACTCGCCGGCGACGACCGGGTCACCGCGACCGGCACCGACCCGGCCGACCGGGACGGTGTCGCCGCGCTGCTGGACACCGTCACCGACCTGCGGTGCGTCGTCCATGCCCCGGGGGTGCACACCGCCGACACCGACCCCTACGCCGCCGTCGCGGCCGCCCGGCACCTCGACACCCTCACCCGCGGCCACGACCTCGACGCGTTCGTCCTGCACGCACCGGCCGCCCCGCCGTGGGACGGTGACCCGCGCCCGGCGCCGCTGTTCGACGCGCTCGCCCACGACCGGCGCGCGGCCGGGCTCCCCGCCACAGCGGTGACCCGGGGCGACTGGCCGACCACCGAGCCGGCCGCCCGGGAGACCCTGCTCCGGCTCGGGGTCCGTCCGCTCACCGGCACCGCGGCCGCCGTCACCCTCACCGACACCGACTGGTCCCGGTTCGCGCCCGCGTTCTCCGCGGCCCGACGCAGCCCGCTGCTCGACGCGATCCCCGAGGCCGTCGCTGCGCTCACCGCGGGCGACGCACCCGGCCACGACGACCCGGCACCGGACGGCCTCGCCGGCCGGCTGGCCGCGCTGCCCACCGCCGAGCGCACCCGGACCGTGCTCGACCTGGTCCGCGAGGAGGCCGGGCGGGTCCTCGGTCACGACCACACCGACGAGGTGCCCGCCGACCGCCCGTTCCGCGACCTCGGGTTCGACTCGGTCCGCGCGGTGGACCTGCGCGACCGGCTCCGCGGCCGCACCGGCCTCACCCTCGCCGCGACGCTCGCGTTCGACCACCCCACTCCGCGGGCGCTGGCCGGGCACCTGCTCGACTCCCTGCTGGGCGGCGCCGCCGCGGGGGACGACCCGGTCCCGTCCGTCCCGGCGCCCACCACCGGCGACGACCCGGTGGTGATCGTCGGCATGGCCTGCCGCTACCCCGGCGGCGTCCGCAGCCCGGAGGACCTGTGGCGGCTCGTCGACGGCGGCGTCGACGCCGTCTCCGGGTTCCCCACCGACCGCGGCTGGGACCTCGCCACGCTCACCAGCGCGACCCGGCACGGCGGATTCCTGCACGACCTCGCCGACTTCGACGCCGAGTTCTTCGGGATCTCCCCGCGCGAGGCCGAGTCGATGGACCCGCAGCAGCGCCTCGTGCTGGAGACCAGCTGGGAGGCCTGCGAGCGGGCCGGGATCGCCCCGGACTCGCTGCGCGGCAGCCGTACCGGGGTCTTCCTCGGCACCAACGGCCAGGACTACTCCGACCTGCGGGTCAACGCGGGCGAGCACGCCGACGGCTACGCGCTCACCTCGACGGTGTCCAGCGTCCTGGCCGGCCGGGTGTCCTACACCGCGGGCCTGGAGGGACCCTCCATGGCGGTCGACACCGCCTGCTCGGCGTCCCTGGTCGCGATGCACCTGGCCGCGGGGTCGCTGCGCTCCGGCGAGTGCGACCTCGCACTGACCGGCGGCGTGTCGGTGATGTCCACCCCGGGCGCGTTCGCCGCGTTCACCGCCCAGGGCGGGCTCGCCCCCGACGGACGCTGCAAGGCCTTCTCCGACGACGCCGACGGCACCGGCTGGTCCGAGGGCGTGGGTGTCATCGTCCTCGAACGGCTCTCCGACGCGCGTCGCCACGGCCACCGCGTCCTCGCCGTCCTCCGCGGGTCCGCGGTGAACTCCGACGGCGCCTCCAACGGGCTGACCGCCCCCAACGGGCCGTCGCAGCAGCGGGTGATCCGCGCCGCGCTCGCCGCGGCCGGTCTGCGGCCATCCGACGTCGACGCCGTCGAGGCGCACGGCACCGGAACCCGGCTCGGCGACCCGATCGAGGCGCAGGCGCTGCTCGCGACCTACGGGCAGGACCGGGAGACCCCGCTGCTGCTCGGCTCGGTCAAGTCCAACATCGGGCACCCGCAGGCCGCGGCCGGTGTCGCCGGGGTGATCAAGACCGTGATGGCGATGCGGCACGGGGTGCTGCCGCGCACCCTGCACGCCGCGACGCCCAGCTCCGACGTCGACTGGGGCGCCGGCGCGGTCGCGCTGCTCACCGAACCGGTCGCGTGGCCGCGCACCGGTCACCCGCGCCGGGCCGGGGTGTCCTCCTTCGGCGTCAGCGGGACCAACGCCCACCTCGTCCTGGAGCAGGCCCCCGACCCGGAGCCGGCGCCCGCCCCGGTGGTGCCCCGCCCCGGTGTGCTGCCGTGGCCGGTGTCCGCCCGCGGCGACGCCGCGCTGGACGCGGCGACCGCCGCCGTCACCGCGCTCGCCGCGCCCGCCACGGACACCGCCCACGGCTCTGCCCCCGACACCGCCCCCGACCCGCTCGACGTCGGCGCCGCGCTCGCCCGCGGCCGGGCCGTGCACGAGCACCGCGCGGTCCTGCTCGCCGGCGACGGAGCCCCGCGGGTCCTCGCCCGCGGGGTCGCCGCCCCGGCCCGGCTGGCCGTGCTGTTCTCCGGTCAGGGCGGCCAGCGCCCCGGCATGGGCCGCGAGCTGCACCGCCGCTTCCCGGTCTTCGCCGACGCCTTCGACGCCGTGCTGGCCCGGATCTCGGAGCTGCTCGGCGAGCCACTGCACGACGCGGTCTGGGGCGACGACGCCGAGGCGCTCGCCGACACCGGCCGCTCCCAGCCCGCGCTGCTCGCGCTCTCCGTCGGCCTGTTCCGCCTGCTGGAGTCCCTCGGGGTGCGGCCCGACGTCGTCGCCGGGCACTCGGTCGGCGAGCTCGCCGCCGCGCACGTCTGCGGCGCCCTGTCGTTGGACGAGGTCTGCGGCCTCGTCGCCGCCCGCGCCCGGCTCATGCGGTCCCTGCCCGCCGGGGACGGCGCCATGGTCGCCGTCGCCGCCGGTGAGGCGCAGGTGCGCGACCGGCTGCCCGCCGGCGTCGCGATCGCCGCGGTGAACGGCCCGGACGCGGTCGTCGTGTCCGGGACGGTCGCCGGCGTGACCGGGCTCGCCGACGCCCTGGCGGCCGAGGGTGTCAGGACTAGGCGTTTGCCGGTCAGCCATGCCTTTCACTCGCCGATGATGGATCCGATCCTCGACGAGCTGCGCGCGGCCGCCGCCGGCCTCACCGCCGGCGCGCCGGAGCTGCCGATGGTGTCCACCCGCACCGGTGCGCCGGTCGGGCCGGGCGAGCTCGCCGACGCCGGGCACTGGGTCGGGCACGCCCGCGACGCGGTGCGCTTCGCCGACGCCCTGGACACCCTGCTCGCCGACGGCGTCGACACCGTGCTGGAGCTGGGCCCGGACGGCGGGCTGTGCGCCGCCGCCACCCGCGCCGCGGGCGAGGACCTGCTGGCCGTCCCCGCGATGCGTCCCGACCGGGACGAGGAGACCGCGCTGGTCGAGACCCTCGCGCGGCTGCACGTCCGCGGCGTCGACGTCGACTGGGCCGCCTACTACGCGGGCACCGGCGCCGGGCACGCCGAGCTGCCCACCTACCCGTTCCAGCGCCGCCGGTTCTGGCCGGCGACCGTGCCCGCGGCCGGCCGCGCGACCGAGGACGACGCGTTCTGGGCGCTCGTCGAGCGCGGCGAGCCCGATGCCCTCGCCGACGAGCTGGGCGCCGCACCGGAGTCCGTCGCCGGGCTGCTGCCGGCACTGACCGGCTGGCGGGAACGCCGCCGCGCCGGCAGCGCGGCCGACGCGCTGCGCCACCGCGAGGTCTGGCGCCCGCTCGCGCTCGACCCGGCCGCACCCCCGCCCGGGGTGCTGGCCGTCCTCCCGGCCGTCCCGGCCGACCCGGCGACGCTCGACGCGGTGCTGGCCGCGCTCGGTCCGGACACCCTCACCGTGACCGCGGCGGACACCCGCCGCGCGGCGCTGGCCGCCGACCTCGCCGCCGCCCGCACCGCCGCCGGCACCGACCCGGGGACCGTGGTGTCCCTGCTCGCGCTCGGCGAGGGCCGCGACGGTGCCCCGTTCGCCGCGGTGCACGCCACGGCCGCGCTGGTCCAGGCACTCGGCGACACCGCGATCGCCGCCCCGCTGTGGGTGCTGACCCGCGACGGTGTCGCCACCACCGACCCGGTCCCGTCCGGCGGGCACCTCGACGGCACCGACCCCGGCCAGGCCGGGGTGTGGGGCCTCGGCCGGGTCGCGGCACTGGAGCTGCCGCAGCGCTGGGGCGGTCTGGTCGACCTCGACGGTCCGCCCGACGAGACCACCGGCGGGCTCCTGCGGGCCCTGCTCGGCGCCGCCCCCGGCGGCGAGGACCAGGTCGCGCTGCGCGCGGGCACCGCGTACGCGCGCCGCCTGGTCGCCGACCCCGGCGCGGCCGCACCCGGCACCGGGTGGGAGCCCCGCGGCACCGTGCTGGTGACCGGCGGCACCGGCGCCCTCGGCGCCGCCGTCGCCCGGGACCTCGCCGCCCGCGGCGCGACCCGGATCGTGCTGGCGGGCCGCCGCGGCCCCGACGCCCCCGGCGCCGCCGCGCTGCGGGCCGAGCTCACCGCCACCGGGGTGGAGGTCGACGTCGTCGCCTGCGACGTGGCCGACCGCGACGCGGTCGCCGCGCTGCTCACCGGCATCGCGGCCGGCCCGCCGCTGACCGGCGTCGTGCACGCCGCAGGCGTTCTCGACGACGGGATGCTCGAGGGCCTGGACCCCGAACGCTTCGACACCGTGCTGGACGCGAAGGCGACCTCCGCGCTGGTGCTCGACGAGCTGACCCGCGACCTGGACCTCGACGCGTTCGTGCTGTTCTCCTCGCTGGCCGCCGCGGTCGGCAACCCCGGACAGGGCAACTACGCCGCCGCCAACGCGGTCCTCGACGGCGTCGCCCGACGCCGACGTGCCCTCGGGCTGCCCGCCGTCTCCATCGCGTGGGGCGCCTGGGCGGGCACCGGCATGGCGGCCGGGGTCGGGCTCGGCGAGGGCGCCGCGGCGATGGCCGCCGGCCCCGCGCTCACCGCGCTGCGGCGGCTCGCCACCGGTCCCGACGCCACCGCACTGGTCGGGCGGCTGGGGGAGCCCGGCCTGCTGCGCGCCCTGATCGGGACCCGGCCGACGCCGGTGCTCGGCGAGCTCCCCGAGGGACGCCGCATCCTCGACGCCGCGCTCGCCGAGCGGACCACCGGTGCCGCGGGCACCCTCGGTGCCCGGCTGCGCGAGCTCGACCCGGCCGGGCGCACCACACTGCTGGAGGACCTGGTCCGGGAGCAGGTCGCCGCCGTGCTCGGGCACCACGGTCCCGCCGCCGTCCGCCCCGACCGGGCCTTCCGCGACCTCGGCTTCGACTCGCTCACCGCGGTCGAGCTGCGCAACCAGCTCGGCACCGCGACCGGGCTGGTCCTGGCCGCCGGTGTCGTGTTCGACCACCCGACCCCCCGGGCACTGGCCGCCCACCTGCTCGACCGGCTGGGCGAACGGACCGACACCGCACCGGACGCCGCCGACGGCGCGGCCGCCGCGGCACGGACCCGCCCCGCGGCCGACGAGCCGATCGCGATCGTCGGCATGGCCTGCCGGTTCGCCGGCGGCGTCAGCAGCCCGGAGGAGCTGTGGGCGATGCTGGTCGAGGGCCGTGACGGCGTCACCCCGTTCCCGGCCGACCGCGACTGGGACCTCACCCGTCTCGCCGAGCGCAGCGTGACCGGCAACGCCGCTTTCCTGCGCGACCCCGGTGGGTTCGACCCCGCCTTCTTCGGGGTGTCGCCGCGCGAGGCGACCGTGATGGACCCGCAGCAGCGGCTGCTGCTGGAGACCTCCTGGGAGGCCCTGGAGCGGTCCGGGATCACCCCGGGCTCGCTGCGCGGCAGCCGGGCCGGGGTGTTCGTCGGGACCAACGGCCAGGACTACGCGGGCCTGCTGCTGGAGGCGGGTCAGGACACCGAGAGCCACGTCCTCACCGGCCTGGCCGCCAGCGTGATCTCCGGGCGGCTGTCCTACACCTACGGGTTCGAGGGCCCCGCGATGACCGTCGACACCGCCTGCTCGGCGTCGCTGGTCGGCCTGCACCTGGCCGTCCGTGCGCTGCACGACGGCGAGTGCGACCTCGCCCTCGCCGGTGGCGCCACGATCATGGCGACGCCGCGGTCGTTCGAGATGCTCAGCACCCAGGGCGCGCTCGCCGCGGACGGGCGCTGCAAGGCCTTCTCCGACGACGCCGACGGCACCGGCTGGGGCGAGGGCGTCGGCCTGGTGGTCGTGGAACGGCTCTCCGACGCCCGCCGGCACGGCCACGACGTCCTCGCCGTGATCCGCGGCTCCGCGGTCAACCAGGACGGAGCGTCCAACGGACTCACCGCCCCGAACGGGCCGTCGCAGCAGCGGGTCATCCGGGCCGCGCTCGCCGCGGCCGGCCTCACGACCGCCGACGTCGACGCCGTGGAGGCGCACGGAACCGGGACCCGCCTCGGCGACCCGATCGAGGCCGACGCGCTGCTCGACACCTACGGCGCCGCCCGGCGGACGCACCCGCTGCTGCTCGGCTCGGTGAAGTCCAACCTGGGCCACACCCAGGCCGCGGCCGGCGTCGCCGGTGTCATCAAGACCGTGCTCGCCCTGCAGCACGGGATGCTGCCGGCCACCCTGCACGTCAGCGAGCCCAGCGCCCGCGTCGAGTGGGGCCGCGGCGCGGTCGAGCTGGTCCGGGAGAACCTCGCCTGGCCCGAGACCGGGCGTGCCCGCCGCGCGGGTGTGTCGTCGTTCGGGCTCAGCGGCACCAACGCCCACGTGGTGCTGGAGCAGGCCCCCGAGCCGGAGCCGGCCGGTACCGAGCCCACCGACCTCACCGGCACCGACCCCACCGGTGGCCCCCTCGACCCGCCGCCGCTCACCGGGCCGCTGCCCTGGCTGCTCTCCGCCCGCTCCACCGGGGCGCTGCGCGGGCAGGCCGAACGGCTCGCCGGGGTCGTGGGCGGGCTCGACCCGCACGACGTCGCGCACTCGCTGCGCACCACCCGCTCGACGTTCGAGCAGCGCGCGGTCGTGCTCGGCACCGACGCCGCGACCCTGCACGCCGGGGTGTCCGCCCTGGCCTCCGGGGGCTCGGCACCGGCGCTGGTCACCGGCACCGCGGGACCTGCCGGGAAGACCGTGTTCGTGTTCGCGGGGCAGGGCTCGCAGTGGCACGGGATGGGCCGTGAGCTGCTCGCGTCCTCCCCGGTGTTCGCGGCGTCGGTGGACCGCTGCGCCGAGGCGCTCGACGGGTTCGTCGACTGGTCGCTGCACGCGGTGCTGCGCGGCGACGACGACGCGGCCTCCCTGGACCGGGTCGACGTGGTCCAGCCCGCGTTGTGGGCGACGAACGTCTCCCTCGCCGCGGTGTGGCGCTCGCTCGGCGTCACCCCGGACGCCGTCGTCGGCCACTCCCAGGGCGAGGTCGCGGCCGCGGTCGTCGCGGGCGGCCTCAGCCACCGCGACGGCGCCCGGATCATCGCGCGGCGCAGCCGGATCGCCGCCGAGACGGTGTTCGGCACCGGGGCGATGGCCTCGGTCGCGCTGCACCACGAGGCGCTGCGCGAGCGGATCGCCGGACGTGACGGGCTGGCCGTGGCCGCGGTGAACTCGCCGGGGTCCTGCGCGGTCGCCGGGCTCAACGAGCCGCTCGACGCGCTCCTGGCCGAGCTGTCGGCCGACGGCGTGCGCTGCCGCCGCCTGCCCGCCACGTTCGCCTCGCACTGCGTCCACGTGGAGCCGATGCGCGACGCGGTCGCCGAGGCACTGGCACCGCTCGCACCGCGCACCTCGGAGATCCCGTTCTACTCCACGGTGACCGGTGAGCTGTTCGACACCGCGGGCCTGGACGCGGACTACTGGTACCGCAACATGCGCGAGCCGGTGGAGTTCGAGCGGGCCACCCGCGCGCTGCTCGCCGCCGGACACACCGCGTTCGTCGAGCCGTCGGCGCACCCGGCGCTGCCCGCGGTGGTCGAGCAGACCGCCGAGGACGCCGGGCTGGAGGGCCTGCTCGCCACCGGCACGCTGCGCCGCGACCAGGGCGGCGCCGGCCAGATGCTCGCCGCGGTCGCCGCGGCCTGGACCGGGGGTGTGGAGGTGGACTGGTCCGCGCTGCGCACCGGTGGCAGCCGGATCCCGCTGCCGACCTACGCCTTCGACCGCCGGCGCTACTGGCCGCGCCCGGTGGCCGACGGCCCGGCTGCGGCCGACCCGGTCGACTCCGCCCTGTGGGAGCTCGTCGACGGCGGCGACCTGGCCGGGGAGCTCGGCCTCGACCCCGAGGTCGCCGGCACCGTCGGCCCGGCCCTGGCCTCCTGGCGGGCCGCCCGGCGCGCCGAGGCCGAGGTCGCGGACTGGTGCCACCGCGAGGCTTGGGCCCCGCTCGGCACCCCGGCCGCACCGGCCGCGCAGCGACTGCTCGTGGTGCACCCGGGTGGCGACGACCCGTGGACCGACACCGTCCTGGCCGGGCTCGGCGACGACGCGGTCGTCATCGGCACCGACGACGCCACCGACGACAGCACCTGCGGCGGCACCGACGGCAGGACCGCGGCGCTCGCGGCGCACGCCGACGGCGGATTCGACGCGGTCGTCCTGCCCGCCCCGGCCGGGGACGACGCGACGCAGACCCTGCTCGCCGCGGACCGGCTGCTCGGAGCGCTCGACGACGCCGGGATCACCGCACCGCTGTGGGTGCTCACCCGCGCCGCGGTCCGCACCGGCGACGACGACCCGGCCGTGCTCCCCGAGCAGGCCGCGCTGTGGGGCTGGGGCCGCGTCGCCGCCCTGGAACAGCCGCACCGCTGGGGCGGGCTGGTCGACCTGCCCGCGGACCCGGCGGAGCTGCACCGCTCGGTCCTCGACCGGACGCGCGCCGTGATCGGTGCCTCCGAGGACCAGGTGGCGGTCCGGGCCACCGGCACCGTCGGACGCCGCCTGGTGCCCGACGAGGCCGCGACCGGGCCGGTGCCCGAGTGGCGCACCTCCGGCACCGCACTCGTCACCGGCGGTACCGGGGGCATCGGTGGCCGCGTCGCACGCCGCCTGGTCGACCTCGGCGCCCAGCACCTGGTCCTGACCGGTCGTCGAGGGCCGGACGCCCCCGGCGCCGCCGAGCTGACCGCCGAGTTGGAGCAGGCCGGCGCCACCGTGTCGGTGGTCGCCTGCGACGTCGCCGACGCCGACGGGCTCGCCGCCGTCCTCGCCGCGCTGCCGGAGGACCGGCCGCTGCGGACGGTCGTGCACGCCGCGGGGGTCGCCGCGATCGACGAACCGGTCGGCTCCGCCTCGGCGCAGGGGCTGGCCGCGGCGCTGCACGCGAAGGTCGCCGGCGGGGCCGTCCTCGACCGGCTCACCGCCGACGCCGAGCTGGACGCGTTCGTCGTGTTCTCCTCCGGTGCCGCGTCGTGGGGCAGCGCAGGGCAGGCCGGGTACGCGGCGGCGAACGCCTGGCTCGACGGCCTCGCGGCCCGCCGCCGCGCCGAGGGACGCCCCGCGACGTCGCTGGCCTGGGGGACGTGGGGCGAGGTCGGCATGGCCACCGACCCGGACGCGCTCGCCCGCGTCCTGCGGCTGGGCGTGCTGGAGATGGACCCGGACCGGGCGATCGGCGTCCTGGAGCGGGCGCTGGCCACCGGGCGCAGCGGCCTGACCGTGACCCGCACCGACTGGGAGCGGTTCACCCCGGCCTTCACCGCGGCCCGGCCGAGCCCGCTGCTCGACCAGCACCCGGGTGCCCGCGCGGCACTCGCCCCGGACGACGGGACCGGCGAGGAGCAGGCGGGCGAGGACGGCGCGGAGCTGCGTGCCCGACTGTCCGCGCTCCCGGAGACCGCCGCGGTCCGCGAGGTCCTCGACGTCGTGCGGCGCACCGCCGTCGCGGTGCTCGGACTCGACGGCCCGTCCGCGCTGCCGGCCGGGACCGCGTTCCGCGACGTCGGCTTCGACTCGGTCACCGCCGTGGAGCTGCGCAACCGGCTCCGCGCGGTCACCGGGCTCGGACTGCCCGCCGCACTGGTGTTCGACCACCCGACCCCCTCGGCGCTGGCCCGGCACCTGTGGGACGAGCTCGTCGCCGCCGGCGTCGGCACCGCGGGCACCGACGGCCCGTCCGGCGCCGCCCCGGCCGACCCGGCCGACCCGGACGCCGAGATCCGGGCCGCGCTCGCCGCGGTCCCGGTGGGACGGCTGCGCCGCGCCGGGCTGCTGGACATGGTGCTGGCGCTCGGCCGCGACGGCGGCCCTGGCGGCAACGGCAACGGCAACGACGGCAACGCCGGCCGGCACGCCGGCACCCCGGCCGACGGCGGCGACGCCGACGGCACCTCGATCGACGACATGGACGCCGAGAGCCTGCTCCGGCTGGCGACCGACGGCACCGCGTAGGACCCGGCGAACGAAGGACGCGTGATGACTGACCCCGCGAAGCAGTATGTCGAGGCGCTCCGGTCCTCCCTGAAGGAGAACGAGCGGCTGCGCAGGCAGAACGCGCAGCTCGTCGAGGCCTCCGTGGAGCCGGTCGCGATCGTCGGCATCGGCTGCCGCTACCCGGGTGGGGTCACGTCCCCGGAGGAGCTGTGGGAGCTGGTCGACAGCGGCCGGGACGCGATCGGACCGTTCCCGACCGACCGCGGCTGGGACCCGGCGGAGCTGGCGAGCGTGACCGCCGAGGGCGGCTTCCTCGACGACGTCGCCGGGTTCGACGCCGCGTTCTTCGGGATCTCACCGCGTGAGGCCGTCACCATGGACCCGCAGCAGCGGCTGGTCCTGGAGACGTCCTGGGAGGCACTGGAGCGGGCCGGGATCGACGTCGCGTCGCTGCGCGGCAGCCGCACCGGGGTGTTCGTCGGGACCACCGGGCAGGACTACGCGAGCCTGCTGGCCCGCTCCGGTCTGGACACCGACGTGCACGCCACCACCGCCACCGCGGCCAGCGTGCTGTCCGGCCGGGTGTCCTACACCGCCGGCCTGGAGGGCCCCTCGGTCACCGTCGACACCGCGTGCTCATCGTCGCTGGTGGCGCTGCACCTCGCCGTGCAGGCGCTGCGGTCGGGGGAGTGCGACCGGGCGCTCGCCGGTGGTGTCGGGGTCATGACCACCCCGACCGCGTTCTCCGCGTTCACCGCCCAGGGCGGGCTCGCCCCGAGCGGCCGGTGCCGCTCCTTCGACGCCGCCGCCGACGGCACCGGCTGGTCCGAGGGAGTCGGCATGCTCGTGCTGGAGCGGCTCTCCGACGCCCGCCGGCACGGCCACGAGGTCCTCGCCGTGGTGCGGGGGAGCGCGGTGAACTCCGACGGGGCCTCGAACGGGCTGACCGCTCCGAACGGGCCGTCGCAGCAGCGGGTGATCCGGGCGGCGCTGGCCGCGGCGGGGCTCGCCCCGTCCGAGGTGGACGCGGTGGAGGCGCACGGGACCGGTACCCGGCTGGGCGACCCGATCGAGGCCCAGGCGGTCATCGAGACCTACGGGCGCGACCGGGAGACGCCGCTGCTGCTCGGGTCGATCAAGTCCAACATCGGGCACCCGCAGGGCGCCGCCGGCGTCGCCGGGGTGATCAAGACCGTGATGGCGCTGCGGCACGGGGTGCTGCCGCGCACACTGCACCTCGACGAGCCGACCCCGAACGTCGAGTGGTCCCGCGGCGCGGTGTCCCTGCTCCGCGAGCGGACCCCGTGGCCGCGGACCGGGCGACCCCGCCGCGCCGGGGTCTCGGCCTTCGGCGTGTCCGGCACCAACGCCCACGTCGTGCTGGAGCAGGCACCCGTCGTCGAGGAGGGGGCGAGCGCCGGGCCGTCGTCGTGCCCGGACCCGACCCCGTCGACCCTGCCCTGGCCGGTGTCCGCCCGCAGCCCCGAGGCGCTCGAGGCGCAGCTGGAGCGGCTGGCACCGGTGCTGCGCGAGGCCGCCCCCGCCGACGTCGCGCTGTCGCTGGGCACCACCCGTACCGCGTTCGAGCACCGCGTCGTGCTGACCCCCGGCCCGGACGGCCCCCGTGAGCTCGCCCGGGGCGTCGCCGCCGAGCGGGAGACCGCGGTGCTGTTCTCCGGGCAGGGCACCCAGCGCCTCGGGATGGGCGACGAGCTCGCCGCCCGGTTCGCGGTGTTCGCCCGCGTCCACGACGCCGTCCTGGCCCAGCTGGGCACCGTGCTGCCCCGCGACCAGGGGCTGCTCGATGCCACCGGCTACGCCCAGCCCGCCCTGTTCGCGCTGCAGGTCGCCCAGTACCGGCTGCTCGAGTCGTGGGGGATCCGACCGGACCGGCTGGCCGGCCACTCCGTCGGCGAGATCGCCGCCGCGCACGTCGCCGGGGTGCTGTCGCTGGAGGACGCGGCCACGCTGGTGGCGGCCCGCGCCCGGCTGATGCAGGCGCTCCCGGCCGGTGGCGCGATGGTGGCGGTGCAGGCCTCCGAGGCCGACGTCGCGCCGCTGCTGACGGCCGGGGTGTCGCTGGCGGCGGTGAACGGGCCGTCCTCAGTGGTGCTCTCCGGTGTCGAGGCCGAGGTCCTGGCGGTGGCCGCCGGGTTCCGGCACAAGCGGCTCGGCGTGTCGCACGCCTTCCACTCGGTGCTCATGGAACCGATGCTCGACGAGTTCCGCGGCGTGGTGCAGGGCCTGACCTTCCACCCCCGTCGGTGCCGGTCGTCGCGAGCGGCGACGTCACCGACCCCGAGTTCTGGGTCTCCCACGTCCGCGACACCGTCCGCTTCGCCGACCACGTCGCCACCCTCGTCGACCAGGGCACCACCGCGTTCGTGGAGCTCGGTCCGGACGGCGTGCTGTCCGCGATGCTCGACGAGCTGGTCGGCGACGACGCCGTCGTCACCCCGCTGCTGCGGTCCGGCCGCGACGAGGAGCAGACCGCGATCACCGCGCTCGCCCGGCTGCACGTCGCCGGTGTGGACCTCGACTGGGGCGCGGTGCTCGAGGGCACCGGCGGACGGCGGATCCCGCTGCCCACCTACCCGTTCCGCCACCAGCGCTACTGGCCGCCGGTCGGCGCCGACGGCGGCGACGTCCGCACCGCCGGCCTCGGCCGCGTCGGGCACCCGCTGCTCGGCGCCGGGGTCGAGCTCGCCGGGTCCTACGGCTACCTGTTCACCGCCCGGCTGGGCACCGGCTCGCACCCGTGGCTCGCCGACCACGTCGTGCAGGGCCACACCCTGCTGTCGGGCACCGCGTTCCTGGAGCTGGCGCTGCGTGCCGGCGAGGAGGTCGGCTGCGACCGTGTCGAGGAGCTGACGCTGGCCGCCCCGCTGACCCTGCCCGCCGACGGCGGCGCCGTGCAGCTGCAGGTCGCCGTCGAGGCCCCGGACGCCGACGGCCGCCGCGCCGTCGGCATCCACTCCCGCCCCGTCGTGCACGACGACGCCGCGGAGGTCGACTGGACCCGGCACGCCGCGGGCGTCCTCGCCGCCGTCCCGACCACCGGTGCCCGACCCGCCACCGGCACCGGCCCTGACATCGGCACCGGCACCGGCACCGAGTGGCCTCCGGCCGGGGCCCGGCCGCTCGACGTGGACGGCGCCTACGACCGCTACGCCGAGGGCGGCTTCGTCTACGGCCCCACCTACCGCGGGCTGGTCGCGGCCTGGGCCGACGGCGAGGACGTCGTCGCCGAGGTGGAGCTGTCCGACGCCACACCCGGCCCGGCCGCGTTCGGCATCCACCCCGGTCTGCTCGACGCCTGTCTGCACGCCGCCGGGCTGGCCGACCTCGGGCGGATCAGCCATGGCGGGCTGCCGTTCTCCTGGGAGGGCGTCACCCTCGCCGCGACCGGCGCGACCGCCGTCCGGGTCCGCCTGCACCGTGGCGGGGACGGCCTCGTCGTCACCGTCACCGACACCACCGGTGCCCCCGTGCTCACCGCGGACCGGCTCGTCGTGCGCCCGGTCGGCGGCGAGCTGTCCGCCGCGGTCACCCCGGACGCGCTGTTCCGGGTCGACTGGACGACCCTGCCGCTGCCCGGCACACCGGTCCCGGACACCGACGTCGCGCTGCTCGGCGAGCCCGATCAGGCCGGCTGGGACCTGCCGGTGCTGGACCGGGCCGCGCTCGACGACGGCCCGGTGCCCCCCGTCGTCCTGCTGCCGGTCCCCGCGGCGGGCCCCGACCCGGTCGCCGCCACCCGGCAGTGGACCGCCGCGGTGCTCGACACGGTCCGTGCCTGGCTGGGGACACCGGCGGCCGCGGAGTCCCGGCTCGTCGTCCTCACCCG
Organism: Pseudonocardia sp. ICBG601; assembly: GCF_020496245.1. NCBI lineage: Bacteria > Bacillati > Actinomycetota > Actinomycetes > Pseudonocardiales > Pseudonocardiaceae > Pseudonocardia > Pseudonocardia sp. ICBG601. The sequence goes on along the minus strand of NZ_JAHLJA010000217.1, from coordinate 73,530 downwards.
GGGCGGCGCCCGCGGCACCGATCCGGTCGCGGCCGCCGTGCACGGCCTCGTCGCCTCCGCCCGCACGGAGCACCCGGACCGGATCGGTCTGGTCGACCTCGACCCCACCGGCGGCGTCACCGGCCGGGACGCCCTGCTCACCGCGCTCGCCGCGGTCGGCACCGACGAGCCCCGGCTGCTGCTGAGCGAGGGCGCCGTGCTCGGTGCCCGGCTCACCCGCGCCACCGCGCGGTCCGTCGACGGCGGCTGGGACCCCGACGGCACCGTCCTGGTGACCGGCGGCACCGGCGGGCTGGGCGGGCTGCTGGCCCGCCACCTGGTCGAGCGGCACGGGGTCCGCAGGCTGCTGCTGGTGTCCCGCCGCGGCACCGACGCCCCCGGCGCCCCCGAGCTGGTCGACGAGCTGACCGCGGCTGGCGCCCACGTCGACGTCGTGGCCTGCGACGTCGCCGACCGCGACGCGCTCGCCGCCGTCCTCGCCGCACACCCGGTCCGGTCGGTGGTGCACACCGCCGCCGTCCTCGACGACGGTGTCGTCGCGTCCCTCGACGCCGACCGGCTCGCGACCGTCCTGGGCCCGAAGGCCGACGCCGCCTGGCACCTGCACGAGCTGACCGGCGACCTCGAGCACTTCGTCGTGTACTCCTCGGCCTCGGCGACGTTCGGTGCGCCCGGCCAGGCGTCCTACGCGGCGGGCAACGCGTTCGTCGACGCCCTGGTCCGGCTGCGCCGCGACCTCGGCCTCCCCGCCGTGTCGCTCGCCTGGGGGGCGTGGGAGTCCGGTGCGGGGATGACCGCCGACCTCACCGAGGCGGACCTGGCCCGCATCGTCCGTTCCGGGTTCCCGCCGCTGTCCGCGGCGCAGGGCCTGGCCCTGTTCGACGCCGCCGTGCCCGGCGCGGCCGGCGCCGACCCGGTCGTGCTGCCGATGCGTCTGGACCTGCCCGCGGTCGCCGACCGCGGCGAGGTGCCGCCGCTGCTGCGCGGTCTGGTCCGCACCCGTTCCCGGGCCCGCCGCGTGCTCGCCGGCGGCGACGCCACACCGGGCGCGCTGCGGGCGCTGGCCGGGCGCACCGAGGAGGAGCGGCGGGCGGAGCTGCTCCAGATCGTGCGCGCCGAGGTCGCCGCCGTCCTCGGTCACGCCGGCGCCGACGCCGTCGACCCGCACCGCTCGTTCTCCGAGCTCGGCGTGGACTCCCTCACCGCCGTCGAGCTGCGGAACCGGCTCTCCGCCGAGACCGGGCTGCGGCTGCCCACGACTCTGGTGTTCGACCACCCGAGCGCCGTCGCCGCGGCCGCGTTCCTCGACGGCGAGCTGTTCGGCTCGGACACCGGCGGGCCGGTCGCCACGCGCGCGACCGCCGCCGACGACGACCCGGTCGTCGTGGTCGGGATGGCGTGCCGCTACCCCGGCGGTGTCGCCTCCCCGCAGGACCTGTGGGACCTCGTCGACGGCGCCGTCGACGCCACCTCGGAGTTCCCCACCGACCGCGGCTGGGACGTCGAGGGCCTCTACGACCCGGACCCGGACCGGCCGGGCACCACCCACGTGGTGCGCGGCGGGTTCCTCGACGGGGCCGGGGACTTCGACGCCGACTTCTTCGGGATGAGCCCGCGGGAGGCGTTGGCGACCGACGCCCAGCAGCGGCTGCTGCTCACCGTGGCCTGGGAGGCCTGCGAGCGGGCCGGGATCGACCCGTCGTCGCTGCGCGGCAGCGCGACCGGCGTGTTCGCCGGTCTCATGTCGAACGACTACGGCTTCCTCATCGCGCACGACGAGTACGAGAGCTTCCGCGGCACCGCGAGCTCGCCGAGCGTCGCGTCCGGCCGGGTCGCCTACACCCTCGGGCTGGAGGGGCCCGCCGTCACCGTCGACACCGCCTGCTCGTCGTCGCTGGTGGCGCTGCACCTCGCCGCGCAGAGCCTCCGGTCGGGGGAGTCGTCGCTCGCGCTCGCCGGCGGTGTCACCGTCATGTCGACGGCGGCGCCGTTCGTGGTGTTCTCCCGCCAGCGCGGGCTGTCCTCCGACGGCCGCTCGCGGTCCTTCTCCGACGACGCCGACGGTGTGGCCTGGTCCGAGGGCGTCGGCATGGTCGTGCTGGAGCGGCTCTCCGACGCCCGCCGCAACGGTCACGAGGTCCTCGCGGTGCTGCGGGGGTCCGCGGTGAACTCCGACGGCGCGTCCAACGGGCTGACCGCCCCCAACGGCCCCTCCCAGCAGCGGGTCATCCGCTCCGCGCTGGCCGCGGCCGGACTGGGCCCGGACGGGGTCGACGTCGTGGACGGGCACGGCACCGGAACCACACTGGGCGACCCGATCGAGGCCCAGGCGCTGCTGGCCACCTACGGGCAGGACCGCGACACCCCGCTGCTGCTCGGCTCGGTGAAGTCGAACATCGGGCACGCCCAGGCGGCCTCCGGCGTCGCCGGGGTGATCAAGATGATCGAGGCGATGCGCCGGGGGATCGTGCCCGCGACCCTGTACGCCGACACCCCGTCGTCGCACGTCGACTGGACCGCGGGCGCGGTCGAGCTGGTCGGCGACGGGCGGGCGTGGCCGGAGACCGGGCGCCCCCGGCGGGCGGCGGTGTCGTCGTTCGGGGTGTCGGGGACGAACGCGCACGTGATCCTGGAGCAGGCCGCACCCGCCCCCGCCGACATCTCCGCCCCGGCCGTCGAGCCGGCGGGTGTCGTCGCGTGGCCGCTATCGGCCCGTACCCCCGGTGCCCTGGACGGGCAGGTCGCCCGGGTGTCGGTGCTGGACGACGTGCGTCCGGTGGACGTCGGGTTCTCCCTGGCGACGACGCGTGCGGTGTTCGACCAGCGTGCGGTGTTGTTGCACGACGGGACTGGTCCGTCGGAGGTTGCGCGGGGCGCCGTCGTGCCGGGTGGGACGGCGGTGGTGTTCTCGGGTCAGGGTTCGCAGCGTCCCGGTGCGGGTCGTGGCGTCTACGGATCTCTGACACTTATGGACACCCGAGTGGATGTCTGTCGGTGTGAGTGATCGGTAGTCACACGGGTGTTTCGGCAGGTCAGGGTGACTTGCTTCTTCTGGTCCGTGCCCCGCGGCGACGCTTCAGCGCGGGTGATCGTCGGCGTTGTGGCTGGTGTAGTGAGCCTTTTTCAACCTGACGTTTGTGCTGGTCAGGGGCGTGAAGGCCGGCCGGGGTGGGGCTCCTGGTAGACGGATGGGTGTCGAACCGTCGTCTGCCAGGAGCCCCGTGTGCTGTCCTACCCATCCGGGATGAACGTGTCCAGCCGTAGCGTCCGTGATCTTGCTGATCTTCTCCGGGGGCATCGGCGTCAGCGTGGAACACGCTGGCGCCGGCTCTCAGCCGGTCGGCAGGCCTTGCTGGTGCTCGCCTACCTGCGTAAGGGCGAGACCTACGCTGCCCTGGCCTGCGGGTTCGCGGTGAGCACCGCGACGGTGTACCGGTACCTGACCGAGGCGATCGGTCTGCTCGCCGCGCTCGCCCCGACCCTGGAACAGGCCATCACCGTCGCCGCTGGGAAGGCGTTCGTGATCCTGGACGGCACGCTGCTGCGTATCGACCGGGTCGGCATGACATCCGGCTACGACCGGGCGTTCTACTCCGGCAAACACAAGTGCCACGGCCTGAACGTGCAGGTCATCGCCGACCCCGTCGGCAGGCTGGTGTGGATCTCCCCACCGCTACCGGAGCCCGGCACGACATGGGTGCCGCCCGCGCCCACGGGATCATCGACGCGGTCAACACCGCCGGGGTGCGGGCGATCGCTGACACCGCCTACCAAGGCGGCGGGCCCGCGATCACCGTCCCCCACCGACGCCGCCGCCGCGACCTCGACACCGGCCGGTACCGGCCCCTGTCAGCGAATCAGAAAGCGGTCAACGCCGCCCACGCCCGACGACGGGCACCCGGTGAACGGGTCAACGCCGAGCTGAAGAACTGGAAGATCCTCCGCAAGATCCGCTCCAGCCCCAACCAGGCCACCCAGCTCGTCGCCGCGGTCCAGACCCTCATGATCACAGCTACCTGACCAGCACAAACGTCAGGTTGAAAAAGGCTCAGTGCGGCGAACTCTGCGGTGTCGCCGTCGCTTGGGAGTGGGAGTTGTTTTATCCCGGAGGCTTATTCAGGGTGATCATGGAGCGAGGCGCTTCCCCAGGTCAGCGTCTCAACGCAGCAGTCTGTTGAGCGTCCCTGAATAAGCCTCCCGGCACCGGATGACTGGCCTGTGTTGTTGCCGGGTTACCCGTTGACGCTGAGATCCTCGGCGCCGCGTAACCCGCTCGGACTTCCGGCGAGCCGGATTTCCATCCACCCGTTGCTCAGCACGCTGACCGTCATTCCGGGGGCGGGGCCGATCCGTCGATTCCGTGTCTCACGCGACATGGCGCGGCAATTCGTCATCGAGTTCGGACGCGACGTACATCAGAATGTCATCTACGGCGCGACCGCTGTTCATGACGACCAGTGAGCCTTTTTCAACCTGACGTTTGTGCTGGTCAGGAGGCTTATTCAGGCTCCGTCAGGTAAGTGCGTAGAAGATGAGTCCGATGACTGCCGAGATCGTCGTTTTAAATGTGGCGTAGGGTCGGCGGTAGTCTGTGTGGAGAACTTTCCACGACTTGATATGGGCGATGACTCGCTCGATGGTGGCGCGTGTGCGGTTGAGGCTCTTGTTGAATGTTTTCTGCCAGTCGAGAAGTTCCCGGCCGGGTTGTTTTTTGAACGGGGTGAGCATGCCGCGCCCGATGTAGCCTTTATCGCCGATCGGTGGGTATGTGGCGAGGTGGTCGAGGGCGCCGGATTGGTCGAGGCAATGTAGGTCGTGTCGGGAGCCTGGGGTCGGGTCGGAGATCCACGACAGCTGCCCTTCCAGGGTGGCTGCGACCTGGACGACGACGCCGGTGGTGCGATGCTTGCCCGACCACAGACCTGGTACGGCGGTCCATGACCAGCAGGGCAGCAGGGTTCCGTCGATGATGTACTGCCGATCGGCACGAAGCTCCTCCGCAGTCGGAACTACACTCCGCAGCGCCTGCGCCAGCAACGGTGTCACCCCCGCGATCGCTCGACTGACCGTCGACTGCGACACCCCGTAGGTTTCCGCCAACTCCCACTGCACACGATTCCCGCGCAGATACGCCAACGTGATCACCACCGACCAGAACAATCCCAGAATCGGCGGCCAAGGCCGTCGCAGGCCAGTCGCGTTCCGCTGATCCTGCTCATGCACCAGAGCGGCAAGATCCTGAATCTCATCACGCCGAAAGCCAGTGGTATAGTACATACTGCGACAGCCCATTCATCTCGGATTGATTCGACAAACCAATCTTCGCGATGGACGGGCTGTCGCCCAACCCGACACGCCGGGCTAGATCGTTATTTCACGGGCCCTGAATAAGCCTCCAGGTAGCTGTGATCATGAGGGTCTGGACCGCGGCGACGAGCTGGGTGGCCTGGTTGGGGCTGGAGCGGATCTTGCGGAGGATCTTCCAGTTCTTCAGCTCGGCGTTGACCCGTTCACCGGGCAGGGCCCCGGCAAAGTCGCGATAGGCGGCGGTAGTCGCCCCACGCGGCCTTCTGATTGCCGCGCTGCACCTGCCCGGGACCAGCTATAGCGCCGAGCGGCGGCGCAGCTGCGCCGCTTGTCACGGCTCGCCACAAGATCATCTAACGACTTTGCCGGGGCCCTGGTTCACCGGGTGCCCGTCGTCGGGCGTGGGCGGCGTTGACCGCTTTCTGATTCGCTGACAGGGGCCGGTACCGGCCGGTGTCGAGGTCGCGGCGGCGGCGTCGGTGGGGGACGGTGATCGCGGGCCCGCCGCCTTGGTAGGCGGTGTCAGCGATCGCCCGCACCCCGGCGGTGTTGACCGCGTCGATGATCCCGTGGGCGCGGGCGGCACCCATGTCGTGCCGGGCTCCGGGTAGCGGTGGGGAGATCCACACCAGCCTGCCGACGGGGTCGGCGATGACCTGCACGTTCAGGCCGTGGCACTTGTGTTTGCCGGAGTAGAACGCCCGGTCGTAGCCGGATGTCATGCCGACCCGGTCGATACGCAGCAGCGTGCCGTCCAGGATCACGAACGCCTTCCCAGCGGCGACGGTGATGGCCTGTTCCAGGGTCGGGGCGAGCGCGGCGAGCAGACCGATCGCCTCGGTCAGGTACCGGTACACCGTCGCGGTGCTCACCGCGAACCCGCAGGCCAGGGCAGCGTAGGTCTCGCCCTTACGCAGGTAGGCGAGCACCAGCAAGGCCTGCCGACCGGCTGAGAGCCGGCGCCAGCGTGTTCCACGCTGACGCCGATGCCCCCGGAGAAGATCAGCAAGATCACGGACGCTACGGCTGGACACGTTCATCCCGGATGGGTAGGACAGCACACGGGGCTCCTGGCAGACGACGGTTCGACACCCATCCGTCTACCAGGAGCCCCACCCCGGCCGGCCTTCACGCCCCTGACCAGCACAAACGTCAGGTTGAAAAAGGCTCAGTGTCGGGGACGTCATGTGCGGATATCACCAGTATCCGACTCCTGCCGGGTGACAGCGGCTCGCCGGCGTTCAGCCCGGGCCGAGGTCGCCGCGGCCACCGATTCCGAGCTTGCGGTAGGCGCTGGTGAGGCGCTTCTCGACGGCGCGCCGGCTGACCCTCAGCTGCTGCGCGATCTGCTGGTTGGAGGCCCCGGCGCGGACCAGGGCCACGGCCTCCTGCTCGCCCGCGGTGAGCCGGCCGGCCCCGGTCCCCGTGGACCGTGACGAGCCGGCACGAGCCGCGACGGCGGCGCCGAGCGGCGCCTCGGCCGACGCTGCCGGTGCGCCTGCCGCGGGACGCGGGGCGAGCACCGGGCGGGGGACGGGTCGGGGCGGGACCGACCCCCCGCCGGCAGCCCCGGGCCGGGGGACGGCATCGGGACAGTGTTCGAGCGCCACCGTGACCCGGTCGATCTCGGCGCCGTCCTCGGAGTCCGCGAGTACCGCCGACGCCGAGCGCAGCAGGCGCAGGCGCTCCGGCCCCTCGGCGAGCTCGGCACGGACCCGCAGCGCACGGCCGAGTGCGGCCGGTGCCCCCCAGCTCGTGGCGAGCGAGAGCTCGGTCTCGGCGAGGTCGCGGGCGGTGCCGACCTCGCCCAGCCGGGCGGCCAGCAGGGCGGCCCGCCCACGCCACGGGAACACCGCCGGATTGCGCCAGCCCAGGTGGTCCAGGTGACGACCGGCGTCGAGCAGGCACTCCAGCGCCAGTGGGAGGTCCCCGGCGGCCGACGCCGCACCGCTGCGGCGCAGCCGGTGCATCGCGCGCTCGGGCAGTCGCGGACGTGCGAGGTCGGTGTCGGTGTCGGTGCCCCGGATCCGGATCTCCTTCACCACGGCGGTGGCCGTCAGGGCCACCGCGAGCGGGGTGACCGGCGCGTCCGGATCGCGGGGGGCGAGACGGACCTCGCGGCCACGCGCGAGTGCGAGCAGGGCGTGCAGATCCGCGGAACGGCCGGCGCCCGCCGCCGCTCCCTGCTGCACGGCGAGCCGGTGCGCCAGCGACCCCGCCCGGTCCGCCGCCACCAGTGCGAGTCCCAGGAGCTCGGGCAGCGCGCCGGTCGGATCCAGCTCGTGGGCCGGGACGATCCGCAGCAGCCGCGCCCCGAGCCCCGCCACGGAGGCGGCCGGCACCCGACCGGAGAGCGCGGCACCGTGCAACAGGACGGTGATCAGCTCCTGCCCCGCCGAGGTGGACAGCTCCGCGTCCGGATCGGCGAGCACCTCCTGCAGCCTGTCACAGCCGGCCTCCAGTCCCTCGGGCGTCTGCTCGTCGAGCCGGTGCCGACGGGTCCGGATGCGCAGGGCGAGCGGCCGGTCGCCGGCGGTGGCCGGGTCGGCGTCGGCCTGCCGGACCGCGTCGCGGACCTCGGCGGGCGCGGTGACGACGGCTCCCACCGGGAGGGCGGCGATGGCCCGGGCCCTGGCGCGCGGCCCGTCGAGGAGGGGAAGGGCCTGGGCGACGTGCCGGGTGGCGATCGTCGGGGCGTACCCGGACTCGGCAGCGGCCAGGTCGGCCAGGACCGATCCCCGCTCGGCGGGGGACAGGTCCCCGTCGAGCAGTACCCGCCGCAGGTGGTCGGCGGCGGTCCGGCCCCCGCCGACCGGGTCCTCGGCGAGGCACAGTGACGCGGCCGTCCGCAGGGTGTGCACCGCCCACCGCTCCAACGGCGTCGTGCAGGCCAGCAGATGTCCGGCCACCTCCGCCGGGGGCCGTCCGACCTCGTGCAGGAGGCGGGCCGCCTCGGCGTGCACGGTGCACCGGTCGGTGGGGCCGAGGGCGACGTCGGCGACCGCCGGATGGCTCGGGCCGGGCGGGTCGCGGTCGAGCAGCAGCCCGGCGTCGACCAGGCGGGCCCGCGCCGTCCTGGCCGCCGCCGCATCGAGACCGGACAGCCGGCGGATCGTCCCCGCGTCGCCATCCTCGTCGAGCACGACCACGGAGCGCAGGTAGCGGAGGGCCTCGTCGTCCAGGTCGCGCACGGCCCGGGCGAACCGCTCCAGCAGGGCCGGGGGGCGGAGTGCGCCGACCGGCGTCCGCGCTGCGGTGTCGTCCCCGGACGCCGCGGCCTCGGACAGCAGCTGGGTGAGCACCATCGGGTTGCCGAGGCTGGCCGCGTGGAACATGCCCGCTGTCCCCGGCGCCGACCCGGCCCCGATCCACTCCTCGACCACGGCGGTGGTGGCCCGGTCCGACAAGGGGTGGAGCCGGATGTCACGAGCGGTCGCCAGCAGTCTGCGGACCGATCGGCGGTCGGCTCCCCGGTCCCCGGCGAGCACCGAGCACACGAGGGCGACGGGTCGCTCGTGGGAGGACAGGGCGAGCTCGACGAGCCAGTCCAGGGACGGGTCGTCGGCCCACTGGAGATCGTCGACCAGCACCACCAGGGGACTGCCGGGTGCCGTCGTGCGGTCCAGGAGTCCGACGGGGTCGGCCAGGGCGGCGTCCTCGGCACCGACCGGGAGGTCGCCCTCGGTACGGCCCCCCGGCAGCAACGGATCGACCAGCTGGTGCACCACTCTGCGGGCGAACTCGCGCTCGGCCGGGGCGGCACACGCCCGCAGCACCTGCATCCCGGTGCTCCCGGCCCTCGCCGCGACGGCCCCGAGCACGGTCGTCCGGCCGGAGCCGATCCCCCCGCTCACCACGGCGGTCCCGCCGAGCCCGTCCCGTGCTCCGGCCAGGAGCGACCCGAGCCGTTCGAGCTCGCGCTCACGACCGTGCACGCGACACCTCCGGTGTCGATCCCACGGGGGGCAGCTCGCGCAGTGTCGCGGTGACCAGTGCGATCGGCGCGGGAGCCCCCCACCGGAGTGCCAGCCGGTGCTCGTCGAGTGCCAGCCTGCGGGCGGTGGCGTGGGAGCCGAGCCCGGCCAGCAGGCGGGCGGCCGTCGAGCGCCACGGTGCGATCGCGGGGTTGACCCGGCCCCGGTCGAGGAGCAGGCGACCGCACGCCATCAGCTCGTCGACCGCGTCCTGGGGGGAGCCGGAGAGCATGTGCACGATCCCCCGGACGTAGGTGAGCAACGCGACCCCCGCACGGTCGGTGTCCGAGGTGCTCCCGGCGAGGGCGACCGAGGTCGCCGTGGCCAGGTCACCGTCGACGACGTGCAGCAGCGCCTCGACCGCGTCGAGCAGCGGATCGCAGCCCGGCTTCCGGACGGCGGCGGGGCCGCGCCGGGCGGCACGCAGGTCGCGGCGCGCACCCTCCCAGGCCCCGGCGCGCAGCTCGATCAGGGCCGAGACGCCCAGCACCAGCGTGGGCACGCGCCCGGCCCCGGCCAGATCCAGGACGAGGCGGCGCATGCCGGCGCGCGCCTCGTCGTGGTGGCCGGAGGCCTGCAGGGTCATCGCGGCCGTCACCCGGGGGACGATCGGACGGTCCGCGTCCGGGTCCCCGACGACGGCCGCGGCCTCCCGGGCGAGCGCGAGCGCCCGTCGGCGGTCCCGTCCCAGCAGCAGCAGCGAGTACGCCCCGGCGCCGCCGGCGCCCTCGGGTGGCGGGCCGTGGTCGTCTCCCGCACCGTCGAAGCCGAGCTGTCGGACCTGGGTGGCGGACGGTCGGCAGGGTGCGGCCGCGCCGGCGAGTGCTCGGCGCGCGGCCCCGGTGTCGCCCTCGGCCAGCAGCAGGTCGATCGCGGAGCGGGTGGTGCGGGGACGGGGGTCGTCCCCGAGGTCCGGCGCCGGGTCGTCGTGCGGCTCCGGGTCCGGGCCCGAGGCGGCGAGCCGGGAGAGCAGCCGACGCGCGGCAGCCGGGTCGTGGTGTGCGCGCGCCGCGGCGAGCGTCGTCGTCAGCGGGCCGCGCAGAGCCGCGGGCACGTTCTCGTCGAACGCGCGTTCGGCAACGGCCGCCGCCTCGGCGTGTCTGCCGGCGGCGAGCAGCTCGCGGGCGCCCCGGTGCAGCAGACCGGCGACCCAGGGCTCGCCCTGGACCGGCGCCGCCAGCAGCACCCGGGCGATGTCGGACTCGGGCAGCGCGGCCCGGCGGGCCGCACGTGCCGCCCGCGTGAAGAGGGCGCGTCGCTCGGCGAGGGGCACGCGGCTCAGCACGACGTCCGCGGCGACCGGGTCCAGCACCGCCGGGTGGGTCCCGGCCAGGAGCCCGGTCGCGGCGAGCCGGGGACCGAGGTCTCCGCCGTGTCCGGTGGCCGGTCCGATGCGCCCGGCCAGCGCCGCGAGCGGACGACCGCACACCGCGATGCCGGTCAGCGTGTCGCGCAGGTCGTCGGGGAGGCCGTCGACGACCGCGTTCGCGTGGTCCTGCCGGGCCCTGTCGACGACGCGGGCCAGCCGGGCCGGGTCCCCGTCGCCGTCCCAGCGGTCGAGAACCGTCGACAGGACGGCCGGCACGCCGCCGGTCGCGCGCCGCAGCCGGACGGCGGTGGCGCGGTCCGGGACGTGGCCCAGCCGGTCGGTGACCGTGTCGCGGACCTCGGCGAGGGTCAGCCGGGCGGTCCGGACGACCGTGTCCTCCGGCAGACCCGGCGCCAGCGCCCACGACGAGCCCCCGTGGGTGCCGGTGTCGGACACGAGGACCCCGAACGAGGCGTGGTGCCGTCGTCGGAGCAGCATCTGCAGCCACTCCTGGCTCAGGGGGTCGGCCCACTGCAGGTCGTCGACCACGAGGAGCAGCGGCCGTCGACGCGCGGACTCCAGGACCGTGCGGCAGTACCGGTGCAGCGCCGCATGGTCGACCCGGCCCGGCGCGGTGGACGGGAGCGGCTCGCCGGGGCGGGGCCCGCACGCCGCGATCAGGCGGGACGTCGTCGACAGCGGACGGTCGTGGCGGCCCTCGACGGCGCGCGCGGCCAGTACGCGCACACCGCGTTCCCCGGCCCTGTCCGCTGCCCACCGCAGCAACGTGGACCGCCCCGTACCGGGCTCGCCCAGGACGACGGTGAAGGTCGGAGTGCCGCCCGCGACCCGGCGCACCGTCTCCAGGAGCGCGGCGTGCGCCCTGCGCCGGTCCGGACCCGCGGTCACGCCGCGCCGCCACGGTCGGCGGCGACCAACGGTGCGAGCCCGGTGCGGTCGGTGACGTCGAGCTTCCGGAACGCGCTCGTCAGGTGCACCTCGACGGTGCGGCCCGTGACGAACAGCGCCCGGGCGATCTCCCGGTTGCGGGCACCCCCGGCGGCCAGGCGCACCACCCGCCGCTCGGCGGAGGTGAGGGGGTCCAGCGGAGAACCCGTCGGCCGCCGCATCCGGCCGCCCGCGCGGTGCAGGGCCGCCCGCGCCCGGGAGGCCTCCCGCGTCGCCCCGCAGCGGGCGGCGAGGGTCGCGGCCTCGCGCAGCTGACGGCGTGCCTCGATCACGTGCCCCGAGGCGAGCAGGCCGGTACCCCATCGGAGACGGGCCTCCACCAGCTCCGACCGGGCGGGTGAGTCGTCGAGCACCGCCACCGCCTCGGCCAGCAGATCCAGGCCGTCCGGACCGGGGATCGTCGCACCGCGGGCGGTGAGCGCGAGCCCGCGGGCCCTGGGGGTGCCCCACCGCGCGGCCAGCGCCGCGCCGTGCTCGACGACCGGGGCCGCGTCGTCGGGTCTCCCGAGATCGGCGAGGAGCAGGGCGGCACGCGCCCACCAGGGCGCGAACACGGCGTTGGCGATGCCGTCCTCGTCGAGGGCGGCGCCGCACCGCCGGTACAGCGCCAGTGCCCTGGTGTGCCGGCCGCGGGCCGCCGCGACGTCGCCCCGGGCGAGCAGCAGGTCGTGGTGCTCCCAGGTGAGGTCCTCGTCCCACCGGTGCTGCCGTGCGGCCAGGACCTCCGTCGCCCGGTCGACCGCGCCCCGACGCAGGTGCACCCCCGCCAGGACGATCGACGGGGTTCCGGTGCCGCAGTCCCGACCCGCCCGGCGGGCGGTCTCCATCGCCTCGCACGCAGCGGCCTCCGCCGCGGTCAGCTCCCCCCGTGGCGAGACGGGCCTCGGCCAGCCCGCTCGTGGCCAGGGTCCGCGTCCAGGACGAGACCTCGTGCCCGGGGCGCCGCAGCACGCCCTCCAGCAGGGCGACGGACTCCTCGCAGCGGTCGGCCAGGCGCAGGACCCGCGCACAGGCCAGCGCCGTCCAGCCGGCGAGCTCGGTGTGCTCGCGGGGTGCCGCCCGACGAGCCAGCTCGACGGTCCGCGCGGGATCGCGTCCCGCGAGGAGCAGGGCGGTCGCGAGCATCGCGAGCTTGTGCCGGCCGGCTTCGGTGTCGCCCTCGGGGACGTCGGTCCGGTACGCCCGCTCGATCGTGCGGGCGACCGTCCGCCGCCGGTCCAGGCCGACGACGAGCAGCACCGCCTCGGCCGAGGTGCGCAGGTCCGCTGGTCGTGGCAGGACCTGCGGCTCGTCGTCCACGGTGTCGCGGTGGTCGAGCTCCTCCAGCGCCGACCGGAGGACCGCGGCCGCGTCCCCGGGGCCCCGGGCCGGCAGCGAGGCCATCGCGAGCTGCACGGCGACCTGCATCCGACGGGCCGGGTCCACCGCCGACGCGTGCGCGACGCGCAGGTGCTCGACCGCGCCGGTCGGGTCGGACACGGCGAGCGCGGAGGCCAGGCGCGACCGCAGGGCGACGTCGGCCGGCCGCGCGTCCACCACCGGGGCGAGATACCGCGCGAGGTCGGCGAACGCGGACCGGTCGGCCGCGCGGTCGGCGGCCTCCTGGAGCACGGTCAGCATCCAGCGCGCGGCGGGGTCGGGCAGCTGCAGCAGCAGCTCCGCGATGCGCTCGGCCGGCGCGCCCGCGTCGTTCAGCACGCGTGCGGCGCGCCGCCGGAGCCGTCCCAGCTCGTGGTCGGGGATCCGGTCCAGGACGGCTGTACGCAGGTGGTCGTCGCCGAGGTCCGTGCCGTCGGGGGTGAGCACTCCGGTCCGGGCGAGGGCACGCACGGCGCCGGCGGTCGGGCCGGGGCCGACCCCCGCGACGGCGGCGAGCGTCCCGATGGTGGACGGCCCCGCGACCGCGAGCGCCGCCGTGAGGCGTCCGACGCACGGACCTCCGAAACGCAGGTGCCAGTCGACCGTCTCGTCTGTCCGGCGGCGGGAGCCCCCCGGCGGCTCCGCCACCGGAGGCGGGGGGAGCGGTGTCGCGGTCCCGGCCCGCTCCGCGGGGCGCAGGGCCAGCGTCTCGGTCGACGGGGCACGCAGGGGCCAGAGCCGTTCGGGGAGGACCCCGTCGACGTCGGTGCGCGCCGCGAGGACGAGTCCGATCGGGAGGCCGTGCATCCGGCGCAGGAGGAACCCCAGGAAGGCCAGCGACCCGGCATCGCAGCACTGGACGTCGTCGACGATCAGCAGGAGGGGGCCGCGCGCGACGAGGTTCGTGGTGAACCGGTGGAGGGCGCGCAGCCGGCGGTGGAGCTCGTCCGGTGTCGCGGCAGGTCCGAGGTCGTCGAAGACCGTCGTGACCTCGTCGGTGTGACGCGCGGCCGGACCCAGTAGGTGTCCCACCGTTCCGAACGGGGTGGGTTCGGGGTCCAGTCGGCCGGTGGCGTGCAGCAGCCGGACGTCGTGGTCGTGGTGCCGGCGCAGGGCGTCGAGCAGGACCGTCTTGCCGGTCCCGGGTGCGCCGGTCAGCAGCCGGGCGATCGGCCTGCCGGCGGCGACGGTCGCGGGTGCCGCGGTGAGCCAGGCCCATTCCGTGGCCCGCCAGGACAGGTGGGCCGGCGGTCCTTCCCGCACCGTCACCGCCCTCCTCTCCCGGTACCGCCCGGTCGACTCCGTGCCGTCGGCGGCCTGCGCCGGGGCGTCCCGGGTGCGGTCGGTGGGGGGACGCCTCGCCGGGCACCCCCCTCGACGTGGGGAAACTCGGCCGCGAGCTCACGTATGACGGTACGAAGATCGAAACGAGGGCGTCAACGACCTGGCCCCGTAAGCGCTTAACATTGTGGACCGCCCGGCGGCTCGTGAGGGAGGTGTGGTTCGGTGTGTGGTCTAGGTCACTTCGGTGTGTGCGTCACGAGGCCGGCGGCCAGGAGGCCGTCCAGCCAGTCGTTCATCCGGTCGCGCACGTTCCACGGCTGGCAGCCCCACGCGTCGGCCAGGCGGATCGCGGCGTCGCCGACGTGCCATCCGTTCTCGGCCAGGCAGAGCCACATCGCGGTCTCCTCGAGGTTGCACAGCAGCGCACCGCCACCGGGGTGGTGCAGCTCCATCCAGCCGTTGTCCAACACGCGGGCGTCGACACCGGGCACGGGTCGGACGGTCACGCCGCCCACCCTGGCCGACGGCCGCCATGGATGTCACGCCGGTTCCGAGGACGAGGGCGCCGCGGGTGCCCGTCGGCCGCGTGCCGAGGACGACGGGATGGAGGAGGCTGGGCGTCGGCACGGCCGACGAACGGGGGAGACGCGATGACCGACCTCGGGTCCGGGCCCGGCGCGGTCTTCACCCCCGCCGACCGCGCGTTGCTCGCCCTGTTCGACACCGCGGTCGACCGGCTCCTCGGCCCCCGCACCGACGACGGCCGCGGCAGCCTGCTGGTGGTCGCCGGCCCGGTCGGGAGCGGGCGGACCGCCGCGTTGGGGGACTGCACCGTGCGTGCCGGTGGGCGTGGGGCGGTCACCCTGACCACGCGGTGCCACCCCGTCGACCGGGAGGTCCCCGGCGCGGTCGTGCGGAGCCTGCTCGGTCCCCGGGGCGCGGGAACCGGTGTCGCGGGCCCGACCGGGCGACCGGAGGCGGAGCTCGCCGACCTGCTGACCGGCCGGCCGGGAGTGCTCGTCGTCGACGACGCCGAGCACTGCGACGACCTGTCGGCGGGCTGGTTGGCCGATCTCGTCGACCCCGGCGCACGGCTTCCGGTCGTCGTGCTCCTCGGGGTCCTCGGGAACGGTGCGTCGGGCCTGCCCGACCCACTGGCGGCACGGGCAGAGGTGGTGCACGTCCTCGAGCCACTGGAACCCGTCCGGGTGGACGCGGTCGTGCGCGCCCGCTGGGGCCGGGAGGTCGGCGACGGTGTGCTCGCCGCGGGCCGGGAGGTCACCGGGGGGAACCCGCTGCTGCTGGCCGGGCTGCTGGACCTCCCGGACCCGCCCGACCCCGCGCAGGTGCGACGAGCCGGTTCGCCCCGTCTGCGGCTGCGGCTCGACGATGCGCTGCGCCGGTCCTCCCGGGACGTCGGGGAGCTGCTCGCGACGGTGGCGGTCCTGGGGGAGCACGCCACCCCGCAACGGTGCGCCGCGCTGGTCCCCGCGGCCGGGGCGGACCTCGCCGCAGCCCGTCGTGACGCGGTGGCCGCCGGACTGCTGGTCGACGGCGCCGCCCCGCGGCTGCGGCACCCGCTGGTCGGCCCCGCGGCCCTGGCGGTCCTGGATCCGCAGGAGCGCCGCCGCCTGCGTCTCGACGCGGCCGCGCTGCTCGCCGAGTCGGGCGAGCCGTCGGCGGCCGCCGACGTGCTGCACGACGTCGCGGGAACCCTGCCCGACGACATGGTCGCGGTCCTGTGCGACGCGGCCGAGCGGTCGCTCCGGCAGGACGCGCCGGACATCGCGGCCCGGCACCTGCAGCGCGCGCTCCTCGCCCATCCGACCGCCGCGCGCCGGGCGGAGGTGCTCGCGCGGCTCGCCGTCGTGGAGCGCGGCCTGCACCCCGGACGGGCCCGGCTCCGTGCGGTTCAGGCGGTCCCGTTGCTGCAGGGACTGCGCGAGCGCGCCGCGGCGCTGTGCGACGCCGGTGCGCTGGGACTGCATCTCGACCCCGCTCCGTCGGTCGCCCTGCTGCGCCGCACCGCGGCCGAGGTCGCAGGGGTCGAGGACCCCGACGACGACCTGCGCGACCTCGGGCTGCGACTGCAGGCCCGGGTCCACCAGCTCGACGGTCTCGGGGCGGCCGGGGTGGCCCGCAACGTCGCGCGTCTGCGCGAGCTCACCCGCGGCGGGGAGCCGCCCCTCGGCACGGCCGGTGAACGGGAGCGGACGGCGGTCCTGGTCCACTCCGCCGCGGTGGCCGGGGCACTCCCGGCGGCGCAGGTCGCCGAGCTCGCCCGGCGGATCCTCGACGCCGACCCCACCGCGAGCGCGCACGTGCACACCCCGACCGCCGCCGTGATCCCCTGCCTGTGCATGTCCGAGGCCACCTCCGGGCTCCCGGCCGTACTCACGACCGCGTCGGCGACCCCGGGCATCGCCCCGGTCACCGCCGCCGTGCTGCAGGCCGAGTACGCCGCGGTGCTGGTGTGCGGCAACCGGCCGGACGAGGGCGGGGAACTGAGCCGGACGGCCTACCGGGAGCTCGTCGCCCGTGCCCCCGGGACCGCACTTGCCGCGACCTTGCTCGTCCCGCTGTTCACCGCGGTGCACGACCCGGACCTGGCCCGTCGGGTCGTCGCGGACACCGATGCGCTGCCCGAGGTGCCCGACGACGTCGTCGCCGGGACGGCCATGCTGCGGGCCCAGGTCGCGGTGGCCGACGGTCTCCCGGCGGACGCACTGCGCCTGAGAGCGTGTTTGGAAATGGTGGGTGTGTCGGGATGGTCGACACGGCTGGGGTGCTCCATCGTGGTCGGCATGCAGGAACGACCGCGCCGGTACCCCTCGGACACCAGTGATGCCCAGTGGGTGGTGATCGAGCCGTTGTTACCGCCGCTCGCGCGGCGGGGGCGGCCTGTTGCTCATGCTCGTCGGGACGTGCTGGACGCGATCTTGTATGTCGTGCGGACCGGGTGTGCCTGGCGGGCGTTGCCGGTGGACTTCCCGCCCTGGCAGACCGTCTACTGGTACTTCAACCAGTGGGAACAGCAGAAGGTCACCGAGAAGATCCTCCCGGTCGTGCGGGGGCAGTTACGTATCGCCGAGGGCCGTGATCCGGAGCCGAGTGCGGGGATCATCGATTCCCAGTCGGTCAAGGGCGCCGACACCGTCGGCCAGGACTCCCGCGGCTACGACGCCGGGAAGAAGACAGGCGGACGGAAACGGTTCATCGTGACCGACACCCTCGGTCTGCTGCTGACCACGATGGTGTGCTCGGCCTCGGTACAGGACCGCGACGGCGCCAAGCCGATCCTGCTCAACCTCTACCTGCGCACCAGGGTGCGGTTCGTCTACGCCGACGCCGGCTTCGCCGGGCGACTGCTCGACTGGGCCGCCACGATCCTGCAGACAACGATCGAGATCATCCGCAAGCCACCCGAGCAGCGCGGATTCACCGTCCTCCCACGAAGGTGGGTGGTCGAACGGACCCTGGCCTGGCTCACCGCACACCGACGCCTGGCCCGAGACTACGAACGCCACCCCACCACATCCGAAGCCATGATCCGCTGGGCCGCGATCAACACCATCACCCGCCGCATCGCCCGTGGATACCCCGCCACCCGCCAGCAGAAACACACGACACCCTCAACCCACTAGAATTTCCAAACACGCTCTGAGTCTGGAGGCCGGACGCGAGTTCGACCGGATCGGCTGGGTCGACGCGCCCCAGCCGTGGCGGAGCTGGGCGATCGAGCTCCGGCGCAGGGTCGGTGACGTCGGGGGCGTGCGTGAGCTCAGCGCACGTGAGCTCGCGCTCGCCAGGGCGTGGGGGGCACCTGCCCGGCTGGGCCGTGCCCTGAGGACGGCCGGGGAGCTGGAGTCCGGCACCGCCGCCGTCGCGTTGCTGCGGGAGGCCGTCGAGGTGCTTCGGCAGAGCTCGGACCGCGCGGAGGGCCGACGGGCCGCCCTGGCGTTGCGCCGCCGGACGGCCGGGCCGGTGCCGGTGCCCCCCGAGGACGCCTGTGGTCCGTCACGGCTGGCCGGACGACCGGCGGACCGCCGGCACGGTCTCACCCCGAGGGAGTACCGGACGGCGGAGCTGGCCGCGGGCGGGCGTACGAATCCCGAGATCGCCACGGCGCTCGGGACCAGCGTCCGGGGCGTCGAGAAGCACCTCACGCGGATCTACCGCAAGCTCGGTGTGGCCGGTCGGCCGGCACTGGGCCGGATGTGGGAGGAGGGGTCCGATCTCCACCGCTGACGGTCCGGACCCCGGACGACTGCTGGATCGTGACGCCGAGCTCACCGCGGTCCGGACCGCGGTCGACGCCGTCGCCGCCGGGCATCCACGGACGGTGGTCGTCGCCGGGCCGGCCGGGTCCGGGCGCACGACGCTGCTCGAGGTGACCGCCGGGCTCGCGGCGGCCCGCGGGCTGCCCGTACGGCGTCTCGGCGGGCCCGGCCCCCTCCCCGGCGGACCGCTCGTCGTCCTCGTCGACGACCTCGACGACGCCGCTGCGGAGGTCGGCCTGCGTGCGGCCGGACTGGCACGGGGGTCGGCGGGCCCGGCGCCGGTCCTGATCGTCGCCGCGCTGCGCGGCACGGGCTCGGGCCGCAGCACGCCCGGGGCGGTGACCGCCGACGACGTGGCGGCCTGCCTCGGCCCGGCGCCCCCGGCGGCGCGGCCGGCGATCGACGCGCTCCTGACCGCTGCCGGTGCCCGGTTGCTGCCGCTGCTGCCACTGCGGTCGGCGTCGACGCGGACGGTGCTGGACTGGCCGCGGACTGGCCGGTCGACGCGGTCGAGGCCGCACGCGCGGCGACCGCGGGACTGCCCGGATGGCTGGCCGCGCTGGGCGCCGAGCTCGCCGCCGACGGCGCGGACCGGACCGGCAGCGCCGCGCAGCCCGCTCTCGTGCGCGCGGCGGCCGAGCGGGTCACCGCCGCCCGGCTGCCTGCCGTGCTGCGGCGCCTCGGCCCCGAGGCGACCGCGCTGGTGCGCGCCGTCGCCGTGCTCGGGACCGGGGCCGGCCGGGACACCGTCGCGGCGCTGGCCGAGCTGGACGACATCGCCCGGGAGGCGGCATCGGCCCGGTCGGCCGCGTTCGGGGTCCTGGAGGCCGACGGCGTCCGGTTCCTGCTCCCGCAGGCCGCCGCCGTCGTCCTCGCTACCACCGACCCCGCGACCCTGCGGTCCACCCGCGCGCGGGCCGCGCGGATCCTCGACGCCGGCGGTGCCGCCCCGGAGACCGTCGCCGACCAGCTGCTCGGTGCGGGACCGCCGTCCGACGCCGCGGCGGTCGCGGTCCTCCGGACGTCCGGGACGGCGCTGCTCGCCGGCGGACAGCCGGGCCGGGCGGCGCTGCATCTCGGGCACGCGCTGGCCGGGCCGGTCCCCGTGAGCGACCGCGCCGCCCTGCTCACCGACCTCGCCGTCGCCGAGCGCAGCGCCGACCCCCGCCGTGCGCTGTCCCACCTGGACGCCGCGCTGGCGGTGCTGGCGGACCCGGTCGAGCGAGCACGGACCACGCTGCGTCTCGTCCCCCTGCTGGCCGGCGCCGGCACCGGTGCCCTGCTCCGCCGGATCGACGCGGCCCGGGACGGGTTGCCCGCCGCCGACCCACCGTCCGACCTGCGGATGCGGCTGGCGGCCCTGGAAGCGCACGTCGCGGCGGGGGACCTGCGCAACATCGGCCGCATCCACTCCTGGTCGGCGGGCACGGAGCGCGCCCGCACCGCATCCGGCCCGGGCGCCCGGCGGTCCGGGGAGCCCACGCGCTCTGCTCCGCGTGGGCTCTGCGCGCGACCGCCGCCACCACGGAGCGGCGGCTCGCCGCCGCGCTCGGCGAGACCGACGAGTCCTTCCTGCGTCCCCTGCGGGTCGCCGCGCTGGGCGTGGTGGAGCGGACCGGTGGCGATGCGTCCCGGCACGCCGAGGACGAGCGCGTCCTGAGGAGCACCCGGCGCCGGGACCGGGCCGTCGTGCGGGCGCTGCTCCGCGCGGAGCGTGCTCTGGAACGCCTGCGCTCCGGCCACGTGCTCGACGCCCTGGCCGACGGGTTGCAGGCGCTGGAGGACCGCGGTGACGACATGGACCACGTCGTCGGCCCCGTCCGGTACGTCGTGGGCATCGCGCTGATCGAGGCCGGCCGCCCGCAGGAGGCCGTCCGACGGCTGCGTCCCGGCCCCGACGAGCCGGACCGCTGGTCGTGGCGGCACAGCTGGGTCCTCACCGCGCGGGCCGCGGCGGCCGAGGCGTCGGGCCGGCCGGAGGAGGCGCTGCGGCTTCTCGACGACGTCGAGCGGCGGATGCGTGCGGCCGGGGCGCTCAACCCGGCACCGCTGGACTGGCGGGAGCGGCTGTCGCTGCTCGCCCTCGGCGCGGGCGACACCACGCGCGCCGCCGAGCTGGCCCGCGAGCAGCTGGGTCTGGCCCGCCGCTGGCGGGCCTCCGGTGCGCTGGGGTCCGCACTGCGTACGTCCGGACTGGTGACCCCCGGCCGGGCCGGCACGACACTGCTCCGGCGGGCCCACGACGAGCTGGCCGGCTCGCCACGAACCCTGGAGTGGATCCGGTGCGGTCTCGATCTCGCCGAGCGCCTCGGGGCGGGCGACCCCGACGCGACCCGTCTCGCCACCGAGGCACTGGCGCTCGCCGAGGCACGTGGCGCCCGGCTGCAGGCCGACCGTGCCCACGCGCTGCTCCCGGCCGGCGAGGAGCATCGCGTGGGCACGGGTCGCCGGAACGGAGGTCTCACCGCCGCCGAGCGCGAGATCGCCCGGCTGGCCGCCTCGGGGATGACGAACCCCGAGATCGCGGGCGCGCTGCACCTGACCCGACGGACCGTGGAGCTCCACCTCACCCGGGCCTACCGCAAGCTCGGCATCTGCGGGCGGCACGAGCTGGGGGAGGCCCTCGGCGGTGCGGTGACCCCCGCGCGCCCGCCCCGGGCACCGTGACGGCCGACCCCGCAGCCGACGACCGCGCTCGACGGCCGCCGTGACGGAGATCGATTACCATTCCCGAGGTCACGCTGAGCGAGACAGGAGCACCTGGATGAGGGAACGCCCCGGTCCCACGCCGCTGGTCGGCCGTGACCGTGAGGCGTCCTGGCTCCGCGGCGCCTCCGCCGCCGCGGCCGACGGTTCCGGGGCGGCCCGGCTGCTGCTCGGCGCCCCGGGTCTGGGCAAGACCGCACTGCTCACCGAGCTGTGCGAGGCGACCTCCGGCCCGGTGCGGGTACTGTGCGCCGCGGCGACGCGTGGCCGCGCCGAGTCCGGGTTCGGCCTGGTCCGGGAACTGCTCGGCCCCGACGCCGCCGCCAGGGCGGCCACCCTTCCCGGCGGGGCACGTTGGGCGCGGGCCGCTCTCGCCGACCCCGGGACCGACCGCACGGACGGCGGCAGTGCGGTCGGGGCGGTTCCCGAGCTGCACGGGGCCCTGCACGCCCTGTACTGGCTGACCGTCGACCTGACCGGCGACGGTCCGCTGCTCCTGGTCGTCGACGACCTGCAGTGGTCCGACGACGAGTCGCTCGCGTTCCTGGGCTTCCTGCTCCGGCGTCTGTCCGGGCTGCCGCTGGGAGTGGTCCTGGCCGCGCGGCCCGGCCCCGGCGGTGGTCCGGGCGAGCGGCTGGCCGGGATCGCCGCGGCGGCCGGCGACGCGGTGCGCACGCTGGCCCCGCTGGACCGCGACGACGTCCGACGGCTGGCCGCCCTGCGCGCCGGTGCGCCGCCCGAGGAGTCCCGCCTGGACACCCTGGTCCGGGTCTCCGGCGGCAACCCGCTGCTCGTCGAGCAGCTCGTCCCGGACGGCGGCGGCGAGATCGTGCTCCCCACCGAGGCCTCCGAGGAGGTCGTGGACGACCTGGTGGAGCACCAGGTCCGGCTCGGTGGCGCGGCGCCCACGGCGGTCGCGCTCGCCGTCGTCGGCGAGGCCGGGGAGGATCTCCTCGCCGCCGTCGCCCGGGTCCCGACCGCCACGGTCCGGGAGTCGCTCGCGGCGCTGGCCGCGTGCGGGCTGACCCTGCCGGGGCGGGCGGCGTTCCGGCACGACCGGCTCCGGGGCGCGGTCCTGCGTCGCTGCGCGGGCCCGGGGGAGCTCGACACGCTGCGTCGGCGCGCCGGACGGGTGCTCTCGGACGCCGGGAGCCCCGCCGAGCTCGTCGCCGGCATCCTCGAACCGCTCCCGGCGCCGCCCGAGCCGTGGATGGTCGACGTGTTCGCCGAGGCCGCCGACTCCGCCGCCCGGCGCGGCGCACCCGGCACCGAGGCCCGCCTCCTCGACCTGGTGGTCCGGGCCCGGCCCGACGACGTCGAGGTCCGGCTGCGGCTGGCCGCCACGATCGGCCAGCGCGACCCGGACCGCGCGCTGGACCACCTGCAGCACGCACTGGACGTCGCGCACGACATGGCCGGACGGGCACGGGCGGCGGCCGCCTTCGCGATGACCGCCCTGGCCGTTCAGCGTGCCCCCGAGGGCGTGGAGCTCCTGGAACGGGTCCTCACCGAGCTCGACGGTGACACCACGCCGGCCGCGGCCGAGCTCCGCACGCACCTCGAGGCCGCGCTGCTCGTGGTGGGGCTCGACGAGAAGCGGACGGTCGCCCCGACCATGGCGCGGATGCGCGCCATGTCGGTCCCGGAGGGCCGCACGCCTGCCGAACGCCAGAAGCTGGCCATGATGACCGTCGCCACGGCGATGCAGGGCGGTCCGGCCGTCGCCGCCGTCGACGGGGCCCGCCGGGTCCTGCTCGGCGACGACGGCGGGCTGGGTGGCTGGGCGGCGCTGGCGTCGTCGCTGGTCCTGCGCCTCGGCGACGAGACGGCGGAGTCCGACGCCGTGCTCGACCGGCTCGTGGTGGCTGCCCGCGACCGCGCGTCGGCGTGGACCTACGCCCTGGTGACCGGGACCCGGTCGACGAACCGGCTCGCGACCGGCGACCTGCTGGAGGCCGAGCTCGACGCGCTGGCCGCACTGGAGATCACCAGCCGGGAGACCTGGTCGGACAACGCCGTCGTCCCCACGATCGCGCTGGCGAGCGTCCGGGTCCACCGGGGCGACCCGGCCGGTGCGGAGGAGCTGCTCGACGGCATCTCCCGCCCGCGCACCGAGGACTTCGCGTGGGAGTACCACGACCTGCTGATGGTCCGGGCCGGGGCGCGCGCCGTCGCCGGCGACACCGAGGGGGCGCTGCGGACCTACGAGCGCTGCGGCCGCAGCCTGGCCGAGGCGGGCATCGCCAACCCGGTGTTCGCGCCGTGGTGGGCGGAGGCCGCGATGCTGCTGGGTGACCTGGGCCGGCATCGGGAGGCCGCCGCTGCCGCCGAGCACGGCGCGGAGCTCGCGGACCGCTGGGGCACCCCGCGTGGGGCGGGCCTCGCCCTGCTCGCGGCCGCCGCGGCGGACCCTGCTCGCGCCCACCCGCTGCTGGCCGAGGCCGTGGACGCCCTGGAACGCAGCCCCGCCCGGCTCGATCAGGCTCGTGCCCGTCGCCGCCTCGGGACGGAGCTGCTGCGCCAGGGCCGGGTACGGGCCGCCCGGAGCCAGCTGCGCACCGCCGCCCAGCTCGCTGCGCGCTGCGGCGCGGTCCACGAGGCCGGGACCGCCCGCGACCTGCTCGTCGCCGCCGGTGGGCGGATGCGCCGCCCCCGCGGATCCCCGCTCGACTCGCTGACGGCCGCCGAGCACCGTGTGGTCCGCCTCGCCGCCCAGGGCCTGCGCAACCGGGAGATCGCCGAGGCCCTGTTCGTGACCCTGCGCACGGTCGAGGTGCACCTCACGGGCGCCTACCGCAAGCTCGGCGTCGCGGACCGCTCCGCGCTCACCGCCCTGGTCTGTGCGGCCACCGCGGGCGAGGGCATCGCACCGGTGTCGGGAAGCGCCACCGGATGACGGAACCGGTCGAGCGCTCCGCGGCGCTGGCCGCGCTGGACGGCTTCGTCGAACGTGCCGCCGGGGCGAGGCTCCCCTCTGCGTCGTGACCGGCCTCCCCGGCACCGGCCGTTCGCTGCTGGCGCGGCGCACCGCAGAACGGGCCGTGGACCGCGGGGTGCGGGTGCTGCGCGCCCGTGCGCTGCCGCCCGCGGCGGGCCGGGAGCCGGGGGCTGCGGCCGACCTCGTCGCCGATCTCGTGGCCGACCTCGTCGACGACCTGCCGGGCGCCGGGCCGGCCGGGTCCGCAGCTGCCCACCCGAGCGACGCGGTCCTGCACGACCGGTGCCGGGTCGTGCTCGCCGCCGCGGCGTCGCGCCCGGTGCTCGTCGTGGTGGACGACCTCCTGCGGGCGGACCCCCGGAGCCGGGTGTGGCTGCAGATGCTGCTGCGGCGCAGGCACTCCGCCCCGATCGCCGGACTCGTCGTGCTCGACGGGGCACAGGACCCGTCCGGATGGGACGTGCCTCCCGCCGGCCCCGGCGACCTGCTGGTGCGCACCGCGCCGCTCACCCTGGGCGGCGTCCGCGCGGTCCTGGTCGCGGCCGGCGTCGCCCCCGACCGGCGCACCACCGTGCTGGCCCGGCGCGCCACCGGCGGCAACCCCGCGGTGCTGGACGCCGCGCTGGCCAGGCTCGGCAGCGGAGCCGCGACCGCCGAGGCGCTGTGCCGCGCGGCCGTCGATGCCCGCCGGGAGCAGGTCGGCTCGGTGCTCGACAGGCTACCCGCCGACCTGTCGGCCCCGCTGCTGGCGCTCGCCGTCTGCGGGGGTGAGCTCGAACCGGTCTCGGCCCGCCTCGGCGGGCCGGGACCGGGCACCGCCGGCCGGGTCCGGGACCGGCTGCGCGCCACCGGCCTGGTCACCGGTGCCCGGCTGGTGCCGGACGGCCGGGTCGTCGTCGAGGAGGTCCTCGCACGGATCGGCGCACCGGAGCGGCGCGCGCTGTTCCTCGAGGCGATCGAGCTCGCCATACGCTGCGGCCTGCCCGACGACGCCGTCGCCCGCATCGCCCGCTCCGCGCCGACACTGCAGCACCCCCCGCTGGGCGAGCTGCTGCTGGCGGTCGCGCGGCGGCGGCGGGCCGCCGGGCGTGCGGCGGAGGCGGCCGGGCTCGTCGAACGAGCCCTGGGCGAACCGGTCCCACCCCGGACCCGCGCGGACTTGCTCCAGGAGCTCGTCCGCGCCCGCGAGCGCACCGATCCCGCGACGGCCGCGCGGCTGCTGGCCCGTTGCGCGGTCGTGCCGGTCCTTCCCGGTGGGCCCGTGGACCTCGACCCGGTCGTGGTCGACACGCTGCTGTGCCGCGGTGAGGTGCGGGCGGTGCGCAACGTGGTCGCCGCCGTCCGCCGGTCGGCGGCCCCCGGGGGCAACCGGCCCGCCGTCCTCGTGCCGGCCCGGATGGCCGACGAGCTCGGCTACGACCTCACGCCCGCGCTCGGCGAGGAGGCCCCGGCGTCCGGGGCGACGGCGGTCCCGGACGGGGTGGCCGCGTGGAGCCTCACGCTGCGCGCCCAGGCGCGGGACCGTGCCGTCGCGCTCGCCCGTGCGGCGCTCGCCGCGACCGGCGGGGACGCCGTCGCGGTGACCCCGCGTGTCCTGGCGGCGGCCACCCTCGCCGCGGCCGGGCACCGGTCGGAGGCCCTCGACGCGACCGGGCACCTGCTGCTCGGCCTGACCCGCCGCGGCCGGGTCCCCGCCGCGGTCTGGGCCGTGTCGAGCCTGATGCAGCTGTCCGCGGGCCGGCGCGACGCCGCTCGGCGCGACCTCGACAGCGCCTGGTCGTCACCCGAAGCGGACGGGGCCCCCCTCGTCGCGGCGGCCGCCGTCCTGCTGAACCTCGCCGACGACAGCCCGGACACCGCCCTGGCCGTGCTGGCCCGACCGGCCGAGCCCGACATCGACCGGCCCGGGTCCGCGTTGCTGCGGTACGCCGCCGGGCTCGCCCGGCACCGCTGCGGTGACCCGCCCGGTGCACTGGCCGAGTACCTCGCCTGTGGCCGGCTGCTGCTCGACCGGGGCCGGGTCAATCCGGTCCTGGCACCGTGGCGCTCCGGCGCGGCCCGGGTCCTGGCGGCGCGCGGCGACCACGACGGCGCCGACCGGCTCCTGGCCGATGAGCTGCGGCTGGCACGCCGCTGGGGGACGCCCGCCCCGGTCGCCGCCGCCTGCCGACACACCGACCGAGCTCCCGTGCCCCACCCCGCCGGCACTCCCCGTTCCGATGCGTGACGCCGTGGACGCCGCGGTCGAGCGACTCCTGGCCGGCGCGGTGCAGGGCCGAGGCGGCGCCGTCGTGGTCCGGGGCGGTGTCGGCTCCGGCCGCACCACCGTGCTCGACGACGCCGCCGCAGCGGCGGCCGCCCGGTGGATGCAGGTGCTGCGTGCCACGGCGGCACCGGCCGAGACCGGTTTCGACCACGGGGTGACCCACCAGCTCGTCGACCCGCTGTTGCTCGGCGCCCGGGGCTGGCACCTCGCCGCGCCACCGACCGGGCTGCTCCCGGGCCGCGACCCGGCCGTGGAGTACGGAGCCGGGGCCCGCGACCGGACGCTGTGGCGGTTCGTCGAGGCGCTGGCCGGCCGGGTGCCGCTGGCCGTGCTGGTCGACGACCTGCAGTGGTCGGATCCGGCGTCGCTGCGCTGGTTGACCCGGCTCGCGGACCGGTCCGCCGGGCAGCCGATCGCCCTCGTCGGGACGGTACTGGCCGGGCAGGCCACGACCGGTGGTCCTGCTGACGACGGGGCCCTGCTGCGTGCTCTCCTCGCCGTCTGCGGATCGGTCCACCTGCACCCGCTGGACGTGCCGGCGACGACCGCCCTGGTGCGCGAGCGGTGTGGCCCCGGCGCCACCTCGGCCTTCCTCGACGCGGTCGGCGACGTCTGCCACGGGGTCCCGTCTGTCCTGCACGCCGTGCTCGACGAGGTCCGGGGCCTCCGCCCGGACGACGACGCCGTCGTGGCGGTCCGTGCCGCCCGGCCCTCCGCACTGCGCGAGCGGCTGCGTCGGGCGGCTCGTCTGCTCCCCGACCCGGCCCGGACGTACCTGCAGACCGTCGCGGTCCTCGACGGTGCCGGACCGGGCTCGCCGGCCGACCGGCTGTCCGGGCTCGACCCGGTGGACCGGGCTGCCGCCGTCGCCCGGCTCGTGGGGGACGGGCTGCTGGTGGGGGATCCGCCGCGGGTCCTGCACCCGCTGCTCGGGGAGGTCGCCGCCGACCCGGACGGGTGGGAGGACCTGCACCTGCGCGCCGCCCGGCTCCGTCTGGAGCTGGGCCACGGCTCGGAGGAGATCGCCGCCCACCTGCTCGCCGTCGCCGCGCCCCTGCAGCGGTGGGGGATCGAGATCCTGCGGGCCGCCGCCCGCAGGGCGGCCACCCTCGACCCGGGCTCGTCGCGCGCGGTCCGCTACCTCCGCCGTGCCCTGCTCGACGACGACTCGACCGGCCGGGACCGGGGTGCGCTGCTCGTCGAGCTCGCCGCCGCCGAGTACACCGAGGAGTCGTCGACCGCGGTCCGTCACGTGGGCCAGGCGGTACGGTTGCTCGACTCCCCGCGCGACCGGGCACGCGCCCTCGCCGTGCTCGACCCGGCGCTGCTGCGTGACGCCCCCGAGCCGCTGCGTGCCGCCGTGCGGGACCTCGCTGCCGCGTCCCCGCCCGGGTTGCCCGCGGCGCACGACGCGCAGGCACTCGACGACGACGACGCCCGCGAGCTGCGGCTGCGCATCCTGACCCGCTCGCTGCGCCTCGACGAGGACGAACCCGGTGGGACCGACGCCGTCGCGGGCATGCTGGACGAGGCTCTCGCCTCCGCCGATCCGCTCCTGAGCACCGCCGCCGGCCGGGAGCTGCTCGCGGTGGTGCTGCACGGTGCGGCGGTGGCCGGTACCGGGTCCGCCGCGGCGGTCGCCCACGTCGCCTCCCGGGTCCTGAAGGTCGCCTCACCACAGGAGCTGCGGTCCCCGGCCGGAGTGGCCGCGGGGGACGGACACCGCGGGCTGCTGATCACCGCACTGGTCGCGGCCGGTCGGGCAGCAGCACTGACCGTCTGGCTCGCCGAGCGCCCCGGTGCCGATCCCCGCGACCGGGCCGAGGCCGAGCTGGTACGACTCGCCTGCGGTGTGCCGTCCGAGCAGCCGGCCGCCGCACGTCCGTACCCGGACGGCCGGCCGGTCGCGTTCACCATCGCCCTGGCCTGCACCGCCGCGTCCGCCGGGGCCCGGCTCGACGACCGGGACCCGGACCGGGCCGGACTCGCCGCCCACATCCGGCGCCGACTCGTCCGGGCCACGGCCGCGCTCGCCGAGGACACCCCCGCGCTCGCCCTGGAATGCGTGTGGGACGCCGGACGGCACCTGGACCATCTCGGATGGTGCAACCCCGCTCTGTTCCCGTGGCGCGGCTGGGCCGCGGAGCTGCTCGCCGGTCGCGGCGACCGGGCCGCGGCTCTCCGCCTGCTGGACGAGGAGCTGGACCGGGCGCTGGCCTGGGGCGCTCCCGGGCCCGTGCAGCGGGCACGACGGCTCCGCGACCGGGTCCTCGGGACCGGCACCGACGATTCCGCCGGGCACGACCGACCGGGTACGGGGCTCTCGCCCGTCGCTCCGGTGCCGCCCCCGCCGGTGCTCCCCGCCGAGCAGACCCGCCCGGATCCGGCCGCGTCCACCCGCGCACGGACCGCGGATCCGGCGGGCACGGCCGGGTCCGGCGTCGCAGGGGCTGACCGGCTCACCGCCGCCGAGCTGCGCGTCGTCGAGCTCGCCGCGGCAGGCGACGGGAACCAGCAGATCGCCGCGCGCCTCGGCCTCAGCCGCCGCGCCGTGGAGAAGCGGCTGACCAGCGCCTACCGCCGGCTGGGCATCAGCGGCCGGGCGGAGCTGCGGCCCCGCGGGTGAACCCGGCGGCTGCCTACCCCGGCCGCCCTCACCCCGTCGCGGTCACTGCTCCAGCGCGGCCAGGTCCTTGCGGGCCCGCTCCAGCTCCGCCTCCAGCTCCGCGACCCGCGCGGCCTTCGCCGACCGGGCCCCCTCGATGAGCTCGTCGACCGGACCGGACAGGTCGGCGTGCAGCGCCGCGGCGGCCGCGGACACCGCCGACGCGGTCACCGGCAGCCCCCGCGCCACCCAGGTGCTGCCCTGCTTCAGCTCCGCCTGCCAGTCGCCGTCGGCGGAACCGCTGACGGTCAGGGTCATGGTCACGACCCGGGTGGTGCGGGCCGTCGAGCCCGGTGGCCGCCCCCGCCTCCGCTTCGGCGGCTCGGGCGTCGCGGCCCCCGCGGCCCCCGTGGGGTCCGCGGTGTCTGCGGTGCCCGCGGACGGGGTCTCCCCGCCGGTCGTCAGCTCGTCGTCCACGTGCGTCCTCGTCCCTCTCCACTCGGCTGCACGGCCAGCTACAAGGGTGATTCACGAACGCCCGTTCGCCGGTAGCGACCCGCCGGATTGGTCCGTGTGGGTGTCGACGTCCGGCCTTCGGTGACGGTCCGGTGCGGCGGAGGTCACCCACAGGAGGTCCCGCGTGCGTGCGGCCCGGCTGCCAACATCGTGAGCATGCGCATCGACCACCTCGACCACCTCGTGCTGACCGTCGCCGACGTCGACGCCACCGTCGCCTTCTACACCCGCGTGCTCGGCATGGAGGCCGTCGAGTTCGGCGGTGGGCGCCGCGCACTCGCCTTCGGCCCCAGCAAGATCAACCTGCACCGGGCGGGGCACGAGTTCGAGCCGAAGGCCGACCGGCCCACCCCGGGCAGCGCCGACCTGTGCCTGATCACCCTCGACCCGATCGAGCAGGTCCGGTGTGAGCTGGCCGAGGCCGGCGTCGCCGTCGAGGAGGGACCGGTCGAGCGGACCGGGGCACGGGGCCCGCTGCTCAGCGTCTACCTGCGGGACCCCGACGGGAACCTGGTCGAGATCAGCAACGAGCTCTGAGCGGCCTCACGCCTCCTGCGGGGTCCCGGTTCCCTGTCGTCCGAGCCGTTCGGCGCCGGCCGAGATCGGGATGGTCAGCAGCCAGGACAGCATCGCCGTGCCCGGGTCGAACGGGGCGATCAGCAGCGACGGCAGGAACGACACCACCGGCGCCAGCCCGTTGAGCAGCGTGCTGCGGGCCTCCTGCGGGGTCACGTCCGGGGAGGTCAGCCGCCCGCGGTAGTAGCCGTAGGCCCACATCGCGGTGGAGAACGCGCCGATGAGGATCAGGTTCGCGGCGTAGAGCATGACGGCCGCGGTGCTGGCGCTGTGCCGCCGAGCAGCGACGTCGGGAACGGCAGGAACGCGATGCCGAACAGGTAGCCGAGGTTGAGCGTCATCAGCCGGGCGTCGGCGCGGTCGAACCGGGCGAAGAGCCGGTGGTGGATCGTCCAGTAGCGCCCGATCACCGCGAAGCTCAGCAGGAACGTCAGCATTCGCGGGAGCAGTTCCAGCAGCTGCGGCCCGACCGGTCCCGGTTCGATCTCCGCATCGGTCAGCGGCAGCACCAGCAGCGTGATCGCGATGGCGAACACCCCGTCGCTGAAAAAGGTCAGCCGTTCCAGCCCGACCTCGGCGCCTCGTCGCATCGCCGTCCCTTCCCCCGCGCAACGGTCGTCATCGTGCCGCACGCCTCCGCCCGGCCCTAACCTGGACCGCTGTGACGTCCCGGCTCGTGCGCACCGTCCGCTTCCACGCCACGGGCGGCCCGGAGGTGCTGCGGATCGAGCACCTGCCGCTGCGCGACCCGGGCCCGGGGGAGGTGCGGATCCGGGTGCACGTGGTCGGGCTCAACCGCTCCGAGGTGAACTTCCGCCGCGGCACCTACCTCGACGTCCCGGTGCTCCCCGCGGGACTGGGGAGCGAGTGCTCGGGCACCGTGCTCGACACCGGCCCGGGGGTGACCGGCTGGGCCCCCGGCGACGAGGTCTGCGTGATCCCGGCGTCGTCGCAGAACGAGCACCCGGTCTACGCCGACGAGGCCGTCGTGCCGGTCCGGTCGCTGCTGGCCCGCCCACCCGGTCTCGACGACGACGGCGCCGCCGCCCTGTGGATGCCGCTGCTGACCGTGTGGGGCATGACCCGCCACGCCACCCGGCTGCGGGAGGGCGACCGGCTCGTCGTCACGGCCGCGGCGAACAGCGTCGGGGCCGCGGCGCTGCAGGTCGCGCGGCACCTCGGGGTGCACGCCGTCGCCGTCGTGGCCGACGACCGGCACGCCGACGTCCTGCGCGCCGCCGGTGCCGCGGAGGTGCTGACCGGCACGCCCGGCCCCGACGACCTGCGGGCGGCGCTGGGCGGAGGCGCCGCCCTGGTCCTCGACGCCGAGGGCGGCCCCGGCGTCGCGCGGCTGGTGCGGGCCTGCGTGCCGGGCGGTGCGGTGATCGTGCACGGCGGGCTGTCCGGGGAGCCGACACCGCTGCCCGCGGCCGGGTACGCGCCGGTCTGGCTGCGCCGCTTCCACGTCCGCGAGGTCACCGGTGTCGCGGCGACGCTGGCCCGCGCCGAGGCGTTCGCCCGCGCCGGGCTGGCCGCGGGCACGCTCGTCCCGCTGGTCGAGCGGGTCTTCGACCTCGACGACGGCGTCGCGGCCGTCGCCGCCGCGCACGAGCACCTGGAGTCACCGGACCGTGCCCCCGGCAAGCCGGTCCTGCGGACCGGTCAGCGGAACAGGTAGGCGCCCAGCAGGGCGTTCCCGAGGCCGGCGACCAGGCCGAGCGCGCCGAGGGTGATCGCGACGACGGCGGTGCGCCCTGCCCCGCGCCGGCGGGCCGCGACGGCCATCCACATCGCGACCGCCCCACCGGCCCAGCCGAGCACGGCCAGCAGCAGGGCGCCGATCGCGGCGAGCGCGCCCAGGAATGCGGCCTGCCGGGCGAGGCGGTCGGCCTCGGCGGCGATGTGCGGCACGGGGCCTCCTCGACGTCGGGACCCCGACCGTAGCGGGACATGGGCACGGTCACGGTCGTTTGCATTGCTCATGAGATGGGTTGCGTGATGCAATGTTCAACAGGTCCGAAACGTCCATGATCTCTCCGGGGTCCGTTCCCGGGGAAAGGCGATGACATGTCCCGAACATCCGGTGCGGAGCACGCCCCCAGCCCGTTCCGTCAGCCCAAGGCCGTCTGGGCGGTGGCCTTCGCCTGTGTCATCTCGTTCATGGGGATCGGGCTGGTCGACCCGATCCTGCCGTCGCTGTCCGGGCAGCTGAACGCCTCGCACGCCGAGGTCGAGCTGCTGTTCACCAGCTACCTCGTCGTCACGGCGATCGCGATGCTGGTGACCGGCTGGGTGTCGTCCCGGATCGGTGCGAAGAAGACCCTGATCACCGGCCTGGCGCTGATCGTGGTGTTCGCCGCGCTGGCCGGGGCGTCGTCGGGGATCGGGGGCATCGTCGGCTTCCGCGCCGGCTGGGGCCTGGGCAACGCGCTGTTCATCGCGACCTCGCTCGCGGTGATCGTCGGCTCGGCCTCGGGCGGATTCGCCGGCGCGATCGTGCTCTACGAGACCGCGCTCGGCGTCGGCATCGCCACGGGTCCGTTGCTCGGCGGGCTGCTCGGCACCGTGTCCTGGCGGGGCCGTTCTTCGGTGTCTCGGTGCTGATGCTGATCGCGCTCGTCGCGACCGTCGTGCTGCTGGAGCCGACGCCGGTCCCGACCCGCAAGGCGACGTTCTCCGAGCCGCTGACCGCGCTGCGCCACCGCGCGCTCGCCACGACCAGCGGGGTCGGGCTGCTCTACAACTGGGGCTTCTTCACCCTGCTCGGCTACGCACCGTTCCTGATGGGCGGGCTCGACCCGATCTCGCTCGGCGCGGTGTTCTTCGGCTGGGGCCTGCTCGTCGCGGTCTTCGCGGTCTTCGGTGCGCCCTGGCTGAAGGACCGCTTCGGCACAGCGCGCACCCTCTACGGCGCGCTCGTCGGCATCGCGGTCCTGCTCGCGGCGATCGGGCTGTTCGACACCGTGCCCGCCGTGGTGATCGTCGCGGTGGTCCTGTCCGGCATCGTGGTCGGTGTCAACAACACCCTGGTCACGACGGCGGTCATGTCGATCTCCCCGGTGCCCCGCCCGACCGCGTCGGCCACCTACGGGTTCGTCCGGTTCATCGGTGGCGGCCTCGCCCCGTTCGCCGCGGGTCTGATGGCCGCGGCCGTCGGTGCCTCGGTGCCGTTCCTGATCGCCGCGGTCGTCGTGCTGGTGGGCGTGGTTCTGCTGGCGACGATCCGCCGTGATCTCGACGCCGCCGACGCCGAGGCCGAGCAGCCCGGCCCGTCGCACGAGCGGGCCGACGCCGAGGCCGCGGTCCGGGAGGTGCCCGGGCTGCCGACCGAGGCCGTGATCGCCGAGGACGCGCTGCAGCACGACGGCGCTGAGCGGGCTCCGCCCGAGCGGCCCCCGCCCGGACCGTCCGGACGGGGGTCGCCTCGGTCAGTGCGCCCCGGTGGGTGCGCCGCGGTGGGTGCGCCCGGCCGGTGGCTCAGCCGGTGACGAGGGCGGCGAAGCGGTCCAGGTCGACGTTGCCGCCGGAGATCGTGACGCCGATCCGCGCCCCCGCCCACCGCTGCGGGTCCGCGGCGACGGCGGCCCGGACCCCCGCGAAGGCCAGAGCCCCGGTCGGCTCGACGAGTACCTTGTAGCGCGACGCGAACAGCGCCATCGACTCGACCAGTGCGGCGTCGGGCACCGTCACGATGTCGGTGACGAGCCGCGAGATCACCGGGAACGTGTGGTCGCCGAGGTGGGTGGTGGCGGCGCCGTCGGCGAGGGTGCGGGGCTGCGGGATGCGCACGACGTGCCCGGCGCGCAGGGACTGCAGGCCGTCGTCGCCGGCCTCGGGCTCGACGCCGTACACCCGGGCGTCGGGGGACAGCGCCTGGGCCGCGAGCAGCGACCCGGACAGCAGCCCGCCCCCGCCGAGGCAGACGAACAGCGCGTCGAGCGGACCGTGGTCGGTCAGCAGCTCGAGCGCCGCGGTTCCCTGGCCGGCGATGACGTGCGGGTGGTCGTAGGGCGGGACGAGGGTGAGTCCGCGCTCCTCGGACAGCGCGGTCGCGATGGCGTCGCGGTCCTCGGTCCAGCGGTCGTAGCCGATCACCTCGGCGCCGTAGCCGCGGGTGGCGGCGAGCTTCGTGGCGGGGGCGTCGTGCGGCATCACGATGGTCGCGGGCACCTCCAGCAGCTGCGCGGCCAGCGCGACGGCCTGGGCGTGGTTGCCCGAGGAGAACGCGACCACCCCGGCTCGCCGCTCGGCCGCCGTCAGCCGGGACAGCGTGTGGAACGCCCCGCGGAACTTGAAGCTCCCGGTGCGCTGCAGGTTCTCCGCCTTCACGAACAGCTGCGCGCCGAGCTCGGCGTCGGTGAGCCGGGAGGTCAGGACGGGGGTGTGGTGGGCGTGCCCGCGCAGGATCGCCGCGGCGGCACCGACGTCGTCGGGGGTGGGGAGAGCAATCACCGGACCACCTTCCGCCGCCCGGCGGAGCAGGTTCAAGCCCGTTCGGGTTCATTCCCGTTCGGGTGTAACGACCGACACGTCCGGATCGCTGCTACCTGCGTGGCTCCCCCCACGTCCCCGGAAGGACACCCCCGATGCGCCTCCGTTCCCTGTCCGCCGCCGCGCTCCTCGCGACCGTGGCCGCCCTCCCGCTCGCCGGCACGGCCTTCGCCCAGGACCGAAACTGCAAGGACTTCGCGAGCCAGGCCGACGCCCAGGCGGCCCTGACCCCGGGCGACCCCGAGAACCTCGACGCGAACGACAACGGCGTGGCCTGCGAGGACTACGACTACGGCGTCGCGTCCACCGCCACGGCCGCGTCCGACGACTCCACCCAGGTCGCCGCGACGCCGGTCGGTGGCGTCGAGGCCGGTGGCGGCCCGGCCGACGTGCTGCCGCTGGCGC
This sequence comes from Pseudonocardia sp. ICBG601, assembly GCF_020496245.1. NCBI lineage: Bacteria > Bacillati > Actinomycetota > Actinomycetes > Pseudonocardiales > Pseudonocardiaceae > Pseudonocardia > Pseudonocardia sp. ICBG601. The sequence goes on along the minus strand of NZ_JAHLJA010000217.1, from coordinate 38,545 downwards.
TCGGTGCCGTCGCCGCCGGTGGTATCGGCGCGGTCGCGGTGCGCCGCGTCGCCGTCGGTCGCCGCGGCTGATCCCGGCACGTGCCCGGCCCCGCCCTCCCGGTGCCCGGCCCCGCCGCACCGTCCGGTGCGCGGGCCGGGCACGGCGCCGTGGCCGGGGACCGGTCCGGACGCGGATCGGCGGCCGGGGACCGGCCCGGACGTGGGCCGGCGGCCGCGGACCGGTCCGGACATGGGCCGGCGGCCGCGGACTGGTCTGGACATGGGCCGGTGGCCGGTGACCGGGCCGGGACGGCGCGGCGCGGGAGCCCGGACCGGCGGCGCCGGGCCGGTGCGCTGCGCCGCGTGACACGGGTGCTGGCGCCGCTCGGTGTCCTCGCCGCCACGCTGCTGCTCGCCGACCCCGCGGGCGCACCCGAGCCCGGGGCGACGGCCGTCGCGTCGGTCCCGGTGACCGCTCCGGGGTCAGCACCGGGCGCGTTGCTGCCGCCGGGGCCCGCGCCGCTGGTGCGCTCGGAGCCGGTCCGGCTCCGGGTCGACCGGCTCGGGCTCGACACCGAGCCCCGGCCGATGGGGCTGACCGCGGACCGGTCGATGGAGGTCCCCGCGGACGCGGGCACCGTCGGCTGGTACACCGGCGCGCCGACCCCCGGTGAGGTCGGGCCCGCCGTGCTCACCGCGCACGTCGACTGGAAGGGGCTCCCCGGAGCCTTCGCCGACCTGGACACCCTGGAGCCCGGCGACGAGATCCGCGTCGACCGCGCCGACGGGACGTCGGTGGTGTTCGCGGTGCGCCGGGTCGGGCGCTTCCCCAAGGCGGAGTTCCCGACCGCCGAGGTCTACGGCGACCTGGACCACGCGGGCCTGCGGCTGATCACCTGCGGCGGGGTGTTCGACCGGTCGGCCCGCAGCTACCTCGACAACGTCGTGGTGTTCGCCGACCAGGTCCGCTGATCGGCCCGGCCGTCCGCGCTCCGCGCCCCCCGTCCGCGCTCCGCGCCCCGCCGAGTGCGGTCCGGACCCGCCGCGCCGTCGCGGTCCGTCGCCCCGCGCTCGTCGAGATGCAGCTCAGCGGGCTGCGGAGATCGACAACTCCCGCTGAGCTGCATCTCGACGGCAGGGCCGCCCGGGGCAGGGCCGCCCGGGGCAGGGCCGCCCGGGGCAGGGACGGCCGGGACCGGGCGCCGCGCTCACCTGCGGCGTCCGGTGCCCCGTCCCGGTGTCGCGGTGCGCGGGTCCTCCGGCCAGGCGTGCTTCGGGTAGCGCCCGCGGAGCTCGGCCCGGACCTGCGGGTAGGCGTTGTCCCAGAACGAGTCCAGGTCCGCGGTGACCGCGGTCGGGCGCCCGGCGGGGGAGAGCAAATGCAGCACCACCGGCACCCGCCCGTCGGCGACGGCGGGGGAGCCGGTCCACCCGAACACCTCCTGCACCTTCACCGGCAGCGCAGGGGCCGCCCCGGAGTAGTCCAGCGCGATCCGGGACCCGGTGGGGACGGTGAGCCGCTCCGGGGCCAGCTCGTCGATCCGCCCGGCGAGCCCGCCCACGGCCGCGGCGACGTACCGGCGCAGCGCGGGCCCGGCGTCGACCCGTGCCAGGTCCGAGCGTCGCCGGGCGGTGGCGAGCGGACCCGCCAGCCACCCGGCGGGATCGGCGGCGGAGTCGAGGAGCGCCTCCTCGGACACGTCCGGCCACGGTGCGCCCAGCACCCGGTGCAGGAAGCCCAGCCGCTCGCGCAGCGACACCGCGCCCGCCGTCCAGCGCAGCAGCCCGGTGCCCTCGGCGCGCAGCCCGGCGACGAGCGCGTCGCGGACGGCACCCGGGTCGGGGGAGCGGTCGGGCTTCTCCGACAGCACGATCGCGCCGAGCCGGTCGACGGTGCGGGCACGGACGTCGCCGTCGCTCCAGACGACCTCCGAGCCGGTGACCCGCAGCGGCGCGGCGGCCCGCAGCGCGGTCGCGGCATCGGTCGCCGCGGCGAGGCGTACCCGGCCGTGGGTCTGCCCGGGGCGCCGGTCGGCGACGGCGACGGCGAGCCACTCGGCGTCGCGCAGGGGACCGGGTGGGACCTCGACGGCGGTGCCGCCGGCCATCAGGAACACCCCGGCCGCGGTGTCGCGGCGCCGGGCGAGCCGTTCCGGGTGGGCGAGCCCGGTGACCAACGCGACGAGCTCGGCGCCCGCAGCCCCCTCGGCGCGATCGGTCCGTCCCCGGGCCCGCGCCGGTGTCCCGGCGGCAGCGCCGGAGCGGGCCCCGGTACTCGGCGACCCGGTGCCCGGCGACCCGGTGCCCGGCGGGGCGGCGGCCGCGGGGGACGAGGTGGCCGCGGGTGTAGCAGCGCGGGCGCGGCGCAGCGCGCCGGTCAGGCGGTCCCGGTCCCCGCGCCACCGCCCGGCGCCGGGGGCGTCGCCGGAGCGCAGCCGGGCCAGCGCGGCGGTCAGGTCGTCGGCGGGGCCGGCGAGGGTGTCGTCGTCGAGGACCGCGACGATCCCGGCGACCTCCCGCGGGTCCCCTCCGGCGGCGACGCCGTCGAGCAGCGCCCTGGCGAGGCGCGGGTGCAGGCCCAGTGCGGAGATCCGCCGTCCCCGGTCGGTGACCGCGCCGTCGGGGCCGATCGCGCCGAGCGCGGTCAGCACCCCGCGTCCGGCGGCCAGCGGACCGGGCGGCGGGGCGTCCCACCAGCGCAGACCGCTGCCGTCGGGGGTGCCCCAGACGGCGAGGTCCAGCGCGAGCGCGGTGAGGTCGGCGGTGCGGATCTCGGGGTCCGGGGCGTCGGCGAGCACTTCGCCCCCGGGCCAGCAGCGGTAGGCGAAGCCGGGTGCCTCCCGCCCGGCGCGGCCCGCGCGCTGGGTCGCGACCGCGCGCGAGACCCGGCGGGTCACGAGGCCGGACAACCCGCGCCGGTGGTCGGTGTGCGGGACCCGGACCAGCCCGGAGTCGACGACGGCCCGCACCCCGGGCACGGTCAGGCTGGACTCGGCGACGGCGGTGGCGAGCACGATCCCCGCCGCCGTGGCCCGTCGCGCAGCGCCGCGTCCTGCTCGGCGGCGGGCAGCCTGCCGTGCAGCGCGAGGACGTCGGCGTCGGGTCCGAGCTCGGCGCAGCGCCGACGCGGTCCGCCCGATCTCCGCGACGCCCGGCAGGAACGCCAGCACGCTGCGTGCTCGAGTGCCCGTACACACGTCGGCCGGGCCACGGTGTTCTCGATCCGCTCGGTCCCGCCGCGGCCGGCCCGGGCGGGCGGGACGTGGGTGACCGCGACGTCGTGGCTGCGAGCGGCGACCTCCAGCACCGGCGCGGGCCGGTCGTCGTCGCCCAGCAGTACGGCCGGGCGGGCCGCGTCGAGGGTCGCGGAGGTGGCCAGCAGCCGCAGATCGGGACGGAGCCCGTCGCGGGCGTCGAGCAGCAGGGTGAGACAGCAGGTCCGCGTCGAGGTGGCGTTCGTGCACCTCGTCGAGGACGACGGTGGACACCCCGGCCAGCTCCGGGTCCCCGGCGAGGCGGCGCAGCAGCAGCCCGGAGGTGACGACCTCGCCCCGGGTGCCGGCCCGGTGCGGGCGTCGCCGCGGACGCGGTAGCCGACCGGCCCGCCGACCTCGGTCCCCAGCAGCGACGACATCCGGGCCGCGGCGGCGCGGGCGGCGACCCGGCGCGGCTCGGCCACCAGCACCGTGCCCTCGGCCCCGGGGCGAACCCGTCGAGCCCGGCCAGCGCGAGCGGCACGAGGGTGGTCTTGCCGGTGCCGGGCGGGGCGACGAGCACGGCGCCGCCGCGGTCGTCCAGCGCCGCGCGCAGGTCGTCGAGGACGGCGCGGACCGGCAGGTCGGGGAGTGGGGACATCACCCCCGAGTATGGGTCAGGCCAGCCCGCTGTAGGACAGCACCATGATCACGACGACCGCGGCGGCGAGCCCGGTGGTGATCAGCAGCAGCGCCCAGCCCGGCAGCACGGTCCGGTCGAGCACCGGGCCGCGGGACGGTGGGTGGCGGCGGTGGCGGGCATCGGTGCTCCTGGGGCTCGGGCTGCGTCATACGGACGAACCTGATGTCGCACCCGGACCAGGAATCGTTAACCGTGGTCCCCGAAACTGATGACGGCTACCGTCGGGAGCGACATCGACGACGATGTCAGGCCCAGCTCCCGGAGGTGCGATGAGCTCGCCCACCACGACCCGACCGGCATCCGACGCGGCCCGCGTGGCACAGGCCGCCCGGGAGGTGGTCGAGGCCCACGACCCGCGGTCGGTGCCACGCGAGGAGCTGTTCGGCGCCCTCTACGACGCCGGCCTCGCCTGGGTGCACCACCCCGAGGGGCTCGGCGGGCTCGGTCTGTCCCGCGGGCTGCAGCCGGTGGTCGACCAGATCGTCACCGACGCCGGCGGCGAGCGGATGTTCGCGGTCAACCCGATCGGCTACGGCATGGGTGCGCCGACCGTCGTCGAGTACGGAGCGGACCGCGAGCAGGTCGCGGCCTGGCTCCGGCCGATGGCCACCGGCGAGGAGATCTGGTGCCAGCTGTTCAGCGAGCCCGGCGCCGGCTCCGACGTCGCGGGTCTGGCCACCTCCGCGGTCCGCGACGGCGACGAGTGGGTCGTCAACGGGCAGAAGGTCTGGACGACCCTGGCCCACGTCGCGCGGTGGGGGATGCTCGTCGCCCGGACCGATCCCGAGCAGCCCAAGCACCGCGGACTGACCTACTTCGTGATCGACATGGCCCAGCCGGGGGTCGACGTGCGCCCGCTGCGCCAGATGACCGGGCAGGCCGAGTTCAACGAGGTCCACCTGTCCGACGCGCGGGTCCTCGACGCGCACCGGCTCGGGGAGGTCGGCGCCGGCTGGAAGGTCGCGATCACCACCCTGATGAACGAGCGCACCGCCATCGGCGGGGTCACCGGGCGGCGTGGCAGCGGCGTCATCGGCGAGGCGCTCGGCCTGTGGCGGGCCCACCCCGACCGGCACACCCCGGTGCTGCGCGACCGGCTCGCGGCCCTGTGGACCCGCGCCGAGACCCACCGCCTCACCCTCGCCCGCGCGCGGCGCACCGCGAGCGGCGGGCAGCCCGGCCCGGAGGGCTCGGTGTCCAAGCTGGTCGGCGCCGAGCTGAACCAGGACGTCTACGAGTTCTGCATGGACCTGCTCGGTCCGGACGCGCTGCTCTACGACGACTGGTCGATGGACCGCAGCCGGGTGCACACCGACCCGAACTCCACGGTGCAGCAGCGCTTCCTGCGCTCGCGCGCGAACACCATCGAGGGCGGCACCTCGGAGGTCATGCGCAACATCCTCGGCGAACGCGTCCTCGGCCTGCCCGGCGAGCCCCGGTCGGACTCCGACCGCCCCTGGAAGGAGGTCCCCCGTGGCTGAGCAGGAACTCCGGGAGTTCGACGTCACCGACGAGCAGCGCGAGCTGCGCGCGTCGCTGCACCGCTTCGCCGAGCGCCAGCACGACGAGGCCACCCTGCGCCGGCTCGTCGACACCGCCGACGGGTTCGACCGGGCACTCTGGAGCCGCCTGGGCACCGAGCTCGGCGCGCTGTCGCTGGCCGTCCCCGAGGACCTCGGCGGCGCCGGCGGGACCTGTGTGGACCAGGCCGTCGCAGCCGAGGAGCTCGGTGCGGCCCTGGTGACCGGACCGCTGCTCGGCACCGTCGCGCTCGCGATCCCGGCGCTGGTCGCGGCCCCGGCGGCGCCGAGCGCGACGCGCTGCTCGCAGCACTGGCCGACGGCTCACGCACCGCGGCCCTGGTCGCCGTGCTCACCGCACCCTACGACGGCGCGTCCGCGGCCGGCGTCACCGCCGACGGCGACCGGCTCACCGGCACGGTCTCCCACGTCCCGGACGCGGGCGCCGCAGACGTGCTGGTCGTCGCGGCAGCGGGGGTCGACGGCCCGGTACTGGCCGTCGTCGACGCGGGCGCCGACGGGGTGCGGGTGGAGCGGCGCGGCTCGTTCGACGTGACCCGCCCGGTCGCCGGGGTCGTCCTCGACGGCGCGACCGGCACCGTGCTCGCCACCGGTACGGACGCCGACGGCGCCCTGCGCCACGCCTTCCGCACCGCGGGGGCGCTGCTCGCCGCCGAACAGGCGGGCATCGCCCGCCGGCTGCTCGACCTGACCGTCGCCTACGCGAAGGAACGGCTGCAGTTCGGCAGGCCCATCGGGTCGTTCCAGGCGGTCAAGCACCGGTGCGCGGACATGCTCGTCGCCGTCGAGCAGGCCCGGACCGCGGCGCTGCACGCGGCCTGGGCGGTTGACGACCCGCGCATCGACGACGCCGACCTCGCGGTGTCGATCGCGCAGGCCACCTGTTCGGAGACGACCTACCGGGTGGCCGCGGACGCGGTGCAGCTGCACGGCGGGATCGGGTTCACCTGGGAGCACGTCGCGCACCTGTACTACAAGCGCGCCGTCGCCGCCGCGGCCCTGCTCGGGTCCGCCGAGGCCCACCGCGAGCGCATCGCCGCGCTGGTGCTCGACACCCTCGGCGACGACGTCCGCGAGCCCCGGGTGGCGACCGGCTGAGCGCCGGGACCGGGTCAGACCTTGTTCAGACCCGGCTCCCGGTCCGGCACCACGAACGACGCCGCGGTGCGCACCGTGGCGGTGGGCTCGCTGACCCGGGACACGGTGCGGAAGTCCGCGCGCATCTGCGCGGGGGTGAAGGTCGCCAGCACGTAGCCGCGCCGGTCGAGCGACCACACCGAGCTGCCGCTGCCACCGGACTTCGCGTCGCCGTCGCCGTCGCCGCCGGAGGTCACCGAGGTGGTGACCAGCTCGGTGCCGGCGACCCTGTCGTCGTCGCCGGGGATCTCGTTGGCGTGGTGCACGTGCTCGTCCCCGGTGAGGACGACGGCGTTGCGCACGCCCGCCTCGGTCCAGCCGCGGACCACCCGTTCCCGGGAGCCGGTGAACTCCCCCCAGGTGCCGGACTTGCCGCCCCGGCGCGGGGCGAAGAACACCTGCTGGGCCAGCACGTCCCAGCCGGCCGCGGAGTCCCGCAGGCCGCGCAGCAGCCAGCGTTCCTGATCGGCGCCGAGCATCGAGCCGCGCATCCGGTACTGGCGGGTGTCCAGGACGTGGAAGGTGGCGAGCGAACCCCAGGACAGCCGCCGGTAGAGCTGGATGTCCGGGCCGTCGGGCACCGAGGCCCGGCGCAGCGGCATGTGCTCGTAGTAGGCCTGGGCCGCGGCCCGACGCCGGTCGGTCGTCGCGCCCTCCCAGTCGTTGACGACCTCGTGGTCGTCCCACACGACCACCCACGGGGCGACGGCGTGCGCGGCGCGCAGGTCCTCGTCGGAGCGCTGGTGGGCGTGGGTACGGCGGTACCCGGCGAGGGTCGTCGGCTCCGGCGGTCCCGGGTCGCGGACCTCGCCCCGGTCGGTCTCGTAGAAGTAGTCACCCAGGTGCAGGACGAGGTCGGGCGCATCGGCGGCCAGCCCGCGGTAGGCGGTGAAGTGGCCCGCCCCGAACTTCGCGCACGACGCCGTCGCGATCGTCAGCGACGCCGCCGCGGCACCTGCGGCGGGCGCGGTCCGGGTGCGCGCGGCGGGGGAGAGGTGTCCGCCGGTGCGGAACCGGTAGAAGTACTCGCGTCCCGGGGCGAGCCCCGCGGGCTCGGCGTGCACGCTGTGCGCGAGCTCGGAGGTGGCGGTCTCGGTGCCGCGCGCCACGACCCGGGCGAAGCGCTCGTCCTCGGCGACCTCCCACTCGACCTCGACCGCCCGGTCGGGCATGCCGCCGCGGCCGTCCTCGGCGTCGGGCTCGGGGGCCAGGCGGGTCCACAGCACCATGCCGTCGGGCGACGGGTCGCCCGAGGCGACGCCGAGGGTGAACGGGTCCGGCGTCGTCGCCTGTCGCAGCGCGCCGGCGAACCAGCGGGGCACGGCGGCGGGCTCACCACCGGGTGTGGCCGGCACCAGACCGGTGGCCGCGGCCCCGAGGGTGCCGAGCAGCACGCTGCGGCGTGGCAGTGCGGTCACACGTCCTCCTGTGCGTGGTGGTCGGGAAGAACCGTCCATGCTCCACCCCGGTGACCCCGACGACGGTGTGCACGCGCCAGGGTCGGTCTCACCGGACGAGTGAATCACTGCCCGCGCCCGGGCGCGGGCGTTCGGCCGGAACCGGCCGGGTGTGCCCCCGCCCCACGGCACGCGCGCACCGACGACCGAGTCCTGGTGCGCTGGATCACATCCGGTCTCACGTCGAACCTCCGCCCGGCGAGTCACGAAGACAGGTCATCGGGATCGCGCGGTATCGAGGCTCGCGCCCGCGGCGCCGTCGACGTCGCGGTCGGAGTCGTGCCGCGGTTCCAGGGAGCAGTGACGACCGCGGGTTCGCACGATCATGAGAAGTGACGATGTACGCGTCGGAGTCGGTCAGCGACTCTTCGGTACGGCGGTGAGACGGGAGACGTCGCATGCAGGCTCGAACGGAACCGGGACGACGGTCGCCGACGGAACGTCCAGCGTCATGTCCATCGTCATGTCCATCGTCACCGCCGACGAGTGCGACACCGCATTCGTCGTGAACCGGACCCGGATCGGGTCGAACGCGTTCCTGGGCGAGAGGATCCCGCCCCGCGCCCTCTGTCGAACGGAGAGCTCGCACGATGACCGGCACTCTCTTCGACCCCACCACCTCGGCCACTCGTGAGCACTGGAGCCGGGTGCTGCTGACCGGCGGTGCCACCCCGGCCCCGGCCCGGACGGCGACACCCCGGCCCGGGACCGCCGTGCACACCGAGCCGGTCCCGCGGGACGCGGTCGCCGCCGTCGCCGCGGGGTCCGGCGTCGAGCCCGGCGCTGTGCTGCTCGCTGCGCACGCCGCCGTCCTCGCGGCCCTGTCCGGCGACGCCGAGGTGGTCGCCGGGATCCCGGCCCGTCCCGGTACGACGCCGCTGCCGGTGTGCCTGGACAGGGCCTGCAGCTGGTCCGCTCTCGTCCTCGCGGCCGCCGAGGCACTGGCCGGGCTGCGCGCCCACTCCGACTCGGACCTGGGACGCCTCGCCGCCGAGTTCGGGACGGCGATTCCCTCGTTCGGCACCGTGCTCGATCCCGGCACGGACCTGCGCGGTACCGAGATCGCCCCCGGTGCGCTCGGCCGCACCGGCGACCGCGGTCCCGACACGGGCACCACCATCGGCGACGGCCGGGCCGCCGGGCTGCACGTCTCGCTGTCCGGGTCGACGCTGCGCCTGACCTACCGTCTCGACCTGCTCGACGAGGGTGCGGCCGCCCGGATCGCCGGCTACCACGCCACGGCCGTGGCGCTCGCCGCCGCCGACCCCGGCGCGCCGGTTCGCCCGTCGGCGCTGGTCGAGCCGGCCGGACGCGAGGCCTGACCTCGGCGACCTCGCCGGCCGGCCCCGTGACCTGCCCGACGGTCGAGCCCGGTGCCCGGCGTGGAGGTGACCCGGGTCAGCGGGCCGCTTCGACGACGAGGACGTGCGCGACCAGCGTGCCGACCGGGCCCGTGAGCTGCCGGCCGAGATCCGCGCCCAGCTCGCCGAGGGTCCGCTCCCGCACGTCCCACCCCGCCGCGCGCAGCACCGACGCCGGTGCGGGGCGGCGCCGGGTGTCCCACAGCTGCGCGAGGTCGCTGCCCATCGCCGGGGCCATCGCCCGGACCTCGTCGGTGTGCAGGTACTCGTCGGCGACCGCCAGGTCCACCGCCTCCAGCGCGACCCGGCTGCCCGGCGCGGACAGCTCGTCGACCCGGGCGAGCAGGTCTGCCTCCGCCTCCGGCGGCAGGTAGGCCAGCAGGCCCTCCACCAGCCACGCGGTGGGCTGGCCGGGGTCGAATCCGGACCCGCGCAGTGCGCCCGGCCCGTCGGCGCGCAGGTCGCAGGGCACGGCGACCAGCCGTGCCCGGGGCGCGGTGGCGCCGAGGACCCGCTGCTTGTGGGCCAGCACCTCGGGCTGGTCGATCTCGTACACCGACGTGCCGTCCGGCCAGGCCAGCCGGTAGGGGCGCGCGTCGAGCCCGGCCGCGGGGACGACGACCTGCCGCACCCCGTCCGCAGCCGCCGCCAGCAGCGCGTCGTCGAGCACCCGGGTGCGGATCGCCATCATGTCGACCAGCGCCCGCCAGCCGACGCCGCCGTCGTCGTCGGCACCGCGGGCGAGCGGGAGCCCCGGCGCGGCGGCGTCGACGAGTGCGCGCGCGTACGGGTCGACCACCAGCGGGTCAGGGCGCTCGGCCTCGGCGGCGCGGGCCGCAGCGACGGCCAGTGCGGTCGCGCCGACGCTGCGGGTGACGTCCCACCCGCCGGGGACACTGTTGCCACCGGCCGGGACGTTGCCGTGCGGTACTCCGGACATCGGTCCTCCCAGGAGGTGAGCAATGCTCACGATCATGATGCGGCATGCCGTGCGACGGCGCACCGCGGCATGACCGGGATCACCCGTCCGGATCACGGGAACCCGGTGGGTGGCACCCGGCGTTGATCCCCCGTGCATCTCCCGGCGCCCCGCAAGGTCCCTGTCGCCGTCGTCGCCGTCGTCGCCGTCGTCCTGCGCGGGGCGGTCGTCGCCTGCGTGCTGGCGGCGCTGGTCGTGGTCGAACTGACCTCGCGCAGCGGCGTGGCCTGGCGTCTGACCACCTTCACCTACCAGGTCAACCTGCTCGCCGCGGCCTTCTACCTCTGGACCCTGCTGGGTCGCCGGTACGACGCGCGGCCCGCGGTCCGTGGTGCGGTCGTGGTCTACCTGCTGGTCGCCGGCCTGGTCTGGGTGCTGTTCCTGTCCGGGCGCTCGACGGGCTTCACCCCGGCCAACGTGCTGCTACACATCGTCGTGCCGGTGTTGGCGCTGGCCGACTGGGTCCTCGTCCGGCCCGCCCGCGGCGGGCTGCGCTGGTGGCACCCGCCGGTGTGGCTGCTGTTCCCGGCCGCGTACCTCGGGCTGGCGCTGGCCGTGCTCAACGGCGCCGGCCGGCGCGCGCCGTACTACTTCCTGGATCCGGACGCCGTCGGCGCCGGCGGGCTGGCCTGGAACGTCCTCCGGCTGGCGGCCGGATTCCTGGTCCTGGGCTACCTGGTCCTGCTGGCCGGGCGGACCGGGGCCCGCGTCCCCGGGCGGGCCGTGGGCGAGGTCGTCCCCGGGCGGGCGTGAGCGGCGTCGCACGGATTCGTGACAGTCAACTCTGACTGTTTCCTGCTACCGTCGCAGGCGAGTCGACGGCCCCGACCCGGGCGCCGTCCACCGTCGCGAAGGAGCGAACACCGTGCGAGACGCAGTCATCGTCGAGGCCGTACGCAGCCCGGTCGGCAAGCGAAAGGGCGGCCTGGCGGACGTCCACCCCACGGACCTGTCCGCGCACGTCCTGCGCAGCCTGGTCGAGCGCTCGGGCGTGGACCCGGCGCAGATCGACGACGTCCTGTGGGGCTGCGTGTCCCAGACCGGGGAGCAGACCTTCGACATCGCCCGCAACGCCGCGCTGGCCGCCGGGTTCCCCGAGACCGTCACCGGTGTGACCGTCGACCGCCAGTGCGGGTCCAGCCAGCAGTCGGTGCACTTCGCGGCCGCGGGCCTGATCGCCGGGCAGTACGACGTGGCCGTCGCCGGCGGTGTCGAGTCCATGACGCGGGTGCCGATGGGCTCCTCCCTGCAGGGCCAGGACCCGTTCGGCGCCGACTTCGCCGCCCGCTACGGGGTCGCCCCGAACCAGGGCGTCGGCGCGGAGATGATCGCCGAGAAGTGGGGCTTCTCCCGCACCCAGCTCGACGAGTTCGCGCTGCTGTCGCACGAGCGCGCCGCCGCCGCGCAGGACGACGGCCGGTTCGACGGTCAGCTTTCCCCGCTGGCCGGCGTGACCGCCGACGAGGGGGTCCGCCGCGGCGGGACCGTCGAGGGCCTCGCCCAGCTCAAGACGGTGTTCAAGGACGCCGACCAGGGCGGCGTCATCCACGCGGGCAACTCCTCGCAGATCTCCGACGGCTCCGCCGCGCTGCTGATGACCACCAGCGAGAAGGCCCGCGAGCTCGGCCTGACCCCGATCGCCCGCGTGCACACCGCGGTCCTCGCCGTCGCCGACCCGGTCATCATGCTGACCGCCCCGATCCCCGCGACGGAGAAGGCGCTGAAGCGTTCCGGTCTGTCGCTGGACGAGATCGGCGCGTTCGAGGTCAACGAGGCGTTCGCGCCGGTGCCGCTGGCCTGGCTGGCGGACATCGCGGGCACCACCGACACCGCGTCCGGTGTCGGCGAGCGGCTCAACCCCAACGGCGGCGCCATCGCGCTGGGCCACCCCCTCGGCGGCTCCGGCGCGCGGATCATGACCACCCTGGTCCACCACATGCGCGACAACGGCATCCGCTACGGCCTGCAGACCATGTGCGAGGGCGGCGGCCAGGCCAACGCCACCATCCTCGAACTCCTCTGACACCCGCTCCCCACCCGGAAGGAAACAGACAGAACATGGACATCAACGGTTCCGTCGCCGTCGTCACCGGCGGTGCGTCCGGCCTGGGCCTGGCCACCACGGAGAAGTTCGTGGAGCTCGGCGCCAAGGTCCTGATCATCGACCTGCCGTCGTCGCAGGGCGAGGCCGTCGCCGACAAGCTGGGGGACAGCGTCCGCTTCGTCGCCGCCGACGTCACGAACGAGGAGCAGGTCTCGGCCGCCCTCGACGCCGCCGAGGAGCTCGGCACCGTCCGCGTCGCGGTCAACTGCGCCGGCATCGGCAACGGCATCAAGACCTTCGGCAAGACCGGCCCGTTCCCGCTGGCCGACTTCACCAAGGTCATCAACGTCAACCTGATCGGCACGTTCAACGTGATCCGGCTGGCGGCCGAGCGCATCGCCAAGTCCGACCACGTCGACGGCGACCGCGGCGTCATCATCAACACCGCCTCGGTGGCGGCCTTCGAGGGCCAGATCGGCCAGGCCGCCTACTCGGCGTCCAAGGGCGGCGTCGTCGGCATGACCCTGCCGATCGCCCGTGACCTGGCGAGCATCGGCATCCGGGTCAACACCATCGCCCCCGGTCTGTTCGAGACGCCGCTGCTCGCCGGCCTGCCCGAGGACGTCAAGACCTCGCTGGGCAAGCAGGTGCCGCACCCGTCGCGGCTGGGGCAGCCCGCGGAGTACGGCAAGCTCGCCGCCCACATTGTGGAGAACCCGATGCTCAACGGCGAGACGATCCGTCTCGACGGCGCGATCCGCATGCAGCCCCGCTAGTCCCCCTGCCGGTACCCCAGAGAGGAGGCGGCGCCGTGAAGCGCACGCTCTACGAGTCCGACCACGAGGACTTCCGCGAGGCCTTCCGGGCCTTCGTCGAGAAGGAGATCGCCCCGCACGAGGCGCAGTGGGAGCGCGACGGCGTCGTCTCCCGGGAGCTGTTCACCACCGCCGGCGCCAACGGGTTCCTGGGCATGGACGCGCCCGAGGAGTTCGGTGGCGGCGGGGTGCGGGACTTCCGGTTCAACGCCATCGTCTCCGAGGAGGTGCTGCGCGTCGGTGCGGCCGGTTCGGGGCTGGGCCTGACCCTGCACAACGACATCGTGCTGCCCTACCTGCTCGCTTACACCACCGACGAGCAGAAGCAGCGGTGGCTGCCGGGCGTCGTGGCGGGGGAGAAGATCCTCGCCATCGCGATGACCGAGCCGGGCATCGGCTCGGACCTGGCGTCGATGTCGACGACCGCCATCCGCGACGGCGACCACTACGTCGTCAACGGCGCGAAGACCTTCATCACCAACGGGATCAACGCCGACCTCGTCGTCGTCGCGGTGAAGACCGACCCGTCGCAGAAGCACAAGGGCATGAGCCTGCTGGTGCTCGAGCGCGGGATGGAGGGCTTCGAGCGCGGCCGCAACCTCGACAAGCTGGGCATGCACGCCCAGGACACCGCCGAGCTCTCCTTCACCGACGTGAAGGTGCCGGTGGAGAACCTGCTCGGGCCCGAGGAGGGCAAGGGCTTCGTCCAGCTGGTCGAGAAGCTGCCCCAGGAGCGCCTGTCGATCGCCGTCGCCGGGGTGGCCGCGGCCCGTACGGTGCTGACGAACACCCTGGAGTACGTCAAGGAGCGCAAGGCGTTCGGGTCCCCGGTCGGCTCGTTCCAGAACTCGAAGTTCGCGCTGGCCGAGATGGACACCGAGATCGACCTCGCCGAGCACTACGTCGACGACTGCGTGCGGGCGCTGAACGCGGGCGAGCTGACCGCCGTCGACGCGTCGAAGGCGAAGTACTGGTGCACCGAGCTGCAGGGCCGGGTCGCCGACCGCTGTCTGCAGCTGCACGGCGGCTACGGCTACATGAGCGAGTACCCGGTCTCCAAGGCCTACGCCGACGCCCGCATCACCCGGATCTACGGCGGCACCACCGAGATCATGAAGGAGGTGATCGGCCGGGGTCTGGGACTCTGAGCCGATGACCGACAGGCGATCATGAGCACATCATGAACACCGAACACCCTCCGGCGGTCAGGAGCCGGGCGCAGCGGTCGGAGGACAGCCGCGCCCGGATCCTGGACGCCGCCGTGGCCTGCCTCATCGACGGCGGCTACTCGGGCTCCACGACCCTGACCATCCAGTCGGCCGCCGACGTGTCGCGCGGCCGGCTGCTGCACCACTTCCCCAGCCGGGACCGGTTGCTGGTCGCGGCCGCGCAGCACCTGGCGGTGAAGCGCGTCGCCGACACCGAGGAACGCGTGCGACGGGTGGTCGAGACCGACCCGGTCGGCTCGTTCGAGCGGGCCGACCGGGTCATCGAGCTGTTGTGGGAGAGCTTCTCCGAGCCCCACTTCTGGGCGGCGGTGGAGCTCTGGACCGCGGCCCGGTCCAACGCCGAGATCGCCGAGGCGCTGCGACCCGAGGAGAAGCGCCTCGGCGCGGCGATCCGGGCGTCGATGGCCCGCATGTTCGGCGACGAGCTCGCCGGCCGCCCGCGGTTCAAGCAGCTGCGCGACCTGCTGCTCACCTCGATGCGCGGCACCTCGCTGACCTACACCTTCGACCCGCGCGACCCGGGCAGCGACCCGATGCTGCCCCAGTGGAAGGACCTGGCCCGGGTGCTGCTCGGGCCGTGACCGGCGCCCCGGGTGTCGGAGTCCTCAGGTGCGGTAGCTCTCAGGTGCCGAAGCTCAGCCCGAACGGCGGCGTCGCACCCTCGGGAACGACGGGCGGCGCCGGGGGCCGCACCGCGACCCGGTCGCGGCCCGCGTGCTTGGCCTCGTAGAGCGCGGCGTCCGCGGCGGCCAGCAGCCCGTCGAGGTCCGAGCCGTGGTCCGGTGTCGTCGCGACGCCGACCGACACCGACAGCCCGGTGACCCGGCCCGCGGTGGCCGTGTCGACCTCCAGCGCGCGCACGCCCCGGCGGATCCGCTCGGCGACCTCGCGGGCCCGGTCGTCCAGGGTGTCGTCGGCGCGCATCCCGCCGAGCGTGACCACGAACTCCTCGCCGCCGAACCGGCCGGCCAGGTCCTCGTCGCGCACCTCGGTGGTGAGGACGTCGGCGACGGCCTGGAGCACGTCGTCGCCCGCCAGGTGGCCGTGCCGGTCGTTGACCGCCTTGAAGTGGTCGAGGTCGAGGATCAGCACCGCGCCGGCGCGGTCGGTGCGCGTGTCCCGTTCCAGCATCTGGCGGCTGCGCCAGCGCCACGCCGCCGGGTTGAGGAGCCCGGTCTTGGCGTCGGTGTCGACCTGCGCCTCGAGCTGACGCACCAGGGTCGTCTGCTCGACGACGAGCAGCGGCAGCACCGCGAGCAGCGCGAACCAGGGGGAGGTGTTGGCGAGCACGACGGCGACCAGCCCGCCGATCGACAGCGTCGCCAGCTCCAGCCCGATGTCACCGCCCCACAGGATCACGAGGAACCGCGACCCCGGTGCGGTCAGCCGCAGCACCGACACGACCAGCAGCGTGTTCACCGTGGTGTAGGCGACCAGCGCGCCCAGCACCAGCGCCGCGTTCTGCGGGGTCGCCGGAGCCCCGCCCCAGCCGCCGACCAGCGCGAGCAGCCCCGCGACGGTGTGCACGGCGAGCAGGACCGTGGCGGCGCTGCAGACCTGGCGGTGCGGCGGCGTGCCGCTCGGGCGCACCACCCGCAGGTAGAGGTGGACGTAGATGACGGCGACGACGGCCGTCGCGAGCACCGGCGGCAGCAGCAGCGCCGCCGCGAAGGTCCAGACCGAGGTCATGTTGATGTAGCGGGTCTCGGCGATCCGGCGCCGCAGGCGTTCGGCGTTGACCGACAGCTCGGTGTGCACCGCGGCCACCAGCATCAGCAGCCCGCAGAGCAGCGCGTCGGTCCGCGTCGGCGCGGCCCCGGTCAGCGCGCCCGCGACGACGGCGGCCACCGCCGCGGACTCGACGGCCAGGACCAGCAGCAGCGGGCGCACCGGCAGGCCGAGCAGCGACCGGGCGTCCGGCACACGACGGCGACGCCGTGCCGGGCGCGGTGCCACCGGGCCAGAGGTCACGTCGCCTGCCTGTTCGTCGGGTGCGTTCAGGGGTATCGGGTCGAGGCTACGCGGGAGTAAGGCAAGCGGTTGCCGTTCGTGTCGCAGCGGCCCGAGTCCGCGCCGAGCGGCCCGGAACCGACGACGAACGCCTCAGGCTTGCGTTAAACCGTGACGGAGCGTTGTCCATCGCTTACTCTGGACCTGTCATCACTCGATCGTGGAGCGTGCCGTGCGTTCTGACGTGCGGAGCGCAACGGCGTCCGTTCCGGGACGGTGAGAAGTACTCCGGTCGAGGGGAGAGTGCTCGTGCGCAACTGGGACTGGTGAACCGTCATCGGCGCCGCGCGGGACGCTCGGTCGTCCCGCGCGGCGCCGCCGTTCGTGGCCGCCGGCCGTGTCGGGCCGGGTCCCGCGCACGTACCCGTCCCTGCCCGTGTCCCTGTCGCCAGAACCGGTGACGCACGGACGGGGCATGCGACACCCTCGTCCGGCGGTGTGTGCGTGCCGGCGCTCCATACTCTGAACGGGTGACACGTTCGTCACTCCGCTGCTCCGACCAGCGCAGACGAGCCGTTGCGGCCGGGTTCCGACGATCACCCCCTAGGCGGGACGTCCACCTTCGTGTTGCAGTTAGCCTCGCCTTATCTGAGGCGTGCCGAAGCAACGAAAGGACCGTGATGGCGAACCCCGCGAACGCGAACCCCCACTCCGCCCCGGAGGTACTCGACGTAGTGGGGGTCGGGTTCGGGCCGTCGAACCTCGGCATCGCGATCGCCCTGCTGGAGCACAACGCGGCGGCCCCGGCCGACGCGCCGGTGACCGGCCGGTTCGTCGAGCGCCAGGAGCGGTTCGGCTGGCACCGCGGGATGCTGCTCGAGGACGCGACCATGCAGGTGTCCTACCTCAAGGACCTCGTGACGTTGCGGAACCCGAACAGCGGCTTCTCCTTCCTGTCCTACCTGCACGACCGCGACCGGCTCGCCGACTTCATCAACTACGGCTCGTCGTTCCCCACCCGCCGCGAGTTCCACGACTACCTGGAGTGGGCCGCCGCACGGGTCGGCGAGGTCAGCGACGCCGCGGGCTCCCCGGTGACCGTCGACTACGGCAGCGAGGTCGTCGAGATCGAGCCCGTGCCCGGCGACGGGGTGGTCGACCTCCTCGACGTCGTGGTGCGCACCGGCGAACGGGTGGAGCGGCTGCGGACCCGCAACGTCGTGCTCGCCTGCGGGCTCACCCCGGTCCTCCCGCGCGGGATCACCGCAGGCGGACGCATCTGGCACAGCCGCGACCTGCTCTTCCACACCCGCGAGCTCGCCGGCGCCTCGCCCGCGCGGTTCGCCGTCGTCGGGGCCGGGCAGAGCGCGGCGGAGACCGTGGAGCACCTGCACCGCACCTTCCCGACCGCCGAGGTGCACGCGGTGTTCGCCCGCTACGGCTACAGCCCCGCCGACGACACGTCCTTCGCCAACCGGATCTTCGACCCGGCCGCCGTCGACGACTTCTTCACCGCCCCGGACGAGGTCAAGGACCGCATCCTCGGCTACCACGCCAACACCAACTACTCCGTGGTCGACCCCGAGCTGATCGAGGGCCTGTACCGCACGCACTACCACGAGCGGGTCGCCGGCCGGGAGCGACTGCGCTTCCGCAACGTCTCCCGGGTGGCCGACGTCGTCGACGTCGGGGACCGGGTGGAACTGGCCATCGAGTCGCTCATCGACGGCGAGCGCGAGGTCATCACCGCCGATGCCGTGGTCTACGCGACCGGGTACCGGTCGGCCGACCCACTGTGGCTGCTCGACGCCGGCCTGCAGCAGGCCTGCGGGCGCGACGGACAGGGCCGGCTCGACGTGCAGCGCGACTACCGCGTCCGCACCGGTGCGCTCCCCGGCGGCGGAACGGTCCGGGCCGGCGTCTACCTGCAGGGTCCGACCGAGCACACGCACGGCATCACCTCGACCCTGCTGTCCAACATCGCCGTGCGGTCCGGAGAGATCGTCGCCTCGCTCGTCCGGGGAACGGCGGTCGCCTCCCCGGAGGCGAGCGGACGCGACACCGCCACCGTCTGAGCGCCCCACCACGTCCCCGCACCGGAGGAGAACCATGTCCACCAACCCCTTCGACGACGAGAACGGCACCTTCCGGGTGCTGGTGAACGACGAGGGTCAGCACTCGCTGTGGCCGGACTTCGCCGAGGTCCCGGCGGGCTGGACCTCGGTCCACGGGCCGGCCGACCGGACCTCGTGCCTGGACTACGTCGAACGGAACTGGACCGATCTGCGACCGCGCAGCCTGCGCGAACGCACCGACGCCTGATCCGCGGCGCCGCCTGATCCGGGGCGCCGCGCCACTCAGCCGAGATCGGGTGCCTGGTCGGGCCGCAGACCCGACCAGGCACCCCACAGTCGGGCGTAGGTGCCCCCGGCGGCCACGAGCTCGTCGTGGCGGCCCTGCTCGATGACCCGCCCGTCCTCGAGGACGACGACCCGGTCGGCGGTGGCCGCCTGGGTCAGGCGGTGCGCGACGACCACCGTCGTCCGCCCGCGAGCCGCGGCGAGCGCCGCGTCCTCCAGCGCCCGGGCCCCGGAGCTGCCCGCCTCCGCGGTGGCCTCGTCCAGGATCACGACCGGCCGGTCGGCGAGCACGAGCCGGGCCAGCGCGAGCTGCTGGGACTGCACGACGTCCAGCTCGTGCGCGCCGTTCCCGACCGGGGTCGCCAGGCCCTCGGGCAGCGCCTCGGCCCAGGCCAGCGCCCCGACGGTGTCGAGCGCAGCGCGCAGCTGCGCGTCGTCGGCGTCCGGGGCGGCCAGGCGCAGGTCCTCGGCCAGCGTCCCGGCGAACACGTGCACCTCCTGGGTGACCAGCGCGACGGTGTCCCGGCGGACGGTCGGGCCCTGCTCGTCGAGGCCGGCGCCGCCGATCTCGATCCGGCCGGACGACGGCCGGTGCAGCCCCACGACCAGCTTCGCCAGGGTGGACTTGCCCGCGCCGCTCGCGCCCACCAGGGCGACCCGCGTGCCCGGCTCGACGTCGAGGTCCACCCCGCGCAGCGACGGGTGTCCGTCGACGTAGGCGTGGGTCAGGCCGCGGGCGCGGACGCGGGAGCCGTCCGGCCGGGCGGGCTCGGCGGGATCGGGCTCGGGGGCGAGGTCGGCGACCCCGACGATCCGGCGCAGCCCGGCGATCGCGGACTGGGCGACGTCGAGCTGGAACAGCACCACGTTGACCGGGCCGAACAGGTTGATGAAGTAGAGCGCCGCCGCGCTGGCCGTGCCGATCGTGGCCTCACCGGAGGTCACCAGCCAGAAGCCGGCGACCAGGACACCGGTCACGCCCAGGTACTCCGCCGCGTTGAGCCGGCCGAAGAATCGGGTCTGCAGTCGGATCACCCGCATCGCGAGCCCGACGACGGCGTCGGCGCGTTCGGCGACCCGGTCCCGGTGCTGGTCGTGCAGGCGGAACGCCCGCACGGTCGACACCCCCGCGGCGGTGTCGAGCAGCTGCTGCTGCTGGTCGCCGTAGGCGATCCGCTGCGCCGCGTAGATCGGGCCGGACCGGGTGAGGAACCAGCGCGCGGTCCAGGCCTGGATCGGGACGGCGAGCAGCGCGCCGAGGAGCAGCCGCCAGTCCAGCGCGAGCAGCGCGACGAGGGTCAGGCCGATCAGCGGCGCGGAGCGGGCGAACTCGGGCAGGGCCTCGCGCACGGCCTCGGCGACGACGCTGACGTCGTCGGTGACCCGCGAGGTCAGGTCCCCGGACCCGGCCCGTTCCAGCTGCTCCAGGTCCAGGTGCAGCGCCCGGTCGACGAACCGTTCGCGCAGCCCGGCCAGCACCGTCTCCCCGGCGCGGGCGACCAGGGCGACGCCGAGCATCGCGAGCACGCCCTGCCCGACCGCGACCCCGACCAGGCCGAGCACCGGTGCGGTGACGGCGTCGGCGCCCCCGGCCGTCGGCGACCAGGTCGACGATCCGGCCGAGCAGTGGTGCGGTGAGCAGGCTGACCGCGGCAGCCCCGACGAGCGTCCCGAGCCCGAGCAGCGCGGTGCCGCGCTGGGGCCGCAGCAGCTCGCCGAGGACGGCCCGCATCCGTGCCCCGTCGGCGACGGGCAGGCGGGTGGTCATCCGGTCACCAGCTTCCGGTAGTCGGGGTCGGCCATGAGCTCGCTGTGCGTCCCGTCCGCGGCGATCCGGCCGCCGCGCAGGACGACGGTCCGGTCGGCGGCGGCCAGCAGCGCCGGGCTGGTGGTGACGACGACGGTGGTCCGGCCGCGGCGCAGCGCGCGCAGCCCGTCGGCGATCGCGGCCTCGGTGACGGCGTCGACCGCGGTGGTCGGGTCGTGCAGCACGAGCACCGGGGGGTCGGCGGCGAGGGCCCGGGCGAGGGCGAGCCGCTGCCGCTGACCCCCGGACAGGGAGCTGCCCCGGGCGGCGACCGCGGTGTCCGCCCCGTCGGGGAGGACCTCCGCGGCCTGGTCGGCGCGAGCCGCGGCCATCGCCGGGGCCGGGTCGGTCCCGGGCGCACACCCGGCGAGGACGTTGTCGCGCACGGTGCCGGCGAACAGGTGCGCGTCGTGCGCGGCGACGAGCACACCGGCGCGGGCGTCGGTGCACTCCAGCGCGGTGAGGTCGGTCCCGCCGACCTCGACCCGGCCGTCGACGGGGTCGGTCTCGCGGCCCAGCAGCCGGACCAGCCCGAGTGCGGTCGCCGCGTCGTCGGTGACCACACCCAGCATGGTTCCCGGTGCGACGTCGAGATCCACGCCGGACAGGCCCACGGTGCGGACCCCGCGCAGGGTCAGCCCGCCGTCCCCGGCCGCAGCGGCGCTCCCGGAGCCGGACCCGGGCCGGGCGGTGACGGCGTGCTCGCTGCCGAGCAGCGTCGCGATCCGGCCGGCGGACGCGCGGCCCTGGGCGAGCTGGCGGCTCACCGCGCCGAACACCTCGAGCGGGCCCACCAGGAACTGGGCGAGGCCGACGGCGGCGACGAGCCCGCCGATGCTGAGCTGGCCGTCGGCGGCGAGTCGCCCGCCGACCAGCGCGATGAGGGCGAGGAAGAGCCCGTTGACCAGCTGGACCGAGCCGAGGAACCCGGCCTCGGCCCGGGTGGCGAACAGGGTCGCGCCCAGCGCCTCCCGGCTGACCCGACGGTAGCGACGCTGGGCCGCCGGCTCGACCCCGAGCCCCTTCAGCACCCGGACGCCGTCGATCAGGTCGGCCGCGACCCGGAGGCCGCGGCCGCCCGCTCCTGTTCGGCGTGGCTGCGCCGCTCCAGCGGGGTGCCGATCCGCTGGATCGCCCACAGCAGCGGCGGGGAGCCCAGCAGGATGAGCAGCCCCAGCGGCAGCGAGATGGTGAGCAGCGCGATCGCCGCGACGACGACCGCGGTCACCGCGGCCAGCCCGAGCGGGAGCATGAAGCTGACCACCGCGACACGTTTCGCGTCGGACACCGCGATCGAGGCCAGCTCACCGGGCAGCCGTCCGGCCTCGGCGCCGCCGCGGGGGTCGAGCAGCCGCCCGGCCACCTGCAGCCGCAGCCGGGCGTCGCCGCGTACGTCGGCCGACCAGGCGTGCCGGGCGCCGAAGCGGTAGCAGGTGGACAGGAACAGGAAGTCCAGTCCGAGGACCAGCAACCAGCCGGTGAGGGCGACGGGGTCGCCGGCCGCGATCCCGCGGTCGATCACCACCCCGACGAGGACGGGGACGAGTGCCTCACCCGCCTGGTGGCCGCAGAACAGCGCCGACGCCGCGGCGAGCCGTCCACGGAAGGCCCCCAGCGACCCCCGCAACACGGACCGGCCGGACTCCGCCTGGCGGGTGGGAACGTCCATTGTGTCAGGATAGCCTTGCCAACATCGACGCCCGACGCGGTCGGCGGCGGGCTCAGTTCCCCGGTGCCTGCCCCTTCAGCGCCGCGTCGAGCTGCGGCACCACGGTGTCGAGTGCGTAGGGCAGCGACAGCGGGCTGGAGTAGCCCAGTGCGGCGGCGAACTCGGTCTCGAACGGCCCGAGGTAGGCCACCCGGCCCTGCTGCACCGCCGGGATCGCCCGGAACACCGGGTCGGCCTCGGACTCGGCGCGCGAGCGGCCCAGCACCACGAGCAGATCGCTGTCGAGGTCGCCCTGGCGCTCCAGCGAGAGGGTCTGCGAGTCCGGCCGGACGGCGAAACCGAGGCCGGCGAAGATCTGGGCGCGCAGGTCGTCGGTGCCCATGTCGTAGGGGACACCCTCGATGAAGAAGTCCATCTTCAGGTTCTTGCCCGCGAAGTCGGGGTGGGCTGCCTTGGCCTCGTCGAACCTCGCGCGGGTCGCGGCGATGACCTGCTCGGCCTGCTCGGTGCGGCCGGTGGCCTGCCCGGTGATGCGGGTCTGCTCCTCCCAGCCTGCGGGGTTCGTGCCGTCGGGGGTGCCCTGGGCGACGGTCGGCGCGATCTGCGACAGCGCGGTGTAGGTCGCCTGGTCCATGAAGGAGTAGACGCCGAGGATCAGGTCGGGCTTCAGTGCGGCGACCTGCTCGATCGGGATCTCGGCTCCGGTCAGCAGCTGCGGCTGGGTCCCGCCGAGTGCCTCCTGCGCCCAGGGGCGCTGTGCGTAGTCGTAGTCGCCGATGTTCTCGCGGACCCCGACCGGCTTCACCCCCACGGCCAGTGCGAAGTCGGCGTCGTTGAAGCCGACGGTGACCACCCGCTGCGGTGCGGCCGGGATCGTCGTCTCGCCGAAGGCGTGCTTCAGTGTGACCGGGAAGGCTCCGGCGGCCTCGCCGGTGGGGGCGGGCTGCGCGGTGTCGCCGGTGCCCCCGGACGCACAGCCGGCCAGCGCCAGCAGCAGGACCACGTACGCGGCGAGCGCACGGAGCAGGGATCGGGGCATGGGGGCGGTCCTTTCGACGGGACCCGTGCGGGCGGGTGCACCGGGCGCCGGGAGATCAGGTCAGTACACCCTTCCGGGTGGACAGGCGAACCTTACCCATGGCGGTCACGATCGGGCGGACAGGACATCCCAGACGACCTCGAGGTGCGCGCGGCCGGTGGTGATCCCGCCGAACGCCACCCGCACCACCGGGTGCCCGTCGACCTCGGTACCGGTGAGCAGCACCCGACCGTCGGCGTTGGCCCGCTCCAGCAGCGCGGTGGTCGCCGCGTCGCCGGCACGCGAGCGCAGGCAGACCAGCGACAGCACCGGTGTACACGCCAGCTCCAGGTCGTCGTGCCCGCGGAGCCGCTCGGCCAGCTCGGCGGCGAGGTCCACGTGCCCGCGCAGGTGCGCCCGCAGCCCGGACAGGCCCTGCCCGTGCAGCACCGCCCACAGCTTCAGTGCCCGGAACCGCCGCCCGAGCGGGACCTGCCAGTCCCGGAAGTCCACGACGGCGCCGGAGTCGGAGTGCGCGTCGCGCAGGTAGGCCGGGGTGATCGACAGCGCGGCCGGCAGCGCGCGGGCGTCGCGCACCCACAGCAGCGAGGCGTCGAACGCGGTGAGCAGCCACTTGTGGGCGTCGGTGCAGAAGGAGTCGACGCCGGGCCCCGGGCCCGGGTTCACGCCGTCGAGCACCCAGCGGTGCTCCGGGCAGAGCGCCGCGACGCCGGCCCACGCGGCGTCGACGTGCACCCAGGCCCGGTGCGGCCGCGCCGCCGTGACCAGGGCCGCGACCGGGTCGCTCGACCCGGTCGAGGTCGTCCCGACCGTCGCGCACACCAGCACCGGGACCAGCCCGGCGGCGGTGTCGGCGGCCAGGGTGTCGGCCAGTGCGTCCGGGTCCATCGCCCGCGTCCCCGGGGTGCACGGGACCGTCCGCAGCCCGTCGGAGCCGAGTCCGGCCACCCGCACCGCCTTGGCCAGCGACGAGTGCGTCTCGGCGGTGACGTAGACGCGCTCCCGCCCGGTCACCCCGTGCGCCCGCCAGCCGGAGTCCGGGTCCGGCGCTGCCCGGTGCAGCGCGGCGGTGAGCGCGACCAGCGCCGCCGAGGACGCCGAGTCCTGGATCGAGCCGCCCCCGCCGCCGTCGTGGGTGAACGACTCGTCCAGTCCGAGTGCCCTGGCCAGCTGGTCGGTGACCGCCTGCTCCACCTCGGTGCAGGCGGGCGAGGTGGACCAGAGCATCCCCTGCGTCCCGGCGCCGCCGGCGAGCAGCTCGCCGAGCAGCGAGGTCAGCGAGGCGTTCGCCGGGAAGAAGGCGTGGAAGCCGGGGTGCTGCCAGCGGGTGTCGGCGTCGCCGGTGACGGCCTCGACCAGCGACGGGAACGCGGCGAGCGGCTCGGGGTCCTCGTTCGCCTCGCGGGGGAAGCGGCCCCGCACGGTGCCGGGCTCCACGACGTCGCGGACCGGGTGACGCTCGATCCCGGCGCGGGCGTCGGCGACGGCGTCGACGAACAGGTGGCCGAGGGCGCGGAACTCGTCCGGTGTGAGGTCGGGCACGCGGTCCGACGCTACCCGGCCACGGAGGCGTGCTCGTGGTCGTGCAGGTCGTCGAGGTCCCAGGCGGGCAGCGGGTCGTCCAGGTCGCGCCAGGAGTCGGGCCCGGCGAGCAGCTCGTCGTCGGTGAGCAGGGCCGGGTCGAGCCGGGCGGTGACGGTGTCGCGGGTCAGGCCGAGCCCGATGAACACGATCTCCTGCCCGCGCGGCCCGTCGAACGACGACCACGGCGCGGCCGGGTCCAGTGCCATGTTCGGCCCGGCCTGCGACCACAGCCCCGCGACGTCGGGCCGGGTGGCCAGCCAGCAGAAGCCCTTGCTGCGCAGCAGGCCGGGCCACTCGCCGAGCGCGTCGAGCAGTCGTGCCGGGTGGAACGGGCGCGCCGCCCGCCAGGTGACGCTCGCGATCCCGTACTCCTCGGTCTCGGGGGTGTGCGAGCCGTTGAGCTCCTGGGCCCAGCCCGGTGTCGCCGAGGCCGCCGCCGGGTCGTAGCGACGGGTGTCGAGCAGGTCGGTGACCGGCACGTCCCCGCGCACGGCGCGCACGATGCGGGCGCCCGGGTTCATCCGCGACAGCAGTGCCTCGATCCGGCCCAGCGCGTGCGGCGCGACGAGATCGGTCTTGTTCAGCACCAGCAGGTCGGCGAACTCGACCTGGTCGGCGAGCAGGTCCGACAGCGTCCGCTCGTCGCCCTCGGCGGCCTGCAGCTCCCGGTCGGCGAGCGAGTCCTCGCTGGTCAGCAGGTGCTCGAAGGTGGAGGCGTCGACGACGGTGACCATGGTGTCGAGCCGCGCCACGTCGGAGAGCGCGGTGCCGTCGTCGAAGGTCCACTCGAACGTCGCCGCCACCGGCATCGGCTCGGAGATCCCGGTCGACTCGACGACGACGTGCTCGTAGCGCCCCTCGGCGGCCAGTTCGCCGACCGTGGTCAGCAGGTCCTCGCGCAGCGTGCAGCAGATGCAGCCGTTGGTGAGCTCGACCAGCTTCTCCTGGCTGCGGTGCAGGTCGACGAGCGCGCCGTCGATGTTCACCTCGCTCATGTCGTTGACGACGACGGCGATCCGCCTGCCCTCCCGGTTCGCGAGCAGGTGCTCCAGCAGCGTCGTCTTCCCCGCGCCGAGGAAGCCGGACAGGATCGTGACGGGAACGCGACGGTCGGCCATACCGATGATGATAACGATAGTCGATTAGGCGGGTGTAGGCTGCCTCCGTGCGTTCCTCCCGTCTCGGCTGGTGGCGGCTGCTCCCCGCAGCCGCGTAGACGCACGTCACCGTCACCCCGGGCTGCCCGAGCAGCCCGGCGGAACCCGGTGTGTCTCGTGCAGCTCCCCGTTCCCAGGAGCTGATCATGGATTCCCTCGCTGCCACCGTCGCCCGGATGCCCGCGCTGCGTGCCGCCGTCGCCGCCGACCCGTCGTCGCACCGGGTGCTGACCGGGGAGCGGCCGACCGGCCCGCTGCACCTGGGGCACCTGGTGGGCACGATCTCCGAACGGGTCCGGCTGCAACGGTCCGGTGTGGACGTGCTGGTGATCCTGGCCGACTACCAGGTGATCACCGACCGCGACGTCGCGGACCGGCTGGCCGACCACGTGCGCGGCGCGGTGCTCGACCAGCTCGCCGCCGGGCTCGACCCGGACCGCACCACGGTGTTCACCCACTCCGCGGTGCCTGCGCTGAACCAGCTGATGCTGCCGTTCCTGTCGCTGGTCACCGAGGCCGAGCTGCACCGCAACCCGACGGTGAAGGCCGAGCACGCGGCGTCCGGGCGCGCGTTGTCGGGCCTGCTTCTGACCTACCCGGTGCACCAGGCCGCGGACATCCTGTCCTGCCGTGCCGACCTCGTACCGGTGGGGAAGGACCAGCTCCCGCACATCGAGCTGACCCGGGTGCTGGCGCGGCGCTTCGCCGAGCGCTACGGCCCGGTGTTCACCCCGCCCGAGCCGATGCTGACCGACACCCCGGAGCTGCCCGGCCTCGACGGGCACAAGATGTCGAAGTCCCGCGGCAACGCCGTCCCGCTCGGCGCGACCGCCGACGAGACGGCGGCGATCGTGCGCCGCGCCCGTACCGATTCCGAGCGTCGGATCACCGTCGACCCCGAGGGGCGGCCCGGGGTGTACGGGCTGCTCACGACCGCGGCGCTGTGTCTGGGGCGCGACCCGCACGAGCTGGCCGCGACCCTCGACGGGGCCGCCGCGCTCAAGCGCCTCACCACCGAGGCGGTCAACGACCATCTCGCCGGGCACCGCGCGCGGCGCGCCGAGCTGGCGCGTGACCCCGGGCTGGTCGACGACGTGCTGGCCCGCGGCAACGCGCGTGCGAACGAGCTGACGGAGGAGACCCTCGACGCGGTCCGTGCGGCGATGGGGATGCGCTACGACCGGGTCAGGACGCGGTCCGCCGGGTGACGGTGTCCCGGATCTGCGGCAGCAGGTGCTCGCCCGCGGCCAGCAGGTCCGGGAGCCGGTCGGGCTCGCCGAGCAGCGCCCGGAAGGCGTCGGCGACGGTGACGCCGTGCCCTGGCCGGTGCTCGACGGTCACGGTGTCCCCGGCGCGGATCTCGCCGGGGGACAGGACCCGCAGATAGGCGCCGGGGCGGGCGGCCGCGGTGAACCGCTTCACCCAGCCCGCCCGCTCCAGGTGCGCGGCGAAGGTCCGGCACGGGACGCGGGGCGCGGTCACCTGCAGCACCACCCCGCCGACCCGCCAGCACTCGCCGAGCTCGGCCCCGGACACGTCGATCCCGCGGGTCGTCAGGTTCTCCCCGAACGTCCCCGCCCGCAGCGGCCCGAGCTCGGCGGCGAAGAACTCCAGGTCCTCCCGGGCGTAGGCGTAGACGGCCTGGTCCGGGCCGCCGTGGTGGTCGGCGTCGCAGATCGTGTCGCCGGCCAGCCCGCTCGCCGCAGCCGCCGGGACGGCCACCCGGACCGGTCCGGCCACCGGCCGCTTGTCGATCCCCGAGGCCCCCGCCTTCGCGAGGATCGGGCGGGACACCCCGGTGTTCACCGATTCCACGACGCTCACGGTGCCGACGGTAGGCGAGCCCCCGCCGCCGTCGCGACCGGATTGGCGACCGGGTCGGCGATCGGGCTGGCGACCGGGCTACTGCGCGGGTGCGGAGACCGAGTCCAGCGCGCCGTGGTCGCGGCGCAGTTCGGTCTTGAGCACCTTGCCCGTCGGGTTGCGCGGCAGCGCGTCGACGACGGCGATCCGTGTCGGGCGCTTGTAGCGGGCCAGCCGGTCGGCGCACCACGCGACGACGGCGTCGAGGTCCGGCGGCGCGGTGGGGTCGGCGGGCACGACCACCGCCAGCGGTGTCTCGCCCCAGCGTGGGTCGGGCACCCCGATGACCGCGACGTCGGCGATGCCCGGGTGCGCCGCCAGCACGTCCTCCACCTCGGCGCTGTAGACGTTCTCACCACCCGAGATGATCATGTCCTTGGCCCGGTCCACGACGTAGAGGTAGCCGTCGGGGTCCTCGCGGACCAGGTCTCCGGAGTGGAACCAGCCGCCGCGGAACGCTTCGGCCGTCGCGTCCGGACGCCCCCAGTACTCCCGCATCACCGTCGGTCCGCGGTAGACGATCTCGCCGACCTCGCCGCGCGGCACGTCGTTCATCTCCGGGTCGACCACGCGCACCTCGACGCCGATCATCGGCGTCCCCACCGAGCCGATCTTGCGGACCGAGTCCTCGCCGCGCAGCACGCACGTGATCGGGCTGCACTCGGTCTGGCCGAACGCGGTCACCACGGTGGCCTGCGGGAACGTGTCGATCATCGTGCGGATCAGCGTCGTCGACGCCGGTGCCGCGCCCCAGCTGATCCGGCGCAGCGCCGACAGGTCCCGCTCCGCGAGGCCGGGCACCGCGCAGATCGCCTGCCACTGCGCCGGGACGAAGAAGCACGACGACACCTTCTCCCGTTCCAGGGTGTCGACCGTCGCGACCGGGTCGAAGCCGCCCGACGGCGGGATGATCACCCGGCCGCCCGCGATCAGGGTGGGCAGCATCCCCGACAGCCCGGCGATGTGAAACAGCGGCGCCCCGGACAGCGAGACCCGGTCGTCGCCGGCGGTGCCCATGTGCGTGATCGACAGGAACGCGTGCAGCAGCAGGTTGCGGTGGGTCAGCACGGCGCCCTTGGGACGGCCGGTCGTCCCCGAGGTATACATGATGTAGGCGGGCTCCTCGTCGGCGACGTCGTCGCCCCAGGACCCGGGCCCGGCCTCGGCGAGCAGCGCGTCGAGGCCCTCGCCGAGCCCCAGCACCGTCCGCACCGACGGCGCGTCGGCCCGGGCGGTCTCCACCGTCGCGGCGAACCGGTCGTCGCAGACGACCGCGGTGGGGCCGCAGTCGGTCAGCTGGAAGGCGATCTCGCCGGCGGTCAGCCGGAAGTTCAGCGGGACGCAGATCGCGCCGATCCGCAGCACCGCCAGGTAGCTCTCGACGAGCTCGACGGAGTTGAGCCCGAGCACCGCGACCCGGTCCCCGCGGTCGACCCCGCGTCCGGCGAGGACGGTCGCCAGCCGGGACACCCGGTCGTCGAGCTGCGCCCAGGTCCGCGACGTCCGTGGGTCGGCCAGCGCCGGAGCGTCCGGTGTGGTCCGTGCGTGCCGCGCGACGATGTCCGCCGCCGTCATCCCGTGTCCCGTGATCGTGCCCACCGGTGGCCTCCCGAGCCTCGACTGCCCTGCCACTGTGGTCCCGGCCACCCCGGTGGGGCAACAGTTCGGCCCGCCGTGCAGGGTGACGCCGGTGAGCACGACCCCCGACGGCAGCGGTCCCGACGGCAGCGGTCCCGGCGGGCCCGACTCCGGGGGCGCCGTCCCCGACGGCACCCGGCGGCTCCGGCTGCTGCAGCTGGCGGCGCTGACGAGCACCGTCGACCGGTTCGCGATCGCGCCGCTGCTCGTGCCGATCGCCGCCTCGTTCGACGCGCCGCTGGCGGCGGCGGCCGGCGCGGCCGGGGGCTACTTCCTCGCCTACGGCCTCATGCAGGTCGTGTGGGGCGTGCTGTCCGACCGGATCGGCCGGGTCCGGGTGATGCGCCTGGCCCTGGTCGGGGCGGTGCTGGG
The DNA here is from genome assembly GCF_020496245.1 of Pseudonocardia sp. ICBG601. Lineage (NCBI taxonomy): Bacteria > Bacillati > Actinomycetota > Actinomycetes > Pseudonocardiales > Pseudonocardiaceae > Pseudonocardia > Pseudonocardia sp. ICBG601. The sequence continues at coordinate 8,665 of NZ_JAHLJA010000217.1, read as the reverse complement.
CGGGGTAGCCTCGGTGCTGGCCCCGACGCTGGCCGTGCTGGTCGTCGCGCGGGTCCTCACCGGCGCGTGCACGGCGGCACTGATCCCGGCCGCGCTGGTCTACGTCGGCGACACCTGGCCCGCCGCGGTCCGGCAGCGGCCGCTGTCGGACCTGCTCGCCGCGACCGCGCTCGGCACCGCCGTCGCCACGGCCGGGGCGGGGCTGCTCGCCGACCTGGCCGGGTGGCGCGTCGTCCTCGGTGCGACGGCGGCGGGCTGCGCGGTGCTGTTCGTCGCGCTGCGGGCGCTGCCCGAACCCGACGGCGCCCGCACGCCGTCGCGCGGGATCACCGACGCGGTGCTCCGCCCGCTGGCCGCCGTCGCCGGGAACGGCTGGGCGCGGCTGGTGCTGGCGCTCGCCTTCGTCGAGGGTGCGGTCGTGCTCGGGGTGCTGACCTACCTCGCGCCGTCGCTGCAGGCCGGGGGCAGCTCCGCCGCGCTGGCCGGGCTCGCCGCCGGCGGTTACGGCGTCGGTGCGGTGCTGTTCTCCCGGGTCGTGCGACCCCTGGTCGGCCGACTCGGCCCGGCCGCGCTGGCCGGCGTCGGCGGTGGGTTCCTCGTGGTCGCCTGGACTTTCCCGCTGGTGACGGTGCACCCGATGACGGTCGCCGCGGCCGGGCTCTGCCTGGGCGGGGCGTGGGCGTTCCTGCACTCGACCCTGCAGACCTGGGCGACCGAGGTCGTCCCGCAGGCGCGCGCGACCGCCGTCGCGCTGTTCGCGACGCTGCTGTTCCTGGGCAGCTCGGCCGGGACCGCGCTCGGCGCCCCGTTCGCCGACGCCGGGCGCTTCGCCCCGCTGTTCGCCGCCGCCCTGGTCGCCTCGGTGCCGCTGGCGCTGGTCGCGGCCCTGGCCCGTGCCCGCTACGCCCGCCGCGCCGCCTGACCCCCCCGTGCCGGTCACACCGCGGGCCCGGGCGAGGTCACACGTAGCGGTCGCGCAGCTCCCGCTTGACCAGCTTGCCCGTGGGGGTGCGGCGGCAGGAAGTCGTGTGAAGTCCACCGACGACGGCGCCTTGTAGTGCGCGATCCGCTCCCGCCACGAACTCGATCAGCTCGCGTTCCAGCTCCGGGCCGGCGTCGACGCCCTCCGGGGGCTGGACGACGGCCTTGACCTTCTCGCCCATCTCGTCGTCGGGCACCCCGATGACGGCGACGTCGAGCACCTTCGGGTGCAGCGCGAGGGCGTCCTCCACCTCCTGCGGGTAGATGTTCACCCCACCGGAGATGATCATGAATGCCTTGCGGTCGGTGAGGAAGAGGTAGCCGTCCTCGTCGAGGTAGCCCAGGTCCCCGGTGGTGGTCCAGTTCTCGTGCTCGGGGTGGGTCGCGGCGAGGGTCTTGCCCGGGTCGTTGTGGTACTCGAACGGGCGCTCGTCGCGTTCGAAGTAGACGGTCCCGATCTCGCCCGGCCCGAGCACGGTGCCGTCGTCGGCGGCGATCCGGATGGTGCCCAGCCCGGCCCGGCCGACCGACCCGGGACGCTCGCTCCACTGCGCCGAGTCGATGAAGGTGACCCCGTTGGACTCGGTCGCGGCGTAGTACTCGTGCAGGATCGGGCCCACCAGTCGATCATGGCCTGCTTGACGTCCACCGGCACGGGGCGGCCGCGTGTGGATCGCGACCCGCATCGAGGACACGTCGTAGGCGGAGCGGACGGACTCGGGGAGCTTGAGCATCCGCACGAACATCGTCGGCACCCACTGCGAGTGGGTGACCGAGTACCGCTGGACGAGCTCCAGCGCCTTCTCCGGGTCGAAGCGCTCCATCACCACGACGGTGCCGCCGAGCGCCTGCACGGTGGCGGTGAACCGCAGCGGCGCGGCGTGGTAGAGCGGGGCCGGGTTCAGGTAGACGGTGTCGGTGCCGAAGCCGTACATCGGCCCGAACAGGGCCTGGTAGGTGTCGCCCGGCTCGTCGATCTGCCGGTCGGGCAGCGTCGGCTTGATGCCCTTGGGGCGCCCGGTGGTGCCCGAGGAGTAGAGCATGTCCGCCCGCGGGGGGTCTGGTCGGCGGCTCGGCGGAGACCGACGCGAGGGTCTTGTCGTAGTCGGCGTAGCGGGACGCGCCGGGGATCTCGCCGCCGAAGGCCAGTCGCACCGGGGTGTCGACGTGGTCCTCGATCGCCGCGGCCAGACCGGCGACACCGGCCGAGACCACGAGTGCCTTCGCACCGCAGTCGCGGACGATGTAGGCGGCCTCGGGCGCGGAGAGGTGGTGGTTCACCGCGGTGATGTAGAGCCCCGAGCGCTGGGCCGCCCAGTAGACCTCGTAGACCCGCGCGCAGTTCTCCGCGACGAGCGCCACGACGTCGCCCCGCCGGAGTCCGGCGGCGCGCAGGTGGTTCGCGAGCCGTGCGGACCCCTCTCCAGCTCACGGAAGGACAGGCTCGCGCCCGAGCCCCCCATGATCACGGCCGGCTTGTCGGGGGTCGTCGCGGCATGCGTGCCTGGGTACATCGGGCCCTCTCCGTCGGTGTGCGCCGCGGATCGCCCGGCGCACGTCTCTCGTCGGCCCTGATCCTGCCATCCGGGGCGGCCCCGGCGGCGGCAGCGGTCAGGAGTGCGCGTTCCGATAGGCCTCGAGAACCGAGAGGCTTATTCAGGGCCCGTGAAATAACGATCTAGCCCGGCGTGTCGGGTTGGGCGACAGCCCGTCCATCGCGAAGATTGGTTTGTCGAATCAATCCGAGATGAATGGGCTGTCGCAGTATGTACTATACCACTGGCTTTCGGCGTGATGAGATTCAGGATCTTGCCGCTCTGGTGCATGAGCAGGATCAGCGGAACGCGACTGGCCTGCGACGGCCTTGGCCGCCGATTCTGGGATTGTTCTGGTCGGTGGTGATCACGTTGGCGTATCTGCGCGGGAATCGTGTGCAGTGGGAGTTGGCGGAAACCTACGGGGTGTCGCAGTCGACGGTCAGTCGAGCGATCGCGGGGGTGACACCGTTGCTGGCGCAGGCGCTGCGGAGTGTAGTTCCGACTGCGGAGGAGCTTCGTGCCGATCGGCAGTACATCATCGACGGAACCCTGCTGCCCTGCTGGTCATGGACCGCCGTACCAGGTCTGTGGTCGGGCAAGCATCGCACCACCGGCGTCGTCGTCCAGGTCGCAGCCACCCTGGAAGGGCAGCTGTCGTGGATCTCCGACCCGACCCCAGGCTCCCGACACGACCTACATTGCCTCGACCAATCCGGCGCCCTCGACCACCTCGCCACATACCCACCGATCGGCGATAAAGGCTACATCGGGCGCGGCATGCTCACCCCGTTCAAAAAACAACCCGGCCGGGAACTTCTCGACTGGCAGAAAACATTCAACAAGAGCCTCAACCGCACACGCGCCACCATCGAGCGAGTCATCGCCCATATCAAGTCGTGGAAAGTTCTCCACACAGACTACCGCCGACCCTACGCCACATTTAAAACGACGATCTCGGCAGTCATCGGACTCATCTTCTACGCACTTACCTGACGGAGCCTGAATAAGCCTCCGAGGACGGGATACGCCCGCGCTCGGAGATCTTCATGCCCTGGGCCGTTGCCCATTCCCGCACCGCGCGGTTCGCGGCGCGTTCCGAGGCACTGGAACCGTTCGACGAGGTGCCGGAAGAGGTGCTGCGCCGACCGGACCCGCGACGGGCGGCCGCGACGTAGGGCGCCAACGATTCGCGCAGCTTCTCGGCATTCTTCGTGGACAGGTCGATCTCGTAGGCGCGGCCGTCGACGGAGAACTCCACCTGCTCGTCGGCCTCGGTGCCGTCCAGGTCGTCGACCAGGGTGATGGTCGTCTGCTGCGCCACGTCGTCATTCCTTCCGCGGGAATCGCCGGACCCGGCCGGAGACGGGAATCGCCCCGGTCGGTGCCGAACCGATTCTTCGGGCAGAACGATAAGGGATGCCGAACCGACCTGTCGAACCCCTCCCCGGAAATGGTCCGGTGCCGGCGTTTCCGGGAGGGGATACGGCGTCCGGGTGACGGGAATGGGCGGAAAGGGTCAGCGGTGACGGTGACGCGAATCAGCGTGCGGTCGGCCACCACGGTTCGGTGGGAACCGCGGCGCGCGGCGTCGTCGACGGTCGTGACGCCGGTCAGGTCGATGCGCTGGCCCGGGCGCGGCAGGGCAGGACCACGTCCTGGTCGGCGGCGGCCTTGCGGGCCCGCTCGGCGGGCTCGTCCAGGGGTGGAAGCGGAGCGTGAACGTCTGTTCGCCCAGTGGATCGGCAGCAGGACCCGGCCGCCGAGCTCGCGGTGCGCGGCGACCGCCTGCTCCGGGTCGGCGTGGATGTCGGGCCACAGGTCGGAGTAGGCGCCGATCGGCAGCACCGTCAGGTCGAACGGGCTGTGCGCGGCCCCGGTGCGCGCGTGCGCCCGGGTGGCGCCGGGTGTCCCCGCCCAGGTAGGCGGTGTGCCGCGGTCCGGCGACCTTCCAGGCCGCCCACAGCGTGGTGTTGCGGCGCAGCCCGCGCCCGGAGAAGTGCCTGGTCTCCAGGCAGGTCAGCTCCAGCCCCGCCACGGTCACCACGCCCTCCCAGTTCGCGCTCGACGACCCGGTGCCCGGGGATGCCCCAGGAACGCAGGTGCGCGCCCACCCGAGCGGCCCGACGAACACCGCGGAGGTGTCGCGGGCCAGCGCGGTGACCGTCGGACGGTCGAGGTGGTCGTAGTGGTCGTGGCTGAGCACCACGAGTCCGGGGAGCCGAGCTCGGACAGCGGCGCGACCGCGCGGGTGCAGGCGGCGCGGCCCGAAGCGCGGCACGGGGGAGGCGTACTCAGACCAGACCGGGTCCACCAGCGCCCGCCGGCCGTCGATCTCCAGCAGCACCCCGGCGTGGCCAGCCAGGTCACCGCCAGCCCGGCGGGCTCGGCGGGGGTCCGCAGCGGCGCGAGCGGCACCGTCGCCGGCGCGCCGCCCGCGGAGCGGCGGCCGACCAGCATGTTCAGGATCATCCGGGCCGAGGCCTTGGCCCGGGGCAGCCCGGGCTCGGTGTTGGCGAACAGCCCGTCGACGGCGTTCGGGGAGGCGGAGGCGATCCGGCGCAGCTCGCCCGGGCGGGCCCCCATGTTCCGGCGCACGTGCAGCCCGAGCGCGGCCAGGGCGCCGGTCAGGGCGAGCGGGACGGACAGGACGGCCGCGGTGGGGAGGCGCTTGCTGCGGGACACGATCACCAGACTACGAACGCCCCGGGCGCGGTTCCCACCTACAGTCACGATCGTGACCGACGGGCATGGCGGGGACCAGGGGTGAGCACCGAGCGGCACGGGCACGTGCTCCTGATCCGGATGACGCGGCCCGACAAGCGCAACGCCGTCGACGCGGCGATGACACGGCCGGCCTCGACGAGGCGCTCAACACACCTCGACGACGACCCGGACCTGTGGTGCGGCGTGCTCGCCGGGGACCCGACGGCGTTCAGCGCGGGCACGATGACCTGGCCGCCGGGGCCGGCGGCCCCACCCCGCGCGGCGGCAACTACGGCGTCGTCCGGCGGGACCGGCGGCGCCCCCTGATCGCCGCGGTCGAGGGCGTCGCCTACGGCGGCGGGTTCGAGATCGTGCTGGCCTGCGACATGGTCGTCGCGTCGACGACGGCGCGGTTCGGCCTGCCCGAGGTTGCCCGCGGCCTGGCGCGAACTGCGGTGCGCTGTTCCGCGCGCCGCGGCCGCTGCCGCTCAACGTCGCCAAGCAGCTGCTGGTGACCGGGCGCCCGCTGGACGCCGACCGTGCGTACACCCTGGGCCTGGTCAACGAGCTCGTCGAGCCGGGGCGGGCCGAGACCGCGGCGCTGGAGCTCGCCGCGACGGTCTGCGAGAACTCGCCGCTCGCGGTGTCGGTGTCGCTGCGCGCCCTGGAACGCGTGGTGTCCGAGCCGGACGAGCGCGGCTGGAGCGCCACCGAGGTCGCCACCGCGGCGATCCTGCGCTCGGCCGACAAGACGGAGGGGATCGCGGCGTTCCTGGAGAAGCGCCCGCCGCGGTGGACGGGGCGCTGACCCCTGCGCCCGGGCACGGGCCCACTGACGGCGACTAGGCTCGTCGGCATGCCTGCCCGGACGCGACGCGAGGACCTGGTCGCGCTGCTGCAGGACTACGCGGGCGAGTCCGAGCTGCTCGGCCAGGAGTTCGCCGGGCGGCACGGGCTGCATCCACGGACCTCCACGCGCTGCTCGCGGTGATGCGCGCGGACTCCGCGGGTGAACCGCTCACCCCGGGTGTCCTCGGTGCCCGGCTCGGCCTGTCCACCGGTGCGACGACCGCGCTCGTCGACCGCCTGGAACGCGCGGGCCACGTGCGCCGCAGCCGCGAGTCCGCCGACCGGCGGCGGGTGACCCTGCGCCAGGCCGAGAACGCCGCGGAGGTCGGCGGGGCGGTTTCTTCGGCCCGCTCGGCGCCCGGATGGACGCCCTGCTCGCCGGCTTCGACGACGACGAGCTCGACGCGGCGGCCGCTTCCTCAGCGCGATGAAACGCGCTGGTCGCGGACTACCGCGCGACCTCGCAGCCTCGCCGGAGCCGAGGTCCGCACCGGCCTGACGCGGTCAGGCGTTCGCCGTCGCCGTGTCCAGGTACTGGCGAACTTGCGTTGCGCGGCCTCGGTGCGGGTCGGGACGTGCTCGGTGGGGGACCTCGACCGGGGTGTAGCCGCGCAGGATGCGCCGCGCGACGGACTCCTTGTGGACCTCGTCGGGACCGTCGTAGATCCGGCGGCGCGGGGCCGCGCGGTACATCTGCTCCAGCGGCAGGTCCCCGGAGAAGCCGAGCGAACCGTGCACCTGGATCGCGCGGTCGATCACGTCGTGCAGCACCTTCGCGCCCCAGTACTTGATCATCCCGATCTCGATCCGGGCGTTCGAGGCCCCGACCTGGTCCATCGTCCAGGCCGCGTGCAGGGTCAGCAGCCGGGCCGCGGCCATGTCCGCCGCCGACTGCGCGACCATGTCCTGGACCATCTGCTTGTCGGCCAGCCGCGTGCCGCTCGCCGTCCGTGACACCGCGCGCTCGCACATCATGTCGAACGCCCGCCGGGACTGGCCGAGCCAGCGCATGGCGTGGTGGATGCGGCCCGGGCCGAGCCGCTGCTGGGCGAGCCTGAACCCGTCGCCGGGGTTGCCGACGAGGTTCGTCGCCGGCACCCGGACGTCGCGGTAGAAGACCTCGGCGTGGCCGCCGTAGATCTCGCCGCCGACCTCTGGGTGGTCCATCACCGGGATGTCGCGGGCCACGTCGAGCCCGGGGGTGTCGGTCGGGACGATGATCATCGAGGCCCGCTGGTACGGCGGTGCGTCCGGGTCGGTCACCACCATCGCGATCAGGAAGTCCGCGCCGGTGGCGTTCGAGGAGAACCACTTGTGGCCGTTGATGACGTAGTCGTCGCCGTCGCGCACGGCCCGGGTGGACAGCATCGTCGGGTCCGCGCCGGCGCCGGGCTCGGTCATCGAGAAGCAGGACCGCAGCTCACCACGCAGCAACGGGTGCATCCAGCGTTCCTTCTGCTCCGGCGATCCGCCGATCGCGAGCAGCTCGGCGTTGCCCGAGTCGGGCGCCTGGTTGCCGAACACCCCGGCGCGTAGCGGCACTGACCGAGGATCTCGTGCATCAGCCCGAGGGAGACCTGACCGAACCCGCCGCCGCCGAGCTCCGGGGGCAGGTGCGCCGCCCACAGACCCTGCTCGCGGACCTGCTCCTTGAGCGGCGCGGTGATCCGGGCGAAGGTCTCCCGGTCCAGGTCGAGGGTCTCCAACGGGATGATCTCGTCGCGGACGAAGCCGCGCATCCACTTCAGCTTCTCCTCGAACTCCGGGTCGGTACTGAAGTCCCCACGCCATCGCGTCCGCCTCCCGACGAGCTTCGTTTCCACGGCGAACGTAATACAGCCCGCGACGACGGGGTGTTCCGGCGACCCAGGACGACGGGGGGGGGGAGTCCCGGCGGCACCCCGGTGATCGACAGTCCGCGCGTGTGTTCGGACGCGCGCGGGCGGCGCATCACCGCGCGCCCGGCGGATCACCGCGCGCCCGGCGGATCACCGCGCGCCCGGCGGATCACCGCGCGCCCGGCGGATCACCGCGCGCCCGGTGGACCACCGCGCGGCGGTGGATCAGCACGCGCACGGCGGATAGCCGTGCCCGGTGGAGCGACGCGTGGGCTCGGGCACGGCGCGTCGACTCCGGCACGGCGGGCCGAGGCACAGATTCGGTGACGCGTCGGTGATCGACAGTTCGCGCGCTGATCCGCTCCGCGCGTGTGTCCGGACGCGCGCGGACGACGGATCACCGCGCGGCCAGCGGATCACCGTGCGGCTGGGAGAATCACCGTGCGCCAGCGGATCACAGTGCGCCCGACGGATCGGCCGCGCGCCCGGTGGAGCAGCGAGGGGTCGGTGGAGCAGCGCGCACGGTGGGCACCGCGGGAGGCGGGCCAGGCGGACGGTGAGCGTGCAGGTGGGGCTGACGGGCGGCGGGGGATCGGCGGGCGATCACCGACGCGGCGGCGGAGGGGGCTCGCGCGACGGAGGGTCGCGGGCGGCGACATTGCGCGCGTCCGCGTCGCCGGGGAGGCTCGGGGGATGACCGACGAGGCTCCCGTCACCCACGCACCCCGGGCGGGTGTCCCGGCCGATCTGGCGGAC
>NZ_JAHLJA010000216.1:0-6473 GCF_020496245.1 Pseudonocardia sp. ICBG601 | reverse complement strand
ACCGCGCGGTTCGCGGCGCGTTCCGAGGCACTGGAAAACCGTTCGACGAGGTGCCGGAAGAGGTGCTGCGCCGACCGGACCCGCGACGGGCGGCCGCGACGTAGGGCGCCAACGATTCGCGCAGCTTCTCGGCATTCTTCGTGGACAGGTCGATCTCGTAGGCGCGGCCGTCGACGGAGAACTCCACCTGCTCGTCGGCCTCGGTGCCGTCCAGGTCGTCGACCAGGGTGATGGGTCGTCTGCTGCGCCACGTCGTCATTCCTTCCGCAGGGAATCGCCGGACCCGGCCGGAGACGGGAATCCGCCGGTCGGTGCCGGAACCGATTCTTCGGGCAGAACGATAGGGATGCGAACCGACCTGTCGAACCCCTCCCCGGAAATGGTCCGTGTGCCGGCGTTTCCGGGGAGGGGATACGGCGTCCGGGTGACGGGAATGGGCGGAAAGGGTCAGCGGTGACGGTGACGCGAATCAGCGTGCGGTCGGCCACCACGGTTCGGTGGGAACCGCGGCGCGCGGCGTCGTCGACGGTCGTGACGCCGGTCAGGTCGATGCGAGTGCCCGGGCGCGGCAGGGCCAGGACCACGTCCTGGTCGGCGGCGGCCTTGCGGGCCCGCTCGGCGGGCTCGTCCCAGGGGTGGAAGCCGAGCGTGAACGTCGCCCAGTGGATCGGCAGCAGGACCCGGCCGCCGAGCTCGCGGTGCGCGGCGACCGCCTGCTCCGGGTCGGCGTGGATGTCGGGCCACAGGTCGGAGTAGGCGCCGAATCGGCAGCACCGTCAGGTCGAACGGGCTGTGCGCGGCCCCGGTGCGGCGTTGCGCCCGGGTGGCGCCGGTGTCCCCGCCCAGGTAGGCGGTGTGCCGCGCGGTCCGGCGACCTTCCAGGCCGCCCACAGCGTGGTGTTGCGGCGCAGCCGCGCCCGGAGAAGTGCCTGGTCTCCAGGCAGGGTCAGCTCCAGCCCCGCCACGGTCACCACGCCCTCCCAGTGTCGCGCTCGACGACCCGGTGCCCCGGGATGCCCCAGGAACGCAGGTGCGCGCCCACCCCGAGCGGCCCGACGAACACCGCGGAGGTGTCGCGGGCCAGCGCGCGTGACCGTCGGACGGTCGAGGTGGTCGTAGTGGTCGTGGGCTGAGCACCACGAGGTCCGGGGAGCCGAGCTCGGACAGCGGCGCGGACCGGCGGGTGCAGGCGGCGCGGCCCGAAGCGCGGCACGGGGGAGGCGTACTCAGACCAGACCGGGTCCACCAGCGCCCGCCGGCCGTCGATCTCCAGCAGCACCCCGGCGTGGCCCAGCCAGGTCACCGCCAGCCCGGCGGGCTCGGCGGGGGTCCGCAGCGGCGCGAGCGGCACCGTCGCCGGCGCGCCGCCCGCGGAGCGGCGGCCGACCAGCATGTTCAGGATCATCCGGGCCGAGGCCTTGGCCCGGGGCAGCCCGGGCTCGGTGTTGGCGAACAGCCCGTCGACGGCGTTCGGGGAGGCGGAGGCGATCCGGCGCAGCTCGCCCGGGCGGGCCCCCATGTTCCGGCGCACGTGCAGCCCGAGCGCGGCCAGGGCGCCGGTCAGGGCGAGCGGGACGGACAGGACGGCCGCGGTGGGGAGGCGCTTGCTGCGGGACACGATCACCAGACTACGAACGCCCCGGGCGCGGTTCCCACCTACAGTCACGATCGTGACCGACGGCATGGCGGGGACCAGGGTGAGCACCGAGCGGCACGGGCACGTGCTCCTGATCCGGATGACGCGGCCCGACAAGCGCAACGCCGTCGACGCGGCGATGACGGCCGGCCTCGACGAGGCGCTCAACACCCTCGACGACGACCCGGACCTGTGGTGCGGCGTGCTCGCCGGGGACCCGACGGCGTTCAGCGCGGGCACCGAACTGGCCGCCGGGGCCGGCGGCCCACCCCGCGCGGCGGCAACTACGGCGTCGTCCGGCGGGACCGGCGGCGCCCCCTGATCGCCGCGGTCGAGGGCGTCGCCTACGGCGGCGGGTTCGAGATCGTGATGGCTGCGACATGGTCGTCGCGTCGACGACGGCGCGGTTCGGCCTGCCCGAGGTTGCCCGCGGCCTGGTCGCGAACTGCGGTGCGCTGTTCCGCGCGCCGCGGCCGCTGCCGCTCAACGTCGCCAAGCAGCTGCTGGTGACCGGGCGCCCGCTGGACGCCGACCGTGCGTACACCCTGGGCCTGGTCAACGAGCTCGTCGAGCCGGGGCGGGCCGAGACCGCGGCGCTGGAGCTCGCCGCGACGGTCTGCGAGAACTCGCCGCTCGCGGTGTCGGTGTCGCTGCGCGCCCTGGAACGCGTGGTGTCCGAGCCGGACGAGCGCGGCTGGAGCGCCACCGAGGTCGCCACCGCGGCGATCCTGCGCTCGGCCGACAAGACGGAGGGGATCGCGGCGTTCCTGGAGAAGCGCCCGCCGCGGTGGACGGGGCGCTGACCCTGCGCCCGGCCACGGGCCCACTGACGGCGACTAGGCTCGTCGGCATGCCTGCCCGGACGCGACGCGAGGACCTGGTCGCGCTGCTGCAGGACTACGCGGGCGAGTCCGAGCTGCTCGGCCAGGAGTTCGCCGGGCGGCACGGGCTGCATCCACGGACCTCCACGCGCTGCTCGCGGTGATGCGCGCGGACTCCGCGCGGTGAACCGCTCACCCCGGGTGTCCTCGGTGCCCGGCTCGGCCTGTCCACCGGTGCGACGACCGCGCTCGTCGACCGCCTGGAACGCGCGGGCCACGTGCGCCGCAGCCGCGAGTCCGCCGACCGGCGGCGGGTGACCCTGCGCCAGGCCGAGAACGCCGCGGAGGTCGGCGGGGCGTTTCTTCGGCCCGCTCGGCGCCCGGATGGACGCCCTGCTCGCCGGCTTCGACGACGACGAGCTCGACGCGGCGGCCCGCTTCCTCAGCGCGATGAAACGCGCTGGTCGCGGACTACGCGCCGACCTCGCAGCCTCGCCGGAGCCGAGGTCCGCACCGGCCTGACGCGGGTCAGGCGTTCGCCGTCGCCGTGTCCAGGTACGCGGCGCGGCGGCCGTCGTGCGCGGCCTCGGTGCGGGGGGGGACGTGCTCGGTGGGGACCTCGACCGGGGTGTAGCCGCGCAGGATGCGCCGCGCGACGGACTCCTTGTGGACCTCGTCGGGACCGTCGTAGATCCGCGCGGCGCGGGCCGCGCGGTACATCTGCTCCAGCGGCAGGTCCCCGAGCACGTGGACCGCGCCGGTCGATCACGTCGTGCAGCACCTTCGCGCCCCAGTACTTGATCATCCCGATCTCGATCCGGGCGTTCGAGGCCCCGACCTGGTCCATCGTCCAGGCCGCGTGCAGGTCAGCAGCCGGGCGCGGCCATGTCCGCCGCCGACTTGCGCGACCATGTCCTGGACCATCTGCTTGTCGGCCAGCCGCGTGCCGCTCGCCGTCCGTGACACCGCGCGGCTCGCACATCATGTCGAACGCCCGCCGGGACTGGCCGAGCCAGCGCATGGCGTGGTGGATGCGGCCCGGGCCGAGCCGCTGCTGGGCGAGCCTGAACCCGTCGCCGGGGTTGCCGACGAGGTTCGTCGCCGGCACCCGGACGTCGCGGTAGAAGACCTCGGCGTGGCCGCCGTAGATCTCGCCGCCGACCTCTGGGTGGTCCATCACCGGGATGTCGCGGGCCACGTCGAGCCCGGGGTGTCGGTCGGGACGATGATCATCGAGGCCCGCTGGTACGGCGGTGCGTCCGGGTCGGTCACCACCATCGCGATCAGGAAGTCCGCGCCGGTGGCGTTCGAGGAGAACCACTTGTGGCCGTTGATGACGTAGTCGTCGCCGTCGCGCACGGCCCGGGTGGACAGCATCGTCGGGTCCGCGCCGCGCCGGGCTCGGTCATCGAGAAGCAGGACCGCAGCTCACCACGCAGCAACGGGTGCATCCAGCGTTCCTTCTGCTCCGGCGATCCGCCGATCGCGAGCAGCTCGGCGTTGCCCGAGTCGGGCGCCTGGTTGCCGAACACCCCCGGCGCGTAGCGGCACTGACCGAGGATCTCGTGCATCAGCCCGAGGGAGACCTGACCGAACCCGCCGCCGCCGAGCTCCGGGGGCAGGTGCGCCGCCCACAGACCCTGCTCGCGGACCTGCTCCTTGAGCGGCGCGGTGATCCGGGCGAAGGTCTCCCGGTCCAGGTCGAGGGTCTCCAACGGGATGATCTCGTCGCGGACGAAGCCGCGCATCCACTTCAGCTTCTCCTCGAACTCCGGGTCGGTACTGAAGTCCCACGCCATCGCGTCCGCCTCCCGACGAGCTTCGTTTCCACGGCGAACGTAATACAGCCCGCGACGACGGGGTGTTCCGGCGACCCAGGACGACGGGGCGGGGGGGAGTCCCGGCGGCACCCCGGTGATCGACAGTCCGCGCGTGTGTTCGGACGCGCGCGGGCGGCGCATCACCGCGCGCCCGGCGGATCACCGCGCGCCCGGCGGATCACCGCGCGCCCGGCGGATCACCGCGCGCCCGGCGGATCACCGCGCGCCCGGTGGACCACCGCGCGGCGGTGGATCAGCACGCGCACGGCGGATAGCCGTGCCCGGTGGAGCGACGCGTGGGCTCGGGCACGGCGCGTCGACTCCGGCACGGCGGGCCGAGGCACAGATTCGGTGACGCGTCGGTGATCGACAGTTCGCGCGCTGATCCGCTCCGCGCGTGTGTCCGGACGCGCGCGGACGACGGATCACCGCGCGGCCAGCGGATCACCGTGCGGCTGGGAGATCACCGTGCGCCAGCGGATCACAGTGCGCCCGACGGATCGGCGCGCGCCCGGTGGAGCAGCGAGGGGTCGGTGGAGCAGCGCGCACGGTGGGCACCGCGGGAGGCGGGCCAGGCGGACGGTGAGCGTGCAGGTGGGGCTGACGGGCGGCGGGGGATCGGGCGGGCGATCACCGACCGGCGGCGGAGTGGGCTCGCGCGACGGAGGGTCGCGGGGCGGCGACATTGCGCGCGTCCGCGTCGCCGGGGGAGGTCGGGGGATGACCGACGAGGGGCTCGTCCGCCCACCACGCCGGCGGGTGTCCCGGCCGATCTGGCGGGACCTGTCGTTCGAGCCGCTGACCCCCACGGCACGTTTCCTCGACCGGGCCGCGGCGGCGCACGGCGACCGGGGTCGCGGTCGTCGACGGCGACCTGCGGTTCACCTACACCGAGTTCCGCGCGACCGCTGCCGCGCCTGGCGGGCTCGCTCGCCGCGCTGCACGACGGGCGCCCGGTCGCCGTCCCCTCGTGCCGAACACCCACGTCGGGCTGGAGGCGGCGCCGCGGGTCGCGTGGTCGGATGGGACGGCGTCGTGGTCGTCGTCAAACCCCGGCTGTCGTCGGGCGAGGTCGCCTACATCCTGGAGCACTCGCGCGCCCTCGGTGCTGGTGGCCGACCCGGTGTTCGACGAGCTCCGTCGCGGAGGTGCTCGCCCGCCTCGACACCCCGCCGCACACCGTGCGGGTCGGCCGGACTACGAGCGCCTCGTCGCCGACGGCACGAGCCCACCGCGGTGCGTCCCGCCGACGAGCGCGGCCTGCTGTCGATCAACTACACGTCCGGGACGACCGGGAACCCGAAGGGCGTGATGTACCACCACCGGGGCGCCTACCTGCAGGCGCTGGCCATGGTCGGGCACACCGGGCTGACCGCGTCGTCGGTGCACCTGTGGACGCTGCCGATGTTCACACTGCAACGGCTTGTGCTTACTTCCTCGTGGGCGGTCACGCGGCCCGCCGCCACCACGACGTCTGCCTGCCGAAGGTCGGCCCGTCCCGGATCTGGGAGCTCGTGCGCGAGCAGGGCGTCACCCACCTCAACGGCGCCCCACCGTGCTGTCGATGATCGCCTACGCGCCGGAGGCCGGGCCGGTGGAGACGCCGGTGGCCGTCGCGACCGGGGGGAGCGCCGCCGAGCCCGGCGATCCTGCGCCGGATGGCCGAGCTCGGGTTCGAGGTGACCCACCTCTACGGGCTCACGAGACCTTCGGCCCCGCGATGATCTGCGACTGGCGTCCGGAGTGGAGCGACCTCGACGCCGACGCGCAGGCCCGGATGGAAGGCCCGCCAGGGCGTCGGGACATGATCGCCTGTGCCGTCCGGGTGATCGACGAACGACGGTGGCCGACGTTCCCGCGCGACGGGGGACGACCGGCCAGATCGCGTGCGCGGCAACAACGTCATGCTCGGCTACCTCGATGACGACCAGGCCACCGACGACGCCGCACCGGACGGCTGGTTCCGGACCGGCGACCTCGGCGTCATGCACCCCGACGGCTACGTCGAGCTCCGGGACCGCTCCAAGGACGTGATCATCTTCCGGCGGGAGAATCTCGCCAGCGTCGAGGTGGAGCAGGCCATCGCCGACCACCCGGCCGTGCTGGAGGGTCGCGGTGATCGCCGTCCGACGAGCGGTGGTGCGAGGTCCCGGCCGCCTGGGTGACACTGCGCGAGGGCGAGAGCGCCACCGAGGA
>NZ_JAHLJA010000215.1:0-3126 GCF_020496245.1 Pseudonocardia sp. ICBG601 | reverse complement strand
AGGCTCAGCTCGTCGATGCGCTGACCGCCCGCGCTCGGAGACGTCGTGCCGCCACGTCGGCCGTCGACGCGATGGTCGAGTGATCGTGGACGCCGTCGGGCGTGGTGAGACCGTCACACCCTGACCGGGTTCGGGGTCTTCGAGCCGCGACTGACGTGCACCCCGCACCGCCCGCAACCCGCGGACCGGGGAGACGGTGCCCGTCGGGGAGACCGTGGTGCCGTCGTTCCGGCCCGGCGCCGCCTTCAAGGAACGGGTGGCCGCCAGCGAGGCCGCCGCCGCGAACGCGACCAGCGCCCCCCGCCGTACCGAGCGGGCCGCGACGGGCAACGGTCGCACCACCGCGACCCGCAAGACGATCCCTACCGGAGACCGCGGGCGCTCCGGCCGCCGCGGCGGCACCGGCGAAGAAGGCGGCTGCCCCGAAGAAGGCGGCCGCGTCGGCGAAGAAGCCGGCCCGGCGGAAGGCCGCTGCGGAGAAGTAGCCGCGCCACCGTACTGCCCCCGGTCGGCGCCGCCCCGCGCTGCGCCACGGTGTTCCGCGCTGCCCGCGTCGCGCCGCCCGGCGCTGCCTGCGGGCGCGTCGATCAGTACATGAGTGCTGTTCGAGCGGGTGCGGACAGCACTCATGTACTGATCGACGGGGATCGCGGCATCGGTGACGCAGCCGGGTGCGGTCGGGGGTAGTGGGCGCGAGGCGGGTCCGTCGGGCGAGCAGGGCGCGGACCGTCCCGACGGTGCGACCGGCGTTGCGGGTGAGGCCGTCGGCGGTGATCCGAGGGTCTGCCATCCAGCGCCGCGGTGCGGGTGTCGCGGATGCGGTCGAGCGGGTCGTCGTGGTGGGCGCCGTCGTACTCGATCGCGAGCAGGGGCGTCGGGGTAGGCGAGGTCGAACCGCAACCAGGGGCGGCTCCGGCCGTCGTACAGCGGGAACCGGACCTGGGGGACGGGGGGCCCGGAGAGCACGAGCAACAGCCGTAGCCGGGTCTCGGGCGGGGACTCCGCGCGCGGGTCGGCGAGCGCGACGACCCTGTCCAGCCGGGCCGAGCCCCGCACGTGCGGGTGGAGCGACCGCCGGACCAGCAGGTCGGCGGGGTCGAAGCCGGGGCACGGCGCCGTCATCCGGGACAGCGTCCGTTGCTCGGGGCCGGTGTGCCCCGCACCGCGACGAACCCGGCCGGTCCCGTCTCCGGGCGGCGAGCGCGTCGAGGGGCCCGGCGTGGATCGATGCGGCCCGGCCCCGGAGCAGCGGCGTCACGGGGACCACGGCGGAGACGTACACGTCGGGGAACAGGCGCACGAACCGTGGCCCGCGCAGCCGCCCCGGCGTGACGGTCCCACGCGCGACGGCCTCCGACCCCCGGAACGGCTCCTCCACCCGCGCACCCTGCACCCCGGCCCACGCCCGGCGGGCGGAACCGGTGCGCCCGTTCGCGATCGCACACGCCGTCGCCGGGGCGGGCTTCCGGACCCGGTCGATCAGTGCACCAGTGCTGCCCGCCCGGGGTCGGACAGCACTCGGGTACTGATCGACGAGCGGCCCGGACCCGGGGCCGCCGGGTCCGGGACGGCGCGGCGGCCCCCGGGTCCGGGCCGCTCGTCGATCAGTACCCGAGTGCTGTCCGACCCCGGCGGGCAGCACTGGTGCACTGATCGACCGGGTCCCGGAAGCCCGCTCCCGGCGACGGCGTGTGCGATCGCGAACGGGCGCACCGGTTCCGGCCCGCCGGGCGTGGGCCGGGGTGCAGGGTGCGCGGGTGGAGGAGCCGTTCCGGGGGTCGGAGGCCGTCGCGCGTGGGACCGTCACGCCGGGGCGGCTGCGCGGGCCACGGTTCGTGCGCCTGTTCCCCGACGTGTACGTCTCCGCCGTGGTCCCCGTGACGCCGCTGCTCCGGGCCCGGGCCGCATCGATCCGCCGGGCCCCTCGACGCGCTCGCCGCCCGGAACGGGACCGGCCGGTGTTCGTCGCGGTGCGGGGCACACCGGCCCCCGAGCAACGGACGCTGTCCCGGATGACGGCGCCGTGCCCCGGCTTCGACCCCGCCGACCTGCTGGTCCGGCGGTCGCTCCACCCGCACGTGCGGGGCTCGGCCCGGCTGGACAGGGTCGTCGCGCTCTCGCCGACCCCGCGCGGAGTCCCCGCCCGAGACCCGGCTACGGCTGTTGCTCGTGCTCTCCGGGCCCCCCGTCCCCCAGGTCCGGTTCCCGCTGTACGACGGCCGGAGCCGCCCCTGGTTGCGGTTCGACCTCGCCTACCCGACGCCCTGCTCGCGATCGAGTACGACGGCGCCCACCACGACGACCCGCTCGACCGCATCCGCGACACCCGCACCGCGGCGCTGGGATGGCAGACCCTCCGGATCACCGCCGACGGCCTCACCCGCAACGCCGGTCGCACCGTCGGGACGGTCCGCGCCCTGCTCGCCCGACGGACCCGCCTCGCGCCCTACTGACCCCGACCGCACCCGGCTGCGTCACCGATGCCGCGATCCCCGTCGATCAGTACATGAGTGCTGTCCGCACCCGCTCGAACAGCACTCATGTACTGATCGACGCGCCCGCAGGCAGCGCCGGCGGCGCGACGCGGCAGCGCGGAACACCGTGGCGCAGCGCGGGGCGGCGCCGACCGGGGGCAGTACGGTGGCGCGGCTACTTCTCCGCAGCGGCCTTCCGCCGGGCCGGCTTCTTCCGCCGACGCGGCCGCCTTCTTCGGGCAGCCGCCTTCTTCGCCGGTGCCGCCGCGGCGGCCGGGCGCCGCCGGTCTCCGCGGGATCGTCTTGCGGGTCGCGGTGGTGCGACCGTTGCCCGTCGCGGCCCGCTCGGTCGGCGGGGGCGCTGGTCGCGTTCGCGGCGGCGGCCTCGCTGGCGGCCACCCGTTCCTTGAAGGCGGCGCCGGGCCGGAACGACGGCACCACGGTCTCCCCGACGGGCACCGTCTCCCCGGTCCGCGGTTTGCGGGCTGGTGCGCGGTGCACGTCCGTCGCGGCTGAAGACCCCGAACCCGGTCAGGGTGACGGTCTCACCACGCCGACGGCGTCCCACGATCACCTCGACCATCGCGTCGACGGCCGACGTGGCGGCACGAGACGGTCTCCGAGCCGGGCGGTCAGCGCATCGACGAGCTGA
>NZ_JAHLJA010000214.1:0-3111 GCF_020496245.1 Pseudonocardia sp. ICBG601 | reverse complement strand
CGCTGACCGCCCGGCTCGGAGACCGTCGTGCCGCCACGTCGGCCGTCGACGCGATGGTCGAGAGTGATCGTGGACGCCGTCGGGCGTGGTGAGACCGTCACCCTGACCGGGTTCGGGGTCTTCGAGCCGCGACGACGTGCACCGCGCACCGCCCGCAACCCGCGGACCGGGGAGACGGTGCCCGTCGGGGAGACCGTGGTGCCGTCGTTCCGGCCCGGCGCCGCCTTCAAGGAACGGGTGGCCGCCAGCGAGGCCGCCGCCGCGAACGCGACCAGCGCCCCCGCCGTACCGAGCGGGCCGCGACGGGCAACGGTCGCACCACCGCGACCCGCAAGACGATCCCGCCGGAGACCGGGGCGCTCCGGCCGCCGCGGCGGCACCGGCGAAGAAGGCGGCTGCCCGAAGAAGGCGGCCGCGTCGGCGAAGAAGCCGGCCCGGCGGAAGGCCGCTGCGGAGAAGTAGCCGCGCCACCGTACTGCCCCCGGTCGGCGCCGCCCCGCGCTGCGCCACGGTGTTCCGCGCTGCCCGCGTCGCGCCGCCCGGCGCTGCCTGCGGGCGCGTCGATCAGTACATGAGTGCTGTTCGAGCGGGTGCGGACAGCACTCATGTACTGATCGACGGGGATCGCGGCATCGGTGACGCAGCCGGGTGCGGTCGGGGTCAGTAGGGCGCGAGGCGGGTCCGTCGGGCGAGCAGGGCGCGGACCGTCCCGACGGTGCGACCGGCGTTGCGGGTGAGGCCGTCGGCGGTGATCCGGAGGGTCTGCCATCCCAGCGCCGCGGTGCGGGTGTCGCGGATGCGGTCGAGCGGGTCGTCGTGGTGGGCGCCGTCGTACTCGATCGCGAGCAGGGCGTCGGGGTAGGCGAGGTCGAACCGCAACCAGGGGCGGCTCCGGCCGTCGTACAGCGGGAACCGGACCTGGGGGACGGGGGGCCCGGAGAGCACGAGCAACAGCCGTAGCCGGGTCTCGGGCGGGGACTCCGCGCGCGGGTCGGCGAGCGCGACGACCCTGTCCAGCCGGGCCGAGCCCCGCACGTGCGGGTGGAGCGACCGCCGGACCAGCAGGTCGGCGGGGTCGAAGCCGGGGCACGGCGCCGTCATCCGGGACAGCGTCCGTTGCTCGGGGGCCGGTGTGCCCCGCACCGCGACGAACACCGGCCGGTCCCGTCTCCGGGCGGCGAGCGCGTCGAGGGGCCCGGCGTGGATCGATGCGGCCCGGGCCCGGAGCAGCGGCGTCACGGGGACCACGGCGGAGACGTACACGTCGGGGAACAGGCGCACGAACCGTGGCCCGCGCAGCCGCCCCGGCGTGACGGTCCCACGCGCGACGGCCTCCGACCCCCGGAACGGCTCCTCCACCCGCGCACCCTGCACCCCGGCCCACGCCCGGCGGGCCGGAACCGGTGCGCCCGTTCGCGATCGCACACGCCGTCGCCGGGAGCGGGCTTCCGGGACCCGGTCGATCAGTGCACCAGTGCTGCCCGCCCGGGGTCGGACAGCACTCGGGTACTGATCGACGAGCGGCCCGGACCCGGGGGCCGCCGCGCCGTCCCGGACCCGGCCGGCCCCGGGTCCGGGCCGCTCGTCGATCAGTACCCGAGTGCTGTCCGACCCCGGGCGGGCAGCACTGGTGCACTGATCGACCGGGTCCCGGAAGCCCGCTCCCGGCGACGGCGTGTGCGATCGCGAACGGGCGCACCGGTTCCGGCCCGCCGGGCGTGGGCCGGGGTGCAGGGTGCGCGGGTGGAGGAGCCGTTCCGGGGGTCGGAGGCCGTCGCGCGTGGGACCGTCACGCCGGGGCGGCTGCGCGGGCCACGGTTCGTGCGCCTGTTCCCCGACGTGTACGTCTCCGCCGTGGTCCCCGTGACGCCGCTGCTCCGGGCCCGGGCCGCATCGATCCACGCCGGGCCCCTCGACGCGCTCGCCGCCCGGAGACGGGACCGGCCGGTGTTCGTCGCGGTGCGGGGCACACCGGCCCCCGAGCAACGGACGCTGTCCCGGATGACGGCGCCGTGCCCGGCTTCGACCCCGCCGACCTGCTGGTCCGGCGGTCGCTCCACCCGCACGTGCGGGGCTCGGCCCGGCTGGACAGGGTCGTCGCGCTCGCCGACCCGCGCGCGGAGTCCCCGCCCGAGACCCGGCTACGGCTGTTGCTCGTGCTCTCCGGGCCCCCCGTCCCCCAGGTCCGGTTCCCGCTGTACGACGGCCGGAGCCGCCCCTGGTTGCGGTTCGACCTCGCCTACCCGACGCCCTGCTCGCGATCGAGTACGACGGCGCCCACCACGACGACCCGCTCGACCGCATCCGCGACACCCGCACCGCGGCGCTGGGATGGCAGACCCTCCGGATCACCGCCGACGGCCTCACCCGCAACGCCGGTCGCACCGTCGGGACGGTCCGCGCCCTGCTCGCCCGACGGACCCGCCTCGCGCCCTACTGACCCCGACCGCACCGGCTGCGTCACCGATGCCGCGATCCCCGTCGATCAGTACATGAGTGCTGTCCGCACCCGCTCGAACAGCACTCATGTACTGATCGACGCGCCCGCAGGCAGCGCCGGGCGGCGCGACGCGGGCAGCGCGGAACACCGTGGCGCAGCGCGGGGCGGCGCCGACCGGGGGCAGTACGGTGGCGCGGCTACTTCTCCGCAGCGGCCTTCCGCCGGGCCGGCTTCTTCGCCGACGCGGCCGCCTTCTTCGGGGCAGCCGCCTTCTTCGCCGGTGCCGCCGCGGCGGCCGGAGCGCCCGCGGTCTCCGGCGGGATCGTCTTGCGGGTCGCGGTGGTGCGACCGTTGCCCGTCGCGGCCCGCTCGGTACGGCGGGGGCGCTGGTCGCGTTCGCGGCGGCGGCCTCGCTGGCGGCCACCCGTTCCTTGAAGGCGGCGCCGGGCCGGAACGACGGCACCACGGTCTCCCCGACGGGCACCGTCTCCCCGGTCCGCGGGTTGCGGGCGGTGCGCGGTGCACGTCGTCGCGGCTCGAAGACCCCGAACCCGGTCAGGGTGACGGTCTCACCACGCCCGACGGCGTCCACGATCACCTCGACCATCGCGTCGACGGCCGACGTGGCGGCACGACGGTCTCCGAGCGGGCGGTCAGCGCATCGACGAGCT
>NZ_JAHLJA010000213.1:0-3111 GCF_020496245.1 Pseudonocardia sp. ICBG601 | reverse complement strand
CGCCCGGCTCGGAGACCGTCGTGCCGCCACGTCGGCCGTCGACGCGATGGTCGAGGTGATCGTGGACGCCGTCGGGCGTGGTGAGACCGTCACCCTGACCGGGTTCGGGGTCTTCGAGCCGCGACGACGTGCACCGCGCACCGCCCGCAACCCGCGGACCGGGGAGACGGTGCCCGTCGGGGAGACCGTGGTGCCGTCGTTCCGGCCCGGCGCCGCCTTCAAGGAACGGGTGGCCGCCAGCGAGGCCGCCGCCGCGAACGCGACCAGCCCCCCGCCGTACCGAGCGGGCCGCGACGGGCAACGGTCGCACCACCGCGACCCGCAAGACGATCCCGCCGGAGACCGCGGCGCGCTCCGGCCGCCGCGGCGGCACCGGCGAAGAGAGGCGGCTGCCCGAAGAAGGCGGCCGCGTCGGCGAAAGAAGCCGGCCCGGCGGAAGGCCGCTGCGGAGAAGTAGCCGCGCCACCGTACTGCCCCCGGTCGGCGCCGCCCCGCGCTGCGCCACGGTGTTCCGCGCTGCCCGCGTCGCGCCGCCCGGCGCTGCCTGCGGGCGCGTCGATCAGTACATGAGTGCTGTTCGAGCGGGTGCGGACAGCACTCATGTACTGATCGACGGGGATCGCGGCATCGGTGACGCAGCCGGGTGCGGTCGGGGTCAGTAGGGCGCGAGGCGGGTCCGTCGGGCGAGCAGGGCGCGGACCGTCCGACGGTGCGACCGGCGTTGCGGGTGAGGCCGTCGGCGGTGATCCGGAGGGTCTGCCATCCAGCGCCGCGGTGCGGGTGTCGCGGATGCGGTCGAGCGGGTCGTCGTGGTGGGCGCCGTCGTACTCGATCGCGAGCAGGGCGTCGGGGTAGGCGAGGTCGAACCGCAACCAGGGGCGGCGGCCGTCGTACAGCGGGAACCGGACCTGGGGGACGGGGGGCCCGGAGAGCACGAGCAACAGCCGTAGCCGGGTCTCGGGCGGGGACTCCGCGCGCGGGTCGGCGAGCGCGACGACCCTGTCCAGCCGGGCCGAGCCCCGCACGTGCGGGTGGAGCGACCGCGGACCAGCAGGTCGGCGGGGTCGAAGCCGGGGCACGGCGCCGTCATCCGGGACAGCGTCCGTTGCTCGGGGCCGGTGTGCCCGCCCCGCACCGCGACGAACACCGGCCGGTCCCGTCTCCGGGCGGCGAGCGCGTCGAGGGGCCCGGCGTGGATCGATGCGGCCCGGGCCCGGAGCAGCGGCGTCACGGGGACCACGGCGGAGACGTACACGTCGGGGAACAGGCGCACGAACCGTGGCCCGCGCAGCCGCCCCGGCGTGACGGTCCCACGCGCGACGGCCTCCGACCCCCGGAACGGCTCCTCCACCCGCGCACCCTGCACCCCGGCCCACGCCCGGCGGGCCGGAACCGGTGCGCCCGTTCGCGATCGCACACGCCGTCGCCGGGAGCGGGCTTCCGGGACCCGGTCGATCAGTGCACCAGTGCTGCCGCCCGGGGTCGGACAGCACTCGGGTACTGATCGACGAGCGGCCCGGACCCGGGGCCGCCGCGCCGTCCCGGACCGGCGGCCCCGGGTCCGGGCCGCTCGTCGATCAGTACCCGAGTGCTGTCCGACCCCGGGCGGGCAGCACTGGGTGCACTGATCGACCGGGTCCCGGAAGCCCGCTCCGGCGACGGCGTGTGCGATCGCGAACGGGCGCACCGGTTCCGGCCCGCCGGGCGTGGGCCCGGGTGCAGGGTGCGCGGGTGGAGGAGCCGTTCCGGGGGTCGGAGGCCGTCGCGCGTGGGACCGTCACGCCGGGCGGCGCTGCGCGGGCCACGGTTCGTGCGCCTGTTCCCCGACGTGTACGTCTCCGCCGTGGTCCCCGTGACGCCGCTGCTCGGGGCCCGGGCCGCATCGATCCACGCCGGGCCCTCGACGCGCTCGCCGCCCGGAGACGGGACCGGCCGGTGTTCGTCGCGGTGCGGGGCACACCGGCCCCCGAGCAACGGACGCTGTCCCGGATGACGGCGCCGTGCCCCGGCTTCGACCCCGCCGACCTGCTGGTCCGGCGGTCGCTCCACCCGCACGTGCGGGGCTCGGCCCGGCTGGACAGGGTCGTCGCGCTCGCCGACCCGCGCGCGGAGTCCCCGCCCGAGACCCGGCTACGGCTGTTGCTCGTGCTCTCCGGGCCCCCCGTCCCCCAGGTCCGGTTCCCGCTGTACGACGGCCGGAGCCGCCCCTGTTGCGGTTCGACCTCGCCTACCCCGACGCCCTGCTCGCGATCGAGTACGACGGCGCCCACCACGACGACCCGCTCGACCGCATCCGCGACACCCGCACCGCGGCGCTGGGATGGCAGACCCTCCGGATCACCGCCGACGGCCTCACCCCAAACGCCGGTCGCACCGTCGGGACGGTCCGCGCCCTGCTCGCGACGGACCCGCCTCGCGCCCCTACTGACCCCGACCGCACCCGGCTGCGTCACCGATGCCGCGATCCCCGTCGATCAGTACATGAGTGCTGTCCGCACCCGCTCGAACAGCACTCATGTACTGATCGACGCGCCCGCAGGCAGCGCCGGGCGGCGCGACGCGGGCAGCGCGGAACACCGTGGCGCAGCGCGGGGCGGCGCCGACCGGGGGCAGTACGGTGGCGCGGCTACTTCTCCGCAGCGGCCTTCCGCCGGGCCGGCTTCTTCGCCGACGCGGCCGCCTTTCGGGCAGCCGCCTTCTTCGGTGCCGCCGCGGCGGCCGGAGCGCCCGCGGTCTCCGGCGGGATCGTCTTGCGGTTCGCGGTGGTGCGACCGTTGCCCGTCGCGGCCCGCTCGGTACGGCGGGGGGCGCTGGTCGCGTTCGCGGCGGCGGCCTCGCTGGCGGCCACCCGTTCCTTGAAGGCGGCGCCGGGCCGGAACGACGGCACCACGGTCTCCCCGACGGGCACCGTCTCCCCGGTCCGCGGGTTGCGGGCGGTGCGCGGTGCACGTCGTCGCGGCTCGAAGACCCCGAACCCGGTCAGGGTGACGGTCTCACCACGCCCGACGGCGTCCACGATCACTCGACCATCGCGTCGACGGCCGACGTGGCGGCACGACGGTCTCCGAGCCGGGCGGTCAGCGCATCGACGAGCTGAGCCTTGTTCATGGT
>NZ_JAHLJA010000212.1:0-34108 GCF_020496245.1 Pseudonocardia sp. ICBG601 | reverse complement strand
CCCGGTGGTGGTCAGCTCGTCGAGCCCGTCGTCGCCGCGCACCACCAGCACCGACTTGCCGCGCCGGGCGAAGACCTCGGCCATCGTCGCGGCGTGCCGCGGGTCGGCGCAGCCGATCAGACCGGTCTCGGGCTGGGCCGGGTTGGACAGTGGCCCGAGCAGGTTCATCGCGGTCGGCACCCCGAGCTCGCGACGGACCCCGCCTGCGTAGCGCATGGCGGGGTGGAAGGACTGGGCGAAGCAGAACGCGATCCCCAGCTCCGCGGCACACCGTTCGACCGCGGCAGGGGTCAGCTCGATCGCGACACCCAGCTCCTCGAGCACGTCGGCCGTCCCGCACTGCGACGACGCCGCGCGCCCGCCGTGCTTGACGACCGGCGCACCCGCCGCCGCGACGACGATCGCCGCCATCGTGGAGATGTTCACCGTGTGCGCCTGGTCCCCGCCGGTGCCGACGACGTCGACCGAGCGGCCGGGCACGTGCACCCGCAGCGCATGGGCGAGCATCGCGTCGGCCATGCCCGAGATCTCCGCGGGCGTCTCGCCCTTCGCGCGCAGCGCGACGAGGAACCCGGCGAGCTGCGCCGGGGTCGCCTCCCCGGCGAACACCTGACCCATCGCCCAGGTCGCCTCGTCGGCGGTGACGTCCTCGCCGCGCATCAGGCGGCCGATCACGGAGGGCCAGGTGGGTGCGCTCACGGCGTGAGGTGTCCTCTGTCTCGCTACTGCTGCTGGGTCAGGGTGCCGGGCCGGTGGTCGCGCAGGACCTGGGCGACGACCTCGGCCGCCTCGATCGGGTCGAGCGGGTGCACCAGCACGGCGTCCGCCTCCGACCAGGTGGCGAGCCAGCGGTCGTCCCGGCGGCGGACGGTCAGCACGATCGGCGGGCAGTCGACGATCTCGTGACGCAGCTGCTTGGCCACGCCCATCCCGCCGGTCGGCTGGGCCTCGCCGTCGAGGACCAGCAGGTCGGCCTCACCCGCGTCGCAGGCCGCGAGGACCTCGGCGATGCCGGCCGCCTCCACCCAGCGCACCCGGCCCACGTCCGGCGCGGGCCGCCGCCCGACCGCCTCGATGATGCTCTCGCGGACCTCGGGACGGTGGCTGTAGACCAGCACCGTGCTGGTCCCCGTCCCCGACCCGGCCGCGCTGCCGATCTCTGCCGCTCGTCCGCTCACGCCGACGATACTAGGGGAACCTC
This sequence comes from Pseudonocardia sp. ICBG601, assembly GCF_020496245.1. Taxonomy (NCBI): domain Bacteria; kingdom Bacillati; phylum Actinomycetota; class Actinomycetes; order Pseudonocardiales; family Pseudonocardiaceae; genus Pseudonocardia; species Pseudonocardia sp. ICBG601. Next base: position 32,907 of record NZ_JAHLJA010000212.1, on the reverse strand, counting down.
CCGACACCCCCGAACGTTGTCGTGTCGGCGATCCGGGCCGGGGCCGCGTGGCGGCCGCTCCGTCGTCCCGACCAGGCGATGAGTTCCCGATCATCGGGTCCGTTCGCCGATCGTGATGCGGTGAGGGGTATCCCGACAAGCCGTAGAAGTTCGGCTCGGGTCATAATGCCCGACGTGACGACAGCGGCACCCAACATCAGCGCGCGGATCCATTCGCTGAACCGCCCCAACCTGGTCAGCATCGGCACCATCGTCTGGCTCTCCAGCGAGCTGATGTTCTTCGCCGGGCTGTTCGCGATGTACTTCACGCGCGGGCGCAGAACGACGGCCCCTGGCCGCCGCCGCCCACCGAGCTCGACGTCCCCTACGCACTGGTGGTCACCCTCGTCCTGGTGGCGTCCTCGTTCACCTGCCAGTTCGGCGTGTTCGCGGCCGAGCGCGGCGACGTGTTCGGGCTGCGTCGCTGGTACGCCCTGACGCTGGCGATGGGGACGTTCTTCGTGCTCGGCCAGGCGTTCGAGTACTACACCCTGGTCACCTCGCACGAGACGACGATCTCCTCGAGCGCCTACGGGTCGGTCTTCTACCTGGCGACCGGCTTCCACGGGCTGCACGTGGTCGGTGGCCTCGTCGCGTTCGTGTACCTGATCATCCGCACGAAGCTCAGCAAGTTCACGCCCGCCCAGGCCACCGCGGCGATCGTGGTGTCCTACTACTGGCACTTCGTCGACGTGGTGTGGATCGGGCTGTTCGCCACGATCTACTTCATCCGCTGACCGATCGCGCCGCCCGTCCCCTGACAGCACCCGCCACGACGTCGAGGTTGGAAGACCCCCAGCGATGACCGAGAACCAGAACCCACCACCGGTCGAACGGCCGGACGAGAAGGCCGGGGCCGCACCCGTCCGCACGGCAAGGTGAAGCGCCGCATCGCCGGCGCCCTCGCCATCGGGCTGGGCCTGCTGTCCGTCGGTTTCCTCTACGCCGCCTTCGCGCCGCAGCCGCAGGTCGCCCAGGCCCAGCAGGACACCGCGCTGATCGCCAAGGGCGAGCAGCTCTACAACAACACCTGCATCACGTGCCACGGCGCGAACCTGCAGGGTGTCCAGGAGCGCGGCCCGAGCCTGATCGGCGTCGGCGACGCCGCGGTCTACTTCCAGGTGTCCTCGGGGCGTATGCCGATGGCGCGCCAGGAGGCCCAGGCCGCCCGCAAGCACCCGCTGCCGATCTTCGACCCGGAGACCCAGGAGGGTCGGGCGAACCTCGAGGCGCTGGGCGCGTTCGTGCAGGCCAACGGCGGCGGGCCGGTCACACCGGCCGCGACCGGCGAGGCCCTGCGCGGCGACGACCCGGGCCGTGGTGGCGTGCTGTACCGGCTGAACTGCGCCTCGTGCCACAACTTCACCGGCGTCGGCGGCGCGCTGTCGTCCGGCAAGTACGCTCCCGCGCTCGAGCCGGCCAGCGAGGAGCAGATCTACACCGCGATGCAGACCGGCCCGCAGAACATGCCGCGCTTCTCCGACCAGCAGCTCACGCCGCAGGAGAAGCAGGACATCATCGCGTACATCAAGTCGGTGAACCACGCCAACGACCCGGGCGGCTACTCGCTGCTGGGTCTCGGTCCGACGGCCGAGGGTGTCTTCATCTTCGCCGTCGTGATGTCCGGTCTGGTCGGGTTCGCCATCTGGTTGGGGGCGAAGAGTTGAGCAGCGAAGTCAGCACCGGGTCGGACCGTCGCCCGACCAAGGAGGAGCTCGACGAGATGTCGCCCGAGCAGCTGGCCCGTCTGGCCGGCGAGCTCGACGAGGTCGAGGTCGTGCACAACACGCCGGCGTTCCCGATCCCGGGTACCCGCGCGGAGAAGCGCGCCGAGCGTTCGGTCGCGCTGTGGTTCATCATCTCGGCGATCTCCATGATCGCCTTCGTGGTCGCGTTCATCGCGTGGCCGTGGGAGTACGTCAACGTCGGCGAGCCCGGCCACGCGCTCTACAACCTCTACACCCCGGTCATCGGCTTCACCTTCGGGTTCGCGGTGCTCTCCATCGGCATCGCGGTCATCCAGATGGTGAAGAAGCTCTTCCCGGACGAGACCTCGGTCCAGCAGCGCCACGACGGCCCGTCCACCGACGTCGACCGCGCCACCTTCCTGGCCCAGGTCGCCGACGCGGGCAAGGGCACGACGATCGGCCGTCGCAAGCTGATCATCCGCAGCGCCGGGCTGGCGGCGGCCGTCGCCGGAATCGGCACCGGCGTCGTCGCGCTCGGCGGCATCATCCGGAACCCGTGGGCCGAGGGTGAGAACGCCCCGCTGTGGCACACCGGCTGGCGTCCGGAGAACGGCGAGACGGTCTACCTGCGCACCGACACCGGCATCCTGTCCGAGATCGCCCGTGTGCGACCCGAGGACATGGAGCCGGGCGCGATGATGACGGTCTTCCCGTACCGCGAGAGCGAGCGGGCAACGAGGAGGAGCTGCTGCACGCGCAGCGCGCCTCGGACGCGCCGGTCATGCTCATCCGTCTCCGCCCCGGGACCGAGGTCACGAAGCGCCCCGGTCAGGAGAACTTCAACTACGGTGACTTCTACGCCTGGTCGAAGGTCTGCACCCACCTCGGATGCCCGACCTCGCTGTTCCAGGCGCAGGACAACCGCATTCTCTGCCCGTGCCACCAGTCGCAGTTCCTGGCCACCCAGGATGCCGAGCCCGTCTTCGGGCCGGCCGCCCGGCCGTTGCCTCAGCTGCCGATCACGGTGAACGAGGAGGGCTTCTTCGTCGCCCGCAGCGACTTCGTGGAGCCCGTCGGACCCGCGTTCTGGGAGAGGCCGAAGACGACATGAGTTCGATCACGACACCCACCACCTCCTCGGGGGGCCTCGCGGCCAAGGGCGGCGAAGCACTCGACCAGGCGGACCAGCGCTACCACGCGGCCGCAGGTCTGCGGAAGCAGTTCAACAAGGTCTTCCCGACCCACTGGTCGTTCATGCTGGGCGAGATCGCCCTGTACAGCTTTCATCATCGTGCTGCTGTCGGGCACCTACCTGGCGCTGTTCTTCGACCCCTCCATGCAGGAGGTCGTCTACAACGGGCCGTACGACCCGCTGCGCGGCGTGCACATGTCGCGTGCCTACGAGTCCGCCCTGGAGATCTCCCTCGAGGTCCGCGGCGGGCTGTTCATGCGCCAGCTGCACCACTGGGCGGCGCTGCTGTTCGTCGCGGCGATGATCATCCACATGTTCCGGGTGTTCTTCACCGGAGCGTTCCGCAAGCCGCGCGAGGCCAACTGGACCATCGGGATCGTGCTGATCCTGCTGGGCACCTTCGCCGGCTTCACCGGCTACTCCCTGCCGGACGACCTGCTCTCCGGTGTGGGTCTGCGCATCGCCTCGGGCATCACGCTGACCGTGCCGATCATGGGCACCTGGGTGCACTGGGCGCTGTTCGGCGGCGAGTTCCCCGGGACCGAGATCATCCCGCGGCTCTATATCATCCACGTGCTGATCCTGCCCGGGATCATCCTCGCGCTGATCGCCGTGCACCTCGGGCTGGTGTGGTACCAGAAGCACACCCAGTTCCCCGGCCCCGGCCGGACCGAGAACAACGTCGTCGGCGTGCGGATCATGCCGCAGTTCGCGGCGAAGGGCGGCGCGTTCTTCTTCGTCGTCGCCGGTGTGCTGGCGCTGATCTCGGGGCTGTTCCAGATGAACCCCATCTGGCACCTCGGCCCGTACGACGCCTCGCACATCTCCGCCGGGTCGCAGCCGGACTTCTACATGCTGTGGTCCGAGGGCATGGGCCGGATCTTCCCGCCGTGGGAGTTCTACCTGTTCGGGACGTACACGATCCCGGCGGCGTTCATCCCCACCGCGGGCTTCCTGCCGGTGCTGTTCGTGCTCGCGGGTGCCTACCCGTCGATCGAGCGGCGCTTCACCGGCGACGACGCGATCCACAACCTGCTGCAGCGCCCGCGCGACGTGCCGGTCCGGACCGCGCTCGGCGCCATGGCGATCTCGTTCTACCTGTGGCTCGTGATGTGCGGGTTCAACGACTGGATCTCGTACTTCTTCCACATCTCGCTGAACGCGACGACGTGGGCCGGCCGCATCGGTCTGCTCGTCGTGCCGCCGATCGTGTACTGGGTGGCCTACCGCTGGTGCATCGGTCTGCAGCGGTCGGACCGCGCGGTGTTGGAGCACGGCATCGAGACGGGCATCATCAAGCGGCTCCCGCACGGCGAGTTCATCGAGGTGCACCAGCCGCTGGGCGGCGTCGACGCGCACGGCCACGCCATCCCGCTGGAGTACCAGGGCGCCTCGGTGCCCAAGCGGATGAACCAGCTGGGCTCGGCGGGTGAGCCGGTCTCCGGTTCGCTGCTCACGCCCGACCCGGTCGAGGAGTCCCGTGCGCTGGCCGCGGCCCGCCACGAGGCCCACGAGCGCGAGCTCGAGGAGTCCCGCCGGCGTCACGAGGCGCGGGCGGAGCTCGAGTCCGGGCACGGTGAGCTCGCGGGCCGCCCGGACGACGGTGGTCGTCCGCAGCAGCCGCGCGACTGAGCACGGCCCGGGCCCCGGCCCGGAAGCACTCCACGGCGGCCCCGCCGGAGACCCGGTCTCCGGCGGGCCGCCGTCGTCCGTGCGAGCTCCCTACGACCTCCGTGTGGCTTCGGTGCGGCTTCAGTGCGGCTTCGGTGCGGCCCGGCCCCCGTGCGGTCTCCGTGCGACCTCAGACCCCGGCCGGTTCGTCGGGGGAGCGGTCACCGGTGCGGTGCGAGGCCTCCCGGGCCCGCTCGGCCCAGGTGCGCCAGGCGCCCCCGCCCCACGCCGGCTCCGCCCACGGCGGGTCGCAGTACACCAGCCGGGTCCCGCCGCTGGTGAGCCAGCGGTGCAGGATCCGGACCTCCTCCGACGGGGCCCCGCGCAGCGGCCCGTCGCCCGGCAGGACAGTCTGCGCGCCGGCCCGCAGCGCCTCGACGACCGGCATCGGCCGCACCCCCGCGCGGCGCGGTGCCCGCCGCGGCGAGCCGTCCGTGCCGCAGCACGGCGAGCTCCCAGCCGCCCGGCCGTCGGGCGGGCGCCGACCAGCTCGTCGATCCCCGCGAGCGCGGCCAGGGGTGGTGCCCCGGTCGACCCCGGCGGCCAGCGTGGCCAGCCGGTCCCCGGGCCCGTGCGGCGGCCTCGTAGCGCCCGCCCCGCGGACCGGTCGTCGACCTCGGCGGCCAGCACCCGCAGCGGGCCGTCGTCCTTGCCCGCCACGAGGTCGACCCCAGGCGTGCACGGCGGGCGCGTAGTCCTCGGCCGGCTGCAGACCGGCGCACGGCGCGGCGCAGCGGCCCAGCTCGTGCAGCGCGCACGGTGTCGCCGACGGGTTCCGGGCCGGGATGCGGATCGTGCACCGGCGCAGCGGCAGCGCGTCCAGCGCCGCGTCGAGCACGTCGGTCGCGGCCCGCTGCGACCCGAACGGGCCCAGAGCGCCCGCCCGCGGGGTGGCGACGACCGACAGCCGCGGGAACGCCTCCGCCGTCGGCACCACCCAGTAGGCCCGGCCGGGTTGCGCGAGCGCCGGTTGTACGGCGGGCGGTGCGCGGCGATGAGGGCCAGCTCGCGCACCGAGGCCTCCAGGGCGTGCGCGCAGACCACCGTGTCGACCTTCTCGGCCCGGGCGAGCATGTCCCGGACCCGGCGGCGCTTCTCCCCGGCGGTGAAGTACGACCGCACCCGCCGGTGCAGGTCACCGCTGGTGCCGACGTAGAGCACCTGGCCGTCGCCGCCGCGGAACAGGTACACCCCGGGCGCGGAGGGCACGTCGTTCGCCAGGTGCCTGCGGCGCGCTGGGCGGTGGTGGGCCGGTGCGGGGCCCGGTCCCGCACGAGCTGCAGCAGCTCCTCCAGGCTCTGCACGCCCAGGTTCCCGATCCGCTCCAGCAGGTGGTGCAGCACCTCGACGGTCGCCCTGGGCGTCGGTCAGCGCCCGGTGGTCCGGGGTGGTGGCACACCCGAAGTGCCGGGCCAGGACCCCCAGCTTCACGCTGGGGCACTCGGCGTGCGGGAGCACGGCACGGGCGAGCCGGGCGGTGCACAGGACCGGGGGGCGGGGCCAGGGCGGTCGAGGCGCTCGCAGGCGGCCTTGAGGAACCCGGCGTCGAACGGGGCGTTGTGCGCCACCAGGACCGAGCCGCGGAGCATGTCGCAGTACCGACGGCAGGACCGCGCCCCAGCGGCGGTGCGCCGTGCAGCATCGCCGTGGTGATGCCGGTCAGGCGGGGTGATGTCGGCGGGGATCCGCACGCCCGGATCGACCAGGGTGCCGAGCTCGGAGATCCGGCTGCCGCCGCGGACGGCGACGGCGCCGACCTCGGTGATCGCGTCGGTCCGCGGTGGCTGCCGCCGGTCGTCTCCAGGTCCACCACGCAGAAGGTGACGTCGCGCAGCGGCGTGCCCAGCTCGTCGAAGGTGAGCTGCGGGGAGCAGGAGGTCACGCCCGCACCGTAGCCGTCGGGTCCGACAGTATGTTCGAACGCCCGGCCGGGACCCGGGCGGGCGCGACACCGCCACCGATCGGGCACGCCCCGTACGGGGACGGCCGCGCCGACGGCGGTCCGGGGCGGGCGGGGATAACCTGGAGAGATGGCGCACGACGACACGGAGCGACCGGAGCCCACGCGCTCCGGGCCGCCGTCGTGCGCCGAGGACGGTACCCGTGACGGGGAGGGCCCCGGCGGACCGGCCGCGGGCGACTGGCCGGAGCTGCCCGCCCCGCTGCGGGCCCGGCTCGCGGAGATCGCGGGCACCGCGCTGGGCGGGTTGCCGCCCGGGGAGGTCCCCACCCCGCTGCGCCGCTTCGCCCGGTTCACCCCCGCCAAGCGGGCCCGCCTCGGCGGGCAGGTGCTGGTGGCCCGGCTCCAGCAGGACGCGGCGTTCCGGGCCGCGGTGGTGGCCTGGTGGGCCGAGAACCGGCCCGGTGAGCTGGAGCTCCCCGAGACCTCCACGCCACGGCCCACCGACGACCCGTCCCCGGACGGGACCGGCGCGCCCGCCGGCGACGCCGGAGCCGCGGAGGGGGCCGGGCCGCTGCCCGCGCCCGTCGACAAGCTCGATGCGGCCGCGGTCGCGCTGCTCACCGCCGACCCGCTCGCGGACCGGCGGGTCGCGGAGGTGGGACAGACCGCGGACCTGGCGAACCTGCGCGCCGAGCGCGACGAGGCACTGGCCAAGGTCGACAAGCTCACCGCCGAGCTCGAACGGGCTCGTGCGGAGCTGGTCGAGGAACGGGAGCGGGCCCGCATGCTCGTCGGTGAGCGGGAGACCGAGTACCTGCAGATGCGCCGGCGGGTCAGCGACCAGGGTGCCCGGCTGCGTGCCGCGCTCGACGCCCGCAGCGAGCTGGAGGCGGAGGTCGCGCGGCTGCGCGTCGGCGTCGACGAGGAGCTCGCCCGGGCCCGCGCCGAGACCGCCGCCGAGCGCGAGCGCGCCGACCGGGAACGCCGCAGGGCCGAGGCCGCGGCCGGTCAGGTCGCCGCCGCCCGCCAGGCCGCCCGCGAGGCCCGTCGCGGCGACGAGGTGCGCCTGGAGCTGCTGCTCGACACCGTCAGCGGCGCGATCTCGGGCCTGCGCCGCGAGCTCGACATCGGCGCGGGCGGACCGCGGCCGGCGGACCTGGTCGCGGGCACGGGCGACCGCGCGGCGGGCGCACGCGCCGCGGCACCCGTAGACGGGCTGGCCGCGCTGGACGCGCTGCTGAGCGTGCCGTCGGTGCACCTCATCGTCGACGGCTACAACGTCAGCAAGACCGGCTACCCGGACCTGCCGCTGGCCGACCAGCGCTCCCGGCTGGTGGCCCAGCTCAGCGCCCTGGGCGCCCGCACCGGGGCCGAGATCACCGTCGTGTTCGACGGCGCCGCGGTGATCGCCGCGCCGGTGCGCGGCAGCCGCGGGGTACGGGTGCTGTTCAGCGACGCCGGGGTGATCGCCGACGACGTCGTCCGCGACCTCGTCGCCGCCGAACCGGCGGGCAGGCCGCTGCTGGTGGCGACCTCGGACCAGGAGCTCGTGCGCTCGGTGCGCCGCCGGGGCGCGCACACCGTGGCGTCCGCGGTGCTGCTGCGCCGCCTCGGCGGCTGACCGGTCACCCCACGTCACGGTGCCGGGTCCGGCGCCCGGCCGGCGGGACCACCGGCATCGGCAGCGTGGTGCGTGCCGGTGCGCCCCGCTCGACCAGGCGCAGGTGCGGGATGAGGCCGCCCTCGGCCAGCACCTGCAACGCCCGGCGCTCCGGCTCGGCGAACTCCACCGGGGCCCCGGCCGTGCCCACGCTCGTGTCCACCGAGCCGGCCGGCAGGTCGACGGGGAGATAGGGGATCGGTCGGTCGTCCTCCGGGACCTCCAGCAGCACCCCGATGACGCAGTCACCGCACGCGGCACCGCGGACCTCGCAGCGATCGCAGTCGACGATCATGGCTCCTCCTTCGTCGGACCCGAGGTGGTCGAGTACCGCGGACGCTAGGGGAGGGGTCCGACAGAATGGCCGCGCCGGAGAAATGCCGGGCCGGACCGTCACCGCGGGCGGCCGCGCTCGTTCACCTGAACAGCACGACATCCTCACCAGCTGTCCCGTCGGGCGACCGGCACCACTCCTGCGGAGCAGTGCCACGCCGGCGGGTGACCGCTCCGGTCACGCAGCGGTGAGGACGCGGAACTCGTCCGCTCCCCGGAGTGTCGGACGGCGGCCCGCATCCCCGACGCGCCGTGCGCGTGCGGAGCCGCCGCTCCGACCCCGCCGCTCCGACCCCGCCGCCCGGCCCGCCGGTGACCACCGGGGGCCGCCGCCCCGTCGGGGACTAGCGTCGCCGACCGTGGCGCGCACGCTGCTGGTGACCAACGACTTCCCGCCCCGCCCCGGCGGCATCCAGTCCTACCTGTCCGACCTCGCCCGCGCGCTCCCGCCGGAGACCCTCGCCGTCCACGCCCCCGCCTGGCGCGGCGCCGCCGCCCACGACGCCGGGCTGCCGTTCCCCGTGCACCGGCACCGGTCGTCGCTGATGCTGCCGGTCCCCGAGGTCGCCCGGCGCGCCGCGGAGCTGGCCCGCGAGCACGACGCCCGGACCGTCTGGTTCGGCGCGGCCGCACCGCTGGGGCTGCTCGGCCCGTACCTGCGCCGCCACGCGGGGGTGGAGCGGGTCGTCGCCACCACGCACGGCCACGAGGTCGGCTGGTCGATGCTGCCCGGCGCGCGTCGGGCGCTGCGCCGGATCGGCCGGGACGCCGACGTCGTCACCACGGTCTCGCACTGGACCCGCGGCCGGCTCGCCGGTGCGCTCGGCCCGGACGCGGCCGTCGAGGTCCTGCCGCCGCCGGTGGACACCGTGCGCTTCGCGCCCGACCCGGCCGCCCGCGCCGCGGTCCGGGCCCGCTACCGGCTCGGGGACGCACCGGTGGTGTCGTGCGTGTCCCGGTTGGTGCCGCGCAAGGGCCAGGACGTGCTGGTCGCGGCGCTGCCGAGGATCCGCGCGCGGGTGCCGGGCGCCCGGCTGCTGCTCGTCGGCGGCGGGCCCTACCGGGACCGGCTGCGCGCACTGGCGGCCCGGGCCGGGGTCGCCGACGCCGTGGTGTCCACCGGCGGGGTGCCGGCCGCCGAGCTCGCCGCGCACCACGCCGCCGGGGACGTGTTCGCCCTGCCGTGCCGCACCCACCTGCGCGGGCTCGACGTCGAGGGGCTGGGGATCGCGCTGCTCGAGGCCGCGGCGTCGGGACTGCCCGTCGTCGCGGGGGACTCCGGCGGAGCACCGGAGACCGTCGAGGACGGCGTGACCGGCCACGTCGTGGCGGGACGGGACGTCGCCGCCGTCGCCGACCGGGTAGCGGACCTGCTCGCCGATCCCGCCCGCGCGACGGCGATGGGTCGCGCCGGGCGGGCCCGCGTCCGTCGGCTCTGGGGCGGACCGTCGTCGGCGGCGCGGCTGCACGGCTTCCTGACCGGCGACGACGGGCCGCGCTGAGCGCGCGACCCGCCGTCGCCGGGAGGAGGGCGTCGGTGGAGGGTCAGCCCTTGTCGGCGGTGGTCCCCGCGTAGAGCGCCTCGATCTCGTCGGAGTAGGACTCCACGACGACCTTGCGCTTGACCTTCATCGTCGGCGTCAGCTCGCCGCCCGCCTCGCTGAAGTCGTGCGGCAGGATCGTGAACTTGCGGATCTGCTCGGCCCGCGAGACAGCCTGGTTGGCGTCCTCGACCGCGGCCGCGATCTCGCCGCGCAGCTCCGGATCGTCGACGAGGTCGGCGGCCGAGCTCCCGTCGCCGGCTGGCTTGCCGTTGCGTTCGCGCCAGCCCGGCAGGGCGTCCGGGTCGATCGTGACCAGCGCGGAGATGAACGGCTTCTGGTCACCGATCACGATGCACTGCCCGACCAACGGGTGCGCCCGCAGGCGGTCCTCGAGCACGGCCGGGGCGACGTTCTTGCCGCCCGCGGTGACGATGATCTCCTTCTTGCGGCCGGTGATCGTGAGGAAGCCGCCGTCGTCGAGCTCGCCGATGTCACCGGAGTGGAACCAGCCGTCGGACTCCAGGGCCTCGGCCGAGGCCTCCTCGTTGTCCCAGTAGCCGCGGAAGACGATGTCGCCGCGCAGCATGATCTCGCCGTCGGAGGCGATCCGGACCGCGCAGCCGGGCACCGGGCGTCCGACCGAGCCGACCCGCTGGGCGTCGAGGGTGTTCAGGGTGATGCCCGCGGTGGTCTCGGTCAGGCCGTAGCCCTCCAGGACCGGCAGGCCGATGCCGCGGAAGAAGTGGCCCAGCCGCGCACCCAGCGGCGCCGATCCCGACACCGCGGCCTTGACGTTCCCGCCGACGGCGGCGCGCAGCTTGCCGTAGACGAGCTTGTCGAACAGCGCGTGCCGGGCCTTGAGCAGCAGCCCCGGGCCGCCCGCGTCGAGCGCCTCGGAGTAGGCGATCGCGGTGTCGGCGGCGGCGTCGAAGATCTTCCCCTTGCCGTCGTTGTGCGCCTTGAGCCGGGCCCCGTTGTAGACCTTCTCGAACACCCGCGGCACGGCGAGCAGGAAGGTCGGCCGGAACTCCGCCAGGTCGGGCAGCAGGTTCTTGACGTCGGGGGTGTGCCCGACGACGGTGCGGGTGGCCAGGCAGCCGCACTGGATGGCCTTGCCGAACACGTGCGCGAGCGGCAGGAACAGCAGCACCGAGTCGCCCGGCTCGAACAGGTGCGGGATCGTCGCGGCGATCGTCCGGATCTCGGAGAGCATGTTGCGGTGGGTGAGCTCGCAGCCCTTGGGCCGGCCGGTCGTGCCCGAGGTGTAGATCAGGGTGCACAGGTCGTCCGCGCGCACCGCGCCCCGGCGCTCGTGGACCACGGCGTCCGGGGTGTCCGAGCCCAGGCCGCGCAGCTGCTCCACCGCCGAGGGGGCGTCCGGCGCCGACCCGGCGGGCTCGATCTGCCACACGGTGCGCAGCGACGGCAGGTCCCCGCGGACCTTCTCCAGCGCCGCGGCGTGGTCGGCGGTCTCGACGACGATCCCGACCGCGCCGGAGTTCGACACGATCCAGGAGATCTGGTCCGGCGAGGAGGTCTCGTAGATCGGGACGGTGACCCCGCCCGCGGCGAGGATCGCGTAGTCGAACAGGGTCCACTCGTAGCGGGTCCGCGACAGCAGCGCGACCCGGTCCCCGGCCTGCACACCAGCGGCGATCAGCCCGGCCGCGACCCGGGTGACCTGCTCGGCGAACTCGGCCGCGGTCACCTCCGACCAGGTCCCGTCCGTGGCCTTGCGGCGGTAGAGCACGTCCGACGGGTGCTGCGCGGCATTGTCGAACACGGCGTCCGAGAGCGATTCCTCGTCTCCCACTGACACCGCGGCGGGAACGCTGTACTCACGCACGGGGATCGACCTCCTGGCGGCCTCGACAGGCTGAGAACACGGTCGCCGCGACGGCTGCGGCGACACCTTCCGGCAGAACTTACCGGAGAGTAGGACCTGCGTACATCGAACTGGACATACCGGATCCACGAGCTGATCCGCCGGTCCGGCCCGGCCCGCGACGGTACCCGTGACCGGGGCCGTCGCACGGGGTGGCACGCTGACCCGGTGCCCGCGATCGACGTGATCGACGAGACCTTCCTGGCCGTGCCCCGCGAGCGGGTCGCGGCGGAGTTCGCCGACCCGGCCCGGTGGCCGTCGTACTGGCCCGACCTGCGCCCCGAGGTCGCACACGACCGCGGACCGGCCGGGCTGCGCTGGACCGTGACCGGCGCGCTGGTGGGGACCATGGAGGTCTGGTGCGAACCGGAGGGCGACGGCACCGTCCTGCACTTCTTCCTGCGCGCGGACCCGCACGGCCCGCCGCCCCGCGGGCGGCTGCGGCGCCGCCGGTGGCTGCGCGCGGAGTCCGACCGGCGGCACCGCGCGTTCAAGGCGCACGCCTTCGCGCTCAAGCGACGCCTGGAGGGCGGGCGCCCTGCGGGCGTCGCGCCGTCGGCGTTCCGGCCGGACCGGACGGCCTGAGCGTGCGGCTGCACGTCGTCACCGACGTCCACGGCGCCACCACGCCGCTCGCCCGCGCCGCCGAGGGCGCCGACGGCGTGCTCGTGCTCGGTGACCTGTTGGAATTCATCGACTACCGCGACCCGGCCAACGGGATCATCTCCCGGCTGCTCGGGTCCGAGGTCGCCGCCGAGTTCGGCCGGATGCGCCGGATCGGGGCGCCGCGCACGCAGATGCTGGGCCTGCTGGAGCGTTCCTGGGCCCGGTTCACCGACCCGGCGGCCGCCGTCGCCGAGGCCGTCGCCGCCCAGTACGCCGAGGTCTTCGGGGTGCTGGGCGGGCTCGGGGTGCCGGTGTGGGCGATCCCCGGCAACGTCGACGTCCCCGACGCCTGGCCCGAGACCGAGGGCGTCACCCGCGCCGACGGACGGGTCGTCGAGATCGGTGGCCGCCGGTTCGGCTTCCTCGGCGGGGTGCCGCTGCCGCCCGGGGTCGACCCGCGCCGCACCGGTCCCTGGCAGCCGCACTTCGTGGCCCACGAGGACTGGACCGCCCGCCTGGACACGCTCGGCCCGGCCGACGTGCTGTGCACCCACGTCCCGCCGGCGCTCCCGGGCCTGACCTACGACGTCGTCACCCGCCGCGCCGAGATCGCCAGTGCCCCGCTGGCCGCGCGGATCCGGGCCGAGCAGCCCTCGCACGCGCTGTTCGGCCACGTGCACCAGCCGCTGCGCCGGCGCACCCGGGTCGGCCGCACCGAATGCGTCAACGCCGGACACTTCCGTGCGCACGGCACGCCCTACGTGCTCCGGTTCTGACCACCGGATAGCCTCCCGCCATGGCCGACGCGACCTCGTCCTCGATCCACATCGACGCCCCGCCGGAGCGGGTCATGGCGGTGATCGCGGACTTCGCGTCCTACCCCGAGTGGACCGACCAGATCACCAGCGTCGAGATCCTCGACGCCGGTGCCGACGGCCGCGCCCGCCAGGTCCGCTTCGCGATGGACGCCGGGGCCATCAAGGACACCTACACCCTCGACTACGACTGGGCCGCCGACGACCGCTCGGTGTCGTGGACGCTGGTCAAGGGCGGCATCCAGCGCGCTCAGGACGGCGCGTACCGGCTGGTCGGCGACGCCGGCGGCACCACCGTCACCTACGAGCTCAGCGTCGAGGTCAACTTCCCGATGATCGGGATGCTCCGTCGCAAGGCGGAGAAAGTGATCATCGACGCGGCCCTGAAGGGGCTCAAGCGCCGCGTCGAGAAGGGCTGAGCCGGTCGGCGGCGACCCGGACACGATCGTTAGGCTCCGCGCTGTGCGTGTGGTGCTCTTCACCGGCAAGGGCGGGGTCGGCAAGACGACCCTGGCCGCCGCGCCGGCCGCGCACGTCGCCGGGACCGGGCGGTCGGCGCTGGTCGTGTCCACCGACCCGGCGCACTCCCTCGGCGACGCGCTGGACGCCGATCCCACCGAGGTCACCGACAACCTGTGGGGCGCCCACATCGAGGCCCGGCACCTGCTCGAGGGCGCCTGGGGGGACCTGCAGGGGCACCTGCGCACGATGCTCGCCGGGGCCGGGGTGGACGAGCTCGTCGCCGACGAGCTGACCGTGCTGCCCGGCGTCGAGGACCTCCTCGCGCTCGTCGAGGTGCAGCGCTTCGCCGACTCCGGCCGCTTCGACGTCGTCGTCGTCGACTGCGGGCCGACCGCGGAGACGCTGCGGCTGCTCACCCTGCCCGAGGCGCTGTCGGGTTACCTGGAGCGGCTGTTCCCCGCACACCGGCGCGCCGTGCGCGGTCTGGTCGCCGGACTCGCCGGCGCGAAGGCCGACGGCGCGGGCTGGGAGCGCACCGTCGACGCGCTCGGTGTGCTGGCCGAGCAGCTGCGCGGCCTGCGCGGGCTGCTCGCGGACCGCTCCCGCACCTCGATCCGGCTGGTGCTGACCCCGGAGCGGGTCGTCGCGGCCGAGACCCGCCGGACCCTGACCGCGCTCGCCCTGCACGAGCTGCGGGTCGACGGGCTGCTGGCGAACCGGGTGATGCCGGGCCCGCCGCCGTCGCTGCGCGGGCCCGCCGCCCGCTGGCTGCGCGAACGTGCCGCCGAGCAGCAGTCCGTGCTCGCCGAGCTGGGCGAGCTCGGCGCGGACGTGCCGGTGACGGCGGTCCGCTACACCGCCGCCGAGCCGACCGGCGTCGCCGCACTGCGCGAGCTGGCCCACTCCGTCTACGGCGACGACGACCCCGCGGGCACGGCCGACGACGCCCCGTCGCGGCCGCTGATGGAGCTCCGGCGCACCGCCGGTCACGGGGTCTCCGCCGACACCGAGTTCGAGCTCGACGTGGCGCTGCCCGGCGCCCAGGACGCGCCGCTGGACCTCGCCCGGGTCGGCGACGACATGGTCGTCGGCATCGGGTTCTCCCGGCGCGTGGTCTCGCTGCCGTCGGTGCTGCGCCGCTGCGAGGCCACCGGCGCCCGGCTGGAGGGCCACGGCTCCGACGCCCGCCTGGTGATCTCCTTCGTCCCCGACCCGGGCACCTGGATGACCTCGTGAGCGGCCGCGACACCCGGGGCGGCACGCACTGCGGCGCCCACGGCGCCATCCCGGAGGACCTGCGGGTCACCGCGGTGGCGCTGCTCGACCGGCTGCGCACCGCCACCGAGGCCATGTCGGACTCGCTGCAGGCCACGGGCGTCGACCCCGGCCCCGGCGCCGCGGGCTCCTGCACCGCCTGTCCGGTGTGCGCGCTGATCGCCGTCGTGCGGGGGGAGCGGTCGGAGCTGGTCACCCGGCTCGCCGACCACGCCACCGGGCTGCTCGCCGTGCTCGTCGCGCTGCTGGAGGAGGCCGCCTCGCCCGCGCGTCGGGAGTCCCGCCGGCCGCAGGGCAGCGGTCGCTCGGTCCAGCGGATCGTGGTGCACCGGACGTGAGCCCCCGGATGTCCGACGTCCGCACCATCGGGGTGGACGTCGGGGGTACCAGCGTGCGCGCGGGCGTCGTCGACGCCGAGGGCGGGATCCTCGACACCGCCTCCGCGCCGACCCCACGCACCGACGACACGCTGGAGGCCGCCATCGCCGGCGCGGTCGAGGAGCTGCGGCGCCGGCACACCGTCGCCGCCGTCGGGCTCGCGCTCGCCGGGTTCGTCGACGCCCCGCGCGGGCTGGTCCGCTACGCCCCGCACCTGTCCTGGCGCGACGCCCCGGTCGCCGAGCGGATCGGCGACCGGCTCGGCGGGATCCCGGTCGTCGTGGAGCACGACGCGAACTCCGCCGCGCTCGCCGAACGCCGCTACGGCGCGGCGGCGGGCGCGTCGGTGGCGCTGGTCATCGCGCTGGGCACCGGGATCGGCGGAGCCCTGCTGCTCGACGGCGAGCTGTACCGCGGCGCGCACGGCGTCGCGCCCGAGCTCGGGCACCTGCGGGTCGTCCCGGAGGGGCGGGCCTGCCCGTGCGGCAAGCGCGGCTGCTGGGAGCGCTACTGCAGCGGGACCGCGCTCGGCGCCACCGCGCTGGAGATGCTCTCGGGCGGCGACGTGCCCGGCCCGTCCGGCCTGGCCCGGGAGGCCGCCGTCGACCCGGGGCGGATCACCGGCAAGCGGGTCGCCGCCGCCGCCCGCGAGGGCGACCCGGTCGCCCGCGCCGCCCTCGACGACATGGGGCGCTGGCTGGGGGAGGGGCCTCGCTCGTCGCGGACGTCTTCGACCCGGACCTCGTGGTGATCGCCGGCGGGGTGTCGGCGTCGGCGCCCCTGTTCCTCGACGCCGCCCGCGAGCACTACGCCCGCATCCTCACCGGCGCAGGCAACCGGCCGCTGGCCCGGATCCGGACCGCGCAGCTCGGCGCGGCCGCCGCCGTCGTGGGCGCGGCGACGCTGGCCCGGGAGAGCCTGCGGGCCGACGCCCGGCGCTGAGTGCTACAGCCGCGAGCCGTCGTCCCAGGGGTCGGGGCCCTCGTCGGTGTCCGGGCTCCACAGCCGCAGCAGCAACCAGCCCAGCCCGGCCGCGATGAGCACCAGCCCCAGCGGCAGCGGCCAGGTCCCGCCGACGCCGACCAGCCCCGGCGCGACGCACAGCAGCAGCCCCACCGCGATCAGCCCACCACCCACGACGGCCGGGGGGCCCGGCCGCGGCAGCGGCGGCGGCTCCGGCGGGTGGTAGTGGTCCTCCGGGTCGGCGTCGGCCCCGCCTCCCGGGGGCGGGACCGCGGGGCCCGGCGGGTGCACGGGGCGGTCCGCCGCGGCGCCCGTGGCGTCGCCGGCGTCGCCGGTCTCGGTGCGGTCCGCACGGTCGGCCCGCTCGACGGGCTCGGCGGGCCAGTCCGGCACCGAGCCCTCGTCGCGCCAGGCGGAGACGATCGCGTCGAAGTCGTCGTCGGGCCGGTCCTCGCGGTCACGCGCGGGGTCTGCGGAGCTCATACCGGTCCGTCCCTCCCCGCTCGCGGCGGCTCCCATCCTGTCACGGCCGGTGTCCCGCCCGACACCGCCCACGGGCCCGCGCGGGCCACCGCGGGGCGCGCCCGACCACGGTGACCACAGCCCCGTTGTGAGGAGGTGTCGACGCTCCGTAGGCTGTCGCCGAAGTCGGTAGGGAGGCAGCGCAGGGTGCTGTACTGGTGGTCCAAGTTCGTGCTGCTCGGCCCGTTGATGAGGCTGTTCTGCCGGCCGGAGGTGCGCGGCGCCGAGAACGTGCCCGCCGGCTCCGGCGCGATCCTCGCCAGCAACCACCTCGCGGTGGCCGACTCCTTCTTCCTGCCGCTGATGCTGCCGCGGCGGGTGACCTTCCTCGCCAAGCGCGAGTACTTCACCGAGCCCGGGATCCGCGGCTGGTTCAAGAAGCAGTTCTTCACCGGCGTCGGGCAGGTCCCGGTGGACCGGTCTGGCGGGTCCGCGGCGCGCGCCGCGATGGACACCGCGGTGCGGCTGCTGAACGAGGGCAAGCTGCTCGGCATCTACCCGGAGGGCACCCGCTCGCCCGACGGGCGGCTCTACAAGGGCAAGACCGGCGTCGCCCGGATGGCGCTGGAGGCCGGCGTGCCGGTCATCCCGGTCGCCATGGTGGGGACCGACAAGGTCAACCCCATCGGCTCGAAGATGTGGCGCCCGCGCAAGGTGCGGATCGTGATCGGCGAGCCGCTGGACTTCTCCCGCTACGAGGGCATGGCGGGGGACCGGTTCATCGAGCGCTCCATGACCGACGAGATCATGTACGCGCTGATGGAGCTGTCCGGGCAGACCTACGTCGACCTGTACGCGGCGTCGGTCAAGGAGAAGGCCGCGGCCGGTGCGCCGCCGCCGGCCCCGTCGCGCCAGAGCCTGCCGCGGCCGGACGCGAACGTGCCCGACTCCCGCGCCTCCTGACCGGCTCCGGTAGACAGGACGGCACCATGCGCTTCTTCTACGACACCGAGTTCATCGAGGACGGCACGACGATCGACCTGGTGTCGATCGGGATCGTCGGCGAGGACGGCCGCGAGTTCTACGCCGTGTCCACCGAGTTCGACCCGGACCGGGCGGGCAAGTGGGTGCGGGCCAACGTCCTGCCCAAGCTGCCCCCGCCCAGCGACCGGGCCTGGATGTCGCGGGCCCGGATGCGCGAGGAGATCCTCGACTTCTGCACCGGTGCGCCCGGCGACGTCGAGCTGTGGGCCTGGATCGCCGCCTACGACCACGTCGCGCTGTGCCAGCTGTGGGGCGCGATGCCCGCGCTGCCGCGCCCGATCCCGCGCTTCACCCGTGAGCTGCGCCAGCGGTGGGAGGACGCGGGCCGCCCGGCACTGCCCCCGCCGCCCGCCCAGGCGCACGACGCGCTCGCCGACGCCCGGCACAACCTGCGGCGCTGGGAAGTGATCGCCGAGACCCTCGCGACGGGGGCCGCGCCCCGGTAGGGATCGGCCGCGGCCTAGGCTGGACCACGTGAACTGGTCCGTCGACGCGCCGATCGACGTCCTCCCGGAGCTGCCGCCGCTGCCCGCGGACCTGCGCTCCGCGCTGGACGACGCGCTCTCCCGCCCTGCCGCCCAGCAGCCCGAGTGGCCCGACCCGTCGCAGGTGGGCGACGTGCGGAAGGTCCTCGAGTCCGTCCCGCCGGTGGTGCTGCCGCCGGAGGTCGACCGGCTGCAGTCCCGGCTCGCCGACGTCGCGAACGGCGAGGCGTTCCTGCTGCAGGGCGGCGACTGCGCCGAGACCTTCGTCGACAACACCGAGCCGCACATCCGGGCGACGATCCGCACGCTGCTGCAGATGGCCGTCGTCCTGACCTACGGCGCCTCGATGCCGGTGGTCAAGGTCGGCCGGATCGCCGGGCAGTACGCCAAGCCGCGCAGCTCGCCGACCGACGCGAGCCGGGCTGCCGTCCTACCGCGGGGACATCGTCAACGGGCTCGCCCCGGACGCGCAGGGCCGGATCCCGGACCCGTCGCGCATGGTGCGCGCCTACGCGAACGCCTCGGCGGCGATGAACCTGGTCCGCGGCCTGACCGCGACCGGGCTGGCCGACCTGTCCAAGGTGCACGACTGGAACAAGGACTTCGTCCGCACCTCCGCCGCGGGCGTGCGCTACGAGGCCGTCGCCGCCGAGATCGACCGCGCGGTCCGCTTCATGGACGCCTGCGGGGTGCGCGACCACAACCTGCACCAGGTCGAGTTCTACGCCAGCCACGAGGCACTGCTGCTCGACTACGAGCGCGCCATGCTGCGCCTGGACCTGGAGCGCGACCCCACCGGCGGGGAGGCCCCGAAGCTCTACGACCTGTCGACGCACTTCCTCTGGATCGGGGAGCGGACCCGCCAGCTCGACGGCGCGCACGTCGCGTTCGCGGAGCTGCTGGCCAACCCGATCGGGATGAAGATCGGCCCGACGACGACGCCCGACCAGGCCGTCGAGTACGTCGAGCGGCTCGACCCGCACAACCGCCCCGGCCGGCTGTCGCTCATCTCCCGGATGGGCAACGACAAGGTCCGCGACGTGCTCCCGGCGATCGTCGAGAAGATCACCGCCTCCGGGCACAAGGTCATCTGGCAGTGCGACCCGATGCACGGCAACACCCACGAGGCCTCGACCGGCTACAAGACCCGGCACTTCGACCGGATCGTCGACGAGGTGCAGGGCTTCTTCGAGGTGCACCGCTCGCTCGGCACCCACCCCGGCGGCATCCACGTCGAGGTCACCGGCGAGGACGTCACCGAGTGCCTCGGGGGTGCGCAGCGGATCTCCGACACCGACCTCGCCGGCCGGTACGAGACCGCTTGCGACCCGCGGCTGAACACCCAGCAGAGCCTGGAGCTGGCGTTCCTAGTCGCGGAGATGCTGCGCGGCTGACCTGCCGCCCTCGATCAGTACCCGTCGATCGTACCTCAGCGCTGTTCCGGCCGGTCCGGACCGCGCTCAGGTACTGATCGACGGGAAGCGGGCCGCTCGCACGCCGACGCGCGGGGTGCCGGGATCAGCGCCGGTGCTGGCCCGGGCCGCCAGGCGCGACGGCAGGCGGGGGGCGACGCCGTAGCCGTCGGCGCCGGCGAGCACCCCGGCCAGGCGCTGCGCGGCGGCCCGGCCGAGCTCCTCGGCGGCAGTGCCACGCTCGTCAGCGCCGGCGCCGTCACCTGCGAGTACGGCAGGTCGTCGAACCCGGCGACGGCGATGTCCCCCGGCACGTCCAGCCCGAGCCGGTGCGCGGCGGCCAGGACGCCGTAGGCCATCGTGTCCGCCGCCGCGACGACCGCGGTCGCCCCGCCCGCCCGCCAGCGCGGCAGTGCCTCGGCGCTGACGTCGGCGGCCGAGTCGAGGGTCAGCCCGGCGCGGGTGCCGTCGTCGAGGACCCGCAGGCCGTGCGCGGCGGCGACCCGGGAGAGCAGCTCGCGGCGCACGGTGAAGGTGGCCGAGGGCGTCGACCCCTCCAGGTAGGCGATCGTCGTGTGCCCGGCCGCGGCGAGGTGCGCGACACGCGCGCACGCCCGGCTCCAGGTCGAAGGTCACCGTCGCCGCGCGGCTCTCGAACCGGGGGCGTCCATCAGGACCATCGGCGGGCCGCCCGGCTCGAGGTCGTCGAGGAACGTCGGCGACGGCGCGTGCACCAGCAGCCCGGCCGGCCGGAACGCCGCGACCCGGCGGACGTCGTCGGCGCCGGGCTGTTCGCCGCCCTCGATCACCGACAGCATCAGCGGGTGCCTGCTACCCAGCGCCGCCCGGATCCCGGTGGTGACCCGCCCGAAGTAGGGGTTGGGGAGATCGGGGGCGAGCAGCACGACGAGGTCGGTGGTCCGCGGGCGAGCGAGCTCGCCGCGTGGTCGACCACGTAGCCCAGCTCGTCGACCGCGGCCCGGACCCGGTCGGTGATCACCTCCGACACCCGCCCACGCGACTTGCCGTTCACCACCAGCGACACGGTGGACACGCTCGTCCCCGCCCGCCGGGCCACCATCGCCGCCGTCACCCGCCGGCCCACCGGTCCTACCATTGGCGAGCGTACCCGGACGCGCCACACATCAAGCGCTTGACCAGTCACAGTCGACACGTCCGGAGCCCCGGACGGCCGCGACGACGAGGTAGGACACCGGAGATGACCGAGAAGATCGTCCTGGACTGCGATCCGGGCCACGACGACGCGATCGCGCTGCTGCTCGCCCACGGCGACCCGCGGATCGAGCTGCTCGCCGTCACCACGGTCGTCGGGAACCAGACGCTGGACAAGGTGACGCGCAACGCACTGTCGGTCGCGACCCTGGCCGGGATCACCGGCGTGCCGTTCGCGGCCGGCGCCGACCGCCCGCTGCTGCGGGAGATCGCCGTCGCCGCCGACATCCACGGCGAGACCGGGCTGGACGGCCCGCAGCTGCCCGCCCCGGCGTTCACCACGGTGGACACCCACGCCGTGGACCTCATCGTGGAGACCGTGCTCGCCCACGAGCCGGGCACGTCACCCTCGTCCCCACCGGCGGTCTGACCAACATCGCGCTCGCCGCCCGGCGCGCCCCCGAGATCGTCGGACGGGTCAAGCGGGTGGTGCTGATGGGCGGCGGCGTCGCCGTCGGCAACCGGACCCCGGTGGCCGAGTTCAACATCGCCATCGACCCCGAGGCCGCCGCGATCGTGTTCGAGGCGGGCTGGGAGGTGGTCATGGTCGGGCTCGACCTGACCCACCAGGCGCTGGCCGGTCCCGAGGTGCGCCGCGCGATCCGCGCCGTCGGGACCGGCCCGGCGCGCTTCGTCGACGAGCTGCTCGACTTCTTCGCCGCCACCTACCGCGACGTGCAGGGCTTCGACGCCCCGCCGGTGCACGACCCGTGCGCGGTCGCCCACGTCATCGACCCCACGATCGTGCGGGCGTTCCCGATGCCGATCGTCGTCGAGACCGCGGGCCGGCACACCGGGATGACGGTCGCCGACCGGCGCGGTCCGGCCCCGCAGGGGTGCCGCACCCACGCCGCGCTGGAGCTCGACCACGCCCGCTTCTGGGAGCTGGTCGTGGACGCGCTGCGCACCATCGGCGACCCGGCCCCCGCCCTCCTGCGGCGACGGAGCAGATCGCATGACCACCCCCGACCGCCGCCCGGTCGTCACGCTCGTCGTGGCGGTGCTGGCCGCCTGCGTGGCGTTCCAGCTCAACGCCTCCATGCTCAGCCCCGCGCTGGTCACCATGGCCCGCGAGCTGGGCACCGACGACGCCACCGTCGGCCTGTCCCAGACGATGTTCTTCACCCTCGCGGCGATGTTCTCGCTGTTCCTGCCGCGGCTGTCCGACATCGCGGGGCGCCGCGGGTGCTGCTGGTGATGCTCGCGGTCATGCTGGTCGGCAGCGTCGTCGCCGCCCTCGCCGTCAGCGTGCCGATGCTGTTCGCCGGTCGGATCCTGCAGGGCATCACCGGGCCGGTCGTCCCGATCTGCCTGCTCATGCTGCGCAGCGAGATCGCCGACCCGCGCCGCTACGGGGTCGTGCTCGGGCTGATCACCGCCGTGAACGGCGGCGTCGCCGGTCTCGACGCGCTGCTCGGCGGCTGGCTGGCCACCCACCACGGCTTCCGCTCGATCTTCTGGGTCATCGCCGCGGTCACCGTCGTCGCGCTGGTGCTCGTCGCGTGTGGGGCGTGGAGTCCCGCCCCTCGGAGGGCACCCGGATGGACTGGCGCGGGGTCGTCCCGCTGGTCGTCGCGGTCGGCGCGCTGCTGCTGGCCTTCGACGAGGCCGCCGCGCTGTCCGACGCGAGCTGGGGTCTCGTCGCCGGGTACGCGCTGCTCGCCGTCGTCGCCGCGGTGGTGTTCTGGCGGCTGCAGGGCCGCACCGCGCAGCCGCTCGTCGCGCCCGAGGACCTGCGCCGGCGCGCGCGACCTGGGCCACGCTCGGCACCACGCTGCTGACCGTGACCGGGTGTTCGCCGTGGTCAACGGCCTGGTCGCCTCGATCGCCCAGAACCCCACGGCCGGGTTCGGGCTCGGTGCGGACCTCACCGCACTCGCGCCTGCTCGCCCCCTACGCGCTGATCGGCTGGCTGGTCGGGCCGTTCGCCGGTCGCCTGGCCCCGGTGCTCGGCTACCGCACCGTGCTGCGGGTCGGGCTGGCCGGCAGCGTCGTCGCCACCGTGCTGCTGGCGGTGGTGGGGGTGCACTCGTTCCCGGTGCTGGTCGTCGCGACGCTGCTGCTCGGCGTCACCTACGCCGGCATCGCCAACATCATGCTCAACGGCCTGGGCGTGCTGCTCTCGCCCGCCGACCGGCCCGGCATGCTCCCCGGGCTCAACGTCGGCGCGTTCAACCTGGCGCCGGGATCAGCTTCGTGGTGCTGCCCGCGGTGCAGGTCGCCGTCGGCGGGGCCGAGCAGACCGGGGCGGCGGCTACACCGCGGGCATGCGTCGGGGCCGCGTGCACCGCGGGCGCGTTCGCGCTGTCGTTGCTCATCCCGCGTCCGGCCGCGGCCGAGACCGGCGCCGCACACGACGCGGTGGACGCCCGATGAGCCGGGTGCTGGTCGTCGGCTCGCTCAACGCCGACCTGGTGGTGCGCACCGAGCGCTTCCCCGGACCGGGGGAGACCGTGGCCGGGGAGGACCTGACGGTGGGCCCCGGCGGCAAGGGGGCCAACCAGGCCGTCGCCGCCGCCCGGCTCGGGGCCGGTGCCGGGGTCGGGGTCGGCGTGGGCATGGTCGGCGCGATCGGCGACGACGACCACGGCCGCACCGTGCGCGACGCCGTCGCCGCCGCGGGTGCCGACGTCGACCGGGTCGCGGTGCGGACCGGTGCGGCCACCGGCACCGCGGTCATCACCGTCGACGCGCGCGGGCGACAACACCATCGTCGTCTCGCCAGGGCCAACGCCGCCCTGGAGCCGGGGGACCTGCCGCCTTCGACGACGTCGCGGTGCTGACGCTGTGCCTGGAGATCCCGTGTCCCGACGGTGCTGGCCGCCCCGCGGCCGCCCGCGCCGCCGGGACCACCGTGCTGCTGAACCTCTCGCCCTACGCCCCGGTGCCCCCGGAGCTGCTCGCCGCCACCGACGTGCTCGTCGTCAACGAGCACGAGGCCGCGCTGCTGGGGGAGCACCCGGTGCCCCGTTCGGTCGTGACACGCGGGGCCGCGGGCTGCGAGGTGCACGACGCCGACCGCGATACGGTGTCCACAGTGGATGCGATACGGGTCGACGGTGGACACCACCGGGTCGGGCGACGCGTTCCTCGCGGCCGTCGCCGTGCGGCTCGCCGCGGGGGACGACCTGCCGACGCCGCCGCTACGCCGTGCGCGCCGGTGCCCTCGCGGTCACCGTCGCCGGGGCGCAGCTGCCGCCCGTCGGCGACGACGAGCGCACCCGCTTCGGGCTGTAGGCCCACGAACGCCGGTGTCCCGGCCGGACCGCCATCCGGCCGGGACGCCGGTTCCCGCCCGCCGGTTCAGGCCCGCGGCCGGTGTCCACGCGGTTCACCCGGCCCTGAGCATCCGGCTCGGAGCGCGCAGCCCGGAGCGCCCGGCCCGGAGCGCCCGTTCCGAGGGCCGGGCTCAGAGCACGGTGAGCGTGATGGTGTCGCCCGGTTCGGCGTCGCTGCCCGCTCCCGGGTCCTGCCCGATGACGCGCCCGTCGCGGCGGCCGAACGGGAAGCCGCGCTCGACGTCGACGTCGAAACCCGCCTGGCGCAGCAGGTCCGCGGCCTCGTCGGCGCGCATGCCGATCACGAACGGCACCGAGGTGGGGCCCGGCTCAGCGGTGGGCGGCGCGGTCGTCGGGGGCGGGGCGGGTTCGGCACCGCGACTGGTGACAGGGTGACCGCCGCGCCGCTCGCCAGCCGGGTCCCGGCGGGCGGGTCGGTCCGGATGACCGCCCCGGCCGGCACCTCGGTGCTGTACTCCGCCCGGTCGTGGACTGCACCGGGGTCAGCCCGGCGCGGCGCACGCGTCCTCGGCGGTGGCCACGGCGCTGCCGGCCGGCACGTCGGGGACGGCGGGCCGGCCGGTGGAGACGACCAGGGTGACCGTGGTGCCGCGCAGCACGCGGGTCTCCGGCGCCGGGTCGACCTGGGCGACCCGGTCGGGGGCCACCTCGTCGTCGGCGCGTTCGGTGACGGTCGGGGTCAGGTCGGACTCGGCGACCAGCGCGGTCGCCTGCTCCCGGTCCATGCCGGTGACCGCGGGCATCGTGGTCCAGCGGCCGGACCCGAGCCACCAGGCGCCCGTCCCGGCCAGTGCGGCCAGCAGCAGGAGCAGCACCATCCACAGCGCGAACACCCGGCGGCCACGACGGCGGCGCCCGGCCAGCTCCTCGCGGGTCATCGGCTCCGGCTGACCGGCGGGGGTGACGGCGGTGCCGTGCGCGCCGCGGGTCCTGGTCTGCACCCGGGTGCCGCCGGGGCCCGGCGCGGCGGCGTCGAGCGGCCGGTGGCGCAGCGGTCCGGCGGGGAGGGTGGCGCCGTCGTCGGGGGGCGGCGGGCCGGGCGGTCGCGGCGTGGCGGTCCGGGGCAGGCCCAGCCGGTCGGCCATGTCCAGCAGCTCGCGGCGGAAGTGCTCCGCGTCGACCGGGCGCTGCTCCGGGTCCCGCGAGGTGGCCCGGGCGACGAGCGCGTCCACGGCCGGTGGCAGGCCCGGGACCAGCGCCGACGGCGGCGGCACGTCCTCGTTCACGTGCCGGTAGGCCACCGACAGCGGGTTGTCGGCGGTGTAGGGCGGCTGCCCGGTCAGCATCTCGTAGAGCACGACGCCGGCGGCGTAGACGTCGCTGCGGCCGTCGGCGCGGCCGGACACGACCTGCTCGGGGGAGAGGTAGGCCATCGTCCCGAGGATCATCCCCGCGTGGCTGACCCCGGCCTCGGCGGCCGCGGTGAGCAGGCCGAAGTCGGCCACCTTCACCTCGCCGCCGGAGGAGATCAGCACGTTCTCCGGCTTCACGTCGCGGTGCACCATGCCGAGCCGGTGCGCGCGGGCCAACCCGGCGAGGACCGGCTCCAGCACCCGCACCGCGGCGGGGAGCCCGAGTGCGCCGCGGGCGCGCAGCACGTCGCGCAGGGTGCCGCCGTCGACCAGCTCCATGACGACGAACAGGCTGGCCTCGCCCAGCGGGCCCGCCGGCACGGTGCCCCGGTCGTAGACGGCGACGACGCACGGGTGGTCGATCCGCGCCGCCAGGCGGGCCTCCCGGTCGAACCGGGTGCGGAAGGCGTGGTCCCCGGCCATCCTCGGGTCCATCACCTTGATCGCGACGGCGCGTTCGAGACGGGTGTCGGTGCCGTGGTGCACCGTCGACATGCCGCCGCGGGCCAGCACCGGGCCGACCCGGTAGCGACCGTCGAGCAGCACCTCGCCGGGGCCGTCGGCGGCGAGCCGCCCGGCCCCACCCGGGGTGCCGGGGGCGGCCGGACCGGACGGTGAGCTCATCGCGGGTCAGGTTACCGGTGGGGATCCCGGCGCTCGTGCAGGTGGTCGGCGCCGGGGCCCCCGTGCCGGTCGGTGCGGTGGGCGTCGGCGCCGCCCGGGGCGGTGTGGGACAGTGTCCGGCTGTGAACGAGTCCCTCCCCGCCGCTGTCACCGAGGAGACGCTGAGCGTCGCCGAGGTGGCCGACCGCCTGTCGATCCCCGTCTCCCGGGTGCACCAGCTCGTCCGCGACGGGCAGCTCCTGTCCTTCAAGGAGGGGCACGACGTCGTCGTCCCCGCGGCGCTGCTCGACCGGGACGGCGTCGTCCGCGGGCTGCCGGGCACGATCGTCGTCCTGCGGGACGGCGGCTACGACGACCACGCGATCCTGACCTGGCTGTTCAGCGAGGAGGAGTCGCTGGACGGCGCCCCGATCACCGCGCTGCGCGCGGGCCGACACAAGGAGATCAAGCGCCGCGCCCAGGCCATGGCCTTCTGACCGCCGCCCCGCGGTCTGACCGGTGCCCTGCGGGGCGCGGCCCGTCAGGCGCGGGCGCGGTGGACGCGGTCGCGCGCCAGCTGGCTCCCGCGGGCGGCCAGCGCCCGGCCGAGCCGGGGCAGCGCGACGGCGGCCCGGCGCCGGTTCGACACCGCGACCCGGCGGGTCAGGACGTCGTAGCCGGCGTCGGCGATCTCGTCGAGGATCTCCGCGTACAGCACCCGGGCGGCGCCGACGCAGGCCCGCGACACCGGCTCCAGCATCGGGATCCCCGGGTCGGCCCGGCGGTAGGTGGCCCGGGTCCGGGCGACCAGGTGGGCCAGGGCGCGGCGGATCCGCGGGTCCGGGCGCCCGGTGCGCCGGCTCCAGGCCAGCAGCTCCCGGTCGACCCCGAACGCGGCGAGCTCGTCGGCGGGCAGGTACACCCGGCCGCGGTCGAGGTCCTCGCCGACGTCGCGCAGGAAGTTCGTGATCTGGAACGCCACGCCCAGCAGCGCGGCGTGCGGCTCCGCCTCGGCCCGCGGCACGACGGTCCCGAGCACCGGCAGCGTCTGCAGCCCGATCACCGCCGCCGAGCCGTGCACGTAGACGGCCAGCTCGTCGTCGGTGGCGTAGTCGGTGACGGACAGGTCCATCCGCATCGAGACCATGAAGTCCCGGAACAGTGACGCGTCGAGGTCGTGGCGGCGCGCGGTCTCGGCGACGGCGATGACCTCGGGCCTGCTGCCGGGCAGCGGCGCGCCCGCCAGCGCGGCCGCCAGCTCGGCGTCGAGCGCGTCGAGCCGCGTGTGCGGGTCCCCGCCGCCCGCGCCGTCGGGGTCGTCGACGATCTCGTCGGCGAAGCGCGCGAAGCCGTAGAGGGCGTGGATGTCGACCCGTCGCTCCGGGGGCAGCAGCCGGGTCGCGAGGAAGTAGGTGCGCCCGTGCTCGGCGTGCAGCGCCCGGCAGGCGGCGTAGGCCGCGCGCAGCTGCGGGTCGGTCAGGCCGGCGGCGTCGAGCTCGACGCGCCCGGCCCGCTCAGCCGCGGACGCCCGCATCGCCGGTGGGCGGCTGGGTCGCGGGCTGGGTCGCGGGCGGTGTCGCGGGCCCTGTCGCGGGCGGTGTCACGGCCGGGGTCGGCGACGGGGTGCTCCGGCGCAGGCCGAGCGGGTCCGGTCGGAGCAGCGACACGGCGGCCAGGACACCGGCCAGGGCGCAGGCCAGCAGGTAGTGCGGCACGTAGAGGGCGGTCTCGCCGTCGGGGAAGTACACGATCATCAGCCAGATCGAGCCGAACACGACCCACTGCAGCCCGCGGGCGCTCCACGGGGTCATCGCGAGCAGGCAGAACCCCCAGCTCAGGTACCACGGCAGTGTGGTGGGGGAGAGGACCGCGGCCAGCGCGAGGGCGATCGCCGCGTTGCGCACCGCGACCCGCGGGTCGTCGTCGCGGCCGCGCCACCACAGCAGTGCGATCAGTGCAGCCATCACCAGCGCGCCGATGAACCGGAACGTGTCGACGAACGCCTGGGTGTTCACCTCACCGGCGAACATCCCGGCCACGCTCGCGGTCGCCTGACCGAAGGCGGTCGGCACCGACAGCCAGTTCACGATCATCGACGGGGCGCTGAGCGCGGGCAGCCAGCCCAGCCCGAACCCGGTGAGCCAGGTGGCCCCGCCGAACACGGCGCCGAACACGGCCACCGACGGCACCCCGGCCCGGACCAGCCGCGACCAGAACCCGCCGGACAGCTTCGCGGCCCACACCAGCACCAGGAACGGCAGCACGATCCCGGCCGAGGCCTTCACCGCCATCGCCAGCGACGCGACGACGATCGCCCACACGAACCGCTGCCGCAGCGCCAGCAGCGCCGCCAGCGGCAGCAGGCCGACGACCAGCAGGTCGTTGTGCACCCCGCCGACCATGTGCACGACCATCACCGGGTTCGCCACGGCCAGCCACAGCGCGACCGCGGGGCGCCCGCCGAGGCGCCGGGTCAGCGCGGGCAGCACCGCCACGAGCAGCAGCAGCCCGGTGACCAGGGTCAGCCGCATCAGCACGACGCCGAGCAGCACGTTCTGGCCGACCAGCAGGACCACGCCCTGCGCGAGCAGGATGAACAGCGGCCCGTAGGGGGCGGGGGTGTCCTGCCAGAAGAAGTGGACGTTGTCGGTGAAGATCCCGCCCATGGTGTCCGGCCCGACGACGTACGGGTCGTACCCGGCCAGCGGCAGCGCGCCCTGGGCGAGGTAGCTGTAGGGGTCGCGGGTGAACAGCGGCGCCGTGACGAGCATCGGCAGCATCCACACCGCCGCCGTCGTCAGCACCGCGCGGCCACCGGCGCGACGGGCGAGCACGGCGCGGCCCAGCCGCACCCACGCCCACACCATCAGCACCAGGCCGACGTAGATCACGACCGTCGCGAGCATCGCGCCGTGGCCGTAGCGCCAGAACGACAGCGCCGAGTTGCCGATCACCGGGTCCCGCATCGGGATCCCGCCGCCGCCGAACGAGCCGAGGAACATCAGCACGGTCCCGGCCAGCCCCAGCAGCAGGACGCCCCGTGGTGGCGAGCCGAGCCGCTCGACCAGGCCGGGGCCCGCGGGCCGCGGTGCGGGCGGCGGGGGCACGACCGCGCCCGTGCCGGGGTCCGGCGTCACCGGTTCGGGTGCCGCCGGGCGGGGGAGCGGGGGCGAGGGCTGAGCCGTCATCGTGTCCGTGTGTGCTGGTCGGGCATCGTCGGGAAGCATGATTCCACGCCCCTCGGCGCTCCTACTCGGCGCCCGCCCGCAGTGCCCTCCTCAGGGCCCCGTGCGGGCCGCGGCCCCGTGCCCGGCGTGCTCGGCCGGGCGCGGACCGGTGATCCGCTCGGCCGCCAGCCGCCCGGAGATCAGCACCGGCGGGATCCCGACGCCGGGGGTCGTGCCGCACCCGGCGAGCACCGCGTTCGCCGTCCCGCGGACCAGGTTGCGCGGCCGGAACGGGCCGGTCTGGGCCAGCGTGTGCGACGCCGAGAACGGCGTGCCCGCGGCCATCCCGGCGGCCGCCCAGTCCTGCGGGGTCCACATCCGGGTCCAGCTCGGCTGCGCGGAGGGGTCCACCAGCCCGCGGTCGGCGAGCACGCCGAACAGCTCCTCGGCGTACGCCGGGCCGACCCGGTCCCAGTCGATGCCGGGCGCCACGGCGGTGTTCGGGCACGGGGCGAGCACGCTCATGACCTCGCGCCCGCCGGGCTGCAGCGACGGGTCGGTCAGCCCGGGCCGGGTGACCAGCAGCGACGGGTCGGACATCAGCCGTCCCTCGTCGATGATCTCGCGGAAGGTGCTCGCCCAGGAGCCGCCGAAGGAGATCGTGTGGTGGTGCTGCGCGGTGCCGGGGGCGGGCGCGGGCATCCCGGCGTGCACGACGACGGCGCTGGGCGACCAGCGCAGCCCGACCGGGCGCCGCGGGGCCCCGCCGAGCAGGGCGTAGGCCGCGGGCAGCTCGGGGGTGAGCACGACCGCGTCGCACGGGGTGAGCGACTCGTCGGCGCCGTCGGGACCGGTGTGCCGGACCGCGGTGACCCGGTCCCCGGAGCGGTCCAGGCCGGTCACGGTGCGGCCGTAGTGGATCTCCGCTCCCGCGTCGGCGGCCGCGCCGGCCAGGGCGGTGCCCATCATCCGCATGCCGCCGCGCGGGAAGTACACGCCCGCGACGGTGTCCATGTAGGCGATCACGCCGTAGGCGCCGAGCGCGTCGCGCGGGGAGACCCCGGCGTAGAGCGCCTGGAAGGAGAACACCCGGCGCAGCCGCTCGTCGGGCAGGAAGCGGTCGATCCGCTTCCCGAGCCGCCCGAAGCCGCCGAGCGCGGCGAGCCGGGCCAGGTCGGGGCCGAGCAGCGACAGCGGCGAGTCCATGTTCGCGCCGATGAAGTCGTCCATCTCGGCGCGGTAGAGGTCGGTGAGCCAGCGGCGCAGCCGCCGGTACCCGGCCGCGGAGTCCGGGCCGCACTGCTCGCGGATCTCGTGCTCCATCGCGGCGGCGTCGGTGTGCACCGCGATGGCCGAGCCGTCGGCGAACTCGGCCCGGTAGGCCGGGTCGAGCCGGACGAGGTCGAGCCGGTCCGCGGTCGTCTCGCCGACGGCGGCGAAGGCGGAGTCCAGCAGCTCCGGCATGGTGAGCACGGTCGGCCCGGTGTCCAGGGCGTAGGTGCCGTGGTCGTCGGTCACGTCGAGCCGCCCGGCGCGGCCGCCGGGGAAGCCCTCCCGCTCGACGATCGTGACGCGGCGGCCCGCGCCCAGCAGGTGCAGCGCCGTCGACAGCCCGGCCAGCCCCGCCCCCACGACGACGACGTGGTCGGTGTGCCCCTCGATCCGCCGCACCCCGCTCACCAGGCCCGCCGGGTCGCGCGCTCGGCCAGCTCGAACAGGTGCGAGCGGCCCGGTTCGGCGACCGGTGCGGAGTCGAGCGCGTCGAGTGCGGCGCCGGTGAGCGCGGCGATCCGCTGCTCCACCGACTGCACCGCGCCCAGCTCCGACAGCGCGGAGCGGGCCCGGTCCAGGCTCGCGGCGTCCCAGGTCGGGGTCGCCGAGCGCGGAGAGGACGACGTCGGCGGCGGCCCGGTCCCCCCGCGCTGCTCGGCGCGCTGCAGGGCCGCGGCGACCAGCAGGGTCCGCTTGCCCTCGCGCAGGTCGTCCCCGGCGGGCTTGCCGGTGACCCGCGGGTCGCCGAACACGCCCAGCAGGTCGTCGCGCAGCTGGAAGGCGACGCCGATGTCGGCGCCGTAGCGCCGGTAGGCCGCGACGACCCGCGGGTCGGCCCCGGCGATCGCCCGCGCCCAGGTGCAGCGGCCGCTCCACGGTGTAGGCGGCGGTCTTGAACCGTCGATGGTCAGCGCGGTCGACTCGGCGGTGTCCCCGGAGGCCTGGGCCAGCACGTCGAGGTACTGGCCGGACAGCACCTCGGTGCGCATCGCCCGCCACGGCTCGGCGGCGCGGGTGTGGGCGCCCTCGGGCAGCGCGCGGCGCGTGTGGAACATGTCGTCGGCCCACACCTGGGCCAGGTCCCCGACGAGGATCGCGACGGCGGCGCCGAACCGGGCCGGCGGGCCCGACCAGCCGTTCGCCGCGTGCATCCGGGCGAACTCGACGTGCACCGTGGGCCGGCCGCGCCGGTCGAGGAGGCGTCCATCAGGTCGTCGTGGACCAGCGCGCACGCCTGGATCAGCTCCAGCGACGCGATCGCGCTCAGCACGCCCTGCGCGTGCGGGTCGGCCGGGTCGCCGCCCGCGCCGCGCCAGCCCCCCCAGGCGAAGGTGGGCCGCAGCCGCTTCCCGCCGCCCAGGACGAACCCGGCCAGCGCGTCGGCGGCCTGCACGACGACCGGGTCGATGCCCAGCACCTCGTGCGGCGGGGGGCCAGGTACCCGGCCAGCACCCGTTCCACGTGCTGGGGCAGCGCGTCGTCCAGCGGAGCCGGACCTGCCGTGGACAGGCCCGGGGACCCGACGGACCGGACGGTGCGGACACGGGGGAGACGGGGTCGGCCACGACGACCAGGCTATCGGTGCACCCGGGACCCGGCCCGTCGATGCGGTTGGTGGTGCAGACGTCATGGCCGCTCGGGGGCGGTGCGGGCCCGTCGGGTGGGCGAACCGGCCGGTGGTGCGCCCCGTAAGGTCGTCGCCGTGACGACGAGTTCCGCATCCACGGTGACCGAACGGATCAGCGTCGACCGACCCTTCTTCGCGGTGGAGTTCTTCCCGCCGAAGGACGACCAGGGCGAGGCGGAGCTGTGGCGCGCCATCCGCCGCCTCGAGGTGCTCGACCCCGCCTACGTCTCGGTGACCTACGGCGCGGGCGGCTCCAGCCGCGACCGCACCGTGCGCACGGTCGAGCGGATCGCCACCGACACCACGCTCTGCTCGATGGCGCACCTGACCCGCCGTCTCGCACTCGACCGACGAGCTGCGCCACGTGATCGGGTCGCTGGCCGCAGCGGGCGTCCGCAACATCATGGCGCTGCGCGGGGACCCGCCCGGCGACCCCGCTCGGCGAGTGGGGTCGCCACCCCGAGGGGCTCGAGTACGCCGACCAGCTCGTCGCGCTGATCAGCGGTCCGGCCCGTTCTGCGTGGGCGTCGCCGCGTT
>NZ_JAHLJA010000211.1:0-16435 GCF_020496245.1 Pseudonocardia sp. ICBG601 | reverse complement strand
CGCGCGGGGTCTGCGGAGCTCATACCGGTCCGTCCCTCCCCGCTCGCGGCGGCTCCCCATCCTGTCACGGCCGGTTTGTCCGCCCGACAACCGCCCACGGCCCGCGCGGGCCACCGCGGGGCGCGCCCGACCACCGGTGACCACAGCCCCGTTGTGAGGAGGGTGTCGACGCTCCGTAGGCTGTCGCCGAAGTCGGTAGGGAGGCAGCGCAGGGTGCTGTACTGGGGTCCAAGTTCGTGCTGCTCGGCCCGTTGATGAGGCTGTTCTGCCGGCCGGAGGTGCGCGGCGCCGAGAACGTGCCCGCCGGCTCCGGCGCGATCCTCGCCAGCAACCACCTCGCGGTGGCCGACTCCTTCTTCCTGCCGCTGATGCTGCCGCGGCGGGTGACCTTCCTCGCCAAGCGCGAGTACTTCACCGAGCCCGGGATCCGCGGCTGGTTCAAGAAGCAGTTCTTCACCGGCGTCGGGCAGGTCCCGGTGGACCGGTCTGGCGGGGTCCGCGGCGCGCGCCGCGATGGACACCGCGGTGCGGCTGCTGAACGAGGGCAAGCTGCTCGGCATCTACCCGGAGGGCACCCGCTCGCCCGACGGGCGGCTCTACAAGGGCAAGACCGGCGTCGCCCGGATGGCGCTGGAGGCCGGCGTGCCGGTCATCCCGGTCGCCATGGTGGGGACCGACAAGGTCAACCCCATCGGCTCGAAGATGTGGCGCCCGCGCAAGGTGCGGATCGTGATCGGCGAGCCGCTGGACTTCTCCCGCTACGAGGGCATGGCGGGGGACCGGTTCATCGAGCGCTCCATGACCGACGAGATCATGTACGCGCTGATGGAGCTGTCCGGGCAGACCTACGTCGACCTGTACGCGGCGTCGGTCAAGGAGAAGGCCGCGGCCGGTGCGCCGCCGCCGGCCCCGTCGCGCCAGAGCCTGCCGCGGCCGGACGCGAACGTGCCCGACTCCCGCGCCTCCTGACCGGCTCCGGTAGACAGGACGGCACCATGCGCTTCTTCTACGACACCGAGTTCATCGAGGACGGCACGACGATCGACCTGGTGTCGATCGGGATCGTCGGCGAGGACGGCCGCGAGTTCTACGCCGTGTCCACCGAGTTCGACCCGGACCGGGCGGGCAAGTGGGTGCGGGCCAACGTCCTGCCCAAGCTGCCCCGCCCAGCGACCGGGCCTGGATGTCGCGGGCCCGGATGCGCGAGGAGATCCTCGACTTCTGCACCGGTGCGCCCGGCGACGTCGAGCTGGGGCCTGGATCGCCGCCTACGACCACGTCGCGCTGTGCCAGCTGTGGGGCGCGATGCCCGCGCTGCCGCGCCCGATCCCGCGCTTCACCCGTGAGCTGCGCCAGCGGTGGGAGGACGCGGGCCGCCCGGCACTGCCCCCGCCGCCCGCCCAGGCGCACGACGCGCTCGCCGACGCCCGGCACAACCTGCGGCGCTGGGAAGTGATCGCCGAGACCCTCGCGACGGGGGCCGCGCCCCGGTAGGGATCGGCCGCGGCCTAGGCTGGACCACGTGAACTGGTCCGTCGACGCGCCGATCGACGTCCTCCGGAGCTGCCGCCGCTGCCCGCGGACCTGCGCTCCGCGCTGGACGACGCGCTCTCCCGCCCTGCCGCCCAGCAGCCCGAGTGGCCCGACCCGTCGCAGGTGGGCGACGTGCGGAAGGTCCTCGAGTCCGTCCCGCCGGTGGTGCTGCCGCCCGAGGTCGACCGGCTGCAGTCCCGGCTCGCCGACGTCGCGAACGGCGAGGCGTTCCTGCTGCAGGGCGGCGACTGCGCCGAGACCTTCGTCGACAACACCGAGCCGCACATCCGGGCGACGATCCGCACGTTGCTGCAGATGGCCGTCGTCCTGACCTACGGTGCCTCGATGCCGGTGGTCAAGGTCGGCCGGATCGCCGGGCAGTACGCCAAGCCGCGCAGCTCCCCGATCGACGCGGCCGGGCTGCCGTCCTACCGCGGGGACATCGTCAACGGTCTCGCCCCGGACCCGCAGGGCCGGATCCCGGACCCGTCGCGCATGGTGCGCGCCTACGCGAACGCCTCCGCGGCGATGAACCTGGTCCGCGGCCTGACCGCGACCGGGCTGGCCGACCTGTCCAAGGTGCACGACTGGAACAAGGACTTCGTCCGCACCTCCGCCGCGCGCGGGCGTGCGCTACGAGGCCGTCGCCGCCGAGATCGACCGCGCGGTCCGCTTCATGGACGCCTGCGGGGTGCGCGACCACAACCTGCACCAGGTCGAGTTCTACGCCAGCCACGAGGCGCTGGGCTGGACTACGAGCGCGCCATGCTGCGCCTGGACCTCGGCGCGACCCCACCGGCGGGAGGCCCCGAAGCTCTACGACCTGTCGACGCACTTCCTCTGGATCGGGGAGCGGACCCGCCAGCTCGACGGCGCGCACGTCGCGTTCGCGGAGCTGCTGGCCAACCCGATCGGGATGAAGATCGGCCCGACGACGACGCCCGACCAGGCCGTCGAGTACGTCGAGCGGCTCGACCCGCACAACCGCCCGGCCGGCTGTCGCTCATCTCCCGGATGGGCAACGACAAGGTCCGCGACGTGCTCCCGGCGATCGTCGAGAAGAATCACCGCCTCCGGGCACAAGGTCATCTGGCAGTGCGACCCGATGCACGGCAACACCCACGAGGCCTCGACCGGCTACAAGACCCGGCACTTCGACCGGATCGTCGACGAGGTGCAGGGCTTCTTCGAGGTGCACCGCTCGCTCGGCACCCACCCCGGCGGCATCCACGTCGAGGTCACCGGCGAGGACGTCACCGAGTGCCTCGGGGGTGCGCAGCGGATCTCCGACACCGACCTCGCCGGCCGGTACGAGACCGCTTGCGACCCGCGGCTGAACACCCAGCAGAGCCTGGAGCTGGCGTTCCTAGTCGCGGAGGATGCTGCGCGGCTGACCTGCCGCCCTCGATCAGTACCCGTCGATCAGTACCTCAGCGCTGTCCGGCCGGTCCGGACGCCGCCTCAGGTACTGATCGACGGGAAGGGCGCTCGCACGCCGACGCGCGGGGGCCCGGGATCAGGCGCCGGTGCTGGCCCGGGCCGCCAGGCCGGACGGCAGGCGGGGCGACGCGCCGTAGCCGTCGGCGCGGCGAGCACCCGGCCAGGCGCTGCGCGGCGGCCCGGCCGAGCTCCTCGGCGGGCAGTGCCACGCTCGTCAGCGCCGGCGCCGTCACCTGCGAGTACGGCAGGTCGTCGAACCCGGCGACGGCGATGTCCCCCGGCACGTCCAGCCCGAGCCGGTGCGCGGCGGCCAGGACGCCGTAGGCCATCGTGTCCGCCGCCGCGACGACCGCGGTCGCCCCGCCCGCCCGCCAGCGCGGCAGTGCCTCGGCGCTGACGTCGGCGGCCGAGTCGAGGGTCAGCCCGGCGCGGGTGCCGTCGTCGAGGACCCGCAGGCCGTGCGCGGCGGCGACCCGGGAGAGCAGCTCGCGGCGCACGGTGAAGGTGGCCGAGGGCGTCGACCCCTCCAGGTAGGCGATCGTCGTGTGCCCGGCCGCGGCGAGGTGCGCGACCAACGCGCGCACGCCCGGCTCCAGGTCGAAGGTCACCGTCGCCGCGCGGCTCTCGAAACCGGGGGCGTCCATCAGGACCATCGGCGGGCCGCCCGGCTCGAGGTCGTCGAGGAACGTCGGCGACGGCGCGTGCACCAGCAGCCCGGCCGGCCGGAACGCCGCGACCCGGCGGACGTCGTCGGCGCCGGGCTGTTCGCCGCCCTCGATCACCGACAGCATCAGCGGGTGCCTGCTACCCAGCGCCTCCCGGATCCCGGTGGTGACCCGCCCGAAGTAGGGGTTGGGGAGATCGGGGGCGAGCAGCACGACGAGGTCGGTGGTACCGCGGGCGAGCGAGCTCGCCGCGTGGTCGACCACGTAGCCCAGCTCGTCGACCGCGGCCCGGACCCGGTCGGTGATCACCGCCGACACCCGTCCGCGCGACTTGCCGTTCACCACCAGCGACACGGTGGACACGCTCGTCCCCGCCCGCCGGGCCACCATCGCCGCCGTCACCCGCCGGCCCACCGGTCCTACCATTGGGCGAGCGTACCCGGACGCGCCACACATCAAGCGCTTGACCAGTCACAGTCGACACGTCCGGAGCGCCCCGGACGGCCGCGACGACGAGGTAGGACACCGGAGATGACCGAGAAGATCGTCCTGGACTGCGATCCGGGCCACGACGACGCGATCGCGCTGCTGCTCGCCCACGGCGACCCGCGGATCGAGCTGCTCGCCGTCACCACGGTCGTCGGGAACCAGACGCTGGACAAGGTGACCCGCAACGCGCTGTCGGTCGCGACCCTGGCCGGGATCACCGGCGTGCCGTTCGCGGCCGGCGCCGACCGCCCGCTGCTGCGGGAGATCGCCGTCGCCGCCGACATCCACGGCGAGACCGGGCTGGACGGCCCGGAGCTGCCCGCACCGGCGTTCACCACGGTGGACACCCACGCCGTGGACCTCATCGTGGAGACCGTGCTCGCCCACGAGCCGGGCACGGTCACCCTCGTCCCCACCGGCGGGCTGACCAACATCGCGCTCGCCGCCCGGCGCGCCCCCGAGATCGTCGACGGGTCAAGCGGGTGGTGCTGATGGGCGGCGGCGTCGCCGTCGGCAACCGGACCCCGGTGGCCGAGTTCAACATCGCCATCGACCCCGAGGCCGCCGCGATCGTGTTCGAGGCGGGCTGGGAGGTGGTCATGGTCGGGCTCGACCTGACCCACCAGGCGCTGGCCGGTCCCGAGGTGCGCCGCGCGATCCGCGCCGTCGGGACCGGCCCGGCGCGCTTCGTCGACGAGCTGCTCGACTTCTTCGCCGCCACCTACCGCGACGTGCAGGGCTTCGACGCCCCGCCGGTCCACGACCCGTGCGCCGTCGCCCACGTCATCGACCCCACGATCGTGCGGGCGTTCCCGATGCCGATCGTCGTCGAGACCGCGGGCCGGCACACCACCGGGATGACGGTCGCCGACCGGCGCGGTCCGGCCCCGCGGGGGTGCCGCACCCACGCCGCGCTGGAGCTCGACCACGCCCGCTTCTGGGAGCTCGTCGTGGACGCGCTGCGCACCATCCCGGCGACCCGGCCCCCGCCCTCCTCACGCAACGGAGCAGATCGCATGACCACCCCCGACCGCCGCCCGGTCGTCACGCTCGTCGTGGCGGTGCTGGCCGCCTGCGTGGCGTTCCAGCTCAACGCCTCCATGCTCAGCCCCGCACTGGTCACCATGGCCCGCGAGCTGGGCACCGACGACGCCACCGTCGGCCTGTCCCAGACGATGTTCTTCACCCTCGCGGCGATGTTCTCGCTGTTCCTGCCGCGGCTGTCCGACATCGCGGGGCGCCGCGGGTGCTGCTGGTGATGCTCGCGGTCATGCTGGTCGGCAGCGTCGTCGCCGCCCTCGCCGTCAGCGTGCCGATGCTGTTCGCCGGTCGGGCCCTGCAGGGCATCACCGGGCCGGTCGTCCCGATCTGCCTGCTCATGCTGCGCAGCGAGATCGCCGACCCGCGCCGCTACGGGATCGTGCTCGGGCTGATCACCGCCGTGAACGGCGGCGTCGCCGGTCTCGACGCGCTGCTCGGCGGCTGGCTGGCCACCCACCACGGCTTCCGCTCGATCTTCTGGGTCATCGCCGCGGTCACCGTCGTCGCGCTGGTGCTCGTCGCCGTGTGGGGCGTGGAGTCCCGCCCCTCGCAGGGCACCCGGATGGACTGGCGCGGGGTCGTCCCGCTGGTCGTCGCGGTCGGCGCGCTGCTGCTGGCCTTCGACGAGGCCGCCGCGCTGTCCGACGCGCGCTGGGGCCGGGTCGCCGGGTACGCGCTGCTCGCCGTCGTCGCCGCGGTGGTGTTCTGGCGGCTGCAGGGCCGCACCGCGCAGCCGCTCGTCGCGCCCGAGGACCTGCGCCGGCGCGCCACCTGGGCCACGCTCGGCACCACGCTGCTGACCGTGACCGGGGTGTTCGCCGTGGTCAACGGCCTGGTCGCCTCGATCGCCCAGAACCCCACGGCCGGGTTCGGGCTCGGTGCGGACCTCACCGCACTCGCCCTGCTCGCCCCCTACGCGCTGATCGGCTGGCTGGTCGGGCCGTTCGCCGGTCGGCTGGCCCCGGTGCTCGGCTACCGCACCGTGCTGCGGGTCGGGCTGGCCGGCAGCGTCGTCGCCACCGTGCTGCTGGCGGTCGTGGGGGTGCACTCGTTCGCGGTGCTGGTCGTCGCGACGCTGCTGCTCGGCGTCACCTACGCCGGCATCGCCAACATCATGCTCAACGGCCTGGGCGTGCTGCTCTCGCCCGCCGACCGGCCCGGCATGCTCCCGGGCTCAACGCCGGCGCGTTCAACCTCGGCGCCGGGATCAGCTTCGTGGTGCTGCCCGCGGTGCAGGTCGCCGTCGGCGCGGGCCGAGCAGACCGGGGTCGGCGGCTACACCGCGGGCATGCTGTCGGGGCCGCGTGCACCGCGGGCGCGTTCGCGCTGTCGCTGCTCATCCCGCGCCCTGCCGCGGCCGAGACCGGCGCCGCGCACGACGTGGTGGACGCCCGATGAGCCGGGTGCTGGTCGTCGGCTCGCTCAACGCCGACCTGGTGGTGCGCACCGAGCGCTTCCCCGGGCCGGGGGAGACCGTGGCCGGGTCGGACCTGACGGTGGGCCCCGGCGGCAAGGGGGCCAACCAGGCCGTCGCCGCCGCCCGGCTCGGGGCCGGTGCCGGGGTCGGGGTCGGCGTGGGCATGGTCGGCGCGTCGGCGACGACGACCACGGCCGGACCGTCCGCGACGCCGTCGCCGCCGCGGGTGCCGACGTCGACCGGGTCGCGGTGCGGACCGGCACGGCCACCGGCACCGCGGTCATCACCGTCGACGCCGCGGGCGACAACACGATCGTCGTCTCGCCGGGGCCAACGCCACCCTGGAGCCGGGGACCTGCCGCCTTCGACGACGTCGCGGTGCTGACCCTGTGCCTGGAGATCCCCACCCCGACGGTGCTGGCCGCCGCCCGGGCCGCCCGCGCCGCCGGGACCACGGTGGTGCTGAACCTCTCGCCCTACGCCCCGGTGCCCCCGAGCTGCTCGCCGCCACCGACGTGCTCGTGGTCAACGAGCACGAGGCCGCGCTGCTGGGGGAGCACCCGGTGCCCCGGTCGGTCGTGACACGCGGGGCCGCGGGCTGCGAGGTGCACGACGCGACGAGCGCTACGGTGTCCACAGTGGATGCGATACGGGCCGAGTGGTGGACACCACCGGCTCGGGCGACGCGTTCCTGGCGGCCGTCGCCGTGCGGCTCGCCGCGGGGGACGACCTGCCGGACGCCGCGCGCTACGCCGTGCGCGCCGGTGCCCTCGCGGTCACCGTCGCCGGGGCGCAGCTGCCCCGATCGGCGACGCCGAGCGCACCGCTTCGGGCTGTAGGCCCCTCGAACGCCGGTGTCCCGGCCGGCCGCCACCCGGCCGGGACACCGGTTCCCGCCCCGCGGGTTCCGGCCCGCGGCCGGTGTCCACTGTGTCGCCCGGCCCTGAGCATCCGGCTCGGAGCGCGCAGCCCGGAGCGCACGTCCCGGAGCGCCCGGTTCGAGGGCCGGGCTCAGAGGACGGTGAGCGTGATGGTGTCGCCCGGTTCGGCGTCGCTGCCCGAGCCCGGGTCCTGCCCGATGACGCCGTCGGCGGCGCGGCCGAACGGGAAGCTGCGCTCGACTCGACCTCGAAGCCGCCTGGCGCAGCAGGGCCTCGGCCTCGTCGGCGCGCATCCCGATGACGAACGGCACCGGGGGCGCGGTCTCGCGACGGGCGGCGCGGTCGTCGGGGCGGGGCGGGCTCGGCACCGCGGCTGGTGACGAGGGTGACCGCCGCGCCGCCCGGCGAGCCGGGTCCCGGCGGGCGGGTCGGTCCGGATCACCGCACCGGCGGGGACCTCGGCGCTGAACTCCCGGCGCGGTCGTGGACGCACCGGGGTCAGCCCGGCGCGGCGCACGGCGTCCTCCGCGGTGGCCACGGCACTGCCGGCGGGCACGTCGGGGACCGCGGGCCGGCCGGTGGACACCACCAGGGTGACCGTGGTGCCGCGCAGCACCGGGTCTCCGGAGCCGGGTCCACCTGCGCGACCCGGTCGGGGCCACGTCGTCGTCGGCGCGTTCGGTGACGGTGGGGGTCAGGTCGGACTCGGCGACCAGCGCGGTCGCCTGCTCCCGGTCCAGGCCGGTGACCGCGGGCATCGTGGTCCAGCGGCCCGACCCGAGCCACCAGGCGCCCGTCCCGGCCAGCGCGGCCAGCAGCAGGAGCAGCACCATCCACAGCGCGAACACCCGGCGGCCACGACGGCGCCCGGCCAGCTCCTCGCGGGTCATCGGCTCCGGCTGACCGGCGGGGGTGACGGCGGTGCCGTGCGCGCCGCGGGTCCGGGTCTGCACCCGGGTGCCGCCGGGGCCCGGTGCGGCGGCGTCGAGCGGCGGTGGCGCAGCGGTCCGGCGGGGAGGGTGGCGCCGTCGTCGGGGGCGGCGGGCCGGGCGGGCGCGGCGTGGCGGTCCGGGGCAGGCCCAGCCGGTCGGCCATGTCCAGCAGCTCGCGGCGGAAGTGCTCCGCGTCGACCGGGCGCTGCTCGGGGTCCCGCGAGGTGGCCCGGGCGACGAGCGCGTCCACGGCCGGCGGCAGGCCCGGGACCAGCGCCGACGGCGGCGGCACGTCCTCGTTCACGTGCCGGTAGGCCACCGACAGCGGGTTGTCGGCGGTGTAGGGCGGCTGCCCGGTCAGCATCTCGTAGAGCACGACGCCGGCGGCGTAGACGTCGCTGCGGCCGTCGGCGCGACCGGACACGACCTGCTCGGGGGAGAGGTAGGCCATCGTCCCGAGGATCATCCCGCGTGGCTGACCCCGGCCTCGGCGGCCGCGGTGAGCAGGCCGAAGTCGGCCACCTTCACCTCGCCGCCGGAGGAGATCAGCACGTTCTCCGGTTTCACGTCCCGGTGCACCATGCCGAGCCGGTGCGCGCGGGCCACCCGGCGAGGACCGGTTCGAGCACCCGCACCGCGGCGGGGAGCCCGAGTGCGCCGCGGGCGCGCAGCACGTCGCGCAGGGTGCCGCCGTCGACCAGCTCCATGACGACGAACAGGCTGGCCTCGCCCAGCGGGCCCGCGGCACGGTGCCCCGGTCGTAGACGGCGACGACGCACGGGTGGTCGATCCGCGCCGCCAGCGGGCCTCCCGGTCGAACCGGGTGCGGAAGGCGTGGTCCCCGGCCATCCGCGGGTCCATCACCTTGATCGCGACGGCGCGTTCGAGACGGGTGTCGGTGCCGTGGTGCACCGTCGACATGCCGCCGCGGGCCAGCACCGGGCCGACCCGGTAGCGACCGTCGAGCAGCACCTCGCCGGGGCCGTCGGCGGCGAGCCGCCCGGCCCCACCCGGGGGCCGGGATCGGCCGGACCGGACGGTGAGCTCATCGCGGGTCAGGTTACCGGTGGGGATCCCGGCGGTCGTGCAGGTGGTCGGCGCCGGGGCCCCGTGCCGGTCGGTGCGGTGGGCGTCGGCGCCGCCCGGGGCGGTGTGGGACAGTGTCCGGCTGTGAACGAGTCCCTCCCCGCCGCTGTCACCGAGGAGACGCTGAGCGTCGCCGAGGTGGCCGACCGCCTGTCGATCCCCGTCTCCCGGGTGCACCAGCTCGTCCGCGACGGGCAGCTCCTGTCGTTCAAGGACGGGCACGACGTCGTCGTCCCCCCGCGCGCTGCTCGACGACGACGGTGTCGTGCGCGGGTTGCCGGGCACGATCGTCGTCCTCCGCGACGGCGGCTACGACGACGACGCGATCCTGAGCTGGCTGTTCACCGAGGAGGAGTCGCTGGACGGCGCCCCGATCACCGCGCTGCGCGCGGGCCGACACAAGGAGATCAAGCGCCGCGCCCAGGCCATGGCCTTCTGACCGCCGCCCCGCGGTCTGACCGGTGCCCTGCGGGGCGCGGCCCGTCAGGCGCGGGCGCGCGGTGGACGCGGTCGCGCGCCAGCTGGTCCCGCGGGCGGCCAGCGCCCGGCCGAGCCGGGGCAGCGCGACGGCGGCCCGGCGCCGGTTCGGCACCGCGACCCGGTGGGTCAGCACGTCGTAGCCGGCGTCGGCGATCTCGTCGAGGATCTCCGCGTACAGCACCCGGCGGCGCCGACGCAGGCCCGCGACACCGGCTCCAGCATCGGGATCCCCGGATCGGCCCGGCGG
Organism: Pseudonocardia sp. ICBG601; assembly: GCF_020496245.1. Taxonomy (NCBI): domain Bacteria; kingdom Bacillati; phylum Actinomycetota; class Actinomycetes; order Pseudonocardiales; family Pseudonocardiaceae; genus Pseudonocardia; species Pseudonocardia sp. ICBG601. The sequence continues at coordinate 6,224 of NZ_JAHLJA010000211.1, read as the reverse complement.
TAGGTGGCCCGGGTCCGGGCGACCAGGTGGGCCAGGGCGCGGCGGATCCGCGGGTCCGGGCGCCCGGTGCGCCGGCTCCAGGCCAGCAGCTCCCGGTCGACCCCGAACGCGGCGAGCTCGTCGGCGGGCAGGTACACCCGGCCGCGGTCGAGGTCCTCGCCGACGTCGCGCAGGAAGTTCGTGATCTGGAACGCCACGCCCAGCAGCGCGGCGTGCGGCTCCGCCTCGCCCGCGGCACGACGGTCCCGAGCACCGGCAGCGTCTGCAGCCCGATCACCGCCGCCGAGCCGTGCACGTAGACGGCCAGCTCGTCGTCGGTGGCGTAGTCGGTGACGGTCAGGTCCATCCGCATCGAGACCATGAAGTCCCGGAACAGCGACGCGTCGAGGTCGTGGCGGCGCGCGGTCTCGGCGACGGCGAGACCTCGGGCCTGCTGCCGGGCAGCGGTGCGCCCGCCAGCGCGGCCGCCAGCTCGGCGTCGAGCGCGTCGAGCCGGCGTGTGCGGGTCCCCGCCGCCCGCGCCGTCGGGGTCGTCGACGATCTCGTCGGCGAAGCGCGCGAAGCCGTAGAGGGCGTGGATGTCGACCCGTCGCTCCGGGGGCAGCAGCCGGGTCGCCAGGAAGTAGGTGCGCCCGTGCTCGGCGTGCAGCGCGCGGCAGGCGGCGTAGGCCGCGCGCAGCTGCGGGTCGGTCAGGCCGGCGGCGTCGAGCTCGACGCGCCCGGCCCGCTCAGCCGCGGACGCCCGCATCGCCGGTGGGCGGCGGTCGCGGGCTGGGTCGCGGGCGGTGTCGCGGGCCCTGTCGCGGGCGCACGGCCGGGGCGGCGACGGGGTGCTCCGGCGCAGGCCGAGCGGGTCCGGTCGGAGCAGCGACACGGCGGCCAGGACACCGGCCAGGGCGCAGGCCAGCAGGTAGTGCGGCACGTAGAGGGCGGTCTCGCCGTCGGGGAAGTACACGATCATCAGCCAGATCGAGCCGAACACCACCCACTGCAGTCCGCGCGCGCTCCACGGGGTCATCGCGAGCAGGCAGAACCCCCAGCTCAGGTACCACGGCAGCGTGGTGGGGGAGAGGACCGCGGCCAGCGCGAGGGCGATCGCCGCGTTGCGCACCGCGCCCGCGGGTCGTTGCGGCCGCGCCACCACAGCAGTGCGATCAGTGCAGCCATCACCAGCGCGCCGATGAACCGGAACGTGTCGACGAACGCCTGGGAGTTCACCTCCTCCGGCGAACATCCCGGCCACGCTCGCGGTCGCCTGCCCGACGGCGGTCGGCACCGACAACCAGTTCACGATCATCGAGGGGGCGCTGAGCGCGGGCAGCCAGCCCAGCCCGACCCGGTGAGCCAGGTGGCCCCGCCGAACACGACGCCGAACACCGCCACCGACGGCACCCCGGCCCGGACCAGCCGCGACCAGAACCCGCCGGACAGCTTCGCCGCCCACACGAGCACCAGGAACGGCAGCACGATCCCGCCGAGGCCTTCACCGCCATCGCCAGCGACGCGACGACGATCGCCCACACGAACCGCTCCCGCAGGGCCAGCAGCGCCGCCAGCGGCAGCAGGCCGACGACCAGCAGGTCGTTGTGCACCCCGCCGACCATGTGCACGACCATCACCGGGTTCGCCACGGCCAGCCACAGCGCGACCGCGGGACGCCCGCCAGGCGCCGGGTCAGCGCGGGCAGCACCGCCACGAGCAGCAGCAGCCCGGTGACCAGGCTCAGCCGCATCAGCACGACACGCCGAGCAGCACGTTCTGGCCGGCGAGCAGGACCACGCCCTGCGCGAGCAGGATGAACAGCGGCCCGTAGGGGGCGGGGGTGTCCTGCCAGAAGAAGTGGACGTTGTCGGTGAAGATCCCGCCCATGGTGTCCGGCCCGACGACGTACGGGTCGTACCCGGCCAGCGGCAGCGCGCCCTGGGCGAGGTAGCTGTAGGGGTCGCGGGTGAACAGCGGCGCCGTGACCAGCATCGGCAGCATCCACACCGCCGCCGTCGTCAGCACCGCGCGGCCGCCGGCGCTGCGGGCGAGCACGGCGCGGCCCAGCCGCACCCACGCCCACACCATCAGCACCAGGCCGACGTAGATCACGACCGTCGCGAGCATCGCGCCGTGGCCGTAGCGCCAGAACGACAGCGCCGAGTTGCCGATCACCGGGTCCCGCATCGGGATCCCGCCGCCGCCGAACGAGCCGAGGAACATCAGCACGGTCCCGGCCAGCCCCAGCAGCAGGACGCCCCGTGGCGGCGAGCCGAGCCGCTCGACCAGGCCGGGCCCGCGGGCCGCGGTGTGGCGGGTGGGGGCACGACCGCGCCCGTGCCGGGGTCCGGCGTCACCGGTTCGGGTGCCGCCGGGCGGGGGAGCGGGGGCGAGGGCTGAGCCGTCATCGTGTCCGTGTGTGCTGGTCGGGCATCGTCGGGAAGCATGATTCCACGCCCCTCGGCGCTCCTACTCGGCGCCCGCGCCGCAGCAGTGCCCTCCTCAGTGACCCGTGCGTGCCCGCGGCCCCGTGCCCGGCGCGCTCGGCCGGGCGCGGACCGGTGATCCGCTCCGCCGCCAGCCGCCCGGAGATCAGCACCGGCGGGATCCCGACGCCGGGGGTCGTGCCGCACCCGGCGAGCACCGCGTTCGCCGTCCCGCGGACCAGGTTGCGCGGCCGGAACGGGCCGGTCTGGGCCAGCGTGTGCGACGCCGAGAACGGCGTGCCCGCCGCCATCCCGGCGGCCGCCCAGTCCTGCGGGGTCCACATCCGGGTCCAGCTCGGCTGCGCGGAGGGGTCCACCAGCCCGCGGTCGGCGAGCACGCCGAACAGCTCCCGGCGTAGCCGGGCCGACCCGGTCCCAGTCGATGCCGGGCGCCACCGCGGTGTTCGGGCACGGCGCGAGCACGCTCATGACCTCGCGCCCGCGGGCTGCAGCGACGGGTCGGTCAGCCCGGGCCGGGTGACCAGCAGCGACGGGTCGGACATCAGCGTCCCTCGTCGATGATCTCGCGGAAGGTGCGCCCAGGAGCCGCCGAAGGAGATCGTGTGGTGGTGCTGCGCGGTGCCGGGGGCGGGGCGGGCATCCCGCGTGCACGACGACGGCGCTGGGCGACCAGCGCAGCCCGACCGGGCGCGCGCGGGCGCCCCGCCGAGCAGGCGTAGGCCGCGGGCAGCTCGGGGGTGAGCACGACCGCGTCGCACGGGGTGAGCGACTCGTCGGCGCCGTCGGGGCCGGTGTGCCGGACCGCGGTGACCCGGCCCCGGAGCGGTCCAGGCCGGTCACGGTGCGGCCGTAGTGGATCTCCGCGCCCGCGTCGGCGGCCGCGCCGGCCAGCGCGGTGCCCATCATCCGCATGCCGCCGCGGGGGAAGTACACGCCCGCGACGTGTCCATGTAGGCGATCACGCCGTAGGCGCCGAGCGCGTCGCGGGGAGACCCCGGCGTAGAGCGCCTGGAAGGAGAACACCCGGCGCAGCCGCTCGTCGGGCAGGAGGCGGTCGATCCGCCGCCCGAGCCGCCCGAACCCGCCGAGCGCGGCGAGCCGGGCCAGGTCGGGGCCGAGCAGCGACAGCGGCGAGTCCATGTTCGCGCCGATGAAGTCGTCCATCTCGGCGCGGTAGAGGTCGGTGAGCCAGCGGCGCAGCCGCCGGTACCCGGCCGCGGAGTCCGGGCCGCACTGCTCGCGGATCTCGTGCTCCATCGCGGCGGCGTCGGTGTGCACCGCGATGGCCGAGCCGTCGGCGAACTCGGCCCGGTAGGCCGGGTCGAGCCGGACGAGGTCGAGCCGGTCCGCGGTCGTCTCGCCGACGGCGGCGAAGGCGGAGTCCAGCAGCTCCGGCATGGTGAGCACGGTCGGGCCGGTGTCCAGGGCGTAGGTCCCGTGCGCGTCGGTCACGTCGAGCCGCCCGGCGCGGCCGCCGGGGAAGCCTCCCGCTCGACGATCGTGACCCGGCGGCCCGCGCCCAGCAGGTGCAGCGCCGGTCGACAGCCCGGCCAGCCCCGCCCCCACGACGACGACGTGGTCGGAGGTGCCCCTCGATCCGCCGCACCCCGCTCACCACCCGTCGGGTCGCGCGCTCGGCCAGCTCGAACAGGTGCGAGCGGCCCGGTTCGGCGACCGGTGCGGAGTCGAGCGCGTCGAGCGCGGCGCCGGTGAGGGCGGCGATCCGCTGCTCCACCGACTGCACCGCGCCCAGCTCCGACAGCGCGGAGCGGGCCCGGTCCAGGCTCGCGGCGTCCAGGTCGGGGTCGCCGAGCGCGGAGAGGACGACGTCGGCGGCGGCCCGGTCCCCGCGCTGCTCGGCCGCTGCAGGGCCGCGGCGACCAGCAGGGTCCGCTTGCCCTCGCGCAGGTCGTCCCCGGCGGGCTTGCCGGTGACCCGGGGGTCGCCGAACACGCCCAGCAGGTCGTCGCGCAGCTGGAAGGCGACGCCGATGTCGGCGCCGTAGCGCCGGTAGGCCGCGACGACCCGCGGGTCGGCCCCGGCGATCGCCGCGCCCAGGTGCAGCGGCCGCTCCACGGTGTAGGCGGCGGTCTTGAACCGGTCGATGGTCAGCGCGTTCGACTCGCGGTGTCCCCGGAGGCCTGGGCCAGCACGTCGAGGTACTGGCCGGAGACAGCACCTCGGTGCGCATCGCCCGCCACGGCTCGGCGGCGCGGGTGTGGGCGCCCTCGGGCAGCGCGGGCGGCGTGGAACATGTCGTCGGCCCACACCTGGGCCAGGTCCCCGACGAGGATCGCGACGGCGGCACCGAACCGGGCCGGCGGGCCCGACCAGCCGTTCGCCGCGTGCATCCGGGCGAACTCGACGTGCACCGTCGGCCGGCCGCGCCGGGTCGAGGAGGCGTCCATCAGGTCGTCGTGGACCAGCGCGCACGCCTGGATCAGCTCCAGCGACGCGATCGCGCTCAGCACGCCCTGCGCGTGCGGGTCGGCCGGGTCGCCACCCGCGCCCCGCCAGCCCCACCAGGCGAAGGTGGGCCGCAGCCGCTTCCCGCCGCCCAGGACGAACTCGGCCAGCGCGTCGGCGGCCTGTACGACGACCGGGTCGATGCCCGACACCTCGGCGCGCCGGCGGTCCAGGTACCCGGCCAGCACCCGTTCCACGTGCTGGGGCAGCGCGTCGTCCAGGGGAGCCGGACCTGCCGTGGACGGGCCGGGGGACCCGGACGGACCGGACGGTGCGGACACGGGGAGACGGGGGAGACGGGGTCTGCCACGACGACCAGGCTATCGGTGCGCCGCGGACCCGGCCCGTCGATGCGGTGGTGGTGCACGTCATGGCCGCTCGGGGGCGGTGCGGACCCGTCGGTGGACGACCGGCCGGTGGTGCGCCCCGTAAGGTCGTCGCCGTGACGACGAGTTCCGCATCCACGGTGACCGAACGGATCAGCGTCGACCGACCCTTCTTCGCGGTGGAGTTCTTCCCGCCGAAGGACGACCAGGGCGAGGCGGAGCTGTGGCGCGCCATCCGCCGCCTCGAGGTGCTCGACCCCGCCTACGTCTCGGTGACCTACGGCGCGGGCGGCTCCAGCCGCGACCGCACCGTCCGCGCACGGTCGAACGGATCGCCACCGACACCACGCTCTGCTCGATGGCGCACCTGACCGCCGTCTCGCACTCCACCGACGAGCTGCGCCACGTGATCGGGTCGCTGGCCGCCGCGGGTGTCCGCAACATCATGGCGCTGCGCGGGGACCCGCCCGGCGACCCGCTCGGCGAGTGGGTCGCCCACCCCGAGGGACTCGAGTACGCCGACCAGCTGGTCGCGCTGATCAAGCGGTCCGGCCCGTTCTGCGTGGGCGTCGCCGCGTTCCCCTACGGCCATCCGCGCTCGGCCGACCTCGACGCCGACACCGAGCGGCTCGTCGGGAAGTTCCGGGCGGGGGCGGAGTCTCGCCGTCACCAGCTGTTCCTGGAGCCCGAGGGCTTCCTGCGGCTGCGTGACCGGGTCGCCGCCGGCCGGGTTCGACCAGCCGATCATCCCCGGCATCATGCCGCTGACCTCGGAGAAGACCTTCCGCAAGGGTCCGGAGCTGTCCGGCTCACCGCTGCCGGGAGCACTGGTGGAGCGGCTCGCGCCCTACTCCGGCGACGCGGCGGGGTTCCGCGCCGCGGGGATGGAGGTCACCGGCGAGCTGTGCGAGCGGCTGCTCGCCGAGGGCGTCCCCGGGATCCACTTCTACTGCCTCAACCGGTCCACGGCGACGACCGAGCTGGTCGAGCGGCTCGGGCTGGC
>NZ_JAHLJA010000210.1:0-3663 GCF_020496245.1 Pseudonocardia sp. ICBG601 | reverse complement strand
CCGTGCACCTGGCCCTGTCCGAGGGCCGCAAGTGCTTCTACACCACGCCGATCAAGGCGCTGTCGAACCAGAAGTACGCCGACCTGGTCGCCCGCTACGGGCGCGGACGCGGTCGGCCTGCTCACCGGCGACACCGCGGTGAACGGCGACGCCCAGGTGGTCGTGATGACCACCGAGGTGCTCCGCAACATGATCTACGCCGACTCGGACAAGGCGGCGAACCGGCGGCTGGACCACCTCGGCTACGTGGTGATGGACGAGATCCACTACCTGGCCGACCGGTTCCGCGGCGGCGCGGTCTGGGAGGAGGTCATCCTCCAGCTGCCCGAGCACGTCGCGGTGTGGTGGGTCTCTCGGCCACGGTCAGCAACGCCGAGGAGTTCGGCGACTGGCTGGTCGAGGTCCGGGGCGACACCCGCGTCGTGGTCGACGAGCACCGCCCGGTGCCGCTGTGGCAGCACATGATGGTCGCAACCGGCTGTTCGACATGTTCGGCGAGCGACGCACCCCCGGCGGGCCCGGGGAGGTCGTCGTCGACCCGGAGCTGGTCCGCTACACCCGAGAGATGGCGCGGCGGGACTTCACCACCTCCCGCGCCGCGGACCGGGCGGGCGATCGCGGTCCGCGCGGGCGGGGCGGCCCGCAGCGCGGACGCACCCGGGCGGGAAGACCGACTCCACGGCCGTCGTCGGCAGGGGGCCGCGCGGGGGGCGGGCCGTCGCGCGGGGGGTTCCGGCCGCCGTCGCGGGTGCAGGTGATCGACCGGCTCGACCGCGAGGGGCTCCTGCCCGCGATCACGTTCGTCTTCTCCCGGGCCGGTTGCGACGCCGCGTCGGGCAGTGCGTGCGGGCCGGGGTGCGCCTGACCGTGCCCGAGGAGGTCGACGAGATCCGCCGGATCGTCGAGAAGCACACCGGTGACCTGCCGCAGGCCGACCTGGGGGTGCTCGGGTACTGGGAGTGGCGCGAGGCGCTGGAACGCGGCGTCGCCGCGCACCACGCCGGGCTGCTGCCGGCGTTCAAGGAGACCGTCGAGGAGCTGTTCGTCGCCGGCCTGGTGCGCTGCGTGTTCGCCACCGAGACCCTGGCGCTGGGCATCAACATGCCCGCCCGCACCGTCGTGCTGGAGCGGCTGGTCAAGTACAACGGCGAGGCCCACGTCGACCTCACCCCGGCGAGTACACCCAGCTCACCGGGCGTGCCGGGCGGCGCGGGATCGACGTCGAGGGCCACGCCGTCGTGCTCTGGACTCCCGCATGGACCCGGAGCAGGTCGGCGGGCTGGCCTCCACCCGCACCTACCCGCTGCGCAGCTCGTTCCGGCCCGTCTACAACATGTCGGTCAACCTGGTCGGGCGCCTCGGCACCGACGCCGCCCGCGAGCTGCTGGAACGCTCCTTCGGGCAGTTCCAGGCCGACCGGTCGGTGGTCGGGCTGGCCCGGCGGATCGACCGCAACAACGAGGCCCTGGAGGGCTACCGGGAGGCGATGACCTGCCACCTCGGCGACTTCGCCGAGTACGCCGACCTGCGCCGACGCATCTCCGACCGGGAGAAGTCGCTGCGCCGCCAGAACACCGTCGCCGCCCGGGACGAGGCCACGGAGTCGCTGCGCGAGCTGCGCCCCGGCGACGTGATCGCGGTGCCCTCGGGCAGGCGCGCCGGGATCGCCGTGGTGCTCGACCCGGGGATCGGGGCGGTGTCGGCCGCGGGCCGTGACCCCGAGGTCCGGCCGCTGGTGTGCACCGAGGACCGGTGGGCGGGGCGGCTGTCGGCCGCGGACTTCCCGGACGCGGTGGAGGTGCTGGGCCGGATCAAGCTGCCCAAGCGGGTGGAGCACCGCTCCCCGCAGGTCCGCCGGGACCTGGCCGCCTCGTTGCGCGCCTCCCGGCTGGGGAGGGTCGCGCCGTCGGGCGTCGTCGCCGGCCCGGGGTGCAGGACGACCCGGAGCTGTCGACGCTGCGCCGGGCCCTGCGGGCGCACCCCTGCCACGCTGCTGCGACGACCGGGAGGCGCACGCCCGCTGGGCCGAGCGGCACGCCCGCCTGGAGCGGGAGACCGAGTCGCTGCGGCAGAAGGTGCGGGCCACGACGCACTCGCTGGCCCGGGCGTTCGACCGGATCCGGGCGCTGCTCGCCGAGCGCGGCTACCTCGTCCCGGCCGGGGAGACCGAGCCCGGCGAGGAGGAGATCACCCCGCACGGCCGGATCCTGGCCCGGCTGTGGGGCGAGTCGGACCTGCTGGCCGCCGAGTGCCTGCGGCACGGCGCGTGGGACGGCCTGGAACCCGAGGAGCTGGCGGCGGTCGTCTCGGCGCTGGTCTACGAGTCCCGCCGCGACGACGCCCCGATGCCGCGGCTGCCCCCGGCCCGGTGTCCGAGGCGCTGGAGCGCACCGTGCGGCTGTGGGAGGAGCTCGACGCCGACCAGCGCCGGCACAAGGCCGAACGCACCCGGGCACCCGACCTGGCCTTCGCCTGGCCGATGCACCGGTGGGCCCGCGGGGAGTCCCTGGCGCAGGTCCTGGAGGCCGCCGAGCGGAACGGGCACGAGCTGTCCGCGGGCGACTTCGTACGCTGGACCCGGCAGGTCCTCGACCTGCTCGACCAGATCGCCGGGGGCGCCGGGCGGTCGAGCCCGGTCGGGAAGGCGGCCCACCGGGCCTCCGGTGCCGTCCGGCGTGGTGTGGTCGCGGCCGGTATGCAGTAGCGGTCACCGGCACACGGCACCAGCGTACGGCACGAACGGACGGCCACGAACAGCGGCCACGAGCACGGCCACAGGCAGCAGGAACGACGAGAGAGACGGGCGGACGAGTAGGCGATGAACAACCCGCAGGGACCGGACCGGCATCCCGAGGATGCCGCGGGAGCGGACCGGGGAGATCCCCGCCTGGGGCACGCCACCGCCGGCGGGTGGGGCGCGGACCCCGAGACCACAGGAGCCTGGTCCCCCGAGGCGCGACGACCGTGACGGCTGGGCCACCCACGGCAGCACCGACGCGGGCTGGGACCCGGCCACGGCCCGCCGGGACGCCACCCACGACGCCGGCGGCGCGCCCGTGCAGGGCACCGGCGGCTGGGACGCCGTCCCGCCCGCCGGCGGGCGTCACAGCGGCGACACCGGCGGCTGGGCCGCCCACGACGGATCGGCCGCCGGCGGCGACACCGGGGACCGGACCCGCGCCGAGCCGCTGTGGGGCGACGAGGCGGGCACCGGCACCGATACCGGCACCGACGGCGGGTGGGCCGTGCCGACCGGGCGCCGCGCCCGTCGCCGGGCCGCCGGAGCCCCCACCGCGCCGTGCCGGCGTCCTCACCCGAGTCGCCCTGGGCCGACGCGCAGTCCACCGCGGCGGTCCCCGCCGACGGCGGGGCCGATGCGGGCGGGTGGCAGAACCCCGGACCCGGCGAGGACGAGCCCTGGGTGTCGCGGGACGCGGTCCGCTCCCCGTCGAGGACCCGGTTGTGGATCCTGGCCGGGATCGGCGCCGTGGTGGTGGCCGCGCTCGTCGTCGGGGCGCTGTTCTGGGCGGGCGTGCTCGGCAGCGACCGGCTCGACCGCACCACGCTGCAGGCCGGGGTCACCCAGGTCCTCACCCGGGACTACGGCCTGCAGGTCGGTGCGATCGCCTGCCCGGAGGACGTCGAGGTGTCGGCCGGCACACG
>NZ_JAHLJA010000209.1:0-5124 GCF_020496245.1 Pseudonocardia sp. ICBG601 | reverse complement strand
CGATCAAGGCGCTGTCGAACCAGAAGTACGCCGACCTGGTCGCCCGCTACGGCGCGGACGCGGTCGGCCTGCTCACCGGCGACACCGCGGTGAACGGCGACGCCCAGGTGGTCGTGATGACCACCGAGGTGCTCCGCAACATGATCTACGCCGACTCGGACAAGGCGGCGAACCGGCGGCTGGACCACCTCGGCTACGTGGTGATGGACGAGATCCACTACCTGGCCGACCGGTTCCGCGGCGCGGTCTGGGAGGAGGTCATCCTCCAGCTGCCCGAGCACGTCGCGGTGGTGGGTCTCTCGGCCACGGTCAGCAACGCCGAGGAGTTCGGCGACTGGCTGGTCGAGGTCCGGGGCGACACCCGCGTCGTGGTCGACGAGCACCGCCCGGTGCCGCTGTGGCAGCACATGATGGTCGGCAACCGGCTGTTCGACATGTTCGGCGAGCGACGCACCCCCGGCGGGCCCGGGGAGGTCGTCGTCGACCCGGAGCTGGTCCGCTACACCCGAGAGATGGCGCGGCGGGACTTCACCACCTCCCGCGCCGCGGACCGGGCGGGCGATCGCGGTCCGCGCGGGCGGGGCGGCCCGCAGCGCGGACGCACCCGGGGCGGGAAGACCGACTCCACGGCCGTCGTCGGCAGGGGGCCGCGCGGGGGCGGGCCGTCGCGCGGGGGGTTCCGGCCGCCGTCGCGGGTGCAGGTGATCGACCGGCTCGACCGCGAGGGGCTCCTGCCCGCGATCACGTTCGTCTTCTCCCGGCCGGTTGCGACGCCGCCGTCGGGCAGTGCGTGCGGGCCGGGGTGCGCCTGACCGTGCCCGAGGAGGTCGACGAGATCCGCCGGATCGTCGAGAAGCACACCGGTGACCTGCCGCAGGCCGACCTGGGGGTGCTCGGGTACTGGGAGTGGCGCGAGGCGCTGGAACGCGGCGTCGCCGCGCACCACGCCGGGCTGCTGCCGGCGTTCAAGGAGACCGTCGAGGAGCTGTTCGTCGCCGGCCTGGTGCGCTGCGTGTTCGCCACCGAGACCCTGGCGCTGGGCATCAACATGCCCGCCCGCACCGTCGTGCTGGAGCGGCTGGTCAAGTACAACGGCGAGGCCCACGTCGACCTCACCCCCGGCGAGTACACCCAGCTCACCGGGCGTGCCGGGCGGCGCGGGATCGACGTCGAGGGCCACGCCGTCGTGCTCTGGACTCCCGGCATGGACCCGGAGCAGGTCGGCGGGCTGGCCTCCACCCGCACCTACCCGCTGCGCAGCTCGTTCCGGCCCGTCTACAACATGTCGGTCAACCTGGTCGGGCGCCTCGGCACCGACGCCGCCCGCGAGCTGCTGGAACGCTCCTTCGGGCAGTTCCAGGCCGACCGGTCGGTGGTCGGGCTGGCCCGGCGGATCGACCGCAACAACGAGGCCCTGGAGGGCTACCGGGAGGCGATGACCTGCCACCTCGGCGACTTCGCCGAGTACGCCGACCTGCGCCGACGCATCTCCGACCGGGAGAAGTCGCTGCGCCGCCAGAACACCGTCGCCGCCCGGGACGAGGCCACGGAGTCGCTGCGCGAGCTGCGCCCCGGCGACGTGATCGCGGTGCCCTCGGGCAGGCGCGCCGGGATCGCCGTGGTGCTCGACCCGGGGATCGGGGCGGTGTCGGCCGCGGGCCGTGACCCCGAGGTCCGGCCGGCCTGGTGTGCACCGAGGACCGGTGGGCGGGGCGGCTGTCGGCCGCGGACTTCCCGGACGCGGTGGAGGTGCTGGGCCGGATCAAGCTGCCCAAGCGGGTGGAGCACCGCTCCCCGCAGGTCCGCCGGGACCTGGCGCCTCGTTGCGCGCCTCCCGGCTGGGGAGGGTCGCGCCGTCGGGCGTCGTCGCCGGCCCGGGGTGCAGGACGACCCGGAGCTGTCGACGCTGCGCCGGGCCCTGCGGGCGCACCCCTGCCACGGCTGCGACGACCGGGAGGCGCACGCCCGCTGGGCCGAGCGGCACGCCCGCCTGGAGCGGGAGACCGAGTCGCTGCGGCAGAAGGTGCGGGCCACGACGCACTCGCTGGCCCGGCGTTCGACCGGATCCGGGCGCTGCTCGCCGAGCGCGGCTACCTCGTCCCGGCCGGGGAGACCGAGCCCGGCGAGGAGGAGATCACCCCGCACGGCCGGATCCTGGCCCGGCTGTGGGGCGAGTCGGACCTGCTGGCCGCCGAGTGCCTGCGGCACGGCGCGTGGGACGGCCTGGAACCCGAGGAGCTGGCGGCGGTCGTCTCGGCGCTGGTCTACGAGTCCCGCCGCGACGACGCCCCGATGCCGCGGCTGCCCCCCGGCCCGGTGTCCGAGGCGCTGGAGCGCACCGTGCGGCTGTGGGAGGAGCTCGACGCCGACCAGCGCCGGCACAAGGCCGAACGCACCCGGGCACCCGACCTGGCCTTCGCCTGGCCGATGCACCGGTGGGCCCGCGGGGAGTCCCTGGCGCAGGTCCTGGAGGCCGCCGAGCGGAACGGGCACGAGCTGTCCGCGGGCGACTTCGTACGCTGGACCCGGCAGGTCCTCGACCTGCTCGACCAGATCGCGGGGGCGCCGGGCGGTCGAGCCCGGTCGGGAAGGCGGCCCACCGGGCCTCCGGTGCCGTCCGGCGTGGTGTGGTCGCGGCCGGTATGCAGTAGCGGTCACCGGCACACGGCACCAGCGTACGGCACGAACGGACGGCCACGAACAGCGGCCACGAGCACGGCCACAGGCAGCAGGAACGACGAGAGAGACGGGCGGACGAGTAGGCGATGAACAACCCGCAGGGACCGGACCGGCATCCCGAGGATGCCGCGGAGCGGACCGGGGAGATCCCCGCCTGGGGCACGCCACCGCCCGGCGGGTGGGGCGCGGACCCCGAGACCACAGGAGCCTGGTCCCCCGAGCGCGACGACCGTGACGGCTGGGCCACCCACGGCAGCACCGACGCGGGCTGGGACCCGGCCACGGCCCGCCGGGACGCCACCCACGACGCCGGCGGCGCGCCCGTGCAGGGCACCGGCGGCTGGGACGCCGTCCCGCCCGCCGGCGGGCGTCACAGCGGCGACACCGGCGGCTGGGCCGCCCACGACGGATCGGCCGCCGGCGGCGACACCGGGGACCGGACCCGCGCCGAGCCGCTGTGGGGCGACGAGGCGGGCACCGGCACCGATACCGGCACCGACGGCGGGTGGGCCGTGCCGACCGGGCGCCGCGCCCGTCGCCGGGCCGCCGGAGCCCCCACCGACGCCGTGCCGGCGTCCTCACCCGAGTCGCCCTGGGCCGACGCGCAGTCCACCGCGGCGGTCCCCGCCGACGGCGGGGCCGATGCGGGCGGGTGGCAGAACCCCGGACCCGGCGAGGACGAGCCCTGGGTGTCGCGGGACGCGGTCCGCTCCCCGTCGAGGACCCGGTTGTGGATCCTGGCCGGGATCGGCGCCGTGGTGGTGGCCGCGCTCGTCGTCGGGGCGCTGTTCTGGGCGGGCGTGCTCGGCAGCGACCGGCTCGACCGCACCACGCTGCAGGCCGGGGTCACCCAGGTCCTCACCCGGGACTACGGCCTGCAGGTCGGTGCGATCGCCTGCCCGGAGGACGTCGAGGTGTCGGCCGGCACACGGTTCACCTGCCAGGCCGTCGTCGACGGCGAGCAGGTCGAGGTCCCCGTGGTCGTGACCAGCGACCAGGGCGACTACCAGGTCGGGCGGGTCTGACCGGGCCGCGGTGACGGCCGGCTAATCGGCTGGCGCGCGGGGCGCGCGGGCGCGAGGCTCGTCGGATGTGAGCACCGATGCCCCGTTCGCCCCGCACCCCGCCCCGCCGACGGCCGCCCCGCACACGGTCCGCACCCTGACCGACCCCGCCGACCGGCGGCGTGCGTTCGACCTGTTCCTGGGCACCCTGCACCACGGCCCGATCACCGACGACGCGTGGGAGGCCCACGGCCAGGCCGCCGAGGAGCACTGGCTCGGCGTCACCGACCCCTCCGGCGCGATCGTCGGCTCCGCGTACTCCTTCCCGACCCGGCTGACCCTGCCCGGCGGGACCCGGATCCCCGCGGCCGCGGTCAGCGGCGTGGGGGTGCGACCCGACCGGACCCGCGCCGGGCGGCTGACCGCCCTCATGCGCGCCCAGCTGAGGGCGGCCCGCGATCGCGGCGACGTCGCCGCCGTGCTCCGCGCGTCGGAGGCCACCATCTACGGCCGCTACGGCTACGGCGTCGCCTCCCGCGGCGACCACGTCCGCGTCACGACGGGCGCCACGTGGCGCCAGGAGGCCCCGGCCGGGGGCACGGTGCGGATGCTCGACCCCGACGAGGCGACCGCGCTGCTGCCCGACCTGCAGGAACGCCTCGCCGCCTATCGCCCGGGCGGGATGACCCGCTCCGCGCGCTGGTGGCGGCGGGCGCTGCGCCCCGCGGGCCCGTCCGCCGGGGAGTACAAGGGCGTGGCGGTGCACACCGGCACCGACGGCGTCGACGACGGGTTCGTGGTGTGGGGTGTCTCCGAGGGCGACCTGGCCACCGGGGCCACGGACGAGGTCCGGCTGCAGCAGCTCTGGTCCGCAGGGCCCGCCGCGACGGCCGGGCTGTGGCGGTTCCTGACCGGTCTCGACCTGGCCGGTGCGGTGATCGGCTGGGTACGCCCGCTCGACGAGGACCTCGACCTGATGCTGACCGACTCCCGGGCCCACCGGGTCACCGGGCACGGCGACGACCTGTGGCTGCGCCTGCTCGACCCGGGCGCGGCGCTGAGTGCCCGCACCTGGGGGCCGGGCGACCGGTCGTGCTGCGGGTGCACGACGCGTTCCTCGGCGACGGCGGCACCTGGCGCCTCGCCGGCGGCGCCGCCGAGCCCGCCGCGGACGCCGATCCGGACCTGGAGTGCACCGTCGACGCGCTGTCGGCTGCGTTCCTCGGCGGCCGGTCGCCGTCGTCGCTGGTGGCGCGCGGGCGCTGGAGCGAGCGCACCCCGGAGCGGCGGTCCGCGCGGACGCGCTGTTCGCGGTGCCCGGCCCGGCCCCGTGGTGTGGCACGTTCTTCTGAGCGCGGCGGGCGACCCGGATCCGGCGGCTCCTGCCCCGCCGGCGACCCGACCCGACCCGACCCGGCGGCACCGGCCGGCGGCCGGGGCG
>NZ_JAHLJA010000208.1:0-39187 GCF_020496245.1 Pseudonocardia sp. ICBG601 | reverse complement strand
GCAGGCCAGCCAGGTCCTCGCGCCGCTGGTGCTGGTGCTCGCCGTCGCCGGATCGTCTACGCCGCGCTGCTGGCGGTCGCCCAGACCGACATGGGTCGGTTCGTCGCCTACACCTCGGTGGCACACTTCGGCTTCATCGCGCTCGGGGGTGTTCGCGTTCTCCAGCCAGGCCTTCGCCGGCGCGACGCTGTACATGGTCAACCACGGTCTCTCGACCGGCATGCTGTTCGTGATGGTCGGCGTGCTGATCAGCCGCGGCGGCTCGCGCCTGATCGCCGACTACGGCGGCGTCGCGAAGATCGCGCCGGTGATGGCGGGCTGCCTGCTGCTGGCCGGGATGAGCTCGCTGGCGCTGCCCGCACGAACTCGTTCGTCTCGGTTCCTGGTGCTGGTCGGGTCGTTCCCGAACCGGCCGGTGTTCACCGTGATCGCGACGATCGGCATCATCTTCGCCGCTCTCTACGTGCTCTGGTTCTACCAGCGCACGATGCAGGCCCGGTGCGCGGCACCGCGGTCATGGCGGCGCTGGAGCGCGGTGGCGCGGGCGGCCCGGGGTCGATGATCGACCCGGCGGTCGCCGCGCAGCGCACGGGCTCCGGCTTCCCCGACCTCACGGCCCGTGAGATCGGCGTGCTCGCGCCGCTGATCGTCGCGATCGTGGTGCTCGGCTTCTACCCGGGCCCGGTGCTCGACCTGATCAACCCGTCGGTGACGGCGACGATGACCGAGCTCGGCCTGCCCGACCCGGTCGTCGCTGGAGGATCGCTCGATGAGCTCGTTGGTTCTCCCCGCCCAGGTGGCCCCGATCGAGATGCCCGCGGTCGACTGGGCGGCCACCGCGCCGCTGTGGATCGTGTTCGCGGGTGCCTGCGTGTCGGTGCTGCTGGAGGCGTTTCTCCCGCGGCACCAGCGCTGGCCCGTGCAGGTGCTGCTGACCGGCCTGACGCTGGTCGCGGCGCTCGTCGCGCTGGCCGGGTACGCGCTCGGGTCCCCGGCCGCCGTGCTGACCTTCGGCACCGCCCTGTCGGTGGACGCGCCGGCGCTGTTCCTCTGGGGCACGTTGATCGTCCTCGCGATCCCCAGCCTGCTGCTGATCGCGGACCGGTCGGTGGAGCGGGCGGGGTGTTCGTCGCCTCGGCCGCCGAGCGGGCCGCGGTCCGCGCCGGCGGCGGCCCCGCCACCCCGGTCGGCGGTGAGCACGTCGACCGCTCCTACGGGGCGCCCGACGAGGCACCGACGATGCAGACCGAGCCGTTCCCGTTCGTGCTGTTCGCGCTCGGCGGCATGATGGCCTTCGTCGCGGCGAACGACCTGCTGACGATGTTCATCGCGCTCGAGGTCCTGTCGCTGCCGCTGTACCTGATGTGCGGGCTGGCGCGCCGCCGCCGGCTGCTGTCGCAGGAGTCCGCGGTCAAGTACTTCCTGCTGGGTGCGTTCGGCTCGGCGTTCTCCTCTACGGCATCGCGCTGCTCTACGGCTACGCGGGCTCGGTGCGCCTCTCGGCGATCTCGCAGGCCGCCGCGGGCACCCTGGCCTCGGACACACTGCTGTTCGCGGGTCTGGCGCTGCTGCTGGTGGGGCTGCTGTTCAAGGGCTCGGTGGCCCCGTTCCACACCTGGACCCCTGACGTCTACCAGGGCGCCCCGACGCCGGTCACGGCGTTCATGGCTGCCTGCACGAAGGTCGCCGCGTTCGGCGCGATCGCCCGGGTGCTCTACGTCGGCTTCGGCAGCACCGTGTGGGAGTGGCGCGGCGTGCTGTGGGTGGTCGCGGTCGTGTCGATGGTCGTCGGCGCGGTGCTGGGGCTCACCAGACCGACGTGAAGCGCATGATCGCCTACTCCTCGATCGCGCACGCCGGGTTCATCCTGCTCGGCGCGATGGCGCTGACCCCGCAGGGCACCGCGGCCTGATGTTCTACCTGCTGGCCTACGGCTTCACGACGGTCGCGGTCTTCGGGATCATCTCGCTGGTCCGCACCGGTGATGACGGCGAGGCTCGGACCTGGCGGCCTGGGCGGGCCTGGCGAAGCGGTCCCCGCTCGTCGCCGGGATCATGACGTTCCTGCTGCTCGCGCTCGCCGGGATCCCGCTGACCAGCGGGTTCACCGCCAAGTTCGCGGTGTTCTCGGCGGCGTCGGCGGACGGCATGGTGCCGCTCGTGGTGATCGCGCTGGTCGCGTCCGCGGTGGCCGCGTTCTTCTACCTGCGCATCGTGGTGCTCATGTACTTCTCCGAGCCCGCCCAGGACGGTCCGGCCGTCGTCGTGCCCGGGGCGTTCACCACCGTGGCCATCACACTGGGCACGCTGGCGACCCTCGTTCTCGGGATTCTTCCCACACCTGTCCTCGAATGGGCCGCCAGCGGCGCGTTCGCGGGCTGAGATTCGTACGCTGTGGGGGTGGAGACACAGAGCGTGGCCGGGATCCGGATGGCCGATCCGGTCCTGGCCGAGGCCACGGCGGACGGGCTGAAGCGGGTCGAGGACCTGCTGCACCGCGAGGTGCACAGCGACTACGAGTTCGTCACCGAGACCTCGTTGCACCTCATCGAGGCCGGCGGGAAGCGGTTCCGGCCGCTGTTCACGCTGCTCGCGGCCCAGGTGGGACCGCATCCCGAACGCGACGAGGTGATCACGGCGGCCGCCGTGGTGGAGCTGATCCACCTGGCGACGCTGTACCACGACGACGTGATGGACGAGGCGTCCATGCGGCGGGGCGCGGAGTCCGCGAACTCGCGCTGGGACAACTCGGTCGCGATCCTGACCGGGGACTTCCTGTTCGCACACGCGTCGCGGCTGGTGGCCGACCTCGGCCCGGACGCGGTGCGGATCATCGCCGAGACGTTCGCGCTGCTGGTGACCGGCCAGATGCGCGAGACCCGGGGCCCCAAGGCGTCGGACGACCCGGTGCAGCACTACCTGCGGGTGGTCGCGGAGAAGACCGGTCGCTCATCGCGACCTCGGGCCGGTACGGCGGCATGTTCTCCGGTGCGCCGACGGAGCACGTCGAGGCGCTGCGGACCTTCGGCGAGGTCATCGGGGCCGCGTTCCAGATCTCCGACGACATCATCGACATCGCGTCGCCGTCGGACGACTCGGGCAAGACGCCCGGCACCGACCTGCGCGAGGGCGTGCACACCCTGCCGATGCTCTACGCCCTGCGCGACGGCGACGACTCCGCCGACGCGCGCAGGCTGCGGCAGCTGCTGGCCGCCCCGATCAGCGACGACGACGAGGTGGCCGAGGCGCTGGAGCTGCTCCGCTCCGGTGACGCGCTGGTCAAGGCCCGCGAGACCGTCGCCGGGTACGCCGACCCGCGCGTGCCGAGCTGGCGGTGCTGCCGCCGTGCCCGGCGATCGAGGCGCTGCGGACGCTGACCGACTACACGGTGGAGCGGGTGGGCTGAGCCGCCGCTGGGCGTCGCCGTCGCAGCAGGTCGACGGTGAACACCACCAGCGCCAGCCAGACGAGGGCGAACCCCGCCCAGCGGGCCGGGGCCATCGGCTGTCCGACGACCAGCACGCCCCACAGGAACTGCAGCGTGGGGTTGACGTAGAGCAGCACCCCGAGGGTCGTGAGCGGCAGCCGTCGCGCCGCGGCGCCGTAGGCAGCAGCGGCAGCGCCGTCGCCGGACCCGCGGACAGCATGAGCAGCAGGTGCCACGGGCCCGTGCCCGGTGAACGTGCCGCCGCCCGGTGAGCGCCAGGACGACGAGGAACACCGCGGCCGGCACGACGAGCACGAGGCCCTCCGCGGTCACCCGGCCGCGGCGGGCAGCGGCGCGGTCGCCTTGAACAGCCCGTAGATCCCGAACGAGCAGGCCAGGGCCATCGACAGCCACGGCACGTGCCGTTGCCGACGGCGATGACCACGACGGCCGTCGCCGCCAGCCCCAGCGCCACCCACTGCGCGGGCCGCAGCCGCTCCCGCAGGACCGAGGACGCCGAACAGCACCCCGACCAGCGGGGTCATGTAGTAGCCGAGCGCGGACTCGACGACCAGCCCCACCGAGACGCCCCAGATGAACAGGCCCCAGTTCACCGCGATGAACACCGCGGCGGCGGCCGTCGCGAGCCACCCGCGGAGACCGAGCCCGCGCACGTCGCCCCAGCCGCGCAGCACGGTCAGCACCACCGCCATCAGCACGGCGGTCCACAGCACGCGGTGGGCGAGGACCTCCAGCGGCGCCGCGGGGTCCAGCAGCGGCCAGAACGCCGGGAACAGGCCCCACAGCACGTACGCGCCGACGCCCGCGGCGAGCCCGGCGGGGTTCCGCTCACTCCGTTCGGGTGTGGTTCGTTCGGGGGAACGGGCGCGGTCATGGTCGCTTCGGGTGGTGGGTCACGGGCACGATGATCCGGTACGGGTGTGCCACCGCGCGCGGTGACGGCGAGGCGGGCACGATCCGTGATACCAAGCACGGCGACAGCGGTCCGGGAGGGTCCCGGGCGGACGGAGGTCCGGCATGGGCTGGATGTGGGTACTGCTGGCGTGCTCGTGGTACTCGTGGCGGCAGGGGTGCTGGTGTCCCGCCGCCGCGCAGGGGCCGTCGAGGACGGTCCGGAGGCCACGGGTGCGCCCGGCACGGTGGAGGCGTCCGACGGGCCCGGCCCGGGGAGCGGACCCGGGACCGTGGGGCTGTTCGAGCCCGTCGGGGAGGCCGACCCGGCCCGGGTGACCGGGGCGACCACCCGCCGCCGGACAGCGCACCGCCACCGTCCGCCGTGGCCGACGGTGCGGGGGAGCAGGTCGTCCCACCGGCAGCCCGCCCCGGGGTGGCCGCCGACGTGCCGGCCGGCTCCGAGGCGCCCGGTCCCTCGCCGGCCGCCGCGAGCGGGACCGCGGCCACGGGTGGGACCGCCGCCGTGGGCGGGACCGGCCCCACCGGGGCTGACGGACCCGTCGGCCTCACCGGGGCGGACGGACCCGCGACCGACGAACCCGTTGCCGTAGCCCAGGACGCCCCGGCCCACGGCGACCTGGCCCACGGGCACGACAGCGCTGCCCAAGATGAGCCGGCCGAGGGCGATCTGGCCGAGGGCCATCTGGCCGAGAGCGCTCCGGCCGAGGAGGCCCCGGCCGAGGACGGCCCGGCCGACGGCAGCGCGGCTCACGACGCCCCGGCCCAGGTCGCCGCGGCTCGCGATGAGCCGGCCGAGGGCGGTCTGACCGAGGACGCGTCGGCCGAGAAAGCCCCGGCCGACGGCGACGCGGCCCAGGACGACGCGGCAGCCCCCCCGCCGACCGGTCGTGGGAACCGGGCGGCAGCGCCGGAGCACCGGACGGTGCCACGGCACCCGCGGTGCCCCTTCCCCGCCCCGAGAGCAACCCCGCGCCGCAGGACGCGGCGGCCGAGGACGACGACGAGCCGTCCGGCCGGCACGCCCTGCGCGACGACGTCGAACCGGCGCCGCTACCCGAGCCGGCCCCCGCGTCGGACGACGACGGCCCGCCCGCACCGTTGCCGATCCCGTCGCGGACGCGGCAGCCCGCCGGTGGTTCGGCGCTGGCGGCGCTCGACTCCCTGATCATCGGCCCGTCGGCGGCGTCCGAGCCGCTGCCCCCGGGCGTGCGGCCCGGCCCGTACCCGGACTCGGTGCTCGCACCCCCGACGGCGGCGACCCGCCCGAGACACACCGGGTGAAGGTGCACAGCGGGTCGCGGCGGTTCCATCCGCCCGAGTCGCCCTACTACGTCCGTACGCGGGCGGACCTCTACTTCACCGCGGAGGGGCCGCCGCCGGGCGGCCGGGTTCATCGCGTGGAACGAACGCCCCGGGGCCCGCTGAGCCCGGACACCGGTGGACGCACGACGGCCCCGGTACTCCCTGGGAGTGCCGGGGCCGTCGTCGGTCGCGGGCCGGTCCTAGACGATGGTCCAGGTGTCGCGGGGCCGTTGAGCAGGGCCTGCAGGTCGGCGTCGGGCTTGGCGTCCTTCGCGGCCTGGACCGGGCGCGTGCGGCGTCGTCGTAGGTGGGGCGGTCGGTGTTGCGGAAGACCCCGGTGACGGTGTGGGTGAGGTCCTGGTCCGAGAGCCGGGACAGGGCGAAGGCGAGCTCGTGGTCGGTCTGGTCGTGGACCACGATCGTCGCGGGGTCGACCGACGCGGTCTCGACGACGGCGAGGCCGAACCCGTCCTGGACGACCGCGTGCGAGCCGCGTCCGTCCTCACCCGGGGCGCCGAAGGTGATCGGCTCGCCGTGGGTGAGGGGGATGAGCCGGTTCTCGTTGTCGCCGCGGCGCAGGACGTCGAAGCTGCCGTCGTTGAAGATGGGGCAGTCCTGGAAGATCTCGACCAGGGCGGAGCCGCGGTGCTCGGCCGCAGCCTGCAGCACGGCGGTGAGGCTCTTTGCGGTCGGAGTCCAGGGCCGCCCGAACGAACGACGCCTCGGCGCCAGCGCCAGCGAGATCGGGTTGAACGGGTGGTCGAGCGAGCCCATGGGGGTGGACTTGGTGACCTTCCCGACCTCGGAGGTGGGCGAGTACTGGCCCTTGGTCAGGCCGTAGATCCGGTTGTTGAACAGCAGGATCTTGATGTTGACGTTGCGGCGCAGCGCGTGGATGAGGTGGTTGCCGCCGATGGACAGGGCGTCGCCGTCACCGGTGACGACCCACACCGACAGGTCCTCCCGCGAGGTCGCCAGCCCGGTCGCGATGGTCGGGGCGCGACCGTGGATGGAGTGCATCCCGTAGGTGTTGAGGTAGTACGGGAAGCGGCTCGAGCAGCCGATCCCGGAGACGAACACGGTGTTCTCGCGCTTGATGCCCAGGGTGGGCAGGAACTGGCGGACCGCGGCGAGGACGGCGTAGTCGCCGCAGCCGGGACACCAGCGGACCTCCTGGTCGGAGGTGTAGTCCTTCGCGGTCTGCTTCGCGTCCGTCGTCGGGACCCCGTCGAGGCCGCCGATGGACGGCAGACCGAGATCGGTGGCGGTCATGCCTGCGCTCCAGTGGTCTCGTTGGCGGGCCGTGGGGTGGTGTCGGCCGCGGACTCCGGGTGCTTGCCGGTGAGGTAGTCGAGGAACACGTCCTGCAGCTCCTCGGCGCCGAAGGGGAGCCCCGCGACCTTGGTGTAGCTCTTGACGTCGACCAGGTGGCGGGCGCGCAGCAGCATGGCGAGCTGGCCGAGGTTCATCTCGGGGCAGAGCACCGTGCGGTAGCGGCCCAGGATCTCGCCGAGGTTGGCCGGCATCGGGTTGAGGTTGCGCAGGTGCACCGTGGCGACCGAGTGGCCGAGCTTGCGCACCCGCCGCGCCGCGGCGTTGATCGGGCCGAAGGTCGACCCCCAGCCGACGACGAGGAAGTCCGCGTCGCCGTCGGGGTCGTCGACCACGAGGTCGGGCACCTCGATGCCGTCGATCTTGGCCTGGCGCAGCCGGACCATGCGGTCGTGGTTGTCGGGGTCGTAGGAGATCGAGCCGCGCCCGTCGGCCTTCTCCAGCCCGCCGACGCGGTGCTCCAGACCTGCGGTGCCGGGGATCGCCCACGGCCGGGCCAGGGTCTCGGGGTCACGCAGGTACGGCCAGAACTCGCCGGACCCGTCGGGGGCGTTGGGCTCGGTCGCGAACCCCGGGTCCACGGTCGGCAGGGACTCGACGTCGGGGATCTTCCACGGCTCGGAGCCGTTGGCCAGCGCGCCGTCGGACAGCAGCATCACCGGGGTGCGGTAGCGCACGGCCATCGCGGCGGCCTCGACCGCGGCGATGAAGCAGTCGCCAGGGGTGCAGGGGGCGATCACCGGGAGCGGGGCCTCGCCGTTGCGCCCGTGCAGGGCCTGGAGCAGGTCGGCCTGCTCGGTCTTGGTGGGCAGCCCCGTCGAGGGGCCGCCGCGCTGCACGTCGATCACCAGCAGCGGAAGCTCCAGGGCCACGGCCAGGCCGACGGTCTCGGCCTTGAGCGCGATCCCCGGACCCGAGGTGGTGGTGACGCCGAGCGCGCCGCCGAACGCCGCGCCCAGCGCGGCGCCGACGCCGGAGATCTCGTCCTCGGCCTGGAAGGTGGTCACGCCGAAGGCCTTGTGCTTGGACAGCTCGTGGAGGATGTCCGAGGCCGGGGTGATCGGGTAGGTGCCCAGGAACACCGGCAGGCTCGTCGTGCGTCCGGCGGCGATGATCCCGCACGCGAGCGCGACGTTCCCGGTGATCTGCCGGTAGGTCCCCGGCGCGAGCCGTGCCGGGGCGACCTCGTAGGTGACCGCGAACGCCTCGGTCGTCTCGCCGTAGGCGTGCCCGGCGCGGAAGGCCAGGATGTTGGCCTCGGCGATGTCGGGCTTCTTCGCGAACTTCTCCCGCAGGAACCGCTCGGTCGACTCCGAGGGCCGGTGGTACATCCACGACAGCAGACCCAGGGCGAACATGTTCTTCGCCCGCTCGGCGTCCTTCTTGGACAGCCCGGTCTCCTCCAGGGCGCCCCGGGTCAGGGTCGCCATCGCGACCCCGTGCACCGCGTAGGGTTCCAGGGAGCCGTCCTCGAGCGGGTTCGCCGCGTACCCGACCTTGGTCAGGTTCCGCTTGGTGAACTCGTCGGTGTTCACGATCAGCACGCCGCCGTGGGGCAGGTCACCGATGTTGGCCTTCAACGCCGCCGGGTTCATCGCCACCAGCACGTCCGGGCGGTCCCCCGGAGTGAGGATGTCGTAGTTCGCGAAGTGCAGCTGGAACGACGACACCCCCGGCAGCGTCCCGGCAGGAGCCCGGATCTCCGCGGGGAAGTTCGGCAGCGTCGACAGGTCGTTGCCGAAGTTCGCGGTCTCGGAGGTGAAGCGGTCACCCGTCAGCTGCATGCCGTCACCGGAGTCGCCGGCGAACCGGATGACCACCCGGTCGCGCTGCACGACCTCGGAGTCGCGTGCCTCGACGGGAGTGTCGCTGGTCGTCATGGGCTGATGGTCCCCAGTTCGGCGTCGAATTGTCCCTCGATACATCGAGGTTAACTCCCGGTTCGTCCCCCTGTCCGGAGACCCGGGATCACGTCACATGGCCCGCGTCACGTTCGTGCCGCGGGTCACTTCCTGCTGATCTTCTTCTGCAGCGCCGCGACGCGTTCCGCGAACGCCTCGGAGTGCACGGTCTCGGCCTGGGCACGGACCTCGATGTCGGTGGCGTCGGCGTGCGCGTCGAGCCGGGAGGTGATCCGCATCGTCGCCTTGGTCGTGACGATCAGGTCCCGCGGCGCGGCGGCGGCCCGGCCCGCGAGCTCACGGGCGCCGGCCATCAGGTCCTCGTCGCTGTCGTAGGCGCGCCAGACCAGACCGACGCGCTCGGCCTCGCGGGCGTCGAGGACGTCGCCGAACAGGGTCATCGCGGCGCTGCCCTGGGCGCCGAGAGCGCGCTGGGCCATCCACGTGTAGCCGCCGCCGGGGTGCAGGCCCAGCTGCATGAAGCGGACGTCGAACCGTGCGGTCGGGCCGGCCAGCCGGACGTCGCAGGCCAGGGCGAGGTTGATCCCCGCGCCGACGGCGGCGCCGTTGACCGCGGCCAGGGTCGGCAGCGGGGAGGAGGCGATGGCGAGGAACCCGGAGTAGACGCGCTTGAGCGTCGCCGGGTCGGCCTGCTGCAGCTCCGCGAGGTCGCCGCCGGCGCAGAACGCGGGCTCCTGACCGGTGACGACGATCGCGCCGACCGAGTCGTCGGCGTTCGCGGCCTCGACGGCGGCGACGAGCTTCTGCGACAGGTCCAGGTTCAGCGCGTTGCGTCGTGCCGGGTTCGACACGGTGAGCACCGCGACACCGTCGGTGACCTCGGTCCGGACCTCTGTCGTGACATCGCCGTCGCTCATGGACCCGACTCTTCCGCGCCGGGCCGGCCTCCCGCACGTGGCGGGTGCCCCGGGCCGGGCCCCGGTCACACCCGGGAACGCGCTGCCCGGTTCGTCCGTTGAGAAGGGTGACCCCAGCAGGACCGCACGGAAAGGTGACCCCGGCGTGCACAGCCACATGAACGGTCTGAAGACGGCCGTCCTCCTCGGCGCGATGAGCGCCCTGATCCTCGCGATCGGCGGGGTCCTGGGTGGCCGCGGCGGACTGGTCATCGCCCTGGTCGTCGCGTTCGCCGTGAACGGGTGGGCCTACTTCAACTCGGCGAAGATGGCGCTGCGGTCGATGCACGCCCAGCCGATCACCGAGGCCGAGTACCCCCAGCTGTTCCGGATCGTCCGCGAGCTGAGCCAGCGGGCCCGCCAGCCCATGCCGTCGCTGCACATCAGCCCGACCGACGCACCCAACGCGTTCGCCACCGGCCGCAACCCGCGGCACGCCGCGGTGTGCGTGACCACCGGTCTGCTGCACCTCCTCGACGAGCGCGAGCTGCGCGCGGTCATCGGCCACGAGCTCAGCCACGTCTACAACCGCGACATCCTGATCTCCTCGATCGCCGGAGCGCTCGCCTCGGCGGTGTCGTTCCTCGCGAACTTCGCGATGTTCGCCTCGATCTTCGGCGGCAACGACGAGGACCGCCCGAACCCGATCGCGATCATCCTGGTCGCGCTCCTCGGCCCGATCGCGGCCGGCGTGGTGCAGATGGCCGTCAGCCGGTCGCGGGAGTACCAGGCCGACGCCTCGGGGGCCGAGCTCACCGGGGACCCGTTGGGCCTGGCCTCGGCGCTGCACAAGCTCAAGTACGGCACCGCGGCCGCCCCGCTGCCTCCGGACCCGCGGCTCACGGCGCAGTCGCACCTGATGATCGCGAACCCGTTCCGGCCCGGCGAGAAGATGGCGAGGTGGTTCTCCACCCACCCGCCGATCGAGGACCGGATCGCGCGGCTCCAGCAGATGGTCCGCCGCTGACCGGACCGTTCCGAGGGTGGTTGCGCGACCCCGGGTCGCTGTTCCGTAACGGTTCGGGGTGCCGGGAGCGATGAAGCTCTCAGAGCAGAGCTCCCCCTGCGGAAGAGGACCCATGAGCGAGACCCCGTCCCAGAAGCCCCGCCACGAGCTCACCGACACCGGTGAGACCCCGTCGGTGCCGCTCCAGGGTGGCCCGGTCGAGGTCCCGTCACCGGCCCGCCCGGGGGACGACGTGGTCACCGAGGCCGGCCCGGACGAGCCGGTCGCGCTGCCGTCGGCCCGACCGTCCTCGGCCGCCGACACCCCGGTCGCGCCGACGGTCGCCGAGGCGGACACCACGACCTCCTCCGACCCGGACCCGGACCCGGACCCGGCCACGGACGCCGACGCTCCGGCCGGCCCCACCCCCGCCGCGGGAACGACGCCGCCGGAGCCCCGCTCCTCCCGCCCCGCGGCGCCGCACACGGCGCCGGGCGGCGGGTCCTCCGACGACGCACCGACCACCGCGCTGCCCGTCGTCCCGCGCCCCCGCGACGCAGCCGGGCCCGGCGGCCGGCGTCCCGGCCAGGTCCCGCCACGGCAGGTCCCGGGCGGCCACGTCCCCGGCCACGTTCTGCCCCGGCAGGCCCCGGGCGGTCACGTCCCCGGGCAGTACGCCCCGGCGGGCCCGCGGCACCCGGCCCGCCCGCCCGCGGCCCGGCATCCCTTCACGGGCCGACCCTCGGCGGGCCAGCGCCCGCCCGTGCGGTTCCCGTCGGGCCCCCCGGCCCAGGCCCCGACCGTCCGGCGGCACCCCGAGCCGGTCCGCCGGGCCCCGCTTCCCGAGCCGGTCCGTCAGGCCCCGCTCCCCGAGGGTGGCGCGGCCCGGGCCTCCGGCGGATTCCGGCTGCCCGACTTCCCGGCTCGCACCCGGCCGGTGCTGCCGGCCGTCCTGGGTGCCGCGGCCGCGGTCGTCCTGGCTCTCGGCATCGTCGTCGGGGTCACCGGTACCTCGGACGCGTCCCCGGCGCCGGCGCCCGCCCCGGTGTCCACCCCCTGACCGATCTGTTTGTATCCCCGCCGTGGGGATCTCCTGGGACGACTACCGCAACCACGACGCCGTCGGGCTGGCCGCGCTCGTCGCCGCGGGTGAGGTGAGCGCAGCCGACCTGCTGGAGGCCGCCGTCGCCCGCGCCGACGCCGTCGAGCCGGGCATCAACGCCATCCGGCTGCGGCTCGACGACGCCGCCCGCTCCCGTGCACGCGGCCCGCTGAGCGGGCCGTTCGCGGGTGTCCCGTTCCTGGTGAAGGACCTCGCCCAGCACATCGCCGGGGTCCCGACGGCCTCCGGTTCCCGCCCGCTCGCCGACCACCCGCGACCCGAAACGTCGACGGTGGTCCGGCGCTGGACCGAGGCCGGTCTCGTGGTGTTCGGACGCACGGCGACTCCCGAGTTCGGCGCCCGTGCCGTCACCGAGCCCGCGCTCGGCGGGCCGACCCGCAACCCGTGGGACCCCGCCCGCACCCCCGGCGGCAGCTCCGGGGGGTCCGCCGCGGCCGTCGCCGCCGGGATCGTCCCCGCGGCCGGCGCGAGCGACGGCGGCGGCTCCATCCGCATCCCGGCCGCCGCCTGCGGGCTGTTCGGGCTCAAGCCCGGCCGCGGCGTGACGCCGTCCGGGCCGGACGTCGCGGAGGGCTTCCACGGCGCGGCGGTACAGGGCGTGCTGTCGCGGACCGTGCGGGACTCGGCCGCGCTGCTCGACGTGACGGCCGGGCCGGAACCGGAGGGTCCCTACGTCGTGCGCCCGCCGGAGCGCCCCTACGCCGACGCCGTCCGGGACGACCCGGCGCCGCTGCGGATCGGGCTGGCCACCGCGTCGCCGCTGGGTACCGAGGTCGACCCGGAGGCGGTCGCCGCGGCCACCGACGCCGCCGAGCTGTTGACCTCGCTCGGGCACGTCGTGGAGGAGTCCGCCCCCGCCCTCGACGGCCGGGCGCTGGCCACCGACTTCCTCACCACCTGGTTCTCCACGATCTCGGCCCAGGTGGCCTCGGCGCGGGCGCTGACCGGCTGCGGCGACGACGCCTTCGAGACGGAGACGCGGGTGATGGCCGCGATCGGGCGTGCCACCCCGGCGCCGGACTACCTCGCCGCGCTCACCCGCCGCCAGGACCACACCCGCGCACTGGCCACGTTCCACGAGCGCTACGACCTGCTCCTCACCCCGACCCTGGCCCGGCCGCCGTGGCCGATCGGGGAGCTGGCCCTGCCGGCCGCGGCCCGGATCGGGGCGCAGGCGCTGCTGCGGGCCGGCGCGTCCGGCCTGTTCGGACGGCTCGGGCTGGTGGAGAGCCTGGTCGACGCCAACTTCGCCCCGGTCCCCTTCACCCAGCTGGCGAACCTGACCGGGCGGCCCGCGTCGTCGGTGCCGCTGTACCGGACGGCGTCCGGGCTGCCGCTGGGCGTGCAGTTCGTCGGGCGGCCGGGCTCGGAGCCGCTGCTGCTGGCGCTGGCGGCGCAGCTGGAGCGGGCGCGGCCGTGGGCGCACTTGCGGCCGACGCCGCCGGTCTAGAGGAGCCGGGTCAGGTCACGGTGGAGCAGGCCACGCCTGCGGCCGCCGTGAACACCTACGTCGGGTACTGGCCGGACGCCGTCGACCAGACCCGGACGCTGGTGTACTCCGCGCACGGTTGTACCGGGCTTGTACCCGGCACCCTGAGCCAGGGCTTCAGCAGCTCAGGGCCGGTTGGTCACCGGTAGTTGGTGAACTGCAGCGCGATGCCGAAGTCCTTGGACTTGAGCAGCGCGATGACGGCCTGCAGGTCGTCCTTCTTCTTGCCCGAGACGCGCAGCTGGTCGCCCTGGATCTGCGCCTGGACGCCCTTGAGCTTCTCGTCGCGGATGGCCTTGCTGATCTCCTTGGCCTTGTCCTGCGCGATGCCCTGGAGGATCCTGCCGCTCGCCTTGTAGGTCTTGCCGGAGATCTGCGGCTCATCGGCCTCGAACGCCTTCAGGGAGATCTGCCGCTTGATCAGCTTCTCCTTGAAGACCTCGATGCCGGCGAGCAGCCGCTCCTCGGTCTCCGACTCGAAGGTCAGAGCCTCCTCGCCG
The DNA here is from genome assembly GCF_020496245.1 of Pseudonocardia sp. ICBG601. Classification (NCBI taxonomy): domain Bacteria; kingdom Bacillati; phylum Actinomycetota; class Actinomycetes; order Pseudonocardiales; family Pseudonocardiaceae; genus Pseudonocardia; species Pseudonocardia sp. ICBG601. The sequence continues at coordinate 25,315 of NZ_JAHLJA010000208.1, read as the reverse complement.
GCCCAGGCGATCGTGGTGTTGGTGCCGCGGAAGTCGAAGCGCTGCGACAGCTCCTTCGCGGCCTGGTTCAGGGCGTTGTCGACCTCCTGGCGGTCCACCTTGCTCACGACGTCGAACGACGGGTCGGCCCTCTCCTCCGGGTCGGTCGGGGACCCCTCGGCGGGGTCGTTCAGGTCGTGTCGTATCCTCGTTCACGCACTCAGCGAGACCGAGATGCACCCCGGCTGGTTGCCCGAGCGGCCAAAGGGAGCGGACTGTAAATCCGTCGGCGTAGCCTTCCCAGGTTCGAATCCTGGACCAGCCACAGCACGTGAAAGAGACCCCCGACCAGCGGAAACGCCGGAACCGGGGGTCTCTTTCGTTGTCCGGGTGTGTCCGGCTCCGGACGGCTCGTGACGGGTGTTCACGGACCATGCACGGACTGATCTTGGTCGCGGAGCGCGTCCTCCACGCGGCGGCGGACCGCGTCGTCCTGACCGGCGACGCACGTGGTCGTACGCGAACTGCGGTCGGCTACATCGCCACATCACAGGATCCGTGGTGGGCGAACAGGAGAGTCATTGCCCCGGGGGCTGACGTCCCTGTCCCGTAGTTGCGCCCCTCTCGGACCTGACTTTGGTCACCCGAGCCTGGTTTCGCAGCTTGTGCTGCGCTGAGCTGCGGTGATGTGTTTGCGCGGGAGCGGTGTGAGGCACTAATTCGGTGCTCTACGCTCGGTCAGGTGGCGTGGGTGAGGCGGGTACGGACGGCCTCCGGGGCGACCGCGGTCCAGATCGCCGAGTCCGTGCAGGGCCATCGACGGATCGTGGCCCATGTCGGGTCAGCGCACACCGAGGCCGAGCTGGGCCTGCTGGTCGAGCAGGCCCGTGGGCTGATCGACGACGCTGCACAGCAGGCCCTGGATCTGGGCGTCGCGCCGTCACCCCGGCGGGCCGAGCTGATCGCGCCCACCGCGGCCGGCGGTGCCACGCAGGAGGGGCTGTTCGGCCAGATGCCGCGGCGCGCCCCGAGCACCACAACCCGGCGGGTGGGTGCGCCGCAGGTGATCACGACCGGGTCGCGGGTGCTGTTCGACATCCTCGCCGAGGTCTACGCGGGCCTCGGGTTCGCAGAGGTCGCTGATGACACGTTCCGCGACCTGGTGATCGCCCGGATCGTCGAGCCCACGTCCATCCTGGACACCGGTCGGGTGCTGGCCGGTCTGGGCGTCACCGCGGCGAGCGAAAAGACGATGCGCCGCACCCTGCTGCGCTGCACCGGGCGCAGCTACCGCGACGAGATCGCGAGGGCCTGCTTCACCCACGCCCGTGGCAGTGGGGATGTGTCGTTGTGTCTCTACGACGTCACCACCCTCTACTTCGAGGCGGAGAAGGAGGACGACCTGCGCAAGGTCGGGTTCTCCAAGGAACGCCGGGTCGACCCGCAGGTCGTCGTCGGGCTGCTGGTCGATCGCGCAGGGTTCCCCCTCGAGATCGGCTGTTTCGAGGGCAACAAGACCGAGACCGCGACGATCCTGCCGATCATCGAGGCCTTCCGGGCCCGACACCAGCTGCCGGTCGAGCCGGGCGGGATGGTCGTGGTCGCCGACGCAGGGATGCTCTCGGCCGCGAACCTGCGCGACCTCGACGAGGCCGGCCTGCGGTTCATCGTCGGCTCCCGACTCACCAAGGCCCCGGTTGACCTGGAGTCGCACTTCCACTGGCACGGCGACGCCTTCGTCGACGGGCAGATCATCGACACCCTCACACCACGCGACCGCCGCACCGGGCGCAGCGAGAACAGCCCGAAGGTCAAGGCCGAGCCCGTCTGGAACCCCAACCAGCATCCGGGATCCTGGCGGGCGGTCTGGGCCTACTCCACGAAGCGGGCCGTCCGGGACCGGCGCACGTTGACCCTGCAGGAGAACCGGGCCCGCGAGGTCATCGCCGGCGAGAAGCCCGCGCGCACACCGCGGTTCGTCAAGGTCACCAACGGCTCCCGCGCCCTGGACGAGGCCTCCTTGGCTCGGGCATACCGGTTGGTCGGGTTGAAGGGCTACGTGACCAACATCCCGGCCGGCGGCGCAGCGGCCGGGGAGATCATCGGCGACTACCACGACCTCTGGCACGTCGAGCAGTCCTTCCGGATGAGCAAAACCGACCTACGCGCCCGCCCGATGTTCCACCACCAACGCCAGTCCATCGAAGCGCACCTGACCATCGTGTTCACCGCCCTCGCAGTCGCCCGCGAGATCCAGAACCGCACCGGGCTCACCATCCGCAACGTCGTCCGCCAGCTCCGACCACTGCGCTCGGCCACCATCGCCATCAACGGCACCCAGCAGACCTTCCCGCCCGCCGTCCCCGCCGACAAACAGGCCCTCCTCGACGCGCTCCGTCAGCCCGCGGCGAAGCACTAAGACAAGTGACCGAAGTCAGGTCGGAGTGTTCGTTGCTGCCGGCGCTACTCGTCGTCGCGGCAACCGCACCCGATGCGACGACGGCGGCCAGGCCTGCCACGGTCAACAAGTCGAGATGCTGGCTCAACAGGACCGCACCGGCGATCGCTCCGATGGCCGGGTCGAGGGAGAACAGAACGCTGACCGCACGGCTTCCGATGAGTTGTAGAGCTCGGAAGTCCAGCCAGAACGCCCCTGCGACACCTACCGCTCCCGTTGTCACGAGGATCGCGAGGCCCGGGCCGTTCAGGGACGGTGCGGAAGCAACCGAGAACGGTGTCAGCACCACCGCCGATGCCGCGACGCTGAGAGCCAAGAGGTCCACTCCGCCCCGTTGTCCCACAGCGCGGCTCGAGAGGGTGTAGACGGCGAGCGCGGCGCCGGCAGTGAGCCCCACGACTACGCCGCCGGCGCTGTCGACGGTTCCTGGCCGGCTGATGAGTACGACGCCGGTCAAGGCGATCACCGGAAGGACCAAGGCCGGTCCGCGGCGGAACCCGGCGCAGGCGACCGCGAACGGTCCGAGGTAGAGCAGCGTGGCCGCAACTCCGAGCGGCAGCACCGCCACAGCGGAGTAGAACGCGACGTTCATGGTGGCCATGGAGACGCCGAAGACCGCGATCCAGGTCCATTCCCGCACCGTCCGTCCACGTAGCGCCGGTCGAACGACGAGGAGCAGCACGAAAGCGCCCATTGCCTGCCGCCAACCGGCGACCGCCGCGGACCCCAGCTGGCCCACGAGCGGAGCGGTGAGCGCGGCAGAAAGCTGTACCGCCGAACACGATGCCACCACCAACGCTGCGCCCAGCGCAGGATGACACCGGGTGGGCCTCATGAGGCTGTGCGCTTCCGCTTCCGATACTCGCGGGCCTTGTTCTGGCCGCCGCACACCTGCATGGAGCACCACTTGCCTGTCCCGGGTCGGGACCGATCCCAGAACGCCCATCCGCAGGCGTCGTTCGCGCACAACTTCAACCTGCGAATGCGACTGTCCGCCAGAGCTGAGGACAAACTCAGCAGAATCCGAGTCGAGTACTGCTCGATCGGCGCACGGTCAGAAGATGCGTCGATGGACGTGCCGGAAACGGAGACGGCCATCGGGAAGACGTAGGAGTCCGTCGGCTGGTGGGTGAGGACGTTCCGGCAGGCAGAGCGAAGGTCGCGAAGGAGCGGCAGGTCCTCGTCCGCGACCCCGCCTCGCCCCGGCCAGTCCTGGCCGAGCGCTGCCGTCGCGGTGCTCGCCGTCGCGAGATGCTCCCTGTGCCGGTACAGATCCAGCGTGTTCGCCAGTCGTCGAACCGGCTCGAGCTCGATGGGAGCCGAGTGCGATGGGTCCCAGCTCGGCCCACGTGCTTCCGTCACCACTAAACGATACTAACAAGTGACGCTCGATCTGGGGCCCACGGTCGCTGCTGCGGTGGCACCGTCAGCGACAGGGCGTGCGGTCGGACGCGTGAGCCGGACATGCAGCGCCGCGGACACTGCGGCGGGGTCCTTCTGCGACACGAGGTGCCCCACACCATCGGGCGCCACGATGACCGCGCAGGTCGGCGACGCGCGTCCCCACCAGGGCGGTGTGCAGTCGCCAGAGCCCGGCGACCGCGCCGGCGCTCCGAGACCAGCCGGAAGAACCGGTGGCCACGGCTCAGCGCGAGCGCGACGGAGGCGCCCGCCCCCCGGATTGCAGGCAGAACAGCCCCCACGCTGCTCGTGGCCTCGTCATCGATGGGGTGACGGGTGAACAACCGTTACTGATTTTGTTGGACAGTGTCCGCTCCTCGTCGTTGACGTGGAGATGCCGGGGTAACGGTTGCCCGGCTGACGGATCGCCGTTCCCTGCCCGTGGGCCTGCGGTCATCGTGTGACCGGGCCGGTCGGGGGTGCGTCCGCCGCCACGATCTGGGTGGTGCACGGCCTGGGTGGTGGTTCTCCGCTGAGCGATCCTCTGGTCGCTCGCGGGCTTCCCTACCCGTCGCCGTGCGCGGTAACCCTGACCGCGGCGCCCGATCACGACGGCCGCGGCCTCGTGTCGGGTGGCCTCGTGTTGAGGGGTGGACAGCGGCTTTCGCCAGTGTTGTGCGCCCCAGATGGAGGTGTAAGCAGGGTCGACACCCAAGAGCGTCAACCCTGCGGAGGGGACCATCGCAGCGAGTCGGTCCCGCAGCCGAGCAGTAGGTATCCCTGCAACGGTCCGCCGGAATGTTCTGCCCTTCTTCCCTCGGCCCATAGTCTCGCGACCGGTGCTGCGGGCGTCGTCGAAGCCGAGATTTTCGATCACGATCCCGAGGCAGTGGTACCGGAGCGCGATCCGGATGAGACGGCTCAGGACGTGTCGGAGCTGCGCGTCGCGGCGCGATGCCGGGCCGGCGAGGTCAAGATCCAGCCGGATCGGGGGACCGTCAGGATTACCGTGCTGGTCAAGCACTCGACAGGCGAGGTGGTCAGCGTTGGTATCGACTCCGATCACGCGGGCGGGAAAATCGAGTGCTGGGGTCCGAGCCGGGACGAAGTCCGCAGCAGGCGTCGGATTCCAGGATGCCGTCAGGTACCAGCCGGCGCGGTCAGCACAACGGTACATCCGATATGACACTGATCCAGCACGGCCGTTGACGTCGCGAGTGATGTGCGCTGCCCAAGCATCACCGCGGTGGGCGAACCTTGCCTTGCCAGCCAGGACAAATCTACCCCTCGGGCTGTTCGCGAGGTGCTCAAGACGACGGGGTAGACGGATTGAGAGCGTCCCGTCGGGAGTGACGGTGATAGTCAAATTCCCGTGCGGCTCATCTGGGGCACCATTGGCGTGGAACCACGCCCGCTCGGCCTGCCATTGATTCCGCCATTCGGTCTCGGTGATGGCGGCGGCGGCGAGGTTTCCCCGGTTCCGAGCCAAACGTTTGCCGCCTTCAACAATAGCCACCCGGCCAGTGGCGATATCCCGGCTCGTCTGGGCGAGCTCAGCGCGTAGATGCTGCAATCGGCGTTGCTTCGTGGCCCGTTCCCGCTGGTCGGCGTAGCCAGTAACAGTCTTACGTCGCCCAGGCACAGACATCCGGACCGCGATTTTATTCTTGGTCCGAGGATCGACATGCGGGACGGGAACGGCCAAGCGAGTCTCGATCACCGCGATCGCCTGCTGTAGCGACTCACGCCGGGCAAGCTGGTTACGACGCTCCAGTCGATACCCGGCATCATTGTGCCGCACAATTGAACCAGCCCACCGCGACGATGACTGACTGGTGATATCTCGTTTACGCCGGGCGAGGACACTTTTCTCCGGCGACACCCCCGCCGCCGACCGCGCGGCCAAGTCTCGACGCCTCAGGGACCCGATCAAACACGCGACCTGATCAAGCACCTCGTGCTCGGCAGAGGAGACCCGGATGCGGGTGGTCGTCGCCATCCCGGTCGGCGCGGCGACCATGACCGGTGGTTCCAGCGGCCGCAGACCTGGCCCCGAGCCCCGAGAACTCACAGGCCGTCCCGCCCCACGCCGGTCTCGGCCGTGACTACCGCAGCCAGACGACGGGCCTTGGCTGACCGCTGCCCGTACAGACGCCCAGCGAACGACGCGACGATCGCGATCATGTCTCGTACCAACTCCGCCTCCGCGGAACCGCCGCTAACCTCGTCCTCGCCGATATAGACCACACGAGTTCCCTGACCCGCCAACACGTGCTCGAACAATCCGGTACCAAATCGGGACAACCGGTCCGGATGTGTCACCAGCAACGTGCCGACCCTCGTTCCCCGACACGCAGTCAAGGCACGCTTAAGTCCCGGCCGTCGGTCAGACAACCCCGACGCGACATCAGTGAAGACCTCTACCAGATCACCATGCTCAGACGCCGCAGCTCGGAGTCGAACAGCCTGCCGATCCAGATCTCCCTCAGCCTGTTGACGCCGCGACGACACCCGAGCATAAGCCACAACACCACTGACAGCCGCGCGACGATTCCGATCAACGGCAAGTGTTTCGACGTGCTGGCGCAGAAACACCCGACGACCACCCGGAGACCGATTATCCGGAAGCGTCCCCCGCTCGGTGTAGCGCCGCAGAGTACGAGTCGACACACCCAAATACCGGGCCGTCGTCCCCGCACTCCACCAGTCCTCACTCACAAGCAACAGCCTAGCAAGGAATGACCAACAGCGGCCAACAAAACATGGAGCAGTCCTGAACCCATCCGAGGACGGCTGCGATGGCGTGTCCGGAGCGACTCTTTCGATATCGACGGGGTGACGCATCGAGGCTGCGTCCTCGGAGGTGGTGTACGAGTCCCCCGCTGGTGAACGGCGTGGCGTCGTGATGTGAGACGGCCACCGCGTGATCTTGATGAGTACCGACCAAGGAACTCACCGAGAGGATCACCACGATGGCCGCACCGCACAGTATCGAGCCCGCCGAGCTGTTGGAGCAGCAACTGCAGGGCGCGTCGCCGGATGTGCTGCGTCAGATGATCGCTTCGTTGGCGAACGCGATGATGTCCGCCCAGGCCGACCAGGTCTGTGGCGCGGGCTGGGGCAGGGCCCCGGCAAAGTCGTTAGATGATCTTGTGGCGAGCCGTGACAAGCGGCGCAGCTGCGCCGCCGCTCGGCGCTATAGCTGGTCCCGGGCAGGTGCAGCGCGGCAATCAGAAGGCCGCGTGGGGCGACTACCGCCGCCTATCGCGACTTTGCCGGGGCCCTGCGGGCTGGGGCGAGCGCAGCGACGCGCGCACGAACCGGCGCAACGGGTATCGGGCCCGGGAGTGGGACACCCGCGCCGGTACCGTCGAGCTCGCGGTGCCGAAGCTGCGCGAGGGCTCCTACTTCCCGGACTGGCTGCTCACTCATCGTCGCCGCGCCGAGCAGGCCCTGGTCACCGTGGTCGCCACCGCCTACCTGCTCGGGGTGTCGACCCGGCGGGTGGAGCGGCTGGCCGAGCAGCTCGGGGTCAAGTCGCTGTCTCGCTCGCAGGTCTCGGAGATGGCTTCGCACCTCGACGCCCAGGTCACCGCCTTCCGCGAGCGCCCGCTCGATCAAGGGCCCTACACCTTCGTCTGGGTCGACGCTCTCGTCGTGAAGGTCCGCGAGGACGGCCGCGTGGTCAACGTGCACGCGCTCGTGGCGACCGGGGTGAACGCCGACGGGCACCGCGAGATCCTGGGCCTGGACGTCGCAAGCACCGAAGACGGTGCGGGCTGGCTGGCGTTCCTGCGCGGGCTGGTGGCGCGCGGGCTGTCCGGGGTGCAGCTGGTCATCTCCGACGCCCACCCCGGCCTGGTCGCGGCGATCGGCTCGGCGCTGCCCGGCGCGGCCTGGCAGCGGTGTCGCACCCACTACCTGCGCAACCTGCTCACCCGCGTGCCCAAGAGCGCGCAGCCGCACGTGGCCACCCAGGTGCGCACCATCTTCGACCAGGCCGACGCCGACGCCGTGGCCGCGCAGTACAACCGCGTCGTCGAGGCCCTCGAGCCCCGCTTCCGCGAGGCGGCCGAGCACCTCGAGGCGGCCCGGGCCGAGTTACTCGCGTTCACCGCCTACCCGCGTGAGAGCGTGTTTGGAAATTCTAGTGGGTTGAGGGTGTCGTGTGTTTCTGCTGGCGGGTGGCGGGGTATCCACGGGCGATGCGGCGGGTGATGGTGTTGATCGCGGCCCAGCGGATCATGGCTTCGGATGTGGTGGGGTGGCGTTCGTAGTCTCGGGCCAGGCGTCGGTGTGCGGTGAGCCAGGCCAGGGTCCGTTCGACCACCCACCTTCGTGGGAGGACGGTGAATCCGCGCTGCTCGGGTGGCTTGCGGATGATCTCGATCGTTGTCTGCAGGATCGTGGCGGCCCAGTCGAGCAGTCGCCCGGCGAAGCCGGCGTCGGCGTAGACGAACCGCACCCTGGTGCGCAGGTAGAGGTTGAGCAGGATCGGCTTGGCGCCGTCGCGGTCCTGTACCGAGGCCGAGCACACCATCGTGGTCAGCAGCAGACCGAGGGTGTCGGTCACGATGAACCGTTTCCGTCCGCCTGTCTTCTTCCCGGCGTCGTAGCCGCGGGAGTCCTGGCCGACGGTGTCGGCGCCCTTGACCGACTGGGAATCGATGATCCCCGCACTCGGCTCCGGATCACGGCCCTCGGCGATACGTAACTGCCCCCGCACGACCGGGAGGATCTTCTCGGTGACCTTCTGCTGTTCCCACTGGTTGAAGTACCAGTAGACGGTCTGCCAGGGCGGGAAGTCCACCGGCAACGCCCGCCAGGCACACCCGGTCCGCACGACATACAAGATCGCGTCCAGCACGTCCCGACGAGCATGAGCAACAGGCCGCCCCCGCCGCGCGAGCGGCGGTAACAACGGCTCGATCACCACCCACTGGGCATCACTGGTGTCCGAGGGGTACCGGCGCGGTCGTTCCTGCATGCCGACCACGATGGAGCACCCCAGCCGTGTCGACCATCCCGACACACCCACCATTTCCAAACACGCTCTGAGTGGCTCGCCTGCCCTCCATGGTGACACCCCCACGCCCGAGCAGCGGACGACGTGCGCAGGATCTCAGGGCCCGCGTCACCGCGGTGTTCCTCCCCGGTCACGCCGACGTTGCACGGGCGATCACCCGACCGGCCGGGCCCCGGTGGATACCGTGGCCGCATGGCCGACCGCACCCGGGACCTGCTCTGGTCCGACGTCGACACCCTGTACCAGGCGATCCTCGCCCACCCGTTCGTCACCGGGCTGACCGACGGCTCGCTGCCGCACGAGACGTTCCGGCACTACATCGTCCAGGACGCGCACTACCTGCGCGGCTACGCCACGGCGCTCACCGTGTGCGCGGCGAAGGCCCCGACCGACGACGACACCCTGATGTTCGCCGAGCACGCCGCCGGAGCCATCGCCGCCGAGCGCGAGCTGCACGCCGACCTGCTCGGCGCGCTCGGGCTCACCGCGGAGCAGGCCCGCGAGATCCCGGTCGCCCCGGCCACCCGCGCCTACGTCAGCTACCTGCTCGCGACCGCGTACGGCGGGTCCTACGCCGAGGGCGTCGCCGCGGTGCTGCCCTGCTACTGGATCTACGGCCGGGTCGGCGAGCACCTGGTCGGCGCCGGCTCCCCGGACCCGGTCTACCAGCGCTGGATCGACATGTACGCGGGCGAGGAGTACCACGCCGTCGTCGAGGCCGTGCTGGACGCGACCGACCGGGTCGGCGCCGCCGCGTCGCCGACCGAGCTCGGTCGCATGCGTGAGCACTTCACGACGACCTCGCGCTACGAGTGGATGTTCTGGGACGGCGCGTACCGCCGCGAGACCTGGCCGGTCTGATGACCTCAGCGGTCGTCGAACCGGTCCGGGATCACCAGGTGCAGGAAGAACGACACGATCCCGACGACGATCGCGCCCCAGAACGCCGCCCAGAAGCCGTCCACGGCGAACGGCAGGTTCAGCACCGACGACAGCCAGCCCGTCAGCATGAACATGAGCGCGTTCACCACGAGCGCGAACAGCCCCAGCGTGAGGATGTAGAGCGGGCAGCCCAGCGTCGCCACGATCGGCTTCACCACGGCGTTGACCAGGCCGAACACCAGGGCGACGCCGATCAGCGTGAGGATCGAGGTGGTGGTGCCCGCACTCTCCAGCCGGATGCCGCCGACCAGCACCGTCGCCACCCACAGCGAGGCGGCGACGACGAGCGTGCGGATGGTGAAGGTGAGCACGGGGCTCGGTGGGGTCATCGGTCGGTCACCGCCTGCTGGACCAGCGTCTGGAGCTGGGATCGGATCGGGTAGGTGCTGGAGGGGACGAGCTGGGTCATGAAGACGACCGCGATGTCGTCGACCGGGTCCACCCAGAACGCGGTGGAGGCCAGCCCGCCCCAGGCGAAGGTGCCCTCGTTGGCGAAGCCCTTCGTCGCCGGGCCGTCGATCACGGTGGAGAAGCCGAGGCCGAAGCCGACACCGGAGAACGCGGACTCGGAGAAGATGGGGCGCCCGACGGTGTCGAGGTCCCCGCCGCCGGGCAGGTGGTTGCGGGTGGCCCTGGCCAGCGTGCGCGGGCCGAGGATCCGGGCGCCGTCGAGCTCGCCGCCGCGGGCGAGCATCCGGGCGAACCGCAGGTAGTCGCCGGTGGTGGACAGCAGTCCGCCGCCGCCGGAGAGGAACGTGGGCTCGCGGGTCGCGGCCCGGGCGAGCACCTTGTTCTCGACCAGGCCGCCGCCGGGCCGGGCGTTGTAGAGCGTGGCGAGCCTGCCGGCCTGCGGGGAGTCCTCCGGCACCCAGAACGCGGTGTCGGTCATGCCGAGCGGCTCGGTGATCTCCTCGCGGAGGAACTCGTCGAGACGGCGGCCGGAGGCGACCTCGACGACCCGGCCGAGCACGTCGGTGGCCACCGAGTAGTTCCATTCGGTGCCCGGCTGGAACAGCAGCGGGAACGACGCGAACTGCTCGCTCGCGGTCGCGAGGTCCATCCCGGACGGTGCGCCGAACTCGAAGCCCTTGGCCCGGTACATCTCGTCGACGGGGTGGGCGTGGTGGAAGCCGTAGGTCAGGCCCGCGGTGTGGGTCAGCAGGTGGTGCACCCGCACCGGTTCGAGCGCGGCCACGGTGCCCGGGTTCTGCGCGGAGCCGCCGCTGTAGACGCGCTGCTCGGCGAACGCCGGGATGTAGCGCGACACCGGGTCGGTGAGCTCCAGCGCGCCACGCTCGGCCAGCATCAGCGTGGCGACCGAGGTGATCGGCTTGGTCATCGAGTAGATGCGCCACAGCGTGTCGTCGGTCACCGGGGCCGCGGAGTCGAGGTCGCGGACGCCGAGGTGGGTCAGGTGCGCGAGCCGGTCGTGGCGGGCGACGGCGATCGTCGCGCCGGCGAGGCGGCCGTCGTCGATGTACCGGCGGAAGTGGCTGTCGATCCGGGCCAGCCGGGCAGGGTCGAGGCCGACCTCCGCCGGGTCCGCCTCGAGCGTGCCGAAGGTCGGGGAGGTCACGGTCACGACCCTACCCGCGAGCCGCGTCCAGGGTTCTGACGATCCTGGGTCCGGGATCAGACCGGCACGATCTCGTAGCGGGCCAGGCGTTCGCCGCGCAGCGCGGTCGCCCGCAGCGCCGCCGCCAGTGCCCGCGACGCCCGCGGCAGCCGGGCCGCGACCTCGGCGGGTGGGGACGCCGCGTCGCAGGAGGCGGCCAGGCGCAGCCCCCACGGCTCCAGCTCGCGCGGGTCCTCGCAGGTCCAGTCGACCTCCAGCTCGCGCAGCGGGCCCGCGGCGAGCCGCCCGGCCGCGCCGCGGGACAGCAGGTCGGTGACGAGCTCGGCGCCCGGGAGCATCCGGGCGGCGGTGAACACGATCCGCTGCACGCCCTGCTCGGGCAGCAGCGTCAGCACCCGGTCGGAGACGACCAGGTGCGGGCCGGGCAGGTCGCGGGCCAGCTCCAGCCAGTCCTCGTCGAGCGCGGACCCGGCCACCAGGTGCGCCGGGCCCGCCAGCAGCTCGCGGCGCAGCTCGGCCACCCCGGGCAGCTCGACGTCGACCCAGTGCGCCGGGCCCTCGTCGCCGAGTCGTCCCGCGCGGTCGCCCAGCCCCGGCCCCAGCTCGACCACGGTCCCGCCCGGGTGCCGGCGCGCGAACTCGCGCACCCACTCGTCGAACACGGCGACCCGCAGCAACGTGGACAGCGTGTCGGCCCGTCCGGGCGCCGAGCCCAGGTCCAGATCCTCGGCGACGACGGCGGCGGCGTGGTCCCCGACCACCGGACGGCGGCGACGGGCGTCGCGGGCCCTGGCGTGTGCCGCGGGCAGCGACGTCGCCTCGAGCGCGTGCAACCGCGGACGGCGTCGTTGCGTCACGGTGTCCTTCCCCCTCCAGCGGGCCTCCGCGTGGCGTCGGCGCTGGTCGCGCGAACGTACTAGTTGCCCGGCGGGGTGCCCGAGCCGGGAGGCGTCGGGCGGTGGGTGGCTCGCGGTCGGAGGCGCCGCGGCCCGGATCGGCTACGAGACGGTGCTGTCGGCGACGGCACCGGCCGCCGCGGCCTGAGCCCCGTCCCGGCGTGCGTCGATGACTTCGGCGCTCCCGGGCGGTCGGAGCCGGTGTGGGCACCGTGCCCCGCACCGGAACGGGGGTGGCCCGTGCACGACGACGCGCCGTCGCGGACATGGACCCGCACCGTCGTGCTCGCCCCCGGTGAGGTCCGCCCGCACGTCGAGGACGAGTGGCGGGGCGCCGTCGTCGTGGTCGACGCCGGGCGGATCGAGCTGTGCTGCGCCGCGGGCGGGAGCCGGACCTTCGGTGCCGGTTCGGTGCTGTGGTTCACCGGGCTGGACCTGGTCCGGATCCGCAACCCCGGCCCGGACGAGGCGGTGTTCCGCGGCATCACCCGCGGGCCGCCCTGACCCTCCGGTCCCTTCCGCTCAGCCGGCCGCGTCGAGCGCCCGCTGCCAGATCCCGTTGCGGGTGGCGACGAGCCCGAGCTCGCGCGGGTCGGTCACGCACACGCCTCGGGGGCGGTGGGTGTCCCACAGCGCCGCGTCGTCGAAGACGGCTCCGCAGCCACCGAACCTGCGGCAGCAGTGCGCCCGGTCCGGCCCCACCCACTCGGTCCCGCAACAGGACATCCGCATGATCCGCACGGCGGGCAGGCTACGGGGCACCCCCGACAGTTCCGGTGGGCGGCGGGACCGGGTCGGTGGCGAGCAGGTCGTACCAGACCCCGTCGTCGACGATCTCGTTCTCCGTGCCGTGCACCCCGTCGGCCCGCGGGCGGCCCCACAGCCGGAACCCGGCGCGCTCGGCGACGCGGCGGCTGGCCGTGTTGTCCGCCGCCGCGCCGAGCTGCAGCCGGTGCCGGCCCATCCCGACGTCGGCAACCGGGGTGAACGCGTGCCGCAGGACGCGCCGGACCGCCGCGGACACCGCGCCGCGGCCGCGGGCGTCGGGGTGGGCGCGGTAGCCGACCTCGCCACCGGTCGGGGAGTAGGGCCGGTCGGTGCCGAAGACCGAGAGAGTGCCGAGGTAGCGGTCGTCGTCCGGGTCGGCGATCACCCAGCCGACGCCGGCGCCCAGGGAGCGCTCCAGCGGATGGTCGCGCAGCCAACGACAGGCGTCGTCGTCGGTGTAGGGCACCGGCAGTGTGGCGCTCCACCAGCGGGCGACGGGGTCATTGCACGCCTCGACCTGCCGGGCGAGGTCGGCCTCGGTGGGCGGGCGGAGCCGGACGCCGTCGCCGTCGAGCACCGGGTGCGGCCACCACGTCGTCGCGGGGGGACGGTCGGCGACGGGTGTGCCGGGCAGCAGGACGGCGGTCCAGGCGTCGACCAGGCCGCCGTCGGCGGGCAGGGCCAGGGTCCGGACACCTTCGAACCGGAACCCGCAGGCGTGCGCCACCCGCCAGGACGCGACGTGCCCGGCACGGCAGTCCCAGTGCAGCGCGGCGAACCCGGCGACGTCGAAGCCCCAGTCGGCGGCCAGCCGCAGCGCGCGGCTCGCGAACCCCCGTCCGCGCGCCCAGGGTGCGAGCAGGTAACCGACCGACGGCACCGGGTCGCGACGCAGGTCGATCGAGCCCCGCGTAGCGGGGGCGGCCGTCGTGCTCGGCCTCCACCGCCCAGGCGAACTGGCGGCCCTCGGCCCACCGCTGCTCGGTGAGATCCACCCACTCGCGGGCCTCCCCCGACCCGAACAGTGGGGACAACGTGGTCCAGCGGTGGACGACCGGGTCGCCATGGACCTCGAGCATGGCCGGGGCGTCGGCGACGACGTGTCCGCGCAGGGTCACGACCCCGTCGGTCAGTGCGGGAGGGACGGTCACCGCGTCACCGTCACCGGCCACGCCCGGTCGGGGCAACCGGGTTCTCCTACGATCGACGGTGTCCGCAGGGGGCGGGCGAGGGGGAGGTGTCATGACCGCGCTCACGGAGCGACTGGTCGACCGCAGGCTCGGCTTCGGTGCCGACGAGCCGTACGTGCGCGAGCGTGACCTGCGCGTCCCGCTCTCCGACGGTGTCGTCCTGCTCGCCGACCTGTACCGGGCGCCGGGCCCGCTGCGGCCGCGTCCGACGGTCCTGATGCGCACCCCGTACGGCCGCGACGGCCTCGGGTCGATCATCGGTTCGCTGCTGGCCCGCCGCGGGTTCCAGGTGCTGGTCCAGTCCACCCGGGGCACCTTCGGCTCGGGCGGGCAGTTCCGCCCGTTCCTGCACGAGAGCTCCGACGGGCTCGACACGCTCGCCTGGGCGCGCGGACAGGACTGGTGCGACGGCCGCGTCTCGATGGTGGGCCCCAGCTACGTCGGACACACCCAGTGGGCGGTCGCCCCCTACGCCGACCCGGGTCTGTGCTCGATGAACGCCGACATCACCGCGTCGGAGTTCACCAGCACCTTCTACCCCGGCGGCGCGCCCGGCCTGCTGAACCTCGCGACCTGGGTGAACCAGATCGGCCGTCAGGAGCGCATCGGCGCGGTCACCGGCTTCCTCGCGACGCCGGTGTTCAGCCGTCGCAAGCGACGCGCGGTGACCTCCCAGCCGCTGCAGGCCGCGGACGTCGCGCTGACCGGGGCGCCGGTGGTGTTCTGACGGGACTTCGTCGAGCACGCCGAGCAGCCGCGCGAGTTCTGGGCGCCCGCCGAGCACGACGGTTTCGACGCCGCCGCGATGCCGCCGGTCTGCATGGTGACCGGCTGGTGGGACCTGTTCCTCGACCGTCAGCTGGTGGACTTCACCGCGCTGCAGCGGGGCGGGGCGACGGCGCGGATCACGATCGGCCCCTGGTCCCACGGCGACCGCGGATCCCTGTCGACCATCGCCCACGAGATGGTCCACTGGCTGGGCATGCACCTGCACGGCGGCGAGCACGACGGCCGCGCCCCGGTCCGGGTGTACGTGCAGCACGCCGACCGCTGGACCGACCTGCCGTGCTGGCCACCACCGGAGGCCCGCCCGACCGAGTGGTACCTCGACGCCGGTGGCGGGCTGGGCCCGGACCGACCGGCCGGGACCACTCCGCCGTCACGGTTCGTCTACGACCCGGCCGACCCGACGCCGACGGTCGGGGTTGCGAGCTGTTCAGGTTTCCGTGAGTGAACGTGAGTGTTTGGATGTTATGGTTAGTTTGTGAAGTTGGCTGAGTGGGCGCGTGGGAATGGTGTTCACCCGCAGACTGCGTATCGGTGGTTTCGGGAGGGCACGATGCCGGTCGCCGCTCGGCGGTTGGGGTCGGGGACGATTTGGGTGGATGCGGTCTCCTCGGAGCGGGAGGCTGTTGAGGGGCGCGCGGTGGTGTATGCGCGGGTGTCGAGTCATGATCAGCGGGCTGATCTGGATCGGCAGGTTGCGCGGGTGACGGCGTGGGCGACGGCGAACGGGGTCGTGGTCGGTGAGGTCGTTACCGAGGTCGGGTCCGGGTTGAACGGGAAACGGCCGAAGTTGCGGCGGGTGTTGTCGGACCCTTCTGCCAGGGTCGTGGTCGTGGAGCATCGGGACCGGTTGGCGCGGTTCGGGGTGGAGCACCTCGAGGCCGCGTTCGCGGCGGGTGGGCGCAGGATCGTGGTCGCTGATCCTGGGGAGACCACTGACGATCTGGTGCGGGACATGATCGAGGTGCTGACTTCGATGTGCGCGCGGTTGTATGGACGTCGCGGGGCCCGGAACCGGGCGTTGCGGGCGGTCACCGCGGCCGAGGCTGCTCCGGCCGGACCTGAGGCGGAACGAGCTGCGGCTGGGGTCGGGTGATCGGGTGGCGCGGTTCGAGGTCCCCGACGGGTGGGTCGCGCAGGCTTATCGGTTCGCGCTGGATCCTTCCGCGGTCCAGCGTCGTGGGTTGATGTCGCATGCCGGTGGGGCGCGGTTCGCCCGGAACGGGGCCTTGACCCCGGATCTTGGACACGGTGGTTGATTACGCGGCTGTGGCTGTGACGGTAGCCGGGAGGGCCTGTTCGTAGGTGTTCGGGGACAGGTGCTGGCAGTAGGAGTGCCGTCGGCGGGTGTTGTAGCGGGTCAGCCATCTGAAGACCTGCCGTCGGCAGGTGGCCGCGTCGGGCCAGCAGGTGCTGTCCTGGAGGACCTCGCGTTTGACGGTGGCGTTGAACGACTCGGCCAGGGCGTTGTCCGCCGACGACCCGACCGCGCCCATGGAACGGGTCACCCCGAGCCGGTCGCAGAGCTCGGCGTAGGCACTCGAGGTGTAGACCGCTCCGTGGTCGCTGTGGAAGACCGCCCCGCGCAGCGACCCACGAGCCCGTTCCGCGGCGTGGAGCGCGTCGTTGACCAGGTCGGTGCGCATGTGATCAGCCAGGGCCCAGCCGGCGAGTTTGCGGGAGCAGCAGTCGATCACCGTGGCCAGATACAGGTTCGTCCCGCCTGCGAGGGGCAGGTAGGTGATGTCACCGACGTAGACCTGGTTCGGTGCTGGGGCGGTGAAATCCCGCCTGAGCAGGTCGGGCACCGTCTGCCGGGGCTGCTCGACGATCGTGGTGTGCACGCGGCGTCGGCGGCGGTAGCCGGCGATCCCGGCCGCGCGCATGACCCGCGCGACGCGTTTGTGGTTGACCCGATCGGCGGCGGCGACACCGTCGTTGAGCTCTGTGGTGGCCCGCGGCGCACCGATGGTGTTGTCGCCGTCATGGATCGTCTGGATCCGCGCCACCAACACCGCATCACCAGCGGCCCGCCGCGCCCGGACCGGGGCCGCAGCCAACCAGGCGTAGAACGACGACCTCGAGACGTGCACGAGCTCGCACAACCGCTTCACCTCGAAGGTGTGCCGGTGGTCAGCGACGAACTGGAAGCGGGTCACCAGCGCGTCTCCCCCGCGAAATACTTGGCCGCCCGCTGCAGGATCTCCCGCTCGGCGGTCAGCTTCTTCTCGCTGATCTCGAGTTCACGGACCCGGGCCTCGAGACGGGCGATCTTCTGCCTCGGTGGTTCCTCCCCACCCAGGCCCGACCCCGGCGTGGTACGCATGGGCTGTACCGGGCTGGGGCAGCTACTGCCATCAGCTGCGGTCTTGTTCCCCGTGCCGTGGATCGTGAGCCAGTCCCGCAACGTGCCCCGCGCGATGCCCAGGTCGTCGGCGATACCACGGACGGTGGCACCCGGGGTGGACTCATACAGATCAACAGCCTGCCGACGGAACTCGTCGGTGAAACTCTTCCTGGCCATGATCGCTGGATCATCTCGCTTCCCCAGCAGTGCTGGAATCAGCGTGTCCAAGATCTGGGGTCAAGCCCCACGAGATGTTGGCGCTGGTCAAAGCGGTGTTGGGGCAGCGTGCCGCGGAGCGTTCCTACGGGATCGCCGAGGACGAGCTGACCCCGGCGCTGGGGTGGTCGTTACCGGCGTTGCGGCGGGTGTGGAACGTGCGTAAACACGTGCGGGCGCCGTGGTGGGCGGAGAACTCGAAAGAGGCCGGCGCGCTCAGGCGGTCGTAGCACTTGATCTTGTTGTTCGGCGAGGAACAGGATCATGACGTGCGGAAACTGTTGACTTTGGCTGATCGGGAGGAGATCTCCCTGGGGTTGGCCGCTGGCCGGCGGTTGTGCGACATCGCTGCGGTGGTGGGGCGGGATCGGTCGGTGATCTCTCGTGAGGTCGCCCGTCACGGCGGCCGGGCCGGCTACCGGGCGGGGCCGGCTGAGAGCGTGTTTGGAAATTCTAGTGGGTTGAGGGTGTCGTGTGTTTCTGCTGGCGGGTGGCGGGGTATCCACGGGCGATGCGGCGGGTGATGGTGTTGATCGCGGCCCAGCGGATCATGGCTTCGGATGTGGTGGGGTGGCGTTCGTAGTCTCGGGCCAGGCGTCGGTGTGCGGTGAGCCAGGCCAGGGTCCGTTCGACCACCCACCTTCGTGGGAGGACGGTGAATCCGCGCTGCTCGGGTGGCTTGCGGATGATCTCGATCGTTGTCTGCAGGATCGTGGCGGCCCAGTCGAGCAGTCGCCCGGCGAAGCCGGCGTCGGCGTAGACGAACCGCACCCTGGTGCGCAGGTAGAGGTTGAGCAGGATCGGCTTGGCGCCGTCGCGGTCCTGTACCGAGGCCGAGCACACCATCGTGGTCAGCAGCAGACCGAGGGTGTCGGTCACGATGAACCGTTTCCGTCCGCCTGTCTTCTTCCCGGCGTCGTAGCCGCGGGAGTCCTGGCCGACGGTGTCGGCGCCCTTGACCGACTGGGAATCGATGATCCCCGCACTCGGCTCCGGATCACGGCCCTCGGCGATACGTAACTGCCCCCGCACGACCGGGAGGATCTTCTCGGTGACCTTCTGCTGTTCCCACTGGTTGAAGTACCAGTAGACGGTCTGCCAGGGCGGGAAGTCCACCGGCAACGCCCGCCAGGCACACCCGGTCCGCACGACATACAAGATCGCGTCCAGCACGTCCCGACGAGCATGAGCAACAGGCCGCCCCCGCCGCGCGAGCGGCGGTAACAACGGCTCGATCACCACCCACTGGGCATCACTGGTGTCCGAGGGGTACCGGCGCGGTCGTTCCTGCATGCCGACCACGATGGAGCACCCCAGCCGTGTCGACCATCCCGACACACCCACCATTTCCAAACACGCTCTGAGCCGGAGCCGAAGTGGTGCGGTACTGCTGCGTGGCGCGCTGCTGCTGCGTGGTTCGGTGCTGCTGCGCCGCACCCGCACGCCCCGCCGACGAACCCGGCGACGCCGGCCGCGGTGCGGGGACGCCCGGTGCCTGCGGGGAGGTCGACCGCGGACGCTCCCGGCGGGGCGCGGGCAGGTCGACGTGGTCCTCGCGACGACGGTGCCGCCCCTCGACCCGGTCCGTCGGCACGGCCCCACCGACCCGCGGTGCGGGGACCGACGGGGTGGCGGGGACGGCGCCCAGGGGCGGCGCGGGCTGGGGATGCGGACGGCTGGCGCGGACATGACGATCACCACGATCTCGGGGGAGTCGATACGGGGTTCTTCGGGACCCGGTGCGCGCCGCCGGCTCCTGCTTCCACCCGTCTGTCGTGTCGTACGACCACCCTGTTATCCGGTCACCCCCTACGCCAACCGTCGGAGTGACTACTCCACTCGTTGGGGGTACACGCCCACCCGTGTAGCGGTCCTTCACTCACGCAGCGTGGTCGTGCATCACTCCTTCGCTGCGCGCGGGGGCGGCGTCGGCAGCTGCTCGCGGAGGTCCCGCTTGAGCACCTTGCCCGCCGCCGAGACCGGGATCGCCCCGATCAGATGCACCTCCCGCAGACGTTGGTAGGGCAGCAGACGCTCGTTCAGCCCGTCGACGGCGGCGCGGACCGTGCCCTCGTCGACGTCGGGCGCGGTGGTCAGGAACGCGACCGGGTGCTCGCCGTCGACCCCCACCGGGCGCCCGACGACGGCCGCACCGGTCACGCCCGGCAGCGCCAGCAGCCGCTCCTCCAGGTCGCGCGGGTACACGTTGTAGCCCTTGTGGAGCAGCATGTCCTTGAGCCGGTCCACGATGCGCAGGTAGCCGTCCTCGTCGAGGACGCCGACATCGCCGGTGTGCAGCCACCCGTCGCCGTCGAAGGCGGCCGCGGTCTCGGCCGGGCGCCGGTGGTAGCCGCCGGTGACCTGCGGCCCGCGGATCCACACCTCGCCCTCGGCCCCGGCGTCGAGCTCCTCGCCGTCCGGTCCGGAGATGCGGATCTCGGTGCCCGCGACCGGCAGCCCGACGGTGCCCGGTCGCCGGTCCGCCGACCGGGCGGCGGGGCCGAGGGTGGCGGCCATCGTCACCTCGGTCAGGCCGTAGCCCTCGGAGATGACCAGGTCCTCGCCGAGCCAGTCGCGCAGCGCCCGGATGATCTCGGCAGGCAACGGCGCCGCGCCCGAGGTCAGCGACCGCACCGACGACAGGTCCCCGGCGGTCTCGCGGTGGGCGAGGAGCGCGGCGTACACCGGTGGCGCCCCGGACAGCGTGGTGACGGCGAACCGGGTGGCGTCGGCCAGGTAGGCGCGCGGGTCGAAGCGAGCGTGCACGATGGTCGTCGTCCCGGTGAGCAGCGGGACGTTGAGCCCGCCGATCGTCCCCATCGCGTGGAACCAGGGGGCGATGCCGATCGCCCGCCCGGTGCCGATCGGGGTCGGGAACTCCGAGACGGGGCCGGGGTCGGCCAGGACGACGCCGGGCCCGTACCCGGTGGCGGTCACGTCCGGCCGGGCGCCGGTGCCCCAGCAGGCGGCCTGCAGGGCGTTGGTGAGCACGTGCCGGTGGGTGACCCGCACGCCCTTGGACCGGCCGGTGGTCCCACCGGTGTAGGCCAGGTGGGCGAGGTCGCGGTCCGGGTCCACCTCCAGGTCGGTGCCCGGCGGTGTCGACGGCCTGCCGTCGAGGTACGCACCGAGCCCGGTCACCTCCGGCCCCGGCTGCTCCGGGTCCCCGTGGGCGCCGGTGACGAGCACGCGCTTCAGCGACGTCGCCGGCCGTGCGGCGAGCACCGCGGGCAGCGCCGCCTCCCAGCTGAGGACGACGACGGCTCCCGCGTCGGCGAGCTGTGCCCCCAGGTCGTCCGGGGCGAGCAGCGGGTTCGCCGGGGTCACGGTGGCCCGGCCAGCAGCGTCCCCCAGTAGGCGATCGCGTACTGCGGGCAGTTCGGCAGGTGCAGTGCGACGACGTCGCCGCGGCCGACCCCGTCGGCGTGCAGCGCGTGCGCGAACGCCGAGGCGCGCTCCAGCAGCCCGCGGAACGAGAGCTCGTGCCCGGCCTGGTGCAGCACCGTGGCGTCGCCGAACCGGTCGGCGGCGCCGCGGAGCGTCGCGGAGGCCGGCAGCGCGGGCACGTCCAGGTCCGGGGCGGGTGAGCGGGCGATCATGCGGGCACCCCCGCTCCGTTGCCGGTCCGGGACGGCGGGACGACCCCGTGGGCGACCATGCGACCTCCATCGGTCTGCCGGTGACGTGCGGTACGACCGACCCTAGGCACGACCGGTGGCGCACGTCACGGCCCGCACGGGCCCGGTCCGGTCCGGAGGGGACAGCCGGTGGGCAGGGTTCACTCCCGTGGGGCGAGCAGACCCCGGGAGTGTGCGACGGCGACCGCCTCGGCGCGGCCGGAGGCGCCGAGCTTCGCCATCGCCCGGGACAGGTGCACGCTCACGGTCTTCTCGGAGATGAACAGCCGCTCGCCGACCGCCCGGTTGGTCAGCCCGTGCGCGACCAGCTCCAGCACCGCGTGCTCGCGCGGGGTGAGCGGGGAACCACCGCCGCCGGCCGCCGGACCGGGCCGGGGACCACCGTCGCCGGCCCGCACCCGCAGCGCGGCGACGGCCTCGGCCAGCGGGCGGGCGCCGAGCCGGTCGGCCTCGGACGCGGCGACCGCCAGGTCCTCGACGGCGGCGCGGCGGTCGGCCTCGCCGTCGGTGCCGGGGCCACCGCGGTGCGCCCGCCCGAGCAGGGCCTCGGCCCGCCGCCACCGGGCCTCCGCGGCGCGGTAGAGGTCGCCGTACCGGCGAAGGTCTCCACGACGGGGTCCCAGACCTGCGGCGCCGTGTCGCCGCGGGCCCGGGCGGCCTCGGCGCGGGCCCGGGCCAGCCACGCCCGGCCCTCCGGCCCGACCGAGGTGCCGCGGGGCAGGCCGCGCTCGGCGGTGCGTGCCGCCTCGTCGACGAGCCCGGTCGCCGCCCCGGCGTGCGCGTCGGCCCCCGCCGGGTTGCCCGCGGTACGGGCCGCCTCCGCGAGGTCGGCCCGGGCCGCCGCGCCCAGCGCACACAGCGCCAGCTCGCCGAGGTGGTGCGGGTACTCCGCCCGCAGCACCCCGAGCGCGCCGGCGACCCGGTCCACGGCCAGGGCGGGATCCCCGCGCCAGCGCGCCGACTCGGCCCCGACGACGCCCTGCAACAACGCGGCCTGGTCGTGCGCCGGCGGCTCGGCGGCCAGCGCGGCGAGCAGCTCCTCGGCGTCGTCGAGGTCTCCGCGGGCCACGCCGACCACCGCGCCTGCCACCGCCAGCATCCCGGTGACGCGCAGCGGCAGCGGGGTCGACGTCCGCGGCGGTGCGGACGGCGGCGTCCCACTCCCCGCGCTGCACGTCGACGCGGACCTGCGCGATCCGGAACTCCAGGCCGTACCCGCCCCAGAGCAGCCCGTACGCGGCCGCCCGGCGGGCCCCTCGGCGAGCTCCTCCGCGGCGGCGTCGAGCAAGCCGTCCTCGACGAACGACACCCCGCGGTTCCACACGGTCCGCAGCTCGACGACCTGGTTCCCGGAGGCGGCGGCCAGCGAGGCCGCCCCGGCGAGCCGGTCCCGGGCGGCCTGCGGGTCCCCCTCCAGCCGGGCGCAGAAGGCCAGGGTGATCAGTGCGTCCGCGCAGACCGCGCTGAGGTCGCGGTACCCGGCCGACCCGTCCGCGGGGGGCGCGGTGTCGTGCACCGCCCGGGCCACCGCCAGCGACGCGCGGGCGTGGGACCAGGCGGGCTCGGCATGGTCGGCGTTCAGGTGCGCCCGCGCGAGCACGGCGTGAGACCAGGCCAGCTCCGTGTCGGGCGGGCCCCCGGACTGCAGCTCGACGGCCTCCGTGGCCGCGGCCACCGCCGCGTCCACCCGGGACCCGCTGTCGAGCAGCCGCATCGCGTAGTGCCGGCGCGCCTCGGCCCCGGCCCGCGGATCCCCGCCGAGGTCGGCGACCCGGACCGCGCGGGCCCCGAGGGTGGTGCCCCGTTCCGGATCGCCCGAGGCGCTCGCCGCCCAGGCCGCCTCCCGGGTCAGCGCGCTCTCGGTGACCCCGGTGAGCCGCTCGGGGTCCTCGACGGCGGACCACAGCTCCAGTGCCCGCTCGGCGTGGGCCAGCATCTCGGCCGGGCCGTGCCGCCGGCGGGCCTCCTCGGCGGCCCGTACCGACGCCGCGAGCGCCCGCGGCAGGTCGTGGGCGGCCAGCGAATGCCGGGCGAGCGCGGCGGCCACCCCGGGGGCGTCGTCCCGGCGGGCGAGCAGCGCGGCGAGCCGGGAGTGCAGCCGTACCCGTTCGCCCGGGAGCAGGTCGTCGTGCACGGCCTCGCGGAGCAGGGCGTGCCGGAAGGCGTAGGACTCCGCGCCGGGCGCCGGATCCGCGACGAGCAGGTGGTGCGACACCGCCTCCCGCAGGCCCGCATCCAGATCGGCCGCGGAGAGCCCGGACGCGTCGCGCAGCAGGTCGTGGGAGATGCTCCGCTCGGCCAGCGAGGCCACCCGCAGCACCTCCCGCGCCGGTGGTCCGAGCCGGTCCAGCCGGGTCAGCAGCACGTCGGCCAGTCCGCCCGGCAGCCCGTCGGACCCCGCCGCGACGAGCTCCTCGGCGTAGAAGGCGTTGCCCTCGCTGCGGGCGGCGATCCGGCGCAGGGTGGCCTCGTCGACGCCCCCGGTGGCCGCCCGGGCCCGGGCCAGCGCCAGCACGGCGTCGGGCGCGAGCGGCCCGAGCTCGACCCGACGGACGGCGGGCAGTCGGACGAGCTCCGCCAGCGACGCGCGCAGCGGATGCCTGCGGTGCAGGTCGTCGGAGCGGTAGGTGCCCAGCACCAGCAGCCGCTGCGAGCCCAGCCGGGCGAGCAGGAAGGCGAGCAGCTCCCTGGTGGAGCGGTCCGCCCAGTGCAGGTCCTCCAGTACGACGAGCAGCGGGGCCGCCGCGGCCGCGTCGCGCACGGCACCGGCCACCGCGTCAACACCTGCAGACGCCGGAGTCCCCGTCCCCTCCCGTGGGGCGGGGTGCCTCCGGCGCACCGGGCAACAACCCGTGCAGCACCGGCCGCAGCGCGGTGCCCGCCCGGTCCAAGCGCGCCGAGCACCTCGGAGAAGGGCAGGTAGGGGAGTGCGGCGCCGCCCTCGTCCAGGCACCGCCCGACCGACGACCTGCACGCCCGCCTCCGCGGCGGCCCGGCCGAGCGCGGCGGCGAGCCGGGACTTTCCGATCCCCGCCTCCCCGGCGAGCAGCACGGCGCGGGCCTGCCCGGCCCGGGCCGCGTCGAGGTCGCGGAGCAGCCGGAGAGCTCCTCCGCGCGGCCGACCAGCTCGTCCGTGTCCGGGCCGGTTGGGGCCGCCCCCGTGGGTCGCTGCCGCCGTCATGGAGCGCATCGTGGCACGGGATACCGACACTCCCGGGCCCACGACGGCGGGCTCGGCCCGGACGCGTGGCTCAGCCACGCGTTCCGGCCCGCACCGGGTGCGGCGCACTGCCCGGTCCCGGTGCGGCCCCGGTGGCCTCGCCGGGCGGGAGCGTCGCGGGCCCGGCCGGCCCGGGGGCCCGTCCCGGCCGCCGGGAGGCGGTGAGCCGGGTACGCAGCCGCAGCCACAGCCGTCCCACCGCCGACGGGCCGCGTCGCGCCGCGCAGCAGCCGCGCCGCGCGGTACCGGTCCGCCTCCTCCCGCAGCCGGGCCTGCCGCTGCTCGGCGAGGGCGACGAGGGGGTCCATCGGGATGTGTGTCATCAGCATGGTGGACGACACTGCGGCTGAGGGGACCGCCCGGGCATCGGGCGATCACCGCCGTCCCGCGGGCCGCGCGGGGTCCGCGGGTAAGGGGTCTCCTCAGTCCCGCCCGGTGGGCGGCGGCAGCAGACCCCGGCGGTAGGCCGGACGAGCGCGCGCGGCACCAGGTGTCGGCGTCCCTCCAGGGTGACCGGCACGAGGTCGGGCCGTGGTCGCCTTCCACTGCGACCGGCGGTGCCGGGTGTTCGATCGCGACGTCCGTCGCTTGGGAACGGCCATCAGAGGTCTCCTTCTCGGTCGGAACGGACGGTGGGGTCGTCCAGGGCGGCGGCCCCACGGGCTCGGACTCGGCGCAGGGCTCGTCGTGGCCCAGCCGAACGGGTCGGGCAGGGCGGACCAGGCGTCCTCGCCGGCCGCGATCTCGGCGTCGGTGAGCAGCGCGGCGCGCAGGGCCGCGTCGATCTCGTCGGGGTCGGCGTCGTGGCAGATCGCGACGACGTCCTGGGCGCGGTCGCCCCAGCGCGGGTGCCAGGCCAGCGCGGCCATCGC
>NZ_JAHLJA010000207.1:0-6944 GCF_020496245.1 Pseudonocardia sp. ICBG601 | reverse complement strand
TGCGGCTTGGCGCCGTCGCGGTCCTGTACCGAGGCCGAGCACACCATCGTGGTCAGCAGCAGACCGAGGGTGTCGGTCACGATGAACCGTTTCCGTCCGCCTGTCTTCTTCCCGGCGTCGTAGCCGCGGGAGTCCTGGCCGACGGTGTCGGCGCCCTTGACCGACTGGGAATCGATGATCCCCGCACTCGGCTCCGGATCACGGCCTCGGCGATACGTAACTGCCCCGCACGACCGGGAGGATCTTCTCGGTGACCTTCTGCTGTTCCCACTGGTTGAAGTACCAGTAGACGGTCTGCCAGGGCGGGAAGTCCACCGGCAACGCCCGCCAGGCACACCCGGTCCGCACGACATACAAGATCGCGTCCAGCACGTCCCGACGAGCATGAGCAACAGGCCGCCCCCGCCGCGCGAGCGGCGGTAAACAACGGCTCGATCACCACCCACTGGGCATCACTGGTGTCCGAGGGGTACCGGCGCGGTCGTTCCTGCATGCCGACCACGATGGAGCACCCCAGCCGTGTCGACCATCCCGACACACCCACCATTTCCAAACACGCTCTGAGCCGGAGCCGAAGTGGTGCGGTACTGCTGCGTGGCGCGCTGCTGCTGCGTGGTTCGGTGCTGCTGCGCCGCACCCGCACGCCCCGCCGACGAACCCGGCGACGCCGGCCGCGGTGCGGGGACGCCCGGTGCCTGCGGGGAGGTCGACCGCGGACGCTCCCGGCGGGGCGCGGGCAGGTCGACGTGGTCCTCGCGACGACGGTGCCGCCCCTCGACCCGGTCCGTCGGCACGGCCCCACCGACCCGCGGTGCGGGGACCGACGGGGTGGCGGGGACGGCGCCCAGGGGCGGCGCGGGCTGGGGATGCGGACGGCTGGCGCGGACATGACGATCACCACGATCTCGGGGAGTCGATACGGGGTTCTTCGGGACCCGGTGCGCGCCGCCGGCTCCTGCTTCCACCCGTCTGTCGTGTCGTACGACCACCCTGTTATCCGGTCACCCCCTACGCCAACCGTCGGAGTGACTACTCCACTCGTTGGGGGTACACGCCCACCCGTGTAGCGGTCCTTCACTCACGCAGCGTGGTCGTGCATCACTCCTTCGCTGCGCGCGGGGGCGGCGTCGGCAGCTGCTCGCGGAGGTCCCGCTTGAGCACCTTGCCCGCCGCCGAGACCGGGATCGCCCCGATCAGATGCACCTCCCGCAGACGTTGGTAGGGCAGCAGACGCTCGTTCAGCCCGTCGACGGCGGCGCGGACCGTGCCCTCGTCGACGTCGGGCGCGGTGGTCAGGAACGCGACCGGGTGCTCGCCGTCGACCCCCACGGGCGCCCGACGACGGCCGCACCGGTCACGCCCGGCAGCGCCAGCAGCCGCTCCTCCAGGTCGCGCGGGTACACGTTGTAGCCCTTGTGGAGCAGCATGTCCTTGAGCCGGTCCACGATGCGCAGGTAGCCGTCCTCGTCGAGGACGCCGACATCGCCGGTGTGCAGCCACCCGTCGCCGTCGAAGGCGGCCGCGGTCTCGGCCGGGCGCCGGTGGTAGCCGCCGGTGACCTGCGGCCCGCGGATCCACACCTCGCCCTCGGCCCCGGCGTCGAGCTCCTCGCCGTCCGGTCCGGAGATGCGGATCTCGGGCCCGCGACCGGCAGCCCGACGGTGCCGGTCGCCGGTCCGCCGACCGGGCGGCGGGGCCGAGGGTGGCGGCCATCGTCACCTCGGTCAGGCCGTAGCCCTCGGAGATGACCAGGTCCTCGCCGAGCCAGTCGCGCGCGCGCCGGATGATCGGCAGGCAACGGCGCCGCGCCCGAGGTCAGCGACCGCACCGACGACAGGTCCCCGGCGGTCTCGCGGTGGGCGAGGAGCGCGGCGTACACCGGTGGCGCCCCGGACAGCGTGGTGACGGCGAACCGGGTGGCGTCGGCCAGGTAGGCGCGCGGGTCGAAGCGAGCGTGCACGATGGTCGTCGTCCCGGTGAGCAGCGGGACGTTGAGCCCGCCGATCGTCCCCATCGCGTGGAACCAGGGGGCGATGCCGATCGCGCCGCCCGGTGCCGATCGGGGTCGGGAACTCCGAGACGGGGCCGGGGTCGGCCAGGACGACGCCGGGCCCGTACCCGGTGGCGGTCACGTCCGGCCGGGCGCCGGTGCCCCAGCAGGCGGCCTGCAGGGCGTTGGTGAGCACGTGCCGGTGGGTGACCCGCACGCCCTTGGACCGGCCGGTGGTCCCACCGGTGTAGGCCAGGTGGGCGAGGTCGCGGTCCGGTCGGGTCCACCTCCAGGTCGGTGCCCGGCGGTGTCGACGGCCTGCCGTCGAGGTACGCACCGAGCCCGGTCACCTCCGGCCCCGGCTGCTCCGGGTCCCCGTGGGCGCCGGTGACGAGCACGCGCTTCAGCGACGTCGCCGGCCGTGCGGCGAGCACCGCGGGCAGCGCCGCCTCCCAGCTGAGGACGACGACGGCCCGCGTCGGCGAGCTGTGCCCCAGGTCGTCCGGGGCGAGCAGCGGGTTCGCCGGGGTCACGGTGGCCCCGGCCAGCAGCGTCCCCCAGTAGGCGATCGCGTACTGCGGGCAGTTCGGCAGGTGCAGTGCGACGACGTCGCCGCGGCCGACCCCGTCGGCGTGCAGCGCGTGCGCGAACGCCGAGGCGCGCTCCAGCAGCCCGCGGAACGAGAGCTCGTGCCCGGCCTGGTGCAGCACCGTGGCGTCGCCGAACCGGTCGGCGGCGCCGCGGAGCGTCGCGGAGGCCGGCAGCGCGGGCACGTCCAGGTCCGGGGCGGGTGAGCGGGCGATCATGCGGGCACCCCCGCTCCGTTGCCGGTCCGGGACGGCGGGACGACCCCGTGGGCGACCATGCGACCTCCATCGGTCTGCCGGTGACGTGCGGTACGACCGACCCTAGGCACGACCGGTGGCGCACGTCACGGCCCGCACGGGCCCGGTCCGGTCCGGAGGGGACAGCCGGTGGGCAGGGTTCACTCCCGTGGGGCGAAGCAGACCCCGGGAGTGGCGACGGCGACCGCCTCGGCGCGGCCGGAGGCGCCGAGCTTCGCCATCGCCCGGGACAGGTGCACGCTCACGGTCTTCTCGGAGATGAACAGCCGCTCGCCGACCGCCCGGTTGGTCAGCCCGTGCGCGACCAGCTCCAGCACCGCGTGCTCGCGCGGGGTGAGCGGGGAACCACCGCCGCCGGCCGCCGACCGGGCCGGGGACACACCGTCCGCCGGCCCGCACCCGCAGCGCGCGGACGCGCGGCTCGGCCAGCGGGCGGGCGCCGAGCCGGTCGGCCTCGGACGCGGCGACCGCCAGGTCCTCGACGGCGGCGCGGCGGTCGGCCTCGGCCGTCGGTGCCGGGGCCACCGCGGTGCGCCCGCCCGAGCAGGGCCTCGGCCCGCCGCCACCGGGCCTCCGCGGGCGCGGTAGAGGTCGCCGTACCCGGCGAAGGTCTCCACGACGGGGTCCCAGACCTGCGGCGCCGTGTCGCCGCGGGCCCGGGCGGCCTCGGCGCGGGCCCGGGCCAGCCACGCCCGGCCCTCCGGCCCGACCGAGGTGCCGCGGGGCAGGCCGCGCTCGGCGGTGCGTGCCGCCTCGTCGACGAGCCCGGTCGCCGCCCCGGCGTGCGCGTCGGCCCCCGCCGGGTTGCCCGCGGTACGGGCCGCCTCCGCGAGGTCGGCCCGGCCGCCGCGCCCAGCGCACACAGCGCCAGCTCGCCGAGGTGGTGCGGGTACTCCGCCCGCAGCACCCCGAGCGCGCCGGCGACCCGGTCCACGGCCAGGGCGGGATCCCCGCGCCAGCGCGCCGACTCGGCCCCGACGACGCCCTGCAACAACGCGGCCTGGTCGTGCGCCGGCGGCTCGGCGGCCAGCGCGGGAGAGCTCCTCGGCGTCGTCGAGGTCTCCGCGGGCCACGCCGACCACCGCGCCTGCCACCGCCAGCATCCCGGTGACGCGCAGCGGCAGCGTGGGGTCGACGTCGCGGCGGTGCGGACGGCGGCCCCCCACTCCCCGCGCTGCACGTCGACGCGGACCTGCGCGATCCGGAACTCCAGGCCGTACCCGCCCCAGAGCAGCCCGTACGCGGCCGCCCGGCGGGCCCCCTCGGCGAGCTCCTCCGCGGCGGCGTCGAGCAAGCCGTCCTCGACGAACGACACCCCGCGGTTCCACACGGTCCGCAGCTCGACGACCTGGTTCCCGGAGGCGGCGGCCAGCGAGGCCGCCCCGGCGAGCCGGTCCCGGGCGGCCTGCGGGTCCCCCTCCAGCCGGGCGCAGAAGGCCAGGGTGATCAGTGCGTCCGCGCAGACCGCGCTGAGGTCGCGGTACCCGGCCGACCCGTCCGCGGGGGGCGCGGTGTCGTGCACCGCCCGGGCCACCGCCAGCGACGCGCGGGCGTGGGACCAGGCGGGCTCGGCATGGTCGGCGTTCAGGTGCGCCCGCGCGAGCACGGCGTGAGACCAGGCCAGCTCCGTGTCGGGCGGGCCCCCGGACTGCAGCTCGACGGCCTCCGTGGCCGCGGCCACCGCCGCGTCCACCCGGGACCCGCTGTCGAGCAGCCGCATCGCGTAGTGCCGGCGCGCC
This sequence comes from Pseudonocardia sp. ICBG601, assembly GCF_020496245.1. Lineage (NCBI taxonomy): Bacteria > Bacillati > Actinomycetota > Actinomycetes > Pseudonocardiales > Pseudonocardiaceae > Pseudonocardia > Pseudonocardia sp. ICBG601. The sequence continues at coordinate 2,370 of NZ_JAHLJA010000207.1, read as the reverse complement.
TCGGCCCCGGCCCGCGGATCCCCGCCGAGGTCGGCGACCCGGACCGCGCGGGCCCCGAGGGTGGTGGCCCCGTTCCGGATCGCCCGAGGCGCTCGCCGCCCAGGCCGCCTCCCGGGTCAGCGCGCTCTCGGTGACCCCGGTGAGCCGCTCGGGGTCCTCGACGGCGGACCACAGCTCCAGTGCCCGCTCGGCGTGGGCCAGCATCTCGGCCGGGCCGTGCCGCCGGCGGCCTCCTCGGCGGCCCGTACCGACGCCGCGAGCGCCCGCGGCAGGTCGTGGCGGCCAGCGAATGCCGGGCGAGGCGCGGCGGCCACCCCGGGGGCGTGTCGTCCCGGCGGGCGAGCAGCGCGGCGAGCCGGGAGTGCAGCCGTACCCGTTCGCCCGGGAGCAGGTCGTCGTGCACGGCCTCGCGGAGCAGGGCGTGCCGGAAGGCGTAGGACTCCGCGCCGGGCGCCGGATCCGCGACGAGCAGGTGGTGCGACACCGCCTCCCGCAGGCCCGCATCCAGATCGGCCGCGGAGAGCCCGGACGCGTCGCGCAGCAGGTCGTGGGAGATGCTCCGCTCGGCCAGCGAGGCCACCCCGCACAGCCTCCCGCGCCGGTGGTCCGAGCCGGTCCAGCCGGGTCAGCAGCACGTCGGCCAGTCCGCCCGGCAGCCCGTTCGACCCCGCCGCGACGAGCTCCTCGGCGTAGAAGGCGTTGCCCTCGCTGCGGGCGGCGATCCGGCGCAGGGTGGCCTCGTCGACGCCCCCGGTGGCCGCCCGGGCCCGGGCCAGCGCCAGCACGGCGTCGGGCGCGAGCGGCCCGAGCTCGACCCGACGGACGGCGGGCAGTCGGACGAGCTCCGCCAGCGACGCGCGCAGCGGATGCCTGCGGTGCAGGTCGTCGGAGCGGTAGGTGCCCAGCACCAGCAGCCGCTGCGAGCCCAGCCGGGCGAGCAGGAAGGCGAGCAGCTCCCTGGTGGAGCGGTCCGCCCAGTGCAGGTCCTCCAGTACGACGAGCAGCGGGGCCGCCGCGGCGGCGTCGCGCACGGCACCGGCCACCGCGTCGAACACCTGCAGACGCCCGGAGTCCCCGTCCCCTCCCGTGGGGCGGGGTGCCTCCGGCGCACACGGGCAACAACCCGTGCAGCACCGGCCGCAGCGCGGTGCCCGCCCGGTCCAGCGCGCCGAGCACCTCGGAGAAGGGCAGGTAGGGGAGTGCGGCGCCGCCCTCGTCCAGGCACCGCCCGACGACGACCTGCACGCCCGCCTCCGCGGCGGCCCGGCCGAGCGCGGCGGCGAGCCGGGACTTTCCGATCCCCGCCTCCCCGGCGAGCAGCACGGCGCGGGCCTGCCCGGCCCGGGCCGCGTCGAGGTCGCGGAGCAGCCGGAGAGCTCCTCCGCGCGGCCGACCAGCTCGTCCGTGTCCGGGCCGGTGGGGCCGCCCCCGTGGGTCGCTGCCGCCGTCATGGAGCGCATCGTGGCACGGGATACCGACACTCCCGGGCCCACGACGGCGGGCTCGCCCGGACGCGTGGCTCAGCCACGCGTCCCGGCCCGCACCGGGTGCGGCGCACTGCCCCGGTGCGGTCCCGGTGCGGCCCCGGGGCCGCCGCGGGAGCGTCGCGGGCCCGGCCGGCCCGGGGGCCCGTCCCGGCCGCCGGGAGGCGGTGAGCCGGGTACGCAGCCGCAGCCACAGCCGTCCCACCGCCGACGGGCCGGTCGCGCCGCGCAGCAGCCGCGCCGCGCGGTACCGGTCCGCCTCCTCCCGCAGCCGGGCCTGCCGCTGCTCGCGAGGGCGACGAGGGGGTCCATCGGGATGTGTGTCATCAGCATGGTGACGACACTGCGGCTGAGGGGACCGCCCGGGCATCGGGCGATCACGCCGTCCCGCGGGCCGCGCGGGGTCCGCGGTAAGGGGTCTCCTCAGTCCCGCCCGGTGGGCGGCGGCAGCAGACCCCGGCGGTAGCCGGGACGAGCGCGCGCGGCACCAGGTGTCGGCGTCCCTCCAGGGTGACCGGCACGAGGTCGGGCGTGGTCGCCTTCCACTGCGACCGGCGGTGCCGGGTGTTCGATCGCGACGTCCGTCGCTTGGGAACGGCCATCAGAGGTCTCCTTCTCGGTCGGAACGGACGGTGGGGTCGTCCAGGGCGGCGGGCCCCACGGGCTCGGACTCGGCGCAGGGCTCGTCGTGGGCCCAGCCGAACGGGTCGGGCAGGGCGGACCAGGCGTCCTCGCCGGCCGCGATCTCGGCGTCGGTGAGCAGCGCGGCGCGCAGGGCCGCGTCGATCTCGTCGGGGTCGGCGTCGTGGCAGATCGCGACGACGTCCTGGGCGCGGTCGCCCCAGCGCGGGTGCCAGGCCAGCGCGGCCATCGCCCGGCGCTGGTC
>NZ_JAHLJA010000206.1:0-2058 GCF_020496245.1 Pseudonocardia sp. ICBG601 | reverse complement strand
CACCTTCGGCCCGTTCGGCTACCTCGACATCGTGAGCAGCCTGCTGCTCGACGTCGGCGTCTACCTGCTGATCATCGGTGGCGGTGCTCGACCTGCTGCGCTCGCTCGGGTCCGGCATCGCCCGCGACGCCCGCGAGGCGGGCGAGGACCTCCCCCGCGAGGTGGCCCGAGGTGAAACACCACCATCACCCTGAGCATGGCGCCGTGCTCGCGGTGCTGTACTCGGTCGGCTTTCTACCTGCTGATGCAGCGCTCGCTGATGCGCATCCTGATCGGCATCGTGGTGCTCGGGCACGGCGCGAACCTGCTGCTGCAGGTCTCCGGCGGACCGCCCGGCGCGCCCCGATCCTCGACGCGGTGCTGCCCCGAGCAGATCGCCGACCCGCTCCCGCAGGCGCTGGCGCTGACCGCCATCGTCATCACCTTCGCCCTGACCACGCTGCTGCTGGCGCTGGGCTACCGCTCCTGGGTGCTCGTCGGGCACGACGAGGTCAGGACGACGTGGAGGACCGCCGCAATCGCGACCGGCAGAAGCCCAAGGGCGCGATGGAGGAGGGCACCGCGGACGAGACCGACGCCGAGCCCGAGGACACCGCCGACTCCCACGAGCTCGAGGAGGGCGCAAGTGACCCCGCTGCAGGCCCTGGTCACGCTGCCGGTGCTGCTGCCCATGTGGGGCGCCGCGACCAGCGTCGTCGTCAGCCGCCCCGCGCCTCGGCCCAGCGGGTCATCGGCGTGGTGACCCTGGCGCTGGTGTGCGTCGTCGGCGCGGTGCTGCTGGTGGCCGCGGACACCTACGGGCCGTCGTCGCCGAGCTCGGCGGCTGGCCCGCCCCGATGGGCATCGTGCTCGTCGCCGACCGGATGTCGGCGCTTGCTGCTGCTCATCTCGTCGGTGGTGACGCTGGCGGTGCTGGTCTACGCGATCGACCAGCGGATCTCCGACTACGGCCGGGAGACCGCCAGCACCACTTTCCACCCGATCTTCCTGCTGCTGTCGACGGGTGTGTCGCTGGCCTACCTGACCGGCGACCTGTTCACCCTGTGCGTTCGCGTTCGAGATCATGCTGGCGTCGAGCTACGTGCTCATCACCCGGCGGACGTCGGCGTCGCGGATCCGGTCCGGCATGACCTACGTGATCGTGTCGCTGACCTCGTCGCTGCTGTTCCACCGCGGTCGGGCTCGTCTACGCCGCCACCGGCACGGTCAACCTGGCCGACCTCGCCGGGCGGATGGGCGCGCTGCCGGAGGGCCTGCGCGCGGTGCTCGCCCTGGTGCTCATCGTGGTGTTCGGCATCAAGGCGGCGATCGTGCCGCTGCACTTCTGGCTGCCCGACAGCTACCCGAACGCCCCCGCCCCGGTCACCGCGCTGTTCGCGGGCCTGCTCACCAAGGTCGGCATCTACGCGCTGCTGCGCACCCAGACGCTGGTGTTCCCGCAGGACAGCCCGTCGACGCTGCTGCTGGTGATCGCCGCGGTGACGATGGTGGTGGGCCCGCTGGGCGCCGTCGCGCAGGAGACGACCTCAACCGGTTGCTGTCGTTCCTGCTGGTCAGCCACATCGGGTCATGGTGTTCGGGCTCGCCCTTCACCCCCCGACGGCATCGCCGGGACCGGGCTCTACGTCGTCCACCACATCACGGTGCAGGCGACGCTGTTCCTGGTCAGCGGGCTCATCACCCGCCGGACCGGGACGGTGTCGATCTCCCAGATGGGTGGGCTGGCCCAGCAGGCGCCCCACCTGGCCGTGCTGTTCGCGATCCCCCGATCACCCTGGCCGGGCTGCCCCCGACCTCGGGGTTCGTCGCGAAGCTCGCCGCTGCTGCAGGCCGGTGCGGGCGCGGGCCTCGCCGGGGAGCTGGTCGCCGCCCGTCGTCGTGCTGGCGAGCCTGCTGACCCTCTACGCCGTGGCCCGGGTCTGGGTGCGGGTGTTCTGGGGCGCCCCAAGAGCCCCTCGCCGACGACGACCCGAACGACGAGCTCGTCGTCGGGACCGCACGCAGCGCCCGCGGCATGTACGTCGGCGCGTCCGCGCTGGTCGTGGTCAGCGTCGCGAT
>NZ_JAHLJA010000205.1:0-2366 GCF_020496245.1 Pseudonocardia sp. ICBG601 | reverse complement strand
GCGACGCTGTTCCTGGTCAGCGGGCTCATCACCCGGCGGACCGGGACCGTGTCGATCTCCCAGATGGGTGGGCTCGCCCAGCAGCACCCCACCTGGCCGTGCTGTTCGCGATCCCGGCGATCACCCTGGCCGGGCTGCCCCCGACCTCGGTTTCGTCGCGAAGCTCGCGTTGCCTGCAGGCCGGTGCGGGCGCGGGGCTTCGCCGGGGATCGGTCGCGGCCGTCGTCGTGCTGGCGAGCCTGCTGACCCTCTACGCCGTCGCCCGGGTCTGGGTGCGGGTGTTCTGGGGCGCACCGAAGGAGCCCCTGGCCGACGACGACCCGAACGACGAGCTCGTCGTCGGGACCGCGCGCAGCGCCCGCGGCATGTACGTCGGCGCGTCCACGCTGGTCGTGGTCAGCGTCGCGATCGCGTGTTCGCCGGCCCGCTGTCCGGGGTGACGGCCAGGGCCGGGGTGGACCTGCACGACCGGACCGGCTACACCGCCGCCGTCCTCGGGCCGGGCGCCGACCCCGGGGGTGACGGGACCATCAGCGCGAGCGGACGGTCCGGTGACCTCGCCCGGGACACGACCGTGCGGACCGCGGCCGGCGACACCCCGGAGGTGACCCCGTGAGCGAGCAGACCCCGAGCCGGGGTGGCGCGGCACGGCCGACGGCCCGGACCCGCAGGCCGCCCCGACGGCGACGACCGCGAGGACGCCGTGCTCTCCTCGCCGGAGGCGCGCCGCGAGGCCGAGATGGGCGCGGCCGAGGTCGGCGAGCCGCCGGAGCCCGACCACGCCCGCACCCCCGCCGGGTGCCGCCACCGGTCCCCGACACCGTCGCCGAGCCGATGGGCGGGTCCGCCCGCGGCGGGAGCGTGCGCCGGCGGATCCCCGCAGGTGCTCGCGCTGGCGCTGGTGTGGGTGCTGCTGTGGGGGAGCGTGTCCGCGGCCGCGATCGTCGGCGGTCTGCTCGTCGGCCTCGCGGTGACGGCGATCTTCCCGCTGCCGCTGCTGCCCGAACGGCTCCGTTCCGGCCGTGGAAGCTGCTGCGGCTGCTGGCGTTCCTGGCCTCGGACCTGGTCGTCTCCGGGATCCGGGTCAGCATGGTGACGCTGCGGCACGGGCCGCGCGCCCGGTCCGGGATCGTCGGGCTGCCGCTGTGCACCGGCTCGGACCGCACCGCGACGACGATCGTCGCGGCCTGCGCGCTGTCCCCGGGCAGCTTCACACTGCAGATCGACCGGGCCCGGCGTCGCTGGTACGTCTACGCACTCGCCCTGCACCGGCCCGGCGCCGTCGAACGGCTCCGCCGGGACATGATGCGGCTGCAGCTGCGGGTGATCGACGCCGTCGGCAGCCAGGAGGACCGGGACCGGTGCGCCGCCGCCGTCGCCGCGGTCGCCGCCGGGGACACGGGGAGGAACGACGGTGACCGTCGTCCACACGCTGGTACTGATCATGCTGACGCCGCCGGGGTGCTGACGATGTGGCGGCTCCTGAAGGGCCCCACGACGCTGGCCGCATCGCGGCGCTGGACGTGTTCGTCGTGCTGATCGTGGCCGCGGCCCGCGTGTACGCGGCGATCTACTCCGACGGGTCGAACATCCCGCTGCTGGCCGCGGTCGCGCTGATCGCGCTGGTCGGCTCGTCGACGGCGCCCCCTGGTCGAACGATGGGGCGGCACCGCTGATGGGCCTGCACGACGTGCTCGACGTGGTCTCCGCCGCACTGATGCTCGCCGGCGGGCTGTCCTGCCTGCTCGGTGCGCTCGGGCTGGTCCGGCTGCCGGACTGCCCGCCCGGCTGCAGGCCACCACCAAGCCGCAGACCCTCGGCCTGCTGCTGATCCTGCTGGGCGTCGCGGTCAACCTGGAGTTCGAGAACTCCTCGACGCTGATCCTGGTCGTGCTGTTCCAGGTGATGACGGCGCCGGTCATCTCGCAGGTGGTCGGGCGCTCGGCCTACCGCAGCGGTGCGATCGACCGGACGCACTCGTCGTCGACGACCTGGGGAGGACATCGACAGCGACGCGCGCGCCCGGGAGGTGCGGACGGTTCAGCCGTCGTCCGCCGGAGCCGGGGTCGTCCTCGCGCAGCGTGGACGGGGTCGAGGGGCCCCGGACCGGTAGGCGGCGTGCCCGATCGCGAAGCTGGCGACCGGGATCGTGAAGAGCTGCAGTGCCACGGCACGCCGAGGGTGAGCAGCACCCCCGGCTCGGGCACCAGGATCGCGACCCCGACGAGGATCGCGACGATCCCGAGCCCGGCGGCCTTGGTGACGGCGTTGTGCGGTTGTAGACGTCGGGCAGCGCACCATGCCGACCGCGCCCGCCGCGACGAGCAGGACCCCGGCACCAGTACGAGGCCGCCGATCGCGTTCTG
>NZ_JAHLJA010000204.1:0-2600 GCF_020496245.1 Pseudonocardia sp. ICBG601 | reverse complement strand
CACATGCCCGGACGCGGCTGGCACAACACACGCCGCCGCGCCCCCGTCGGCTACTCCCGCAACGAAACCCTGTTCCACATGGTCCGCCGCTTCGCCTACCGCGAAATGCGGCACCACTGGGGCGACGCCGACGGCTACCGCGCCGCTGTCGCCAAACACGTCGCGATCCTCAACGCCGACTTCCCCATCCCCCTCGGAGGGGAACGAACTCGGCCACATCTCCGGCTCCATCTCGGACCTGGACGATCAACTACTCCCGCATGTGGAACGACGGCCCCGCCGCCTACGACGCAGCCTTCTCCGCCATCCAAGCCGCACGCGGACGCAAAGGATCAGGACGCAACGGCGGACTCATCGCTGGCCGAATCCGTGGCGATGACCAGATCGAAACATCTCGACAGCTCCGCGAGGCAGGCATTGGCGAAGCGGGCTTTCTCATGACAGCGCAAATTCCGCGGCGTCGGACCAAGAGCGGCCGCGAACTCGCTGAAGAGTTCGGAATATCCCGCTCCACGGTCACAAAAATGATCGCCGAACCCCGAGACCGCTACGAGCAGCGGGCCAAGCAACGTCGAGCCAGGGCCGTGGATCTGCGCCCTCCAGGGGTTCAGCTACCGAGAGATCGCTGTCAGCACTGGCGACAGCATCGGCACCGTCCGGTCGCCTCCTCGCTGACGCCCGGCGCCACGGGAGTGGGCGCTCGCCGTGGCGCGCCGCGCCGCCAGTTGCACAGAGTGAGATTTCGAGGGATGTCCCGAAACGGCCCCCAAGCCGGGGTGCCGGTAAGGATCGTGTCATCAGCCGCAAACGAGCGCTGGGGGCTTGACCCTGAATCTCTGGTCGCGGCGGTGTCCGGGGGGTGGGAGTAGCGTCCGTGCGTGGCGCGTGAGCTGGGTCAGGACGAACTGATCGATCGGTGGACGCTGGTCGAGGCCGAGCTGGCGATGGTGGCCGGCAAGCGTGGCGCGACGCGGCTCGGGTTCGCGGTGTTGCTGCGCTTTTACACCGAGCACGGCCGGTTTCCCCGCAGCCGGAGCGAGATCCCCGACGCCGCTGTGGACTACGTGGCCCGGCAGGTCGGTGTGCCGGTGACCGAGCTGGCGTTCTACGACTGGTCCGGCCGCACGATCGAGTTCCATCGCAGCCAGATTCGCCGGACACTGGGGTTCCGGGAGTGCAGCGTCGCCGACGCCGACAAGCTCACCGAGTGGCTGGTCACCACCGTCACCCAGACCGAGCGCGGCGCTGAACGTGTCCGTGACCAGCTGCTGGACCGGTGCCGGGAGGAACGTATCGAGCGCCCACCGGCGGCCGCGTCGACCGGATCGTGCGCTCGGCGCTGCACCGCGGCGAGGAGCTGCTGTTCGCACGGGTGGCGATCCGCTTATCCGAGGCGGTGCGCGTTCGGCTGTTCGCCTTGGTCGCGGCCGGTGCCGATGACGACGGCCAACCCGGCGGGGACGGTGACGGGCCGGCGGTGCTGGCCTCGATCCGGTCCGATCCGGGCAACGTCAGCCTGAACACGATGTTGACCGAGATCGCCAAGCTGGAAGCGGTACGGGCGGTCGGCCTGTCAGCCGGCGTGTTCGCCGACATCGCCCCGAAGGTGGTCGCCGCCTGGCGGGCGCGGGCGGCGGTCGAGGCGCCCAGCCACCTGCGCGGACACGCGCCTGAGGTGACGCTGGCCCTGCTGGCGGCGTTGTTGCACTGCCGGGAACGGGAGATCACCGACACGCTGGTCGAGCTGCTGATCTCCACCGTGCACCGGATCAACGCCCGCGCCGAGGTCCGGGTGACCAAGGAGCTGATCAAGGAGTTCAAGCGGGTCACCGGCAAGGAGAACTTGCTGTTCCGGGTCGCCGAGGCGACCGTGAAACGCCGGCGACCAGCTCGTGCGCGACACCGTGTTCCCGGTCGCGCCGCAGGCCGTGCTGGCCGACCTGATCGCGGAGTTCAAGTCCTCCGGGCCGACCTACCAGCGCACCGTGAAGGCCACGCTGAAGGGCTCCTACACCAACCACTACCGGACTGGGCTGATCAAGCTGCTGGACGTGCTGGAGTTCCGCAGCAACAACACCACCCACCGGCCGGTGCTCGACGCGCTGGAGCTGATCACCCGCTACGCCAGCGCCGGGAACCTGCACTACTACCCGGCCGGCGAGCACATCCCGGTCCATCGCGGCCTGAGCGAGGACTGGGAGGCGCTGGTTTACAAGGACGACAAGCGCCGCCGGCAACGGGTCGTGCGCATGGTCTACGAGGTGTGCACCTTCCAGGCGCTACGCGAGCAGTTGCGGTGCAAGGAAATCTGGGTCGTCGGCGCGGACACCTGGCGCAACCCGCCGAAGACCTTCCGACCGATTCGAGGACCATCGCGTCGAGCACTACCAGGCGCTGCGCAAGCCGCTGGACCCCAGCCAGTTCATCGCCGACCTGCAAGCCGAGATGCGCGCCGAGCTGGAGGCCCTGCACACCGCCCTGCCGGGCTGCGATTGGTTGTCGATTAGCGACCGCGCGGCTGGCGCGGTCAAGCTGGCCCCGCTGGAGGCCTCGCCGGAGCCGCGCAACCTGCGCCGGCTCAAGCAGGCTGTGCAGGCCCG
>NZ_JAHLJA010000203.1:0-3845 GCF_020496245.1 Pseudonocardia sp. ICBG601 | reverse complement strand
CGGGCGGTGGCGAAAGTCCTGTCGAACCGGGCGTGTTTCGCCATCGCCGATCACCAGGGCAACGACGCGATCCTCGGCACCGGCAAACACACCGCCGGGATCACCGCCACCACCCTGCAACCCATGACCGTGGGCAGCGACGGCACCGTGGACCTCGGGGACCTCGGCACCGCCATGACATCCGGGTTCACCAGCCGGGACGGGCTGATGCGCTGCTTCTACATCCAACGCGGCAACGGCGTCGACGAGCTGACACCGATCGTCGAGCGGGCGGTGAAGCTGCGGGAAGAGGCCGGGCTCGCCACCGGAGCAGCGACCGCCCCGGCACCGCCGCCTCGCCGGGACCTTCTGGAGGACCTGCTCCACGTCCTCACCGAGGCGGGCGCGAAGCGGATGCGCACCCAGGAAGCGCTCGCGCTGCTCGCCGAACTCGACCGCGCCCACTACGGGACCTGGACCTTCGAACGCCTCGCCGACGCACTCCCCGACGGGGCGAAGCCCTACAAGACCGGCGGCACCAAACAGGTCTCCACCGACCGCATCGCAGAAGCCCTCACCGACCGCAACACACCCACCGATCCTGTCACCGACAGTGACGAATGGGGCGAAGGGTCCGACGACCTGAGCTGAGGGACCCCCTCAGGGACCCGGGAGGGACCCAGGGAGTTCTCCCTCCCGGGTCCCCGACGGGTCCCTCCCCAACCTGACCTGCACTGACAGTCACCCAGGGACCCCAGGGACCCACCCCCTCCAGCACCTCTGAAACCCGCAGTTGAGCAGGGACGGGAGCACTTCGGCGCCTCCCTCCCTCCCCTTCGCCATGCCGAAAACAGGAGCCCCCATGACCACACACAGTCACCACTCTCCTGGACTACCGGAACCACCGGCAACACCTGCAGCACCTGACCCGCTCCCGTGTCGAGCCCTGGCAGTCCCGATCCCGCGCCTGCCCCACCCGGATCGGGCCGACGCGCTGGAGGTGATCAGCTTCGTCGACCCGGCCGTGCTGGCCGCCGTCCTCGGACGAGCCCAGCCGACCGCACCGCTGCTCGTCGCCGCCCGCGTGGGCGTGGAGGTCGCCGACCTGCGCCACGCCCGCTGGGTCGCGTTGCGCGACGCCAGCAAGCAGGTCTCGGTCGCCTACACCGCTGCCGGGCTCGCCCGACAGCCGTCCCTCGCGGAGTTGATGCGGCGCCGGTATCCGCCCCACGGCGACCCGGCCCGGTGGGCACGTGGGGACGCGGCATGAGCACCACCGCAGCCCCACAGCTGGTCGTGGGCAAGTCGACCCGGACCACAGCCCGCCCCAGCGGGCGAGGACCGGAAGCGACGCGGCAGCACCGCCCTTCCCCCGCGCACCGGCCGCCCCGGATGTCGCGGCTGGCGGTCCAGGTCGCCGACGGCCGCGAACTCGCCGTCCTCGTCGACGGGCCCTGGCGTGGGCGCTGGTACTGGGCCGACGACCTGGCAGCCATGCAGGACGCGTCTCGCCGCTACCCGGACGGCCATCCGGCCGCCGAGCTCCGCGCCTACGCCCCGACCGAGACCTGGACCGAGCACCCGCACGAGCCCGAGGTGACCGGACGCCTCTGGCGACACCACCCGAGCACCGCACCCGCCGCCACCACCTCCAGGAGGACCGCGTGAACACCCACGACGACCAGGTTCCCGCAGGTCAGGGCGAAGGTTCCGAATCCGGCACCTTCACCCCACCACCGACCAACAGCACCAGTAGCGACGTCGACGGGGCGGTGATCCTCGACGACCTGGAGACCGCGCTGCGCCGCTACGTCGCCCTCCCCTCCGACGCCGCCGTCGTCGGGGTCGTGCTCTGGATCGCCGCCACCCACGCCCAACCCGCCTGGGCCACGCACCACGCCTGGTCGTGCGGGCACCGGAGAAGCGCTGCGGGAAATCCCGCCTCCTCGACGTCGTCGAAGGCGCCTGCCACCAGCCGTTCATCACCGTCAACGCCACACCGGCAGCGGTCTACCGCTCCATCACCGCCGACCCACCCACGATGCTCGTCGATGAGGCCGACACGATCTTCGGACCCGCAGCCACCGGCCACGAAGACCTCCGCGGACTCCTGAACGCCGGACACCAACGCAACCGGCCCGCCAAGCGCTACGACCTCGCCAAAAACCGCGTCGAGTCGATCTCGACGTTCGCCATGGCAGCGCTGGCCGGGATCGGACGCATGCCCGACACCATCGAAGACCGCGCCATCGTCGTCCAGATGCGCCGCAGAGCCCCCGGAGAACAGGTGGCGCCCTACCGGCACCGACGCGACCGGCCACGCCTCCAGAAGCTCGCTGAGCGGCTGCACAGCTGGCTCCGCAACGACCTATCGGTCTTGGAGGCGGCTGAGCCGGTGATGCCGGTCGAGGACCGGGCCGCTGACACCTGGGAACCACTCATCGCCATCGCCGACCACGCCGGAGGCCACTGGCCCGAACGCGCCCGCCAAGCCATCCTCGCCCTCCAAGAGGACAGTGCCGGGGATGACCGGTCCGAACGCATCCGGCTCCTCGCGGACTGCCATGCGGCGTTCGGGGACGAGCAGGCGTTGCCGACGATGCGGCTGCTCCAGCAGCTCCGGGCTGATCCGGAGGCGCCGTGGGCGGACTACGGGCCACGCGGCGAAGGACTCACCGCCATGCGCCTCGGGAAGCTCCTCGCCGAGTACGACATCCAGTCCACGCAAATGCGGCTCCCTGGGCTCGGGAAGGTCAGGTGCTACCAGCGTGACGTGTTCGGCGACGCGTGGCGGCGCTACACCCCTGATCTGGTCACCGACAGTGCTGAACAAGGAGGCGCGGGGCCAGGCGAGGCATAACCGCTGGTCAGGATGCGGTAAGGGCGGCCTTCGGCTTGCGTGAGCGTGTTGTTCGTTGAGGGGGTGTCCCGGCTTGAGCCGGGACACCCCCTCAAGCCGGGACAGGGAAAAAGCGCATGTGACCTGCTGGAACGCTCAATGTGTCCCGGCTGTCCCGGCTTGCCCCGGCTTGGGGCGCCGGTAAGGGAGTTGTCACCAGCCGCAAACGAGTCGATCATTGCTGGTCAGCGGGTTTATTTTCGGTGAGGTTGCGGTAGAGGGTGGCGCGGCTGACGCCGAACGCGGCTGCGATCTGGTCGGCGGTCTGGCCGGTGTCGAGGGCGGCCTGGGCCGCGGCGAGCTGGTTGGGGTCGAGTTTGCGGGGTCGGCCGGGCAGTTTGCCCGTGGCTGCGGTGGCCTCCGCGGGCGTGGGCGGCGCGTTCGCGCATGAACACTCGTTCCATGTGTGGCGAACAGCGCCAGTAGCGCGACGGCGAGTTCGGCCATCGGCGAGTCGTCGGTGGTGTCGATCGGGATCGGGTCCTTCAGGGTCTTGATCCCGATGCCCTGCTCGCGCAGCTCGTGCACGACGTTGAGGCATTCGCGCAGATTGCGGCCGAGTCGGTCGAGGTGGTCGCGATGATCGTGTCGCCGGAGCGGGCGTAGCGGCGCAGCTCGGTGAAGCCGGGCCGGTCGATGGTGGCGCCGGTCTTCTTGTCGGTGTAGATCCGCTCGTCGGGTATGCCGTGGTGGCCCAGGGCGTCGAGCTGTCGTTCGAGGTCCTGGTGTGTGGTCGAGACGCGGGCGTAGCCCAGTTCCATCACGTCACCGTCCTGGCCTGGTCCCGGTCGGCATCCAGGGCGGCGGCGATCCGCGGGTCGGTAATGGCGGACTCGCCGGTCATGATCGTCTCGTTTCCTCCCGCAACTGTCTCATAAGTTTACCATGTGGCCGTGTTTCGAGGCGGTGTTTCGGACGTTAGATTGTGAGACAGCGTGACCTGGGGTGATGTCGATGTCCGAACTCG
>NZ_JAHLJA010000202.1:0-1602 GCF_020496245.1 Pseudonocardia sp. ICBG601 | reverse complement strand
CGGGATCGGGTCCTTCAGGGTCTTGATCCCGATGCCCTGCTCGCGCAGCTCGTGCACGACGTTGAGGCATTCGCGCAGATTGCGGCCGAGTCGGTCGAGGTTGGTCGCGATGATCGTGTCGCCGGAGCGGGCGTAGCGGCGCAGCTCGGTGAAGCCGGGCCGGTCGATGGTGGCGCCGGTCTTCTTGTCGGTGTAGATCCGCTCGTCGGGTATGCCGTGGTGGCCCAGGGCGTCGAGCTGTCGTTCGAGGTCCTGGTGTGTGGTCGAGACGCGGGCGTAGCCCAGTTCCATCACGTCACCGTCCTGGCCTGGTCCGGTCGGCATCCAGGGCGGCGGCGATCCGCGGGTCGGTAATGGCGGACTCGCCGGTCATGATCGTCTCGTTTCCTCCCGCAACTGTCTCATAAGTTACCATGTGGCCGTGTTTCGAGGCGGTGTTTCGACGTTAGATTGTGAGACAGCGTGACCTGGGTGATGTCGATGTCCGAACTCGCCTGCACGCTGTCGCGGAACCTTGGTTTCGAGACCGGCCAGTCAGCCGTGTGAGGCGGCGGCGGCCAGGCGAAGACGGGCGTCCATGTTCAGCCGCACCTCGCCGTAGGGCAGCACGTGCGCCCAGAACAGCGGCGTCAGCCCGCGCCGATCCTCAGCGGTGAGCGCGTCGTCCCACTCGGAGCCAGCGAGCAGGTCCTGGATCATCAGGGTGTTCACGTACAACAGGGCGGCCTGCAAGATCCGCAGGCACAGCACGCTCATCTCCTGCTCGTCGCGCCGGTTGGTGGCCAGGTCCCCGCCCTTGCCGTAGAAGATGACCGCGTTGGCCCGATTCCACGACTCGACCACGTTCAGGCCCTCGTGGATCTCTCGCTGGAGTGCCCGGCTGTGCAGGTAACGGGCCAAGAAGATGGTCTTGCGCCCGGCCAGCTCGATCATCGCCTGGTAGGTCGGGTGCGCTGCGTTGGCCTTCATGAATCGCCGCAGGATCGCCTCGGTCGAGGCGGTGCCCACGCGGATCGCGGTGGCGTACTTGAGCATCTGGTCGTACTGCTCAGCGATGCGGTCCCACCGGACCGGGCGGGTCATCGCCGGTGCCAGACCCGGCCAGGCGTCTGGCTCGCCAGCAGCCGGGCGGTACAGCTTGACCTTGTTGATCCGCTTGATCCTCGGCAGCAGGTCGAACCCGAGCAGCTTCGTGATGCCGAACCCGATCTCGGACTGACCATGCGTGTCCACGTAATTGGCCTCGACCTGCATGTCGGTGCCATGCCGGATCGCGCCGTCGACCATCGCGTGCACCTCGGAGGCCGAGCAGTTCAGCCGCTGCGAGTGGATCACCACGGAGCCGCGCTCGACGTGCCAGTAGATCAGCACCCCTCGGCCGCCGTAGCGGGAGTGCCACTCGGTGAAGATGTTCTGGTCGAACGCGCCGAAGTGAGTCGAGTCGCTGGCCCCGTGGATCCGTCGCCCACAGTGTCTGCTGGCGGGCGGCGAAGGTGGCGTTGGCGATCTCGATCGCGATCTGCGCGCGGCCTCGGTGCTCAGGTAGCGGCGCGGGCGTAGCGAATCTCGTCCTCGGAATGCCCGTGCTCGCCGCCGGCGACC
>NZ_JAHLJA010000201.1:0-1839 GCF_020496245.1 Pseudonocardia sp. ICBG601 | reverse complement strand
CTGCGCCCAGCGGGCCCGCGCCCGATCCGCCCGCTCCAGACGCCGCTGCTGGACCGCACGCCACCGCTCATCCCGCCCCGGGGCGGTCTCGTCGAACCACGCCCGCCGCCGTGCCGCCCGATGCTCGCCCCGGTGCTGCGCGGCCCGACACGCCTCCGCCCACCGCGAGGCCACCAGCAGCCCGAACGCACCGCGCCCGGTCGGACGACCCGACGCAGTGCGCGCCCCACCACCGGCCTCGTGACGCATCCGCGCCCGGGCCAGGCCCGGTGGTTCCTTGCCGTTGCTGTAAGCAGCGGTATCGGTACGGCCCTTCGTCACGAAGAACGCCACCACCACACACGTCAGGAAGAACGCCTCCACCAGCCACTCCTCTCTTCTCTAGCGTCGTATCGACTTGTGGCTAGATCGGTCATCAGGTCAGCGATGCCGCGAGAGCGGCGATGAAGGTGTCCGCCGCGCTGTAGAGGCGCGGGACACCGGCCAGGACGGTGCCGACCAGGGCGAGGGCGGCGACGACCAGCAGCGACTTCGTCCTGGTGGCGGCGGTGATGCCGGAGCCGCGCAGGCGGCTGTAGGCCCACAGTCCGGCTGCGGCGGCGACCGCGCCCACCGCGGACACCCCGACGAGCTGGGCGGTGGCCTGCCCGGCCCCGGTCAGCGCGCCCCCGGACAGGGCGGTGAACAGACCACCGAACCAGCCGGCCGAGGCGCCGCCGACACCGAACCCGCCGACCACGGCAAGGACCGCGGCGACCTTCTCCCAATCCACGCCCTTCCCAGGCACGTCCAGGTACACGAGGACGATCGCCAGGACCAGCGCCAGAGCGCCGAGCGTGAGCATCGAACTCGGAATGAACATCGACCACGACACAACGACACCGTCCTTTCAGAACGCGAGGGCGAGTAGAACGACCACGACAACCGTGATCACGAAGCCGGACGGCTTGTCCCGAACCACGTTCGACACCCAATCCAGCGGGAACACCACGACCAGGGCGGCCAGAGTCAGCGCCGAGTGCGCCGCCCTCACCAGCGGATTGCTGGACGTGGTCCAGTCCCCCGACCGGGAGTACGCCCAGGTCTGGGCGTACGAGGGTGGCTGCTCGTTCCACCGTGGGCGGGCCTCCACCACGTCGCTGACGATCTGGGCGATGCGCTGGTCCCACGGCGCCAACGGCTTCACCTGCGCGGGCTCCACCTGGCTGTCGGCCTGGTCCTCACCGACCGTGGACGAATCGGCATCCCCGTCGACGATGTAGAGGCCCGGCCGTTCCGGAGTGGTCTCGTCCTGGTGTTGGTCAGATGCGGGCTGCGCCACGACGACCACCTCCCAGCTGCTCCCGCTTACGGCACCGGCCACAGACCTGCGCCGCCCGGCCCGGCGGGATCTCGAACGACCGCGTACACACCACGCACCGCCCACGGACCTTCACCGCCGCTCACCACCTGCAGCCAGCACAGCGGCACGCCGCTGCTCGGCCCGAGCGGCCTGACGCTCCTTCGCCCGGACCGCCTTACGCGCCGCGACCTCCTGCGCGTCATGCAGCTCAACGAACAGGTCCGCGAGGTCATCGGCGATCCGATCCAGCCGACGTTCGATGTCCGGGGACAGCGTTGTGCGGATGGAAGTCATCGCCGGGATCGCCGCACGGACAGCGCTCAGCGCTGCTGCGGCACGGTCACCTGGAGTTCGTGCTCGCCCGTAAGCGGTCGCGAAGATGCTGCGCTGCGCCGTGATCCTGCGCAGCGCCGCGTAGGCGCTGCGCGCCTTCGCATCAGCTGCCGCGTGCGGCTGCTGCTCGACCTCGGCCTCAGTGCTCATGCTGCGACCGCCGG
>NZ_JAHLJA010000200.1:0-28517 GCF_020496245.1 Pseudonocardia sp. ICBG601 | reverse complement strand
GTGACAGGGCGAGCACCCCCGGCGAGCACCCCCGGCGAGCACCCCCGGCGAGCACCCCCGGCGAGCACCCCCGCGAGCACCCCGCGAGCACCCCCGGCGAGCACCCCCGGCGAGCACCCCACCCCGGCGAGCACCCCCGGCGAGCACCCCCGGCGAGCACCCCCGGCGAGCACCCCGGCGAGCACCCCGCGAGCACCCCGGCGAGCACCCCCGGCGAGCACCCCCGGCGAGCACCCCCGGCGAGCACCCCCGGCGAGCACCCCCGGCGAGCACCCCGGCGAGCACCCCCCGGCGAGCACCCCCGAGCACCCCCGGCGAGCACCCCCCCCCCCGGCGAGCACCCCCGGCGAGCACCACCCCGGCGAGCACCCCCGGCGAGCACCCCCGGCGAGCACCCCCGGCGAGCACCCCCGGCGAGCACCCCCGGCGAGCACCCCCGGCGAGCACCCCCGGCGAGCACCCCGGCGAGCACCCCCGGCGAGCACCCCCGGCGAGCACCCCCGGCGAGCACCGAAGAACGGTGGCCCGGGACTTCTTGTCTTTGCCGGTCGCATACGGCCCCGGGCGGACACTGCGCATTCATGGTCGGCGGGGTCGTGTAATGTCACGTGCGCCACTACACGGGCGGCGGAGGAGCGGGATCGGTCATGACTGTTCATGAACTCAGGCCCACGAGCGGAAACGGCGAGCCCGGCGTGGGCTCTGCCGGTGAGCTGTGGGCCGGTCGGGAACAGCAACTGATCCCGGAGGAAAACCTCCCGCAGTCGGGGCGTGCTCGGCAGACATTGTGGGCGTCGGTGTGGCCGCGTGTTCTCGCGGTTCTTGTGGTGGGTTCTGTGGGTCTTCCCGCGGCGGTGGCGTCGTATTGGCATTTGCAGGAGGTCGCCGCCCGGTTCAATCCGGGGTCGGCGTTGGCGTATTGGCTGCCGCTGTCGGTGGACGGGCTCCTCGCTGCAGCGCTGGTGGTGGTGTGGTCGCGCCGCACTCGGGGTGAGCGGGTCGGGTTCGGGCCGTGGGCGGCATTCGCGTTCGGGATGATCGTGACGTTGTTGGCGAACGCCGCCTCTGTTGTCCCGGAGAGTGAATGGGTGCGGGATGGATCGGTGTTGGCGTCGGTGGCGGCGTGGATGGTCGCGTTGTTCCCGCCGGTCGCGTTCGCGATCAGTCTGGAATTGATCGCGATCGTGCTGCGTCCCACCCGCGCTGCCCTCGCTGCGAGCCGGACGGTGGGGCCGGGCGTCGCTGGTGGCGCGGCACGCTGGACGGCCACGGCCGCCCCTGCCGGGCAAGTGTCGACCGCGGCTGTGGGCGCTGCGCACGAGGACCGCTCCGAGTCCTCGGCGATCTCGATGCAGTCGATGCAGTCGGCGTGGGCGGTGGAGGAGCCTGGTGCGGATCAGGGCGACACGGCGCCGCTGCCGGTGGTGACGTCGGGCCCAGCGCGGCGTCAGGACACCCCCGAGGGCGGCAGCGACGACGCGGCGGCCTGCACGGCCGTCGTGAGCGCGGTGGGGGAGACGAAGCTGGCGAAGGCCGAAGCGCTGTTGGCGGCGGCGTGGGCCCGAGGTGAGGACCTGTCGCTGTCCGAGGTCGATCGGATGATCGGCGGGAACCGCACGGCGGCGAAGGCCAAGCGCAGGCTGCGGGACCGCGGCATGCTCCCGCCCGCGGAACACGGTCTCCCGTCACAGCGCGCTGGTGCTCCTGACGCTGCACCTGCTGGCTCTGGTCGGGTGGGTCCGCGGATGGTCCCGGCCTGACCGAGCCTGCTGGGTGTCAGGTCCAGGTCACGGTGATGACCAGCATCGCGGCGACGATGACCAGGCCGAGGATCACCAGGGTGAGCCACGGCCCGGTGTCGGGTCGGGCGGTGGATGACGCGGCAGCCGATGACGTCGCGGGCGCTGGGGCCGTGTTCGCGCTCTGCTGAGCTGTGGCCCGAGGACGGGCACGGTGGTCGTGGGTCAGGGCGTCGTGCAGGGCGGCGCGGTTGAACACGACGGTGTCGGCGGTGGCCGCGGCTTCGGCGGCGGTGCGGTCGGGTCCGGACATCCAGGTCGGCCAGGGCAGCCGATCGTTCTGGGCGGCTGGGTCGTTGCGTGGTGTGTTCATGTGTGCACTGTGCGCGACAGGTGACGTGGGTGTGTGAGCAGGTCCCGGGTGCTGCGGCGTCGCTGCTCTGGCCCGCTTTGGCCCTGTCGGCGGCTCGTGGGCAAGTCGACCCGGACCGCAGCCCGCCCCTCGGGGCGGGTGAGGACCGGAAGCGGCGCGGCAGCACCGTTTTCGGTACGGCGCCGTCTTCGGTGCAGCGGGTACCGCCCGCTGGGTTCAGGACTGGTTTGTGCTGGTTATCGCCATGCTTTTGGGTTGAGTCGTCGTCGGTGGCCGGTCGTGGACGGGGTGCTGGTGCGGGTGAGTAGGTGGGCGCGGGTGGACTCGATCAGGGCGCGGGTGGCGGCCGAGCGCTGGTAGGGCTGCGCGGCGGCGGCCTGGGTGGCCCGGCGGTGTTCGTCGTCGGTGATGCGGTCGGTGGCGGGGCGGTCGTGGTGGCAGCGCAGTGGTGGGTCGTAGGAGCCGCCGGCGGGGTCGTACGGGTCGAGGACATAGCCGTACTCGTCGCATTCGGGACAGGCGTCCCGTTCGCTACGGGCTCGCTGCGCGGCCTCAGAGCGCTTCTGAGCGGCTTCGGTGGCCTGCCGGGCCTCCTGGGCCTGCATCCGCTTACGGACCGCTCCACAGCCGCCACAGGGCCCATCGTGGGGGTCCGGGGCGGCGAGGTGCCGGGCGCAGCGCCAGGTCTCGCGCCGGGCCGGGTCCGGCTCCAGCACCGCGGCGCTGGGCGCCGGCTCTGTCGGCTCTGTCGGCGCGCTCGCGGCCGGGGCCGGGAGCGGGGCTGCGGTCGGGTGCGTGGCCAGGGTGGTGGCCAGCTGCGCGGCGACCTGGGCCAGCGCCGTAGTCACGGCGCCCAGCTCACTCACCAGCGCCGCCGAGGGGGTGCTGGCCGACGGGGTCGCGATCGGGGGATGCGGCGCGGTCAGCTCCGGAGCGGGGGCGGGGTGTGGCTCTGGTCGAGGGCTCTGGGGGTGGGGGGCGTGGACGGGCTCAGCGACCTCGGTGGTCGGGCGGTTCGTGCGCGCTCGCGCCCTCCCCCCCTTCGGGTCGTTCAACTTCAGGTCGTTCTGTGCCGGTTTTTCGGCAGATGGGTATGCCGCAAAATCGGCATACCCCCCCAATGCTAACGACTCTGGGGGTCCCCCATTTGGGGGATCTGCCGTTTTTGCGGCATACCCCCTACGACCTGCGGGTTCTTGACCGGATCGGGTCGTGCCGTGGCTTACGGCGTCGGTGGTGCGGCGCTGCGGGCGGGTCGCGGCGCGGTTCGTGGCGGGGCAGGCGCGGGCGGGCTTGGGTGCCGGTGGCGGGGGGCCGGCGGGGCGTGCGGCGAGGGCCTTCGCGGTGGCTTCGGCGTCTTCGGCGGCGACGAGCGCGGCGAGTTCCTGGGTGCTGCCCAGGCCGGTGTAGCCGGGCGGTGGGGCCTCGTGGACGGTGTAGATGTTGCGGCGCCCGGTCGCGGTCGCGACGGTCTCGACATCGACCGCGCCGATCTTGACGAGCTCGCCGATCGCCGCACCCACCGTGTGGGCCTTGGACACCCCGAGCCCGCGGGCGAGCAACCGCTGCCCCGGCCAGGCCCGCTCATCCCCGCGCTGGGTGTTCACAAACGACCGGAGCAGCACATAGGCATGGATCGCCCGCGGTGACACCCCGGACAGCGCCACCCAGTCCCCGACCGTCGTGTACGGGAACCGACGCCCCTCCCGCAACACATCACCCTCCCCGGGCTGTTCCGCGCCGGCGTAGCCGCCGCTGTAGCCGGTCCCGGACGGGCGGATCATCGCCGACGCGCTCATCGGGCACCACCGGTCAGGACGAGAACGGCCAGGCCAGCCGCCGCAAACGGGGCAACCACCACCGGCGGCGAGTACAGCTGGTCGAGGTCGAGGTCGAGGTCGAGGTCGAGGGGGGTCTCGACGCTTCGGTGGGTCATGGTTAGAGTGCCCCTTGCAGTTGGGACCAGCAGCAGCAGCAGCTAAACCAGCAGCAGCAGCGGCAACGCTGATCATCGGTGGCTGCGGCGCCCTTTTTCTTTGCCAAAAGTGCTGGGGCGCCGCAGTCATGGACTGTGAGCTGAGCGTAGCGGGCCGGGGTCCGGTCAGGATCGCCCGCACCACCTATCCCAGGATCGTGCCGCTCCACCGGGCCTACGCCGCCCGGCCCGTGCTGCGGTGGTCGCCGGCGGTGGGCGTGAGCCAGTAGGTCGCGCAGTCGCCGCAGACCAGGGCCTCGGCCGGGCCGAACATCACCGTTCGCGGTTCGTGGTCGCATGCCGGGCACCGGTAGCCACCAGCGGTGTCGTCCCATCGCAGACCGAGCGCGTCGGTCGTCGTGTTCGCGGTGAGTGCGACCGGGCAGACGACGGTGTGGGTCATGGCGTCGTGCCTGCCGCAGCAGCCGCAGGCGCCGGCGCGTTGGTCGGCGCGGGCGCGTGGACCCGGCGGATGTGAGTGATGTCACTTTCCCATTCGGTGAGTGGTTGTAGGACGACGCCTCGGGTGGTGTCGTAGGCGTTGATGACCAGGCCGTGGCCGACATACATGCCGTTGTGCCGAGGATTCTCACTCGTGCCGAGTGAGCCGGGGATGAACACCAGGTCCCCGGGCGCGATGTCCTGGAGGCGGACCGGTGTCCCGGCGTGTTTCTGGCTGACCGTCCCGGCGGGCAGGGCGACACCGGCTGAGGCCCAGGCGGCGAGCATGAGTCCGGAGCAGTCGAAGCCGTCCGGGCCGGTCCCGCCCCACACATACGGTTTCCCGAGCTGGGCCAGGGCGTAGCCGACCGCGGTCCGCGCTACGGGATCGGTGGGTGCGGTGAAGCCCGGTGGGAGCGTCGTCGCATCGACGACGCCCGCACCGCCCGTGCGGAGTCCGGCGCCGCCGGAATCGGGGCAGGCATAGACCGTGGAAGCGAGCTGCGTGTTCGTGGCGACTGAGCTGTCGGTGCCCGGTGGTAGCGGTACCGGGTTGTCCGCCCCCACCCAGAGCTGCTCGACCAGCGCCGCGGCCGGGCCCTCCTGGGGGGCGTAGCGATCCGGGAACGCCGAGCGCTGCACCGCCTGCGCCGCCGTCCCCGGTGCCATGGTGTGCCATCCGGGCAGCGCGATGAGGCGGTCGAGGAAGGAGTCGGTGGCCGCGACCGGGTTGAGCACCCGGGCGGGCGGGCCCCAGCCCTGGGACGGGCGTTGCTGGTAGAGGCCGAGGGAGTCGCGGTCGCCGTAGGCGACGTTGACCAGCCGGGATTCGACGATGACGGTGGAGAGCGCGATCACCGCCGCTCTTCTGGGTAGTTGTCGTTCCACGACCCGGGCGACGATCGTGGCCGCGTTCTCGGTCTGCTCCGCACTCCAGGCGACCCCGTCCACGGACTGTGCCCCGCCCCCGAGGCCTCCGTCGGGTCCGCAGCCGAAGCGGCCCCCGGCGATCCCCAATGCCGCGATCACGGCGAGCCCGCCGAGCGCAGCGGTCACCAGCAGCACCACCGACACCCCGAGCCCACCGGCCACCAGCACACCCCGGCCCACTACGACTCCTTCGTCAACGAGTCGTTGACACCGTCGGTCCCGGTGGGGTCGCCGCCGGCCTCGGCGCACTGCTGGTCGATGTCCGGGCTGCCGGTATCGTTGATGCTGGTCAGGGCCTCGGCGCGAGGTCCTGAGCGCATGCCGGCGTCGGTGTCGAAGATCGACTTTTCGGTGCCGGACAGGACGGTTTGGATTTTCATGCCAGGCCGGTTGTCGAGTTTCCACAGTGCCCGGCCCTGGGCGGCCATGGCCCATCCGGTGATCGCGGCTTGCTCGGTCTCGGACAGGCCGAGCTGGTCGGCGAGGTCGTCGGTGATGGCATCGGATTGGCCGAGCAGGATTTTCGTCGAGCACAGGGCGAGGAAGTCCCGGGCGATCGCGGCCTCGTGTGATCCGGCGGCGCCGACGGCGTGGAGGTCGGACGGCTGGTGCATGATCAATAACTGGATGGTGCGATCACTGCGGGACAGGCGTAGGTCGGCGTTGATGGCCTGGACTGCGCGTAGGCCCAGGCCCATTTGGCGCCAGACCTCGTCGCGGACCACGATCCGCGGCGCCCCACCCGCCCCGCCGGTGCCGGTGTTGTCGACGGTGTTGTGCAGGGTGGTGAGCATCGACGACCACATCCCGAGGCAGGTCAGGGCGACGTTCATGGCTTTGTCGCCGAGTGGGTCGAGGCGGGACAGGTCCATGGATTGGATGGGGGCGTCCCAGTCGAGGTCGAAGTTCGTCTCGGCGTCGAACAGCCCGGCCAGCGGCCCGGTGACCAGGTTCGACAGGGCGTCGGTGACCGCCCGAGTCTGCGTGGTGAACTCGGTGCGGTCGACGAACCGGGTCCCGGCCCACAAGTCGGTGTCGGGGTCGGCGAGCAGTCCGGTGACCTGCGGGATCGTGACCGGGCGGAGCTGGTCGGTGGTGTCATCGGCGCCGAGCAGACGCCGCAGGACCGCGTGCAGGACGTACTCGTCGGTCACCGACGGGACGTGACCCTGGGCCGCGGCCAGCGACAGCAGCAGCCGGTTCCAGCGCCCGAGGATCACGTCGAGTTCGCGGCGTTGCCGC
Organism: Pseudonocardia sp. ICBG601; assembly: GCF_020496245.1. Lineage (NCBI taxonomy): Bacteria > Bacillati > Actinomycetota > Actinomycetes > Pseudonocardiales > Pseudonocardiaceae > Pseudonocardia > Pseudonocardia sp. ICBG601. The sequence continues at coordinate 21,817 of NZ_JAHLJA010000200.1, read as the reverse complement.
TCCGTGCTCCAGGCCGGCCAGTATGTGCGCAGCGGCCCGAGGTCCAGGGCGTTGAGCCGCCGCGGTGACCCGGGCCCGAGCGCGATCGGTTCAATCCCGAGTGCGCGCAGCACCGGCGTGTACTCGCCCTTCCGATCACCACTGATGAGGGTTTTGAAGCCGAACGGCATCATCCGCAGGCAGAACGCACACACCGTGGACGATTTCCCCCGCCCGGGCTTACCGAAGATCATCATGTTCGGGTTGGTGACGATCTTTCTCAGGACCCACTCGGGCGGGTGGGTGTAGAAGGAGCCGCCGGTGGCGACGTCGTAGCCCATCCGGGCGCCGACCGCGGGGACACCGTGCGCTGCCAGCAACGGGAACAGGCCGCCGATCTGGTCGGTGGTGGCCCGGAACACCGGTAGGCGTCGGGCGGCATCGACCGGGGCCCAGCCCCGACCGAGCTCCCGGTGCCCGCGGCGCGGATCGAGGTTCCAGGCGACACCCTCATCCAGGGCGCCGGTCTCCGGCGGTGCGGCGATGGTGAGCTGTTCGGTGGTGAGGTCGGTGAACGCGGTCAGCAGTTCGCCGGTACTACGCGACACCGGCACACTCCGCCGCCGCCGCGTGAACATCCTGCTGTTGAGCCGGGTCATCGTTGCCACCGCCGGTTCGGCAGACCGGGGAGGCCGTAGCCGACGGGCAGGCATGCCGCGGTGAACGCGGCGTCCTGGGTGAGTTCCAGGCGCAGCAGGCCGAAGCGGTCCGCGGCGTCGTTCTCGATTCCGGCCGCGGCGTCCTCGATGCCCCAGTCCGCCCAGTCCGACGGGACGGTGGTCGCGGCGGCGATGGTGTAGCGGACCAGGGCGTGCCCGGCCGCGACCGCGGCCTCGTGGGCGTGCCCACCAGCGTGGCGCTGCTGGTCTTCCACGGTGGTGCCGAACCCGCGGGTGGCCTTCAGGTCGGCGATCAGGGTGTCGCGGAACCGGGTGCGGGCGACGTGTCGGCGGGCATGGGACGGATCGAGGACTTCGTAGTGGATCTGCAACGACCGCCGCTCCCCCGCCCGCCGCACCGCCAGCAGCGGGCCGAGGGACCCGAAGCTCGTGCCGCCGACCGGTGGTTGGACGGCGTAGGCGACGGTGGCGAATCCGTCGTGGGCGTAATGCCGCGCCGCCGGGGTCGGCGCCAGCACCGGCCCGGCCATCGACCACGACAGATGCCCGGCCCGGTCCGGGCGAGTCAGCTGCTGATGCCGCAGATGCGCTGCGGCGGCCGGATTGAAACCGGTCCGGACCGCTTCAGCGACACCGGCGGAAGACAGCCAGGTCACCTCAGTGACACCGATACCGCGTAGCGCGTCGGCGACACCGTCCAACACGCGGTAGAGGGCATAGGCGCGGCCGGCCACGCCGCCGCCGGCGGCTTTCGCCGCCCGGCGTAGTGAGTGCTCGGTCCCGCACACAGTCACGAACAACTCCGTCCGCACCGACGCGGCGGCCACAGTCCGGTCGATCTCCGCGGCGATCTGCCGGGTCAGCTCGGGGGCGTCGTCGACCTCGTGCTGTTCGCGCCACAACGCATAGTCGGTGCCGTCATCGGGGACCGTGCGCACCAGCAGCGACACTCGGTCGATGACCTCGCGGTGCGCGACGCCGATCAACATCGTCCCGAGCTGCGCGGCCAGGCCCTCGGACTCGCCCGCCGACGCCATCGCCACCCCGGAGTGCGTGAGCCGCCCGGTGATCGCCCACCGACCGTCCACGCTGTCCTGGATCAGACACAGGCGCTGGTCGGCCAGTGGTGGGCCGTCGTGGAACCGGAACCGCGCCAACACCCCCGGCAGGTCCGGGGCGTCCGGGTCGTCGGCGCGCCCGGCCGCGGCCTTCGACTGCCACGCAGCCCAGCCCATGACAACTCCTCCTGCTGTGAACATGCACAGGTCAACCAGCCAGAACAGTGCGGGCCGGCCGCGGATCGGGACCGTCACCAACACCCACACACCGGTCGCGACCAGTAGCCAGCCGAACGCGGCCGACCACCGCCCCGCCCCGACCGCCACGACCACCGGCACACACGCCGCCCCCACCACCACGGCTTGGCCGGTTGACAGGCCCGCGAGCCATCCGGCGCCTTCGCGGTGGTGCAGATTCCGATACATCCGCCCGGGATCGGTCGTGGTCATCGGCCGCTCCCGGAGTCTGGCCGCGGCCGCGGCGGTGCCGTGGACGGCGGTGTCGTGGACGGCGGCGGCGGTGTGATCGGTGGCGGCTTGGGTGGGCGCCGGTCGGCCTCCGGCGCCGGGCGCGGCGCCCGCTCCTGCTGCTGGGCGAGCCGGTCCAGCTCACGCCGCCGCTGCGCAGACTCACCACCAGCAGCGCCACCCGCACCGCCACCCGCACCGCCACCCGCACCGCCGCCAGCGCCGCTGCCGGTGGCGGGGATTCGGTCGGGCTGGTCACGTGTCGCGGCCCGGCCCAGCTCCGGCGCCGGAGCAGGCGGGGTGACCTGCGCCGGGGCACCGCCGTGGCCGACATCGGGCGCCGCCGCCGGCCGGGCCGGTACCGGGGACGGGCGGACGCTGGGCGTGTGGCGCAGCACGAAGCCGCCGCCGTGCCCGACACCGGTCTGAGCGGCCTGCTGGTTCAACCGGCCCGCCGCGTACTCCCCCGCCGCCGCCACACCGTGATAGCCCCTGGTCAGGGCCCCGCTGACCGCGCGGCCGGCCCGCACCGCGCCCGCCGCGACACCACCACGCCCACCGGCCTGGGTGCGGGCGTGGTCGGCGAACCGCGCCGTATGCGCTTCCTCGGCTGCGACACCACCGGGGCGTGCCGCCCCCGCCGGGGCCGGGCGCCGCGCCATGACCGCCCGCACATCCATGCCCGCGCCGGTCGCCGGATCGACGAACGCCAGCAGCTTGTAGGCCGCCCACGGGCAGAACACCGCCGCCAGCAACGTCACCGCCCCGGCCAACACCCCGGACACACCGGAGGCGCTGCCCAGCATCCCGACCCCGATGACCAGCAGCAACGCCAACGCCGGCTCGAGGAGGATCGCCGCGGCCAGCCACCGCGCGGTCCGCCACCACCACGCCGACGTCGCCCCCGACAACAACCCCGCCGCCGCGATCGGCGATACCGCGATCAACATGACGATGATCGCCTGGCGCACGACCATCTCGAACGCGAAACCGACCGACGCCGCCGCCCCGAGCGCTCCGGCGATGGCCATGATGATCGCCCGCGACATCTCCGTCAGGCCTTCACCCAGGTCCGGGTTGTCGATGAAGATCGCCCCGACACCGGTCACCGGCTCCTCGGCCGGGGCGTCCGGGTCGACCGGTGGCGGGTCGAGGACCCGGGCGAAATCCGGTGAGCCCAACGCTAGATCGAGCAGGCCGCGGGCGATCCCGTCCGCCGCGGCGACCAGGCCCGCCGACAACGACAGGATGAAGGCGAGCGCGATCCCGAAATGGACCGGTCCCAGCAGCAACCGCGACGCTCCCCAGCCGCCGCGGGCCACGACCGCCACGATCTGGGAGAAGAACACGCAGGTAGCGACCAGGATCGCCAGCCACCACAACGCCGGCCACACCTGCCCCAGACCGCGATCCGGAGCGAACAACGCAACCAGATCGAACCGCGTCAGATGGTCGATTAGGGCGAGGGTGTCGCGCAGCATCGCCAGACCGGCCGTCCACACCGACTCCAGGACACCGACGACACCGGCCTTGACGTAGCCGCTGATGGCGGTGGACATGGTGTCCGCCGGGTTCGCGGCGATCCCGAGCAGCGCGTCGCTCAGACTCGCTTCACCGGTCTCCGGCGGAGCAGGTTCAGGCGGTGGCGGGGTCGGCGGTGGTTGGGTCGCCCACCCGGTCCGTCCGAGCACGTCGGCGGTCATCGGATCAGGTCTCGGTATCCGGCGGCGACCGCTTCAGCGGTCCCGGGCCACGGTGACGGTGGGATCGCCGGGCGTTGGCCTGTGACGATGCGCCACTGCTCACCGCCGGGTGTGGCGACGCGGCGCATCGCTTGGCAGTCTGCGACCCCGGCGCTGGTGACCTGGCCGATGTAATCGGCGCTGTACTCGCCCAGCACACACGCCACGACGAATCGGTCCCCGACCGTGCCCTTGATCAGGGCCGCCCGCGGTGTCCACGTCATCGACATCCCGGGATAGGGCCCGTGCGCGGGCAATCCGGCCTTCTTCCGGAAGTCTGTCAACACCAGGGCCAACCATGCCTGGGTTCCGGGCTCGGCGGAGCCGGGCTCGACGATCGAGTCGAACGCACGCGCGTAGTCGGCTGGGTCCCCGCTGAGCATCCCGGCCTGGGTCATCGCGACCAGCTGCGCGACCGCGCCCTCCGGTGTTGCGGGGAAGCTGTCGGGCACCCACACGCCGACCGTGCGCCCCGCCGGAGGCAGCGTGATCGGCGGTCCAGCCGTCTCGGTGGTCAACGTGTGTGGCTGACCAGCGGCCGCGGGAAGCGCCAGCATCGGCGCGGCAGCGAGTTCCTGTTCCGAGGCCCACTCCCGGGCCTCCACGCCTGCCGCCGCGGGTGGAGCGGCGGGAGCCGGTGCGGGTTCGTCGCGTCCGCCGAGCCAGCCCATGATCGTGTAGACCAGGCCGGCGACCAGCAGTGTCGCCAGGACGCCGACTCCGGCGGCGATCGCGTAGCCGCGGCGCCGGTTCGGCTCCCGCACCACCGGCGGCGTAGACGGAGTGGTCATCCGAAGTCCCCGGTCGCGATCGTCTTCAGCAGGTTCTGGCCGGACGCCCAGAGCACACCGGCCAAGACCGAGGTGCCGACCATCCCGGCACCGATCGTCGCCGCGATCCGATTGCCCCACAGTCGTCCGGCGCCGATGGTCAGGACACCGAGGAAGAACAGGACCGGCACCGACCAGCCGGCCAGCGACATGATGACACCGCCGAGGTAGTCGGCGGTGTCACCGAACCGGCCGGGCAACGGCCTCGGTACCACCGTCGGCAGCTGCGGCAGGCCTTGTTCCTGCCCGGCCGGCGGCGGCGCAGGCGGCGGCTGCTGACCCGGAAGCCCAGCACCGAACCACCCGGCGCCGAACCGGCCGGCACTGAACCACACAGCATTATCGGAAATAGTTCTCAACACGGGGGTGCTCCTCAGCGCAGCGAACACGGACACGGACACGGCGGGAACCAGCTGTCAACGGCGGTGTGCTGGTCACGGGCCTGGTCCTCGGCCTGGTCCTGGGGTGTCGCGGGCGGCGGCCGACCCGGCCAGGAGGTCGATCACGCCCCAGGAGGCAAGCAGCGGTCGGAGTGCGTCGGTGACTTTGTCCGGTAGCAGGTCGGGAGTGACACCGTCGGCTTCGACCGCGGCGTTCGGTGGGATGAACACCGCGTCATCGAGCAGCGTCGACAGTCGTGGCCCGGTGGCGCCGTCGATCCCGACCGGCCAGCGTTTGGCGCCGTTGACGACCAGCGCGCACACCGGTGCCGCGACACCGGCCTGTACCCAGGTGTCGTGGCGGGCCAGGACCTGCTCGGCGGCGCGCAGCGACGGCCGCGTAGCGCGCACGACCAGCACCGGGCGCGGCATCGGCTCCCCGCCGCGTAGCCAGCCTCCGGCACCGGAGGTCACCGACGCTGCGGCCCGCCAGCCGCCGTTGCCCAGATCAGCGACGGTGACGTGCAGCGGTCGCGGCGGCGGGGACGGGAGCCAGTCCGGCGGCGCGGGCACCATCCCCGGTGTCACACCGGGGAGCGTGGTGTCGAGGCGGGCCAGCAGCGCACCGGTGCCGGGACGGCCCCCGCGCCAGCTGTAGCGGACCTGGACCTGGTCGGTGACCGGGCGGGTCCACGGCCCGTCCGCGCCGGCGGCCTGAGCGAGACCGGACCGGGCCGGATCGTCGGCGTCGATGAGCAGGCAGCAGCGTTTGTCCTGGTGGGCGATGTCGGTGATCGCCGCGGCGACCGTCGATGCCCCCGCGGCGGGGGACCCGGCCAGCACGGGGATGACCGCGCCGAACGGTGTCCAGTCCGCCGCCCCGACGTGGTCGGGCCACACCTGCCGGGCCCGGGCTGTCACGGCGGCGACCGTGGCGCCCATCTGCTCAGCCAGGGCGAGCGTGTCGGTAGGACTACCGGCGCGGGCGGTACGGGCCGCGGCGACGGCGGTCAAATCCACGATCATCTCCACATCCGTTGCATCCAGGCCCGCCCCGACGGCGCCGCGGCGGGCGGCGGTACCGAGCAGGTGACACAGCTGCGGGACCGACCGCGGCCGCGCAGCCGAACCGGACGCGGGCAGGCCGGGACCTTCCACGGCGCGGTCGTCGGTGCCGTCGGTGCCGTCGGTGTCGTCGGTCGAGTGGGTGGCGGCGGTCATCGGAGCCCGAGTCGCTTCGAACAGGCCGGCCACGCCGCCCAGCCCTGCACGGCCTGCACGCGTTTGGCGACCTCGATCTGCTCTTCCCGGCTGGCCTCGTGCGCTTCGCCTTCGCCGCCGAACGCCCGCCAGGTCGACGGGGAAAATTGCAGGCCGCCGGCGTAGCCGTTGCCCGTGTTGGTGCTCCAGTTCCCGCCGGACTCGCAGTGGGCTAGCTTGTCCCAGGTCGAGCCCGCCGCCGAGGTTGCGACTCCTCCGTCTGTCACCGGCGGCGGCTCGGCCCCCACCCCGGCCCTACGCGGCTGCTCACCAGCAGCGCCGCCACGAGCGGCGTGGTCATCGGTAGCGGCCACGCCGTCCTCGGCCCGCTCACCAGCAGCGGCGTCTCCGGTGGTGTCGTTCCCGGCGGCACCGGTGCCGCTGTCGGTGCTGGTCGTGCGGCTGCCCTTCACACCGGTGCCGGCACCGGTGCTGGTGCTGGGGCGGTCGAGGGCGTCGAGGAGGTCCTGGGCGACCGGGTCGACCTCGGCTGCGGCGCGGGCCTGCGCGGTCAGCTTCTCGATGCCCGCCGACACCGCTCCCGCACTCGACGACACCGCCCCACCACCTGCGGCGCCACCAGCGGCGCCGTCGCCGTCGGTGCTGCCGCCGCTGCTACCGCTGCTGCTGCTGCTGCCGTTGGTGGTGTCGGTAGTAGTGGTACGGAGCTGGTCGAGGGCGGCCAGGTCGGCGGGGTCGGCGCCCAGCGCGGCGAGCCGGTCACGATCCAGGGCGTCGAGGACGGTGACGCCGACCTGTGTGGCGTCGCCGCTGCCGTCGGCGCGGATCGCGGTGAGCAGGTCGGTGACCATGCCGATCGCCGCTCGCGCGGTCGCAACGTCCTCCGCTGACGGTGTTTGTCCTGGGCTGGTCTGCACGTCGGTGACCACACGGTTCGCCGACGAGGACGCTGGGGTCGGTGCCGCGCTGATCGGTGCGGGATCGGTCGCGACCTGGTTGTCGTCGTCCCGGCCGCTACCGGTGGTGCGCGCGCCCGTCTTCTCACCGTTGCCGGGGTTGGGGCGGGGGTCGGCGCTGGGCGTCGGTGCTGGTGTTGGTGTTGTCGTGGGCGGTGAGGCTGCTGTGGGCATCGCGGCGGTAGCGGCCGGTGCCGCTGGTTCACCGGTCGGCTTTTTCTCCGCGGGCGGTTGTCCCGGCGCCGCCGGAGGCGGGGCCGGTGGCGGGGCCGGTGGCGGGGCCGTGCGGTGCTGGTCGGTGCAGGCTGCGGGGACCGGCGGCGCCGCAGCCCGCGGCTGCTCCGCCCGGTCTGGCGGTGCCGCTGCTGTGGCTGGTGTGGTGACTGCGGAGCGGGCCTGGTCCAGTGCGCCGACCGCGGCATCGGCGCCGGCGCCGGCGGCGGTGTCGTCGACGAGATCGGCTGCGGGTGGCGGCGTCATCAGGTCGGCCGGTGTCGGGCCGCGCCCGGCCGCGGCGAGGCGCACACCGACCTCCTGGACCTGCGGATCGGCGCTGTTGAGGTGGTGGAGCTGGTCGGAGACGTCCACGGCCTGCTGCCGCCACTCGACCGACTCGGTCGCGGGCCGGAACCCGAGATCGGTGATCTGCCCGGCCAGAGCTCGGTCGGCTGGGTCGTCGGACAGGGTGAGGTGGGTGAGCAGCGTCCGGGCCTGCGCTCGTGTCGCGGTCGCTGCGGCGTGCTGACGTGCGGCCTTGCGATTATCGCAAGCTCCGGTCGCGGTCAGCCCGAGCACCGTCACCGGGCCCTGCCCCGGGTCGGTGGTGAGGGCGGTGGCGGTGTAGGCACCGGCGCCGAGTAGCGCGGTCGCGGTCAGGACCGCGACCGCGGACCGACGCACCACCACCGACGGCGGCGCCGACACCCGGGCAGGCAGACGGTCGGACAGGCGGCGGCGGGGGACGTGGTCGGCCCACGACGGCCGCGCCGCACGAGACGACCGTCGCCGACGCGGACGCGGTAGCGGGGACATGCGGGGAAAACCTCCAGGTCAGCAGGTCAGCAGGGGGCCGAGGAGCACGAGCGGGTGCGGTAGGTCAGGTGCGGCTAGGACCTGCCGGTGTTGTTGTTGATCTCGTCGGTGATCGAGGTCGACGAATCCGCATCGGTCGAGCCGGCGCTGCCGCCGGAGGTCGTGGACGAGCCCTCACCTGCGGCGAGGCCCCACTGCTTGACCCAGTCGACCTGCATCCGCCCGGACTCGCCGTCCCCGCGCGGGAACCAGTCCAGCTGCAAACAGAGGTGCATCGGGCCGGGCGGCAAGATCGAGGTGTCGGTGGTTTTCCACCATTCGCGGCCGTCGACGAACGCGGTCACACCGCCGGGTGTCCACTCGACCGCGTAGTTGTGCCACCGGGTGGCGTCGATCTGGAGTTCGCCGTGGACCTGGGAGTTGTCCGCGCCGTAGTGCAGGAACAACTCGATCTTGTCCCGGGACGGATCCATGATCTCGGCGAAGTCGATCTCCCCACCGATCGGGAAGTTCTCCTCGGTCGGCCACAACAGGGCCAGCGCGTTGTAGGAGGGGGAGCCGGTCGGGGCGCGCATCCGCACTTCCCACCGTCCGTATTTCTGGGAGTGCGCGGTCCAGGCCAGGCCGGCGGTCGTGCCGTCCCCGGTGCCGTCGATGGTGAGGACACCGCCGGCGACGGTCGCCGCAGCCGGGGAACGGACACCGTTCCCGGCATGCCCGGGGCCGTCGTAGGCGTTCCATCCCGGTCCGAGCGTGGTGCCGGTGAAGTCGTCGACGACGTCCGGGGCGCCCCAGCCGAACATCTCACCTGCGGTGTCGCCCTGGCCGGGCCCGGACGGCAGCGGGGAAGAACCGGCCGGGCCCTGTGCGTCCTGCCCGACCTGTCCGGTCTGTGCTGGATGTTCGGTGGATCCGTTTTCATGATCATCCGGGTGGTTCCCGGCCTGGTAGCAGGTGGCGGGGATGAAGCCGGTCTGGTCGGCGCCGACGCTGGTCAACGCCTCCCGCCACATCTGCGCCCGCTCGGAACGATCGCCGTCGAGTTCGGCCAGGACGTGCACCGCGGTGATGCGCCAGCTGCACTCGACTCGTGCGTCCGCCGGGACAGGCGCGGCCGGAGCGAACGCGACCGCCAGCGACGTCACCGCTCCCACCACGGCGGTGACCAGCCCGGAGCCGATCACCGCATACCGGCCTGACGGTCGGCGTGGTCGGCGCGGAAACCGTGGGAAGCCAGACCGTGGGTGCGGTGCTGGAAACCGTCGGCGACCACCGCGGCGAGTTCGAGGACCGCATCCCGCGTCGCGGGGGCCAGGGCGTCGAGGTCGATGATGTCGCCCGTGGCGAGGTGTGGGTCGGCGGGCAGTTCGACCACCGCCCGCACCCTGGAGGCGAAGTAGTCGCGGATGACGGTGTCATCGACATACCGTGACTGGCGATCACAGGACAGGACGACGACGGCGTCACGGACCAGGTCCCGATACGGAAACCGGCCCTGGTCGTCCTGGTGGGTGGCGAGCCACTGCAGCGTCCGCGCAGCCCGTGACGCGCCGTCTTTCGTCGGGGCGCCGACCACGACCAGGGAGTCGGCGTGGCGCAGCGTGCCCTGCATCGCCGAGTGCACCAGGCCGGTCCCGCAGTCGGTGAGCAGCAGCTCGTGGTAGATCGAGAGCAGCCGCAGGACGCGTTCGTAGTCGCGCTCGGAGAACATCTCCGACAACTCCGGGGCCTGCTCCGAGGTGAGCACGCGTAGACGTCCGGCGAGGTGGGTGTAGCCCGACAGCTGCGTAGAAGTACGGACCTGATCCAGATCCCGCAGCAGGTCCCGCACCGTCCGCCGCCCAGCCTGGGCCTCCCCGACCAGGCGATCCCCGAGCGTCCCCGCGTCCGGGTTCGCGTCGATCGCGATGACCCGATCCCCGCGGTACTCGGCCATCGCCAGACCCAGCACACCGGTACACGTCGTCTTCCCGACACCACCTTTGATGCTGCCGACCGCGACGGAGAACGGCCCGGACAACGGTGTCGTGACCCGCCGCACCTGGTCCTTCAACCGCAGCTCGGCCTCGGACAGGCCCGGATTCCACCGCCCAGCCGTGAGCGCGTAGACGGCGGCGCGCCAGCCGTGTGTCGGCGCCGCGAGCTTCGGGCGCACCACATCAGCGAACGCACCACCATCGGAAAACCCGGGTGCTCCAGGTGCGGAGCCATCACCGGCCTCGCCGCCGGTGTCGGTGCTCCAGAACGCCGCCGCCGGCGGTGCCGCCACCGGTTCCAGCGGCTCGACCGCCGGGCGCGCCGACCGCTCGCCCGGATCCTCAGGAACCGATGCTCCGGCCGCCGGCGTCTCGGCCGCGGGCGGCGTACCGGGAACCGCCCACGCCGCAGCATCTCCGGTCAACCACGACGGCGTCCCGCCCGACTCCGCCGCCTCCGGCGACGACGACACGTGATTACTCGACGACATCAACGACCACCGCCTGTTTCGTCAGCGGTGGGACCGGTGAGCAGACCGGGATCGACGACCAGACGGCCGTCCTCCGGAGCGCGTGTGACGGGCACCGTCATCCGCACCCAGCACGCCTCACCCGCGGCCCAGGCCGCGTCCGTCTCCGGCGGCGCGCAAGAGCGGCCGACCATCCCCGGCACCGCCGCCACCTCCCCGACCTCCGGACCATCGACATCGACAGGCACACCGCCGGTGGTGTCGACGCGGACATACGGCGTGGCGCGGACGACGACCTCGACGAACACCACCGTGTCCGACCGGCGATACAACCGGCCCGGCAACGGCGCATCCGCACGCTGACGGCCCGCGCCGGCCCAGCCCCACGTACACGCCTGCGCATCCGCGAGAACTTCGCGCAGGACCTCAGCGCGGCGCCACGGCACGTCCTCGTCGAACGACTGGAAATCGCAGGCGAAGCGGGCAGCGAACGCCGACGCCTCCACATCCGACACGGGCTCCACCGAACGCACCGCACGGGCGAACGACGGCTCCGCCGGGACACGGTCGAGAGGCCGCCGCCGCGGCGGCGCCGCCGCTGGGAACGCTTCGTCGAACCTGACCTGCGGCGACGCTAACTCAACATGGTCACCAGGATCGGGCGCAGCAGAGCAGTAGTGCCGGTCAGCCCCTCCACGCTGCGCTGCTGGACGGTCCGGTCGTGGGCGCCGCGAGGTAATGACGTGCACGGATGCGGTCCCAAGCTCATCCCGAGGTTCTGCGCTGTCGGCCGCCGTGTCCCTGGGACCGAGTCCTGGCGCTACCAGCCACGGAGAGACGCACTCGGCGGGACCGGGGCTGCTGCGTCGTGACATCAGACCGGCCGATCGCAGCCGGAGACAGACGGGAAACCGAGTACTGCACCGACTGGGGCCGGCAGCGACAAGGTGCGGCTGTCGCCGCTGTCGCTGGGGCTGGGCGGTGGCGGTGACGGTGGCGGAAGCCGACGTGCCATGCTCACTCTCGGTGCGCGAGTGGCGGACGCAGCGCATACTTCGCCGCTAGCGTTCCGTCATCGCCCAGCCACTGTCGCTGCATGCCCCGCCTCCACTCAGTATTCGATATACCGAACTATATGCTACTGTGGAAACACGATAGCATCAGCACTTCACCCTGTCGAACGACTGGGTGGTTGGGCGAGGGAAAGGTTGCGGGGATGGCCAGGAAGAAGCAGGAGCCGATCGAGCCGCCGACGGCGGGATCGAGCTTCGCGGAGAAGCTGCGCTACCTCCAGGCGAAGACGATCCAGCCGGACGGGTCGGCCTGGTCTGCGCAGGCGGCGGTGAACGCCATCACAGCCACTGGCGCTGCGATGTCTCCCGCATACTTCTCCGAGATGCGCTCAGGGGCCACCGCGAATCCGTCGGCGAAGGTGATCCAATCGCTGGCCGACCTGTTCGGCGTGAGCCCGGCGTTCTTCTTCAACGATGCAGCCGCTGTCGAGCAGGAAACAGCCCAGATCGAGTTGGAAGTCGCGTTACGGGAAGCGCATATCGAGCATGTGGCCGCGAAAGCCTCACAGCTCAGCCCGGCCCAGCAGGCGGCTTTTAATCGTGCGTTGACGCAGGTGGTTCTTGGCGGTGACACAGCTTCACGCCCGGCTGCCGCTCCTGAGTAGCCCTCAGTCTAGGACGTTCATTCACCTTTAGTCGGGGGAAGAGATCGAGAGGAACCCTCGTGCTCGGTAGATATCGACTGCTCCCCCAGTGGAAAAGGAAGAATTTGTCGAAAATGGCTGGGGGGGGGGCGTGACTCACGACGGCGCCACTGGGATCGAGCAGCGGACCAGCGAGCCGCTGGATGCCAGCCTCTTTCGACTGCTCGCCGAGACTGGCATGAGGATTCCGTTTTGCATGGATGCGCTGCAGGAACGAATGGCTGAGGTACTTGGGGTTCCCATCGTGACACAGCGGATTCCGGTGGCGACTTCGTCGGGGACCGGAGCCGTTATCTATGATTCGACGGAGAAAAGCTACAAGATCATGGTCCAGGGTGCCACTATCTGTCGCCACCAGGACTACATCCTTGGCCACGAACTCGTCCACATATGGCGGGATCACCTGAATGATCCCGCCACGGAAAAAACCCGGTTCATCTGCAGTCGGACCAGGATCGCTCTGCCATCACACTCCAGTCCGGCTGAGCAAGCGAAAATTGCTCGGCTGAACGAGATGGAGACCGAGGCCGACGCAGGCGGTCTCATTCTCAGTTCGTGGACCAAACGGAGCCGTCCCAGCTATCTCCAGGTCAGTGACGATCCCGTTCTCGCGGACCTCACCTACACCCTGATGGGGTCCCGATGGAAATAGCTCGACTCATCCAAATTTTCCTTATCATCGTTCTGGTCGTCACGGCTTCTATCAAGACCTACGACTACTATCGGCCAGGCCCGGATATCCCCCGAGTGATCCGGAAGCAGGCCGCATGGCTCGGCATCAGCGTCTGGTTCGTGGCAGTAGGCAATATCCTCAGCTTCCCACAGGTGAGTGCCGCCATCGACAGCGTCTCCTGGGTGGGCGCTGGAAAGATCGTCTTCAACGGGCTGATCACATTCGGTCTGGGATTACTGGCCGCTTATTTCTCTAGTTTGCGCTACCGGAATGATCGACTCATTCGCTTGGTCCCCCGCGCAGCGGCGGTCGTTGTCGCAACGATGCTGCTGTTACAGCTCATTACCCCGGTCGAGCTGCGGTCGCACACCATCATGAACCCGGGTAACGGGTACCCGACAATAGTCCTCTCCTACTTCATCGGTGGAGCCTGGTTCATCTGGACGACCGCGAGCATTGCCAGTTTCGCGTTCGCGCTCGCTCGTAAATCCACCAAAGCTCTCGCTGGGGCGTGTTCACTCCTGGGGCTGGGTTGCACGCTCTTTGCGCTAGCATCGGTTTCGCGGCTCGTTGTCATCACGCACAATTCGCTTCAGCCGCCTGACGCCGCTATCTCTGCGATCAATACCGCCAACTTCATCGCGAGCAGCGTCGGGCAGCTCTGCGCGGCCCTGGCGATCATCGTGTTCGGGATTCTCCGACTCATTGACTACCGGCAGAGGCGCTGGGCGATCAGCCATAGCGACACCCTGCGCAACCGTCTTGTCGACACCATCCCCGGCGTTGAGATCGACATATCAGACAACGGCGATATCGCTAAACTGTTCGACCAGGCCGACAGCCCAGAGGGCCAGTTCAGAGTCTCATGCGACTACGAGAAACGACTATTTGAAGTCATCGAGGGACTTCTCCGGATAAGTGGCGTCCTGAACCAGTTCCTCGAAACGTACGGTCCGACGCCCGCGCCCCGCGAGTTCGCGGCAGTCGTGTACTACGCCACCAGCTTCACGCCGCCACTCAGCTCGCAAGACGCGGCGGCGCCGAGTCCTGCGCTACTTGATCTACTCTACGGCCACAATGATAGCGAGACTGCCGCCGCCGACGCCGTCTACTTCCTCGTCCAGGTATCGCAAGAATTGAAAAAGATGACCTTTGGAGACTAGCTGGCCCGCTGGCGCGACCCGCGACCCTCAACAACAACATGGCTAGAAAAAATCAGGATGCGCCCGATGAAACTTTCGACTGAAGACCGGATCACCGTGACCGCCTACATCGATCCGGTGTGCCCGTATGCGTGGGTCACGTCCCAGTGGCTACGAGACGTCGCCCGCGCCCGCCCTCTCGACCTGGACTTCCGGACGATGTCCCTTGCGATCCTCAATCAGGACCCGGCCGATCCGCTGGAGCTGACGCGGGGTTATGAGAGTGCGTGGCGCCCGGTCCGGGTCGCGGAAGCGATCGCCGCGACCCGCGGGCCCGAGCACCGTCACCGTTACTTCTACGAGTTCGGTCACCGCTATCACGACCTGCGGGAACGTCCCCGCGACACCGTCCTACGCGACACACTCGCCGCCCTCGACGCCATGACCCTCTACGGCGCCGCGGACGACCAGGTCTGGGACGAAGCGGTGATCGCCAGCCACCACGCCGCCCTCGACGGGGTCGGCGACGACGTCGGCACCCCGATCGTGCGGATCGGCGGGACGGGGATCTTCGGACCGGTTCTCACCACCGTCCCCGACACTGCACGTGGCGCGGCGATCTTCGATGCGGTCGCGACGTTGATCGCGCACCCGGAGTTCACCGAACTCAAGCGCACCCGAACGACGAGTAGCGATGAGTGACCTCGCGAAGGTGCTCGCGGCGCGGGCCCCGGACCTTCCGGATATCCCGTTGTTCGGTTCGGTGACGGTGGGTCAGGTGTTCGTGGCGGTCGCGGCGGTCGTGGTGCCCGCCACGGTGGTCGGGCATGTGCTGGTGTTGTGGGCGTGGGCCCGCGGCTGGGAACCGCGCCGGCTGCGCAACCTCGCCCTGGTCGTCGTGGCCGCTGCGGCGCTGGCCGGGCCGATCGTCGGCATGCTGCCCTGGTGGGGCCTGGAGCTGACGGCCTCGGCGGTGCGTCAGGCATGGGACGGGCACTACCTGCCCGCTGGGATCGACTCCGCCGCGGCGACCGCCCCTCTGGTGGCGATCACGTCCTGGGTGTGGTGGCACTTCTACACCAAGCGGATGCGGTCCGGTGTCGCCCAGGCCGCCGGGGAACGTCACGTCCGCCGCCAGCTACACATCCGCGCCGGTGCGGCGGCCCGCCGCGCCCGCCGCGAGCGCATCCCGCTGGCCCACACCGACCGCACCGGCACACGCTCGGTTGTCCTCGGCCCCTGTTATGACACTGTCCGCGCTCAACCGGACCTGCTCACTGACACTCTGCGGCGGCGCGCCGCGCCGTGGTTACAGGTCCCGATGCCCGCGATCGCCCTTCACGCCGTCTGCCTGGCCGAGACCGGCGCCGGGAAGACCACGATGCTGGTGCGCTGCTCAGCCAGCTGGGCCGAAATCACCTGGACCGCCTACAACCAGCAACAGCACGGCGCTGCGGGATCACGGCCGTTGGTGATCTTCCTGGCGGCGAAAGGCGGCCCCGACGCCGACACCGACGCCCACGAATGGGCCGACGCCCTGGAAGAGCTGGGACTGTCGCCAGACCGGATCGGGGTGTTCCCGTTCGAGACGCGGCTGAACATGTGGCGCATGCCCGCCACCCAGCTCCGCGCCGCCCTGCACAAACTCGCGAAAACCGATCACCGCTTCTACGACGTCCTCCAACGCGGCCTGCTCCACCTGATCATCGACGCACCGACCGAGAAACCACCCGCATCCTCGGCGGAGTTCCTCCAACGCCTCGACCCGGCCTGGCTGGCTGCGGCGTGGGCGGGGCATCCGGTCGAGGAACGCGCCATCGCCGCGTTGACCAAGACCACCGGCGTCGGAGCGGGCGCCTCATCGCTGGACTCCGACCTGTTGCTGTTCGCGGATTTGTTCCGCAGCATCGGCGGCGACTTCGACGCCGGCCAGCCCTTGTCGGACTTCGACGCCCTCTACGTCTCCGTGCCCGGCGCCACCGACCAGGTCGTCGCCGCCACGAAGACCGCCGTCCTCATCGAACTCTTGACTTACGAACTCGGTGTCGCCCACCACGGGCAACGCCGTCAGGTGTTGTTCGTCATCGACGAGTTCTCCGCGGTCTCCGGTGACACCGCCGGCGACGTCATCAACCTCGTCGAACGCCTGCGGTCGCTGGGCGGCTCGGTGATCGTGTCCGCCCAGTCCTATGAAGGCCTCGCCGACACCGAAGACCAACGCCGCCGGCTGCTGGGCGCGATGGGCGGCGGCGCCCTACTCGGCCGCACCAGCAACGCCGAAGCGTTGGCCGAGCGGTTCGGGACGCGGCTGGTCGACGAAGTCGGCTACCAACTCGACGGTGGCCGTATGACCGGTGTCGGCACGATACGGCGCCAGCACACCTACCTGCTCGATCCGAACCGGCTCCGCCAACTCCCCCGCCACCACCTCGCCTACGCCACACCCGACCAGGTCATCTACGGCGTCGTCGCCCCACTCACCGCCGCGCCCGCGATCGTCGGCTCGCCACGGCGGACCGCACCCACCGACGGTCCGGCCCTGTCCCGGCGCCGACTCACCGCAGGCCAGGCCGCCGCGATCAACCGGCGCCTCCGCCGACCCGGCACCACGACCGGTAACGGCGCCCGGGCCACCGGCGGCGGAGATGGCCAGGCCCCGGACTGGACCGGGGACGACTGGACACACGACACCAGCAACGAGGACCCACGATGAGCCCGAGCCCGAGTGTCCATCCTGAACAGGCGCGGGCCGCCGCAGCGGCGCTGCTCGGTGTCCCCGCCGGCGCCTCACCTGAGCTGCTACGGACCGCGTGGCGGGCCGCCGCCCGCCACCACCACCCCGACCGGGGCGGCGACCCGGAACGGTTCATCGCCCTGACCAGCGCCTACGAACTACTCACCACACCACCAGCGCCACCGCGAGCAACTCCACACACGACGACACCGGCGGGCCCGGCGGGGCCGGCGGGGCCGGCGGGGCCGCGCGCGTCGGCGCCGGCCATCGGTGGACTTCTGTTCCTACGGGCTTTCGGGCTGCTCACTGCCGTCGGTGTCCTCACCGCTGGTCTCGCCCTGGTCGCCGCGCCGGTCGTGGCCGCGATGGTCGCGGTGCTGGGCGCGGTAGCGGCCGCCCACCATGTCTACCTGGCCGCCGCCCACGCTGAATCCCGCTCGCCGGTAAGCGGTCCCTGACCGTGGGGCGGGCGCCGTCCAGACCGCGCTTACTCCGACCGCGAAACAGGAACTCCGGCGCCCGCCACCAGCGACGATAGCCTCAACCGGTCGTCGTGTGTGTCCGACGAGGTCACCGGATGCCCGACGACGGACCGACACCACGCCCGTCTCGACGGCTGCTCTTCCTCGATACAAGGCCGCCCGAGCGGTGCTCAGGCCGCGGGCGCCGTAGCCGTAGCGGGCTGGAGCCGGGCCCGGACCTGCCCGTCAACGGCGTTGTCGCCGGAGACGAGGACCTCGAGGCTGCTGGTTCATCCGGTCTGTTCGTGGTCGGGGCAGGTCGGGTCACGCCCACCGGCCTCATCGTCCTCACCGCGCCGACCGCCGCGGCGCCGGCTCCCAACACGGAACCTCGGTGATGTCCCGGATCGCCCACTTCAGCTGCGGCGCCAACGCCTCCGGGGACCGCGCCCGCGCCCGCCGCGCCCGGTCCCGCTCCAGGAACTCCCCCGCAACATCCTGAACCTGCCCCAACACATTCGGCGCGCACCAATACATCACACCGACACACTCCAACTCCCGGGCCCGGGCCACCACCGTCGACAACAAACCCTTCACCATATCCGCCTCCCCATTCTTCGGCGGCGACTCAAGATAGCGTGACCGTGTTTTCCGCGACAACTCCACCTCCACCAGAGCGCGGCGCCCATCCGGGAAAACCTCAACCCCATCCGGCATATGCGGCACCGGCACACCACGCGGACGCCACCCCGTTAAATGCTGCAACGTCCGCTCCGACACCCACCGCCCCACATCTAAACCCACCCGATGAAACCGCACCGCCGCCACCGCACGCACATGCCCCGACACCGTCTGCCGCGGCCGCCACCCCGGCACATCCCACCCCAACAACTCCCGCACCAACGTCCGCGACGGCCACACCCACATCGCCCCCGCATCCACCTTCCCCGTACACACCCACCCCGCACGCTTCCAACGACCCACCACCGCATGCGCCGCCTGCGCCGACACCCCCAACACACTCGACAACAAATCCAGAGGCAACCCATACTGATGCGCAGCAATCTCCAACAAACCCGTATCCCGCGCCGTCAACACCACCGACCCCGCATCCCGACGCCGCGCACGCACCCGCTCACCGACTTCACCCAACACCACAACCACCCTTTCCTGCTACCCATCCAAAATATTCCGCCAACAACATCGCACACCACCGAGGCGTCAGCGAGGCGAACAACCCCACCCGCCGCAAAAGATCACCACCCAACCCGACCACCCCGATAAACCGAGGATTTGACTACGCCGATGCGCAGCGAGGCGAACAACCCACCTACGAACAGATACGCCCAACCCAACCCGACCACCACCTCCCCCACAGTCTGTTGACTTTGACCTTGACCTTGCTTTTTTAAAGGCATTGAACTTCGTACTAGAACACTGGGGTCACTCCGTGACCCGGTCGGGCTGGGGGGCCGGGGCCCGACACCACCCCGGCCGTCAGCGAAGCAGGCTGGGGGTGGTGTCGGGCCCCGGCCCCCCAGCCCGACACACTAGACCAGCAGGCCACACGCCCAAACTGACCACGACCAGCAGCAGAAAACCCTCAACGCCGCTTCTCAGGAGCTTCCAGCCGCTTCAAAGCCGTATCAAAGCCCATCAGCGATCCGACACACCCGCACCGCCGCCACGGCCGGGCCGCCTGCCAACCCGTCAACACTCCCGGAGGGCAGGCACCAAGAACGCCGAAAAACGACCATGCCCCGGCGCGAAACCAAACGCCGACCGTCAAGAAAAGACACTGTTTCAGCACGAACACTGTTTCAGCACCGAGAAAAGACGCCGCCAATCCGCTTCCCGTCCTCACCCACCTTAGGGCAGGCCGCGGCCCGGATCGACTCGCCGACCGCCCGACCGATAGCACTTCATAACGAGCGCCACCGCGAAACCCGAATCACCGACAGAACAAACAATCAACCCCCACAGGAAATGCGGCACCCAACCCCGGACCGCAGCCCTCTCCCCGGCTCACCACCGCACACAGAAACAACTCACCAATACCGCATTAAAACCCCGACACTGAACGGCAACTCCACACCATGATCGGTCAGCAGCCGCTCCATATCAGCGCGCGTGAGCGACTCACCGTCCTTCAACGCATAGAACGCCATCTTCTCGACATCAGCCATGAACGCCGGATGCGCGGCACACCAATCCTTGACCTTCAGCTTCACCGCGGCCCGCTGCTTCTTTTTCTTCGGCGAAACCGACGTGTAGCCATGCGCTCGATGCGCGTTCTGCGCCGACCTATAGCCGTAACCCTGCGCGTCATCGATAACCTCGCCAGTAGCGACATCGACAACGACATACCGCAAATCCCGGCCACGCGACAACGCGGTACTGATAACCACCTTCACGCCGCGACTAACGCCATTCTCGGGGCTCACCCGACCTCCCGCACACAACCCGGGCAGACCCGCCCAGGACAAATGTCGTCACCGCACACCTCACACTCGACGAGCGTCATCGACACTGCCCTCCAGGTCAACATCCCCATCGTTCAAACGGCAGTCCCCCGCCGCCGGGTTCTCCTCGCGCCGAGAAAGGTCGACAACCTGGTAACGACCCCGCACCACACGAATAATCCGGCCATAGCCGATCAGCGCATCCAGCGCGTCATGCACCGCAGCTTTCGACGCGGTCACAGCATCGACCAGCGCCCCGGTCGTCGCCGTCCCGCCCGCGACCAAGGCCAAGACCTCAGCCTGCACCGGGGACAACACCACCGCCGACGCCGCCAGTTCCACCGCAGCGGCAGACTCCCCGTCGGCGCTGGCGCGGCTAGCGCGGCTGGCGCGGCTGCCCCAAGGTGCTCGCCGGGCCCCCCGACCGGCCGCGACGACGACGGCGGCCCCACCGGCGGCTCCACCAGCGACACTGTCGTCGTCGCCGAGAGTGTGGGTGCCGCCCAGGCCACCGACCTGCCACCGCCCGCCCACGGGCGGCCCGAGCACCGCGGTGACCGCAGCCTCGTCGAGCGGATGCAACGCCGGCTGGGCGAAGTAGCGGTCGAACGCCGCCGACGCGGTCAACGCCGGCGCCGTCAGGCCCTTGCTGACCATCCGGGCCGCGTCCGCATCGCTGGGCAGCCAGTCCCAGCGCACCGGCGCATCCAGATGGGCGTGCACCGCCATCCCCGGCACCGGACGCCGCGGCCGCCCATCATTGAGCGGCAACTCCGCCGGATCGAACAACAGGCCGGGCACCAGATCCGAAGATGATTTCGAGTTCGTGCGGAACGCGACCACCTGCGAGGCGAACGCCGACCGCGCATGATCACCGCCCCACGCGGCCTGGCCTTGGGACTGGTTCAGCCCGACCAGCCAAATCCCCAGCGCCCGCACGGTGTTGACCGTCTCGGTCCACAACGCGGCGACCTTCGGATCGTGCGCGACAAACGAGTACTCGTCATGAAGGAACATCCACCCAGGCACCTGCTCGCTGGGGAAGATCAGGTCGGAGCCGGCCTCGGCGGCGATCTGTGCCCGCGCGGCCAGGATCGCAGTCACCAGCCGCGGCAGCGCCAGCACGTTCTGCTTCCCGATGACCGCGACCCGCGCCCGGCTGGCCAGGGCGGTCGAGGAATTCCCTTTCGGATCGGCATACAGCAGGTTCAACACACCGGTCGACAACGCTGCGGTGGTCAGGATGTTCGTCGCCCCGGACTTCCCACCCCCAGTCGACCCGACAACCGCCGTCGGCACCGTCCCACCGTCATCCCACATCAGCACATCCACCTCGCCCGAGCCGTCGATCGACCGGCCCACACCGCGGATGGTCCCGTCATCGACGCGAGGCGCGGTGAACAACCGGGTGTCGGCGACCGGATCGGTGTGAATGATCGTCAACCGCGCCCTGTTCGCGCCCTGCCCGCGGCGGCCCGGGGCGAACAGGACCCGGTCGGCGTCGACACCGAGCCCACCGGCCAGCCGCACTCGATGGGTGACCAGGTCCTCCACGGTGTGCGCGCCCGGCCGCAGCACCACATCGAACGTGGTCGTGTGCGCGTCGTCGGCGCGGCCGGTCAACCGCGAACCGGGAACCTTCCCGTCCTTCGAACCGTTGGTCTCCGCCCACGCCCGGCACAACGGATCGAGTTCGGGGTCCCGCGGCGCCGACGGCGGCACCACCGGCGCCGACACGCCGCGACCCGCGGCCCCGAGCGGATGCGCCCGCCACCACCGCGCCCCCACCGCCGTCGTCCCGAGCACCGCGGCAGCACCCAGCAACGGCGACGGCCC
>NZ_JAHLJA010000199.1:0-24001 GCF_020496245.1 Pseudonocardia sp. ICBG601 | reverse complement strand
ATCGATCGCGGCGGGATCTGCTCCGGATCGGTGGTGCGGAAGACCTCGGCGCCGTCGATGTAGAACACGACCCGGTCGGGCAGCCACTCGACGGCGTAGGTGTGCCACTGCGTGAAGTCGCCGCGGATCGTCTTGCCGACCTGGCTGTTGTCCTCGCCGTAGTGGACGATCGTGTGCGTCTCGTTCCGCTCGGGCTTCGGGATCTCCATGAAGTTGAGCTCGCCGCCCTCGGGCCAGTCCTCGGCGTCCGGCCAGAGCAGCGCGACGTCGCCGTAGCCGACGCCGGGGTTCGTCTTCGCCCGGATCTCCCAGCGGCCGTACTGCTGGCCACCCCGCCAGGCCAGCCCGGCGGAGGTGCTCCCGCGGCTGGTGAGGACGAGCTCGCCTTCGCGGACCGCGATGTTCTCGGCCCGGTGCCGGCCGTTGCCCCCGGTGGTCTCGCCCGTGTACGGGCTCCAGCGCGTGCGGTCGAGCGCGGTGCCGTCGAACTCGTCGTGGTCGGTGAGGCGCCAGCCGTTGCGCACGGCCGCCTCGGTGTCCGAGCGCGACGCGGGGTCGAGCTCGCCGACCTCGGTGGGCCGCTCCTGGTCGTGCATCCCGCCCGGCGACGGCGGTGCCGCCGGTGCGGGGGTCGGGGAGGACGAGCCGGTGAGCAGGGACGGTTCCACGGCGACCGTGACGATCCCGGCCAGTACGGCCAGACCCGCCACGAGGCCGACGACCGCGGGCCAGCGGCGACGCGCCGGGGCCTCGGGGTCGTGCTCCTGCTCCGTCTGCTCCTGCACGACCCACTCCTTGATCGTCGACGGCGGGTCGGCGGCAGCCTAGGAGCGGTCGGCTGTGGGGGAGCTGAGAGGCCCGGGCCACCTCGCACCGTGCACCGGGCCGGGGCGCCCTGGCGTGGTGGCTGCATGATCGACCGTTGTGGAGCGGAGAGGTCGTCCTGTGCACCTCCGCACTCCCCAACCGGTGATCATGCTCGGGTGGAGGCCGCCCGGTCAGCCGGCCGAGCCCGGTGCCGTCCCGCCGTCGGTCGTCCCGCCGGGCGAAACCCCGTCGAGGGTGTACTGGCGCACCCAGTCGACCTGCATCTGCGTCTCCTTCCCCGAGCCGCCCTTGGGGAACCAGTCGAGCTGGATGCACAGGTGCATCGGCCCCGGCGGCTGCACCTTCTCCTCGGTGGTCTCGAACCACTTCTCGCCGTCGACGTAGGCAGTGATCCGGTCCGGCGTCCACTCCAGGGCCCAGTTGTGCCACTGCGTCGCGTCGACCTCGACGGAGCCCTCGACCTGGGAGTTGTCCGCGCCGTAGTGGAAGAACGCGTTGGTCTTCTGCCGCTGCGGGTCCATCATCTCCATGAAGTCGAGCTCGCCGCCCTCGGGCCAGTTCTCCGCGGTGGGCCAGAGCAGCAGCAGGGCGTTGTACGACGGGTCCCCGACCGGCGCGCGCACCCGGCCCTCCCAGCGTCCGTACTGCTGGGAGCCCTCCTTCCACGCCATGCCCGCGGTGTTGCCCTGGCTGTCCCCGGTGATCGTCAGGACGCCGTCCGCCACGCTCGCCGCGTCCGGGGTGCGGCGGCCGTTGCCCGCGTGCCCGGCGCCGTCGTAGATGCTCCAGCCCTCGGTACCGTTGTCGAACTCGTCGGGCCGGACGGGCTGCCCCCAGCCCAGCTTCGCCGCCGCCGTGGTGCCCTCTGCGCTCCCGGTGGCGGGTGCTGGGTCGGTGCCGCCGGTGCCGCCGGTGCCGCTGGGGCGGCAGGGCGGCGCGGTGTCCGGGAGCCGGCGGTACCGGATCCGCCGGTGAGGAGCCCGGCGGCGCGTCGTCGCTCGTGCCGTAGGCGGTGGCGCCGGACTCGTCGGGGGCGGCGGTGGTGCCGCTGCCGGAATCGCGGCCGTCCCGCTGTCGGAACCGGAGGAGGAGGCGGTACCGCCACCGCGCTCGGAGTCGTTGCCGCCGGAGCCGGAGCCGGAGCCGGAGCCGGAGCCGGAGCCGGAGCCGGAGCCGGTCGCATCGCCCGACCGCCGGAACGGCCGCTGTCGTCGGAGCCGCCCGCTCCGCCGTCGCCCCCGCCGCCGCGACGGTCCGTCGAGCTGCCGTCGGAGCTGCCGTCGGAGTCGCCGGCGGAGTCGTCGGCGCTGCCGGACCCGTCGGATCCGCTGTCACGCTCGCCGCCACCGGAGCTGTCGGAACCGGAGCTGTCGGAACCGGAGCTGTCGGAACCGGAGCCGTCGGAACCCGAGCCGTCGGAACCGAGCTGGAGTCCGAGCCGCCGGAACCCGAGCCGCTGGACCCGGACCCGCCGGAGCCCGACCCGGACCCCGTGCCGACGCACACCTCGCCACGGCCCCCAGCTCCAGGTCCGGCCGCGGCGCACCGGCGGCGTCCTGCCCGGAGCTCGTCGACGGCGTCGCGGAGCCCCCGGGTTCCACCCCCACCAGCTCCCCGGCGGGCCCGAGCGCCAGCAGGACGACCGTGACCCCCTTGGCCAGCAGGGACTTGAGCAGCTGCTCCAGCTCGTCGGCGGTCATCGCCCACTCCAAGGTTCGGTCACGTCAGTCGTCCACATCGGGGGTGTCGGTGGTGATGGGGGTGTCGGCGGTGACCAGCCAGTGGCCCGCCGCGTCGAGTGCCAGGACCACTCGGGTGCGCCAGCGGCGGACCTCCGGTGCCGTGCCGGGCCCGGACGTCGTCGTGCGGACGGTCGCGACGAGCGCCGTGCGTCCGCGGGCCCAGTCGGTGGCGCCCTCGTCGAGGTCCTCGACCTCGGCGGTCCGGACCGAACCGAGTGGCGGCGGGTCGAGGACGGGCGCTCCGGCGGCGGCCGGGCTGCGGGCAGCGCGTACGGGGTGCCGTCGAGGGTGGTGCCCCCGGCCGCGCCGGTACCGGAGCCGTGCGCGGCGACGAGGTAGGCGCGCGCCACCGCCCCGGGCGACGACGGCCGCGTCGCCGGCACGGCCGGCTCCGGTCCGCGGACGGGGCCGGGATCGCCGAGGGCGTCCCGGTCGGCCGAGGTCAGCACCGCCTGCGACGGCGGTCCGGGCAGCAACGCGGGCACCAGCAGGGCCAGGGGCACCGCGAGGACCGCGGCGAGCACGAGCAGCGGCAGGGAACGTCGCACGGGGTCACTCCGCGAAGCTGATGTGGATGTGGTCGTAGTGGCCGCCGGTCGCGTCGGCGGTGTCGTAGACCCCGCCGCCGGTGTAGCGACGGCCCCAGCCGGAGCCGTCGGCGCGCACCGAGGGGTCCCAGTAGCGGCCCTGCCAGATCAGGTACTTGACCTTCAGCGGGGCCGCGTTGCGTTCCAGCCAGTGCGCGATCGCCCAGCCCTCGTCGAGGTCGGCGCCCTTCGCGAACGCCCCGGCCTTCCCGGTGAACACGTCGCAGGCCTTGCCCTTCGGATGGTCCGACCGCGGGTTCTGCAGGTGCTCGTCCCAGCAGCCGACCGTCTCGATCGTCGGGCCGAACACCGCTTCGACGGCATCGAGGCCGTGCTTCGACGCGCCGGTGAGACAGCCGTCGGAGCGCACCGGGTCGGGTTCGTGGCACCCCGTCGCACCGCCGGTCCAGTCAGCCGCCGGCGCCGATGCGGCGTCCTTCGCCGGTGTCTTCGCCGCGGGTGCCTTCGCCGGGGCGGCCTTCTGCGGCGGTGGCGGGGACGACTCGCGGTCGTCGACGGCCGTCGTGCCGGAGTAGTCGGCGACGAAGCCGTGCACCGCGTCGAGGTAGCGCCGGATCGCCGACGCGCACGCCTGCGAGCAGTTTGCCTCCCCGGCCGCCGGCACCCCCGACCTCGACCCGGTGACCCGGCTGCAGCCCGCGATGTGGCAGACCAGCATCGCGTCGAGCACCGGGACGTCCTTCGGGGTCGTCGCGAGATACCCGGCGGCGGCTCGCAGCGTCGAGCAGAGCCACGGCACGACGACGCGCAGGTGCCCCTCCGGCTCGGTGAGCGCCGCGTCCGGCCAGGGTGCGCCGCCGGCCGCGACCCAGGTCCGTTCCGAGACCTGCAGCAGCCCGGCAGCGGTGCCGGTGCGCAGCTCCGGGTCCCAGCCCGACTCCGCCTGCACCTGGGCGACCACCCAGGCCGGCGGCAGCTCCGGGCAGCCCTGCGAGGTCAGCTCCGTGACCAGGTCGAGGTAGGGCCGCGCCGCCTCCGGCACCCGTGCCGCGTCGATGCCCGAGGTGACCGGCTCCGCGGCGGGGGCGGCCAGGACCTGACCCGCCGTCCCCAGCAGGAGTGCGACGACGACCGGCACGATCAGCAGCGCGCGCACGGCTCACCGGCCCGGCCCGGTCGGGAGGGCCAGTACCCCACGCATCGGTCGCAGCCCACCGACGCCGGCCGGGGTGAGCGGCCGGTCGAGCCGTCCGGACGTGGTCAGCGCGGTGACGACCCGGCCGATCGCGTCGGCGTAGCGGCGGACGGCGGCCGAGGGCCCGGGCCGGGTGAGGACCCCGGCCGCGTCCGACCACGGGTCCGCGGAGCGGGCCCAGCCCGGCACCGCGGGCAGCGCGACGACGGCTGCCCAGCCGGGCCCCGCGGCGTCGGCGTCGATGCCGTCGGGGTCGGCGGTGCCGGGGTGCAGGACGAGGACCGGTGAGTCCGGCCCGGGCGCCGGGGCGACGCGGGCTGCGGCAGCCAGCCCGGCCGCGGTGTCCCGGGTGACGACGACGTCGGGCAGCAGGTCCGGCCCGCACACGCGCCCCAGGTCACGGCCGTGCAGGGCCCGGGCGACGGTCGTCGTCCCGACCCCGCCGGCCAGGCCCCCGACGACGGGGACACGCCCGGTCACCGCACACCGCCGCGTGCGAGGTCGGCCGGCGACGGCCGTCGGGCCGGCTCGGCCGCGGGCCCCGCGTCGACGACGAGCCCGTCGTCGGTGAGCGCGACGGCCACCTCCAGCCGGACCCACCGCGCGGCCAGCCCGCGCCAGCCGCGCGCGGCCGGGGCGGGGGCCCCGGCGGGCGCCCCGATCGGGTCGTCGGGCTCGGGCTCCGGCGCGGCCGTCCCACGGGCGTCGACACGGCGGTAGGGCACGACCCGCACCCGGACGTCGACGACGGCCCGGTCGGCATCGGCGCGGACCCGGCCCGGCAGCACGAGGTCGGCCCGCTGACGCCCGGTCCCGGTCCAGCCGAGCAATCCGTCGGCCGCGGTGGCGGGCAGGTAGGCGGCGAGGACACGGGCGCGGCGGTCGACGTCGTCCTCGTCCCAGGACAGCAGGTCCGCGGCGAAGGCCCCGGCCAGCGCGGACGCCTCGGCGGGGTCGACGAGGGACTGCGGGGCGGCCCCGACGGGGGAGCCGGTGGCGGGCCGCACCCCGGCGTCGCGGGGATCCGGTCCGGCTGGGACCTGCGACGGGTCAGCGCGGCCGGGCGACGGGGCGGCGACACCGGGCGACGGGTCGGCAGGGCTGGGTGACGGGGCAGCGGGGCCGGGCGACTGCTCGGCAAGACCGGGCGACCGGTCGGCGGAGCTGAGTGACGGGTCGGGGGAACCGGCCGAGGGGGCGGCGGGGGGCGGATGACGGGGCAGCAGCGGTGCCGGGCGCGGTCCCTGTCGTTGCGACCGAGGCTCCGGCGGGGCGGGCAGCCGGACCGTGCTCGGGGCCCGAGGGCGCCGGACCCGGCGCCGCGGTCGTCGTGGTGGGCGGCGTGCTGGGTGGCGTGGCGGTCGTCGTGGCGGGTGCCGGCGACGCGGCTCCGGACGCTGCACGATCCGCCCCGCCCTCGGCCGGGGACACCGCGGCGGGCGCCCAGGCTGCCCAGGCGGCAGCGACCTCGTCGGAGGCGGAGGCGGAGACAGGGGCGGGGGCCGAGGTAGCGGCGGCAGGGGGCGGCACCGGCGGGAAGCCGAAGGGATCGGTGACCGGCTCCGGCTCGGCGATCGGCTCCTGCGGCGGCCGCCGCGGCGTCCAGAGCGCCGGTCGCGCCGCCGCGGTCGCGGGACCCTCGGCGGGCAGCGCCGTCGCACCCGTCGTCGGCGCCGGGGGCATCCCGCTCGTCGACGGCGCCGGGAAGGCCTCCCGGGCCCGGGGCGGGACGGGCCGCGGCGCCGGTGCGGGAGCCGGGTCGTCGAGCCAGGGGTCGGGACCGTCGTCGAGGAGGTGCTCGTCGCGGGAGGTGCGGCCGAACAGCCGGAACGGGGACATCGTCGTCGCCCGGGTCATCGACGCCGGTCGGGCTGGTGCTGGATGGACATGTCCCTCCGTCCCGTACGCGCACCCGGGGCGGGTGTGCGGAGGGGGACGGTAGGAACGGGAGGGTGGTGAGCGGGCCCGGTCGCGGAGAATGCTTCGCGATGGCGAAGCCGATCAGTCGGGGATCTCCCAGGTGTGGACGGGTTGGTTGGCCGTCGAGTGCGCCAGGTAGCGCTCGAGCATGCCGCGCAGGGCGGTCATCCGGTCCGCGCCCCGCGCCTCCAGCGCGGCGACGGTGTCGATCTGCCACGACGACCCGGTCTGACGCGTGACGCAGCGCCGCTCCAGCACCGTCAGGTACCGGTCGCAGACCGCGCCGGAGACACCCCAGCGGGCGAGCCCCTCGTGCGCCAGGGGGAGCAGCTTGCGCAGGGCGAGCTCGTCGGGGAGCACCCAGCCGGTGCCGGGCCAGTACAGGGGAGCGTGCATGCCGTGCTTGGCCGCGGTCTGGAAGTTCTCCCGTGCCGCCTCGAACGACACCGCCCGCCACAGCTGCTGGTCGGCCTCGACCAGGGTGCGGAGCAGGCCGTAGAAGAACAGCGCGTTGGCGACCATGTCGACGGTCGTCGGCCCCGCGGGGAGCACCCGGTTCTCCAGCCGGACGTGCGGGGTGTCGCCCGTACTGTCGTAGATCGGCCGGTTCCAGCGCCAGATCGTGCCGTTGTGCAGGGTCAGCTCCGGCAGGTCCGGGAACCCCTTGTCGCGCATCTGCGTCGCCGGGTCCACGTCCGAGGTCAACGGCATCAGGGCCGGGAAGTAGCGGGCGTTCTCGGAGAACAGGTCCAGCACCGAGTCGATCCAGCGCTCGCCGAACCAGACCCGTGGCCGTACCCCCTGGTTGTGGAACTCGGGGGTCCGGACGTCGCAGGACTGCTCGAACAGCGGGATCCGGGTCTCCGACCACAGCTGAGACCCGAGCAGGAACGGCGAGTTCGACCCGAGCCCCAGCTGGACGCCGGCCAGACACTGCGCGGCGTTCCAGTAGCGCCCGAAGTTCGCGGGGGAGACCTGCAGGTGCAGCTGCATCGACGTGCAGGCCGCCTCGGGGATGATCGTGTCGAAGTCGGCGTTGACCCGCTCCTCCGGCGAGCAGCCGGCGATGTCGATCCGGATCGGCTCGCCGCGCGCGGTGAGCATCTGGTCGTTGAGCGCCTCGTAGCGGTCCTCGGGGGAGATCGCCTCGGCGGTCATGTGCCCCGGGTCCAGCGTCGGCAGGATCCCGATCATGACGAGCTGGGTGCGCAGGTCCCCGGCCTTCGCCCCGGCGCCCGCGAGCAGGTCGAGCAGCTCGTGCTCCAGCTGGCGCCACTGGTCGCCGGGCAGCGGGCGCGGCGGGAGGTTCAGCTCGAGGTTCCAGCGGCCGAGCTCGGTCTGCCACTCGCCGGAGTTGATCGTGTCCAGGACGTCGGTCCCGTTGAGCGACGGCGCCAGCTCCGGACCGACCAGGTTGAACTCGATCTCCACGCCGGTCATCGGCTCCGTGTCGGAGAACGGGTAGCTGCTGAGTAGGTCACCGAGAGTGTCCAGACAGCGCTGCACCTTGATCCGGTACCGCTGGCGGTCGCGCCGGCTGAACGTCGTCCGGTCGACCACCTGACCCATGCGCGAACCGACCTCCATCGAACGGGGAGCGCCTCCTCACCCGCACGGCGGAGGGCCGTGCCGAGGGAGGCGGCACTACACCGTGTCATATCGCCGGACCGGGCGGTACCGGCTGACCGGGCGACCAGACGCGGCGAACGGTCAGTGACGTGGGACGATCGGGCGTCGTGGCCATACTCACCACGGTCGAGCACCCCGACGACCCCCGTATCGACGATTACCGCGACCTCACGACCGCCGATCGGCGCCCAGATCGGCCCGGTGGGCGCGGGCTGGTGATAGCGGAGGGTGTCGTCGTCGTGCGTCGTCTGCTCGACTCTCCGTATCCGGTGCGGTCCCTGCTGGGGGTCCCGCGCCGCCTCGACGAGCTCTCCGACGAGCTCGCCGGCGTCGACGTGCCGGCCTACGCGACCGACGCCGACACGATGGCCCGCGCGGTCGGGTTCCATCTGAACCGGGGGGTGCTCGCCGTCGCCGACCGTGCTCCCGCGCCGTCCCTCGACGACGTGCTGGCCCGCGCCCGCACGCTGGCGGTCTGCGAGGGGGTGGGGGACCACGAGAACCTGGGGTCGCTGTTCCGCAACGCCGCCGCCCTCGGCGTCGACGCGATCCTGCTCGGCCCCGGCTGCTCGGACCCGCTCTACCGGCGCAGCGTCCGTGTCTCGATGGGGCACGTGCT
Source organism: Pseudonocardia sp. ICBG601 (assembly GCF_020496245.1). Taxonomy (NCBI): domain Bacteria; kingdom Bacillati; phylum Actinomycetota; class Actinomycetes; order Pseudonocardiales; family Pseudonocardiaceae; genus Pseudonocardia; species Pseudonocardia sp. ICBG601. The sequence continues at coordinate 15,520 of NZ_JAHLJA010000199.1, read as the reverse complement.
GCGGGTCCCGTTCACGACCCTCGACGGCGCGTGGCCCGCCTCGCTGGACCGGCTGCGGGAGGCGGGGTTCACCGTCGCGGCACTCACCCCCGCCTCCGACGCCGAGCCCCTCGCCACGGCGGGCCTGGGCGGCCGGAAGGTCGCCCTGCTGCTGGGCGCGGAGGGACCCGGCCTCACTGACGAGGCCCTCGCCGCCGCCGACCGCCGTGTCCGGATCCCGATGGCGAGCGGCGTGGACTCGCTCAACGTCGCGACGGCCGCCGCCGTCGCCTTCCACGCCGTCACCGGCGGGGGTTGACCCCGGCCGCGTTCCCACACCGGATCCGGGCTCCCACACGGGACCGGATCCGGTGTGGGAGGCCGAAACCCGTGCGGGAAGGTGTCAGCGCTGGCCGCGGACGCCGAGCAGGACCTCGTCCCACGACGGCATGACGGGCTTGCCCTTCTTCGTCCGCCGCGATCCTGCGGTGGACGTGCGGCGCGGGGCCGCGCTCTCGGTGTCCTGTGCCGGAGCGGGGTCCGTCTCCTGCTCCGACGTGGCCGGGGTCTCGGTGGTGGCCGCGGCGGGGGCCTCGTTGCGCTCGTCGGCAGACCCGTCGTCCGTGGCGACCCCGCGGTCGTCGGTCCCGGGGCTCGCCGCCGTGGAGCTGGTGCCGGTGCCCGCGGGCTTCCCCGCGGACTGTGCCTCGGTGGACGGTACAGCGGTGGACGGCGCCGCAGCGGACGACCCTGCGGTGCTCGCCGCCGCCTCCGCGGTCGTGTCCTCGGGAGTGGCCGGCGCGGTGGCGGCCGGTGACGTGCCTGCCGGAGCCGGGGTGCCCGCGGCGCCGGCGTCCGACGCCGAGGCGGCCGCTCCCGTCGTCGTCGCCGAGGCGGTCGCGTCCGTCGAGTCGTGCGCGGGCCCGGTGGCCGACGAGCCCGTACCGATTGCGTCCGTGGCGGTGGCCGCCGGGGCCGGGACGACCGGGTCCACGCCGTCCGAGCCGGTCGGGCTCGCGTCGCCGGAGGTCGTGCCGCCCGGGGTCGTGCCGTCCGCGGACACACCGTCCGAGGCGGGTCCGCTCGACGCGGTGTCGGTCGCGCCGGCCGACCCGGTCCCGTCGGTGGTGTCGGTGCTGTTGGCGGCGTCGGTGCCCTCGACCTGTTCGACGCGCTTCGGAACCACGGGCGCCGCGGCGGCCGGGGCCCGGGTGTCGTCCGGGCGGGTGCCCACGGTGCGACCGGGTGTCTCGACGCGGGTCCGGGGCGGCGGCGGGCTGGCCCGACGCTGCTCGGGCGCGATCCCGCGCCCGGCCCAGGCCTCGGGCTGCTGCCCACCGGCCGCCGCGACGGCGCGCGCGGGAGCGGCGGTCGTCGGCGCCTCGGGGGCGTGGTCCTCGTCGCGGGCCATGTCGACCACAGACCCGAGCGGGCGCAGTGGACGTGCGGGCAGACCCTCGACGAGGTCGGAGGCGTGCTCGTCCAGCGCGACGACGGTGCCGCCGTGCGCACCGGGCTGGAACGCCCAGTGCGCCGCGTTGTCCGAGCGGCCGGTCTGCCAGGTCAGGACGACGACCCACTTGCCGTCCTCGCCCTTCCAGGAGTCCCAGCCGGCCCCGGCGTAATCCTGTCCGCGCAGGCCGAAGGTGTGCGCGACGGTCTCACCGAGCGTCCGTGAGTCGGGGCCGTCGGCGCGCTGAGGATGCGCACTCTGGGCCAGCTCGGCGGTCCGCGACCGCTCGAGCAGGACCGGATAGGCGAAGCGTTCGATCTTCTGGGTCGGGACGCCGGCCGCGGCTGCGACCTCGTCGACCGACGCGCCACCCCGGATGCGGGCCTGGATCTCCCGTGGGCGCAACTGGCTCTCCAACTCGATCGCGATCTGGCCGAGCCGGGTCACGTCACCCCGTGCCGCGGCCCGCAGCTGCTCGTCGGCCGGCACCGTGTAGCGCTCGCGGCGGCCCGGGTCTTCGAGGACGACCGAGCCGTCCCCGGTCACCCCCACGACCCGCAACGCGCGCATCGACCTGACCTCCTGCTGTCGTCCCCGTCCGGGTGACGGTAGATGGCGAGGGGTCCGTGCCGGGTGAGGCGCGCCGGGCGAGTTCTGCCTGGTCGACAACACCTACTCGCCCGGGGGACCACCGGACCTTTCTCACTGACCGTGCTCAGCGTCGCACAGTTCGTGACGCACGAGGGAATTGGGGCGAGTGTTGCGCGTGTGACTACAACGAGTTGCTATCGATCACGCAACGACGCTGCGTGGCGACGCAGCCCCCACACACGACGACGGCCGCCCCCAGGTGGGGACGGCCGTCGCGGTTCGTCGACGAGCAGGTGTCAGGAACCCAGCCGCTCCACGACCCAGTCGATGCACGCGGTCAGCGCCGAGACGTCCGACGGCTCGACCGCCGGGAACATCCCGATCCGCAACTGGTTGCGGCCCAGCTTGCGGTACGGCTCGGTGTCCACGATCCCGTTCGCGCGCAGCGCCGTCGCCACCGCGGCGGCGTCGACGGCGTCGTCGAAGTCGATCGTGCCGACCACCAGGCTCCGGTGTGCCGGGTCGGTGACGAACGGCGTCGCGAAGCTGCTCTTGTCGGCCCAGGTGTAGAGCCGGTCGGAGGAGTCGCGGGTGCGCGCGACGCAGCCGTCGAGCCCGCCTCGGGCGTTCATCCAGCGGATCTGGTCCTCGAGCAGGAACAGCGTCGCCAGCGACGGCGTGTTGTAGGTCTGGTCCTTGCCGGAGTTGTCGACGGCGGTGGCCAGCGACAGGAACGGCGGGATCCAGCGGTCCGACGCGGCCAGCTCGGCGACCCGCTCCAGGGCCTTCGGGCTCATGATCGCGAGGAACAGGCCGCCGTCGGCGGCGAAACCCTTCTGCGGGGCGAAGTAGTAGACGTCGGACTGGGTGATGTCGACCGGCAGTCCGCCGGCGCCGGAGGTCGCGTCGATCAGCACGAGCTGATCGTCGGTGGTGCCCGTGGGCCGGTTGACCGGCACGGCGACGCCGGTCGAGGTCTCGTTGTGGGCCCAGGCGATGACGTCGACCGACGGGTCGCTGACCGGCTCCGGCGCGCTGCCCGGGGCGGCCTCGACGATCACCGGGTCGGCCAGGAAGGGCGCGCCGGTGGTGGTGTCGGCGAACTTCTGCGAGAACTCGCCGTAGGTCAGGTGCAGCGACCGCTCGCGGACCAGGCCGAACGCCGCCGCGTCCCAGAACGCGGTCGAGCCGCCGTTGCCGAGGACGACCTCGTAGCCGTCGGGCAGCGAGAACAGCTCGGCCAGGCCCGAGCGCACCCGTCCGACGAGCTCCTTCACCGGCTTCTGCCGGTGCGAGGTGCCCAACAGGGAGTCGCCGGTCGCGGCGAGGGCGGACAGCTGCTCGGGGCGCACCTTGGACGGACCGCATCCGAAGCGGCCGTCCTGCGGAAGGAGATCGCCGGGGATCTTCAGATCGGCAGGAGAGGTCACGGTCCCAGTGTCGCAGCAGTGCCCGTGGTGACGTGCGCCCAGTGCCGCGCGGATCACGCGCCGGCGGGTGCCCGGTGGGCGCGCCGGTACGCCAGCGGCGCCATCCCGATCTCGGCGTGCAACCGCTGCCGCAGCGCCGCGGTGGTGCCGAACCCGGCGCGCGCGGCGACCTGCTCGACGGGCAGGTCGGTGGTCTCCAGCAGGCGGCGCACCAGCTCCAGACGACGCGCGGCCAGCCAGCGGGCGGGGCTGGTGCCGGTCTCGGCGCGGAAGCGCCGGGTGAAGGTCCGCACGCTCATCGACGCCTGCGCCGCCAGCTCCTCGACCGGGAGCGGCCGGTCGAGGCGGTGCAGCGCCCACTCCCGGACGGCGTCGGTGGCCGGGCCGCCGGGGTCCGGTACGTGCGAGGCGACGAACTGGGCCTGCCCGCCCTCCCGCCACGGCGCGACGACGTTGCGCCGCGCGGTCGCGGTGGCCACCGCGGCGCCGTGGTCGCGCCGGACCAGGTGCAGGCACAGGTCGATGCCCGCGGCCACGCCCGCCGAGGTGAGGATGTCGCCGTCGTCGACGAACAGCACGTCGGGGTCCAGCTCCACCTGCGGGTACAGCGCGCGGAAGGCGTCCACGTGTGCCCAGTGGGTGGTGGCGCGGCGGCCGTCGAGCACGCCGGTGGCGGCCAGGGTGAACGCGCCGGTGCAGATCGCCACGACCCGTGCGCCGCGGTGCACGGCCCGGCGCACCAGATCGAGGACGGCCTCGCCCGGGTCGTCGGTGTTCGGGCCGCGCACGGCCGGCACCACCAGGGTGTCCGCGCGCTCCAGCACGTCGATCCCGTGTTCGGGCAGCACCCGGTACCCGGCGCTGGTGCGGACCGGGCCGCCGTCGACGGTGGCGACCCGCACGTCGTAGAGCGGGATGCCGTCCGCCGTGGTCGTGGTGCCGAGGATCCGTTCGGGGATGCCGAGCTCGAAGGCGATCACCCCGTCGACGGCGAGCACTCCGACCCGGTGCATGGCCGAATTCTTGCACATGTCGTCCGCCCGGCCACTGTTGTGCGCCGCACCGCCCCCGCACGATGACCCCCATGACGACGGCGCCCACGACGGCGGACACACGAGCACGCCGGGTGCACCCGGCCTGGTGGGCGGCGGGGGCGACGTTCCTCGCCCTGCTCGGCGCGGCCGGGTTCCGGTCGACCCCCGGGGTGCTGGTCGAGCCGCTGCACGCCGAGTTCGGCTGGGGCATCGGGTCCATCTCCTTCGCGCTCGCGGTGAACCTCGCCCTGTTCGGGGTGACCGCGCCGTTCGCGGCGGCGCTGATGGAGCGCTTCGGGGTGCGCCGCGTGGTCGCGACCGCGCTGGTCATGGTCGCGATCGGCGCCGGCGCGACCGTGTTCATGACGGCGGTCTGGCAGCTGGTGCTGCTGTGGGGCGTCGTCGTCGGGCTGGGCACCGGCTCGATGGCGATGGCGCTGGTCGCGACCGTGGTGAACCGTTGGTTCGTCGCCCGCCGCGGCCTCGTCTCCGGGGTCCTCACCGCCGCCACCGCCACCGGGCAGCTGGTGTTCCTGCCCCTGGTCGCGGCCGTCGTCGAGTCGGGCGGGTGGCGGCCCGCGGCGTTGATCACCGCCGGCGCGGCACTGGCCGTGGTGCCGGTGGTGTGGCTGTTCCTGAAGGACCGGCCCGCCGACGTCGGGGTCCTGCCCTACGGCGGCACCGAGGCCGACGTCGTCGCGCCGCAGCGCACGGGCGCCGCGCGGCTGGCGGTGCGGGCGCTGGCCGACGCCGCGCGCACCGGCACGTTCTGGCTGCTCGTCGGCGGGTTCTTCATCTGCGGCGCGACGACGGCGGGGCTGGTCCAGTCCCACTTCGTCCCGGCCGCGCACGACCACGGCATGCCCGCGACGACGGCGGCCTCCCTGCTCGCCCTGGTCGGCATCTTCGACCTGCTCGGGACGATCTTCTCCGGCTGGCTGACCGACCGGATCGACCCGCGGCTGCTGCTGGGCGCCTACTACGCGCTGCGCGGGCTGTCGCTGTTCCTGCTCCCGCCGCTGTTCGGGACCGACCTGAACGCCAGCATGCTCGCGTTCGTCGTGTTCTACGGCCTGGACTGGGTCGCGACCGTCCCGCCGCCGATGGCGCTGGCCCGCGAGGCGTTCGGCGCCCGCTCGGCGGTGGTGTTCGGCTGGATCTTCGCCTCGCACCAGATCGGGGCGGCGTTCGCCGCGCTCGTCGCGGGTCTGGTCCGCGACGCCCTGGGCAGCTACGACATGGCCTGGTACGGCGGCGCCGTCCTCTGCGTCGTCGCGGCCGGGCTGTCGCTGGCGATCCGGCGCCACCGGGCCCCCGTGCCGTCGCCCGCGGGCTGATCACCATCTGCTCACGATCGTCCCGATCCGCCGCCGACGTGCCCTGTGTCCGGTACGACACGGGGAGTCGACGAGAGGGGCGAGTCGTGACCGAGAACCATCCCGGCCCGGGGGAGCCCGTGCCGCCGCAGCCGGGGATCGTGCCGCTGCGACCGTTGGACGCGGGGGAGATCGTGGGCGGGGTGTGGCGGTTCCTGCGCCGGACCCCGTGGACGGTCCTGCCCGGCCTGCTCTACGCCGTCGTCGTGCTCGGGACGCTGTGGCTGCTGCAGCCGGTCGGTGCACTGCAGCCGGCGAACCCGTTCGACCTGGTCGGGACCTTCCTGGAGGCGACGCTGTCCGGCCTGCCCTTCGGGCTCGTCGCGGCCGCCGTGGCGCCGCTCGTGCTCGCTGCGGTCCTCCCGGCGGTGGCCTCGGCGGTGTACGGCTCGCGGACCGGGATCGCCGCGGCCTGGGCACGGGGCCGCCCCCGGCTGCCCGCCCTCTACGGCGTCCAGCTGGCGCAGCTGGTGATCGGGCTCGTCCCGATCGCGGTCGGCGCCTTCGTCGCGCTGCCGCTGTGGCGTGCGGGCGGGGTGGCCGCGGCGGCCGGGCTGCTCCTCGTCGTCGTGGTCTACGCCGCGCAGACCTGGATCGCGATCCTGCTGTCCCTGGCGTCGCCCGCGGTCGTCGCCGAGGGCCTCGGTGCGCGGGACGCACTGTGGCGGTCGGTCGAGCTGGTCCGCGGTGCCTGGTGGCGCTGCTTCGGCGTGCTGATGCTGGTCGGGCTGACCGTGGCGGCGGCCGCGATCGTGGTGATGATCCCGGTGTTCGCGGTGACCTTCGCCCTGATGTTCACGGTGAGCCCGACGCTCGGGCTGGCCGTCACCGGGGTGGCCTACGTCCTGCTGCTGGGCCTGGTGCTCCCGGTCTCGGTCGCCGCGCCGGCGCTGCTGCACCACGACCAGCGGGGCCGCCGCTCCGGGGTGGTCGGCCCCCCACCGGGGGAACAGCCGTAGCGCGCTCGGCCACGGGAGTTCCCCCGGGGAAGGGGGGATCAGCGGGCGGAGACCGAGTCCCAGCCCTCGACGTCCTGCGGCCTGCGCGGGCCCGGGCCGATGTACTGCGCGCTCGGGCGCACGAGCTTGCCCTCGCGCTTCTGCTCCATGACGTGCGCCGACCAGCCGGCGGTGCGGGCCGAGGTGAACATCGCGGGCATCATGTGCGGCGGGACCTCGGCGAAGTCGAGGATCACCGCCGCCCAGAACTCGACGTTGGTCTCGATCGGGCGGTCCGGGCGTCGCTCGCGCAGGATCGCCAGCGCGGTGCGCTCCAGCTCGGCGGCCACCTCGTAGCGCGGGGCGTTCAGCTCCTGGCAGGTGCGGCGCAGCACGCGGGCCCGCGGGTCCTCGGCCCGGTAGACCCGGTGCCCGAAGCCCATGAGCTTCTCCTTGCGGTCCAGCAGGCCCGTGACCAGCGCCCGGGCGTCGCCGGTGCGCTCGACCTCGTCGATCATCGGGAGCACCCGGGCCGGGGCGCCGCCGTGCAGCGGGCCGGACATGGCGCCGATCGCGCCGGACAGCGACGCGGCGGCGTCGGCACCGTGGAGGCGATCACCCGGGCGGTGAAGGTCGAGGCGTTCATGCCGTGCTCGGCGGCGGACACCCAGTAGGCGTCGACGGCGGCGACGTGGCGCGGGTCGGCTCGCCGCGCCAGCGGGTCATGAAGCGCTCGGTGATCGTGGGAGCACTCGTCGATGCGCGACTGCGGCACCGCGGGCACGCCGATGCCGCGGGCGGACTGGGCGACGTAGGACAGCGCCATCACCGAGGCGCGGGCCAGGTTGTCGCGGGCCTCGGCGTCGTCGATGTCGAGCAGCGGACGGTAGCCCCAGTACGGGGCGAGCATCGCCAGTGCGGCCTGCACGTCGACCCGCACGTCACCGGTGTGCACCGGGATCGGGAACGGCTCCGCCGGCGGCAGGCTCTGCCCGAAGCGGCCGTCGACCAGCAGCGCCCAGACGTCGCCGAAGGTCACCGTGCCGGCGAGGTCCTCCAGGTCGACGCCGCGGTAGCGCAGCGAGCCGCCGTCCTTGTCGGGCTCGGCGATCTCGGTGCGGAACGCGACGTGGCCCCTCCAGCCCGGACCTGAATCCGGGGGGCGGCGGGGGCACCTCGTGCGCGAGCGTCTCGGTCACCGGGTCTCCTTCGGCTCGGATGGTCGCCGCCACCCTGCTCCGAACGGCCGGGGCGGGGCAACGCGACCGGCCGGTGGTGTCGATCACGAACCGGACACCCGTTCGTGAACGGTGGCCGTGTGCGGGGCGGCGGGACGCCCCGCACACGGTCCGCGCGCCGGGGTCAGTCGGTGAAGTAGACGGGGACCCCGGTGACGATGTTCTGGCTCAGCGCCTTGACCGCGGTGGTGGCGATGATCTGGGTCCCCGCCTTGCCCCAGTGCACCGTCCCGTGACCGCTCTTGCCGCAGCCGAGTGACACCCAGTACTCCTTGCCGTCGCTCCACCGGAACCCGCGGGCCTTGACGCAGGCCTGGCCGGAGGAGAAGTTCGGGACCTCCCAGGACACCGTGATGTACGGCTTGCTCTGCCGGGCGATGTGTCCGCAGCTGCCGTTGTAGGTGCGGCTCCATTTTCCGCCGATCGGCGCGTAGGCGGCCCGGTCGATCTTGCCGCACGACACCGTGCGCACCGGCGCGGTCACCTCCCGCTCCGGCGCCGCCGCCGCGGCAGCCACCGTCCCCGTCCCCGTATCCGATGGAGCCGCCACCGGCGCGAGCGCCACGGCCCCGGTGAGCAGTACGGCCAGCGCCGTCGCGACCGGCGCGAACATCCTCGTCACACGCATCGTCTTCCCTCTCGTCATCCGAGCGGGGGTCGTCGTACGTACCCACCATCCCCCCGATCGGGTGGGTACGGATCGACTATTGATTGCGGGATGCAACGACGTCAACGGGTGATCCGGGCGGTCGGGGACCGAACGGCGGGTGCGCGGGCGGCGGGCGCGTGCCTACGGTCGTCGGCGGCACCGACCGTGAGTGAGGGGAACCGATGACGGACGCACCCGCGCTGGAGAGGATGCGGATCGACTACGCGAGCCGACCGCTCGACGTCGACGACCTGGCTCCGACCTGGTACGAACAGCTCACCGCGTGGCTGGAGCAGGCCCGTGAGGCCGGGCTGACCGAGCCGAACGCGATGGTGCTGGCGACTTCGGACCCGGACGGGCTGCCGTCGTCGCGCACCGTCCTGTGCAAGGGCCTCGACGCCGGCGGCATCGTCTTCTACACGAACTACACCTCCGCCAAGAGCCACGACCTCAACCGCACGCGCGTCGCCTCGGTCACCTTCCCCTGGTACGACCTCCAGCGTCAGGTGCAGCTCTCCGGCCGCGTCGAGCGCTGCTCCGAGGCCCAGTCCGACGCCTACTGGGCGCTGCGCCCGCGCGGGTCACAGCTGGGGGCGTGGGCGTCGGCGCAGTCGACGATCGTCGCCGGGCGCACGGTCCTCGACCAGGCGCTCGCCGGGGTCACCCGCCGCTTCGAGGGCGTCGAGGAGATCCCGCGACCGCCGCACTGGGGTGGCTGGCGGATCGTGCCGTGGCAGGTCGAGTTCTGGCAGGGCCGCGCCGACCGGATGCACGACCGGCTGCGGTTCGAGGTCGGCCGCGACGACTCCTGGTCGGTGCGCCGGCTCGCCCCCTAGGGGCAACCCGGAGGCATGATGTCGGGGCGTCCGTGTACACCTTGACATCGTGAGCACGCGCAACGATCCCGGTGAGGGGCCGACGCAGCCGGTGCCGGGCGCCGAACGGGACACCCCGACCCGCCCCGTCCCCTCGCCCGCGGACGAAGGGCCGACGGTCCGCACCCGCGCGTCGCGGCTGACCGGGCTGCTGCGGTCGACCTTCGCCGACACCACCCCGCTGCGCACGCCCGCCTACCGGCGGCTGTGGGCGGCCGGGATCGTGACGGTGATCGGCGCCCAGCTGTCGGTCGTCGCCGTGCCGATCCAGATCTTCCAGCTGACCGGGTCGTCGGCCTACGTCGGGCTGACCGGTCTGTTCGGCCTGGTCCCGCTCGTGATGTTCGGGCTGTGGGGTGGCGCGATCGCCGACGCCGTCGACCGGCGGGTCATGCTGCTGTTCACCGGGTCCGGCATCGCGCTGAGCTCGCTGGCGCTGTGGGTGGTCTCGGCCAGCGGGGCCGGGAACGTGTGGGTCGTGCTGGTGCTGTTCGCGTTCCAGTCGGCGATGCTCGCGATGAACCAACCCACCCGCAGCGCGGTCATCCCGCGGCTGCTGCCCGCCGAGCAGCTGCCCGCCGCGAACGCGCTGAACATGACCGTCGTGCAGGTCGGCGCGGTGCTCGGGCCGCTCCTGGCCGGGGTGCTGATCCCGTTCATCGGGCTGTCGACCCTCTACCTGGTCGACGCGATCTTCCTGCTGGCGACGCTGTGGGCGACCTGGCGGCTGCCCGCGCTGCCGAGCTCCGCGCAGCGGGTGGACGGTGAGCGTCCGAAGGTGGGGCTGCGCGCGGTGGTCGACGGCTTCCGCTACGTCGGTACCCAGCGCATCCTGCTCGTCTCGTTCCTGGTCGACGTGATCGCGATGGGGCTGGGCATGCCCCGGGTGCTGTTCCCGCAGATGGCGGTGGACACCTTCGGCGGTACGGCCGACGGAGGTGTCCAGCAGGGCCTGCTGTACGCGGCGATCCCGATCGGGATGGTCGCCGGCGGCGTGCTGTCGGGCTGGTTGCAGAAGGTGCAGCGCCAAGGCGTCGTGGTCGTGGTCGCGGTGTGCGTCTGGGGCGGTGGGGTCCTGGTGTTCGGCCTGACCGGGTCGTTGTTCCTCGCGGTGCTCGCGCTGGCCGTCGCCGGCGCCGGCGACCTGGTCAGCTCGGTCTACCGGTCCTCGATGCTGCAGACCGTCGCGACCGACGAGATGCGCGGCCGGATGCAGGGCGTGTTCATCGTCGTCGTCGCGGGCGGGCCACGGCTGGCCGACATGTGGCACGGCTCGGCGGCGTCGTTGATCGGGCCCGGTGTCACCGCGACGCTCGGCGGCGCCGCGGTGATCGTGGGCGTGCTGCTGTGCGTCTGGCGCTTCCCGGAGTTCCTCCGCTACCGCGCGCCCCGCGACGGAGGGTGAGAATCGTCGCCGCGTTCTGCGGATTCGCCCCGGCGGGCTAGCGTGTGCCCGAGACCCGATTGATCCCCGCTGTGAGAGGGAACCTCCACATGTCCGACGAGACCGCCGCCAAGTCCGACACCGCCGTACTCCGGTATTCGGGCGGCGAGTTCGAGACCGCGGTGCACACCCCGACGGAGGGGTCACAGGCCGTCGACGTCAGCAAGCTGCTCGGCAAGACCGGCCTGGTCACCTTCGACCCGGGCTTCACCAGCACCGCGGCCTGCTCCTCGGCGATCACCTACATCGACGGTGACGCCGGCATCCTGCGCTACCGCGGCTACCCGATCGACCAGCTGGCAGGGAACTCCACGTTCCTCGAGGTCAGCTACCTGCTGATCTACGGCGAGCTGCCGAGCCAGCAGCAGCTCGACGCCTTCACCACCCGGATCAGCCGGCACACCCTGCTGCACGAGGACCTGAAGCGCTTCTTCGAGGGCTTCCCGCGGGACGCGCACCCGATGCCGGTGCTGTCGTCCGCGGTCAGCGCGCGCTGTCGACCTTCTACCAGGACTCGCTGGACCCGCACGACGAGGAGGCCGTCGAGCTCTCCACCGTCCGGCTCATGGCGAAGGTCTTCACGATCGCCGCCTACGCCTACAAGAAGTCCGTCGGGCAGCCGTTCCTGTACCCGGACAACTCACTCGGCCTCGTCGAGAACTTCCTGCGGATGACCTTCGGGTTCCCCGCCGAGCCCTACGAGCTGGACCCCGACATGGTCCGCGCGCTCGACACGCTGCTGATCCTGCACGCCGACCACGAGCAGAACTGCTCGACCTCGACGGTGCGTCTCGTCGGTTCCAGCCAGGCCAACCTGTTCGCCTCCATCTCCGCCGGCGTGAACGCGCTGTTCGGCCCGCTGCACGGCGGCGCCAACCAGGCGGTGCTGGAGATGCTGACCCGCATCAAGGACGTCGAGGGCGGCAACGTCGACGACTTCGTCAGCCGGGTCAAGAACAAGGAGCAGGGCGCGAAGCTGATGGGCTTCGGGCACCGGGTCTACAAGAACTACGACCCGCGCGCGAAGATCGTCAAGGAGCAGGCCGAGACGATCCTCAAGAAGCTCGGCGTCAACGACCCGCTGCTCGACATCGCGATGACGCTCGAGGAGAAGGCGCTGGCCGACGACTACTTCGTCGAGCGCAAGCTCTACCCGAATGTCGACTTCTACACCGGCGTCATCTACCGGGCGATGGGCTTCCCGGTGAAGATGTTCACCGTGCTGTTCGCGCTCGGCCGGCTCCCGGGCTGGATCGCGCACTGGCGCGAGATGATGAACGACCCGCAGAACAAGATCGGGCGTCCGCGCCAGCTCTACACCGGTTCCGCGGAGCGCCTCTACGTCCCGGTCGGCCAGCGCTGACCAGGTAGCAGCACCGCACCGGCCTCTCTGCACGAGCGGGCCGCTCGTACGACCTCGTCGTACGAGCGGCCCGCTCGTGCGTTCCGGGGCGGGAGTGCGACCGGGGGAGGGGGCCGGTTCGGCGGGCGGGTGGGACGCGGCGGCGCTAGCGTCGACCGGCATGGCGCCCAGCACTGCCGTCGTCTGGTTCCGACGAGACCTCCGGGTCGCCGACCACCACCTTCCTCCGTCGGCGCCCCGGCGCCGCCGCCGACCGCGCGCTCGCGCTGTTCGTGCTGGACCCGGCACTGCTGAAACCCTCCGGAGCCGCGCGGGCGAACTTCCTCTACGGCTGCCTGCGCGAGCTCGACGAGGCCCTGGGCGGGAAGCTGCTCGTGGTGAAGGGGGACCCGGCGGACGTCGTCCCGCGGATCGCGACGGCCGTCGGCGCGCAGACCGTGCACGTCGCCGCGGACTACGGCCCCTACGGCCGCGAGCGCGACGAGCAGGTAGAGAAGGCACTCGCCGAGGACGGCGTCGAGCTCGTCCGGACCGGCTCGCCCTACGCCGTCGCGCCCGGCCGGGTGGAGAAGGGCACCGGCGGGCCGTTCAAGGTGTTTCACCCCGTTCAGCCGGGCGTGGGTCGACCACGGCTGGCGCGCCCGGCCGGGACCGACGCGTCGACGTGCACGTGGATGGACCCCGCCGACAAGAGCGGCGGACCCCGCGCGGTGCGGATCCCGGACGACGAGCCGGTCGAGGCCGAGCTGCCCGAGGCGGGGGAGGCCGCGGCGCTGGCCCGCTGGGCGGACTTCCTCGACGAGGGCGTGGCGGACTACGGGTCCGCCCGCGACCTGCCCGCCGAGCGCGGCACCTCGGGCATGTCGCCGTACCTCAAGTACGGCTGCGTCCACCCGCGCACGCTGCTCGCGGACCTGGCGAAGCAGAAGGGGGACTCGGTGAAGACCTACCGCACCGAGATCGCCTGGCGGGAGTTCTACGCCGACGTGCTGTACCGGCCGCCCGGACTCCGCGCGCGAGAGAACTACGACAAGGCCTTCGACCACCTGCCGCTGCGCACCGGGAAGGCCGCCGACGCCGACTTCGAGCGTGGTGCGAGGGTCCGGACGGACGGGCTTCCCGATCGTCGACGCCGGGATGCGCCAGCTGCGGGGGCGAGGCGTGGATGCACAACCGGGTGCGGATGATCGTCGCGTCGTTCCTGGTCAAAGACCTGCACCTTCCGTGGTGGCGCGGCCGCGGCACTTCATGTCGCTGCTCGTCGACGGCGACCTGGCCTCCAACCAGCACGGCTGGCAGTGTGGACGGCCGGGTCGGGGACGGACGCGTCGCCGTACTTCCGGATCTTCAACCCCATCACCCAGGGCGAGCGGTTCGACCCCGACGGGGACTACGTGCGCCGCTGGGTGCCCGAGCTCGCCGAGGTCGGGGGGCAAGGCCGTGCACCAGCCGTGGAAGCTGCCCGGCGGCATCCCGGAGGGCTATCCGGAGCCGACGAGGTCGACCACAAGGCCGAGCGCCAGGACGCGCTCGCCCGCTACGACCAGGTCCAAGGCCGCCCGGCCCTGAGCGCGTCCCGCCAGCGGACCCGGGCCGCGGTGCGCAGCACCGAGTTGCGGTACACCCGTGCCGACAGCAGCACCATCCCGGCGAGGGCGGCCAGCGCCAGCAGATAGGCGAGCACCGGCTCCCCACCACGCGGTGACGCCGAGCGCCGGTGCGCGCGGGCATGAGCGTCTGCGACAGGTACGGCACGAACGACAGCACCGTGGTGACGGGGTTGCGCGGGTCCACGGGCAGCACGGCGACGGCGAGCAGGAACGGCACGAGCAGCACGATTGGCGATCGGCGCGGTCACCGACTGGAGCTCCTCCTGTCGGGACACCAGCGCGCCCGCCGCCGCGTAGAGCGTCGCGAACAGGAAGAACCCGACAGGTACCAGGCCAGCGCGGACACCAGCGTCGGCAGCAGCAGCGCCGGACCGCGAGCACGCCGGTGCCCACCGCGACGGCCGCGCCCCACCCCGCCGAGGATCAGCAGCTGCAGCAGCCCGACCAGGCCGAGCCCGAGCACCTTCCCCGCGAGCAGCTGCCGCGCCGGGACGGTCGCGAGCAGCAGCTCGACCACGCGCCCGGCCTTCTCCTCGACCACCCCCTGTGCGACGGCCGCGCCGTAGGCGGTCACCGAGAAGAACAGCAGGAACGTCACCACGAACGCGGTGCCGATCCGCTGCCCGAGCTCGGTGTCGACCGGTTCGAGGGTGCGCACCCCGACCCCGGACAGCGTGCTCACCCGGTCCGGGTCGGCCCCCGCGGCGAGCAGTGACTCGCGCACGGCCTGCTGCTCCACCACGTCGGCGACCAGCGACCGCAGCCCGGGAGCGACGTCGTCGAGGCCCACGGAGCTGGTAGGTCCCCGGTGCCCCGGTGAGCATCGCGTCGGCCTCGCCGGTGCGGACCATCGACTCCGCGGTGTCCCGGTTCCCGGCCCTCGGTCAACGCGCAGCGTGGTGCCCCAGCCGGTCCGCGGTGCCTGCAGCTCGCTGCGCACAGCTCGCGGGCCGGCCCTCCAGCACCAGCGACGACGACGAGCCCTGCGTCCCGGCGAACACGACACTCACCGCGCCGTAGCCCGCCGAACACCAGCAGCATCAGCAGGATCCCGACGACGAACGTCCGCGACCGCAGCTGGGTGGTGATCTCGCGCCGCGCGACGAGCAGCACAGTCTTCATCGGGCGCGGTCCGTCGGGAGGGGCGCCGTCCGTGGGAAGGGCGGGGTCCGCCGGGACGGCGCGGTCGCGCACGGCGTCGCGGTACAGCTCGGTCAGCGGCGGCCCGTACGGACCGAACGCGTGCACCGGCCCCGGCGGCCAGCGCCGCGGCCAGCAGCGCCTGGTCGTCGGTGCCCGGCGCCAGCTCGACGCGGGTGCGGGCACCGTCGACGTCGAGGACCCGCACCCCGGGGAGGTCGTCGGCCCAGCCCGGTGGCGGGCCGGTGACGTCGTAGCGGGTCGGCGGCACCGGCGCGTAGCCCGTCGACCGTGCCGATCGCCACCATCCGGCCCGCCGAGATGATGCCCACCGGTCGCAGAGCCGCTCCACCAGCTCCAGCTGGTGGGAGGAGAACACCACCGGCACCCCGGCCGCGGC
>NZ_JAHLJA010000198.1:0-17421 GCF_020496245.1 Pseudonocardia sp. ICBG601 | reverse complement strand
GGGTGCTGATCCCGTTCATCGGGCTGTCGACCTCTACCTGGTCGACGCGATCTTCCTGCTGGCGACGCTGTGGGCGACCTGGCGGCTGCCCGCGCTGCCGAGCTCCGCGCAGCGGGTGGACGGTGAGCGTCCGAAGGTGGGGCTGCGCGCGGTGGTCGACGGCTTCCGCTACGTCGGTACCCAGCGCATCCTGCTCGTCTCGTTCCTGGTCGACGTGATCGCGATGGGGCTGGGCATGCCCCGGGTGCTGTTCCCGCAGATGGCGGTGGACACCTTCGGCGGTACGGCCGACGGAGGTGTCCAGCAGGGCCTGCTGTACGCGGCGATCCCGATCGGGATGGTCGCCGGCGGCGTGCTGTCGGGCTGGTTGCAGAAGGTGCAGCGCCAAGGCGTCGTGGTCGTGGTCGCGGTGTGCGTCTGGGGCGGTGGGGTCCTGGTGTTCGGCCTGACCGGGTCGTTGTTCCTCGCGGTGCTCGCGCTGGCCGTCGCCGGCGCCGGCGACCTGGTCAGCTCGGTCTACCGGTCCTCGATGCTGCAGACCGTCGCGACCGACGAGATGCGCGGCCGGATGCAGGGCGTGTTCATCGTCGTCGTCGCGGGCGGGCCACGGCTGGCCGACATGTGGCACGGCTCGGCGGCGGCGTCGTTGATCGGGCCCGGTGTCACCGCGACGCTCGGCGGCGCCGCGGTGATCGTGGGCGTGCTGCTGTGCGTCTGGCGCTTCCCGGAGTTCCTCCGCTACCGCGCGCCCCGCGACGGAGGGTGAGAATCGTCGCCGCGTTCTGCGGATTCGCCCCGGCGGGCTAGCGTGTGCCCGAGACCCGATTGATCCCCGCTGTGAGAGGGAACCTCCACATGTCCGACGAGACCGCCGCCAAGTCCGACACCGCCGTACTCCGGTATTCGGGCGGCGAGTTCGAGACCGCGGTGCACACCCCGACGGAGGGGTCACAGGCCGTCGACGTCAGCAAGCTGCTCGGCAAGACCGGCCTGGTCACCTTCGACCCGGGCTTCACCAGCACCGCGGCCTGCTCCTCGGCGATCACCTACATCGACGGTGACGCCGGCATCCTGCGCTACCGCGGCTACCCGATCGACCAGCTGGCAGGGAACTCCACGTTCCTCGAGGTCAGCTACCTGCTGATCTACGGCGAGCTGCCGAGCCAGCAGCAGCTCGACGCCTTCACCACCCGGATCAGCCGGCACACCCTGCTGCACGAGGACCTGAAGCGCTTCTTCGAGGGCTTCCCGCGGGACGCGCACCCGATGCCGGTGCTGTCGTCCGCGGTCAGCGCGCTGTCGACCTTCTACCAGGACTCGCTGGACCCGCACGACGAGGAGGCCGTCGAGCTCTCCACCGTCCGGCTCATGGCGAAGGTCTTCACGATCGCCGCCTACGCCTACAAGAAGTCCGTCGGGCAGCCGTTCCTGTACCCGGACAACTCACTCGGCCTCGTCGAGAACTTCCTGCGGATGACCTTCGGGTTCCCCGCCGAGCCCTACGAGCTGGACCCCGACATGGTCCGCGCGCTCGACACGCTGCTGATCCTGCACGCCGACCACGAGCAGAACTGCTCGACCTCGACGGTGCGTCTCGTCGGTTCCAGCCAGGCCAACCTGTTCGCCTCCATCTCCGCCGGCGTGAACGCGCTGTTCGGCCCGCTGCACGGCGGCGCCAACCAGGCGGTGCTGGAGATGCTGACCCGCATCAAGGACGTCGAGGGCGGCAACGTCGACGACTTCGTCAGCCGGGTCAAGAACAAGGAGCAGGGCGCGAAGCTGATGGGCTTCGGGCACCGGGTCTACAAGAACTACGACCCGCGCGCGAAGATCGTCAAGGAGCAGGCCGAGACGATCCTCAAGAAGCTCGGCGTCAACGACCCGCTGCTCGACATCGCGATGACGCTCGAGGAGAAGGCGCTGGCCGACGACTACTTCGTCGAGCGCAAGCTCTACCCGAATGTCGACTTCTACACCGGCGTCATCTACCGGGCGATGGGCTTCCCGGTGAAGATGTTCACCGTGCTGTTCGCGCTCGGCCGGCTCCCGGGCTGGATCGCGCACTGGCGCGAGATGATGAACGACCCGCAGAACAAGATCGGGCGTCCGCGCCAGCTCTACACCGGTTCCGCGGAGCGCCTCTACGTCCCGGTCGGCCAGCGCTGACCAGGTAGCAGCACCGCACCGGCCTCTCTGCACGAGCGGGCCGCTCGTACGACCTCGTCGTACGAGCGGCCCGCTCGTGCGTTCCGGGGGCGGGAGTGCGACCGGGGGAGGGGGCGCGGTTCGGCGGGCGGGTGGGACGCGGCGGCGCTAGCGTCGACCGGCATGGCGCCCAGCACTGCCGTCGTCTGGTTCCGACGAGACCTCCGGGTCGCCGACCAGCCCACCTTCCTCGCGGCGGCCGCCGCCGCCGACCGCGCGCTCGCGCTGTTCGTGCTGGACCCGGCACTGCTGAAACCCTCCGGAGCCGCGCGGGCGAACTTCCTCTACGGCTGCCTGCGCGAGCTCGACGAGGCCCTGGGCGGGAAGCTGCTCGTGGTGAAGGGGGACCCGGCGGACGTCGTCCCGCGGATCGCGACGGCCGTCGGCGCGCAGACCGTGCACGTCGCCGCGGACTACGGCCCCTACGGCCGCGAGCGCGACGAGCAGGTCGAGAAGGCACTCGCCGAGGACGGCGTCGAGCTCGTCCGGACCGGCTCGCCCTACGCCGTCGCGCCCGGCCGGGTGGAGAAGGGCACCGGCGGGCCGTTCAAGGTGTTCACCCCGTTCAGCCGGGCGTGGGTCGACCACGGCTGGCGCGCCCCGGCCGGGACCGACGCGTCGACGTGCACGTGGATGGACCCCGCCGACAAGAGCGGCGGACCCCGCGCGGTGCGGATCCCGGACGACGAGCCGGTCGAGGCCGAGCTGCCCGAGGCGGGGGAGGCCGCGGCGCTGGCCCGCTGGGCGGACTTCCTCGACGAGGGCGTGGCGGACTACGGGTCCGCCCGCGACCTGCCCGCCGAGCGCGGCACCTCGGGCATGTCGCCGTACCTCAAGTACGGCTGCGTCCACCCGCGCACGCTGCTCGCGGACCTGGCGAAGCAGAAGGGGGACTCGGTGAAGACCTACCGCACCGAGATCGCCTGGCGGGAGTTCTACGCCGACGTGCTGTACCGGCGCCCGGACTCCGCGCGCGAGAACTACGACAAGGCCTTCGACCACCTGCCGCTGCGCACCGGGAAGGCCGCCGACGCCGACTTCGAGCGCTGGTGCGAGGGCCGGACGGGCTTCCCGATCGTCGACGCCGGGATGCGCCAGCTGCGGGGCGAGGCGTGGATGCACAACCGGGTGCGGATGATCGTCGCGTCGTTCCTGGTCAAAGACCTGCACCTTCCGTGGTGGCGCGGCGCGCGGCACTTCATGTCGCTGCTCGTCGACGGCGACCTGGCCTCCAACCAGCACGGCTGGCAGTGGACGGCCGGGTCGGGGACGGACGCGTCGCCGTACTTCCGGATCTTCAACCCCATCACCCAGGGCGAGCGGTTCGACCCCGACGGGGACTACGTGCGCCGCTGGGTGCCCGAGCTCGCCGAGGTCGGGGGCAAGGCCGTGCACCAGCCGTGGAAGCTGCCCGGCGGCATCCCGGAGGGCTATCCGGAGCCGATGGTCGACCACAAGGCCGAGCGCCAGGACGCGCTCGCCCGCTACGACCAGGTCAAGGCCGCCCGGCCCTGAGCGCGTCCCGCCAGCGGACCCGGGCCGCGGTGCGCAGCACCGAGTTGCGGTACACCCGTGCCGACAGCAGCACCATCCCGGCGAGGGCGGCCAGCGCCAGCAGATAGGCGAGCACCGGCTCCCACCACGCGGTGACGCCGAGCGCGGTGCGCGCGGGCATGAGCGTCTGCGACAGGTACGGCACGAACGACAGCACCGTGGTGACGGGGTTGCGCGGGTCCACGGGCAGCACGGCGACGGCGAGCAGGAACGGCACGAGCAGCACGATGGCGATCGGCGCGGTCACCGACTGGAGCTCCTCCTGTCGGGACACCAGCGCGCCCGCCGCCGCGTAGAGCGTCGCGAACAGGAAGAACCCGACCAGGTACCAGGCCAGCGCGGACACCAGCGTCGGCAGCAGCAGCGCCGGGACCGCGAGCACGCCGGTGCCCACCGCGACGGCCGCGCCCACCCCGCCGAGGATCAGCAGCTGCAGCAGCCCGACCAGGCCGAGCCCGAGCACCTTCCCCGCGAGCAGCTGCCGCGCCGGGACGGTCGCGAGCAGCAGCTCGACCACGCGCCCGGCCTTCTCCTCGACCACCCCCTGTGCGACGGCCGCGCCGTAGGCGGTCACCGAGAAGAACAGCAGGAACGTCACCACGAACGCGGTGCCGATCCGCTGCCCGAGCTCGGTGTCGACCGGTTCGAGGGTGCGCACCCCGACCCCGGACAGCGTGCTCACCCGGTCCGGGTCGGCCCCCGCGGCGAGCAGTGACTCGCGCACGGCCTGCTGCTCCACCACGTCGGCGACCAGCGACCGCAGCCCGGGAGCGACGTCGTCGAGGCCCACGAGCTGGTAGGTCCCCGGTGCCCCGGTGAGCATCGCGTCGGCCTCGCCGGTGCGGACCATCGACTCCGCGGTGTCCCGGTTCCCGGCCTCGGTCACGCGCAGCGTGGTGCCCAGCCGGTCCGCGGTGCCCTGCAGCTCGCTGCGCAGCTCGCGGGCCGGCCCGTCCAGCACCAGCGACGACGACGAGCCCTGCGTCCCGGCGAACACGATCACCGCGCCGTAGCCGCCGAACACCAGCAGCATCAGCAGGATCCCGACGACGAACGTCCGCGACCGCAGCTGGGTGGTGATCTCGCGCCGCGCGACGAGCAGCACAGTCTTCATCGGGCGCGGTCCGTCGGGAGGGCGCCGTCCGTGGGAAGGGCGGGGTCCGCCGGGACGGCGCGGTCGCGCACGGCGTCGCGGTACAGCTCGGTCAGCGGCGGCCGGTACGGACCGAACGCGTGCACCGGCCCGGCGGCCAGCGCCGCGGCCAGCAGCGCCTGGTCGTCGGTGCCCGGCGCCAGCTCGACGCGGGTGCGGGCACCGTCGACGTCGAGGACCCGCACCCCGGGGAGGTCGTCGGCCCAGCCCGGTGGCGGGCCGGTGACGTCGTAGCGGTCGGCGGCACCGGCGCGTAGCCCGTCGACCGTGCCGATCGCCACCATCCGGCCCGCCGAGATGATGCCCACCCGGTCGCAGAGCCGCTCCACCAGCTCCAGCTGGTGGGAGGAGAACACCACCGGCACCCCGGCCGCGGCGCGCTCGCGCGCAGCACCGCCCCCAGGGTGTCGACGGCCGCCGGGTCCAGCCCGGAGAACGGCTCGTCGAGCACCAGCAGATCGGGGTCGTGCACCAGCGCGGCGCACAGCTGCACCCGTTGCTGGTTGCCCAGCGACAGCTTCTGCACCTCGTCGCCGCGGCGCCCGGCCAGCCCGACCCGCTCGGTCCAGGTCTCGGTGGCCGCCTGGGCCTCCGACCGTGACATCCCGTGCAGCCGGGCCAGGTAGACGAGCTGCTCGGCGACCCGCATCCGCGGGTAGAGACCGCGCTCCTCGGGCAGGTACCCGATCCGACGGCGTTCCGCGGGACCGAGCGGCGCGCCCTTCCAGGTGACCGCACCGGCGTCGGCGTCGAGGACGCCGAGCACGATCCGCATCGTCGTCGTCTTGCCCGCCCCGTTGCCGCCGACGAAGCCGAACACCTCGCCCGCACCGACCGTGAAGCTCACCTCGTCGAGGGCGGTGGCAGGGCCGAACCGCTTGGCGAGGCCGTCGATCGCCAGCACGTCGGCGACGCTACACGGAGCGGAGGTCGCGCACCGGTCTCGATCAGCGGGCGTGGGTGGCAGGTCAGGGCCCGGCAAAGTCGCTAGATGATCTTGTGGTGGGCCGTGACGCGCGGTGCCGTTGCGGTGCCGATCGGCGCTATAGCTGGTCACAGGCAGGTGCAGTGCGGCAATCAGAAGGCCGTGCGGGACGGCTGCCGCCGTCTATCACGACTTTGCCGGGGCCCTGGGTGGCAGGTCCCCTTTCCGCTCTGTAGGCTCCGCACACCGCAATGGTGCTGGGATATGTCGATCGTGTAACGAAATGCGCTTCCGGTAGCGGTTTACGCATTGCGTGAGTGGGGGTCCTCGAATGTCATCGGTTCCGGCAGATGCTGGTCAACAGAGTGGCGAGAACGACGTGGAGCCCTCCGTACTGCGGAGGGCGGTCGCCGCGTCGGCGATCGGGAACGCGACGGAATGGTTCGACTACGGCATCTACGCCTACCTGACCGTCGAACTGACGAACGCGTTCTTCCCGGGCGAACTGGGCTACCTGGGAACGCTGCTGGGCTTCGCGATCTCCTTCATCCTGCGGCCGCTCGGCGGCTTCGTGTGGGGGCCGCTCGGGGACCGCATCGGCAGGCAGAAGGTCCTGTCGATGACGATCATCCTGATGGGCGTCGCGACGTTCCTGATCGGCGTCATCCCGTCCTACGCGACGATCGGCTGGGCCGCCCCGGCGCTGCTGTTCCTGCTGCGGATCGTCCAGGGCTTCTCCACCGGCGGTGAGTACGGCGGCGCCGCCACCTTCATGGCGGAGTACGCGCCGGACCGCAAGCGCGGGTTCTGGGGCAGCTTCCTGGAGTTCGGCACCCTGGCCGGCTTCACGCTCGCGGTGCTGGTCGTCTTCGGCCTGGAGACCGCGATCGGCGAGCAGGCCATGCTCGACTACGGCTGGCGCATCCCGTTCATGATCGCCCTGCCGCTGGCGATGATCGGCCTCTACATCCGGACCAAGCTCGAGGACACCCGGTGTTCCGTGACCTGGAGGCCGCCGGCGAGTCCGAGTCCGCCGCGACCGGCGCTCTCAAGGACCTCCTCGTCCGCTACTGGCAGCCGATCCTCGCGCTGTTCGGCCTGGTCATCGCGCTGAACGTCATCAACTACACGCTGCTGACCTACATGCCGACCTACCTGCAGACGACGCTGTCGATGGACTCGGCGAGCGCCGACACGGTCGCCGTGGTCGGCCAGGTCGTGATGATGCTGCTGATCCCCTTCGCGGGGGCGTTGTCGGACCGGATCGGCCGCAAACCGTGCTGGTGGATCTCGCTGGTCGGCATCTTCGTGCTGGCGATCCCGATGTACATGCTGATGGCGGTGAGCGTGCCGCTGGCGATCCTCGGGTTCACCGTGCTCGGGCTGATCTACCTGCTCCAGCTCGGGACGATCTCCGCGACGTTCCCGGCGATGTTCCCGACCCACGTCCGCTTCGCCGGCATGGCGATCTCCTACAACGTGGCGACGGCAGCGTTCGGCGGCACCGCGCCGCTGATCAACGAGTCGGCGATCGAGGGAACCGGCGACGTCCTGTTCCCGGCCTACTACATGATGGGCGCCTGCGTGATCGCATGATCGCGCTCTACTTCGTCATCGAGACGAAGGGCGTATCGATCTCCGGCCGGGAGATCCCCGGGCTCGCCGAGCACCGCGCACGGCAGGCCGCGAAGACCGCTTCCTGAGCCGTAGCACCGGTCCACACCGGGCCCGTCCCCGTCGGGGACGGGCCCGGTC
This sequence comes from Pseudonocardia sp. ICBG601, assembly GCF_020496245.1. Taxonomy (NCBI): domain Bacteria; kingdom Bacillati; phylum Actinomycetota; class Actinomycetes; order Pseudonocardiales; family Pseudonocardiaceae; genus Pseudonocardia; species Pseudonocardia sp. ICBG601. Next base: position 9,829 of record NZ_JAHLJA010000198.1, on the reverse strand, counting down.
GGCGTCAGGGCAGGGACCAGCCGTGTGGCAGCGGCACGTGGCCGTCCCGCGCCGCGGTCCACACCCAGGCCCAGCACACGGTGCCGTCGTCGAGAACCACCGGGATCGCGCGTACTCCGGGCCCTCGTAGGCGTCGAGCGCGGCCAGCGCGGTCTCCGGGTCGGCCAGCTCGACGACCCAGCCGGGCACCCCGTCGCCGGTGTCGAGGGTCAGCGCGGGGTACCCGCGGCCGGTGTCGGCGACCGCGCCGGTCGGCAGCACCACCGGCTGGGGCAGCACGTCAGAGGCGTGCCCGCGCAGCATCCCGAAGGCCCGGCGGCCGGGCATGAGGGTGCCGTAGACGAACACCCGAGACGGCCACTGCTCCGGCACGGGTACGCCGTCGACGGTCGTGGCGTCGAGACCGTCCGGGCCGGGTGCCCCGGACAGCGCGACGGCCCCGGCCTGGGCGAGGTCGGCGCAGCGGACGGGTGCCCCGTCGACGTGCAGCGGACGGCGGTCGGTGCGGGCGTCGCCGGTGGGGACCGCCGGGGCGAGGTAGGCCCACGGCCGGTCCAGCACCCCGGCGGCGTCGACGAGCGTGACCCGCCCGGTCGCGACCCGGGCCAGCCGGTAGCGCGGCGGGTCGGCGTCGCGGCCCTCGACGGCGTCGAGCGCGGCGAACTGCTCCGGCGCGACCAGCCACACGGTGTGCTCCTCGACCGCCCCGCCGACGGCGGCGAGGGTGGCCGGGCGCTGGTCGTCGACGACCCGGCGGCCGGCCGACCAGACCGCCGCCAGGCCCTCGGTGCGCACCCGCAGCACGACGGCCGGTCCGGTCAGCCCGTGGGCCTCGCGCATCCAGGAGATCTTCGACGGGCAGGCGTTCGAGCCGTAGGCCAGCAGCGGTACCCGCCCGGCCATCGGCGGCGCGTTCGCTCCGGCGAGCACGTCGTCGAGACAACGACCGTCGACCCGCCATCCCGAGGGCGTCGACGGGTCGGCCGTCAGGGGGTGGGTGCGGCCGTCGACGTGCAGGAACGAGCACGGCGGCCGAGCACCCGGATAGGGGTCCGCGGGGAACGCGGAGTCCGGCCAGGGTGCGGTGGTGTCCGTTCCCGTCATGGGCACGGACCGTAGATCAACAGCCCCGGGGTCAGCGGGAGGCGTCCGGGTACCGCCGTCGCAGCAGCGCCGTGGCCACGGCGGACAGCACCAGGACCGACAGCGCGGCCGCCACGACGATCACCACGGTCGAGGTGCCCGCGGGCAGCAGTGCGAACGGCCAGAGTACGGAGACCAGCACGATCAGGCCACCGACCGCGCCGCGCAGCAGGGCCGGGGTGCCGTCGGGGAACACGAACAACCGTCGGAGTAGTGCCATGGACCGACGGTAGGGGCCGAACGGGGGTTGCCGCACCCCCGGACGGACCTCACCGCGCGCCCACGTCTGCCCTGCGCGACGGCCGCTACCGGGCCATCCCCGCACCCTCCGGCGTCGCGATGCCGTAGCCTCGGATCTTGCGGTAGATCGTCGCCCGGCTCATCCCGAGCCGGCGCGCCGCCTCGGCCTTGTTGCCGTCGGCGTCGAGCAGGGCGTCGACGATGGCGTCGCACTCGATCGACTCGAGCGGGGTCAGTACCCGCCGGGCCAGCACCCGTGTCTCCGGTGGCAGGTCCTCCAGCCGGATCACCCCGGTTCGGCGACGGCTCACGACCTTGCGCAGCACCTGGTAGAGCTGCTCGACGTTGCCCGGCCACCGGTGGCGCATGAGCACCCGCAGGGCCTCCGGCGCACAGGTCAGGTCGGCGCCCCGGGTCAGCCGGGCGAGCAGATAGGGAACCAGCTCGGCGACGTCCTCCACGTGGTGGCGCAGCGGCGGGACCTCGATGGTGCGCGGGAAGCAGTCCAGCAGCGACGCCAGCTCGGGCGAGTCGGTGGTCCGGGAGCTGCCGCGGGTCGCGACGACCCAGGCCCGCTCCGGGTCGGTCGACTCGCGGTGCGGCTCCAGCACGTCGGCGAGCGCCGCCGCGGCGGCCGGGGGCAGCCGGTCGACCTCGCGCAGCACCAGCGTCCCGCCGCCCCCGCCGAGCTCGTCGGTCACCTCGGAGAACCAGCGCGGGCCCACGTCGCCGGCGTCGAGCACGCGGACGTGCCCGGCGGGGGAGTGGAGGTGGTGGGTGGCGCGGGCCAGCGTGGTCCGGCCGGAGCCGGGCTCGCCCTGCAGCACCAGCCACTCGTTGGTGCGGAAGTGCCGGTCCACGGCCTGGGCGCACTTGGTCCACAGCGCCCCCGAGCCGACGGCGGTCGGTAGCGCGGTGGTGATCGTCGGCGTCGCGGAGCCGCGGCCGACGGTCTCGCGGTGGGTCAGGCTCACCTGCAGGATGCCGCCCGCCGAGCCCGCCTCGTTCCAGCTGGGCCGGCACTGCACGCGCGCGGTCGCCCCGCTCGGCAGGTCGACGACGAGCTGGCGGTTGCGCCCGGCCCGCAGCGCGTCGGTCGCCCCGGCCAGCAGCGGGGCCTGGTCCCCGGGGGCGATGAGCTCGCGGGCGCGGTCGTTCATCATCACGAGGTCGTCGCCGACGGCGAGCACCGCGGAGTCGCCCCCGCGTTGGACCGCGGTCAGGTAGTCGTGCAGCAGCGTCAGCTCGTGCCGCCCGGACGCGGCGAGCAACGCCTCCTCGATGCGGCGGGCCGTCGTCGCGGCGGTGGCGACCATCAGCGCGTTCGCCTCGGTCCGCCAGCAGGTCAGATCGATGACGCCCAGGATCTTGCCGGTGACCGGGTGCCGGATCGGAGCGCCGGCGCAGGCCAGGTCCTCCAGGTGCTCGACGAAGTGCTCGTGCCCGAACACCTCGGTCGGCCGCCTGCCCTCCAGCGCGGTGCCGATGCCGTTGGTGCCGACGTGCTGCTCGGCGTAGGAGAAACCGGGGACGAGCCACACCCGGTCCAGGTGCTGACGCAGCGCGGAGTCACCGGTCCGGCGGTCGAGGACGACACCGTCGGAGTCGCAGAGGATGAGGCTGACCGGCTCGGTGGCGAACTGGTCGCACAGCTCGGAGACGATCGGGGTGGCCGCCCGTACCAGCGGGCTGTCGGTCTCGCGGCCGACCTCGGGCAGGTCGATGGAGTCCGGCGCCACGTCGCTGTCCCGCGACCGGATCCAGGACGCCAGGATCGGTGGGCGGACCGCGTCCTCACGCATCTGCTCGTGGTGCAGGAACGCCTCGCGGGCCGCCGCGATCCGTTTGGCCGCGGTGCTGGTAGCGGTCCTGGACACGGATGTGGGCGCCGAGCCGGTGGCGGAGACGTCAGATCCGTCCCCGGGGTGTCGCGGGCGCGGCGTCGGCCGGCCCGCCCGGGTGGCGCCCTGCGCGCCGTCGGGCAGGGGTCTCACACACGGCCTCCTTGCCAGTGTCGAGCTCGGGACACGACCACCGGGGACCCGCGTGCGACAGCGGTGACCTGCCCGGATCCCGTGGCCACGGCGACGGTACGCGCCGTGAGAGCAAGATCACCACAGGTGGCGGGGCGGAAGAGTCTCATATTGAGACCTCGAATGCCTGTCGGACCATGTGTGATTCGCAGCACGGAAGACAGACGGCATCGCCAGACGCGGCAACCACCCACGTCGCCGGGCCGTCCGCCCTCCGTGCACGACCACGACATCGGGCTACCCGCGCTCGCCCGCTGATCCGACCACAACCCACCACCGTGAGGAGACGACGTGAGTCGGCAGAGTTTGGCGAAGGCTCACCAGAAGATCCAGGAGCTTTCCTGGGAGCCGCAGTACCACGAGCCGTACATGAAGTACGGAACCGACTACACCTTCAAGAAGGCGGCGAAGAAGGACCCGCTCAAGCAGGTCCTGCGCTCGTACTTCCCGATGGAGGAGGAGAAGGACCACCGCGTCTACGGCGCCCAGGACGGTGCCATCCGCGGCAACATGTTCCGGCAGGTGCAGGAGCGCTGGCTGGAGTGGCAGAAGCTCTTCCTGTCGATCATCCCGTTGCCGGAGATCTCGGCGGCGCGCTCGATGCCGATGCTGTTCCACGTGGTTCCGAACCCGGAGCTGCACAACGGCCAGGCGATCCAGATGATCGACGAGGTTCGGCACAGCACGATCCAGCAGAACCTCAAGCGCCTGTACATGAACAACTACATCGACCCGGCGGGCTTCAACAACTCGCTGCGGAACTTCCAGTCGGACTACTGCGGCACCATCGGCCGCCAGTTCGCGGAGGGGTTCATCACCGGTGACGCCATCACCGCCGCGTCGATCTACCTGACCATCGTCGCGGAGACCGCGTTCACGAACACCCTGTTCGTGGCGATGCCGGCAGAGGCGGCCGCCAACGGCGACTACCTGCTGCCGACGGTGTTCCACTCGGTGCAGTCCGACGAGTCGCGGCACATCTCCAACGGCTACGCCACGCTCCTGATGGCGCTGTCGGACGAGGACAACCGCCAGCTGCTCGAGCGCGACCTGCGCTACGCGTGGTGGAACAACCACCGCGTCGTCGACGCCGCCATCGGTACCTTCATCGAGTACGGCACGAAGGACCGCCGCAAGGACCGCGAGTCCTACGCGGAGATGTGGCGCCGCTGGATCTACGACGACTACTACCGCAGCTACCTGCTGCCGCTCGAGAAGTACGGCCTGGTGATCCCGCACGACCTGGTCGAGGAGTCCTGGAACCAGATCTGGAACAAGGGCTACGTCCACGAGGTCGCGCAGTTCTTCGCCACCGGCTGGTGCGCCAACTACTGGCGCATCGACGGCATGACCGACACCGACTTCGAGTGGTTCGAGTACAAGTACCCGGGCTGGTACGACCGGTACGGCAAGTGGTGGGAGAACTACAACCGCCTCGCCAAGCCGAACGGTCACCACGCCATCGTGGCCGAGGACGTCGACTACGTGTACCCGCACCGCTGCTGGACCTGCATGGTCCCGTGTCTGGTGCGCGAGGACATGGTCGTCGACAAGGTGGACGGCCAGTGGCGCACGTACTGCCACGAGGTCTGCCGCTGGACCGACGCCGAGGCCTTCCGGCCCGTGTACCAGGGTCGCGAGACCCCGAACATGGGCAAGCTCGTGGGTCACCGCGAGTGGGAGACGCTCTACCACGGCTGGAACTGGGCCGACGTCATCCAGGACATGGGCTTCGTCCGTGACGACGGCAAGACGCTGACCGCTCAGCCGCACCTCGATCTCGACCCGAAGAAGATGTGGACGCTGGACCACATGCGGCGCATGCCGCACCTGGCCAGCCCCAACGTCATCCTCAACGAGATGAGCGACGCCGAGCGCGAGGCGTTCGTGGCGGACTACAACCGCCAGGGGCCGGGAGGCCGGCCCGCGCCCACCGACGCCTGAGCGCGGGTCAGGCGAGGGGAGGGGGTTCCCGTCACGCCATGACGGGTCCCTCTTCCCGCGGCCCGGCCGGGGGGTCGTCTTCCCCGGCCGGGTCACCCCGGGACTCCCGTCCGCCGGGCGGGGCCCGGGGCGACGCCTGCCCACATCTGTCCGATTGGTCTTTTTTCTCACGCCACTAGTCACGCCAAGAGAGGTGGTCTGCGCTCGTGGGCGACAAACACGTCGTGCGGTTCGAGCCCGTCGGCATCGAGATCGAGGTCGACGAGGACCAGAACATCCTCCGCGCCGCGGCCGAGCAGGGCGTCCAGCTCATGCACGGCTGCAAGGAGGGCCAGTGCTCGGCCTGCAAGTCCTTCGTGCTCGAGGGCGAGGACATCGAGTACGACAGCTACTCGACCTTCGCGCTCCCGGACTACGAGAAGGAGGAGGGCCACACCCTCCTGTGCCGGGCGCACGCCTATGAGGACCTGGTCATCGAGCTGACCAACTACGACGAGGAGATCATCCGCTCCGGCCTGCCCCTCACCAAGGGCGTGGTCGAGGTCGTGTCGGTCGAGGCCGTCACCCACGACATGCGGCACCTGACCGTCAAGCTGGTCGAGCCGTCGGAGATCAAGTTCTTCCCCGGGCAGTACATGGACCTCGTCTGCCCCGGGACCGAGGAGAGCCGTTCGTTCTCCATGGCCAACACCCCCAACCGGGACGGCCTGTACGAGTTCGTGATCAAGGTCTACCCGGGTGGGCTGTTCGGGACCTGGCTCGACGAGAAGGCCGCTCCCGGTGACCGGCTCGACGTCGAGGCGCCCTTCGGCACCTTCACCCTCCGCCAGAACCGCAGCTCGCCGATCGTCTTCGTCGGCGGTGGCGCCGGCATGGCGCCGGTACTGGGCCTGCTGCGGGCGATGGCCGAGGGCGGCGTCGAACGACGGGCCACCTTCTACTACGGCGCGCGCACCGCGGCCGATCTCTGCTTCGAGAAGGAGATCGCCGAACTGGCGCCCCAGCTCAACGGCTTCCGGTACGTCCCCGCCCTGTCCGACGTCGACGGCGGCGACGGCGGGGACTGGGCCGGCGAGACCGGCCTGATCACGGAGGTGGTCAGGCGGAACGAATCCGATCTGAAGGGAGCGGATGCCTACGTCTGCGGTCCCCCGCCGATGGTCGACGCGGCGATCGCGACGCTGACCCAGCTGGGTGTGAGTGAGACCAACATCTTCTACGACAAGTTCACCACGACCGGTGAGCAAGAAGGCGAGGACGGACAGCAATGACTCAGTCCCCCACCACGCAGGACACGTCGTCCGGTTCGCAGCGCAGCGTTCCCAAGCCCGTCTTCACCGACGCGGAGGCCGGGGCGCGGGAGTTCCCCGACTCGAGCTCGAACGCGCGCCGCTACAACTACTACGCGCCCGCCAAGCGCAAGCAGACGCTGTACGAGGACACGACCGTCGAGGTCCAGCCGGACCCGCGGCACTACCTCTCGCAGGGCTGGATCTACGGCTTCGCGAACGGCGAGGGCGGCTACCCGCTGCACTGGACCAAGCTCAAGGCCTGGGGTGTCGACGAGCCGGAGCCGCAGCGCGGCATCGGCAGCGGCGGCATGCACGTGAAGAACTGGCCGGCCCACGGCTGGCACGAGTTCCGCGACCCGAACGAGGAGTGGGAGCAGAGCCTCTTCCGCTACAACGCGAACGTCGTACGGCAGCTCACCCAGAACATCGAGAACGCCCGCAACGCGAAGGCGTTCGAGCTCTGGAACTCGAACTGGGTGCGCTTCGTCGAGCGCAACGTCGGCGCCTGGATGCACATCGAGCACATCCTCGGCCTCTACGTCTTCGCGTCCAACGAGCGGTCCGCGCCTACCAACATGCACAACACGGCGCTCGCGGCGAACTCCACCCGCAAGATCCGCTTCGCCCAGGACCTGGCGCTCTACAACCTGACGCTCTCCGAGGAGATCGACGGGTTCGACGGCGCCGCCCACCTCGACGCGTGGGACAACGCGCCGGAGTGGCAGGGCGCCCGCAAGTTCACCGAGGCCCTCACCGCGGTCCAGGACGACTGGGGCGAGGCCATCTTCGCGGCCAACTGCGTCTTCGAGCCGCTGGTCGGTGAGCTGTTCCGCTCGAACCTGGTCATGCAGTCCGCCGCCTCCAACGGCGACTACGTGACCCCGACGGTCATGGGTGCCGGCGAGTACGACTACGCCCAGCGCGACCTGCGCTGGTCGATCGCCTGCTTCGCGCCGCTCACCCAGGACCGCGAGTTTGCCGAGCACAACCGCTCGCTGATGGGCGGCTGGCTGCGGACCTACGTCCCGCAGGCACTGGAGGCCGCCCGGACCATGCAGCCGATGTGGTCCCAGTCGGACTCGAAGCCCCCCACGTTCGAGGACTCCCTCGACCGCGCCAAGAACCGGTTCGCCGGGATCTGCAGCGATCTCGGCCTCGACGTCCCCCGAGGAGCTGAAGCAGTGACCAGCACCAGCCCGTTCAAGCAGGACAGCACCGCGTCCGAACATGTGCGGCTTCACGCTGATGAACAACCAGATCGGCGCGGTCATCGCGACCGTCCTGGACCGTCAGGACAACGTGACCGTGCAGCACCTGCCCTCGATGATCCGCGTCGACGGCACGGGCAAGTTCGAGCTGGACTACGTCGCGATGGACGAGGAGGCCGGCCAGGAGGAGGGCTGGTTCGACGCCGCCCAGTTCGAGGAGAACATGTCCACCCACTACGGGCGGATGGTCCACCTCGATGACAAGACCATCATGTTCGCCAATCCCGAGGACGCCGCCGAGTACATCGACTTCGACCTGAGGCCGGTGTAAGGACCCGCTCCTCACCCGGATCGCACCGCCCGGGACGACGACCCGTCCCCGGCCCACCACGCCCGGCGACGGCCCGGGCGGTGCGCTCCACCCGCGCAGCGCGCCTCCGCGGCGCCACGGCTGCGCACGTTGATCCACACCCGCGCACCTGGACCGACTCTTTTCTCCGGGAGGACCCACCATGGCCAAGGAACTCCGCTTCGGCGCCGAGGGCCGTCATCTGCTGCAGGCCGGCCCGTCGACCAGCTGGCCGAAGCCGTCAAGAGCTCGGCCCCAAGGGCCGTAACGTCATCCTGGAGAAGATCACGGGCTCGCCCGAGGTCACGAACGACGGCGTCACGATCGCCCGCGAGATCCACCTGCGCGACCCCTTCGAGAACATGGGCGCCCAGCTGGTCAAGGAAGCGGCGGTCAAGACCAACGACACGGTCGGCGACGGCACCACGACCGCGACCGTCATCGCCCAGGCCATCGTCAAGCAGGGCATGAGCGCCATCGAGCGCGGTGGCAACCCGGTGCTGGTCAAGCGGGGCATCGACATCGCGGTCAACGCGCTCGTCGACCGCCTGCAGACGGTGTCGCACCCGGTCAGCACCGAGGAGGACTACGCCCGCGTCGCCTCCATCTCGGCCAACGACGACTACACGATCGGCCGGGTCGTCGCGAAGGCGCTGCACACCGTCGGCGACGACGGCGTGGTCACCGTCGACGACACCCCGCTGCCGGGGGTCTCGGTGGACTTCGTCGAGGACTTCGAGTTCGACAACGGGTACGTCTCGCCGTACATGGTGACCAACCCCGGCACGCTCGAGGCGATCGTCGACGACCCCTACATCCTGTTCACCGCGCACAAGATCAAGGACGTCCAGCAGATCATGCCGGTGCTGGACCGGATCATGCGCAACGACCGGCGCCCGCTCGTCATCGTCGCGGAGACCGTCGAGGGCACCGCCCTGCAGATGCTGGTCCACAACCACGTCAACGGGCATTTCCAGGCCGTCGCGATCAAGGCGCCCGGCTTCGGCGAGAAGCGCATCCACCTGCTGGAGGACATGGCCGCGCTCTGCGGCGGGCAGGTGCACTCCAAGAGCTCCTCGTTCTCGCTCGAGCAGATCGACGTCGAGCACCTGGGGCGCGCGGTGCAGGTGCAGGTCACCAGCGAGGGCACCACGATCATCGGCGGCCGCGGGGACAAGCAGAAGCTGGAGTACCGGCTGTCGCAGCTGCGCGCCGAGCTGGCCCGCGCGACCATCGGCACCGACGAGGACTTCTTCTCCGACCGCATCGCCCGGCTGTCCGGGAAGGCCGCGATCATCTCGGTCGGGGCACCGACCAACGCCGAGGCCCGCGAGATCCGGCACCGCGTGGACGACTCGCTGCAGGCGACCCGGGCCGCGGTGGCCGAGGGCATCGTCGCCGGTGGCGGCGCGGCGCTGCTGCACGCCGAGCCCGCCCTCGACGAGCTGGACGTGACCGGGGACTACCGGATCGGCGTCGAGATCGTCCGGCACGCGCTCACCGAGCCCGTGCACCTCATCGCCTCCAACGCCGGCTACGACGGCGACGAGGTGGTCAAGCAGGTCACGACCATGGGCGTCGACGAGGGCTTCGACGCCCTGGAGGGCCGCTTCGGGGACA
>NZ_JAHLJA010000197.1:0-14457 GCF_020496245.1 Pseudonocardia sp. ICBG601 | reverse complement strand
CCGCCCGGCCATCGGCGGCGCGTTCGCTCGCGGCGAGCACGTCGTCCGAGCAACGACCGTCGACCCGGGACCATCGCCGAGAGGCGTCGACGGGTCGGCCGTCAGGGGTGGGTGCGGCCGTCGACGTGCAGGAACGAGCACGGCGGCCGAGCACCCGATAGGGGTCCGCGGGGAACGCGGAGTCCGGCCAGGGTGCGGTGGTGTCCGTTCCCGTCATGGGCACGGACCGTAGATCAACAGCCCCGGGGTCAGCGGGAGGCGTCCGGGTACCGCCGTCGCAGCAGCGCCGTGGCCACGGCGGACAGCACCAGGACCGACAGCGCGGCCGCCACGACGATCACCACGGTCGAGGTGCCCGCGGGCAGCAGTGCGAACGGCCAGAGTACGGAGACCAGCACGATCAGGCCACCGACCGCGCCGCGCAGCAGGGCCGGGGTGCCGTCGGGGAACACGAACAACCGTCGGAGTAGTGCCATGGACCGACGGTAGGGGCCGAACGGGGGTTGCCGCACCCCCGGACGGACCTCACCGCGCGCCCACGTCTGCCCTGCGCGACGGCCGCTACCGGGCCATCCCCGCACCCTCCGGCGTCGCGATGCCGTAGCCTCGGATCTTGCGGTAGATCGTCGCCCGGCTCATCCCGAGCCGGCGCGCCGCCTCGGCCTTGTTGCCGTCGGCGTCGAGCAGGGCGTCGACGATGGCGTCGCACTCGATCGACTCGAGCGGGGTCAGTACCCGCCGGGCCAGCACCCGTGTCTCCGGTGGCAGGTCCTCCAGCCGGATCACCCCGGTTCGGCGACGGCTCACGACCTTGCGCAGCACCTGGTAGAGCTGCTCGACGTTGCCCGGCCACCGGTGGCGCATGAGCACCCGCAGGGCCTCCGGCGCACAGGTCAGGTCGGCGCCCCGGGTCAGCCGGGCGAGCAGATAGGGAACCAGCTCGGCGACGTCCTCCACGTGGTGGCGCAGCGGCGGGACCTCGATGGTGCGCGGGAAGCAGTCCAGCAGCGACGCCAGCTCGGGCGAGTCGGTGGTCCGGGAGCTGCCGCGGGTCGCGACGACCCAGGCCCGCTCCGGGTCGGTCGACTCGCGGTGCGGCTCCAGCACGTCGGCGAGCGCCGCCGCGGCGGCCGGGGGCAGCCGGTCGACCTCGCGCAGCACCAGCGTCCCGCCGCCCCGCCGAGCTCGTCGGACACCTCGGAGAACCAGCGCGGGCCCACGTCGCCCGGTCGTCGAGCACGCGGACGTGCCCGGCGGGGGAGTGGAGGTGGTGGGTGGCGCGGGCCAGCGTGGTCCGGCCGGAGCCGGCTCGCCCTGCAGCACCAGCCACTCGTTGGTGCGGAAGTGCCGGTCCACGGCCTGGGCGCACTTGGTCCACAGCGCCCCCGAGCCGACGGCGGTCGGTAGCGCGGTGGTGATCGTCGGGGTCGCGGAGCCGCGGCCGACGGTCTCGCGGTGGGTCAGGCTCACCTGCAGGATGCCGCCCGCCGAGCCCGCCTCGTTCCAGCTGGGCCGGCACTGCACGCGCGCGGTCGCCCCGCTCGGCAGGTCGACGACGAGCTGGCGGTTGCGCCCGGCCCGCAGCGCGTCGGTCGCCCCGGCCAGCAGCGGGACCTGGTCCCCGGGGGCGATGAGCTCGCGGGCGCGGTCGTTCATCATCACGAGGTCGTCGCCGACGGCGAGCACCGCGGAGTCGCCCCCGCGCTGGACCGCGGTCAGGTAGTCGTGCAGCAGCGTCAGCTCGTGCCGCCCGGACGCGGCGAGCAGCGCCTCCTCGATGCGGCGGGCCGTCGTCGCGGCGGTGGCGACCATCAGCGCGTTCGCCTCGCTCCGCCAGCAGGTCAGGTCGACGACGCCGAGGATCTTGCCGGTCACCGGGTGCCGGATCGGGGCGCCGGCGCAGGCCAGGTCCTCCAGGTGCTCGACGAAGTGCTCGTGCCCGAACACCTCGGTCGGGCGCCTGCCCTCCAGCGCGGTGCCGATGCCGTTGGTGCCGACGTGCTGCTCGGCGTAGGAGAAACCGGGGACGAGCCACACCCGGTCCAGGTGCTGACGCAGCGCGGAGTCACCGGTCCGGCGGTCGAGGACGACACCGTCGCCGTCGCAGAGGATGAGGCTGACCGGCTCGGTGGCGAACTGGTCGCACAGCTCGGAGACGATCGGGGTGGCCGCCCGTACCAGCGGGCTGTCGGTCTCGCGGCCGATCTCGGGCAGGTCGATGGAGTCCGGCGCGACGTCGCTGTCCCGCGACCGGATCCAGGACGCCAGGATCGGCGGGCGGACCGCGTCCTCACGCATCTGTTCGTGGTGCAGGAACGCGTCGCGGGCCGCCGCGATCCGTTTGGCCGCGGCGCTGGTGGTGGTCCTGGTGGCGGATGTGGGCGCCGAGCCGGTGGCGGGGAGTCATGTCCGTCCCCGGGGTGTCGCGGGCTCGGCGTCGGCCGGCCCGCCCGGGTGGCGCCCTGCGCGCCGTCGGGCAGGGGTCTCACACACGGCCTCCTCGCCTGTGTCGAGCTCGGGACACGACCACCGGGGACCCGCGTGCGACAGCGGTGACCTGCCCGGATCCCGTGGCACGGCGACGGTACGCGCCGTGAGAGCAAGATCACCACAGGTGGCGGAGCGGAAGAGTCTCATATTGAGACCTCGAATGCCTGTCGGACCATGTGTGATTCGCAGCACGGAAGAAAGACGGCATCGGCGACGCGGCAACCAGCCACGTCGCCGGGCCGCCCGCCCTCCGCGCACGACCACGACATCGGGCTACCCGCGCTCGCCCGCTGATCCGACCACAACCCACCACCGTGAGGAGACGACGTGAGTCGGCAGAGTTTGGCGAAGGCTCACCAGAAGATCCAGGAGCTTTCCTGGGAGCCGCAGTACCACGAGCCGTACATGAAGTACGGAACCGACTACACCTTCAAGAAGGCGGCGAAGAAGGACCCGCTCAAGCAGGTCCTGCGCTCGTACTTCCCGATGGAGGAGGAGAAGGACCACCGCGTCTACGGCGCCCAGGACGGTGCCATCCGCGGCAACATGTTCCGGCAGGTGCAGGAGCGCTGGCTGGAGTGGCAGAAGCTCTTCCTGTCGATCATCCCGTTGCCGGAGATCTCGGCGGCGCGCTCGATGCCGATGCTGTTCCACGTGGTTCCGAACCCGGAGCTGCACAACGGCCAGGCGATCCAGATGATCGACGAGGTTCGGCACAGCACGATCCAGCAGAACCTCAAGCGCCTGTACATGAACAACTACATCGACCCGGCGGGCTTCAACAACTCGCTGCGGAACTTCCAGTCGGACTACTGCGGCACCATCGGCCGCCAGTTCGCGGAGGGGTTCATCACCGGTGACGCCATCACCGCCGCGTCGATCTACCTGACCATCGTCGCGGAGACCGCGTTCACGAACACCCTGTTCGTGGCGATGCCGGCAGAGGCGGCCGCCAACGGCGACTACCTGCTGCCGACGGTGTTCCACTCGGTGCAGTCCGACGAGTCGCGGCACATCTCCAACGGCTACGCCACGCTCCTGATGGCGCTGTCGGACGAGGACAACCGCCAGCTGCTCGAGCGCGACCTGCGCTACGCGTGGTGGAACAACCACCGCGTCGTCGACGCCGCCATCGGTACCTTCATCGAGTACGGCACGAAGGACCGCCGCAAGGACCGCGAGTCCTACGCGGAGATGTGGCGCCGCTGGATCTACGACGACTACTACCGCAGCTACCTGCTGCCGCTCGAGAAGTACGGCCTGGTGATCCCGCACGACCTGGTCGAGGAGTCCTGGAACCAGATCTGGAACAAGGGCTACGTCCACGAGGTCGCGCAGTTCTTCGCCACCGGCTGGTGCGCCAACTACTGGCGCATCGACGGCATGACCGACACCGACTTCGAGTGGTTCGAGTACAAGTACCCGGGCTGGTACGACCGGTACGGCAAGTGGTGGGAGAACTACAACCGCCTCGCCAAGCCGAACGGTCACCACGCCATCGTGGCCGAGGACGTCGACTACGTGTACCCGCACCGCTGCTGGACCTGCATGGTCCCGTGTCTGGTGCGCGAGGACATGGTCGTCGACAAGGTGGACGGCCAGTGGCGCACGTACTGCCACGAGGTCTGCCGCTGGACCGACGCCGAGGCCTTCCGGCCCGTGTACCAGGGTCGCGAGACCCCGAACATGGGCAAGCTCGTGGGTCACCGCGAGTGGGAGACGCTCTACCACGGCTGGAACTGGGCCGACGTCATCCAGGACATGGGCTTCGTCCGTGACGACGGCAAGACGCTGACCGCTCAGCCGCACCTCGATCTCGACCCGAAGAAGATGTGGACGCTGGACCACATGCGGCGCATGCCGCACCTGGCCAGCCCCAACGTCATCCTCAACGAGATGAGCGACGCCGAGCGCGAGGCGTTCGTGGCGGACTACAACCGCCAGGGGCCGGGAGGCCGGCCCGCGCCCACCGACGCCTGAGCGCGGGTCAGGCGAGGGGAGGGGTTCCCGTCACGCCATGACGGGTCCCTCTTCCCGCGGCCCGGCCGGGGGGTCGTCTTCCCCGGCCGGGTCACCCCGGGACTCCCGTCCGCCGGGCGGGGCCCGGGGCGACGCCTGCCCACATCTGTCCGATTGGTCTTTTTTCTCACGCCACTAGTCACGCCAAGAGAGGTGGTCTGCGCTCGTGGGCGACAAACACGTCGTGCGGTTCGAGCCCGTCGGCATCGAGATCGAGGTCGACGAGGACCAGAACATCCTCCGCGCCGCGGCCGAGCAGGGCGTCCAGCTCATGCACGGCTGCAAGGAGGGCCAGTGCTCGGCCTGCAAGTCCTTCGTGCTCGAGGGCGAGGACATCGAGTACGACAGCTACTCGACCTTCGCGCTCCCGGACTACGAGAAGGAGGAGGGCCACACCCTCCTGTGCCGGGCGCACGCCTATGAGGACCTGGTCATCGAGCTGACCAACTACGACGAGGAGATCATCCGCTCCGGCCTGCCCCTCACCAAGGGCGTGGTCGAGGTCGTGTCGGTCGAGGCCGTCACCCACGACATGCGGCACCTGACCGTCAAGCTGGTCGAGCCGTCGGAGATCAAGTTCTTCCCCGGGCAGTACATGGACCTCGTCTGCCCCGGGACCGAGGAGAGCCGTTCGTTCTCCATGGCCAACACCCCCAACCGGGACGGCCTGTACGAGTTCGTGATCAAGGTCTACCCGGGTGGGCTGTTCGGGACCTGGCTCGACGAGAAGGCCGCTCCCGGTGACCGGCTCGACGTCGAGGCGCCCTTCGGCACCTTCACCCTCCGCCAGAACCGCAGCTCGCCGATCGTCTTCGTCGGCGGTGGCGCCGGCATGGCGCCGGTACTGGGCCTGCTGCGGGCGATGGCCGAGGGCGGCGTCGAACGACGGGCCACCTTCTACTACGGCGCGCGCACCGCGGCCGATCTCTGCTTCGAGAAGGAGATCGCCGAACTGGCGCCCCAGCTCAACGGCTTCCGGTACGTCCCCGCCCTGTCCGACGTCGACGGCGGCGACGGCGGGGACTGGGCCGGCGAGACCGGCCTGATCACGGAGGTGGTCAGGCGGAACGAATCCGATCTGAAGGGAGCGGATGCCTACGTCTGCGGTCCCCCGCCGATGGTCGACGCGGCGATCGCGACGCTGACCCAGCTGGGTGTGAGTGAGACCAACATCTTCTACGACAAGTTCACCACGACCGGTGAGCAAGAAGGCGAGGACGGACAGCAATGACTCAGTCCCCCACCACGCAGGACACGTCGTCCGGTTCGCAGCGCAGCGTTCCCAAGCCCGTCTTCACCGACGCGGAGGCCGGGGCGCGGGAGTTCCCCGACTCGAGCTCGAACGCGCGCCGCTACAACTACTACGCGCCCGCCAAGCGCAAGCAGACGCTGTACGAGGACACGACCGTCGAGGTCCAGCCGGACCCGCGGCACTACCTCTCGCAGGGCTGGATCTACGGCTTCGCGAACGGCGAGGGCGGCTACCCGCTGCACTGGACCAAGCTCAAGGCCTGGGGTGTCGACGAGCCGGAGCCGCAGCGCGGCATCGGCAGCGGCGGCATGCACGTGAAGAACTGGCCGGCCCACGGCTGGCACGAGTTCCGCGACCCGAACGAGGAGTGGGAGCAGAGCCTCTTCCGCTACAACGCGAACGTCGTACGGCAGCTCACCCAGAACATCGAGAACGCCCGCAACGCGAAGGCGTTCGAGCTCTGGAACTCGAACTGGGTGCGCTTCGTCGAGCGCAACGTCGGCGCCTGGATGCACATCGAGCACATCCTCGGCCTCTACGTCTTCGCGTCCAACGAGCGGTCCGCGCGACTAACAACATGCACAACACGGCGCTCGCGGCGAACTCCACCCGCAAGATCCGCTTCGCCCAGGACCTGGCGCTCTACAACCTGACGCTCTCCGAGGAGATCGACGGGTTCGACGGCGCCGCCCACCTCGACGCGTGGGACAACGCGCCGGAGTGGCAGGGCGCCCGCAAGTTCACCGAGGCCCTCACCGCGGTCCAGGACGACTGGGGCGAGGCCATCTTCGCGGCCAACTGCGTCTTCGAGCCGCTGGTCGGTGAGCTGTTCCGCTCGAACCTGGTCATGCAGTCCGCCGCCTCCAACGGCGACTACGTGACCCCGACGGTCATGGGTGCCGGCGAGTACGACTACGCCCAGCGCGACCTGCGCTGGTCGATCGCCTGCTTCGCGCCGCTCACCCAGGACCGCGAGTTTGCCGAGCACAACCGCTCGCTGATGGGCGGCTGGCTGCGGACCTACGTCCCGCAGGCACTGGAGGCCGCCCGGACCATGCAGCCGATGTGGTCCCAGTCGGACTCGAAGCCCCCCACGTTCGAGGACTCCCTCGACCGCGCCAAGAACCGGTTCGCCGGGATCTGCAGCGATCTCGGCCTCGACGTCCCCGAGGAGCTGAAGCAGTGACCAGCACCAGCCCGTTCAAGCAGGACAGCACCGCGTCGAACATGTGCGGCTTCACGCTGATGAACAACCAGATCGGCGCGGTCATCGCGACCGTCCTGGACCGTCAGGACAACGTGACCGTGCAGCACCTGCCCTCGATGATCCGCGTCGACGGCACGGGCAAGTTCGAGCTGGACTACGTCGCGATGGACGAGGAGGCCGGCCAGGAGGAGGGCTGGTTCGACGCCGCCCAGTTCGAGGAGAACATGTCCACCCACTACGGGCGGATGGTCCACCTCGATGACAAGACCATCATGTTCGCCAATCCCGAGGACGCCGCCGAGTACATCGACTTCGACCTGAAGCCGGTGTAAGGACCCGCTCCTCACCCGGATCGCACCGCCCGGGACGACGACCCGTCCCCGGCCCACCACGCCCGGCGACGGCCCGGGCGGTGCGCTCCACCCGCGCAGCGCGCCCCGCGGCGCCACGGCTGCGCACGTTGATCCACACCCGCGCACCTGGACCGACTCTTTCTCCGGGAGGACCCACCATGGCCAAGGAACTCCGCTTCGGCGCCGAGGGCCGTCATCTGCTGCAGGCCGGCGTCGACCAGCTGGCCGAAGCCGTCAAGAGCACGCTCGGCCCCAAGGGCCGTAACGTCATCCTGGAGAAGATCACGGGCTCGCCCGAGGTCACGAACGACGGCGTCACGATCGCCCGCGAGATCCACCTGCGCGACCCCTTCGAGAACATGGGCGCCCAGCTGGTCAAGGAAGCGGCGGTCAAGACCAACGACACGGTCGGCGACGGCACCACGACCGCGACCGTCATCGCCCAGGCCATCGTCAAGCAGGGCATGAGCGCCATCGAGCGCGGTGGCAACCCGGTGCTGGTCAAGCGGGGCATCGACATCGCGGTCAACGCGCTCGTCGACCGCCTGCAGACGGTGTCGCACCCGGTCAGCACCGAGGAGGACTACGCCCGCGTCGCCTCCATCTCGGCCAACGACGACTACACGATCGGCCGGGTCGTCGCGAAGGCGCTGCACACCGTCGGCGACGACGGCGTGGTCACCGTCGACGACACCCCGCTGCCGGGGGTCTCGGTGGACTTCGTCGAGGACTTCGAGTTCGACAACGGGTACGTCTCGCCGTACATGGTGACCAACCCCGGCACGCTCGAGGCGATCGTCGACGACCCCTACATCCTGTTCACCGCGCACAAGATCAAGGACGTCCAGCAGATCATGCCGGTGCTGGACCGGATCATGCGCAACGACCGGCGCCCGCTCGTCATCGTCGCGGAGACCGTCGAGGGCACCGCCCTGCAGATGCTGGTCCACAACCACGTCAACGGGCATTTCCAGGCCGTCGCGATCAAGGCGCCCGGCTTCGGCGAGAAGCGCATCCACCTGCTGGAGGACATGGCCGCGCTCTGCGGCGGGCAGGTGCACTCCAAGAGCTCCTCGTTCTCGCTCGAGCAGATCGACGTCGAGCACCTGGGGCGCGCGGTGCAGGTGCAGGTCACCAGCGAGGGCACCACGATCATCGGCGGCCGCGGGGACAAGCAGAAGCTGGAGTACCGGCTGTCGCAGCTGCGCGCCGAGCTGGCCCGCGCGACCATCGGCACCGACGAGGACTTCTTCTCCGACCGCATCGCCCGGCTGTCCGGGAAGGCCGCGATCATCTCGGTCGGGGCACCGACCAACGCCGAGGCCCGCGAGATCCGGCACCGCGTGGACGACTCGCTGCAGGCGACCCGGGCCGCGGTGGCCGAGGGCATCGTCGCCGGTGGCGGCGCGGCGCTGCTGCACGCCGAGCCCGCCCTCGACGAGCTGGACGTGACCGGGGACTACCGGATCGGCGTCGAGATCGTCCGGCACGCGCTCACCGAGCCCGTGCACCTCATCGCCTCCAACGCCGGCTACGACGGCGACGAGGTGGTCAAGCAGGTCACGACCATGGGCGTCGACGAGGGCTTCGACGCCCTGGAGGGCCGCTTCGGGGACATGGTCGAGATGGGCATCATCGACCCGCTGCGGGTCGTGCGCTCCGCCCTGCAGAACGGCGCCTCCGTCGCCGGGCTGATCCTCACCACCAACTCGCTGGTGGCCGAGGAGGTCACGCCCTGGAACAAGGCGCTCATGACCGAGTTCGGCCAGCTCGACGAGGGCATCCCGCAGCCCAGCCCGGACTCGAGCACGCCCCAGTCGATGGGGCTCGGCCCGTCGGTCGGGTAGGTACCGGCCCGTCCGGTCACAGGAACAGGGGAGCGGCCCGGCACGCGCTGCGCGTGCCGGGCCGCTCCGCGACAGTGGAGGTGGTCGTGGTGGACCGGTGCTGCGAAGCCCCCAGGGGCGTGGTGGTCTCCCGGCGGTCGTCGACGCCCAGGTGCACGGCTGGGACGGCCGGCCGCACAACCAGGCGGGCCCGGCTGGGGAGCAGTTCGTCGCCGACCTGCTGCACCGTCACCGGATGGTCGACCCCCGCCTCGCGGCCGCTGTCCGCGGACGCGTTCGAGCTGGTCACGCCCCAGGCGCTGGCCGCGCACGTGCTCTCCGCGGTGGACCGCGCGGTGCTCGTCCCGCCGGGTTCGAGGACCTGTTCGTGCTCGGGTTCGCCGCACCGGCCTGGCACGCCGAGCTCGCCGCCGAGCACCCCGGGCGGCTCGCGCTGGCGGGGGAGCTCGACCCCGCCGACCGGGCCCGCGCCCGCGGCATCGGGGCCCGGGTCGGGCGCGACGGTCTGCGCGCGCTGACCGTGCTGCCGCCCCGCCGACCGGAGACCGCGCTGTCGCTGCGGGCACCGTGGCTGCGACCGCACCCTGATCCGGGCCGAGCAGGCCGGCGCCGGGGTGGTCCACATCGGGATCGCGCCGACCGCGCGACCGTCGCGCGCGGCACCGGAGTGGGCGCACGCGGGCGTCGTCGCCGAGGGGGAGGCGGCTACCGCGGCCCCGGTGGCCGGAGTGGGCCGAGCCGGTCCGCGCCGGGTCCGCCCTGCCGGTCCGGGTGCGCAGCGCCGGGCCGCTGCCGGCCGGTGCCGTCGACGTCACCGAGGTCGCCGCGCTGGCCACGGCCCTGCCCAAGATCCGGTTCGTGGTGGCGCCGCCTGCGCCCCGACCGCGTCGCTGATCCGGCTGGCCCGCCGCCCAACGTCTACGTGCTGCTCACCGACCTGCTGATCGCCCTGCGTCGGCACCGGGTGCCCGCCGCCGAGGCGCTCGGCGAGCTGCTGGCCGCCTATGGCCCGGACCGGCTGATGTTCGGCAGCGGCTACCCGCTGGTGCGCCCGGCGCGCCTGATCCGCGACCTCATGACCTTCCGCTACCCCGACGAGCTGCGCGGACGGTTCCCGAGCTCGACGACGACGTCCGCGCCGCCCTGCTCGGCGGCACCGCAGCACGGGTCACGGGTTCGACCTGGCTGCGCCACGCCCCGCACCGGCCCGCGCCGCAGGGGCGCGCTGAGCCCCACCTGAATGCAGGGGAGGCAACCCTCAGAAGGTGGCCTATCCTTCCGCCGGACGAGCGAAGGAACGGACATGGGACTCACCCGACGGCAGATGCTCCTGGGACGCTGGCTGCGGCCAGTGGCGCCGCCCTGGCCGGGTGGGCGGGGGCGGCAGGTCGGAGACCGGCACTGGTGCCGCGACGGGGAGCGCCGGGTTCCCGGTGACGATCGACGGCAAGCTCGGCGCGGCGACGATCCCGCACAGGCCCCGCAGCGTGTGGTGTCCGTGGGCTACACCGACCACGACGCGATCCTCGCGCTCGGGGTGGCGCCGGTGGCGGCCCGCTACTGGTACGGCGACGAGAAGGTCGTCGTGCAGCCGTGGGCCCAGGCGGCCGCGCAGGCGGTGGGCGCGGCACCGGCGGTCCTGAACATGTCCTCCATCGAGCCGGAGAAGATCGCAGCACAGCGCCCCGACCTGGTGATCGGCCTCTACTCCGACCTCGACGCCCAGAGCTATCCGGTGGTGAGCGCCGTCGCCCGACCGTCGGGCCACCGCGGGGGTTCGACGACTACGGCGCACCGTGGCAGGAGTACACCCGCGAGACCGGCGGGCGCTGGGCAAGGAGGCCGAGGCCGAGAAGCTGGTCACCGACCTGGAGGCCAGGTTCGTCGCCGCCCGCGATCGCCGATCCGCAGTGGAAGGGGCGCTCGGTCGTCGTCGCGAGCCGCAGCGCGGACAAGATCAGCGTGTTCTCCTCGCAGGACCCCCGCTCACGGTTCTTCACCGAGCTGGGGTTCACCGTGCCGCCGCGGATCGACCAGCTGGCCGCAGGCAATTCTACACCGAGTTCAGCTTCGAGCAGGCGAGCGAGCTCGACCACGACCTCATCGTGTGGGACCAGCTGTCGTTCACCCCCGGCGGCAAGGCGACGGTCGTCGGGGATCCGTTGCTGTCGCGGCTGCCCGCGATGCGCGACGGGCGCGCCGTGTTCCTGGAGGGGGCCACCGAGCTGGCCTTCGCCTGGCAGACCGTGCTCAGCCTCCCGTCCGTGCTCGACGCGGTCGTCCCCGAGCTGCAGCGGGCGATTCCGAAGGCCTGACCCGCTCCCGTCGGGGTGGGGCGTGCCCCCGTACCCCGGGGCCCGCCCGCCGCGCGAGACTCCTGCCGGTGGCGTCGCTGCGGGTCTCGTGGCGGTGGTCAGGCGCGACGACGGTGGACCGCCGGGGTGAGCACGAACAGCACCGCGGCCGTCGTGCCGAAGGCGGCGGCGAAGCCGAAGGGCTCGGCGATCGCGCCGAGCCCGGTCGCTCCCAGGCCGGTCCCGGCGTCGTAGGCGATGTTCCAGACGGCGCTGGCCGGCCGTAGTGCAACGGCCCGGCGGCGGCGAACAGGGCGACCATGGCGTCGTTCTGCACGAGCCCGAACCCGGCGCCGACGGCGGCCGCCCCCGCCACCAGCAGGACCGACGCGAACGGAGCGGCGAGCACCCCGAGCAGCCCGACCGTGGCGCACGCGGTCCCGACCGGCACACGCGGCCCGGGCGTCCGCTGCGCGGCGGTGGTGGGTGCCCGCGACGCCGCGGCCGAGCAGCGCCCCGAGCGCAGTGGCGAACAGCGCGGCGGTCACCGCGACCGTCGCCCCTGGCGCGACGAGCGGGCGAAGGTCGCGAATCCACGCCGCCCTGCGCGGTGGAGCAGCCCAGCATTGCGAGCACCGGCGCGGCGGGGAGTCGCCTGCGGGGCTCGCGGGGGTGCGGGACGGCGTCGTCGCGGCGGGGTGCGGGGGCCCGCCGGGGCCCGCGCACGAACGCCACCACCAGCGCCCCGGCGACCGGGGTGATCCCGGCGAGCAGGAACACCCCGGTGAACCCCAGCGCGTCGACGACCGCGACGCCCGCCGGCAGGAACAGCAGCTGGGGCAGGCCGACCGCGTAGCCGTAGCGCGCCGCCGCGCGACCGTGCGCGGACGGCTCGACCAGCTCCGCGGCGAGCGCGCTCCCGGCGACCGTGGCCATCCCGAACCCGAGCCCACGGACGGCGGAGATCGCCAGCACCGGACCGAGGTCGGCGGTCAGCGCGAGCAACGGCGTCGGGAGGCCGAGCAGCAGCGACCCCACGACCAGCACCGGACGGTGCCCGACCCGGCGCAGCATCGCGGGCACCAGCAGCTGGGTGCCGACGGTGGCCGCCATCAGTACGCCCGTGCTCAGCCCCGCTCCGAACTCGCCGGAACCGCCCCGGGACACCCACAGCGGACGACCGGCAGCAGCAGGGCGTACCCGCCGAACGCGAGCGCGGTCGAGGCGAGGAGCAGGCGGAACGGGAGCGACGACAGCGAGCGGGGCACGCCCCACCGTGTCAGACGCACGCGTCGCGGCGCGTCCCGCGCCCTGGCTCCGCGCTGTCCTCGGGGGCCTGTCCCGTGAACGGTGTTTCCGGCGGGTGTGTCAGTAGGTCTCGGCTCCCGGCCAGCGGTCACCGAAGGTGATGGCGAAGGCGTTGAGTACGGGTTTCCAGCGCATCGTCCATCGGGTGCGGCCTGTCCCGGTGGGGTCCAGGCTGCGGGTCACAAGGTACAGGCACTTCATCGCGGCCTGCTCGGTTGGGAAATGCCCGCGGGCGCGGACCGCGCGGCGGTAGCGGGCGTTCAACGATTCGATCGCGTTCGTCGTGCAGATCACCTTCCGGATTTCGATGTCGTAGTCAGGAACGGGATGAACTCGGTCCAGGCGTGCCGCCAGAGCCGGATCATCGCCCCGTACTTACGCCCCCAGTTCTTATCGAGGGTGTCCAGTGCGGCGGCCGCTGTGTCTGCGTTCGGGGCGGTGTAGATCGCTGTGATATCACGTTTCACTGCGTCCCAGTCAGTCCGGGACACGAGCCGGAACGTGTTCCGGATCAGGTGGACGACACAGGTTTGCACAATGGTGTGCGGCCACACGTTGGACACGGAGGCTTATTCAGGGACGCTCAACAGACTGCTGCGTTGAGACGCTGACCTGGGGAAGCGCCTCGCTCCATGATCACCCTGAATAAGCCTCACGACCTCGGGGAGTCCTGTGAGGCCGTCGCAGACGAGGAAGAACACGGACACCGCGGTTCTTCAGATCGATCAACACGCTCATCCAGAACTTGGCGCCCTCGCCACCGGTGCCCATCCAGAGCCCGAGGACGTCCTTGCTGCCGTCCAGTCCGACCCCGATCGCGGCGTAGACCGGCCGGTTCGCGACCTGCCCGTCCCGGACCTTCACGTGAATGGCGTCGATGAACACCGCCGCATACACCGCATCCAACGGCCGCCCGGTCCAGTCATTCATCTCGGTGAGGACGGTGTCGGTGATCCGCGAGACCGTCTCCCGGGACACCGACGCCCCGTAGATGTCGGCGAAGTGTGCGGAGATCTCCCCCGTGGTCATCCAGGGCCCCGGCAAAGTCGTGATGGGTGGGTCCTGAGCTGCGGTGATGTGGGGGTGGGGGTGGGGGGTGCGGACACAGGCTTGGCGTGATCATGAGGGTGTCGAATCCTTGCTCACGTCAGGAAGCCTGTGTCCGCAGTGTCAGTGTCTCCGATCGTTGCTGCTCTGGAAGGCCTGGAGGTCGGTCCTGACGCGGGGAGAGCCGCGCCGGTCGGTGAGGCGGCGGGGTTGTCGCTGGTGGAGGCCCTGTCGCGAGTGCCGGACCCGCGGAAACCACGCGGTGTCCGCCACGGTGTCCTCGCGGTGTTGCTACTGGGGGCGTGCGCGGTGTTGGCGGGGGCCCGGTCGTTCACCGCGATCGCCGAGTACGCCCATGACGTCGGCCGCGCCGTGCTGGACGTGCTCGGGGTGGGCGCGGTCGCTCCGCACGAGTCGACCATCCGCCGGGTCCTGCAACGGGTCGACGCCTCGGCGCTGGAGGCGGCGTTGCAGTCCTGGGTGTTGCCCCAGCTCAGCGCCCAGCCGACGGCGGAGGGCACACCCCGGCGAGAACAGCGTCGCGTGCTGGCCTTGGACCTGACTTTGGTCACCCGAGCCTGTTTCGCAGCTTGTACTGCGCTGAGCTGCGGTGATGTGTTTGCGCGGGAGCGGTGTGAGG
>NZ_JAHLJA010000196.1:0-24155 GCF_020496245.1 Pseudonocardia sp. ICBG601 | reverse complement strand
CGGCGGTCATGAGGACCTCCTTCGGTCGGAGCGGAAGATCAAGGGCGGAAGGATCAGGGAAGGTCGATGCGGGCGGGCCCGCACGCGGAGTTGATGCAGGTCTGGACGAGGTCGCCGGGCTCGCCGTGCGCCTCGCCGGTGCGCAGGTCGCGCACCTTGCCCTCGCGCAGCGGCAGCACGCACCCGAAGCAGATGCCCATCCGGCAGCCGCTGGGCATGAGCCTCCCGGCCGCCTCCCCGGCCTCGAGGAGGCTCTGCCCGGCTCGACGACGACGTCGCCGCCGAGGTCGACGGTGCCGCCGGTGCCCTCGGTGGCGCGGGCCGGCGGGTGAAGCGCTCGGCCACGACGCCGTCCCAGGCGCCCTCCAGGGCGTCGAGCAGGCCGTCGGGGCCGCAGGCGTAGACGGTGCGGTCCGCCCGGTCGGCGACGACGGTGTCGATGACCGTGGGGTCGAGCCGCCCGGAGACGGCGCTGTGGCGCAGCACGACCCGCAGCGACGGGTGCCGCGCGGCCAGTCCGGCCAGCTCGGCGCGGAAGATCGTGTCCTCCGGCGTGCGGGCACCGTGCACCAGCACCACGTCGGGCATCGTCCCGGCGCGGTCGAGCGTGCGGAGCATGCCCATCACCGGCGTGATGCCGCTGCCCGCGGTGACGAACAGCAGCTTCTCGGGAGCGGCTCGGCAGGGTGAACTCGCCGGCGGCCTGCTCCAGCTCGACGATCGTGCCGATCGGCAGGTCGCGGACCAGGGTGGGCGACACGGCGCCGCCGTCGACCTCCTGCACGGTCACCGTGAGGTGCTCGGCGCCCTCCGGGGAGGTGAGCGAGTAGCTCCGGGTGAACCGGACGCCGTCGACGTCGACGCCGATGCCGACGTACTGGCCGGCGCGGTGCCCGGCCCAGGCCCACCCGGGTTCGATGGTCACCGAGACGGCCCGCCCGGTCTCGCGGCGACGGGCGACGACCCGGCCGCGCAGCGACGTCGTCGACCAGAGCGGGTCGACCAGGGTCAGGAAGTCCTCGGGCAGCAGCGGAGTCGTGAGAGCGCTCGCGGCGGCCAGCAGGCCCCGGCCCCGCGAGGTCGTGCCAGGAGCGGATCGGAACATGACATGCACTCTGCACCATCCGATGTCACATAGCAACCGCTCCCCTCTGATTCCCGTGTCACATGCTCGGCTGTTAATCTCCGTGTCATGGTCGAGGACTCGGAGACGGCGGACTGGCGCACCATCGACGAGCTGGCGCGGTCCAGCGGTGTCACGGTGCGCAACATCCGTGCCTACCAGTCCCGGGGGCTGCTGCCTCCGCCGCAGGTCAAGGCCCGCACGGGCTACTACGGCCCCGGGCACGCGGCACGTCTGGAGCTGATCCAGGACCTGCAGGACGAGGGCGTCAAGCTCGACACGATCAAGAAGCTGCTCGACACCACCGGTGGTTCCACCGAGCAGGTGGTGCAGTTCATCCGGACCGTGCGTGCGCTGTTCGCGCCCGAGGACCGGCAGATCGTGCAGCTCGCCGAGCTCGCCGAGCGGTACCAGAGCACCGACATCGCCGTCGCCAAGCGCGGGGTCAAGATGGGCCTGCTGCGCGAGCTGGGCGACGACACCTACGAGGAGATCAGCCCGCGGCTGATGAACGCCGCGGCCGAGCTGACCGGGCTCGGCATCCCGATCACCCGCTCGCTCGACGTCGTGGAGCAGCTGCGCAAGCACGCCGACGCCGTCGCGAAGCTCTACGTCGACCTGTTCCTCGGCGAGATCTGGCAGCCCTTCGACGCCGAGGGCCGCCCGGACGACCAGTGGCCGCGCGTCTACGAGACGATCGAGCGGATGCGCCGCATCCTCCGGCGAGGTGATGATCGCCGTGCTGGAGCTGGCCGTGGCCGAGCGGGTCGACGTCACCTTCGGCCGCGACATCGTGCGCAACGTGAAGACCACCAGCGCGGGGCCGACGACGGCGACGTCCGAGGACACCGGCGGGTCGGGCGACTCCTGAGGACCGGCGGCACCGACCGACGACCGCGGAGCGCACGCAGCGCCCCGGGGGCGCCCGGAGCTCAGGACAGCAGGCCCGCGGCCCGCAGCGCGGCGCGGACGTCCTCGTGGTGCCACTCGTCCAGCGGCACCAGCGGCAGCCGGATCCCGCCGGGGATGAGCCCCAGCTCGGTCAGCGCCCACTTCACCGGGATGGGGTTCGGCTCGGAGAACAGCGCCGCGTGCAGACCCGCGAGGTCGGCGTCGAGCGCGGAGGCGGTCTCGGCGTCGCCGGCGACGGCGGCCTTGCACATGCGGGCCATCGTCTCCGGGGCGACGTTCGCGGTGACCGAGATGTCGCCGTGGAACCCGGCGAGCATCGACGCGCGGGCGGTGCCGTCGTCGCCGGAGTACAGCGCGAAGTCGTCCAGGCCCAGCGCGACGAGCTCACGGACCCGGTCCAGGTCGCCCTTGGCCTCCTTGAGGCCGACGATGTTCGGGATCTCCGCGAGCCGGGCCACCGTCGACGGCAGCATGTCGCAGGCCGTGCGGCCCGGGACGTTGTAGAGGTACTGCGGGATGTCGACGGTCTCGGCGATCCGCTTGAAGTGCTGGTAGAGACCCTCCTGCGGAGGCTTGTTGTAGTACGGCGTCACGAGCAGCGCCCCGTCGGCGCCCGCCGCCCGCGCGGCGCGGGTCAGGTGGATGGCCTCGTCGGTGGGAGTTCGCGCCGGTGCCGGCGATGACCGGGACGCGGCCGTTCGCGACCTCGATGGTGCGCCGCATGACCTCGGTGTGCTCGAGCACCGACAGCGTCGACGACTCACCGGTCGTGCCGACCGAGACGATCGCGGCAGTGCCCGCGTCGATCTGCCGCTCGACGAGCTCGCCGAGGGCCGTGTGGTCGACCTCGCCGCTGTCGTGCATCGGGGTCACGATCGCGACGATGCTTCCGGTGATCAAGACGGGCCTCCCTGGTACCACTGCTCCTGCCGGTGCGACCGTAGCAAGCGGGACCGGTGACCCGGTGCGGCTTTCCTCTCAGCCCAGGGCGAGCCGGGCGGGCTGGACCGATCGCGTGATCCGGCGCACCGCCTGCACCGCGATCACCCCCGCGGCGACCGCCGCCACGACGGTCACGGCGATCGGCCGGTCGCCTGCCACGATGCCGAGCAGCGCCCAGCACAGCGCCCCGGCGAAGCCGGCGAACCCGGTGGTGGAGCCGACGACCGACAGCGCGACCGCGGTGAGGATCACCAGCAGCAGGATCGCCGCGACCTGCGGGAGCACCCCGTCCGACGGCAGCCCGACCGCGACGCCCGCCGCCATCAGGCCCAGCACCAGCGCGGCCGAGGACCAGCCGAGGTAGATCGCCAGCGGCAGTCGCGTCGCCAGCCGTTCCGGCCACCCGTCGGCGACGCTGCGGGACAGTCGTCCGTACACGACGGCGAGCGCGAGGACGAGCAGGACCAGCAGCGCCTCGGCGGTGACCACCCACCGGTTCGAGAAGGCCGCGATCCACAGCGGGTTGAGCACCGCGGTCGCCGCGACCCACCAGCCGATGCGGCGGTGCACCTCGCGGCCGCGCTGGCCGGGCAGCAGGGCGTAGCCGGCGTAGACCAGCACGCCCAGGTAGATCGGGCCCCAGATGGCGAACGCCCAGCCGCGGCCAGCAGCGGGGTTGTCGTAGTCGCGCGCGACGGCGCCGATCGCCGACCCCCCGAACGCCGACACGAGCACCTGCAGGATCGCCAGGACCGCCACGACCACCCCACGGACCAGATCCGCGGTCGTCGGGCGGGGGGTCAGCACGGTCATGCCCACATGGTGGACCGCGGCGGGGGCCTCTGCCATCCGGCTGTCGGGGGGAATCGATCACTCCCGCGGGCGGGTCAGGCGAGCGGGAGGAAAGAACAGGTGCACGTCGCGCGCGTCCTCCGGGGAGAGCCGCCACCCCGTTCGGCAGCCTGCCGTACTCGACGAAGCCGCGTGCGGCGTAGAACGCGGGCAGCGGGGTGCCGCCGCGGGCGCCGAGGGTCAGCATCGCCAGGCCCGTCTCACGGGCGTGGGCGACGGCCGCTCCGAGCAGGACCGTGCCGAGACCACGTCCCTGCAGGTCCGGGCGGACCATGAGGCGTTGCACGTCGGCGCGGTGCGCGGCGATGCCGGTGTTCGGGACCAGGATGACCGTGCCCATCGGGGCGGTCTCCTCCCCAGCACGAACATCCGGGAGGCACCGGAGCGGACGGCGTCGACGGTCTGCACCGCCAGTGCGCGGATCTCGTCCGGGTCGGCGCCGGGCACGAAGTCCACGGCGCCGCCGGCCTCGGTCACGGCGATCCAGAGATCACCGAGCGCGGCGGCGGCGCCGGGGTGGGGCTCGACGACCCGGCGGACGGCCGGGACGCCTGCGGTCACAGGTTCGGGAACCAGAGCTTGATCTCCCGGTCGGCCGACTCCGGGGAGTCCGAGCCGTGCACGAGGTTGGAACCGGTCTCCAGGGCGAGGTCGCCGCGGATGCTGCCGGGGGGGCCTTCTCCACCGGGTCGGTGCCGCCGGCGATCTGCCGCCAGGCGGCGATGGCACGGGGGCCCTCGACGACCGCGGCCAGGACCGGGCCGGAGGTGATGAACGACAGCAGCTCCTCGAAGAAGGGCTTGCCGTCGTGCTCGGCGTAGTGCTGGGCGGCCAGCTCACGGTCCACCGTGCGCAGGTCGAGGGCGACCAGATCGAGGCCCTTGCGCTCGATGCGCGAGACGACCTCGCCGACGAGCTTGCGCGCGACGCCGTCGGGCTTGACCAGGACGAGAGTGCGTTCAGTCACGTGCGACAGGGTAGCGACGACCCGACCGGGGCCCGTCACCCACCGTCACTCGCCTGCTGCGACGGCAACGTCCCCGCCGCCATCCGCCGGGCCACCTCGCGCCGCATCCACACCAGCACCGCCCAGACGACGATGAACACCGCCGCGATCACCACCAGCGACGGCAGGAACACCAGCGCCGCGACGAGCAGGGCCGCCTGCAGCACCAGCGCGGCGGTGAGACCCCACGGCCGTCGCTGCACCCCCGACGCCAGGATCATCGCGACGGCGATGCCCGCCACCACGCCGAAGCCGAGCGCGGTCGATCCGGTGCCGAAGCGCGGGAGCACCAGCAGCGCCAGGAGGACGACGATCGCCTCCAGGATCAGCGTCGCGGCGAACACCCCGCGGGCGCCCTTCATCGGGTCGGTGGGCGGCGGCCGCACACCCTCGGGCACGCCCGGGACGTCGCTCACTCCGGCTCCTTCCCGAACAGTGCCCGCGCCTCGCCGACGGTGACGACCGACCCGGTGACGACGACGCCGACCCCGGACCCGCCCGCCTCCTCGGCGATCTCCCGGGCCTGCTCGAGCGCCTCGGCCAGCGACGGCTCGACGCTGACCCGCTCGGAGCCGAACACCTCGGCCGCGAGCGCGCCGAGCGCGTCGGGGTCCATCGCGCGCGGCGAGGAGTTGGTGGTGACGACGACCTCGTGCAGCGCGGGCTGCAGGCCCTCCAGGATGCCGCGGGCGTCCTTGCCCTCCAGCACCCCGATCACGCCGACCAGCCGGGTGAAGCGGAACTCGGTGCCGAGCGCGCCAGCGAGTGCCTGCGCCCCGGCGGGGTTGTGCGCGGCGTCGAGCAGCACGGTCGGCCGGTCCGGCCCGCCCTCGACGGGTTCGAGCCGTCCGGGTGAGCGGACGGAGGCGAACGCGGCGCGGACCGCGTCGGGGTCGAGGGGCTGCGCGGTGCCGGCGCCGACGAGCGCCTCGGCCGCGGCCAGCGCGACCGCCGCGTTCGACGCCTGGTGCTCGCCGTGCAGCGGCAGGAAGATCTCGTCGTAGCGGCCGGACAGACCCTGCAGCTCCAGACGCTGCCCGCCGCCGGCGATCTCCCGCTCCACGACGCCGAACTCGGCGCCCTCCCGCGCGACCTGCGCGCCGACCTCGGCGCAGCGCTCCAGCAGGATCTCGGCGACCTTCCGGTCCTGGGCGGCGAGGACGGCGACCGAGCCCTCCTTGATGATCCCGGCCTTCTCGCGAGCGATGTCGGTGATGTCGTCGCCGAGGTACTCGGCGTGGTCGAGCCCCACCGGCAGGACGACGGCGACGTGCGCGTCGGCGACGTTGGTGGCGTCCCAGCGCCCGCCGAGCCCGACCTCGATCACCGCGGCCTCGACCGGGGCGTCGGAGAAGGCGGCGAAGGCCATCCCGGTGAGCACCTCGAACTTGCTGAGCGCGGGCCCGGCGCCGCGCTTGGCGTCGACGAGCTCGACCAGCGGCTCCACTTCGCGGTAGGCGGCGACGTAGCGCTCGGGGGTGACCGGCCGGTTGTCGAGGTTGATCCGCTCGGTGGCGCGCTGCAGGTGCGGGCTGGTGTAGCGCCCGGTCCGCAGCCCGATCTCGGTGAGCAGCGCGTCGACCATCCGGGAGGTGGAGGTCTTGCCGTTGGTGCCGGTCAGATGCACGATCGGGTAGCCGCGCTGCGGGTCACCGAGGGCGTCGCACAGGGCCTGCATCCGGTCCAGCGACGGCTCCATCACCGACTCGGGCCAGCGCCGGTCGAGCGCCGCGTCGACAGCGAGGAACTCGGCGTAGCCGGCGACGGTGGACTGGGCCGGGACGACGTCGGGGTCCCCGCTGCCGCGGATCTCGTCGAGGACGGCCGCGATCACCGCCTCCTGGGCGTCCACCGGGGCGTCGCGGTCGTCGTCCGCGCCCCGTGCGGCGGCGTCCGACCGGTCCTCGCCGTCGTCGGCCTCGTCCCCGTCGTTCGCGTCGTCGGTGTCGGCGGCCCGGTCGGTGTCGCCGTCCGGGTCGCGGTCGTCCTCGGTGTCGCGGCCGAAGCCGCCCTCGGCCCACCGGTCCCCGCCGTAGGTCGGCGAGTCCTCCTCGGTGAAGTCGTTCCCGAGGTCGTGACCGTAGTCGTCGTTCTCCCTCGCCACGGCGGGATCAGGCCTCCGGGAGCGCGGCGAGCCGCGCGGTGATGCGGTCGATGTCGGCGACGGCGGTCGCGTGTCGGGCACGGATCCCGTCGACGACCTCGGCCGGCGCCTTCTCGGTGAACTTCGGGTTGCCCAGCTTCTTGTCCGCCTGGTCGCGCTCCTTCTCCGCGGCGGCGAGGTCGCGGCCGAGCCGGGCCCGCTCGGCGGCGACGTCGATCGCCCCCGAGGTGTCCAGCTCGACGGTGACCGGGCCGCCCGAGGTGGCGACCTCCAGGCTCGCGGTCGTGGAGAAGCCGTCACCGGCCGGGTCGAGGCGGGTGAGGAACCGCAGCGCGCGCTCGTGCGCGGCCAGCCCGGCGTCGCCGAGACCGGTCAGGCGGGCGGCGACGGCCTTGCGGTCGGGCAGCCCCTGCTCGGTGCGGAACCGGCGGACCTCGGTGATGACCTTCTGCGCGTCGGTGACCCGGGCCGTGGCGGCCGGGTCGACCGGCGCACCGGTGTCCCCGGCCGTCGGCCAGGCCGCGGTCACGACGGTCTCGCCGCCGGTCAGCGCGGTCCACAGCGCCTCGGTGACGAACGGCGCGATCGGGTGCAGCATCCGCAGCAGCGCGTCGAGGACGTGCCCGAGGATCGCCCGGGTGCCCGGCTCGGTGGCCGGGTCGTCGAGCTGGGTCTTGCACAGCTCGACGTACCAGTCGGCAAGCTCGTCCCACGCGAAGTGGTAGAGCCCCTCGGTCGCCTTCGCGAACTGGTAGCCGTCGAGCAGCTCGTCGGTCTGCGCACGGACCTCGGCCAGGCGGCCCAGGATCCAGCGGTCGGCGTCGGTGCGGTCGGCCTCGGCGGGCAGCGGCAGGGCCGGGTCCGCCCCCTTGGACAGGGCGAACCGGGTGATGTTCCAGAGCTTGGTCGTGAAGTTCCGGGACCCGGCGACCCACTCCTCCGACAGCGACATGTCGGTGCCCGGGTTGGAGCCGCGGGCGATGGTGAAGCGCAGCGCGTCCGCGCCGTAGGTATCGATCAGCGCGAGCGGGTCGATGACGTTGCCCTTGGACTTCGACATCTTCTTGCCGTGCTCGTCGCGGATGAGCCCGTGCAGGTAGACGTCGCGGAACGGGGCCTTCCCCATCACGTAGGTCCCGAACATCATCATCCGGACGACCCAGAAGAACAGGATGTCGTAGCCGGTGACCAAGACCGAGTTCGGGTAGTACTTCGCCAGGTCCGGGGTCTCCTCCGGCCAGCCGAGCGTGGAGAACGGCCACAGCCCGGAGGAGAACCAGGTGTCGAGGACGTCGGGGTCCTGGCGCCAGCCCTCGCCGGACGGCGGCTGCTCGTCCGGCCCGACGCAGACGACCTCGCCGGCCGGGCCGTACCAGACCGGGATGCGGTGTCCCCACCACAGCTGCCGGCTGATCGTCCAGTCGTGCATGTTGTCGACCCAGTCGAAGTACCGCTTGGCCTGCTCCTTCGGGTGCAGGACGGTCTCGCCGGAGCGGACGGCGTCCCCTGCCGAGCGGGCGAGCGGCTCGACCTTGACGAACCACTGCAGGCTCAGCCGCGGCTCGATCGGGACGCCGGTGCGCGAGCAGTGCCCGACCGAGTGCAGGTACGGCCGCTTCTCGGCGACGATGCGCCCCTGCGCGCGCAGCTCCTCGCGGATCGCGGCGCGCGCCTCGAACCGGTCCATGCCGTCAAAGCGGGTGCCGGTCCCGGCGATGGTGCCGGTCTCGTCCATGATCGTCGGCATCGGCAGGTCGTGGCGGCGGCCGACCTCGAAGTCGTTCGGGTCGTGCGCCGGGGTGATCTTGACGGCGCCGGAGCCGAACTCCGGGTCGACGTAGTCGTCGGCGACGACCGGGATCATCCGCCCGGTGATCGGCATCTCGATCTCGGTGCCGACCAGGTGCCGGTAGCGCTCGTCGTCGGGGTGGACGGCGACCGCGGTGTCACCCAGCATCGTCTCGATCCGGGTGGTCGCGACGACGACCGAGGCGTCGCCGTCGCCGTAGCGCATCGAGACGAGCTCGCCCTCGGTCTCGATGTGGTCGACCTCGATGTCGGAGATCGCCGAGCGCAGCGCCGGGGACCAGTTGACCAGGCGCTCGGCCCGGTAGATCAGCCCGTCGTCGAACATCTTCTTGAAGACGGTGGCGACCGCGCGGGACAGGCCCTCGTCGAGGGTGAAGCGCTCGCGGGACCAGTCGACGCCGTCGCCCAGGCGCTCCATCTGCCCGAGGATCGAGCCGCCGGACTCGGCCTTCCACTGCCAGACCTTCTCGACGAACGCCGCACGGCCGATCGCGTGCCGGTCCGGCTCCCCCGCGGCGGCCATCCGCCGCTCGACGACCGACTGGGTCGCGATCCCGGCGTGGTCCATGCCGGGCAGCCACAGCGCGTCGCGCCCCTGCATCCGGGCGCGCCGGGTCAGGACGTCGATGAGCGTGTGGTCCATCGCGTGGCCCAGGTGCAGGCTGCCGGTGACGTTCGGCGGCGGGATGACGATGCAGAACGGGTCGGCGTCCGACGACGGGTCGGCTCGGAAGTACCCGGCGTCGACCCAGCGGCGGTACATGTCGCCCTCTACCTCGCCCGGGGTCCACTTGGCGGGCAGGTCGGCGGTACGCGCTGGCAGGGTCTCGGTCACATGTCAAGTCTACGAGTCGACGGCGACCCGGTTCCCGGCCCCCGGACCGCCGCGCTCAGGACCGGAAGTGTGCCTTGGGGATGACCCCGTGCACCCCGACCGTCCGGTCCACCACCTGCGAGACCGCGAAGTCGGCGGCCGCGGAGAGGTAGGCGTACGCCGTCGCCCGGTCCATGCCCCGGTCGTCCTGCAGGAAGTCGAGTGCGTTGACCACGGCCCGGCGCATCGCGACGTCGAGGTCGGTCCCCTGGCCGCCGGTGCTCCCGTCCGGGTCGGAGAGCCCGATGGGCACCCAGGCGTCCGGGGTCTCGCCGAACGGGTAGCCGAAGGCCACCGAGGGGGCCGTGCCCCCCCCCGGCCGGCAGACGGTGAGCCGGAACGTGGCACGCAGTGAGCCCTCCAGCGCGGTCAGCGCGACCTCCCCGTCGCCCATCGCGAGGTGCGGGTCGCCGACGTGGAACAGCGCCCCCTCCGCGCGGACCGGCAGGTAGAACGCCGAGTCCGGGCCGAGCAGCCGGATGTCGATGTTGCCGCCGCCCAGGGTCGGCGGGATCGAGTTCAGCTCGGGGGCGTTCTCGGCGTCCGCCGCGGCGTGGGCCACCCCCATGGTGCCCATGAACGGGCGCAGCCCGAAAGACACCTCCTGGCCCTCGCCGAAGGGCAGGTAGGCCTCCGGGCCGTCCGCGCCGTCGCGGACGGCGGTGAAGACCGAGACGTTGCCGTAACGCGCGGGGTCGCCGGTCGCACGTCCGTCGGCGGCCGGTGGCGGCATCACCTCGTCGAGGGTGATCCCGGCGGGCGGCGCGCCGGACGCGGTGCGGCCGAGCGCCCCCTTCCCGTGCCTGCTGGAGACCACGCCGTAGGGCACCCGGGGCACCGCGGACAGGGTCTCGACCTTGAGGACGTCGCCGGGGCGCGCGCCCTCGACGAACACCGGGCCGGTGATGACGTGCGGGCCGTCGGCGTCGAAGTCGCGCGGGGTGCGGCGGTAGTCCCTGGCGACCGCGACGGCGTCGGACAGCACGCCGTCGGCCGGGACCCCGTGGCGCCCGAACCAGGCGACCGGGTCCCGGCCCTGGTCCTCCAGGATGCCCTCGTGGGAGACGGTGTCGATGGTGACCGTCTGCCCCGACCGCATCGTGAGCACCGGGGCGGCCCCGATCGCCGGGACGTAGCCCCAGCGCACGTCCGCCGGGTCGGACCCGAGGTAGTGGTCGCCGGGGATGTCGCCCACGCCGGGCTGCAGCGGCCCGTCCGGCAGGGTCGCGGTCACCGGGGCGGGGGCCACGGAGGCACTGCAGCCGACCAGTCCCCCGGCGGCGGTCACGGCCGCGGCCGCACGGAGGAAGTCGCGCCGGCCGAGCGCGGCGAGCAGCGGGCGGGGATCGGGGGGAGCCATGTCCACACCCTCACCCGCGTCCGTTACGTCCGGATCACCGCGCGTTTACGCCCGACCCGTGGGCAGCAGCAGGCACCAGGGCCGCGGCCATCCCAGCACCGCCGCGACGGCCGTCGGGTCCGCCCGGCGGAGCAGGCCCGGATCGAGGGCCCGCACCCGGCCGGAGCCGGGCTCGTAGACGCGCCACCGGCCGTCGTCGTCGACGCCCAGGACCAGCACCCAGTGCCGCGGCAGCCACCGGGACCCGACCAGCAGCGGGACCGGGCCGACGGCGGCGGGCACCGCGGCGAGTGCGTCGCGTGTCGCCGGGCGGATCCGGAACGGTCCGGCGGCGGGCGCGTGCCGGCGCAGCCACGCCCGCATCCCCCACGGCGTGGTCCCCAGCGCACGCGGCCAGAGCCGGTTGGCCTGGCGGTGCGCGGTCCGCTGCGCGGCGGCGAACCGGCCCGCCACCGCGCCGGGCCACCCCGAGCCGGTCAGCGCCGCGGTCACGACCAGCACCGACGGCCCGCAGGTGACGCCGTCGACCTGGCCGCCGAACAGGGTTCCGACGGCCGGGTACCGCAGCGCCTCGTCGTCCACACCCCGGAGCCTGCCCGCCCCGGGCGCGGACGGCATCACGGCGCACCGTGGCGGCGGTCCAGCCGCACCGAGACCAGGGCCAGGACGACCGCACCGACCACCAGCACCGCGCCGACCAGCGGCGGGGCGGTCAGTCCGAGGCCCCCGGCGATCGCGAGCCCGCCCAGCGCCGGGCCGAGCGCGTTGCCGACGTTGAACGCCGAGGTGTTGGTCGCGCTCGCCAGCGTCGGCGCGGCCCCGGCCAGCGCGAAGACCCGGGCGTTCAGCGGGGCCGACGCGACGAAGGCGACGAACCCCAGCCCGACCGCGATCGCCGGTGCTGCTCCGGGCAGCGTCGCCGTGGTCCCCAGCAGTGCGAGCAGGGTCGCGGCACCGCACAGCGCCCCGAACAGCGTCGGCCACGGATGACGGTCGGCCAGGCGACCCCCGAGCAGGATCCCCCCGATCGAGCCCAGCCCGGCGCCGAACTGCACGACGGGCACCCACCCCGGGGCGAGCCCGGCCACGAACACGAGCAGCGCCGCGAGGTAGGCGAGCATCGAGATCATGCCCGCCTGGTAGAGCGCGGTCGTGCCCAGCGCGACCCACAGCCGGAGCCTGCGGAAGGCGACGAGCTCGGCGGACAGTCGTCGCGGCGGCTCCCCGCCCCTGCCGCGCGGGACCAGCGCCGCCACCCCGGCCACCCCGAGCAGGGCCAGCGCCGCGATCGCCCAGAACGTCGCGCGCCAGCCGAACTGCTGACCGAGCACGGTGCCCAGCGGGATGCCGACGACGTTCGACACCGTCACCCCCGCCAGCAGCCGGGACAGCGCCCGCGCGCGGTCACCCGGCCCGACCGAGGACACGGTCACCACCGCCGCGACCGCCCAGAACCCGCCGGTGGCCACCGCCGTCAGCACCCGGACCGCCATGAGCAGGGGGTAGCCGGTGCACAGCGCCCCCACGACGTGCAGCACGGCCACGGCGAGCAGCATCGCGACGAGCGTCGTGCGCCGGGGCAGCCGCAGCGTCGCCACCGCCGCGGCCGGGGCCCCGACGACCATCCCGACCGCGAACCCGGAGATCAGGTACCCGGCCGCGGGGATGTCGACGCCGAGGTCCGCGGCCACCTCGGGCAGCAGGCCGGTGAGGACGAACTCGCTGGTCCCGAGGACGAACACGCAGAGCGCGAGGACCGTGACCACCCGCGGTACGGGGCGGCGGTGGACCCCGGCCGTCGTCGTGCTCGCCATGCCCGCACCCCAGCACGGTGACGACGCCACCGTCATCCGGTTTCCGGGCCTAGGCTCGCCCACATGACCGTTCTGACCCCCGAGGTCGTCGAGTTCCTCACCCACGGCACCCGCACCGGCATGCTCGGCTGGACGGCGAAGGACGGGCGTCCGCTCGTCGCGCCGGTCTGGTTCCTCGTCGAGGACGACGCGATCGTGTTCAACACCGGCGCCGACTCCGCGAAGGGCAGGGCGATCGTCCGCGACCCGCGCGTCGTGCTCACCGCCGACCTGCCCGAGCCGCCGTACGCCTTCGTGCAGGTGCAGGGTGTGGCCGAGACGAGCGGGGACCCCGACGAGCTCCTGCGCACCGCCACCGCGCTGGGCGGGCGCTACATGGGCGCGGACCGGGCCGAGGAGTTCGGCCGGCGCAACGGCGTGCCGGGCGAGCTCCTCGTCCGGATCCGCCCGACGAAGGTGATCGCGCACCTCGACATGACCGCCTGAGCTTGACCTGAAGCCGGGTTCAGCCCGCAGTGTCCACCTCCGGGCGATGACTTCCGGGAACCGCACCGGTCCGTCCCCCGAGAGGACGGTGGACCATGACGCAGCTCGACCTCCGGCACGGCACCCAACGGGTCTTCGCACACCTGCTGGTGGGCACCCTGGTGGTGTCGGTCGTGAACTTCACGGTGTGGTTCGCCGTGACGTTCTGGGTGTTCCTGGAGACGGGGTCGGTCGCGGCGACCGGCATCATCGCCGGGATCTTCCTGGTGGCGACGGCGCTGACCGGCATCCCGTTCGGCGGGGTCGTCGACCGGTTCGGCACGCGCGCGGTCATGCAGGTCTCGGCTGCGGTGTCGGCCGTGGTCTACGCGCTGTGCCTGGCGCTGCTCCTGCTCGCGCCCGCCGACGCCTTCCGCGATCCCACGAGCCCGCTGCTGTGGACGCTGGTCGTCGCGCTGATGCTGG
Organism: Pseudonocardia sp. ICBG601; assembly: GCF_020496245.1. Classification (NCBI taxonomy): domain Bacteria; kingdom Bacillati; phylum Actinomycetota; class Actinomycetes; order Pseudonocardiales; family Pseudonocardiaceae; genus Pseudonocardia; species Pseudonocardia sp. ICBG601. The sequence goes on along the minus strand of NZ_JAHLJA010000196.1, from coordinate 10,408 downwards.
GGGTGATCGCCGGGAACCTGCGCACCATCGCGCTGCCGACGCTGGTCACCCTGCTCGTCCCGGCCCCGGTCCGGGACCGTGCCAACGGACTGGTCGGCACCGCGACCGGGGTGTCCTTCCTGGTCACCTCGGTCGCGTCCGGGCTGCTCGTCGCGGTCGACGGGATGCGCACGGTGCTCGTCGCCGCGCTCGTCGTGCTCGTCGCGTCGCTGCTGCACCTGGCCCGGGTCCGGATCCCGGCCGTGCCCGCACCGGCCGGTCCGGCCGTCGCCGTGACCGTCGACGAGCGGGGCGGGCTCGACCTGCGCGGCACCGTCCGGCTCGTCGCGAGCGTGCCGGGGCTGCCCGCATTGATCGCGTTCTCCTGCGTGAACAACCTGCTCGGCGGGGCGTTCATGGCGCTGATGGACCCCTACGGCCTGTCCATGATGTCGGTCGCGGCCTGGGGGCTGCTGTGGGGCGTGCTGTCCGCCGGGGTGATCGTCGGCGGGCTGCTCGTCGCCCGGATCGGGCTGGGCAGCCGCCCGGTCCGGACCCTGCTGCTGGTCAACACCGTGCTGTGGGCCGCGACGATGCTGTTCCCGCTGCACGCCTCGATCGTCCTGCTGGCCCTGGGCATGGCGGTGTTCATGCTGCTCATGCCGTTCGCCGAGGCCGCCGAGCAGACCGTGCTGCAGCGAGTCGTGCCCTACGGGCGGCAGGGCCGGGTCTTCGGGTTCGCGCAGAGCGTGGAGCAGGCCGCGTCGCCGCTGACCGCGTTCCTGCTGGCGCCGTTCACCGAGCTGGTGGTCGTGCCGTTCATGAGCGACGGCGGCGCCGGTGCGGCCGCGATCGGGTCGTGGTTCGGCACCGGCACCGCGCGTGCGATCGCCCTGGTGTTCGTCCTCTGCGGCGCCCTCGGCGTGGTCCTGACCCTCGCCGCCCTGGCGAGCCGCCCCTACCGGCGGCTCTCCGCCGCCTACTCCGCAGCACCCGCCACGGACCCGGACACCACCTCCGGCACCGGTGCGCGCACGGCCGGGGCCCCGGCCACCCCCGTCGCGGTCCCGACGGCCCCGGCCGTCCTGGCCGCGACGACCACCGCCCCCGCACCCGCCGTCGCGGACCGGCGGCCCACGGACCCGGACGCCGCCCCTCCGGCGTGACCCGCCGCCCCGCAACCACACCCCTTGGCCGGCGTCCACACCCGTTGCAACGGGTGTGGACGCCGGCCAGCGGGTGTGAACGCGGCCGACCGGCCGGGGACCCGGCGGTCGCTGCCGGTCGAGGGCCGGAGGCCGCCGGGCGCGGCGGAGTACCGGACCGCGAGGGCGCCCCGGGGTGGCGAGCATCGTCGGGCGCGCCGGGGTGCCGGGCGCCGCCGAGGCGGCCGGAGGGGCCTCGCGCACCCCGCTCGTGGCTGACGCACCCCCCGCGACGGGTGCGTCGACCTCGGGTGGGGTGCGGGGGGCTCTCTGATCGGGGTGCGGCGCCGTCCGCCGGCGAGCGGCCGGTCATCGGGCCACGGCAGGCCCCCGGGGACGGCGGGGACCGGGGCACGGCAGCGACCGGGCCACGACGGCGACCGCCCCGGCCCGTCCTCGCCCCTCCGGCCGTCCCGCCCCTCCGGCTGCCCCGGCCCGTCCCGCCCACCTCTCCGGCACCGGCCGACCACCGGTCACCGGTCCCCCGGCGGCGGGGGTCAGGTCCGGCGGAGCGTGGTCGTCCAGAGGGAGGCGCCGGCCTGGTCCCGCAGGTGGACCTCCAGGGTCGCGCCGTCCGGGGCGACGTCGAGCTCCCCGAAGTGCTGGAACCCCTCCAGCGGGCTCGCGCCCTGCCGGGACGGGCCGCGCACGAACTCCGCCCGCGGGCCGAACGTCGGGTCGAGCTCGTTCGGGCCGAAGGCCCCGGCGTGCAGCGGGCCCGACACGAACTCCCAGAACGGGTCGAAGTCGGTGAACGCGGCGCGCTCGGGGGCGTAGTGGTGGGCGGCGGTGTAGTGCACGTCGGCGGTCACCCACACGACGTTGCGGACCTTCCGCCGGCGGATCCCGGCGAGCACCCCGGCGATCTCCGACTCGCGCCCGCTCGGCGGCGGGCACGCCGTTGGCGACGGCCTCCCAGGCGGTGTCGCCGTCGGGCACCAGCACCCCGATCGGCATGTCCGAGGCGACGATCTTCCAGGTCGCCCGGGACGACGCGAGCGCGTCGACGAGCCAGCGGGCCTGGGCCTGCCCCAGGATCCGCTCGCCACGGCCGGTGTTGGCGGAGTTCGCGCTGCGGTAGGTGCGCATGTCCAGCACGAACACCTCGATGTGCGGGCCGAACGGCACCCGCCGGTACACCCGTCCGTCGACGGCGGTGCGCGGGTCGACCGGCTGCCACTCGTGGAACGCGCGGAACCCGCGGGCCGCGAGCACGTCCACCCGTTTCTCGGTGTAGCGCTCCCCCACCTCACCGGTGAGGATCTCGCCGGGGTACCAGTTGTTGGTGACCTCGTGGTCGTCCCACTGCACGATCTGGCCGACCGAGGCGGCGAAGCGGCGCAGGTTGTCGTCGCGCAGGTTGTAGGCGAACTGGCCGCGGAACTCGGCGAGGGTCTCGGCGACCTTCGCCTTCGCCTCGGTCATCTCGTTGCGCCACACCCGGCCGTCGGGGAGCGTGACGGTCTCGGTGAGCGGGCCGTCGGCGTAGACGGTGTCGCCGGAGTGCAGGAACAGGTCGGGCTCGCGGTCGGCCATGGCGGAGAAGATCCGCATGCCGCCGGTGGCGCGGTCGATGCCCCAGCCCTGCCCGACGACGTCGCCGGACCACTGGATGCGCACCGGCTCGCCGCGGCCGGGGACCGCCCGGAAGGAGCCGGTCAGCGGGGCGCTCGCGGGGCCGCCGTCGAGCGGCTCGGCGACGACGCGGTAGTGCACCCGCCCCCGCGTCGCCGGGACACGCAGCTTTCCGGTGAGGTCGGTGGCCGGGGTCAGCACCGGGCCGGGGATCCGCAGTGCCCGCCGGAAGTCCGGCGAGCCCGCGACCTCGACGACCATCCGCGACGGCCGGTCGGCCCGCGTCCAGACGAGCCCGGAGCCTGGCCGGACGTCACCGGCCGCGACACCGTGGGTCAGCAGCGGCCGGCCGGAGCGGACCAGCGCGGGGGGCGGCGGCACCCGTGCCCGGCAGGGCGAGGGCAGCGGCGCCGGCGAGACCACCGGCGGCCGCGGTGCGGAACAGGGAGCGTCGGGAAAGAGCCACGCCCGCCGTTCTAACCCGGACGGGTGAGGACGATCCGGACCGTCCGGGTGAACGGCGGGCGAAGTCTCAGCCGAACAGCGCGGGGATCTTCAGCACGAGCTCGTAGAGCCCGTAGGCGAACGGCACGCCGACCCACAACCAGGCCAGGACGGCGCCGACCCACTGCACCGGCCCCCAGGTCGACGACCCGCCGGTCTCGGCAACGCTGCTCACGCGGTCTCCTTCTGCTGTGTGGGGCCCTGGGCGGCCGCCGCCGTGGGCTCGTGGAACTTCCCGTCGACCGGCTTGATCAGCTCGTTGCAGACGAACGCGATGACCAGCAGGACGATCATGATGACGAACGCGGTCGTGTACGGGCGGGGCCCTCGACGCCGGCGTCGATCCGCGCGTCGGCGATCGCGTTGACGATCAGCGGCCCGAGGACGCCCGCGGTGGACCACGCCGTCAGCAGCCGGCCGTGGATCGCGCCGACCTGGTAGGTGCCGAACAGGTCCCGCAGGTACGCCGGGACGGTGGCGAACCCGGCGCCGTAGAACGACAGGATCAGCACCGCTGCGACGATGAACAGCGCCCGCGACTGGTTCGGGATCAGCGTGATCAGCAGGTACAGCAGCGCGCCGACGCCCAGGTAGATGCGGTACATGTTCTTGCGGCCCAGCACGTCCGACAGCGACGACCAGGCGATGCGCCCGGCCGAGTTCGCCAGCGACAGGATCGCGACGAACCCGCCGGCCGCCGCGGCGAGGGTGGCCGTGGCGCCGTTCTCGGCGAAGAAGTCCTGGAAGATCGGTGAGGCCCGTTCCAGGATGCCGATGCCCGCGGTGACGTTGAAGCACAGCACCACCCACAGCAGCCAGAACTGCGGCGTGCGGATCGCGTTGTTCGCCGAGACGTTCCCGGTCGAGATCATCCCGCTCTTCCTGGCCGTCGACGGGTCCCAGCCCGGCGGCGTCCAGCCCTCGGCGGGCACCCGGATGAGGATCCAGCCGACCGACATGAAGACCAGGTAGATCAGGCCCATCGTGAGGAACGTGGACCCGATGCCGAAGGACGTGGCGTCGTCACCGGAGCCGCCGAACGCCGACAGCAGCGAGTTGGTGAGCGGGGTCGCGATGAGCGCGCCACCGCCGAAGCCCATGATCGCCAGGCCGGTGGACAGGCCGGGGCGGTCCGGGAACCACTTGATCAGCGTGGAGACCGGCGAGATGTAGCCGATGCCCAGGCCGATGCCGCCGACGAAGCCGTAGCCCAGCACGACCAGCCAGTACTGCTCGGCGTAGAGGCCGAGACCCGAGATGAGGAACCCGGCGACGAAGCAGCTCGACGCGACGACCATCGCCCAGCGCGGGCCGTTGCTGTCGACCTTCGTGCCGAACAGCGCCGAGGACAGCCCCAGCATGATGATGCCGAGGGTGAAGGGCAGCGCCGTGGCGACGCCCGACAGGTCGAGCGCGGTCGCCAGCGGGTCTTGAAGACGCTCCAGGCGTAGACCTGGCCGATCGCCAGGTGGATGGACAGCGCCGCCGGTGGGACGAGCCAACGGCTCCATCCGGGTGGAGCGACGATGCGCTCGCGCGTGAGAAATCCGGACATCTCGCCCCTCCGTCGACTGTTGACGGAGCAACGCTAAGTAGTGCGGAAGGGTGCGGCAACCCGAGCCGGTCTCGATACGACAACGCCGGTCCCACCTGCTGGTGGGACCGGCGTCGGGTCGGTGCGGGCGGCGGCTCAGGCCGAGCGGTCGCGGCGCTCCCGGCGCTGCGGCTGGCGCGGGACGATCGTCGGGTTGACGTTGTCCTTCACCGTCTGGGCGGTCACGACGACCTTCGCCACGTCGTCGCGGCTGGGGATGTCGTACATCACCGGGAGGAGGACCTCCTCCATGATCGCCCGCAGGCCACGGGCGCCGGTGCCACGCAGGATCGCCTGGTCGGCCACGGCGTCGAGGGCGGCCTCGGCGAACTCCAGCTCCACGCCGTCCATCTCGAACAGCTTGCGGTACTGCTTCACCAGAGCGTTCCGCGGCTCGGTCAGGATCTTGACCAGGGCGTCCTTGTCGAGCGAGGTCACCGAGGCGACGATCGGGAGCCGGCCGATGAACTCGGGGATCAGGCCGAACTTGATCAGGTCCTCGGGGAGGGTCTCGGCGAAGCGCTCCGCGGAGTCCAGGTCCTTCTTCGAGCGATGTCGGCGCCGAAGCCGATGCCGGACTGGCCAACCCGCTCGCCGATGATCCGCTCCAGCCCGGCGAAGGCGCCGGCCACGATGAACAGGACGTTCGTCGTGTCGATCTGGATGAACTCCTGGTGCGGGTGCTTGCGGCCGCCCTGCGGCGGGACGCTCGCGGTGGTGCCCTCGAGGATCTTCAGCAGCGCCTGCTGCACGCCCTCGCCGGACACGTCACGGGTGATCGACGGGTTCTCCGACTTCCGCGCGATCTTGTCGACCTCGTCGATGTAGATGATGCCGGTCTCGGCGCGCTTCACGTCGTAGTCGGCGGCCTGGATGAGCTTGAGCAGGATGTTCTCGACGTCCTCGCCCACGTAGCCGGCCTCGGTGAGGGCGGTCGCGTCGGCGATGGCGAACGGGACGTTGAGCATCTTGGCCAGCGTCTGCGCCAGGTAGGTCTTGCCGCAGCCGGTGGGGCCGAGCATCAGGATGTTCGACTTGGCGATCTCGATGCCGTCGGAGGCGTCGCCGCCCGCGGCCCGGCTGCGCTCGCCGACCTGGATGCGCTTGTAGTGGTTGTAGACCGCCACCGACAGCGTGCGCTTGGTGGTGGCCTGACCGACGACGTACTGGTCGAGGAACTCGTGGATCTCGGTGGGCTTGGGCAGCTCGTCGAGCTTGACCTCACCGGCCTCGGCCAGCTCCTCCTCGATGATCTCGTTGCAGAGATCGATGCACTCGTCGCAGATGTAGACGCCGGGGCCGGCGATGAGCTTCTTGACCTGCTTCTGGCTCTTCCCGCAGAACGAGCACTTGAGCAGGTCCCCGCCGTCGCCGATGCGTGCCATAGGTGTCGATCCCCAGTCCTGGTCCGGCGTTCTCGCGTCGCGCCCGTCGCCCCGTGCCGGGTTGACGGTACCTGCCCGCGGCCCGCACGGGGACCGGAAGCGGTGTCCGGTTCCCCGGCGGGTCGCCGGGCGGTCACCGGCGGCCGGATCCGGCCGCCGGTGACCCGGGTGTCACTTGCCGCCGGCGGTACCGGACAGCTTGCGGCTCTGCACGATCTCGTCGACCAGGCCGTAGTCCTTGGCCTCCTCGGCCGTGAGGATCTTGTCCCGGTCGATGTCCTCGCGCACCTGCTCCGCAGTCCGGTTGAGTGCCGTGCGATGACCTCCTCCATCCGCTTGCGGATGCGGGAGATCTCCGCCGCCTGGATCTCCAGGTCCGACACCTGGCCGTACACGCCCTGGGTGGCCGGCTGGTGGATCAGGATGCGGGCGTTCTCGACCGCCATGCGGCGGCCCGGGGTGCCGGCGCACAGCAGCACGGCCGCGGCCGACGCCGCCTGCCCGAGGCAGACGGTCTGGATGTCGGGCCGGATGAACTGCATCGTGTCGTAGATCGCCATCAGCGACGTGAACGACCCGCCCGGCGAGTTGATGTACAGCGAGATCTCGCGGTCCGGGTCGAGCGACTCGAGCACCAGCAGCTGAGCCATGGTGTCGTTCGCCGAGGTGTCGTTGATCTGCTCACCGAGGAAGATGATGCGCTCCTCGAAGAGCTTGTTGTACGGGTTCGACTCCTTGACCCCGTAGCTGGTGCGCTCCACGTACGACGGGAGCACGTACCGGGAACGGGCCGGGTCCGGCGCCCAGCCGCCGGGGCCGCGCAGGTCGGTCATCGACTCCGGGTGGCGCGGGTCGAAGGTGCTCACTTGGGCGCTCCCGTTCTGCTCGCCGATCCGGCCCGCGTGCGTGACGACGTGGTCGACGAAGCCGTAGTCCTTGGCCTCCTGCGCGGAGAACCAGCGGTCGCGGTCGGAGTCACGCTCGATGGTCTCGACCGACTGACCGGTGTGCTGGGCGATCAGCTCCGCCATCTCCCGCTTGGTGCGGCGGAACTGCTCGGCCTGGATGGTGATGTCGGCTTCCGTGCCGCCGACGCCGGCGGACGGCTGGTGCATCATGATCCGCGCGTGCGGCAGCGCCGAGCGCTTGCCCGGGGTGCCCGCCGACAGCAGGAACTGCCCCATCGACGCGGCCATGCCCATCGCCGTGGTCGCCACGTCGCACGGGATCAGGTTCATCGTGTCGAAGATGGCCATGCCGTCGGTGACCGAGCCACCGGGCGAGTTGATGTAGAGCTCGATGTCCTTGTCCGGGTCCTCGGCCGCGAGCAGCAGCATCTGCGCCGCGATGCGGTTCGAGATCTCCGCGTCCACCTGCTGACCGAGCACGATGATGCGCTGCTGGAGCAGGCGGTCGTACACGGAGTCGGACAGCGACATAGCGCTGATGCCGGACCGCATCTGCGGCCCGGTGCCGCGGCCCGCGGACGGGCCGGTGTCCTGCTGGCTCACTTCACCCTGCTTTCCGAAGTCGGGCCCGCTCCCGCGGCGCGGACGCCGTGGGAGGGGGTCCCGGAGTCTTCCTCTGGATCGCTCTCGGTTCTCCGGTGTCGGGTCTTGCGAACCCGTTCACGGTCCGGTGGGGACCGGTTCGGGGCCGACCCTACGCGGAGCGGGGGCCCCGCGTAGGGAACGACGCCCGATGTTCGCCGACAGCGCACGGCACGTCGTGCGAGGCCGGGGTGACGACGGCCGGTCAGGCCTTCGCGTCGGCCTTGTCGGAGGCCTTGTCGCTGGTGGTCTGCGGTGGTGTCGGCGCCTCGTCGGCGGTGTCGGCGGCACCGTCCACGTCGGTCGCGGGGACCTCCTCGACGGTGGTCTCGTCCTCGTCCGGCCCGAGCAGGTCGGACAGGTCGACGACCTCGCCACCCGGGAGGGTGACGGTCGCCGCGCGCACGGCGGTGATCAGCGCCTTGGAGCGGCGCACGTCCTGGTAGATCACGCCGAGCTGGCCGGCCTGCTGGATCTGCTGGACGAACTGCTCGGGGGCCATGCCGTACTGCTGGGCCTGGTACATGATCCGCTCGGTGAGCTCCTGGTCCCCGACCGAGATCTCCTCGCGGCGGCCAGGGTGTCGAGCACGAGGCGGTAGCGGACGGCCTTCTCGGCCTCCTCGCGCGTCTCGGTGTCGAACTGCTCGCGGGTCTTGTCCTGCGAGGAGAGGAACTCGCCGAACTTGTCCTCGTCGTGGTCGAAGGCGTGCACCGCGTCGTGGGTGCGGGTCTCGACCTCGGCCGCGACGACCGACTCCGGCAGCGGCACCTCGGTGTCCTCGACGAGCTTGTCCAGGAGACGGTCGCGGGCCTGCGCGGCCTGCTCCATCCGCTTGGACCGGCCCAGGCGCTCGCGCAGGTTCTCGGTCAGCTCGTCGAGGGTATCGAACTCCGACGCCAGCTGGGCGAACTCGTCGTCGGCGTCGGGGAGGTTGCGCTCCTTGACGGTGGTCACCTTGACGGTGATGTCCGCGTCCTTGTCGGCGTGCTCGCCGGCGACCAGCTTCGAGGTGAAGGTCTTCTCCTCGCCGGCCGACATGCCCTCGAGGACCTCGTCGATGCCGTCGATGAGACCGCCCTGGCCGACCTCGTAGGAGAAGCCGGTCGTGGTGGCCTCCTCGATCGGCGTGCCGTCGACGGCGGCGGAGAGGTCGATCTGGACGTAGTCGCCCTTCTGCGCGGGCGGTCGACACCGGCCAGGGTGCCGAACCGGGCGCGCAGCTGGTCGAGCTGCTCGGTGACCTCGTCCTCGGTCACCTCGGTCTCGTCGACCTCGACGGTCAGGCCGTCCAGGTCGGGGAGGGTGATCTCGGGGCGGACGTCGACCTCGGCGGTGAACGCGATGCGCTCGCCGTCGGCGATCTCGGTGACCTCGATGTCGGGCCGGCCGATCGGCTTGACGTCCTCGGACGTCACCACGGCCTCCTGGTACTTGCACCGGGATCGCGGCGTTCACGACCTCGTCGAGGACGGGGCCACGGCCGATCCGGGCCTCCAGGATGCGGGCCGGCGCCTTGCCCGGGCGGAAGCCGGGGATGCGGACCTGCTGGGCGATCTTCTTGTACGCGCGGTCGAAGTCCGGCTTGAGCTCGTCGAACGGCACCTCGACGTTGATCCGGACGCGCGTCGGGCTGAGGTGCTCGACGGTGCTCTTCACGGTGGAACTCCTTGGGGCGGTACGAGTGATGCATCGGGCCGCGGCTCGCGCGGCCCCGGTCGGTGGCCCCGCCCGCCGGCGCCGGACGATCCCGGCTCTCGCGCCGGGCGTCCCGTGCCACCGGCCGCCGGGTACGTGGGACGCGCCCGGTGACGGCGGGGCTCGCGCGAGTCTAGGCGAGCCCGGTCACCGTGCGACGGCCCGGGCGCGGGTCACGGTGCGGCGGGGCCCTCGACACCGCCGGCCGCACCGACGTCGGCGACGGTCACGTCCACGGCCAGGGTGTCGTCACCGAGGACGGCGCGGACCCGGTCGGCGACCTCGTCGGCGACCTCCGCGAAGGGCCTGCCCAGCCGGAGGACGACGGCGATCTCGACCGGGTCGGCCAGCCGCACGCCCTGGACCCGGTGCCCGGGCAGGTACGACGCGATCGCGCCGAACGGGCCGCCGTCGAGGCGCAGCACCGAGGGGTGGGCCAGCACGGCGTCCGCGACGGCCTGCGGGCCGGGTCCTGCGGCGGGGTCGGTCACGGGGCCGGACCTTAGAGCGTGTTTGGAAATGGTGGGTGTGTCGGGATGGTCGACACGGCTGGGGTGCTCCATCGTGGTCGGCATGCAGGAACGACCGCGCCGGTACCCCTCGGACACCAGTGATGCCCAGTGGGTGGTGATCGAGCCGTTGTTACCGCCGCTCGCGCGGCGGGGGCGGCCTGTTGCTCATGCTCGTCGGGACGTGCTGGACGCGATCTTGTATGTCGTGCGGACCGGGTGTGCCTGGCGGGCGTTGCCGGTGGACTTCCCGCCCTGGCAGACCGTCTACTGGTACTTCAACCAGTGGGAACAGCAGAAGGTCACCGAGAAGATCCTCCCGGTCGTGCGGGGGCAGTTACGTATCGCCGAGGGCCGTGATCCGGAGCCGAGTGCGGGGATCATCGATTCCCAGTCGGTCAAGGGCGCC
>NZ_JAHLJA010000195.1:0-8337 GCF_020496245.1 Pseudonocardia sp. ICBG601 | reverse complement strand
TGGCGGAGAAGATCCGCATGCCGCCGGGGCGCGTGTCGATGCCCCAGCCCTGCCCGACGACGTCGCCGGACCACTGGATGCGCACCGGCTCGCCGCGGCCGGGGACCGCCCGGAAGGAGCCGGTCAGCGGGGCGCTCGCGGGGCCGCCGTCGAGCGGCTCGGCGACGACGCGGTAGTGCACCCGCCCCCGCGTCGCCGGGACACGCAGCTTTCCGGTGAGGTCGGTGGCCGGGGTCAGCACCGGGCCGGGGATCCGCAGTGCCCGCCGGAAGTCCGGCGAGCCCGCGACCTCGACGACCATCCGCGACGGCCGGTCGGCCCGCGTCCAGACGAGCCCGGAGCCTGGCCGGACGTCACCGGCCGCGACACCGTGGGTCAGCAGCGGCCGGCCGGAGCGGACCAGCGCGGGGGCGGCGGCACCCGTGCCCGGCAGGGCGAGGGCAGCGGCGCCGGCGAGACCACCGGCGGCCGCGGTGCGGAACAGGGAGCGTCGGGAAAGAGCCACGCCCGCCGTTCTAACCCGGACGGGTGAGGACGATCCGGACCGTCCGGGTGAACGGCGGGCGAAGACTCAGCCGAACAGGGCGGGGATCTTCAGGACGAGCTCGTACAGCCGTAGGCGAACGGACGCCGACCCACACCAGGCCAGGACGGCCCCGATCCACTGCACCGGCCCCCAGGTCGACGACCCGCCGGTCTCGCAACGCTGCTCACGCGGTCTCCTTCTGGGTCGGGTCCGGGCCGCCTCTGCGGACGGCTCGTGGTGCTTCGCGTCGACCGGCTTGATCAGCTCGTTGCAGACGAACGCGATGACCAGCAGCACGATCATGATGATGAACGCGGTCGTGTAGCGGGCCGGCCCTCGACGCCGGCCTCGATCCGCGCGTCGGCGATCGCGTTGACGATCAGCGGGCCGAGGACGCCCGCGGGACCACGCCGTCAGCAGCCGGCCGTGGATCGCGCCGACCTGGTAGGTGCCGAACAGGTCCCGCAGGTACGCCGGGACGGTGGCGAACCCGGCGCCGTAGAACGACAGGATCAGCACCGCGGCGACGATGAACAGCGCCCGCGACTGGTTCGGGATCAGCGTGATCAGCAGGTACAGCAGCGCACCGACGCCCAGGTAGATGCGGTACATGTTCTTCCGACCCAGCACGTCCGACAGCGACGACCACGCGATGCGCCCGGCCGAGTTCGCCAGCGACAGGATCGCGACGAACCCGCCCGCCGCCGCGGCGAGGGTGGCCGTGGCCCCGTTCTCCGCGAAGAAGTCCTGGAAGATCGGCGAGGCCCGTTCCAGGATGCCGATGCCCGCGGTGACGTTGAAGCACAGCACGACCCACAGCAGCCAGAACTGCGGCGTGCGGATCGCGTTGTTCGCCGAGACGTTCCCGGTCGAGATCATCCCGCTCTTCTTCGCCGTCGACGGGTCCCAGCCCGGCGGCGTCCAGCCCTCGGCGGGCACCCGGATGAGGATCCAGCCGACCGACATGAAGACCAGGTAGATCAGGCCCATCGTGAGGAACGTGGACCCGATGCCGGCCGAGGTGGCGCCGTCACCGGAGCCGCCGAACGCCGACAGCAGCGAGTTCGTGAGCGGGGTCGCGATGAGCGCGCCGCCGCCGAAGCCCATGATCGCCAGGCCGGTGGACAGGCCCGGGCGGTCCGGGAACCACTTGATCAGCGTGGAGACCGGCGAGATGTAGCCGATGCCCAGGCCGATGCCGCCGACGAAGCCGTAGCCCAGCACGACCAGCCAGTACTGCTCGGCGTAGAGGCCGAGACCCGAGATCAGGAACCCGGCGACGAAACAGCTCGACGCGACGACCATCGCCCAGCGCGGGCCGTTGCTGTCGACCTTCGTGCCGAACAGCGCCGAGGACAGGCCCAGCATGATGATGCCGAGCGTGAAGGGCAGCGCCGTGGCGACGCCCGACAGGTCGAGTGCGTTCGCCAGCGGCGTCTTGAAGACGCTCCAGGCGTAGACCTGGCCGATCGCCAGGTGGATGGACAGCGCTGCCGGTGGGACGAGCCAACGGCTCCATCCGGGTGGAGCAACGATGCGCTCCCGCGTGAGAAATCCGGACATGTCGCCCCTCCGTCGTATGTTGACGGAGCAACGCTAAGTAGTGCGGAAGGGTGCAGCAACCCGAGCGGGTCTCGAAACGACAACGCCGGTCCCACCTGCTGGTGGGACCGGCGTCGGGTCGGTTCTCGCGGCGGCTCAGGCCGAGCGGTCGCGGCGCTCGCGGCGCTGCGGCTGGCGCGGGACGATCGTCGGGTTGACGTTGTCCTTCACCGTCTGCGCGGTCACGACGACCTTCGCCACGTCGTCGCGGCTGGGGATGTCGTACATGACCGGGAGGAGCACCTCCTCCATGATCGCCCGCAGGCCACGGGCGCCGGTGCCGCGCAGGATCGCCTGGTCGGCGACGGCGTCGAGGGCGTCCTCGGCGAACTCCAGCTCCACGCCGTCCATCTCGAACAGCTTGCGGTACTGCTTCACCAGGGCGTTCCGCGGCTCGGTCAGGATCTTGACCAGGGCGTCCTTGTCGAGCGAGGTCACCGAGGCGACGATCGGCAGCCGGCCGATGAACTCGGGGATCAGACCGAACTTGATCAGGTCCTCGGGGAGGGTCTCGGCGAAGCGCTCCGCGGAGTCCAGGTCCTTCTTCGAGCGAATGTCGGCGCCGAAGCCGATGCCGGACTGGCCGACCCGCTCGCCGATGATCCGCTCCAGCCCGGCGAAGGCGCCGGCCACGATGAACAGGACGTTCGTCGTGTCGATCTGGATGAACTCCTGGTGCGGGTGCTTGCGGCCGCCCTGCGGCGGGACGCTCGCGGTGGTGCCCTCGAGGATCTTCAGCAGCGCCTGCTGCACGCCCTCGCCGGACACGTCGCGGGTGATCGACGGGTTCTCCGACTTCCGCGCGATCTTGTCGACCTCGTCGATGTAGATGATGCCGGTCTCGGCGCGCTTCACGTCGTAGTCGGCGGCCTGGATGAGCTTGAGCAGGATGTTCTCGACGTCCTCGCCCACGTAGCCGGCCTCGGTGAGGGCGGTCGCGTCGGCGATGGCGAACGGGACGTTGAGCATCTTGGCCAGCGTCTGCGCCATGTAGGTCTTGCCGCACCCGGTGGGGCCGAGCATCAGGATGTTCGACTTGGCGATCTCGATGCCGTCGGAGGCGTCGCCGCCCGCGGCACGGCTGCGCTCGCCGGCCTGGATGCGCTTGTAGTGGTTGTAGACCGCCACCGACAGCGTGCGCTTGGTGGTGGCCTGACCGACGACGTACTGGTCGAGGAACTCGTGGATCTCGGTGGGCTTGGGCAGCTCGTCGAGCTTGACCTCACCGGCCTCGGCCAGCTCCTCCTCGATGATCTCGTTGCAGAGATCGATGCACTCGTCGCAGATGTAGACGCCGGGGCCGGCGATGAGCTTCTTGACCTGCTTCTGGCTCTTCCCGCAGAACGAGCACTTGAGCAGGTCCCCGCCGTCGCCGATGCGTGCCATAGGTGTCGATCCCCAGTCCTGGTCCGGCGTTCTCGCGTCGCGCCCGTCGCCCCGTGCGGGTTGACGGTACCTGCCCGCGGCCCGCACGGGGACCGGAAGCGGTGTCCGGTTCCCCGGCGGGTCGCCGGGCGGTCACCGGCGGCCGGAACCGGCCGCCGGTGACCCGGGTGTCACTTGCCGCCGGCGGTACCGGACAGCTTGCGGCTCTGCACGATCTCGTCGACCAGGCCGTACTCCTTGGCCTCCTCGGCCGTCAGGATCTTGTCCCGGTCGATGTCCTCGCGCACCTGCTCCGCGGAGCGGTTCGAGTGCCGCGCGATGACCTCCTCCATCCGCTTGCGGATGCGGGAGATCTCCGCCGCTTGGATCTCCAGGTCCGACACCTGGCCGTACACGCCTTGGGTGGCCGGCTGGTGGATCAGGATGCGGGCGTTCTCGACCGCCATACGACGGCCGGGGGTGCCCGCGCACAGCAGCACGGCCGCGGCCGACGCCGCCTGCCCGAGGCAGACGGTCTGGATGTCGGGGCGGATGAACTGCATCGTGTCGTAGATCGCCATCAGCGACGTGAACGACCCGCCCGGCGAGTTGATGTACAGCGAGATCTCGCGGTCCGGGTCGAGCGACTCGAGCACCAGGAGCTGCGCCATGGTGTCGTTCGCCGAGGTGTCGTTGATCTGCTCACCGAGGAAGATGATGCGCTCCTCGAAGAGCTTGTTGTACGGGTTCGACTCCTTGACCCCGTAGCTGGTGCGCTCCACGTACGACGGGAGCACGTACCGGGAGCGGGCCGGGTCCGGCGCCCAGCCGCCGGGGCCGCGCAGGTCGGTCATCGACTCCGGGTGGCGCGGGTCGAAGGTGCTCACTTGTCGCTCCCGTTCTGCTCGCCGATCCGCCCGGCGTGCGTCACGACGTGGTCGACGAAGCCGTAGTCCTTGGCCTCCGGCGCGGAGAACCAGCGGTCCCGGTCGGAGTCGCGCTCGATGGTCTCGACCGACTGACCGGTGTGCTGGGCGATCAGCTCCGCCATCTCCCGCTTGGTGCGGCGGAACTGCTCGGCCTGGATGGTGATGTCGGCTTCGGTGCCGCCGACGCCCGCGGACGGCTGGTGCATCATGATCCGCGCGTGCGGCAGCGCCGAGCGCTTGCCCGGGGTGCCCGCCGACAGCAGGAACTGCCCCATCGACGCGGCCATGCCCATCGCCGTGGTCGCCACGTCGCACGGGATCAGGTTCATCGTGTCGAAGATGGCCATGCCGTCGGTGACCGAGCCACCGGGCGAGTTGATGTAGAGCTCGATGTCCTTGTCCGGGTCCTCGGCCGCGAGCAGCAGCATCTGCGCCGCGATGCGGTTCGAGATCTCCGCGTCCACCTGCTGACCGAGCACGATGATGCGCTGCTGGAGCAGGCGGTCGTACACGGAGTCGGACAGCGACATCGCGCTGATGCCGGACCGCATCTGCGGCCCGGTGCCGCGGCCCGCGGACGGGCCGGTGTCCTGCTGGCTCACTTCACCCTGCTTTCCGAAGTCGGGCCCACTCCCGCGGCGCGGACGCCGCGGGAGGGGGTCCCGGAGTCTTCCTCTGGATCGCTCTCGGTTCTCCGGTGTCGGGTCTTGCGAACCCGTTCACGGTCCGGTGGGGGACCGGTTCGGGGCCGACCCTACGCGGAGCGGATGCCCCGCGTAGGGAACGACGCCCGATGTTCGCCGACAGCGCACGACGTGTCGTGCGAGGCCGGGTGACGGCCGCCGATCAGGCCTTCGCGTCGGCCTTATCGGAGGCCTCGTCGGTGGTGGTGTCCGTGGCGTCGTCGGCGGTGTCGTCGGCACCGTCCACGTCGGTCGCGGGGATCTCCTCGACGGTGGTCTCGTCCTCGTCCGGCCCGAGCAGGTCGGACAGGTCGACGGCCTCGCCGCCCGGCAGGGTGACGGTCGCCGCACGCACCGCGGTGATGAGCGCCTTGGAGCGGCGGACGTCCTGGTAGATCACGCCGAGCTGGCCGGCCTGCTGGATCTGCTGGACGAACTGCTCCGGGGCCATGCCGTACTGCTGGGCCTGGTAGACGATCCGCTCGGTGAGCTCCTGGTCCCCGACCGAGATCTCCTCGCGGTCGGCCAGGGTGTCGAGCACGAGGCGGTAGCGGACGGCCTTCTCGGCCTCCTCGCGCGTCTCGGTGTCGAACTGCTCGCGGGTCTTGTCCTGCGAGGAGAGGAACTCGCCGAACTTGTCCTCGTCGTGGTCGAAGGCGTGCACCGCGTCGTGGGTGCGGGTCTCGACCTCGGCGGCGACGACCGACTCCGGCAGCGGCACCTCGGTGTCCTCGACGAGCTTGTCCAGGAGACGGTCGCGGGCCTGCGCGGCCTGCTCCATCCGCTTGGACCGGCCCAGGCGCTCGCGCAGGTTCTCGGTCAGCTCGTCGAGCGTGTCGAACTCCGAGGCCAGCTGGGCGAACTCGTCGTCGGCGTCGGGGAGGTGACGCTCCTTCACGGTGGTCACCTTGACGGTGATCTCCGCGTCCTTGTCGGCGTGCTCGCCGGCGACCAGCTTCGAGGTGAAGGTCTTCTCCTCGTCGGCCGACATGCCCTCGAGGGCCTCGTCGATGCCGTCGATGAGACCACCCTGGCCGACCTCGTAGGAGAAGCCGGTGGTGGTGGCCTCCTCGATCTCCTTGCCGTCGACGGCGGCGGAGAGGTCGATCTGGACGTAGTCGCCGGACTGCGCGGGACGCTCGACACCGGCCAGGGTGCCGAACCGGGCGCGCAGCTGGTCGAGCTGCTCGGTGACCTCGTCCTCGGTCACCTCGGTCTCGTCGACCTCGACGGTCAGGCCGTCCAGGTCGGGGAGGGTGATCTCGGGGCGGATGTCGACCTCGGCGGTGAACGCGATGCGCTCGCCGTCGGCGATCTCGGTGACCTCGATGTCGGGCCGGCCGATCGGCTTGACGTCCTCGGACGTCACCACGGCCTCCTGGTACTTGACCGGGATCGCGGCGTTCACGACCTCGTCCAGGACGGGGCCACGGCCGATCCGGGCCTCCAGGATGCGGGCCGGCGCCTTGCCCGGGCGGAAGCCGGGGATGCGGACCTGCTGGGCGATCTTCTTGTACGCGCGGTCGAAGTCGGGCTTGAGCTCGTCGAACGGCACCTCGACGTTGATCCGGACGCGCGTCGGGCTGAGGTGCTCGACGGTGCTCTTCACGGTGGAACTCCTTGGGCGGTACGAGTGCTGCAACGGGCCGCGGCACGCGCGGCCCCCGGTCGGTGGCCCCGCCCGCCGGCGCCGGACGATCCCGGCTCTGCGCCGGGCGTCCCGTGCCACCGGCCGCCGGGTACGTGGGACGCGCCCGGTGACGGCGGGGCTCGCGCGAGTCTAGGCGAGCCCGGTCACCGTGCGACGGCCCGGGCGCGGGTCACGGCGCGGCGGGGCCCTCGACGCCGCCGGCCGCACCGACGTCGGCGACGGTCACGTCGACGGCCAGGGTGTCGTCGCCGAGGACGGCACGGACCCGGTCGGCGACCTCGTCGGCGACCGCGGCGAAGGGCCTGCCCAGCCGCAGGACGACGGCGATCTCCACGGGTCGGCCAGCCGCACGCCCTGGACCCGGTCCCGGGCAGGTACGACGCGATCGCGCCGAATCGGGCCGCCGTCGAGGCGCAGCACCGAGGGGTGGGCCAGCACGGCGTCCGCGACGGCCTGCGGGCCGGGTCCTGCGGCGGGGTCGGTCACGGGGCCGGACCTTGAGAGAGTGTTTTGGAAATGGTGGGTGTGTCGGGATGGTCGACACGGCTGGGGTGCTCCATCGTGGTCGGCATGCAGGAACGACCGCGCCGGTACCCCTCGGACACCAGTGATGCCCAGTGGGTGGTGATCGAGCCGTGTTTACCGCCGCATCGCGCGGCGGGGGCGGCCTGTTGCTCATGCTCGTCGGGACGTGCTGGACGCGATCTTGTATGTCGTGCGGACCGGGTGTGCCTGGCGGGCGTTGCCGGTGGACTTCCCGCCCTGGCAGACCGTCTACTGGTACTTCAACCAGTGGGAACAGCAGAAGGTCACCGAGAAGATCCTCCCGGTCGTGCGGGGGCAGTTACGTATCGCCGAGGGCCGTGATCCGGAGCCGAGTGCGGGGATCATCGATTCCCAGTCGGTCAAGGGCGCCGACACCGTCGGCCAGGACTCCCGCGGCTACGACGCCGGGGAAGAAGACAGGCGGAACGGAAACGGTTCATCGTGACCGACACCCCTCGGTCTGCTGCTGACCCACGATGGTGTGCTCGGCCTCGGTACAAGGACCCGCGACGGCGCCAAGCCGATTCTCTGCCTCAACCTCTACCTGCGCTACCAGGGTGCGGTTCGTCTACGCCGACGCCGGCTTCGCCGGGCGACTGCTCGACTGGGCCGCCACGATCCTGCAGACAACGATCGAGATTCATCCGCAAGCCACCCGAGCAGCGCGGATTCACCGTCCTCCCACGAAGGTGGGGGTGGTCGAACGGACCCTGGCCTGGCTCACCGCACACCGACGCCTGGCCCGAGACTACGAAAACGCCACCCCCACCACATCCGAAGCCATGATCCGCTGGGCCGCGATCAACACCATCACCCGCCGCATCGCCCGTGGATAACCCGCCACCCGCCAGCAGAAACACACGACACCCTCAACCCACTAGAATTTCCAAACACGCTCTTAGCGACAGACGACGGCGGCGGCAACCCGCTGTGGGGTGCCGCCGCCGTCGTGGTGCGCGGGTCAGCTCTTGAAGGTGTCCTTGAGCTTCTCGCCGGCCTGCCTTCAGGTTGCCGGTGGCCTGGTCGGCCTTGCCC
>NZ_JAHLJA010000194.1:0-14764 GCF_020496245.1 Pseudonocardia sp. ICBG601 | reverse complement strand
GTCCAGCCCTCGGCGGGCACCCGGATGAGGATCCAGCCGACCGACATGAAGACCAGGTAGATAGGCCCATCGTGAGGAACGTGGACCCGATGCCGAAAGGACGTGGCGTCGTCACCGGAGCCCGCCGAACGCCGACAGCAGCGAGTTGGTGAGCGGGGTCGCGATGAGCGCGCCACCGCCGAAGCCCATGATCGCCAGGCCGGTGGACAGGCCGGGGCGGTCCGGGAACCACTTGATCAGCGTGGAGACCGGCGAGATGTAGCCGATGCCCAGGCCGATGCCGCCGACGAAGCCGTAGCCCAGCACGACCAGCCAGTACTGCTCGGCGTAGAGGCCGAGACCCGAGATGAGGAACCCGGCGACGAAGCAGCTCGACGCGACGACCATCGCCCAGCGCGGGCCGTTGCTGTCGACCTTCGTGCCGAACAGCGCCGAGGACAGCCCCAGCATGATGATGCCGAGGGTGAAGGGCAGCGCCGTGGCGACGCCCGACAGGTCGAGCGCGGTCGCCAGCGGGGTCTTGAAGACGCTCCAGGCGTAGACCTGGCCGATCGCCAGGTGGATGGACAGCGCCGCCGGTGGGACGAGCCAACGGCTCCATCCGGTGGAGCGACGATGCGCTCGCGCGTGAGAAATCCGGACATCTCGCCCCTCCGTCGACTGTTGACGGAGCAACGCTAAGTAGTGCGGAAGGGTGCGGCAACCCGAGCCGGTCTCGATACGACAACGCCGGTCCCACCTGCTGGTGGGACCGGCGGCGTCGGGTCGGTGCGGGCGGCGGCTCAGGCCGAGCGGTCGCGGCGCTCCGGCGCTGCGCTGCGGGTGGCGGGACGATCGTCGGGTTGACGTTGTCCTTCACCGTCTGGGCGGTCACGACGACCTTCGCCACGTCGTCGCGGCTGGGGATGTCGTACATCACCGGGAGGAGGACCTCCTCCATGATCGCCCGCAGGCCACGGGCGCCGGTGCCACGCAGGATCGCCTGGTCGGCCACGGCGTCGAGGGCGGCCTCGGCGAACTCCAGCTCCACGCCGTCCATCTCGAACAGCTTGCGGTACTGCTTCACCAGAGCGTTCCGCGGCTCGGTCAGGATCTTGACCAGGGCGTCCTTGTCGAGCGAGGTCACCGAGGCGACGATCGGGAGCCGGCCGATGAACTCGGGGATCAGGCCGAACTTGATCAGGTCCTCGGGGAGGGTCTCGGCGAAGCGCTCCGCGGAGTCCAGGTCCTTCTTCGAGCGGATGTCGGCGCCGAAGCCGATGCCGGACTGGCCAACCCGCTCGCCGATGATCCGCTCCAGCCCGCGAAGGCGCCGGCCACGATGAACAGGACGTTCGTCGTGTCGATCTGGATGAACTCCTGGTGCGGGTGCTTGCGGCCGCCCTGCGGCGGGACGCTCGCGTGGTGCCCTCGAGGATCTTCAGCAGCGCCTGCTGCACGCCCTCGCCGGACACGTCACGGGTGATCGACGGGTTCTCCGACTTCCGCGCGATCTTGTCGACCTCGTCGATGTAGATGATGCCGGTCTCGGCGCGCTTCACGTCGTAGTCGGCGGCCTGGATGAGCTTGAGCAGGATGTTCTCGACGTCCTCGCCCACGTAGCCGGCCTCGGTGAGGGCGGTCGCGTCGGCGATGGCGAACGGGACGTTGAGCATCTTGGCCAGCGTCTGCGCCAGGTAGGTCTTGCCGCAGCCGGTGGGGCCGAGCATCAGGATGTTCGACTTGGCGATCTCGATGCCGTCGGAGGCGTCGCCGCCCGCGGCCGGCTGCGCTCGCCGACCTGGATGCGCTTGTAGTGGTTGTAGACCGCCACCGACAGCGTGCGCTTGGTGGTGGCCTGACCGACGACGTACTGGTCGAGGAACTCGTGGATCTCGGTGGGCTTGGGCAGCTCGTCGAGCTTGACCTCACCGGCCTCGGCCAGCTCCTCCTCGATGATCTCGTTGCAGAGATCGATGCACTCGTCGCAGATGTAGACGCCGGGGCCGGCGATGAGCTTCTTGACCTGCTTCTGGCTCTTCCCGCAGAACGAGCACTTGAGCAGGTCCCCGCCGTCGCCGATGCGTGCCATAGGTGTCGATCCCCAGTCTGGTCCGGCGTTCTCGCGTCGCGCCCGTCGCCCCGTGCCGGGTTGACGGTACCTGCCCGCGGCCCGCACGGGGACCGGAAGCGGTGTCCGGTTCCCCGGCGGGTCGCCGGGCGGTCACCGGCGGCCGGATCCGGCCGCCGGTGACCCGGGTGTCACTTGCCGCCGGCGGTACCGGACAGCTTGCGGCTCTGCACGATCTCGTCGACCAGGCCGTAGTCCTTGGCCTCCTCGGCCGTGAGGATCTTGTCCCGGTCGATGTCCTCGCGCACCTGCTCCGCAGTCCGGTTGGAGTGCCGTGCGATGACCTCCTCCATCCGCTTGCGGATGCGGGAGATCTCCGCCGCCTGGATCTCCAGGTCCGACACCTGGCCGTACACGCCCTGGGTGGCCGGCTGGTGGATCAGGATGCGGGCGTTCTCGACCGCCATGCGGCGGCCCGGGGTGCCGGCGCACAGCAGCACGGCCGCGGCCGACGCCGCCTGCCCGAGGCAGACGGTCTGGATGTCGGGCCGGATGAACTGCATCGTGTCGTAGATCGCCATCAGCGACGTGAACGACCCGCCCGGCGAGTTGATGTACAGCGAGATCTCGCGGTCCGGGTCGAGCGACTCGAGCACCAGCAGCTGAGCCATGGTGTCGTTCGCCGAGGTGTCGTTGATCTGCTCACCGAGGAAGATGATGCGCTCCTCGAAGAGCTTGTTGTACGGGTTCGACTCCTTGACCCCGTAGCTGGTGCGCTCCACGTACGACGGGAGCACGTACCGGGAACGGGCCGGGTCCGGCGCCCAGCCGCCGGGGCCGCGCAGGTCGGTCATCGACTCCGGGTGGCGCGGGTCGAAGGTGCTCACTGGGCGCTCCCGTTCTGCTCGCCGATCCGGCCCGCGTGCGTGACGACGTGGTCGACGAAGCCGTAGTCCTTGGCCTCCTGCGCGGAGAACCAGCGGTCGCGGTCGGAGTCACGCTCGATGGTCTCGACCGACTGACCGGTGTGCTGGGCGATCAGCTCCGCCATCTCCCGCTTGGTGCGGCGGAACTGCTCGGCCTGGATGGTGATGTCGGCTTCCGTGCCGCCGACGCCGGCGGACGGCTGGTGCATCATGATCCGCGCGTGCGGCAGCGCCGAGCGCTTGCCCGGGGTGCCCGCCGACAGCAGGAACTGCCCCATCGACGCGGCCATGCCCATCGCCGTGGTCGCCACGTCGCACGGGATCAGGTTCATCGTGTCGAAGATGGCCATGCCGTCGGTGACCGAGCCACGGGCGAGTTGATGTAGAGCTCGATGTCCTTGTCCGGGTCCTCGGCCGCGAGCAGCAGCATCTGCGCCGCGATGCGGTTCGAGATCTCCGCGTCCACCTGCTGACCGAGCACGATGATGCGCTGCTGGAGCAGGCGGTCGTACACGGAGTCGGACAGCGACATAGCGCTGATGCCGGACCGCATCTGCGGCCCGGTGCCGCGGCCCGCGGACGGGCCGGTGTCCTGCTGGCTCACTTCACCCTGCTTTCCGAAGTCGGGCCCGCTCCCGCGGCGCGGACGCCGTGGGAGGGGGTCCCGGAGTCTTCCTCTGGATCGCTCTCGGTTCTCCGGTGTCGGGTCTTGCGAACCCGTTCACGGTCCGGTGGGGACCGGTTCGGGGCCGACCCTACGCGGAGCGGGGGCCCCGCGTAGGGAACGACGCCCGATGTTCGCCGACAGCGCACGGCACGTCGTGCGAGGCCGGGTGACGACGGCCGGTCAGGCCTTCGCGTCGGCCTTGTCGGAGGCCTTGTCGCTGGTGGTCTCCGCGGTGGTGTCGGCGGCCTCGTCGGCGGTGTCGGCGGCACCGTCCACATCGGTCGCGGGGACCTCCTCGACGGTGGTCTCGTCCTCGTCCGGCCCGAGCAGGTCGGACAGGTCGACGACCTCGCCACCCGGGAGGGTGACGGTCGCCGCGCGCACGGCGGTGATCAGCGCCTTGGAGCGGCGCACGTCCTGGTAGATCACGCCGAGCTGGCCGGCCTGCTGGATCTGCTGGACGAACTGCTCGGGGGCCATGCCGTACTGCTGGGCCTGGTACATGATCCGCTCGGTGAGCTCCTGGTCCCCGACCGAGATCTCCTCGCGGGCGGCCAGGGTGTCGAGCACGAGGCGGTAGCGGACGGCCTTCTCGGCCTCCTCGCGCGTCTCGGTGTCGAACTGCTCGCGGGTCTTGTCCTGCGAGGAGAGGAACTCGCCGAACTTGTCCTCGTCGTGGTCGAAGGCGTGCACCGCGTCGTGGGTGCGGGTCTCGACCTCGGCCGCGACGACCGACTCCGGCAGCGGCACCTCGGTGTCCTCGACGAGCTTGTCCAGGAGACGGTCGCGGGCCTGCGCGGCCTGCTCCATCCGCTTGGACCGGCCCAGGCGCTCGCGCAGGTTCTCGGTCAGCTCGTCGAGGGTATCGAACTCCGACGCCAGCTGGGCGAACTCGTCGTCGGCGTCGGGGAGGTTGCGCTCCTTGACGGTGGTCACCTTGACGGTGATGTCCGCGTCCTTGTCGGCGTGCTCGCCGGCGACCAGCTTCGAGGTGAAGGTCTTCTCCTCGCCGGCCGACATGCCCTCGAGGACCTCGTCGATGCCGTCGATGAGACCGCCCTGGCCGACCTCGTAGGAGAAGCCGGTCGTGGTGGCCTCCTCGATCGGCGTGCCGTCGACGGCGGCGGAGAGGTCGATCTGGACGTAGTCGCCCTTCTGCGCCGGGCGGTCGACACCGGCCAGGGTGCCGAACCGGGCGCGCAGCTGGTCGAGCTGCTCGGTGACCTCGTCCTCGGTCACCTCGGTCTCGTCGACCTCGACGGTCAGGCCGTCCAGGTCGGGGAGGGTGATCTCGGGGCGGACGTCGACCTCGGCGGTGAACGCGATGCGCTCGCCGTCGGCGATCTCGGTGACCTCGATGTCGGGCCGGCCGATCGGCTTGACGTCCTCGGACGTCACCACGGCCTCCTGGTACTTCACCGGGATCGCGGCGTTCACGACCTCGTCGAGGACGGGGCCACGGCCGATCCGGGCCTCCAGGATGCGGGCCGGCGCCTTGCCCGGGCGGAAGCCGGGGATGCGGACCTGCTGGGCGATCTTCTTGTACGCGCGGTCGAAGTCCGGCTTGAGCTCGTCGAACGGCACCTCGACGTTGATCCGGACGCGCGTCGGGCTGAGGTGCTCGACGGTGCTCTTCACGGTGGAACTCCTTGGGGCGGTACGAGTGATGCATCGGGCCGCGGCTCGCGCGGCCCCCGGTCGGTGGCCCCGCCCGCCGGCGCCGGACGATCCCGGCTCTCGCGCCGGGCGTCCCGTGCCACCGGCCGCCGGGTACGTGGGACGCGCCCGGTGACGGCGGGGCTCGCGCGAGTCTAGGCGAGCCCGGTCACCGTGCGACGGCCCGGGCGCGGGTCACGGTGCGGCGGGGCCCTCGACACCGCCGGCCGCACCGACGTCGGCGACGGTCACGTCCACGGCCAGGGTGTCGTCACCGAGGACGGCGCGGACCCGGTCGGCGACCTCGTCGGCGACCTCCGCGAAGGGCCTGCCCAGCCGGAGGACGACGGCGATCTCGACCGGGTCGGCCAGCCGCACGCCCTGGACCCGGTGCCCGGGCAGGTACGACGCGATCGCGCCGAACGGGCCGCCGTCGAGGCGCAGCACCGAGGGGTGGGCCAGCACGGCGTCCGCGACGGCCTGCGGGCCGGGTCCTGCGGCGGGGTCGGTCACGGGGCCGGACCTTAGAGCGTGTTTGGAAATGGTGGGTGTGTCGGGATGGTCGACACGGCTGGGGTGCTCCATCGTGGTCGGCATGCAGGAACGACCGCGCCGGTACCCCTCGGACACCAGTGATGCCCAGTGGGTGGTGATCGAGCCGTTGTTACCGCCGCTCGCGCGGCGGGGGCGGCCTGTTGCTCATGCTCGTCGGGACGTGCTGGACGCGATCTTGTATGTCGTGCGGACCGGGTGTGCCTGGCGGGCGTTGCCGGTGGACTTCCCGCCCTGGCAGACCGTCTACTGGTACTTCAACCAGTGGGAACAGCAGAAGGTCACCGAGAAGATCCTCCCGGTCGTGCGGGGGCAGTTACGTATCGCCGAGGGCCGTGATCCGGAGCCGAGTGCGGGGATCATCGATTCCCAGTCGGTCAAGGGCGCCGACACCGTCGGCCAGGACTCCCGCGGCTACGACGCCGGGAAGAAGACAGGCGGACGGAAACGGTTCATCGTGACCGACACCCTCGGTCTGCTGCTGACCACGATGGTGTGCTCGGCCTCGGTACAGGACCGCGACGGCGCCAAGCCGATCCTGCTCAACCTCTACCTGCGCACCAGGGTGCGGTTCGTCTACGCCGACGCCGGCTTCGCCGGGCGACTGCTCGACTGGGCCGCCACGATCCTGCAGACAACGATCGAGATCATCCGCAAGCCACCCGAGCAGCGCGGATTCACCGTCCTCCCACGAAGGTGGGTGGTCGAACGGACCCTGGCCTGGCTCACCGCACACCGACGCCTGGCCCGAGACTACGAACGCCACCCCACCACATCCGAAGCCATGATCCGCTGGGCCGCGATCAACACCATCACCCGCCGCATCGCCCGTGGATACCCCGCCACCCGCCAGCAGAAACACACGACACCCTCAACCCACTAGAATTTCCAAACACGCTCTTAGCGACAGACGACGGCGGCGGCACCCCGCTGTGGGGTGCCGCCGCCGTCGTGGTGCGCGGGTCAGCTCTTGAAGGTGTCCTTGAGCTTCTCGCCGGCCTGCTTCAGGTTGCCGGTGGCCTGGTCGGCCTTGCCCTCGGCCTGCAGGTCCTTGTCGTCGGTCGCCTCGCCGGTGGCCTCCTTGGCCTTGCCACCCAGCTCCTCGGCCTTGTTGCTGATCTTGTCTCCGAGACCCATGGAACTCACCTGCTTCCCGGTCGCGTGTCCGGCGGGCGGGGTGCCCGCCGGTCGCTACCGTCCTCGACGAGTGGGGACTACCCCCACCTTCCACCGCTCACACCCCGACGGGGCCGTCCATGGTGAACGCGCAGGTCAGCGGCCCACCGGCCGCCCGACCACCGAGCCCTGACGTGCCGTCGGCACAGCCGGCACGGGTGCCGTCGCGGGCCGCGCTGGACGAGACCACGCTGGTCGTCCGGGCCCAGGACGGCGACGTCGGCGCGTTCGAGGAGCTGGCCCGCCGCCACCAGAACGCCCTGTTCCGGGTCGCGGTCCGGGTCGTCGGCGACGCCACCGACGCCGAGGACGCCCTGCAGGACGCGCTCATCGACGCCTGGCGGCGGATCGGCACCTTCCGCGGCGAGGCGGCCTTCTCCACCTGGATGTACCGGATCGTCACCCACCGCTGCACCGCACTGGTCCGGCGGCGACGACGGACCGACCCGCTCCCGACCGACGACGGTCCGGGCGCGCCGGCCGACGACCGCTCCCCCACCCCGGAGCGGGCCGCCGAGGTCGACGCGGAGATGGCGGCACTGTCGCGGGCGGTCGCGTCGCTGCCGGAGGATCAGCGCACGGCGTGGGTGCTGCGGGAGCTGGAGGGGCTGGGCTACAGCGAGATCTCCCAGATCACCGGGGCGGGCGAGACCGCCGTCCGCGGCCGGATCCACCGGGCACGCGGAGCACTGGCGGAGAGGATGCGGGCATGGCGGTAGGCAGGACCGGGGCGGACCGCGTCGAGCCGCTGGCCTGCGGCCGGGACGCCGCCGACGTCTGGGACCACGCGGAGGAGGGCGTGCTCGACGAGCACGAGCTGACCTGTCCGCACTGCGTGCGCGCACGCGCCGACCACGACCGGCTCGGCGGGCTGGTGGCGAGGATGGCGGCCGAGCCGCTGCGGCCGCCGCCGTCGGTGCTGGAACAGGTGATGGGCGCGGTCGTCGCGGACCTGCGCCCGCACGAGCTGCTCACCCTCGGCCCGGACGCGTGGCTCGGCAGGCCGACCGCCGAGGCGGCGCTGCGCCACGTCGTGGACACGATGGACGGGCTGCGGGCCCGCCGGTGCCGGATCGAGCAGCTCCGCGACCCGGACGGTTCCGCGGACGGCCCGCCCGCGGTGTGGGTGCGGGTGACGGTCGCCGCGCGGTTCGGCGTCGACCTCGCGTCGGTCACCGCCCGCGTCCGGCAGATGATGATCTCGGCCGGGGACCGCACGCTCGGCGTGCCGATCGCCGGGGTGGACATCCTCGTCGAGGACCTGTGGGAAGAGCCGGCATGAGCGGGCCGACGACGGTGTCCGTGTCCGACCTGGCCGTCGCGCGGGTGGCGGCGCGACGGGTCCGGCGGGTCCCGGGGGTCGTGGCGCTGATGGGAGACGTCGCGCACACCCTGCTGGGACTGGCCGCGGACTGGCTGCCCCGCGACCCGGTGCCCGAGGAGCTGCGGGTGCAGGGCCTGGTCGCGTCGGTGCACGGGCACGAGGCCGAGATCCGGGTGACGGTGGGCGTGCGGTTCGGCACGAACTGCGCCGAGCTGGCCGAACGGGTGCGCCGGGAGGTGGCCGAGGAGGTCGCGACGGTGTGCGGCCTCGACGCCCGGGTGCGGGTCACCGTCGCCGACATCGCGCTGCCGGCCTGAGCTCGGCGCGGCGCCGCCGTGGCGCGACAGCGCTGCCTGCGCTGCCTGCGGCCCGGAGCGCTGCCTTGTCCGGGGGCCGCGGTGCCAGGGCCGTGCCAGGGGGCGGTGCGGTGCCAGGGGGCGGTGCGGTGCCCGGGGACGGTGCGGTGCCCGGGGACGGTGCGGTGCCCGGGGACGGTGCCGTGTTCCGGTCAGGCGCGGCCGGCCAGCACGCAGTCGCCGCAGGTCCCGCCGCCGGGGGCGCGGACGTAGAGGCAGCAGGAGCGGCGCCGGAACGCCCACTCGGTGTCCGCGTCGGTCTCGTCGAGACGGAGCAGACGCCCGGTCGCCCCCGAGGGCAACGGCCCGCGCAGCACCGGGGGTCGGCGAGCGCGTCGAGCAGGGCCAGGTACCGACGCCGTCCGGGCGCCGCACGGCCTCCATGACCCGCGCCGCCCCGCCGATCGAGGACACCACGTTGCCGCGCGCACCCGCGGCGACACCGCGGCGCGGACGGCGACGGCGGCGTACAGCGGCTCCAGATGGGCGTCCGGCGAGCTCCCGGGCGAGCAGGTCCGCGGCGCCCGCCGGGTCGACGGCGACGTCCGGGTGGCGATGCCGGTGGGTCCCGGCGGGCAGGGCGGCCGGCCCACGGGTCGGCTGCGCCCGGGTCCCGGCGCAGCTCCCCGAGCGACGGGAGGACACCGTGCAGGGCCACGGCCGCGAAGGGCATGGCCACGATCCGCGCCGCGAGCCCCATCACCGCGACCGACGCCCCGACCCGCCGGTCCCCGCCGAGCGCGGTGGTGACCTCGTCGATCCGCCGACCCCGAGCGGGTCCGGGCCACCGGCCACGGGCGCGGCGTAGAGAGCGGGTTCCCACCGGACGGTGCCGGACGCGGCGGGCGTCACACCGCGCGAACCAGGGACCGATCGTGGCGACATCGGCGAGCACCGCGGCGACCCGTTCGTCGGACACCCGGTCGGGTGGAGGACGGCGGCGGCCCGGCGGCGGGCGTGTGCGGCGACGCGTTCATCGCGCCCAGTCTCCCCCGGCTCCCGGGAAGCGGCGCGTAACGACCCGCTCTCCCGCACGGCGATCCCACGCAGTGACGCATACGGCACTCCCGACGGATGGTCACGCTCGGCTCACCGTCCGGACACGGGACGGCAACGTTGACCTGCTCGCATGGTCAGCGATCCACATCACGGGACAGGCGGGCCGCTCTCAGAGCGTGTTTTGGAAATTCTAGTGGGTTGAGGGTGTCGTGTGTTTCTGCTGGCGGGTGGCGGGGTATCCACGGGCGATGCGGCGGGTGATGGTGTTGATCGCGGCCCAGCGGATCATGGCTTCGGATGTGGTGGGGTGGCGTTCGTAGTCTCGGGCCAGGCCGTGTCGGTGTGCGGTGAGCCAGGCCAGGGTCCGTTCGACACACCCACCTTCGTGGGAGGACGGTGAATCCGCGCTGCTCGGGTGGCTTGCGGATGATCTCGATCGTTGTCTGCAGGATCGTGGCGGCCCAGTCGAGCAGTCGCCCGGCGAAGCGGCGTCGGCGTAGACGAACCGCGCACCCTGGTGCGCAGGTAGAGGTTGAGCAGGATCGGCTTGGCGCCGTCGCGTGGTCCTGTACCGAGGCCGAGCACACCATCGTGGTCAGCAGCAGACCGAGGGTGTCGGTCACGATGAACCGTTTCCGTCCGCCTGTCTTCTTCCCGGCGTCGTAGCCGCGGGAGTCCTGGCCGACGGTGTCGGCGCCCTTGACCGACTGGGAATCGATGATCCCCGCACTCGGCTCCGGATCACGGCCCTCGGCGATAACGTAACTGCCCCCGCACGACCGGGAGGATTCTTCTCGGTGACCTTCTGCTGTTCCCACTGGTTGAAGTACCAGTAGACGGTCTGCCAGGGCGGGAAGTCCACCGGCAACGCCCCCCAGGCACACCCGGTCCGCACGACACATACAAGATCGCCCCCCAGCACGTCCCGACGAGCATGAGCAACAGGCCGCCCCCGCCGCGCGAGCGGCGGTAACAACGGCTCGATCACCACCCACTGGGCATCACTGGTGTCCGAGGGGTACCGGCGCGGTCGTTCCTGCATGCCGACCACGATGGAGCACCCCAGCCGTGTCGACCATCCCGACACACCCACCATTTCCAAACACGCTCTC
Organism: Pseudonocardia sp. ICBG601; assembly: GCF_020496245.1. NCBI lineage: Bacteria > Bacillati > Actinomycetota > Actinomycetes > Pseudonocardiales > Pseudonocardiaceae > Pseudonocardia > Pseudonocardia sp. ICBG601. The sequence goes on along the minus strand of NZ_JAHLJA010000194.1, from coordinate 3,946 downwards.
AGTAGCGCACCACGGTTGCGACGTGCGACTCTGTGCACTCGCCAGACCGCACTCGCCGGGGTGTGCGGTCGAACCGTGCCGCAAGGAACGGCCTGGTACTGGAAGTCAGCGCCCGGCCGCTCGGCGTGCCCGAGGAAGATTCCGTCCGCCGGTCACCCACCCCGGCGGCACGGTGCACCTGAACGGCCCTCGTCGCACGTCCCACTCGGGCTGCGCGCTGTACTCTGAGAACCCTTTTCGGACCGCAGCGAGCTTGCCTGTCCGGGTCGTCCGATGCGGGTGGCTCCAGGTGCACCGAGACGACAGGAGGAGCAGTTGGCCGCGATCAGTGACCAGACGCGTCGCCCCTCGCCCGGTGGGCTCTACGCCGCCGATCACGAGCACGACGCCTGCGGTGTGGCCATGTTGGCCGACGTCACCGGCAAGCGCAGCCACGCCATCGTGCAGAAGGCCATCGAGGCCCTGCTGCGACTGGAGCACCGCGGTGCACGTGGCGCCGAGTACAACACCGGTGACGGTGCCGGGATCCTGATCCAGGTCCCGGACGCGTTCTACCGCGAGGTCCACCGACTTCGACCTGCCCGCGGAGGGCGCCTACGCCACCGGCATCGCGATGCTGCCGCGTGACGAGGCCGAGGCCGCCGCGGCGATCGAGCGGATCGACGCGCTCGCCGCCGAGGAGGACCTCACGGTCCTCGGGTGGCGCGAGCTCCCGACCGACCCCGACCGCCGCGGACCTGGGCTCCATCGCCCGGAACGCCATGCCGGGCTTCCGGCAACTGTTCGTCGGTGGCGTGGAGCTGACCGGGGACGCCCCGGAGAGCGCGCCCGCCGGCATCGACCTGGAACGCCGTGCGTTCTGCTTCCGGAAGCGGGTCGAGCACGACACCGAGACCTACTTCCCTCGCTGTCGCCGCGCACCGTCATCTACAAGGCATGCTCGCCGAGCCGCAGGTCGCGGCGTTCTACCCCGACCTGAACGACGAGCGCGTGACCGGCGCTGGCGATCGTGCACTCGCGCTTCTCCACGAACACGTTCCCGGCGTGGCCGCTGGCGCACCCGTTCCGCTACGTGGCGCACAACGGTGAGATCAACACGCTGCGCGGCAACCGGAACTGGATGGCGGCCCGCGAGTCGCTGCTGGGAGTCCCGCGAACCTGCCCGGCGACCTGTCGCGGCTGACCCCGATCGTCACCCCCCGACGCATCGGACTCGGCCACCTTCGACGAGGTCCTGGAGCTGCTGCACCTGTCCGGTCGCAGCCTGCCGCACGCGGTGCTGATGATGATCCCGGAGGCCTGGGAGCACAACCACCGAGCTGGACCCCGCCCGGCGGGCGTTCTACTACGAGTACCACTCCACCCTGATGGAGCCGTGGGACGGACCGGCCCTGGTGGCGTTCACCGACGGCACCCGGATCGGCGCGGTCCTCGACCGCAACGGCCTGCGCCCGGCCCGCTACTGGGTCACCGAGGACGGCCTGGTCGTGCTCGCGTCCGAGGTCGGAGTGCTGGACGTCGCGCCCGACAAGGTCGTCCGCAAGGGCCGCCTCGAGCCGGGCCGCATGTTCCTCATCGACACCGAGCTCGGCAAGATCGTCGACGACGACGACGAGGTGAAGGGCGCGCTGGCGGCCGAGCACCCGTACGCCGACTGGCTGCACGCCGGCCTGATCCGGCTCGACGAGCTTCCCGCCCGTACCCGCGAGTCCCCGACCCACGAGACGCTCAACCTGCGCCAGCAGGCGCTCGGCTACACCGAGGAGGAGCCTCAACGTCCTGCTCCGCCCGATGGCGGTGTCCGGGGCCGAGCCGATCGGCTCGATGGGCAACGACGAGCGCGCGCTCGCCGCGATCGCCGAGCGCCCGCGCCAGCTCTACGACTACTTCATCCAGCTGTTCGCCCAGGTTCACCAACCCGCCGCTGGACGCGATCCGCGAGGAGCTCGTCACCTCGCTGTTCAGCCAGCTCGGGCCGGAGCAGAACCTGCTCGACGCGACGCCGGCGCACTGTCGGACCATCGTCGTGCCGTTCCCGGTGCTGACCAACGACGACCTGGCGAAGATCGTCCACATCAACGACGACGGGGAGTTCCCCGGCTTCGCCTCGCACGTCGTCCGCGGCACCTTCACCGCCCGCGACGGCGGCAAGGGCATGCTCTCGCGGCTGGCCGAGATCAAGCAGGAGGTGTCCCGCGCGATCGAGAACGGGGCCCGCCTGATCGTGCTGTCCCAGCGCGGGGTGGACGCCGAAACACGCCCGATCCCGTCGCTGCTGCTCACCGGCACCGTGCACCACCACCTGGTCCGGGAGCGCTCGCGTACCCGGGTCGGGCTGGTCGTGGAGTCCGCGGACGCCCGCGAGGTCCACCACATCGCGCTGCTGCTGGGCTACGGCGCCTCCGCGGTGAACCCGTACCTGGCGATGGCCACGGTCGAGGACCTCGCCGAGCGCGGCGACATCCCCGGCGTCGACGGCCCGACCGCGGCGAAGAACCTGGTCAAGGCGCTCGGCAAGGGTGTCCGCAAGACCATGTCGAAGATGGGCGTCTCGACGGTCGCGTCCTACACCGGTGCGCAGATCTTCGAGGCCGTCGGCCTGGGCTCCGAGGTCATCGACGCGGCCTTCCGCGGCACCGCGTCGCGGATCGGCGGCGTCGGCTTCGACGTCCCTCGCCGAGGAGTCCTGGCCCACCACCGCCGCGCGCCTACCCCGCCGACGACGTCCGTGCCTCGCACCGGGCGCTGCCGGTCGGCGGCGAGTACCAGTGTGCGCCCGCGAGGCGGAGCTGCACCTGTTCAACCCGCAGACCGTCTTCAAGCTGCAGCACTCCACCCGGCCGGGAAGTACGAGGTCTTCAAGGAGTACACGAAGGCCGTCGACGACCAGGCGAAGCGGCTGATGACGCTGCGCGCGCCTGTTCCGCTTCAAGGACGGGCGCGAGCCCGTGTCGATCGACGAGGTCGAGTCGATCGAGTCGATCATGACCCGGTTCGCGACCGGCGCGATCTCCTACGGCTCGATCTCCCAGGAGATGCACGAGACCCTGGCGATCGCGATGAACCGCATCGGCGGCCGGTCCAACACCGGTGAGGGCGGCGAGGACCCGGACCGCTTCACCCCGGACCCCAACGGCGACTCGCGGCGCAGTGCGGTCAGGCAGCAGGCGGCGTCCGGGCCGGTTCGGCGTCACCTCCGAGTACCTGGTCAACGCCGACGACATCCAGATCAAGATCGCCCAGGGCGCCAAGCCCGGTGAGGGCGGTCAGCTGCCCGGCAGCAAGGTCTACCCGTGGATCGCGACCACCCGGTACTTCGACGCCGGGCGTCGGCCTCATCTCGCCGCCGCCGCACCACGACATCTACTCCATCGAGGACATCAAGCAGCTCATCCACGACCTGAAGAACGCCAACCCGCGGGCCCGCATCCACGTGAAGCTGGTGTCCCAAGGTCGGCGTCGGGACCGTGGCGGCCGGTGTGTCCAAGGCGCACTCCGACGTCGTGCTCATCTCGGGCCACGACGGCGGCACCGGCGCCTCGCCGCTGTCCTCGATCAAGCACGCCGGCGGACCCTGGGAGCTCGGCCTGGCCGAGACCCAGCAGACGCTGATGGCCAACGGGCTGCGCGACCGGATCACGGTACAGGCCGACGGCCAGCTCAAGACCGGCCGTGACGTCGTCATCGCGGCGCTGCTCGGCGCCGAGGAGTACGGCTTCGCGACCGCGCCGCTGGTCGTGTCCGGGCTGCATCATGATGCGCGTCTGTCACCTCGACACCTGTCCGGTCGGCGTCGCGGACGCAAGAACCCGGAGCTGCGCAAGAAGTTCACACGGCAAGGCCGAGTACGTCCGTGAACTTCATGCGGTTCGTGGCGCAGGAGGTCCGCGAGATCCTCGCCGAGCTGGGCTTCCGCTCGCTCGACGAGGCGATCGGCCGGGCCGAC
>NZ_JAHLJA010000193.1:0-2304 GCF_020496245.1 Pseudonocardia sp. ICBG601 | reverse complement strand
CCTGGTCGAGACGCTCACCCTGGTGCGCGTTCGTCTTCGTGCTGCGACGCCTGCCCGCCCCACTTCGACGAGCCGGACACCGAGCGCCGCGTCCGGGGCCCCAAGGCCGCGGTCGCCGCGGTCGGCGGCCTGCTCGTCGCCGGGATGGCCGTGATGCTCTCCGGGGCCCGCACCCTGCCGCCCGCCACCACGGAGCCGTTCATCGCGGGCGCACCGGAGGCCGGCGCGACCAACCTGATCAGCGCGATCCTGGTCGACTTCCGCGCATCGACACGGTCGGTGAGATCACCGTGCTGCTGATCTGCGCGTCCGGCACCGCGAGCCTGGTGCTCGCGACCCGGTACGACAAGAGGCAGAACGGCAAGGTCGTGCGCAGCGGCTCGGGATCGCCCAAGCACGAGAAGGAGGTGCTCGGATGACGACCTCGCAGGAGAAGCCCGCGTCCCCGGCGGGGGACGCCGAGAGCTGGGCCCGGGGACCAGCCCAGCGGCCGATGGATGCTCACCGGCACCTGCCCGGACGTCCGCGAACGGGACCCTGGTGCTGGAGTCCGCGGCCCGGCTGCTGTTTCCCGGTGGTGCTGGTGTTCTCGGTGTTCCTGCTGCTGGAGGCCACTACGGTCCCGGCGGCGGGTTCTCCGGCGGCCTGGTCGCCGGGCTCGCGTTCGTGTGCGCCACATCGCGGCGGCGCGACGACAATCTGGGCTCCGGTTCGGATCCGTCCGCCCGTCTGGTCGGCACCCGGACTGATCATCGCGGTGCTCACGCGCTGGCCCCGGTGGCCTGGGGCGACCCGGTGCTCGCCTCGTCAAGTGGACGATCACCTTCGGCCCGTTCGGCTACCTCGACATCGTGAGCAGGCCTGCTGCTCGACGTCGGCGTCTACCTGCTGATCATCGGTGTGGTGCTCGACTGCTGCGCTCGCTCGGGTCCGGCATCGCCCGCGACGCCCGCGAGGCGGGCGAGGACCTCCCCCGCGGAGGTGTGGCCCGAGGTGAACACCCACCATCAAACTGAGCATGGCGATCGTGCTCGCGGTGCTGTACTCGGTCGGCTTCTACCTGCTGATGCAGCGCTCGCTGATGCGCATCCTGATCGGCATCGTGGTGCTCGGGCACGGCGCGAACCTGCTGCTGCAGGTCTCCGGCGGAACCGCCCGGGCGCGCCCCGATCCTCGACGCGGTGCTCCCCGAGCAGATCGCCCGACCCGCTCCCGCAGGCGCTGGCGCTGACCGCCATCGTCATCACCTTCGCCCTGACCACCGCTGCTGCTGGCGCTGGGCTACCGCTCCTGGGTGCTCGTCGGGGCACGACGAGGTGCAGGACGACGTGGAGGACCGCCGCATCGCCGACCGGCAGAAGCCCAAGGGCGCGATGGAGGAGGGCACCGCGGACGAGACCGACGCCGAGCCCGAGGACACCGCCGACTCCCACGAGCTCGAGGAGGGCCGCAAGTGACCCCGTTGCAGGCCCTGGGTCACTGCTGCCGGTGCTGCTGCCCATGCTGGGCGCCGCGACCAGCGTCGTCGTCAGCCGCCGTGCCTCGGCCCAGCGCGTCATCGGCGTGGTGACCCTGGCGCTGGTGTGCGTCGTCGGCGCGGTGCTGCTGGTGGCGCGGACACCTACGGGCCGGTCGTCGCCGAGCTCGGTGGCTGGCCCGCCCCGATGGGCATCGTGCTCGTCGCCGACGGATGTCGGCGCTGCTGCTGCTCATTCCTCCTCGGTGGTGACGCTCGCGGTGCTGGTCTACGCGATCGACCAGCGGATCTCCGACTACGGCCGGGAGACCGCCAGCACCACCTTCCACCCGATCTTCCTGCTGCTGTCGACGGGTGTGTCGCTGGCCTAACCTGACCGGTGACCTGTTCACGCTGTTCGTGGCGTTCGAGATCATGCTGGCGTCGAGCTACGTGCTAATCACCCGGCGGACGTCGGCGTCGCGGATCCGGTCCGGCATGACCTACGTGATCGTGTCGCTGACTTCGTCGCTGCTGTTCCTGACCGCGGTCGGGCTCGTCTACGCCGCCACCGGCCACGGTCAACCTGGCCGACCTCGCCGGGCGGATGGGCGCGCTGCCGGAGGGCCTGGCGCGCGGTGCTCGCCTGGGTCCTCATCGTGGTGTTCGGCATCAAGGCGGCGATCGTGCCGCTCGCACTTCTGGCTGCCCGACAGCTACCCGAACGCTCCCGCCCCGGTCACCGCGCTGTTCGCGGGCCTGCTCACCAAGGTCGGCATCTACGCGCTGCTGCGCCACCCAGACCTGGTGTTCCCGCAGGACAGCCCCTCGACGCTGCTGCTGGTGAT
>NZ_JAHLJA010000192.1:0-15885 GCF_020496245.1 Pseudonocardia sp. ICBG601 | reverse complement strand
GCAGCGCTCGCTGATGCGCATCCTGATCGGCATCGTGGTGCTCGGGCACGGCGCGAACCTGCTGCTGCAGGTCTCCGGCGGACCGCCCGGGCGCGCCCCGATCCTCGACGCGGTGCTCCCCGAGCAGATCGCCGACCCGCTCCCGCAGGCGCTGGCGCTGACCGCCATCGTCATCACCTTCGCCCTGACACGCTGCTGCTGGCGCTGGGCTACCGCTCCTGGGTGCTCGTCGGGCACGACGAGGTGCAGGACGACGTGGAGGACCGCCGCATCGCCGACCGGCAGAAGCCCAAGGGCGCGATGGAGGAGGGCACCGCGGACGAGACCGACGCCGAGCCCGAGGACACCGCCGACTCCCACGAGCTCGAGGAGGGCCGCAAGTGACCCCGTTGCAGGCCTGGTCACGCTGCCGGTGCTGCTGCCCATGCTGGGCGCCGCGACCAGCGTCGTCGTCAGCCGCCGTGCCTCGGCCCAGCGCGTCATCGGCGTGGTGACCCTGGCGCTGGTGTGCGTCGTCGGCGCGGTGCTGCTGGTGGCCGCGGACACCTACGGGCCGGTCGTCGCCGAGCTCGGTGGCTGGCCCGCCCCGATGGGCATCGTGCTCGTCGCCGACCGGATGTCGGCGCTGCTGCTGCTCATCTCCTCGGTGGTGACGCTCGCGGTGCTGGTCTACGCGATCGACCAGCGGATCTCCGACTACGGCCGGGAGACCGCCAGCACCACCTTCCACCCGATCTTCCTGCTGCTGTCGACGGGTGTGTCGCTGGCCTACCTGACCGGTGACCTGTTCACGCTGTTCGTGGCGTTCGAGATCATGCTGGCGTCGAGCTACGTGCTCATCACCCGGCGGACGTCGGCGTCGCGGATCCGGTCCGGCATGACCTACGTGATCGTGTCGCTGACTTCGTCGCTGCTGTTCCTGACCGCGGTCGGGCTCGTCTACGCCGCCACCGGCACGGTCAACCTGGCCGACCTCGCCGGGCGGATGGGCGCGCTGCCGGAGGGCCTGCGCGCGGTGCTCGCCCTGGTCCTCATCGTGGTGTTCGGCATCAAGGCGGCGATCGTGCCGCTGCACTTCTGGCTGCCCGACAGCTACCCGAACGCTCCCGCCCCGGTCACCGCGCTGTTCGCGGGCCTGCTCACCAAGGTCGGCATCTACGCGCTGCTGCGCACCCAGACCCTGGTGTTCCCGCAGGACAGCCCCTCGACGCTGCTGCTGGTGATCGCCGCGGTGACGATGGTGGTCGGCGCGCTCGGCGCCGTCGCGCAGGACGACCTCAACCGGCTGCTGTCGTTCCTACTGGTCAGCCACATCGGGTTCATGGTGTTCGGGCTGGCTCTGCACACCCCCGACGGCATCGCCGGGACCGGGCTCTACGTCGTCCACCACATCACCGTGCAGGCGACGCTGTTCCTGGTCAGCGGGCTCATCACCCGGCGGACCGGGACCGTGTCGATCTCCCAGATGGGTGGGCTCGCCCAGCAGGCACCCCACCTGGCCGTGCTGTTCGCGATCCCGGCGATCACCCTGGCCGGGCTGCCCCCGACCTCGGGTTTCGTCGCGAAGCTCGCGTTGCTGCAGGCCGGTGCGGGCGCGGGCTTCGCCGGGGAGCTGGTCGCGGCCGTCGTCGTGCTGGCGAGCCTGCTGACCCTCTACGCCGTCGCCCGGGTCTGGGTGCGGGTGTTCTGGGGCGCACCGAAGGAGCCCCTGGCCGACGACGACCCGAACGACGAGCTCGTCGTCGGGACCGCGCGCAGCGCCCGCGGCATGTACGTCGGCGCGTCCACGCTGGTCGTGGTCAGCGTCGCGATCGCGGTGTTCGCCGGCCCGCTGTCCGGGTGACGGCCAGGGCCGGGGTGGACCTGCACGACCGGACCGGCTACACCGCCGCCGTCCTCGGGCCGGGCGCCGACCCCGGGGGTGACGGGACCATCAGCGCGAGCGGACGGTCCGGTGACCTCGCCGGGGACACGACCGTGCGGACCGCGGCCGGCGACACCCCGGAGGTGACCCCGTGAGCGAGCAGACCCCGAGCCGGGGTGGCGCGGGCACGGCCGACGGCCCGGACCCGCAGGGCCGCCCCGACGGCGACGACCGCGAGGACGCCGTGCTCTCCTCGCCGGAGGCGCGCCGCGAGGCCGAGATGGGCGCGGCCGAGGTCGGCGAGCCGCCGGAGCCCGACCACGCCCGCACCCCCGCCCGGGTGCCGCCACCGGTCCCCGACACCGTCGCCGAGCCGATGGGCGGGTCCGCCCGCGGCGGGAGCGTGCGCCGGCGGATCCCGCAGGTGCTCGCGCTGGCGCTGGTGTGGGTGCTGCTGTGGGGGAGCGTGTCCGCGGCCGCGATCGTCGGCGGTCTGCTCGTCGGCCTCGCGGTGACGGCGATCTTCCCGCTGCCGCTGCTGCCCGAACGGCTCCCGTTCCGGCCGTGGAAGCTGCTGCGGCTGCTGGCGTTCCTGGCCTCGGACCTGGTCGTCTCCGGGATCCGGGTCAGCATGGTGACGCTGCGGCACGGGCCGCGCGCCCGGTCCGGGATCGTCGGGCTGCCGCTGTGCACCGGCTCGGACCGCACCGCGACGACGATCGTCGCGGCCTGCGCGCTGTCCCCGGGCAGCTTCACACTGCAGATCGACCGGGCCCGGCGTCGCTGGTACGTCTACGCACTCGGCCTGCACCGGCCCGGCGCCGTCGAACGGCTCCGCCGGGACATGATGCGGCTGCAGCTGCGGGTGATCGACGCCGTCGGCAGCCAGGAGGACCGGGACCGGTGCGCCGCCGCCGTCGCCGCGGTCGCCGCCGGGGACACGGGGAGGAACGACCGGTGACCGTCGTCCACACGCTGGTACTGATCATGCTGACCGCCGCGGGGGTGCTGACGATGTGGCGGCTCCTGAAGGGCCCCACGACGCTGGACCGCATCGCGGCGCTGGACGTGTTCGTCGTGCTGATCGTGGCCGCGGCCGCGGTGTACGCGGCGATCTACTCCGACGGGTCGAACATCCCGCTGCTGGCCGCGGTCGCGCTGATCGCGCTGGTCGGCTCGTCGACGGCGGCCCGCCTGGTCGAACGATGGGAGCGGCACCGCTGATGGGCCTGCACGACGTGCTCGACGTGGTCTCCGCCGCACTGATGCTCGCCGGCGGGCTGTCCTGCCTGCTCGGTGCGCTCGGGCTGGTCCGGCTGCCGGACCTGCCCGCCCGGCTGCAGGCCACCACCAAGCCGCAGACCCTCGGCCTGCTGCTGATCCTGCTGGGCGTCGCGGTCAACCTGGAGTTCGAGAACTCCTCGACGCTGATCCTGGTCGTGCTGTTCCAGGTGATGACGGCGCCGGTCATCTCGCAGGTGGTCGGGCGCTCGGCCTACCGCAGCGGTGCGATCGACCGGGACGCACTCGTCGTCGACGACCTGGGGGAGGACATCGACAGCGACGCGCGCGCCCGGGAGGTGCGGACGGTTCAGCCGTCGTCGCCGGAGCCGGGGTCGTCCTCGCGCAGCGTGGACGGGGTCGACGGGGCCCCGGACCGGTAGGCGGCGTGCCCGATCGCGAAGCTGGCGACCGGGATCGTGAAGAGCTGCAGTGCCACGGCCACGCCGAGGGTGAGCAGCACCCCCGGCTCGGGCACCAGGATCGCGACCCCGACGAGGATCGCGACGATCCCGAGCCCGGCGGCCTTGGTGACGGCGTTCGTGCGGTTGTAGACGTCGGGCAGGCGCACCATGCCGACCGCGCCCGCCGCGACGAGCAGGACCCCGGCACCCAGTACGAGGCCGCCGATCGCGTTCTGCACGGGCCCGCCGGTGAGCACGGTCCCCAGGCCGGCGTCGACGCCGCTCATCTGCGAGCCCCCTTCTCCGCCCAGATCAGCCGGGCCACGGCGACCGTGGTCAGGAACCCGACCAGCGTCGCGACGACGACGAGGTCCAGCATCGCGACCGAGCCCAACCGCAGCGCCAGCAGCGCGATCAGCCCGACGACGACCACGAAGCCGTAGTCGACGGCCAGCCCGCGATCGGCGTCGGTGGGCCCGGCCAGGACCCGCCAGACCGCGACGAGCAGGCCCAGGGCCAGCAGGACGATCCCGGCGTCCAGCAACAGGGTGCTCACGGCGTCTCCTCCGGATCGCGGTCGACCACACCCGGGGTGGGGCGGCGCAGGAACGCCAGCAACCGGTCCTCCATCTCGTGCACGCTCGCCCGCAGCTGCTCCGGGTCGGACGCGTGCATGCCGTGCACGAGCAGCTCCGGGCTGCGCGCGCCGGTGGTCAGGTTCAGGGCGAGGGTGCCGGGTGTCAGGCTGAGCAGGCTCATGATCGACGCGATCTCGACCATGCTCCGCGACCGCAGCCGGACCCGGACCACCGCCGGGTCGATGCCGTGCCCGGGGGTGAGGACCTCGCGGAGCACGACGGCGTTGGCGCGGAGGAACTCGCCGGTGAACCACAGCAGGAACCCCACCGCGGCGCGCAGGCGCCCGCCGCGCCCGGGTGAACGTCGGCGGGTGGTCACGGCGCCCCCACCGCCCCGACGTAGGCGGTGGTGTCGGCGAGCCCCTGCCCGGCGACCGTCGAGAGCGCCAGCAGCGGCTCCGCCCACAGCCCGAGCAGCAGCGACAGCGCCCCCAGCGCCAGCGCCGGGACCACCGCGCGGACCGGGACCGCCACGGCGACCACGGTGCCCGCACCGCCCCCGGGGTCCGGTGCGGGGGTCTCACCGCCCCAGAACGCGCCGTTCCAGATCTTGAGCATCGACAGCAGGGTGACCACGCTGACCGCGACGGCGACGACCGCCGCGGCGACCATGCCGGCCTCGACCGCGCCGAGCACCAGGGCGAACTTCGCGACGAACCCGGACAGCGGCGGGATCCCGGCCAGGCTCAGCGCCGACACCGCGAACGCGACCGCGGTCGCCGGGTTGCGGGCGGCGAGCCCACCGAGCCGGGACAGCGTGTCGGTGCCGGCGTACTGCTCGACGGCGCCGGCGACCATCAGCAGCGCCGCCTTGACCAGCACGTACTGCACCAGGAAGTAGATCGCGGCGGCCAGCCCGGCCGGGGTGGAGATCGCCAGGCCGAGCACGATGTAGCCGATCTGGCTGACCATGTGGAAGGTCAGGATCCGGCGCATCCCGCCGGCGCCGACCGCGCCGAGCACCCCGACGACCATCGTCAGCAGCGCCGCCACCAGGACGACCGGCAGGAAGCGCGGGTCGCCGTCGTAGACGACCGCGTAGATCCGGAACAGCGCGTACACACCGACCTTGGTCAGCAGCCCGGAGAACAGCACGGTGACCGCGGCCGGCGCGGCGGTGTAGGCCCGCGGCAGCCAGTTGTGCAGCGGCACCAGCGCGGCCTTCACCGAGAGCGCCAGCAGGATCACCGCGGTCGCCGCGGCCAGTGCCGGGTCGGTCACCGCGCGCCCGGCGAGGTCACCGAGCTGCACGGTCCCGGCGACGCCGTAGACCAGGCCGAGCCCGGCGAGGAACAGCGTCGAGGCCAGGAGGTTCACCGTCAGGTACAGCCGCGACGCCGCTATCCGCTCCGGGCCACGGCCGGTCGCGATGAGCACGTAGCTGGGGACGAGCATGACCTCGACGAACACGAACAGGCTGAACAGGTCCGCAGTGAGGTAGGCGCCGTGCACCCCGGCGAGCAGGAGCAGCGACTGCGGCAGGAACGCCCGGTCGGTGTCGGAGCCGGTGACCGCGGCGAAGGCCAGGCAGGCGATCCCCAGCACCCCGGTGACGGTCAGCATGATCGTGCCGAACGCGTCGGCGGCCAGCGGGATCGCGATGCCCGCGGGCCAGTTCCCGAGCCGTTGCACGATCACCGCGCCGTCCGCGGTGGCCGCCAGGAGGATCGCCGACACCGCCGTCGACACCACGAGCGCGGTGAACGCGACCACCCGGCGCGCCGTCATCGGCAGCAGGAACGGTCCGCCCCCGCCCGGCGGGCGCGCGGTGAGCAGGATCAGCAGGCCCGCCGCGGCGAGCGGGACCAGGATCGGTACGACGACGAGCGCCTCGAGGCCGGTCACCGGGGCTCATCCTCCTCGGTGTCGGTGGTGCCACCGGCCTTCAGCAGGGCCAGCAGGTACACCGTGATCGCGAAGGCGATCACGATCGCGGTGAGCACGAACGCCTGCGGCAGCGGGTCGGCCATCTGTGCCCGGTCCTGCTGGCCCAGCAGCGCGGGCTCGCGGGTCGCCATCCCGCCCGCGGAGATGATCAGGACGTTCACCCCGTGGCCGAGCAGCACGAACCCGAGCACCGTGCGCAGCAGCTCGCGCTGCAGCACCAGGTACACCCCGCCCGCGACCAGCACGGCGACGACGACCGCGGCGGTCACTCGGAGCTCCCCAGCACGGAGCCGGTGCGGGCGCGCCCGCCGATCCGGTCGGTCGCGGCCACGATCAGCCCCACCACCATCAGGTAGATCCCCAGGTCGAACACGAACGACGACAACAGCACCCCACCGGGCAGGTACACCGGCGTGAGGAACGGCAGCCCCAGCGGGTACACCGCGATCCCGGTGAGCAGGCTCAGCAGCAGCCCGGACCCGACCAGCGGCTCGGGCCGCAGCCGCAGCGCCCACGCGTCGCCGCGGTGGGCGAGCCGCAGGAACACGATCGCGACGCCGCCGACCAGCGAGGAGATGAACCCGCCGCCGGGCTCGTCGTGGCCGCGCCAGAGCAGGAACAGCGACATCAGGAGCATCAGCGGGGCCAGCACCCGGCTCGCGACCCGCATGACGATCGTGTCGGCCGGGCCGTCGGTGGCGACGCGCTGCCGCGGGCTCGCATCGGCCCCGGCCTCGCCGCGGCGGATCAGCACGAGCAGGCCGAGCGCCGCGGCCCCGACGACGACGGCCTCACCGAAGGTGTCCATGCCGCGGAAGTCGACGAGGATCGTGTTGACCACGTTGGTCCCGCCGGTCGCGGCCTCCGCGGTGTCGAGGAGGTACCCGCCGACCGGCGACGGCGCGCGACGCCCGGTCAGGACGTAGGTCGCCGCCCCCAGCGACAGGCCCGCGGCCACTGCGGCAACCGCGGCCGGGACCCGCCGCCACCGCGCCGGGCGGCGCAGCCGGACCCCGCGCCCGCGCAGCACCAGCACCGCGACGACCGTGGTCAGCACCTCGACCAGCAGCAGCGTCATCGCGACGTCCGGGGCGCCCGCGAGCAGCAGCCACAGCGCCGTCGCCAGCCCGCCGAAGCCGGTCAGCGCCAGTGCCGCGGTGACCGAACGGGTCGTCACGGCCCCGGCGACGGTGGCCGCCACGAGCACGACGACCACCCAGTCCAGAGGACGGGTGACCGGCCCGGGGAACGGTGCCGGTGCGGGCAGCGCCACCCAGGCGACGACGGCGAGCACCGGCAGCGCCAGCACCGGGCGGACCAGGACGGCGGCGGGGGAGGGGTCGGTGTCGGGCCGCCCCACCCGGGCGCCGAGGTCGAGCACCCCGGCCCGGATCCGGTCGAAGACCGCGGCGCCGTCGGGCACCGGGAGCCGCTCCAGCTCCCGGTCGACGCGGCCGCGCCAGTGGAACAGCGCGAGACCGGCGGCGACGGTGAGCACCGACAGCACCAGGGCGGTGCCGAACCCGGGCCAGAGCACGAACGTGACCGGCTCCGAGCCCGGGTCGAGGTCGCGCGCGGCCCGGTCGGTCAGCGGGTTGAGCACCCGCACCGCGGGCCCGAGGACCAGCCCGAGCAGCGCGGCGACGGCGGCCGGTGCGAGGAAGGCCCACGACGGCTCGTAGAGGCCGGGCTGGGTGAGCCTGCCGCCGAACGCGCCGTGCACGATCCGGGCGGAGTAGGCGAAGGTCAGCGCCGAGGCCACGACCGCGACGGCCGCGGCGACCGGCCCGGCACCGGGCGCGAAGTCGGCCTCCAGGAAGCCCTCGTAGAGGTTCTCCTTGGACACGAACCCGAGCAGCGGCGGCGCCCCGGCCATCGACAGCGCGGCGACCCCGGTCAGTGCCGCGGTGACCGGCATGACCTTCCACAGGCCGCCGAGCTCGCGGACGTCCCGGCTGCCCGCCTCCTTGTCGATGATCCCGACCAGCATGAACAGGGTCGCCTTGAACAGGGCGTGGGCGAAGGTGTGCAGGACCGCCGCGGATAGCGCGTAGGACGTGCCGACGCCGATCGCGGCGGTGAGCAGGCCGAGCTGGCTGACCGTGGAGTGGGCGAGCATCGCCTTCAGGTCGTGCTCGCGCAGCGCCAGCACCGCGCCGACGACGGCCGTCGCCAGCCCGAGCGGGACGAGCACCGCCGACCAGGCCACCGACGGCACGTAGATCGGGGTGAACCGCATCAGCAGGTAGATGCCCGCCTTCACCATCGTCGCGGCGTGCAGGTAGGCACTGATCGGGGTCATCGCGACCATCGCGCCGGGCAGCCAGAAGGTGAACGGCAGCTGCGCGGACTTCGTCGCCGCGGCCAGGATCAGCAGCGCCCCGGCGGGCAGGGCCAGGGGGCTGGTGAGCACCGCGCCGGGGTCGGCGAGGACCACGTCGAGGCTGCCCGAGAGGGTCGGCTGCCGTGTCGAGTTTCAGCCTCTGGTCAGCGTTTGTTTGATCGTGCTGATCTTGATGTCTTCCTTGGGCGCGAACCGATTCAGCCGGAAGCGGCGGAGCGGGTTGAGGCGTTGTATTGTCGTGTTTCTGGTTCGACGGGTCAGGAGTCGTCGTTGGCGAACCAGGAATCGGTGTTGCGGGAGACGTCCAGGGGGACAGTATTCCGAGTGTATCGTGATCGCGCGTCCGGTTTGCGAGAAAATCGGAAGGGGTTGACTCGGCTACTTGATGACGCCGCTGCTGGGCGGTTCACGGTAGTTCGCGTAGTGTGGCGTGACCGACTGGCTCGGTTTGGTGTCGCCTATATTGAGCGGTATCTGGCGCAGGTCGGAGTTGCAGTTGAGACTGTTCATGCTCATGCGGACAAGTCGCTGCTTGAAGAGCTGATGGATGACTTCATGGCGTTACTTGCGTCCTTTTCTGGTCGGTTCTATCAGTTGCGGTCAAAGACGAATCAGCAACGACTGCTTGATGCCGCGCAGGCACGCCTGCAGGAGCAGGGACCTCCGACGTGACGGGTTGGCAGAAATCCAATGTATTGACGTCTTCAACGACATCTCGAGCTTCACGAGCAGTGTGTGAAGTGTCTGGTGCTGTCGTGTCGCGAGATGACTTGACGGAGCGGGTGCGTTGGCTGCTCGACATTGTGGAGGGCGCCGAACGCGATCTGCTATCCGAGTTGTGGGTTCCGGAAACTTTTGACCGTATACATTCCGGTGTGGATGAGGGCGGCCGTCGATTGCCTGCGGCTGCAGCGGTGGTGGGGCAGCGTTGCGGATGGCGACCTCAGTTTCCGCAGGATATGTACGTTCCATCTCGTGTGATGCGGATCGTGACGGCACAGGTGATATCAACGTTGCGAACCTTGGCTTTTCGGGATGCCGCCATTGCAGCAGAGGTGTCTGGTGGTGCGTCAGACGGCACTGCGGGCCTCGGGGGTGCGTTCGCGAGGAATGTGCATAGGCAGATCGCTCGGTGGGTGCGCTTGCATCCCGGGGTCGATCCGGCAGGCTTGCGGATCACGACGCTCCAACCCGTTCCATCTGTCGCTCGCCGGGTCCGTCTCGGAGCCGTTGACGCCCAGCTGGCGACGCTTGTTACCAGTACGGCCACCGAGCTGACACTGCGGATCAAACTTCCTGTACGTCAACATCCAGATTCTCGGACCGATTGGCGTTGGGTTCAACTCGATATCCCGATTCCTCAACATTTACATCATCGGTCAATCACCGGATGGCATCTCCCCGAGGTGACCCTTGATCGGCGCGGGGCACTATTCCGTTTCGCTTTCGCTGAAACAGTACCTCGGCCACCGACCGTTGCGAACGCAGCGTCTGCAGTCGGGGTTGATTGGTCACCTAAGGATATGGTCGTTGCAGCGACTGTAGTTCGTGACACTCAAAGCAACGCCATGTACAGTGATTTTCGCGGGCGCCGTTTCGATGACCATGGACTCTCCGTCAAGTTAGCTCGACTTCAGCGACAAGGACAGTTCCTCCGCCGTAAAATCGCTCGTCTTGAACAGCTTATTCCTCAAGCCTCGATACCCACGCGACAGCGCCTTGAGGGGAGGATGTCCGCGCTGCAGGCAGAAATGCTCTCCTGCGGGCAGAAACGGGCACGCATCAATCGAGATTTAGCTTATCTGGCCGCGCAGTATGTCACGGTAATCGCCCGAGCCTCCGGTGCATCGATCATCGCGCTGGAAGATCTTGCCACTCTAGAGGCCCGAGGGTTGGGTAAAGATGTCAACAACACAGTAGCTCAATCAGCGCGTCGCGTCGCCGCAAACGCGATCGAACACATCGCGGCCCGCGATGGTCTCACTGTCGTGGATGTCCCACCCCGAGGAACGTCGGCAAATTGCCCAACATGTGATAACCTCGTCAGTCGACCAGGGGGATACCACAGCGCAGCATGCGCCACGTGCATGTTTACGGTCAATCGAGATGACGTCGGCGCGGTGAACACTGCGAAACGCGCATTAGCTGCCGAGCGGGTTACGCGGCGCCGAGGATCTCAGCGTCAACGGGTAACCCGGCAACAACACAGGCCAGTCATCCGGTGCCGGGATAAAACAACTCCCACTCCCAAGCGACGGCGACACCGCAGAGTTCGCCGCACTACACCAGCCACAACGCCGATGATCACCCGCGCTGAAGCGTCGCCGCGGGGCACGGACCAGAAGAAGCAAGTCACCCTGACCTGCCGAAACACCCGTGTGACTACCGATCACTCACACCGACAGACATCCACTCGGGTGTCCATAAGTGTCAGAGATCCGTAGACGCTGGTGCTCCCGGCCGCGACGCCGATCATCACCACCGCGCCGAGCAGGGCGAACCCGCCCATCGCCGTCACGACGAGCGCGCGGCCCGCCGGCAGCGCCGCCGCCGGACCGGCGGTGTTGATCAGCAGGAACGACAGGACGGTCGTGAGCTCCCAGAACACGTAGAGCAGCACGAGGTCGTTCGCGGTGACCAGGCCGATCATGGCGGCGGCGAACCCGGTGAGCAGGCCGTAGACCGTGCCGATCGGGTAGTACGCCTCCAGGTAGCGCGGGCAGTAGGCCATCACCAGCGCGCCCACGCCCAGCACGATCGTCACGAACAGCAGCGACAGGCCGTCCATCCGCAGGCCGAAGGAGACGCCCAGCGACGGCATCCAGGACACGCCCGCGGTGAGGACCTCCCCGCGGACGACCTCTCCGGCGGCGGTGTTCGCGTACACGGCCAGCGCGGCGAGACCCGCGGCCAGCGGGTAGCCGGCGTTGCCGCCGAGCAGCCGGGCGAGCACCGGGGCGAGCAGCGCCAGCGCGACCGCCCCACCCAGGGTGACCAGGGGGATCACCGGGCAGCGCCTCCGTCCAGGGGGCCGGGGGTGCCAGGCACCCTGATCATGACTCGGGAGCTTCTACCCGTTCGACGGGGTTTCCACACCGAGGTTCCCGGTCACTCCGCTCGGTTGCGCCGCGCACGGTTTCCCGGAGTGGGTGGGCCCCCGGCGTGGCGGTCCGCGGGGGCTTCGTACCCTCCCGGTGTGCCTCTGTACGCGCTCGGTGACGCCGAACCGGACATCCACCCGACCGCCTACGTCCATCCGGACGCCGTCGTGATCGGCAACGTGACGCTGGGCCCGGAGTCCACCGTCTGGCCGACCGCGGTGCTGCGCGGCGACGACGGCCGGATCGAGGTCGGCGCCCGCAGCAGCATCCAGGACGGGTCGATCATCCACACCACCCTGCACCAGCCGACGATCATCGGGGACGAGGTGACCGTCGGGCACAACGTGCACATCGAGGCGGCCACCATCGGCAACCGCGCGCTCGTCTCGTCGGGCTCGGTGGTGCTGAACGGGGCGACGGTCGGCGAGGGCGCGGTCGTCGCCGCGGGCGCGGTCGTCTGCCCGAAGGCCGACGTGCCCGCGTACCGCATGGCGCTGGGCGTGCCCGCCCGCGTCCGCGACGGCTACGAGGTGCCCGCCGACCGCTGGCGGTACGCCGTGGAGTCCTACGTCGACCGGGGCCGCCGGTTCGCCTCCCAGCTGCGCCGGTTGGAGGGCTGATGGCCAAGCCGCTGCACGAGGTCGTCGAGGCCGGGTGGGCCAGGGCCCTGGAGCCGGTCGCCGAGACGATCACCGCGATGGGCGAGTTCCTGCGTGCCGAGATCGCCGCGGGCCGTCGCTACCTGCCTGCCGGGGCGAACGTGCTGCGCGCGTTCCAGCAGCCCTTCGACGACGTCCGGGTGCTGCTCGTCGGCCAGGACCCCTACCCGACCCCGGGTCACGCGGTCGGGCTGTCGTTCTCCGTCGCCCCCGGGACCCGGCCGCTGCCGCGCTCGCTGCAGAACATCTTCCGCGAGTACACCGAGGACCTCGGGCACCCGGCGCCGAGCTCGGGCGACCTGACCCCGTGGACCGAGCAGGGCGTGCTGCTGCTCAACCGGTGCCTGACCGTCGCACCGGGAGAGCCGGCCTCGCACCGCAACAAGGGCTGGGAGGAGGTCACCGAGCAGGCGATCCGCGCCCTGGTGGCCCGCGACGCCGCGCCGATGGTGGCGATCCTCTGGGGCCGCGACGCCCGCAACCTCGCGCCGCTGCTGGAGGACGTGCCGACGATCGAGTCGGCGCACCCGTCGCCCATGTCGGCCGACCGCGGCTTCTTCGGGTCGCGGCCGTTCAGCCGGGCCAACGACCTGCTCGAGGAGATCGGCGGGGAACCCGTCGACTGGAAGCTGCCCTAGGCTGGACCGGGTGGACGACCCGGGGGACATGCGCATATCGGACGCCGACCGTGAGGCAGCGGCCCGCCGGCTGCACGACGCCCTCGGTGAGGGCCGCATCACGCTGGCCGAGCTGGAGGAACGGCTCGACGCGGTCTACGCCGCCCGCGTCGCCCGGGACCTGCGGCCGCCGCTGGCGGACCTGCCGGGTGGGCTGCCGCCGTCGGTCACCGCGCTGGCGCCGGTCCCGGCCAGTCCCCCCCGCGCCGTCGGAGCGGGTGCGGCTGACGACCGCCGCCGGGACGATCAAGCGCACCGGGGACTGGCAGGTCCCGGCGGCGCTGTACCTGCAGTCGTCGATGGGGACCATCCACCTCGACCTGTCCGAGGTGCGGTCGCTGCCGCCTCGGATCGACGTCGAGGTCGCGCTCGGGATGGGCGAGGTCGTGCTGGTCCTGCCCGAGGGCGGCACCGCCGACGTCGACGGCACGAAGGCGTCCTGGGGCGAGGTGAAGACCAAGGTGCCCTCGACGCCCGGGGCCGCCGGGCCGCACGTCGTGGTCCACGGCAAGGTCGGCATGGGGTCGGTCACGGTGCGCGGTCCCCGCCGCAGCTGGTGGCGGTCCATGGTCGAGTGAGCCGCCCCGGGAACGACGAAGGCCCGGTCCCCAGGGGACCGGGCCTCGATCGTGGTTCGGGTCTCGCGCACTCAGACGCGGGTCACCTTGCCCGCCTTCAGGCAGGAGGTGCAGGCGTTGATCCGACGGCGGTTGCCACCGTTGATCGCGGCGCGCACCGTCTGGATGTTGGGGTTCCAGCGGCGGTGGGTGCGGCGGTGCGAGTGCGAGACGGACATGCCGAAGCCCGGACCCTTGCCACAGACGTCGCAGACGGCAGCCACGTCGGACACTCCTCGGGTTGACGAACAGATTCACGAACAGATTCTCGGCACGGACGTGCCGAGGCTCGGCCTTCAAGTCTAGCCACCCCCGTGTCGCGACCGGCGCGCGGGGCCGTCCCGCGGCACCGGGGGCCGCCGCGCACCTAGTGTGGTGCCCGTGGCCTCGCCGTTCGACCCCGCGCTGCTGCGCCGTTGGATCGACGCCGCCGCCGAGCGGCTCACCGCCGGGCGGGCCGAGATCGACCGCATCAACGTCTTCCCGGTCGCCGACCACGACACCGGGTCGAACCTGCTGCTGACCGCCCGCGCGGCAGCCTCGGCCCCGCTCGACGGGGACGCGGCCGAGGACGTCCGACCGGTGCGGGCCGCGTCGGCCCTGGCCGCGGCCGCCGTGCGCGGAGCCCGCGGGAACTCCGGCCTGATCCTGTCCCAGCTGTTCCGGGGCCTGGCCGAGGAGCTGGAGGCCGCGGCGGCACGACGCCCGAACACCCCCGCCGGTGAGCTGCTCGCCGGGGCGCTGCGGCGGGCGGCGGCGCTGGCGGCCGTCGCGGTGTCCGCGCCGCGTCCGGGGACCGCACTCACCGTGCTCGACGCCGCCGCCGCGGCCGTCGCGGCGCGGGTCGCCGCCGGTACGGCGTCCGGGCCTGCGTCCGAGCCCCTGGTCCCCGGCGCGACGCCCACCCGGGTCGCCGACCCCGCCGACCCCGCGGACCCCGCCGACGCGGGACACGGGACGGACGCGGGACACGGGACGACCGTCGCCCTCGCCGAGGCCGCGCGCGTCGCGGCGGACGCGGCGCGGGCCGCGCTGGCCCGGTCCACCGGGCGCCCGCCGGAGCTCGTGCGGGCCGGGGTCGTCGACGCGGGCGGGCTCGGCCTGGTCGTCGTCCTCGACGCGCTGGTCGCCGCGGCCGGCGGTGATCCGGCGCCGCCGCCGTCGTCGCAGGTGGAGGGGCCTGGTCCGGCCTCGACGGTCACCGCCGACGGCGAGCTCGTGCCGTGGGTGCCCCAGCCGGTCTACGAGGTCACCTACTGGCTGCCCGCCCCCGACCCCGCCGCGGTGGAGACGCTGCGCGCCCGGCTCGCCGGGCTCGGGGACTCGGTCGGCCTCGCCGGGGACGGCGGCGGCGGGGTGATGGTGCACGTGCACACCACCGAGGCCGGGCCCGCGGTCGAGGCGGGGCTCGCGGCGGGGCGCCCGTCCGGGATCCGGATCGAGGCGCTGCCGCCGGTGTCGCCGAGCCGGGACCGCGCCGTCCTGCTGATGATCGAGAGCAGCGGGGCCGGGGCGCTGGCCCGGGCCGCGGGTGGGAACGTGCTGGTCGCCGACCCGGACCCGACCGTCGACGAGGTCCTGGCCGCGATCCGGGCGACCGGTGCGGAGCACGTCGTGGTGCTGCCCTGCGCGACGCACCGGCGCACGGTCGCCGAGACCGCGGCCGAGCGGGTGCGGTTCGAGGGCATCGACGTCGTGGTGGTCCCGGCGAGCTCGGTGCTGCAGGGCCTGGCCGCGCTCGCGGTGCACGACCCGGCCCGTCGCGCCCCGGACGACGTCGTCGCGATGGCCGAGGCCGCGGCCGCCACCCGGACCGGTGGGCTGGCCGTCGCCGAGGCCGAGGCGCTCACCTGGGCCGGTCCCTGCCGTCCGGGGGAGATCCTCGGGATCTCCGACGGCGAGGTCGTGCTGATCGCCCCGGATCTCGCTGTCGGTGCCCTGTGGTTGGCTCACCGCATGCTCACTCCGGGTGGGGAGCTGGTGACCGTGCTGCTCGGCTCGGCCGCTCCCGACGAGCTCGGGGAGCGGCTCGCCGAGGACCTGCGCCGCACCCACCCGGAGGTCGACGTGGTGGTGCACCGGGGGGAGCAGGGCGACTACCCGCTGGTGCTGGGAGTGGAGTAGATGAACGACGGGTTCGACCTCGACAGCCGGCTCGACGGGCCGCTCGGGCGCAAGGCCGCCGACGCGCTGGCCCCGCTCGGGCTGGAGACCGTCGGTGACCTGCTGCGGCACTACCCGCGCCGCTACGTCGACCGCGGCAGGCTCACCGAGATCGCGGTCTCGTCGCGGGGGAGCACGTCACGGTCGTCGCGCAGGTGGCGCGGGCCGAGCTGCGCGACATGCGCAACCGGCGCGGGAAGATGCTCAAGGCAGTCATCCGGGACGAGAAGGGCGGCGAGCTCGACGCCAC
>NZ_JAHLJA010000191.1:0-5432 GCF_020496245.1 Pseudonocardia sp. ICBG601 | reverse complement strand
TGTATAGGACAGGTGATCGGCTATGGGCCATGCTGCCCTTGGCGTCTGCGCGTCTCCACCGGTGGGTGGAACTTTCCTTCCAGACTCCCCCGACAGTGACCATGATCCCGGCGTTGACCAGGGCTTTTCCTGGTGCCCGGACGGGTTGACCGAGCAGGTCATCGACCGTCTCTACGGCGACCTCCTCGCATGCCTCAACGGGCCGACCGGGCCGTCTGGCGGGGCACCCGCAGGCCGCCTGCTGACGCTTCCGCCCCGACGTCCCGTGGCCGTTTCCGCTGGTCAGTCGGTCATCGTGGGCGGTGAGGCGGCATGAAGCGCCGTAACCAGGCCCGGACGGTGGTCTTCCGTTCCGAGGGCGCCGACACACTGTGGGCGACCCGCATGCACGAAGCCGGACACGTCGTCATGACCCGCGCCTCCGGCGGCTGGGTCACCCGAGTCACCATCGGCGACGACGGCACCGGCAGCACCGAATCCGTCTTCCCACCCTGGGTCGACCTGCACCTCTACTACGACCTGGCCTGCGACTACGCCGGCGCCATCGCCGAAGGCATCGACTTCGACCACCCCGCCTGCGCCTCCGACATCGCCTACGCCAACCGCACCCTGCGCCACGTCCCCTGGACCGCGCGACGACGCATCGAACGACGCAGCAAAAAAACCGCACGCAACTTCGTCGGACCCACGATCTTCGGGCCACGCTGGCGCGTCATCCGCACCGCCCACACCCTGCCCAACCCGGGAACACGGCGGTTCCGCCGATGAACGCCATGCCCCGACAGATCGTGGCCGTACTCGGTGACCGAGCCCGTGAACTCGCCGCGCTCACCGCCCTGACCACCGCCACCTGGGCCCTGACCTGGTGGTTCGCCATCCCCACCACACTCGCCGCCGCATGGTGGACAGCCACCGAAATACGCCTGTGGCGCGCATCCCGAGCCGCCGCGACACCACCGACACCGAACGGACTCGCCACAGCAGCAGTCACCTCAGAGGTCGCTGTAACGCCCGCTGAGCCAGTTTCGGCTGGTCAGCAGGACAAGGGGAGGGCCGGAGCATGACCACCACGAACCACTCGTGGGCTGCAACCCGGGCGGCGGAGCGGCGTGAAGGCCGCGCTCTGGACGCCCGCCTCGCCCGGGAAGCCGCCGATGCTGCTGCGCAGCGGCGGATCGCCGAGCAGAACGCCCGCCGCGACCGCGCCCAGACCGACCGCGATGCGGCTGAACGTCGCCGGACTGAGCAGCGGCAGGCACGAGCAGCCGCGCGGGCTGCTACCCGCGCCAAGGCCCTGACCTGGGCATCCACCCACATCGTCGAGTTGCTGATCTACCCGATCGCGCTGCTCTCGTTCGCTCTGGCCGCACCCGCGATGGCCGCCTACGGCACCACGATCTACGGCCCGGGCGGTGTGCTACTGGCCGGGATCACCGAACTCGGCATGTGGGCCTTCGCGATCGCCGTCGTCGCCTCCCGACACCGCACACCGGACCGGCCGGTGGTCGGCCTGCAGGCCGGGGTGGTGCTGTTCTCCCTGGTCGCAGCCTCGATGAACCTCCTCCACGGCCTCGACCAGGGCTGGACAGCCGGGATTGTCATGGCGGTCGTGTCGATCGCCGGGGTCGCCGCGCACCAGCTCACTCTCGCCGGGGCACCCCGCTCCCGAGCCGAGCGCCGGGACGCCCGCCTGACCGCGCTGGTGGAGGCGAAGACCAGCCGCGCCCGGCGCCTCGCCGTCCGCGACGCGGCAGCGGTCATCGACACCGAAGGCACCGCGGCCCTGGCCTATCGGCCCGGGACCTACCAGGTCCACCGCCGGGCACTCGCCGCGACCGCCGCCCCGGAACGGCCTGTCACACCGGTCGCGCCGGTCGGCGGCGGCCGCGCCGATGACTGGGACTGGGCACTGGCCGCCCTCGTCGAGGGCGCCGGATGCGTCGACTCGCGGCTCACCAACGACCTCGACTACGAGGCCGACCCGGCCCTCGACTCCGACCTCGACTGCCTCGACTCCGACCTCGACTCCCACCTCGACGATGATCATGGGGCGGTGTCGCCGTCCTCGACCGCCGTGACGAGGAGTCGGGTGGGGAGTCGAGGGCTGACCTGCGACAGTCGACCCACCCAAGATCATCGTCGACCCCCGGAGTCGGCCCCGACCATGATCTTGAAACCGGGTCGACCCCCGCAGCCTGGATGATCTTCGCGACCAGCTCCGGACAGCGGTCGACGAGGGCCGCGTCGACCCCGGCTCGGCCGAATCGATCCGCCGGACACTGCGCTGCTCCGCTGCCCGCGCCCGCCAACTCCGCGACGAGGTCCGCGGCGAGACCGGAGGCCCGCGATGAACAACGACGACCGTGAGAAGAACGAGAAGTCTGGCGGCGCCAGCCCGAACCAGCACGCGCCATCAGGGGACAGACTGGCGCCGGTCATCACCCTGCACCACCACGACCAGCACACCGACGACACCCCCGAGGTCGTCGAAGGCGAGATCGTCGACCCGACCTGCGGACCGCAGGTGGAAGACCCCGCGCCCGGGACACCGGGAACCGACGTGGTGGTGTCGCGGCGCGACATCTACCGCTCCGACCTGCACGCCGCAGGCCGAGGCGCCCTCGCCGTCGCCACCCACCCCGTCACCGTCGGCGGAACGAAGGCCCTGGTCCGCAACACGTGGTTCGTGTTCTCCGGCGCCGGTGTGCTGGTCCAACGCTGGCGCGACACCGGCGCCGGAGAACACGAACCACGTGTTGCGGACCAGGGCCTTCGTTCCGCCGACGGTGACGGGGTGGGTGGCGACGGCGAGGGCGCCTCGGCCTGCGGCGTGCAGGTCGGAGCGGTAGATGTCGCGCCGCGACACCACCACGTCGGTTCCCGGTGTCCCGGGCGCGGGGTCTTCCACCTGCGGTCCGCAGGTCGGGTCGACGATCTCGCCTTCGACGACCTCGGGGGTGTCGTCGGTGTGCTGGTCGTGGTGGTGCAGGGTGATGACCGGCGCCAGTCTGTCCCCTGATGGCGCGTGCTGGTTCGGGCTGGCGCCGCCAGACTTCTCGTTCTTCTCACGGTCGTCGTTGTTCATCGCGGGCCTCCGGTCTCGCCGCGGACCTCGTCGCGGAGTTGGCGGGCGCGGGCAGCGGAGCAGCGCAGTGTCCGGCGGATCGATTCGGCCGAGCCGGGGTCGACGCGGCCCTCGTCGACCGCTGTCCGGAGCTGGTCGCGAAGATCATCCAGGCTGCGGGGGTCGACCCGGTTTCAAGATCATGGTCGGGGCCGACTCCGGGGGTCGACGATGATCTTGGGTGGGTCGACTGTCGCAGGTCAGCCCTCGACTCCCCACCCGACTCCTCGTCACGGCGGTCGAGGACGGCGACACCGCCCCCATGATCATCGTCGAGGTGGGAGTCGAGGTCGGAGTCGAGGCAGTCGAGGTCGGAGTCGAGGGCCGGGTCGGCCTCGTAGTCGAGGTCGTTGGTGAGCCGCGAGTCGACGCATCCGGCGCCCTCGACGAGGGCGGCCAGTGCCCAGTCCCAGTCATCGGCGCGGCCGCCGCCGACCGGCGCGACCGGTGTGACAGGCCGTTCCGGGGCGGCGGTCGCGGCGAGTGCCCGGCGGTGGACCTGGTAGGTCCCGGGCCGATAGGCCAGGGCCGCGGTGCCTTCGGTGTCGATGACCGCTGCCGCGTCGCGGACGGCGAGGCGCCGGGCGCGGCTGGTCTTCGCCTCCACCAGCGCGGTCAGGCGGGCGTCCGGCGCTCGGCTCGGGAGCGGGGTGCCCCGGCGAGAGTGAGCTGGTGCGCGGCGACCCCGGCGATCGACACGACCGCCATGACAATCCCGGCTGTCCAGCCCTGGTCGAGGCCGTGGAGGAGGTTCATCGAGGCTGCGACCAGGGAGAACAGCACCACCCCGGCCTGCAGGCCGACCACCGGCCGGTCCGGTGTGCGGTGTCGGGAGGCGACGACGGCGATCGCGAAGGCCCACATGCCGAGTTCGGTGATCCCGGCCAGTAGCACACCGCCCGGGCCGTAGATCGTGGTGCCGTAGGCGGCCATCGCGGGTGCGGCCAGAGCGAACGAGAGCAGCGCGATCGGGTAGATCAGCAACTCGACGATGTGGGTGGATGCCCAGGTCAGGGCCTTGGCGCGGGTAGCAGCCCGCGCGGCTGCTCGTGCCTGCCGCTGCTCAGTCCGGCGACGTTCAGCCGCATCGCGGTCGGTCTGGGCGCGGTCGCGGCGGGCGTTCTGCTCGGCGATCCGCCGCTGCGCAGCAGCATCGGCGGCTTCCCGGGCGAGGCGGGCGTCCAGAGCGCGGCCTTCACGCCGCTCCGCCGCCCGGGTTGCAGCCCACGAGTGGTTCGTGGTGGTCATGCTCCGGCCCTCCCCTTGTCCTGCTGACCAGCCGAAACTGGCTCAGCGGGCGTTACAGCGACCTCTGAGGTGACTGCTGCTGTGGCGAGTCCGTTCGGTGTCGGTGGTGTCGCGGCGGCTCGGGATGCGCGCCACAGGCGTATTTCGGTGGCTGTCCACCATGCGGCGGCGAGTGTGGTGGGGATGGCGAACCACCAGGTCAGGGCCCAGGTGGCGGTGGTCAGGGCGGTGAGCGCGGCGAGTTCACGGGCTCGGTCACCGAGTACGGCCACGATCTGTCGGGGCATGGCGTTCATCGGCGGAACCGCCGTGTTCCCGGGTTGGGCAGGGTGTGGGCGGTGCGGATGACGCGCCAGCGTGGCCCGAAGATCGTGGGTCCGACGAAGTTGCGTGCGGTTTTTTTGCTGCGTCGTTCGATGCGTCGTCGCGCGGTCCAGGGGACGTGGCGCAGGGTGCGGTTGGCGTAGGCGATGTCGGAGGCGCAGGCGGGGTGGTCGAAGTCGATGCCTTCGGCGATGGCGCCGGCGTAGTCGCAGGCCAGGTCGTAGTAGAGGTGCAGGTCGACCCAGGGTGGGAAGACGGATTCGGTGCTGCCGGTGCCGTCGTCGCCGATGGTGACTCGGGTGACCCAGCCGCCGGAGGCGCGGGTCATGACGACGTGTCCGGCTTCGTGCATGCGGGTCGCCCACAGTGTGTCGGCGCCCTCGGAACGGAAGACCACCGTCCGGGCCTGGTTACGGCGCTTCATGCCGCCTCACCGCCCACGATGACCGACTGACCAGCGGAAACGGCCACGGGACGTCGGGGCGGAAGCGTCAGCAGGCGGCCTGCGGGTGCCCCGCCAGACGGCCCGGTCGGCCCGTTGAGGCATGCGAGGAGGTCGCCGTAGAGACGGTCGATGACCTGCTCGGTCAACCCGTCCGGGCACCAGGAAAAGCCCTGGTCAACGCCGGGATCATGGTCACTGTCGGGGGAGTCTGGAAGGAAAGTTCCACCCACCGGTGGAGACGCGCAGACGCCAAGGGCAGCATGGCCCATAGCCGATCACCTGTCCTATACA
>NZ_JAHLJA010000190.1:0-1486 GCF_020496245.1 Pseudonocardia sp. ICBG601 | reverse complement strand
GCCGGGCACGGTATTGAGGTGACTGGTTCTGTGGTTTCAAAGGTGCCGCAGGATGGATTTAGTATCTGCCTGCACGGTGTTTTGGTGCGTGCAGGAGCCTCCGCATCCGCTCGATGCGCGATCCGGCGGATGTGGGGGTTGTCGCGCTATCGTTGAGGTCGCGTGTCCTCGGTGCTGTCGGCCCGACAGGTGGCCCAGTAACTCCCGAGAGGGGTTTTGTTGCTCCCGAGAGAGCCCAAGATCGTTTTCGGGGCCGTCTTCTGGGCTTGCCCCGGGGCGCTCTCAGGTAGGTCATCGTTGTGACCTGCTGTTGTGTGGATGGTTGAGTGAGTCCCGGTGGGTCGGGCTGGCGCCCGACACCTCAACCACCCTGCTTCGCTGACGGTCGGTCGAGGTGTCGGGCGCCAGCCCGACCCACCGGGAGGGTGGTCGCGGAGCGGCCATGGTCATCAGTACGTAGTTCCATGCTTTGAGAGAAGGAAGGTCAAGGTCAAGGTCAAGGTCAACTGACTGCGGCGAGGGTGGGCGGTTTGGGTTGGTTTGGGCGTATCTGTCCGTAGTGCGTAGTGTGCTGAGCGTGTTCGTGTGATTGCTGCTGGTAGTGGTTCTTGACCAGCGGGGGGGGGCGTGTTCGCATGCGGTCATGTGTACGAAGAGGTTCGCATCCGTGTCCCGCGTTATCGGGACTGTGTTGGTTATGACTGTCGCAATGGGTTCAGCTAGCGGAATCGCTGCTGCGGATACTCCGCGCCTGACTAGTACTCCAGCGGAGGTCGCTCAGTCCATTGCGCCCGCGTTCAGTTTCAACAAGATCGCGATTGGGCAAACCGCGCAAGCCGCTTATGCGAATGACGATGAGCGCAATTACCAGATTATCTTGCGTTATGTGAACACCGCTACCGCGATCCCGACGTTCGATCGCAATGGTGCGATTAATGCTGGAGCAGACCCCGCATGGGTCGACGAATTCGATGCCGCCTTTAAAGACATTGCGCCCCGTGTCGCAGAAATGAAGAAGGCGGACCCGGCTAAGTATGCGGGTGGGGTGGGCGGCTATTCGTGGAGCTGCATCGTGGCTATCGCCGACATGGCGGGTGCGACGGTTGCGGCGGTGGCTGCAATCTTCGCTTCAGGGGGAGGTCTTGCGTCGCATTAGCGTTCTATGGGCTCTCGGGGGCTGGACTTAGCCTTAGCTGTTACTAGGCGCAGCTTGGAGATTCCGATTAGGGACGACTGGTCGATTGTCGAGAGAAGGCGAAACCTTATGAAATCTCGTCAACCTCTGTGGTGGCTGGGCTGGTTTGGACTGCCAGCTGTCACGCTGGGGGTACTGGGAGGTGGGATCGCTTATTTTCTATCGGCGGCTTTTCTCTACTGCTGATTCTTTTGCTGAAAACCCTACTTCTGGGGTTTATACTTGGACTGCTAATTTGCTACAAGTAGTTTCTCGGCTGCTGTGACTGACTCGATAATGTCGGAGTCGGGT
>NZ_JAHLJA010000189.1:0-17557 GCF_020496245.1 Pseudonocardia sp. ICBG601 | reverse complement strand
GGGCGATCCGCCGCTGCGCAGCAGCATCGGCGGCTTCCCGGGCGAGGCGGGCGTCCAGAGCGCGGCCTTCACGCCGCTCCGCCGCCCGGGTTGCAGCCCACGAGTGGTTCGTGGTGGTCATGCTCCGGCCCTCCCCTTGTCCTGCTGACCAGCCGAAACTGGCTCAGCGGGCGTTACAGCGACCTCTGAGGTGACTGCTGCTGTGGCGAGTCCGTTCGGTGTCGGTGGTGTCGCGGCGGCTCGGGATGCGCGCCACAGGCGTATTTCGGTGGCTGTCCACCATGCGGCGGCGAGTGTGGTGGGGATGGCGAACCACCAGGTCAGGGCCCAGGTGGCGGTGGTCAGGGCGGTGAGCGCGGCGAGTTCACGGGCTCGGTCACCGAGTACGGCCACGATCTGTCGGGGCATGGCGTTCATCGGCGGAACCGCCGTGTTCCCGGGTTGGGCAGGGTGTGGGCGGTGCGGATGACGCGCCAGCGTGGCCCGAAGATCGTGGGTCCGACGAAGTTGCGTGCGGTTTTTTTGCTGCGTCGTTCGATGCGTCGTCGCGCGGTCCAGGGGACGTGGCGCAGGGTGCGGTTGGCGTAGGCGATGTCGGAGGCGCAGGCGGGGTGGTCGAAGTCGATGCCTTCGGCGATGGCGCCGGCGTAGTCGCAGGCCAGGTCGTAGTAGAGGTGCAGGTCGACCCAGGGTGGGAAGACGGATTCGGTGCTGCCGGTGCCGTCGTCGCCGATGGTGACTCGGGTGACCCAGCCGCCGGAGGCGCGGGTCATGACGACGTGTCCGGCTTCGTGCATGCGGGTCGCCCACAGTGTGTCGGCGCCCTCGGAACGGAAGACCACCGTCCGGGCCTGGTTACGGCGCTTCATGCCGCCTCACCGCCCACGATGACCGACTGACCAGCGGAAACGGCCACGGGACGTCGGGGCGGAAGCGTCAGCAGGCGGCCTGCGGGTGCCCCGCCAGACGGCCCGGTCGGCCCGTTGAGGCATGCGAGGAGGTCGCCGTAGAGACGGTCGATGACCTGCTCGGTCAACCCGTCCGGGCACCAGGAAAAGCCCTGGTCAACGCCGGGATCATGGTCACTGTCGGGGGAGTCTGGAAGGAAAGTTCCACCCACCGGTGGAGACGCGCAGACGCCAAGGGCAGCATGGCCCATAGCCGATCACCTGTCCTATACAGGTCGTTCGGTTAGGTCGCCGCCCCGGGTGCTATCCCTGGGCGGTGACCGCAACCCCGCCGGACTTGACGGGCTCGCCCTTCCAGCAAGACACGCCCCCGTCCGGCCTGTCAAGCACCAATCTCGACCGACCTGCACGGCGCTCGCCCACACCCCACATCGGTCACGGAACGTGACGACAGGGCGCAGGGAGCCGCCTGATCGCTGTTTCTCCTGGTCAGGCTGCATCTAAGGCGATCGTCTGCGCGCTTGGGTGCGTGGTTCGTTGAGGGGGTGTCCCGGATTGACCCGGGACACCCCCTCAATCCGGGACACCGAAAATCCCCTTATGACCTGCGAAAATAGGTGAGGTGTCCCGGGTGTCCCGGATTGCCCCGGATTGGGGGTCGTTTCGGGACATCCCCCGGAATCTCACTCTGCGTGACGAGTCGGAGGCCGGAGTGGCGAGCGGCGGCGCTCACGGTTTTTGGGTGCGTGTGGTTGCGTTTCTAGTGCTATAGATCGCGGCGCTCTGCAGGTGTTGCTGAGCACTCCTCTGTTGCCTCTTCTGCCGCTTGTGGCACCGGAGGGCCGCTGTTGTCAGAGCTACGAATGAAGGCCCTTTTGCGCTAGGGCAGGTGGCGCCGGGCACGGTATTGAGGTGACTGGTTCTGTGGTTTCAAAGGTGCCGCAGGATGGATTTAGTATCTGCCTGCACGGTGTTTTGGTGCGTGCAGGAGCCTCCGCATCCGCTCGATGCGCGATCCGGCGGATGTGGGGGTTGTCGCGCTATCGTTGAGGTCGCGTGTCCTCGGTGCTGTCGGCCCGACAGGTGGCCCAGTAACTCCCGAGAGGGGTTTTGTTGCTCCCGAGAGAGCCCAAGATCGTTTTCGGGGCCGTCTTCTGGGCTTGCCCCGGGGCGCTCTCAGGTAGGTCATCGTTGTGACCTGCTGTTGTGTGGATGGTTGAGTGAGTCCCGGTGGGTCGGGCTGGCGCCCGACACCTCAACCACCCTGCTTCGCTGACGGTCGGTCGAGGTGTCGGGCGCCAGCCCGACCCACCGGGAGGGTGGTCGCGGAGCGGCCATGGTCATCAGTACGTAGTTCCATGCTTTGAGAGAAGGAAGGTCAAGGTCAAGGTCAAGGTCAACTGACTGCGGCGAGGGTGGGCGGTTTGGGTTGGTTTGGGCGTATCTGTCCGTAGTGCGTAGTGTGCTGAGCGTGTTCGTGTGATTGCTGCTGGTAGTGGTTCTTGACCAGCGGGGGGGGGCGTGTTCGCATGCGGTCATGTGTACGAAGAGGTTCGCATCCGTGTCCCGCGTTATCGGGACTGTGTTGGTTATGACTGTCGCAATGGGTTCAGCTAGCGGAATCGCTGCTGCGGATACTCCGCGCCTGACTAGTACTCCAGCGGAGGTCGCTCAGTCCATTGCGCCCGCGTTCAGTTTCAACAAGATCGCGATTGGGCAAACCGCGCAAGCCGCTTATGCGAATGACGATGAGCGCAATTACCAGATTATCTTGCGTTATGTGAACACCGCTACCGCGATCCCGACGTTCGATCGCAATGGTGCGATTAATGCTGGAGCAGACCCCGCATGGGTCGACGAATTCGATGCCGCCTTTAAAGACATTGCGCCCCGTGTCGCAGAAATGAAGAAGGCGGACCCGGCTAAGTATGCGGGTGGGGTGGGCGGCTATTCGTGGAGCTGCATCGTGGCTATCGCCGACATGGCGGGTGCGACGGTTGCGGCGGTGGCTGCAATCTTCGCTTCAGGGGGAGGTCTTGCGGTCGCATTAGCGTTCTATGGGCTCTCGGGGGCTGGACTTAGCCTTAGCTGTTACTAGGCGCAGCTTGGAGATTCCGATTAGGGACGACTGGTCGATTGTCGAGAGAAGGCGAAACCTTATGAAATCTCGTCAACCTCTGTGGTGGCTGGGCTGGTTTGGACTGCCAGCTGTCACGCTGGGGGTACTGGGAGGTGGGATCGCTTATTTTTCTATCGGCGGCTTTTCTCTACTGCTGATTCTTTTGCTGAAAACCCTACTTCTGGGGTTTATACTTGGACTGCTAATTTGCTACAAGTAGTTTCTCGGCTGCTGTGACTGACTCGATAATGTCGGAGTCGGGTGGTGGTTGTAGGCGCCGGTTCGGCGGTCGTGGGCAAGTCGATCCGGACCGGAGCCCGCCCTGGCGGGTGAGGACCGGAAGCGGCGCGGCAGCCCGGGGTTGTTCGGTTCAGCGCAGCGCCCTGCTCTGCGGGACCTCGTCTTTTGCGTTACCCACTTAGCTGGGCTAAGTGTCTAGCGTGCTCCGCCGCAGGCGGGGCCGTGGCCGTTCTCCCGGGCGGTGCGTGCGGGGGTGAAGCGTCTGCGCGGGACCGGCACCGGTCCCGGGATCACAACACTGTGCATAGGTGTGGTGGCTGTTGATCTTGGGGTGACGGTGTCGAGCGCGTCGTAGACGAGCGTCGTCGGCCGGGTGGGCCCGAGGTGGTGGCGTTCCGCCACTGAAGGTCAACGGCCACAGGACCTATGCATCATCTGATGATCTTCGGTTCGGGTCGCTGGTTGTGTGTGGACGGAGCCGGTTGGTGTGGTGTTGCCGCGCCGCTTCCGGTCCTCCCCCGCCGGGGGCGGGGTGCGGTCCGGGTGTCGGCTTGCCGACGACCGCCTGGTGCCGGTTCACCGCGCAGCAAGATGTGCGTTTTCTTAAGGAAAACGCGGGCGGGCGCCCCCGGCGGGGCTGCTGCTGCTGCTGCTGCTGCTGCGGGTGCTGCGGGTGCCGTGCCGCTAGCGCTCGGTCGGAGGCCGGGTGGGGTGACACGCCCGTCTGACCTGGGGGTACGCGACGGTCGGGCCTGTGACCTGGAATGATTCGAGTGACCATGTAAGCAACAAGCCAAGTCAGAGTTTCGGGTGAAGCGCAGCGAGCCCGCACCCCTCCGGCCGCGTCAGCGGCCGGAGACAACACAGGGCGAAGCTCAATGCCCTAGACCGGCACCGCGCCCTTGGCGGCGGTGGTGAGGAGTTCCCCCGGATGACTGGCTCTGACCTGTGGGTTCCCCCCGGCGCTGTCCCCGATGCCGATCCCCGGGGCTCTGAGAGCCTCTGTGCGGCCCCATTTGAGGGCCCGGGCTACCTAGTCGGGGGGCTGCCGTTTGAGGCGGCTACGGCGATCTGGGGGCGTTTGTGGACGTCGCGGTACCCACTCGCCGCGGACGAGTTCGACGACGGCGTGTGGCGCCAGACCCGGGAGGAGGCGATGACCCGGATGCACGTCGAGCTGCACCCCAAGCAGGTGTGGGGGATGATCGGCATCGACGGCGACAGCGCGGACGCGGTCCTGCGGATGGTCTCCACCGTCGACAGCCACCCGATGCCGAACGTGATCATCGAGAACCCCGTCAACGGCCACGCCCACGCCGGGTTCGGCATCACGACACCGATCAACGTCACCAACTACGGATCACGCCGCGCGGTCCGCTACGGCCTGTCCATCGAAGAAGCACTACGGCGCGCCGTCGGCGGGGACCCGTCCTATCCCGGGCGGCTGATCAAAAACCCGTTCCACTCCCGCTGGATCACCCACTTCCTCCACGACAAAACCTCCACCCTCAACCAGTTCGGCGCGATCCTGACCGCCGCCGGACACATGCCCGGACGCGGCTGGCACAACCAACGCCGCCGCGAACCCGTCGGCTACTCCCGTAACGAAACCCTGTTCCACATGGTCCGCCGCTTCGCCTACCGGGAAATGCGGCACCACTGGGGCGACACCGACGGCTACCGCGCCGCTGTCGCCAAACACGTCGCAATCCTCAACGCCGACTTCCCCATCCCCCTCGGAGGAAACGAACTCGGCCACATCTCCCAGTCCATCTCCGACTGGACGATCAACTACTCCCGCATGTGGAACGACGGCCCCGCCGCCTACGACGCAGCCTTCTCCGCGATCCAGGCAGCACGAGGGCGTAAAGGAGGACGAGTAGGCTCAGGACGCAACGGCGGACTCGCAGGAAACAGCCGACCCGGAGGACTCGCAGTCGGTCCTGCGCGCGGCGAGGAGCGTGCGGCAGCGTCCCGTCTGCTTCGCGAGGAGATGGCTCGGGTGGCGTACTCGTGACCGCGCAAATCCCCAAACGACGCACCAAGACCGGCCGCGAACTTGCCAAACAGTTCGGTGTATCTCGCGCCACCGTCGTCAAGATGATGGCCGAGCCCCGAGAGGAGTTTCTCGCTCGGGCCCGAGAGCGCCGCGCCGCTGTCATCAACCTCAAGCTCCGGGGCCTCACGTGCGCCGAGATTGCTGACCAGACCGGCTACTCCCGGGG
This sequence comes from Pseudonocardia sp. ICBG601, assembly GCF_020496245.1. NCBI lineage: Bacteria > Bacillati > Actinomycetota > Actinomycetes > Pseudonocardiales > Pseudonocardiaceae > Pseudonocardia > Pseudonocardia sp. ICBG601. The sequence goes on along the minus strand of NZ_JAHLJA010000189.1, from coordinate 12,065 downwards.
TGCGGTCTGTCGGCTGCTCTTTGATGCCCGCCGCAACGGCGAGTGGGCTGCCGCCGTGGAGCACCACCGAGGTGGTCACGCTCAGTGAGATTCCGGGAGATGTCCCGAAACGACCCCCAATCCGGGGCAATCCGGGACACCCGGGACACCTCACCTATTTTCGCAGGTCATAAGGGGATTTTCGGTGTCCCGGATTGAGGGGGTGTCCCGGGTCAATCCGGGACACCCCCTCAACGGACCGCCCGTGCGCGCCGCCTGAAGATCAGTCTAACGCGGGCTGACCAGTGATGATTCCGATCCGATGTCGTTCTGAGGGTAGTTGTTACCTGTCGGTCACCGACAGTAACAACTACCCTCAGAACGACATCGGATCGGAATCATCACTGGTCAGCCCGCGTTAGACTGATCTTCAGGCGGCTGCGCACGGGCGGTCCGTTGAGGGGGTGTCCCGGATTGACCCGGGACACCCCCTCAATCCGGGACACCGAAAATCCCCTTATGACCTGCGAAAATAGGTGAGGTGTCCCGGGTGTCCCGGATTGCCCCGGATTGGGGGTCGTTTCGGGACATCTCCCGGAATCTCACTGAGCGTGACCACCTCGGTGGTGCTCCACGGCGGCAGCCCACTCGCCGTTGCGGCGGGCATCAAAGAGCAGCCGACAGACCGCACCCCGGGAGTAGCCGGTCTGGTCAGCAATCTCGGCGCACGTGAGGCCCCGGAGCTTGAGGTTGATGACAGCGGCGCGGCGCTCTCGGGCCCGAGCGAGAAACTCCTCTCGGGGCTCGGCCATCATCTTGACGACGGTGGCGCGAGATACACCGAACTGTTTGGCAAGTTCGCGGCCGGTCTTGGTGCGTCGTTTGGGGATTTGCGCGGTCACGAGTACGCCACCCGAGCCATCTCCTCGCGAAGCAGACGGGACGCTGCCGCACGCTCCTCGCCGCGCGCAGGACCGACTGCGAGTCCTCCGGGTCGGCTGTTTCCTGCGAGTCCGCCGTTGCGTCCTGAGCCTACTCGTCCTCCTTTACGCCCTCGTGCTGCCTGGATCGCGGAGAAGGCTGCGTCGTAGGCGGCGGGGCCGTCGTTCCACATGCGGGAGTAGTTGATCGTCCAGTCGGAGATGGACTGGGAGATGTGGCCGAGTTCGTTTCCTCCGAGGGGGATGGGGAAGTCGGCGTTGAGGATTGCGACGTGTTTGGCGACAGCGGCGCGGTAGCCGTCGGTGTCGCCCCAGTGGTGCCGCATTTCCCGGTAGGCGAAGCGGCGGACCATGTGGAACAGGGTTTCGTTACGGGAGTAGCCGACGGGTTCGCGGCGGCGTTGGTTGTGCCAGCCGCGTCCGGGCATGTGTCCGGCGGCGGTCAGGATCGCGCCGAACTGGTTGAGGGTGGAGGTTTTGTCGTGGAGGAAGTGGGTGATCCAGCGGGAGTGGAACGGGTTTTTGATCAGCCGCCCGGGATAGGACGGGTCCCCGCCGACGGCGCGCCGTAGTGCTTCTTCGATGGACAGGCCGTAGCGGACCGCGCGGCGTGATCCGTAGTTGGTGACGTTGATCGGTGTCGTGATGCCGAACCCGGCGTGGGCGTGGCCGTTGACGGGGTTCTCGATGATCACGTTCGGCATCGGGTGGCTGTCGACGGTGGAGACCATCCGCAGGACCGCGTCCGCGCTGTCGCCGTCGATGCCGATCATCCCCCACACCTGCTTGGGGTGCAGCTCGACGTGCATCCGGGTCATCGCCTCCTCCCGGGTCTGGCGCCACACGCCGTCGTCGAACTCGTCCGCGGCGAGTGGGTACCGCGACGTCCACAAACGCCCCCAGATCGCCGTAGCCGCCTCAAACGGCAGCCCCCCGACTAGGTAGCCCGGGCCCTCAAATGGGGCCGCACAGAGGCTCTCAGAGCCCCGGGGATCGGCATCGGGGACAGCGCCGGGGGGAACCCACAGGTCAGAGCCAGTCATCCGGGGGAACTCCTCACCACCGCCGCCAAGGGCGCGGTGCCGGTCTAGGGCATTGAGCTTCGCCCTGTGTTGTCTCCGGCCGCTGACGCGGCCGGAGGGGTGCGGGCTCGCTGCGCTTCACCCGAAACTCTGACTTGGCTTGTTGCTTACATGGTCACTCGAATCATTCCAGGTCACAGGCCCGACCGTCGCGTACCCCCAGGTCAGACGGGCGTGTCACCCCACCCGGCCTCCGACCGAGCGCTAGCGGCACGGCACCCGCAGCACCCGCAGCAGCAGCAGCAGCAGCAGCAGCCCCGCCGGGGGCGCCCGCCCGCGTTTTCCTTAAGAAAACGCACATCTTGCTGCGCGGTGAACCGGCACCAGGCGGTCGTCGGCAAGCCGACACCCGGACCGCACCCCGCCCCCGGCGGGGGAGGACCGGAAGCGGCGCGGCAACACCACACCAACCGGCTCCGTCCACACACAACCAGCGACCCGAACCGAAGATCATCAGATGATGCATAGGTCCTGTGGCCGTTGACCTTCAGTGGCGGAACGCCACCACCTCGGGCCCACCCGGCCGACGACGCTCGTCTACGACGCGCTCGACACCGTCACCCCAAGATCAACAGCCACCACACCTATGCACAGTGTTGTGATCCCGGGACCGGTGCCGGTCCCGCGCAGACGCTTCACCCCCGCACGCACCGCCCGGGAGAACGGCCACGGCCCCGCCTGCGGCGGAGCACGCTAGACACTTAGCCCAGCTAAGTGGGTAACGCAAAAGACGAGGTCCCGCAGAGCAGGGCGCTGCGCTGAACCGAACAACCCCGGGCTGCCGCGCCGCTTCCGGTCCTCACCCGCCAGGGCGGGCTCCGGTCCGGATCGACTTGCCCACGACCGCCGAACCGGCGCCTACAACCACCACCCGACTCCGACATTATCGAGTCAGTCACAGCAGCCGAGAAACTACTTGTAGCAAATTAGCAGTCCAAGTATAAACCCCAGAAGTAGGGTTTTCAGCAAAAGAATCAGCAGTAGAGAAAAGCCGCCGATAGAAAAATAAGCGATCCCACCTCCCAGTACCCCCAGCGTGACAGCTGGCAGTCCAAACCAGCCCAGCCACCACAGAGGTTGACGAGATTTCATAAGGTTTCGCCTTCTCTCGACAATCGACCAGTCGTCCCTAATCGGAATCTCCAAGCTGCGCCTAGTAACAGCTAAGGCTAAGTCCAGCCCCCGAGAGCCCATAGAACGCTAATGCGACCGCAAGACCTCCCCCTGAAGCGAAGATTGCAGCCACCGCCGCAACCGTCGCACCCGCCATGTCGGCGATAGCCACGATGCAGCTCCACGAATAGCCGCCCACCCCACCCGCATACTTAGCCGGGTCCGCCTTCTTCATTTCTGCGACACGGGGCGCAATGTCTTTAAAGGCGGCATCGAATTCGTCGACCCATGCGGGGTCTGCTCCAGCATTAATCGCACCATTGCGATCGAACGTCGGGATCGCGGTAGCGGTGTTCACATAACGCAAGATAATCTGGTAATTGCGCTCATCGTCATTCGCATAAGCGGCTTGCGCGGTTTGCCCAATCGCGATCTTGTTGAAACTGAACGCGGGCGCAATGGACTGAGCGACCTCCGCTGGAGTACTAGTCAGGCGCGGAGTATCCGCAGCAGCGATTCCGCTAGCTGAACCCATTGCGACAGTCATAACCAACACAGTCCCGATAACGCGGGACACGGATGCGAACCTCTTCGTACACATGACCGCATGCGAACACGCCCCCCCCCGCTGGTCAAGAACCACTACCAGCAGCAATCACACGAACACGCTCAGCACACTACGCACTACGGACAGATACGCCCAAACCAACCCAAACCGCCCACCCTCGCCGCAGTCAGTTGACCTTGACCTTGACCTTGACCTTCCTTCTCTCAAAGCATGGAACTACGTACTGATGACCATGGCCGCTCCGCGACCACCCTCCCGGTGGGTCGGGCTGGCGCCCGACACCTCGACCGACCGTCAGCGAAGCAGGGTGGTTGAGGTGTCGGGCGCCAGCCCGACCCACCGGGACTCACTCAACCATCCACACAACAGCAGGTCACAACGATGACCTACCTGAGAGCGCCCCGGGGCAAGCCCAGAAGACGGCCCCGAAAACGATCTTGGGCTCTCTCGGGAGCAACAAAACCCCTCTCGGGAGTTACTGGGCCACCTGTCGGGCCGACAGCACCGAGGACACGCGACCTCAACGATAGCGCGACAACCCCCACATCCGCCGGATCGCGCATCGAGCGGATGCGGAGGCTCCTGCACGCACCAAAACACCGTGCAGGCAGATACTAAATCCATCCTGCGGCACCTTTGAAACCACAGAACCAGTCACCTCAATACCGTGCCCGGCGCCACCTGCCCTAGCGCAAAAGGGCCTTCATTCGTAGCTCTGACAACAGCGGCCCTCCGGTGCCACAAGCGGCAGAAGAGGCAACAGAGGAGTGCTCAGCAACACCTGCAGAGCGCCGCGATCTATAGCACTAGAAACGCAACCACACGCACCCAAAAACCGTGAGCGCCGCCGCTCGCCACTCCGGCCTCCGACTCGTCACGCAGAGTGAGATTCCGGGGGATGTCCCGAAACGACCCCCAATCCGGGGCAATCCGGGACACCCGGGACACCTCACCTATTTTCGCAGGTCATAAGGGGATTTTCGGTGTCCCGGATTGAGGGGGTGTCCCGGGTCAATCCGGGACACCCCCTCAACGAACCACGCACCCAAGCGCGCAGACGATCGCCTTAGATGCAGCCTGACCAGGAGAAACAGCGATCAGGCGGCTCCCTGCGCCCTGTCGTCACGTTCCGTGACCGATGTGGGGTGTGGGCGAGCGCCGTGCAGGTCGGTCGAGATTGGTGCTTGACAGGCCGGACGGGGGCGTGTCTTGCTGGAAGGGCGAGCCCGTCAAGTCCGGCGGGGTTGCGGTCACCGCCCAGGGATAGCACCCGGGGCGGCGACCTAACCGAACGACCTGTATAGGACAGGTGATCGGCTATGGGCCATGCTGCCCTTGGCGTCTGCGCGTCTCCACCGGTGGGTGGAACTTTCCTTCCAGACTCCCCCGACAGTGACCATGATCCCGGCGTTGACCAGGGCTTTTCCTGGTGCCCGGACGGGTTGACCGAGCAGGTCATCGACCGTCTCTACGGCGACCTCCTCGCATGCCTCAACGGGCCGACCGGGCCGTCTGGCGGGGCACCCGCAGGCCGCCTGCTGACGCTTCCGCCCCGACGTCCCGTGGCCGTTTCCGGGCAGTCGGTCGTGGGCGGTGAGGCGGCATGAAGCGCCAGCGTGGCCCGAAGATCGTGGGTCCGACGAAGTTGCGTGCGGTTTTTTTGCTGCGTCGTTCGATGCGTCGTCGCGCGGTCCAGGGGACGTGGCGCAGGGTGCGGTTGGCGTAGGCGATGTCGGAGGCGCAGGCGGGGTGGTCGAAGTCGATGCCTTCGGCGATGGCGCCGGCGTAGTCGCAGGCCAGGTCGTAGTAGAGGTGCAGGTCGACCCAGGGTGGGAAGACGGATTCGGTGCTGCCGGTGCCGTCGTCGCCGATGGTGACTCGGGTGACCCAGCCGCCGGAGGCGCGGGTCATGACGACGTGTCCGGCTTCGTGCATGCGGGTCGCCCACAGTGTGTCGGCGCCCTCGGAACGGAAGACCACCGTCCGGGCCTGGTTACGGCGCTTCATGCCGCCTCACCGCCCACGATGACCGACTGACCAGCGGAAACGGCCACGGGACGTCGGGGCGGAAGCGTCAGCAGGCGGCCTGCGGGTGCCCCGCCAGACGGCCCGGTCGGCCCGTTGAGGCATGCGAGGAGGTCGCCGTAGAGACGGTCGATGACCTGCTCGGTCAACCCGTCCGGGCACCAGGAAAAGCCCTGGTCAACGCCGGGATCATGGTCACTGTCGGGGGAGTCTGGAAGGAAAGTTCCACCCACCGGTGGAGACGCGCAGACGCCAAGGGCAGCATGGCCCATAGCCGATCACCTGTCCTATACAGGTCGTTCGGTTAGGTCGCCGCCCCGGGTGCTATCCCTGGGCGGTGACCGCAACCCCGCCGGACTTGACGGGCTCGCCCTTCCAGCAAGACACGCCCCCGTCCGGCCTGTCAAGCACCAATCTCGACCGACCTGCACGGCGCTCGCCCACACCCCACATCGGTCACGGAACGTGACGACAGGGCGCAGGGAGCCGCCTGATCGCTGTTTCTCCTGGTCAGGCTGCATCTAAGGCGATCGTCTGCGCGCTTGGGTGCGTGGTTCGTTGAGGGGGTGTCCCGGATTGACCCGGGACACCCCCTCAATCCGGGACACCGAAAATCCCCTTATGACCTGCGAAAATAGGTGAGGTGTCCCGGGTGTCCCGGATTGCCCCGGATTGGGGGTCGTTTCGGGACATCCCCCGGAATCTCACTCTGCGTGACGAGTCGGAGGCCGGAGTGGCGAGCGGCGGCGCTCACGGTTTTTGGGTGCGTGTGGTTGCGTTTCTAGTGCTATAGATCGCGGCGCTCTGCAGGTGTTGCTGAGCACTCCTCTGTTGCCTCTTCTGCCGCTTGTGGCACCGGAGGGCCGCTGTTGTCAGAGCTACGAATGAAGGCCCTTTTGCGCTAGGGCAGGTGGCGCCGGGCACGGTATTGAGGTGACTGGTTCTGTGGTTTCAAAGGTGCCGCAGGATGGATTTAGTATCTGCCTGCACGGTGTTTTGGTGCGTGCAGGAGCCTCCGCATCCGCTCGATGCGCGATCCGGCGGATGTGGGGGTTGTCGCGCTATCGTTGAGGTCGCGTGTCCTCGGTGCTGTCGGCCCGACAGGTGGCCCAGTAACTCCCGAGAGGGGTTTTGTTGCTCCCGAGAGAGCCCAAGATCGTTTTCGGGGCCGTCTTCTGGGCTTGCCCCGGGGCGCTCTCAGGTAGGTCATCGTTGTGACCTGCTGTTGTGTGGATGGTTGAGTGAGTCCCGGTGGGTCGGGCTGGCGCCCGACACCTCAACCACCCTGCTTCGCTGACGGTCGGTCGAGGTGTCGGGCGCCAGCCCGACCCACCGGGAGGGTGGTCGCGGAGCGGCCATGGTCATCAGTACGTAGTTCCATGCTTTGAGAGAAGGAAGGTCAAGGTCAAGGTCAAGGTCAACTGACTGCGGCGAGGGTGGGCGGTTTGGGTTGGTTTGGGCGTATCTGTCCGTAGTGCGTAGTGTGCTGAGCGTGTTCGTGTGATTGCTGCTGGTAGTGGTTCTTGACCAGCGGGGGGGGGCGTGTTCGCATGCGGTCATGTGTACGAAGAGGTTCGCATCCGTGTCCCGCGTTATCGGGACTGTGTTGGTTATGACTGTCGCAATGGGTTCAGCTAGCGGAATCGCTGCTGCGGATACTCCGCGCCTGACTAGTACTCCAGCGGAGGTCGCTCAGTCCATTGCGCCCGCGTTCAGTTTCAACAAGATCGCGATTGGGCAAACCGCGCAAGCCGCTTATGCGAATGACGATGAGCGCAATTACCAGATTATCTTGCGTTATGTGAACACCGCTACCGCGATCCCGACGTTCGATCGCAATGGTGCGATTAATGCTGGAGCAGACCCCGCATGGGTCGACGAATTCGATGCCGCCTTTAAAGACATTGCGCCCCGTGTCGCAGAAATGAAGAAGGCGGACCCGGCTAAGTATGCGGGTGGGGTGGGCGGCTATTCGTGGAGCTGCATCGTGGCTATCGCCGACATGGCGGGTGCGACGGTTGCGGCGGTGGCTGCAATCTTCGCTTCAGGGGGAGGTCTTGCGGTCGCATTAGCGTTCTATGGGCTCTCGGGGGCTGGACTTAGCCTTAGCTGTTACTAGGCGCAGCTTGGAGATTCCGATTAGGGACGACTGGTCGATTGTCGAGAGAAGGCGAAACCTTATGAAATCTCGTCAACCTCTGTGGTGGCTGGGCTGGTTTGGACTGCCAGCTGTCACGCTGGGGGTACTGGGAGGTGGGATCGCTTATTTTTCTATCGGCGGCTTTTCTCTACTGCTGATTCTTTTGCTGAAAACCCTACTTCTGGGGTTTATACTTGGACTGCTAATTTGCTACAAGTAGTTTCTCGGCTGCTGTGACTGACTCGATAATGTCGGAGTCGGGTGGTGGTTGTAGGCGCCGGTTCGGCGGTCGTGGGCAAGTCGATCCGGACCGGAGCCCGCCCTGGCGGGTGAGGACCGGAAGCGGCGCGGCAGCCCGGGGTTGTTCGGTTCAGCGCAGCGCCCTGCTCTGCGGGACCTCGTCTTTTGCGTTACCCACTTAGCTGGGCTAAGTGTCTAGCGTGCTCCGCCGCAGGCGGGGCCGTGGCCGTTCTCCCGGGCGGTGCGTGCGGGGGTGAAGCGTCTGCGCGGGACCGGCACCGGTCCCGGGATCACAACACTGTGCATAGGTGTGGTGGCTGTTGATCTTGGGGTGACGGTGTCGAGCGCGTCGTAGACGAGCGTCGTCGGCCGGGTGGGCCCGAGGTGGTGGCGTTCCGCCACTGAAGGTCAACGGCCACAGGACCTATGCATCATCTGATGATCTTCGGTTCGGGTCGCTGGTTGTGTGTGGACGGAGCCGGTTGGTGTGGTGTTGCCGCGCCGCTTCCGGTCCTCCCCCGCCGGGGGCGGGGTGCGGTCCGGGTGTCGGCTTGCCGACGACCGCCTGGTGCCGGTTCACCGCGCAGCAAGATGTGCGTTTTCTTAAGGAAAACGCGGGCGGGCGCCCCCGGCGGGGCTGCTGCTGCTGCTGCTGCTGCTGCGGGTGCTGCGGGTGCCGTGCCGCTAGCGCTCGGTCGGAGGCCGGGTGGGGTGACACGCCCGTCTGACCTGGGGGTACGCGACGGTCGGGCCTGTGACCTGGAATGATTCGAGTGACCATGTAAGCAACAAGCCAAGTCAGAGTTTCGGGTGAAGCGCAGCGAGCCCGCACCCCTCCGGCCGCGTCAGCGGCCGGAGACAACACAGGGCGAAGCTCAATGCCCTAGACCGGCACCGCGCCCTTGGCGGCGGTGGTGAGGAGTTCCCCCGGATGACTGGCTCTGACCTGTGGGTTCCCCCCGGCGCTGTCCCCGATGCCGATCCCCGGGGCTCTGAGAGCCTCTGTGCGGCCCCATTTGAGGGCCCGGGCTACCTAGTCGGGGGGCTGCCGTTTGAGGCGGCTACGGCGATCTGGGGGCGTTTGTGGACGTCGCGGTACCCACTCGCCGCGGACGAGTTCGACGACGGCGTGTGGCGCCAGACCCGGGAGGAGGCGATGACCCGGATGCACGTCGAGCTGCACCCCAAGCAGGTGTGGGGGATGATCGGCATCGACGGCGACAGCGCGGACGCGGTCCTGCGGATGGTCTCCACCGTCGACAGCCACCCGATGCCGAACGTGATCATCGAGAACCCCGTCAACGGCCACGCCCACGCCGGGTTCGGCATCACGACACCGATCAACGTCACCAACTACGGATCACGCCGCGCGGTCCGCTACGGCCTGTCCATCGAAGAAGCACTACGGCGCGCCGTCGGCGGGGACCCGTCCTATCCCGGGCGGCTGATCAAAAACCCGTTCCACTCCCGCTGGATCACCCACTTCCTCCACGACAAAACCTCCACCCTCAACCAGTTCGGCGCGATCCTGACCGCCGCCGGACACATGCCCGGACGCGGCTGGCACAACCAACGCCGCCGCGAACCCGTCGGCTACTCCCGTAACGAAACCCTGTTCCACATGGTCCGCCGCTTCGCCTACCGGGAAATGCGGCACCACTGGGGCGACACCGACGGCTACCGCGCCGCTGTCGCCAAACACGTCGCAATCCTCAACGCCGACTTCCCCATCCCCCTCGGAGGAAACGAACTCGGCCACATCTCCCAGTCCATCTCCGACTGGACGATCAACTACTCCCGCATGTGGAACGACGGCCCCGCCGCCTACGACGCAGCCTTCTCCGCGATCCAGGCAGCACGAGGGCGTAAAGGAGGACGAGTAGGCTCAGGACGCAACGGCGGACTCGCAGGAAACAGCCGACCCGGAGGACTCGCAGTCGGTCCTGCGCGCGGCGAGGAGCGTGCGGCAGCGTCCCGTCTGCTTCGCGAGGAGATGGCTCGGGTGGCGTACTCGTGACCGCGCAAATCCCCAAACGACGCACCAAGACCGGCCGCGAACTTGCCAAACAGTTCGGTGTATCTCGCGCCACCGTCGTCAAGATGATGGCCGAGCCCCGAGAGGAGTTTCTCGCTCGGGCCCGAGAGCGCCGCGCCGCTGTCATCAACCTCAAGCTCCGGGGCCTCACGTGCGCCGAGATTGCTGACCAGACCGGCTACTCCCGGGGTGCGGTCTGTCGGCTGCTCTTTGATGCCCGCCGCAACGGCGAGTGGGCTGCCGCCGTGGAGCACCACCGAGGTGGTCACGCTCAGTGAGATTCCGGGAGATGTCCCGAAACGACCCCCAATCCGGGGCAATCCGGGACACCCGGGACACCTCACCTATTTTCGCAGGTCATAAGGGGATTTTCGGTGTCCCGGATTGAGGGGGTGTCCCGGGTCAATCCGGGACACCCCCTCAACGGACCGCCCGTGCGCGCCGCCTGAAGATCAGTCTAACGCGGGCTGACCAGTGATGATTCCGATCCGATGTCGTTCTGAGGGTAGTTGTTACTGTCGGTGACGAGATCGGGTGTGTAGCGCCGCCAGGCGTCAGTGAATGCGTCTCGGTGGAAGCCCCTGACTTTCCCGAGTCCGGGGAACCTGGTCTGCGTGGACTGGATTCCGTACTCGCCTAGCAGCTCTCCGAGCTTCTTCGCGGTGAGTCCTTCGCCGCGTGGCCCGTAGTCGGCCCACGGCGCCTCGGGATCGGCCCGGAGTTGCTGGAGGAGCCGCATGGTCGGCAACGCGGCCTCGTCGCCGAAGGCGGTGTGGCAGTCGGCGAGGAGTCGGATGCGTTCGGAGCGGTCGTCCCCGGCGTCTTCGGCTTGCAACGCGAGGATCGCCTGGCGGGCTCGTTCGGGCCAGGGCTCGCCTGCGTGGTCGGCGACCGCGATCAACGGTTCCCAGGTGTCGGCGGCCCGGTCCTCGACCGGCATCACGGGTTCGGCTGCCTCCAGGGCGGTGAGGTCGTCGCGGAGCCAGCCGTGGAGGCGTTCAGCGAGCTTCTGGAGGCGCGGCCGGTCGCGTCGGTGTCGATACGGCGCCACGTGTTCTCCGGGGGCTCTGCGGCGCATCTGGACGACGATGGCGCGGTCTTCGATGGTGTCGGGCATGCGTCCGATCCCAGCGAGGGCGGCCATCGCGAACGTCGAGATCGACTCGACGCGGTTTTTCGCCAGGTCGTAGCGCTTCGCGGGCCGGTTGCGTTGGTGTCCGGCGTTGAGCAGTCCGCGGAGGTCCTCGTGGCCTGTGGCTGCGGGTCCGAAGATCGTGTCCGCCTCATCGACGAGCATCGTCGGCGGATCGGCGGTGATCGAGCGGTAGACCGCTGCCGGTGTGGCGTTGACGGTGATGAACGGCTGGTGGCAGGCGCCTTCGACGACGTCGAGGAGGCGGGATTTCCCGCAGCGCTTCTCCGGGGCCCGCACCACCAGCCGGGGCGCGTGCGCCCACGCGGGCTGGGCGTGGGTGGCCGCGATCCAGAGCACGACACCGACCACGGCCGCGTCCGAGGGTAGGGAGACGTAGCGGCGGAGGGCGGTTTCCAGGTCGTCGAGGATCACCGCCCCGTCCACGCCGTGGCTGGTGGTGCTGTTCGGGGGCTCGGGTGTCGGTGTGTCGAAGGTGCCGGATTCGGAACCTTCGGCCTGACCTGCGGGTTCGTCGTGGTCGTGGGCGTTCACGTCGTCCTCCTGAAGGTGGTGGCGGCGGTTGCGGATGGGTGCGGGTGGTGTCGCCAGACGCGACCGGTCACCTCGGGCTCGGCCGGGTGCGGCGCGAACTCGCCGCTGGGGGCGTAGGTGCGCAGCTCGGCGGCGGGGTGGCCGTCCGGGTAGCGGCGGGACGCGGTCTGCATGTCGGTCAGCTGGTCGGCCCAGTACCAGCGGCCGCGCCACGGCCCGTCGACGAGGACGGCGAGTTCACGTCGGTCGGCGACC
>NZ_JAHLJA010000188.1:0-10564 GCF_020496245.1 Pseudonocardia sp. ICBG601 | reverse complement strand
GGACCAAGAGCGGCCGCGAACTCGCTGAAGAGTTCGGAATATCCCGCTCCACGGTCACAAAAATGATCGCCGAACCCCGAGACCGCTACGAGCAGCGGGCCAAGCAACGTCGAGCCAGGGCCGTGGATCTGCGCCTCCAGGGTTCAGCTACCGAGAGATCGCTGTCAGCACTGGCGACAGCATCGGCACCGTCGGTCGCCTCCTCGCTGACGCCCGGCGCCACGGGGAGTGGGCGCTCGCCGTGGCGCGCCGCGCCGCCAGTTGCACAGAGTGAGATTTCGAGGGATGTCCCGAAACGGCCCCCAAGCCGGGGTGCCGGTAAGGATCGTGTCATCAGCCGCAAACGAGCGCTGGGGGCTTGACCCTGAATCTCTGGTCGCGGCGGTGTCCGGGGGGTGGGAGTAGCGTCCGTGCGTGGCGCGTGAGCTGGGTCAGGACGAACTGATCGATCGGTGGACGCTGGTCGAGGCCGAGCTGGCGATGGTGGCCGGCAAGCGTGGCGCGACGCGGCTCGGGTTCGCGGTGTTGCTGCGCTTTTACACCGAGCACGGCCGGTTTCCCCGCAGCCGGAGCGAGATCCCCGACGCCGCTGTGGACTACGTGGCCCGGCAGGTCGGTGTGCCGGTGACCGAGCTGGCGTTCTACGACTGGTCCGGCCGCACGATCGAGTTCCATCGCAGCCAGATTCGCCGGACACTGGGGTCCGGGAGTGCAGCGTCGCCGACGCCGACAAGCTCACCGAGTGGCTGGTCACCACCGTCACCCAGACCGAGCGCGGCGCTGAACGTGTCCGTGACCAGCTGCTGGACCGGTGCCGGGAGGAACGTATCGAGCCGCCCACCGGCGGCCGCGTCGACCGGATCGTGCGCTCGGCGCTGCACCGCGGCGAGGAGCTGCTGTTCGCACGGGTGGCGATCCGCTTATCCGAGGCGGTGCGCGTTCGGCTGTTCGCCTTGGTCGCGGCCGGTGCCGATGACGACGGCCAACCCGGCGGGGACGGTGACGGGCCGGCGGTGCTGGCCTCGATCCGGTCCGATCCGGGCAACGTCAGCCTGAACACGATGTTGACCGAGATCGCCAAGCTGGAAGCGGTACGGGCGGTCGGCCTGTCAGCCGGCGTGTTCGCCGACATCGCCCCGAAGGTGGTCGCCGCCTGGCGGGCGCGGGCGGCGGTCGAGGCGCCCAGCCACCTGCGCGGACACGCGCCTGAGGTGACGCTGGCCCTGCTGGCGGCGTTGTTGCACTGCCGGGAACGGGAGATCACCGACACGCTGGTCGAGCTGCTGATCTCCACCGTGCACCGGATCAACGCCCGCGCCGAGGTCCGGGTGACCAAGGAGCTGATCAAGGAGTTCAAGCGGGTCACCGGCAAGGAGAACTTGCTGTTCCGGGTCGCCGAGGCGACCGTGAACGCCGGCGACCAGCTCGTGCGCGACACCGTGTTCCCGGTCGCGCCGCAGGCCGTGCTGGCCGACCTGATCGCGGAGTTCAAGTCCTCCGGGCCGACCTACCAGCGCACCGTGAAGGCCACGCTGAAGGGCTCCTACACAACCACTACCGGACTGGGCTGATCAAGCTGCTGGACGTGCTGGAGTTCCGCAGCAACAACACCACCCACCGGCCGGTGCTCGACGCGCTGGAGCTGATCACCCGCTACGCCAGCGCCGGGAACCTGCACTACTACCCGGCCGGCGAGCACATCCCGGTCCATCGCGGCCTGAGCGAGGACTGGGAGGCGCTGGTTTACAAGGACGACAAGCGCCGCCGGCAACGGGTCGTGCGCATGGTCTACGAGGTGTGCACCTTCCAGGCGCTACGCGAGCAGTTGCGGTGCAAGGAAATCTGGGTCGTCGGCGCGGACACCTGGCGCAACCCGGCCGAAGACCTTCCGACCGATTTCGAGGACCATCGCGTCGAGCACTACCAGGCGCTGCGCAAGCCGCTGGACCCCAGCCAGTTCATCGCCGACCTGCAAGCCGAGATGCGCGCCGAGCTGGAGGCCCTGCACACCGCCCTGCCGGGCTGCGATTGGTTGTCGATTAGCGACCGCGCGGCTGGCGCGGTCAAGCTGGCCCCGCTGGAGGCCTCGCCGGAGCCGCGCAACCTGCGCCGGCTCAAGCAGGCTGTGCAGGCCCGGTGGGGCACGGTGCCGCTGATCGACATGCTCAAGGAGGCGGTGCTGCGCACCGGCTGCCTGTCGGCGGTGACCTCGGTCGCCGACCGCGGCACCTTGCCCGAGCACGTGCTGGCCGAGCGGTTGCTGCTGGCTATCTACGGGTACGGCACCAACACCGGCATCCGTGCGGTCGCCGGCGGCGAGCACGGGCATTCCGAGGACGAGATTCGCTACGCCCGGCGCCGCTACCTGAGCACCGAGGCCGCGCGGCAGATCGCGATCGAGATCGCCAACGCCACCTTCGCCGCCCGCCAGCAGACACTGTGGGGCGACGGATCCACGGGGCCAGCGACTCGACTCACTTCGGCGCGTTCGACCAGAACATCTTCACCGAGTGGCACTCCCGCTACGGCGGCCGAGGGGTGCTGATCTACTGGCACGTCGAGCGCGGCTCCGTGGTGATCCACTCGCAGCGGCTGAACTGCTCGGCCTCCGAGGTGCACGCGATGGTCGACGGCGCGATCCGGCATGGCACCGACATGCAGGTCGAGGCCAATTACGTGGACACGCATGGTCAGTCCGAGATCGGGTTCGGCATCACGAAGCTGCTCGGGTTCGACCTGCTGCCGAGGATCAAGCGGATCAACAAGGTCAAGCTGTACCGCCCGGCTGCTGGCGAGCCAGACGCCTGGCCGGGTCTGGCACCGGCGATGACCCGCCCGGTCCGGTGGGACCGCATCGCTGAGCAGTACGACCAGATGCTCAAGTACGCCACCGCGATCCGCGTGGGCACCGCCTCGACCGAGGCGATCCTGCGGCGATTCATGAAGGCCAACGCAGCGCACCCGACCTACCAGGCGATGATCGAGCTGGGCCGGGCGCAAAAGACCATCTTCTTGGCCCGTTACCTGCACAGCCGGGCACTCCAGCGAGAGATCCACGAGGGCCTGAACGTGGTCGAGTCGTGGAATCGGGCCAACGCGGTCATCTTCTACGGCAAGGGCGGGGACCTGGCCACCAACCGGCGCGACGAGCAGGAGATGAGCGTGCTGTGCCTGCGGATCTTGCAGGCCGCCCTGGTGTACGTGAACACCCTGATGATCCAGGACCTGCTCGCTGGCTCCGAGTGGGACGACGCGCTCACCGCTGAGGATCGGCGCGGGCTGACGCCGCTGTTCTGGGCGCACGTGCTGCCCTACGGCGAGGTGCGGCTGAACATGGACGCCCGTCTTCGCCTGGCCGCCGCCGCCTCCAGCGGCTGACTGGCCGGTCTCGAAACCAAGGTTCCGCGACAGCGTGCAGGCGAGTTCGGACATCGACATCACCCCAGGTCACGCTGTCTCACAATCTAACGTCGAAACACCGCCTCGAAACACGGCCACATGGTAAACTTATGAGACAGTTGCGGGAGGAAACGAGACGATCATGACCGGCGAGTCCGCCATTACCGACCCGCGGATCGCCGCCGCCCTGGATGCCGACCGGGACCAGGCCAGGACGGTGACGTGATGGAACTGGGCTACGCCCGCGTCTCGACCACACACCAGGACCTCGAACGACAGCTCGACGCCCTGGGCCACCACGGCATACCCGACGAGCGGATCTACACCGACAAGAAGACCGGCGCCACCATCGACCGGCCCGGCTTCACCGAGCTGCGCCGCTACGCCCGCTCCGGCGACACGATCATCGCGACCAACCTCGACCGACTCGGCCGCAATCTGCGCGAATGCCTCAACGTCGTGCACGAGCTGCGCGAGCAGGGCATCGGGATCAAGACCCTGAAGGACCCGATCCCGATCGACACCACCGACGACTCGCCGATGGCCGAACTCGCCGTCGCGCTACTGGCGCTGTTCGCACACATGGAACGAGTGTTCATGCGCGAACGCGCCGCCCACGCCCGCGAGGCCACCGCAGCCACGGGCAAACTGCCCGGCCGACCCCGCAAACTCGACCCCAACCAGCTCGCCGCGGCCCAGGCCGCCCTCGACACCGGCCAGACCGCCGACCAGATCGCAGCCGCGTTCGGCGTCAGCCGCGCCACCCTCTACCGCAACCTCACCGAAAATAAACCCGCTGACCAGCAATGATCGACTCGTTTGCGGCTGGTGACAACTCCCTTACCGGCGCCCCAAGCCGGGGCAAGCCGGGACAGCCGGGACACATTGAGCGTTCCAGCAGGTCACATGCGCTTTTTCCCTGTCCCGGCTTGAGGGGGTGTCCCGGCTCAAGCCGGGACACCCCCTCAACGAACAACACGCTCACGCAAGCCGAAGGCCGCCCTTACCGCATCCTGACCAGCGGTTATGCCTCGCCTGGCCCCGCGCCTCCTTGTTCAGCACTGTCGGTGACCAGATCAGGGGTGTAGCGCCGCCACGCGTCGCCGAACACGTCACGCTGGTAGCACCTGACCTTCCCGAGCCCAGGGAGCCGCATTTGCGTGGACTGGATGTCGTACTCGGCGAGGAGCTTCCCGAGGCGCATGGCGGTGAGTCCTTCGCCGCGTGGCCCGTAGTCCGCCCACGGCGCCTCCGGATCAGCCCGGAGCTGCTGGAGCAGCCGCATCGTCGGCAACGCCTGCTCGTCCCCGAACGCCGCATGGCAGTCCGCGAGGAGCCGGATGCGTTCGGACCGGTCATCCCCGGCACTGTCCTCTTGGAGGGCGAGGATGGCTTGGCGGGCGCGTTCGGGCCAGTGGCCTCCGGCGTGGTCGGCGATGGCGATGAGTGGTTCCCAGGTGTCAGCGGCCCGGTCCTCGACCGGCATCACCGGCTCAGCCGCCTCCAAGACCGATAGGTCGTTGCGGAGCCAGCTGTGCAGCCGCTCAGCGAGCTTCTGGAGGCGTGGCCGGTCGCGTCGGTGCCGGTAGGGCGCCACCTGTTCTCCGGGGGCTCTGCGGCGCATCTGGACGACGATGGCGCGGTCTTCGATGGTGTCGGGCATGCGTCCGATCCCGGCCAGCGCTGCCATGGCGAACGTCGAGATCGACTCGACGCGGTTTTTGGCGAGGTCGTAGCGCTTGGCGGGCCGGTTGCGTTGGTGTCCGGCGTTCAGGAGTCCGCGGAGGTCTTCGTGGCCGGTGGCTGCGGGTCCGAAGATCGTGTCGGCCTCATCGACGAGCATCGTGGGTGGGTCGGCGGTGATGGAGCGGTAGACCGCTGCCGGTGTGGCGTTGACGGTGATGAACGGCTGGTGGCAGGCGCCTTCGACGACGTCGAGGAGGCGGGATTTCCCGCAGCGCTTCTCCGGTGCCCGCACGACCAGGCGTGGTGCGTGGGCCCAGGCGGGTTGGGCGTGGGTGGCGGCGATCCAGAGCACGACCCCGACGACGGCGGCGTCGGAGGGGAGGGCGACGTAGCGGCGCAGCGCGGTCTCCAGGTCGTCGAGGATCACCGCCCCGTCGACGTCGCTACTGGTGCTGTTGGTCGGTGGTGGGGTGAAGGTGCCGGATTCGGAACCTTCGCCCTGACCTGCGGGAACCTGGTCGTCGTGGGTGTTCACGCGGTCCTCCTGGAGGTGGTGGCGGCGGGTGCGGTGCTCGGGTGGTGTCGCCAGAGGCGTCCGGTCACCTCGGGCTCGTGCGGGTGCTCGGTCCAGGTCTCGGTCGGGGCGTAGGCGCGGAGCTCGGCGGCCGGATGGCCGTCCGGGTAGCGGCGAGACGCGTCCTGCATGGCTGCCAGGTCGTCGGCCCAGTACCAGCGCCCACGCCAGGGCCCGTCGACGAGGACGGCGAGTTCGCGGCCGTCGGCGACCTGGACCGCCAGCCGCGACATCCGGGGCGGCCGGTGCGCGGGGGAAGGGCGGTGCTGCCGCGTCGCTTCCGGTCCTCGCCCGCTGGGGCGGGCTGTGGTCCGGGTCGACTTGCCCACGACCAGCTGTGGGGCTGCGGTGGTGCTCATGCCGCGTCCCCACGTGCCCACCGGGCCGGGTCGCCGTGGGGCGGATACCGGCGCCGCATCAACTCCGCGAGGGACGGCTGTCGGGCGAGCCCGGCAGCGGTGTAGGCGACCGAGACCTGCTTGCTGGCGTCGCGCAACGCGACCCAGCGGGCGTGGCGCAGGTCGGCGACCTCCACGCCCACGCGGGCGGCGACGAGCAGCGGTGCGGTCGGCTGGGCTCGTCCGAGGACGGCGGCCAGCACGGCCGGGTCGACGAAGCTGATCACCTCCAGCGCGTCGGCCCGATCCGGGTGGGGCAGGCGCGGGATCGGGACTGCCAGGGCTCGACACGGGAGCGGGTCAGGTGCTGCAGGTGTTGCCGGTGGTTCCGGTAGTCCAGGAGAGTGGTGACTGTGTGTGGTCATGGGGGCTCCTGTTTTCGGCATGGCGAAGGGGAGGGAGGGAGGCGCCGAAGTGCTCCCGTCCCTGCTCAACTGCGGGTTTCAGAGGTGCTGGAGGGGGTGGGTCCCTGGGGTCCCTGGGTGACTGTCAGTGCAGGTCAGGTTGGGGAGGGACCCGTCGGGGACCCGGGAGGGAGAACTCCCTGGGTCCCTCCCGGGTCCCTGAGGGGGTCCCTCAGCTCAGGTCGTCGGACCCTTCGCCCCATTCGTCACTGTCGGTGACAGGATCGGTGGGTGTGTTGCGGTCGGTGAGGGCTTCTGCGATGCGGTCGGTGGAGACCTGTTTGGTGCCGCCGGTCTTGTAGGGCTTCGCCCCGTCGGGGAGTGCGTCGGCGAGGCGTTCGAAGGTCCAGGTCCCGTAGTGGGCGCGGTCGAGTTCGGCGAGCAGCGCGAGCGCTTCCTGGGTGCGCATCCGCTTCGCGCCCGCCTCGGTGAGGACGTGGAGCAGGTCCTCCAGAAGGTCCCGGCGAGGCGGCGGTGCCGGGGCGGTCGCTGCTCCGGTGGCGAGCCCGGCCTCTTCCCGCAGCTTCACCGCCCGCTCGACGATCGGTGTCAGCTCGTCGACGCCGTTGCCGCGTTGGATGTAGAAGCAGCGCATCAGCCCGTCCCGGCTGGTGAACCCGGATGTCATGGCGGTGCCGAGGTCCCCGAGGTCCACGGTGCCGTCGCTGCCCACGGTCATGGGTTGCAGGGTGGTGGCGGTGATCCCGGCGGTGTGTTTGCCGGTGCCGAGGATCGCGTCGTTGCCCTGGTGATCGGCGATGGCGAAACACGCCCGGTTCGACAGGACTTTCGCCACCGCCCGAGGCAGGGACTCTTTCGACGGGACTGGTGTCGCGAACAGGAACGTCACCCCGTATTTGCGGGCCTTCGCGACGATCTTGGCGACCAGCTCGGCGGCTTCGGCGCCGACGTCGGAGACGAACAGTTCCTGGCACTCGTCGATGACCACGACGCGGGGCCGCATGGACGGGTCGGCGGCGGCGAGTGCCCGGGTGAGCTTGGGTTCGCCTGCTGCGGACAGTTTCCGTCCGCGTTCGGACAGCTCGGACATGAGCTGTTTGAGGCCGTTGAGGACGGTGGGGACCTCGTCGGGGTCGTCGGAGACGAACAGCGTCCGGGCGACCGGGGCGAAGGGGTCGTAGTCGGCGTTGTGGGCCATGCAGTAGATGTCGATCTCGACGAGTGGGTCGAGGATGGCTCCGGCGAGGACGTTGATGATCAGGGTGGACTTCCCGGAGCCCATCATCCCGGCGATGCCCCAGTTCGTGCCGAACAGCCGTCCGTTGACCAGGTCAGCGCGGGGGGGTGACGCCGACGGGGACACCACGGAAGTAGTCGGTGGTCCCGTCGTGCAGCAGCGGCCAGGGCGCGACCGGTTTGGTGAGTGAGGCCTTGGTCGGCGACCCACAGGTCCAGCATGCCGGGGTGGTCGCGGGCTTCGGTGGGCCACACCTCCACCGGCAACCTCAGGAGGTTGTGGGCCAGGACGTCTTTGCGCTTGTTGAGCATCTCGACGGTGACGCCCTCGGGCAGGAGGAACTGGCAGTGCCAGCCCTTCCCGTCGTGGACGGGTGGGAGGTTCCAGCGGGGTGTCCAGCCGTGTTTGAACTTGCTGTTCAGGGCGCTCAGGCCGAGGTTGCGCAGCGCGTTGACCACGGCGCTTTCGTCGACGATCACACCCCGCCCGGTGCTGGTCTCGTCGTCGTCGACAGTCGCGGTCCAGGTGGGTGGGGTGGTGCGGGCCCGGCCGAGTGCCCACAGCCCGAGCACCGCCCCGGCCCCGGCCAGGGTGGCGATCACGGTGGCGTAGACGGTCACGAACGTAACGGCCGGGCCAGCGATCACGACCGCGTCGATCACCCCGGCAACAGGGGCGATGACCAGGGAAACATCCTTCGCCGCGATCGCGAGGACGGCGCCGAGGGCGAGGAGCATCCCGAGCGCGATCAGCGCGCCGACCCCCGCAGCACGCGCCCACGCCAGGGGCGCGTTGATCCAGTCCATCACCCGGCCATGACGCCGCTGCTTTTCGGCGGTGTCGCGGGCCTCCCACTCCAGGAGCCGGTCCTGGTCCCCGGCGATCTCAGCGGCCCGCATCTGCCGCTCATAGCGGGAGGTGCCGTGGGTGTCCCGCCAGCGTTGGATGAGGACTCCGGCGCCGGAGAACACGAACCACGTGTTCCTGACCAGGGCTTTCGTTGTGGTGACGGTGACGGGGTGGGTGGCGGCGGCGAGGGCGCTCCGGCCTGCGGTGTGTAGGTCGGAGCGGTAGAGGTCCCGCCGCGACACCACCACGTCGGTTCCCGGTGTCGAGGCGCTGTCTGTCTGCGGGCCGCAGGTGTGGTCGACGATCTCGCCCTCGATCACCACCGAGGGCTCGGTGTCGGAGTTGTCGGTGCGGTGGTGCAGGGTGATGACCGGCGCCAGCTCACGCGCATGGTGGTCTGGGCTGGCGCCGCCAGACTTCCCCCGCGTGTCGTGGTCGTTGTTGTTCATCGGGGGCCTCCGGCGGTCTCGTCGCGGAGTTGGCGGGCCCGCGCGGCGGAACAGCGCAGCGTCCGGCGGATGGACTCGGCCGATCCGGGGTCGACCCGGCCGTCGGCGACGGCGGCCCGGAGCTGGTCGCGAAGATCATCCAGGCTGCGGGGAGTCGACCCGGTTTCAAGATCATGGTCGGGGTCGACTCCGCCCCTCGACGATGATCTTGGTGGGGTCGACTGTCGCAGGTCAGCCCTCGACTCCCCACCCGACTCCTCGTCGCGGCGGTTGAGGACGGCGACACCGCCTCCATGATCATCGTCGAGGTCGGAGTCGAGGTAGTCGAGGTCGTAGTCGTAGTCGTTGGTGAGGCGGGAGCCGACACAGTCCGCGCCTTCGACGAGGGCGGCGAGTGCCCAGTCCCAGTCGTCGGCGCGGCCCTCGCCGCCCGGCACGGGCGGGGCGCCGTGGCGTCCCGGGGCGGTCGTCGCGGCGAGCGCCCGTCGGTGGACCTGGTAGGTCCCGGGCCGGTAGGTCAGCTGGGCGGTGGCGGTGCCGTCGGTGCCGATGGTTGCTGCCGCGTCGCGGACGGCGAGGCGTCGTGCTCGGTCGGTCTTCGCCTCTACCAGCGCGGTCAGGTGGGCGTCCCGGCGCTCGGCTCGGGAGCGGGGTGCCCCGGCGAGGGTGAGCTGGTGTGCGGTGACGCCTGCGATGGACACGACGGCCATGACGATCCCGGCGGTGAGGCCCTGTTCGAGGCCGTGGAGGAGGTTCATCGAGGCCGCGACCAGGGAGAACAGCACCACCCCGGCCTGCAACCCGACCACGGGCCGGTCCGGTGTCTGGTGTCGGGAGGCGACGATGGCGAGGGCGAAGGCCCACATGCCGAGTTCGGTGATCCCGGCCAGGAGCACGCCGAGCGGGCCGTAGATGGTGGTGCCGTAGGCGGCCATCGCGGGTGCGGCCAGAGCGAAGGACAGGAGCGCGATCGGGTAGATCAGCAACTCGACGACGTGGGCAGAAGACCAGGTCAGGGCGCGTGTGCGGGCTGCGGCCCGGGCGGCTGTGCGGGCTCGTCGCTGCTCGGTGCGGCGCCGCTCAGCGCTCTCGCGGTCGGCCCGGTCGCGGTCGCGGCGGGCGTCCTGCTCGGCGATCCGCCGCTGCGCCGCAGCGTCAGCGGCTTCCCGGGCGAGGCGGGCGTCCAGAGCGCGGCTCTCACGCCGCTCCGCCGCCCGTGTTGCAGCCCACGAGTGGTTCGTGGTGGTCATGCTCCGGCCCTCCCCTCAACCCGCTGACCAGCCGAAACCCGCCCAGAAGGCGACACAGCGCCGCCGGAGACGTCGCCCGGGTCCTGTCCGGCCAGGGTGGTTGAGGCTGGGACGGCTCGACGGGCCTGCCAGAGCCGCAGCTCAGCGGCCGCCCACCAGCCGGTTACGAAGCCGAGCGGTGCGGCGAACCACCAGGTCAGCCACACCGCCGCGACGGTTAGGGCGGCGACGACGGCGATCTCGACCAGCCGGTCCCGGACCGCCGCCACGACACGACGAAACAGCGCGTTCATGCCACCTCACCACCCGAAATGACCCGCTGGCCAGCGGAAAACGGCCACAGGCCGTCGGGTCGGA